>JAVJQZ010000003.1:0-42722 GCA_040218645.1 Rhodospirillales bacterium
CGAGAACGGCACGGTGACGTTCAATCCGGACGAGAACTGGAACGGCACCGACACCTTCGAATACACCGTCTCTGATGGGACGGCGACGGACACCGGTACCGCGACCATCGATGTGGACGCGGTCAATGACGGGCCGGTTGCCACCGATGATGCTGCCACCACCAATGAAGATACCGCGGTCACCCTCGACCTGACGGCGAACGACACCGATCTGGACGGGGATACCCTCACCGTGACACAGATCGACGGTCAGGACATTGCCGCCGGCGAGAGCGTCGATGTCGGCTTCGGCACGGTGACGCTGAACGAAAACGGCACGGTGACGTTCGATCCGGACGAGAACTGGAACGGCACCGACACCTTCGAATACACCGTCTCCGACGGGACGGCGACGGACACCGGCACCGCGACCATCGATGTGGATGCGGTCAACGACGGCCCGGTCGCGACGGACGACGCCGCCACCACCAATGAAGATACCGCGGTCACCCTCGACCTCACCGCCAACGACACCGATCTGGACGGCGACACCCTGACCGTGACACAGATTGATGGCCAGGACATCGCCGCCGGCGAGAGCGTGGATGTGGGCTTCGGCACGGTGACGCTGAACGAAAACGGCACGGTCACCTTCAATCCGGACGAGAACTGGAACGGCACCGACACCTTCGAATACACCGTCTCCGACGGGACGGCGACGGATACGGGGACGGCGTCGATCACCGTCGATGGCGTTGTCGATGAAGCTGTTATCACGGCGGATGATGCGACCGGTAATGAAGACGCGGCCATTCCGTTAAACATCGACGTGTCCAGCGTGGACGATATTTCGTCCATTACGATCAATGACATTCCGGACGGTGCGAAACTTTATGACGCCGGCGGGAACGAACTCACGATCACCGACGGGTCGGTCGAAGTTACACAGGACCAGCTTGAAGGTCTGTCGATCCAGGCGCCGGATGATTCCAACGTCGACTTTACCCTGGGTGTCTCTGTGACGACGGAGCAGGATGGTCAGACAGTTACTGTCGATAGTTCGGTCAATGTCGATGTCGTCGGTGTTGCTGATGCACCGACCCTGAGCGTCACCATGGGCGAGCCGCAAGTCAGTTACGAGAACACTGGCGAAGGCGGCTGGGGTAACATGGCAGCAACCGGCGCCACGACGACGTCGGGTGATGACGTCGTCGTGCTCGACGGTATGCCGATGAACCAGAATATTTCATTGCAGGCAGGCGACGACCTGCTGGTGATCAACGGTGATACGGGCGGCGGCAACAATATCAACATGGGTTCTGGTGGTGACCAGGTTGTGTTCAACGGCAACATCGGCGGCAATACATCGGTTGCCGGTGCATCCGGACAGGACACCGTGATGATGGGCAAAGATCGGGAATCCTACCAGATCAACAACCTGACCAATAACAACGGTCAGATCAGTGCGCAGATCGTCGATCTTGATACTGGGCAGACACTGACCGTCAACAATATCGAAGCCATTGCATTCGGTGACGGTGATGTGATTGGTGACGCTGATATCGTGCGCTGGCCGGATACCGATACTGAAACGGTGGTCACGTATGACCTCGATATTTCATCAAGTCTAACGGATACGGACGGTTCCGAAACTCTCTCAATCACCGTGGACGGCTTGCCCGAGGGCGCTGAACTCAGCGCCGGGTCACAGAATGATGACGGTTCGTGGACTCTGACGCCTGATGATCTCGAAGGTCTGACCGTAACCATTCGTGGTGACGATGCCGGACAGTCGTTCGATCTCTCCGTCAGCGCCACGGCGACGGAGAACGATGGGGACACGGCGACCGTTTCTCAAACGATCTCCTCAACGGGAACGGCAACCGACACCACGGCCGAAGGGGCGACGATTGAAACAGCTGATGTTGCGGGTACCGAAGATACCGCCATTGCACTTGATATCGATGTGACGCAGCTGGATGTCGACGGGTCCGAGGATCTGACCATCACGATTTCGGATATTCCGGATGGTGCCATATTGCTCGATGCAAGCGGCAACGAGATTACGATAACGGACGGATCGGCCGAGGTTACACAGGACCAGCTCGATGGATTGACGATCACGCCGCCTGAAGATTCCAACGAAGATTTTTCGTTGACGGTAACGACCACGAGCGTGGAAGAATCCTCCGGTGCGATTTCCACATCATCGGCGACGATTGATGTGGGTGTGACCGGTGATGCCGATGCACCGACGTTGACGGCAACTGATGTGTCGGGTGATGAGGATACGGCGATTTCGCTCGATCTATCCTCCGCTTTGACGGACACCGATGGTTCGGAAACCCTTTCTGTGACGATTTCCGACATTCCGGACGGCATGGTTCTGACTGATGCCAGCGGGAATGAAGTGACGATCACGGACGGTTCGGCTGATGTTGGTACTGACCAGCTTGCCGGACTGACGATCACGGCGCCGGATGATTACAACGGCTCGTTTGATCTGACGGTAACTGCAACGTCGACTGAAAATGACGGTGATACAGCAACGACGACGTCCACGTTTACGGTTGATGTGGATTCCGTCAACGACGGCCCGGTGGCCGGCGATGATGCGCTGACCGGCACCGAGGACGGCACGATCACGTTCACCGCCGCCGATCTGCTCGGCAACGACACGGATGTCGACGGCGACACGCTGTCGATCACCAGCTTCGATCAGCCGGAACACGGCACCATCGTCGATAACGAGGATGGCACCTACACGTTTACACCGGACGAGAACTGGAACGGCGAGACCGACTTCTCGTATACCGTCTCCGACGGCCAGGGTGGGGAAGATCAGGCCACCGTCTCGATCACGGTCGACGGCGTTGTCGACGAAGCTGACCTGACGACCGCGGATGCCGCCGGATATGAAGACTCGGCAATTGCATTGGATATCGATGTCTCCAGTGTTGACGATATTTCATCGATCACACTGACGGATATTCCGAGCGGTGCCATTCTGCATGATGCGAGTGGGAATGAAATCAGCATAACCGACGGTTCCGCCGAGGTTACGCAGGATCAGCTGGACGGCCTGACAATCACGCCACCGACGGATTCCAATGCAGACTTTACGCTTGGTGTCTCGGTGACGACCGAAGAAGACGGACAGACGGTCACCGTCGACGGGACGATCGATGTCGATGTGACGGGGGTTGCCGATGCGCCGACTCTGACCGCAGAATTGGGTGAGCCGACGATCACACAGACGGGCGGTGAGGAAGTCGAAGTCACGATTGGCGCGGACAATTACACGAGCACCGACTCCGGCTTTACGGTCGCTGGCCGTAGCGTCAACCCGGATGGATCTCTGTCCGACGCATCACCGGATAACCTGACCTATAATCAAAGCCCGGGCGGTTTCGGCGTTACCGGCGACACACCGGATGCCGCCGGCTCGGAGCTTGGCTTCGATGCAGACGAGGGTGTTTCCGAGCAGATCGTCGTATCGTTCGATGACGATATTTCTTCGGCGGACGTGTCCTTTGCTTGGTTGAGCAACACGGAAGATGCCACATATGAAATCTATCGTGACGGCGTGAAAGTCGGCGAAGGCCAGGTGACGGGGGTCACCGATAACGTCGATGCGCCGATCACCCTGACCGCCGACGACGGCGGGTCGTTCGACCAGATCGTATTCTCGGCACCGGGCGAGAACGATGACTATCTCATCCACTCCATCGAATTTACAACCGTTGAAGGTGGTGAGACATCCGTCGAATACCCGCTGGATATCAGCTCGAGCCTGACAGATACGGACGGATCGGAAAGCCTGTCGATCACCATCGATGATCTGCCGGACGGGGCGGTGCTGTCCGCCGGGACGCAGAACGAAGACGGTTCGTGGACCGTTGATGCAGGCGATCTTGAAGGCCTGACGGTAACGCTGAGCGGTGACAATGCCGGTGATGCATTCGACTTCACGGTCACTGCGACATCGACCGAAAACGATGGCGACACGGCGACGGTGACCACGACAATCAGTGCTGCTGGCGTTGAACTGGATACCACCGCCGAAGGCGCGACCATCGATGCCACGAATGCAGCCGGCAATGAAGATACGGCCATTGCACTCGATATCGATATCACGCAGCTGGATACCGACGGCTCGGAATCCATGACGATCACGCTATCCGACATTCCGGATGGGGCCGTGCTGCACGATGCGGGCGGCAACGTGATCACCATCACGGGCGGCTCTGCCGAGATCAGTGCGGACCAGCTTGAAGGTCTGACGATCACGCCGCCGACAGACAGTAACGAGGACTTCTCGCTGACGGTCACGACCGTGACCACCGAGGAATCCACGGGCGAGACGAGCACCGCCTCAGCGACGCTGGACGTCGATGTAACAGGGGTTGCCGATGCGCCGGAACTGAGTGCCAGCATAAGTGAAGGTGAGCAGACCGGCGGCACGACGGATGTTGAAGTATCGGATGATACGATGACCGCCGCCGGGACCGCCGGGGCAACCGTGATCGTGACCGGCGTGCCTGCCGGGGCGATGCTTTCCGGTGGTACGGATAACGGTGACGGCTCCTGGACGCTGGATGCGGCAGATCTTCAAGATCTGACGATCACGCCGGCTGACGGTTCGGAAGCCACCGACGTGTCGTTGAGCATTACGGTCGAAGGGCCGGGCGAGGCAGGTGAAACGCTAGTTAGTGAGAACTTCAGCAGTGGCGCACCGGGCTGGGGTAACGATGTCTCATGTTCGAACGGCACGATGAATATCAGCGATGGTGACACGGCCACGAAGACCTTTGACTTCGGCGAGGAGCATGCAGGTCAGACAATTACGATCTCATTCGATACCGAAGACTACGGCGGGTGGGACGAAGGCGGTTCACATACGGACTACTTCCAGGTTTCCATGAACGGAGAACAGGTTCTGAATTCGTCCAGTGATAATGACAACAGCTATAGCTTCGAAGTCACGCTTGATGAAAACGGCCAGGTTCAGGTTCAAATGCATACCGATGCGACATCGTCGAGCGAAGGGATGGCTATCGACAACTTCAGGATCGAAACCGGCGACGACTGGGATACGACGCTGGCGACCGAGACGGTAGAGGTCGATCTTGAACCAGACATGGTCAGCTTCGATCTAGATATCACATCGGGCCTGTCCGATACGGACGGTTCGGAAAGCCTGTCCATCACCATTGACGATTTGCCGGATGGTGCCGTGCTGCTGGACGGTGCGGGCAACGAAATCACCATAACGGACGGGGCAGCGGAATTGACCTCGGGTCAGCTTGAAGGTCTTTCCATCCGAGTACCGGAAGGAACGGCTGACTTCGATCTGGCTGTATCCGCGACGTCGACCGAGAACGACGGCGATACCAACACTGTCTCCACGACACTCAGTGTGGATGTGCCTGTGTTCGACGACACAGCCGAAGGTGCAACAATCGAAACAGCGAGTGCGACCGGGAACGAAGATGCCGCAATCGCGCTGGATATCGATGTGACCCAGCTTGATACCGATGGTTCGGAAACGATGACCATCACGATTTCGGACATTCCCGACGGCGCCGTGTTGCACGATGCAGGTGGCAACGTCATCACGATTTCAGGTGGTTCCGCCGAGGTTGGTGCCGATCAGCTTGAAGGGCTGACGATAACACCGCCGTCGGACAGCAATGAAGATTTCTCGCTGACGGTCACGACCGTAACCACCGAGGAAGCCTCGGGCGAGACCACGACGAATACGGCGAGTATCGATGTCGACGTTGTCGGTGTTGCCGACGAGCCGACGGTCGAGGCGGGGGATGTCGACGCCATGCCGCTGCAGCAGACCATAGATGTGGACGTATCCGCGGATATCACCTCGGCCATCGAAGATGGTGCGGCACAGCCGTATGAACTGCCCGGCGGTTCCGGGTTGAGCGGTGCGGTTTACAATACGTCGAGCAGCCTCAGCAATCTGAATCAGATCGACAGCATGATTGATGGCAATTCGCCGTCTGCCAGCTTTACGGCAACCGAGGTCGATTATTCAGGCGGCAGCAGTATCGGCGGCTTCCTGGGTGATGATGCCGCCAGCGGCAGCGGTGATCTTTCGGCCAGCGCCGAGACCTTCGCCGTGCAGATGACTGGCTATATCTATCTGGAACCTGGCACCCACACTTTTACCGGCCGTACGGATGACGGTTTCCGGCTGAATGTCGGCGGTGAAACCGTGACGGAATTTGACGGGAACCGGGGTGCATCTGACTCGCATGGCACGTTCACGGTCGAAGAGGGCGGGCTGTACCCGATTGAGATCACATATTGGGAAAACGGTGGCGATCAGGTTCTGAGTGTCGAACTGAACGGCGAGACCATCTCCGGCGACATGCTATATGCGGAGCCGCCGGAAGGTGTGGTTCTTGAAAACGACGGGCATTACTCGATCCCTGATGAAACCGGCGGTGGTGACGTCAGTGTCATTGTTTCCGACATGCCGGCAGGTGCGACGCTGAACGTCGGCACTGAAAACGAAGACGGGACGTGGACGGTTGATGCGGATGACGTCAACAATATCCAGGTCACACTCGCGGCAGGCGATGGCGGTCCTCACGACATCACGCTTTCCGTTGTCGACGGTGACGGTGACGTGCTGGAAACACAGACAATCAGTGCCGGTGACGGCTTCGGCTTCGAAGTTGAACTGGATCTCTCGGCGGCGCTGACGGATACGGACGGCTCCGAAACCCTGTCCGTGACGATTGATGACCTGCCTGACGGCGCCGTGCTGTCGGCCGGGACGCAGAATCAGGACGGTTCGTGGACGGTGGATGCGGCCGATGTCGAGGGTCTTTCGGTCAAGCTGCCGGACGACGCCCAGGACTTCGACGTCACCGTGACGGCGACATCTACCGAAGATGACGGCGATACGGCTACGACGACGACTACATTCTCGGTCACGGTGCCGGATGTCGATGCGGCTGCAGAAGGCGCAACGATTACCGAAGGCGATGCCTCGGGTACCGAAGACACGGCAATTGCGCTGGATATCGATATCGATATGGCGGACCAGGACGGTTCCGAGACCCTGTCGATCACGATTTCGGATATCCCGGACGGTGCGGTGCTCAAGGATGGTGCGGGCAACACCATCACCATCGCCGACGGTTCGGCCGAGGTGACGCAAGATCAGCTCGAAGGTCTGACGATCACGCCGCCGGAAAACAGCAGTGACAACTTTGATCTGACCATTACGGCGACGACGACGGAAACGTCGTCCGGGGACTCGGTCTCGTCGACAGCCACGCTCAGCGTTGACGTGACGGGGGATGCGGATGCGCCTGAACTGACGGTTGATGTCGGCGAAGGTACGACAACGACGGTTACGCCGCAGCCGGTCGCTTACTGGAATCTGGACGAGACCAGCGGGCTGACCATGAATGATCAGATCGGTGACCATGACGGTCATTCGGTCGGTGAATCCTGGTCCAAAAACGACCTGGATATGGACGATTCATCGAATATTCACCATTCCGGAGCGCACAGCGGCGTGTCAGCAGAACTGAATACCGGTGCCGAGTTCAAGGACAGTGACGGTCAATACATCGAGGTCGATCACAGCCCGGCGCTGAAGCCGCCAAGCGGAACGTTGACCCTCTGGTTCAACTCCGACGAGAGCAATGACGGCACGCTGGCATCTTCAGATTCTTCCGGTTATGACGACGGTGGGCACTTCAATCTGTCGATCAATTCCAGCGGCCAGCTCGAACTGCGTATGCAGGACGAGAATTCAAGCCACACCATTTCCGGCGGCAGCGTGTCTTCGGGTGAATGGAACCAGGTCACGGTGTCCTGGGGTGAAGGCGGCATGAAAATCTTCCAGAACGGAGAGCTCGTTGCGTCTGACCCCAGCTATACAGGTGGTCTTCAGGGTAACGAAAACCCCTGGACTTTCGGTGCCTCGCAATCGTCGAGCGGTGACAATACCGCGAACAGCATGACCGATTTCTTTGACGGGCATATCGACGATATTGCGATCTATGACGCACCGCTGACCGATGAGCAGATTCAAGACCTCTACGAGCTTGGGGTCGAAGATATGATGTCCGAAGGATCAGGCGAGGAAATCACCACCTATCCGGTCGACATCACCGCGAACCTGACCGATACGGATGGCTCGGAAACGCTCTCGGTCACAGTCGCCGATCTGCCGGACGGTGTGATCTTCAGCGCGGGGACGGATAACGGCGACGGGACGTGGTCGTTCTCTGAAGCGGATCTTGATGGGTTGGAAATGACTGTCCCGTCAGGTACGGCGGCTTTCGATCTGAATGTCTCGGCAACCGCGACAGAAGCAGATGGTGATACACGGACCGTTACGGTGACATCCTCCGTTAACGACCATGTACTGGTCAGCGAAGGGATCGATATTGCCGATCCGGGCAGTTACGATCAAACAGGTTCCGGCGGCAATGACACTCTCACCGGCTGGGGTGGCGACGACGTCATGGCCGGCGGTGATGGCGACGACAAGATGTTCGGCGATCAGTGGTATCATGACGGTGCCGACGGAGACGACACGCTCTTCGGCGGTGCAGGTGACGATACTGTCTACGGCGGTGGCGGTGATGACGTGATCGACGGCGGTGCCGATGATGACCAGTTGCATGGTGACCTTTGGTACGATGACGCCGGTGGCGGCAGCGATACCATCGACGGCGGCGCCGGTAACGATACCATCAGCGGCGGCACGGGCAGCGACGTCCTCGACGGGGGCGAAGGTGACGACATCATCTACGGTGACCAGGTCGGGTATGAAGCCAATGGTGATGGCGACGACACCATCTACGGCGGTGACGGTAACGACACCATCTACGGCGGTGGCGGCGATGACGTCATAGAAAGCGGCGCCGGTGATGACGAAGCCTACGGTGGCCAGGGCGATGACCTGTTCATCTTCGGGGCCGGCGATGGTGCTGATTACTTCGATGGCGGCAACGGCTGGTCGGATACCATCCAACTGGATGGCGTCGACAGCGGCCCAGGTGGGGATAGCGGCTGGACACTGCAACTCGATGAGGGCGCCACATACACTGAAACCGAAGACGGGATTGTCTTCGACAGCGAATCCTCCGGGAAGATCGAACTGGCGGACGGCAGCGAGCTGACGTTCGAAGGTGTCTAAAAACTGGAGTGGTAATCTGCGATCAAAACGGATTGGAGGAGGGCCTGCGCGTTGCGGGCCCTTTCCTTTTGCGCTGCCGATGGGGCTTTGGCATTCTCACATGATGGACAGGATCGGCAAATACGAGATCGAGACCCCGCTGCTCGATACAGGGTTTTCGGATATTTACATAGCCCGTGACCCCGGGAAGGATGGCTACTTTGCCGTGAAGGTGTTCCATCCGAAAGGGGACAATGTCGGGAAGAAAGCGAAATACGGGGAGGCTTTCTGGCGTGCCCGCTTCATAGAGGAAGCGAACCTGATGGCGCGATTCGATCATCCCAATCTGGTTCAGGTCATCGATGTCGGCGAAACCGAGGATGGATTGCCGTATTTCGTGATGCCTTTTCTGGAAGCCAATCTGCTGTTTGAAATCGGCGAAGACGCTGAAACACCCGAAGAGATCGAAAAACTGGATCGGAAATGGCGGCCGCGACCGGTGTCCCCCCGCCGTGCGGTTGAAATCTGGCGTCAGATGTTGGCAGGCCTTGGGGAACTTCACAAATCCGGTCTGGTACACCGGGATATCAAGCCACCGAATGTTCTGCTCGATAGCAAGAATAGGGGAAAGGTGAAGCTATGTGATTTCGGCATGGTCAAAGTGCCTGGAGCCCAGGGTTCCCGGTCAGGGATTTGGGTCGGCACACTGGAATACATCAGCCCGGAACAACGCAAAAGCGCCAGAGAGGTCGATGCACGGTCCGATGTCTATTCCGCCGGTGTCGTCATGTACCGGATGTTGAGCGGCCGGCTGACATCAAACAAGGCGCCAATGCGGGCAGGCCGGTTCGGCATCCCCGAAGAACTGGTGAAATTGATCGAGTCATGTCTTGAGAGGAAGCCCGACGACAGACCGGCGAACGCCGGTGCAGTCCTTGATAGGCTGGATGAAATTATTCCAGACGTATCGGTTTTGGTGGATCGGAGCCGCATTCCATTGCGCACCTCCAGAATCAAGGTCATCAGCAAACCCATTTAAAATTAATAATACTATAAATAAATGTAAATTATATTTATTTCACATATTTAATTGACATTATGTGCTATTTCTCCCAATTATATACGTAATAAAGGCGATTCATCATGCCTATGGAGATTGAAAATGTCGGTACAACTGGCGACAGCAAACAGACTTAGCGATGGGATTGTGGTTTTTCTCGGTTACGACGGCGAATGGACCCGTCATATCGACGATGCCCGTATTGCCGAGCGAGAAGATGATATCGCCGAGCTGATTGCAGAGGCGGAAGCATCGCAGTCCGTTGTCGGCGCATATCTGATTGAAGCGGATGTCCGCGTTCCCGAGGGGCGAGCACGGGTTGTGACACCCACAACGTATCGTGAGCAGATCCGTGCTTTTGGGCCATCGATCCACCCGGCTTTTGCAAAGAAAATGGTGCCGGAGCATTTCGACCCCCGCACCGATGTTTCCGCCGTTTTCATGAACGGAATCTGAGCGATGTACAAATACGATGATATTGACCAGACGTTCGTTACCGAACGCGTATCCCAGTTCAGGGAACAGGTCGCCCGCCGCCTGTCGGGCGAACTATCCGAGGACGAATTCCGGCCGTTACGGCTGATGAACGGTCTGTATCTGCAGCTTCATGCTTATATGCTGCGCGTGGCGATCCCGTACGGTCTGCTGTCTTCAGCGCAGATGCGCAAGCTGGCCCAGATTGCCCGGACCTATGACAGGGGATATGCACACTTCACAACGCGTCAGAATGTCCAGTTCAACTGGCCCCGTCTTGAAGACACGCCGGACATACTGGAAGAGCTGGCATCCGTCGAGATGCACGCGATCCAGACGTCCGGAAACTGCATTCGCAACACGACCGCGGATCAGTTCGCCGGGGTTGATCCCGAAGAGCTTGACGATTCCCGTGTCTGGGCGGAATTGATCCGTCAGTGGTCTTCGTTGCATCCGGAGTTCTCGTTCCTGCCGCGTAAGTTCAAGATTGCGGTTACCGGTTCACCTCATGACCGGACAGCGGTGAAATTCCATGATATCGGGCTGATCCTGAAACGTGATGATAGCGGGCAGATCGGCTTCGAAGTACTGGTCGGCGGTGGTCTTGGCCGCACGCCGATGATCGGTCGTACCGTGCGTGAATTTCTGCCGGCCGAATACATGCTGTCCTATCTGGAAGCCATTCTTCGGGTCTATAACCAGCTTGGCCGCCGCGATAACAAGTACAAGGCGCGGATCAAGATCCTGGTGCACGAAACCGGCATTGATGCGCTCCGCGAGATGGTTGAATCCGAATGGGAGAACCTGAAAGAAGAGGGAATTGACCCGCCGGACGCAGAGCTTGCGCGTGTCCGCTCGCACTTCACCGATCCTGATTACGAAGACCTGCCGGACCACGATCATGCGTTTCAGGTGAAGCAGTTTGAAAACCCCACATTCGGCCGCTGGGTTCGCGCCAACCTGGCGCCGCACAAAAAACCAGGTTACGCGATCGTCAACATCTCACTGAAACCGATCGGTGGTGCGCCGGGGGATGCGACCGCGGCACAGATGGATGCCATCGCTTCTCTTGCCGAACAGTATTCATTCGGTGAAATCAGGGTGGCGCATGAGCAGAATCTTGTCTTTGCCGACGTCCGGAAATCGGATGTCTACACGCTTTGGAAAAAGCTCGATGAAATCCAGCTGGGGACACCGAACCTGGGATTGATCAGTGATATTATTGCCTGCCCGGGGCTTGATTACTGCGGGCTCGCCAATGCCCGTTCCATCCCGGTCGCACAGCGCATTCAGCGCCGCTTTGCCGACATCAAGCGCCAGTTTGATATCGGTGCGCTGACACTGAATATATCGGGCTGCATCAATGCCTGCGGTCACCATCACGCCGGACATATCGGAATCCTCGGTGTCGACCGCAAAGGGGAGGAATACTATCAGCTTACCCTTGGCGGCAGCGCCGATGAGAATGCATCCATCGGCAAGATCGTCGGCCCGGCGTTCTCCAGTGCCGGTATCGTCGATGCCGTTGAAACCGTGGTTGAAACCTATCTGAAGCACAGAAATGACGGTGAATCTTTTATCGCGACGTATCGGCGGCTGGGTGAGACACCCTTCAAGACCGCACTGTTCGGGGAGAAACAAAATGCCGCTGCTTAAGGATGGTCAGATCGTGACCGATGAATGGGTGCGTGTTGAAGATGATGCAGACATTGCCGATGAAGTGTCTGTGGTTGTTTCGCTGGAGCGCTGGCTGGATGAAGTCGACACGCTGAAACAGCGTAATGCGCGGGTTGCGGTCTCGCTCAAAAACGATCAGTCGGCCGCGCAGATCGTCGATGATCTCGAAGCCATTGATGCAGTTTTTCTTACATTCCCGGCCTATACCGATGGCCGCGCTTATTCGCAGGCCCGCCTTTTGCGGCAGAGATACGGCTACAAAGGCGAAATTCGAGCAACGGGAAACGTGCTGCGTGACCAATATGCCTTCATGCAGCGTTGCGGCTTCGATGCTTTTGAAATCGCCGAAGGGGCCGATCTGGCGGGCTGGGGCAAGTCCGCCAATGCGATGTCGGCGGCATACCAGAATGCGGCTGACGGTGTGCAGGCGGTCTGGGCACGCCGGTATGGCCAGCAGGCGTCTGCCTGAGCTTTCATATTTAAACGATGATCGACTGGTAATGCCGCCTGTCGGTCAGGCAGCGGCTGGTGCGTAATTCAACGGGCCGCCCGTCGAGGGTTTCGGCGATCCTGGCAATTTCCAGTAATGGTGTACCTGTGCGAATGCCAAGCTGAGACGCTTCTTCATGGCTGGCTGCCACGGCACGGAGCTTTTCAGATGCCCTGTGGACAGTGATGCCGTAGCGTTCCTCATACATCTGATACAACTCGTTCGGCACTTCTTCGATGGCGCGCTTGTCGAGATCGGCAAACATGGATGCCGGGACGCAGACCGTTTCGGCAATAGCCGCCTTGCCGTCCATTTCACGGATCCGGCGGATTTCAACGATCCGGTCCAGACGATCCAATTTCAGGTTCTCTGCTTCCTGCCTGTCGGCACGGCGACGGCGGCAACTGAGTACGCGGCTTTTCGTCGGCAGTTCGCGTGCCCCGTCATCGGCGACGATATGAAAGAAGTGGAACAGGGCGCGTTCCGGCGTGTGGGCCGCGACAAATGTGCCTTTACCCTGACGGCGCACGACGAGATTGCGTGCCGCCAGATCATCCAGGGCCTTGCGGATCGTGCCCTGACTGACACCGAACTCATCCGCCAGCGCAAATTCACTTGGCAGCATATCGCCGGGCGCCCATGCACCCGAGCCGATCCGATTCAGCACGGCGTCGCGGACGGAGAGGTATAACGGCTGTCTGGCGGGGCGGTGATAGGGGTCTTTCAAGGCTTTCTCCATAAGTCTTATATAAGAGTTATAAGAATATCTTGACTCTTGCAAGGTGAAAGCTAGTGTTCCCGTGAAACAACTTTATTCCATGGAGGGAACAGTGCCTAAAGCACCAGATTTTCTTGTCCACGAAGTCGCCGATACCGTCGGCGTCGTGGTCGTCGAGACAGTCAAAAAAGGCTCGGGCCTTGAAGGCTGGCTGATGGCCAAGGACAGCACGTTGAAGCTGAAGAGCAAGGACGCCATTCCGCTGGGCCACAAGATCGCACTCAAGGACATCAAGAAGGGCGATACGATCATCAAGTACGGTCACGACATTGGTAAAGCCATTGCCAATATCGCCAAGGGCTGTCACGTCCATGTCCATAACGTCAAGACGAAGAGGTGGTAATCATGGCTGCCAAGAAATCAAAGAAAGCCGTCGCGAAATCGAAATCACCTGTCGTTCCCAAGCTTGTCGAAGACGCACCGCTGTACATTCCGGAGCCGGAATACTTGCCGGTACGTTCGCGCGGCAAGCCGACCTTCACCGGGTATCGCCGGGAAAACGGCCGTGTCGGTGTGCGTAACCATGTCATTCTGCTGCCGCTCGACGATCTGTCGAACGCCGCATGTGAAGCGGTCGCCAACAACATCAAGGGCACGATGGCCATTCCGCACCCCTACGGGCGTCTGCAGTTTGGTGAAGACCTTGATCTGCACTTCCGGACCCTGATCGGGACCGGCTCCAACCCGAACGTCGCTGCCGTCATCGTCATCGGTATTGAAACCGCATGGACGCAGATCGTTGTCGACGGCATCGCCAAGACCGGCAAGCCGGTTGCAGGTTATGCCATTGAGCAGAACGGGGATCACAAGGTCATCTGGGCAGCGTCCCGCCAGGCCAAGGAATTCCTGCACTGGGCGTCTGAAAAGCAGCGTGAAACCTGCTCCGTCGACGAGCTTTGGATTTCCGTCAAATGCGGTGAATCCGACACCACGTCGGGCCTTGCTTCAAACCCGACCGTCGGCAACTTCATCGACAAGATGGATGCCTGGGGTGCGACCACCTGCTTTGGTGAAACGTCTGAAATCACCGGTGCGGAAATGGTTTGCGCAACGCGTGGTAAAACCAAAGCTGCCGGCGAGAAATTCATGAAGACCTGGCAGGCCTACATGGATGAGGTTATCGAGCCGTTCAAGACGTCCGATCTTTCCGACAGTCAGCCGACCAAGGGCAACATCGAGGGTGGTCTGACCACCATTGAGGAAAAAGCCTTCGGCAACCTCGAGAAAATCGGCAAGAAAGCGAAGTACGTTGACGTCCTCGGCCCAGCTGAAGACCCCGCCAAGGGCGCCGGTCTCTACTTCATGGATACGTCGTCGGCTGCTGCGGAATGCGTGACCCTGCAGGCAGCTGCCGGTTTTGTCGTGCACCTGTTCCCGACAGGGCAGGGCAACGTCGTCGGCAACCCGATCGAGCCGGTGATCAAGCTGACCGCAAACCCGCGGACGGTGCGGACCATGCGTGAGCATATCGACTTCGACTGCTCGGGTATCCTTCGCCGCGAGATGAATTTCGACCAGGCCGGCGACGGGCTGATCGACATCACGATGCGGACCTGCAACGGCCGTCAGACGGCGGCGGAAGCACTTGGTCATCGCCAGTTCGTGTTGACCAAACTCTACCGTAGCGCTTAAGTGAAAGCGGCCGGCACCATTCCGGTGTCGGCCGTTTCCTTTTTCACCAAGAGAAAAGCGCAGTATGACCGATATCGTCATTACAGAATTTATCGACCCGGGTGCGCTTGAGCGCCTGAAATCAGAATTCGACGTTCACTACGATGTGGAGCTTTGGGACCAGCCCGAAGCCATTGCGGATGCCCTCCAGGGGGCGTCTGGCCTGATCGTGCGGAACCAGACCCAGGTTCGGGGCGTCGTGCTTGAAAGCGCGGATAGCCTGAAATGTGTCGGCCGGCTGGGCGTCGGCCTCGACAACATCGATACCGAGGCTTGCAAAGCCAAGGGGATCGAAGTCTTCCCCGCCACGGGTGCTAATTCCGATTCCGTTGCCGAACTTGCAATCGGCGGGCTCTTTGTCATGTTTCGCGATGCCTATCACGTGACCGATGAGGTGATCTCGGGCGGCTGGCCCCGCATGCGGATGATGGGCCGCGAAGTCGCAGGGAAAACCCTGGCGATTATCGGCTTCGGGTCCATCGGCAAGGCGCTGGCGTGGCGTGCGCGTGGTGTCGGCATGACGGTTACAGCCTGGGATCCGTATATCGATATCAGTGACAAGGTTTGGGCCGAGCACGGCGTTGAACCGCGCCCCGATTTGGAGGCGGTGATTGCTGATGCCGATGCGGTGACGGTGCATGTGCCGCTGACTGATGAAACCCGGGACATGTTCGATACCGAAATGATGTCGAAGATGAAATCTGATGCCTACCTGCTTAATTTAGCCCGAGGCGGGATCATCAACGAAAAAGACCTGGTAGCTGCCCTGAAGGCCGGCACCATCGGCGGGGCGTTCCTGGATACTTTTGACGTGGAACCGCTGAAAGCGGATAACCTGTTCAAGGACGTGCCGAACCTGTTGCTGACACCGCATGCCGGTGCACGCACGGTTGAAGCTGACGACCGGGTCAGCAACATGATCGCGGATGCGGTCGCCAATTGTCTCAGGGGTTGAAACGAGAGATGACTAAATATTCCCTTTCCGAGCTTCATGATCTTGCCGTCGCGATACTGACAGCGTCCGAAACATCTGCCGATAACGCTGCGGCGGTAGCACGCGCATTGATCAAAGCCGATGCAGACGGCATTCCGTCACACGGCGTGTTCCGTCTGCCGTCATATGCGGATCAGGCGAAGTCCGGAAAGGTCGACGGTTTTGCCGTTCCTGAGGTGACATTTCCACGCGCGGCATCGGTCCGTATCGATGCCCGTTCGGGCTTTGCCTATCCGGCGATTGAAGCCGCCCATGATGCGGCGTGTGATAAGGTCAAGGAAATGGGGATCGTGGGTGTCGCGATCGGTAACTCGCATCATAGCGGCGTTGCCGGTCATCATGTCGAAGCCTTTGCCCGCGAAGGTCTTGTCGCCCTGGGGTTTTCAAACTCACCGGCCGGTATCGCTCCTTGGGGCGGTAATCGTCCGATCTTCGGCACCAATCCGGTCGCCTTTGCCTGTCCCCGCATCGATGCGGAACCGATTGTCGCAGATTTTTCAACCGCCAAGGTGGCGCGCGGCAAAATCAAGCTTGCCGCCGACAGGGGGGAAACGATACCGGATGACTGGGCCGTCGATTCCGAGGGGAATCCGACAACCGATCCCAAGGCGGCTCTGGCCGGCTGGTCCTTGCCGATGGGGGACGCCAAGGGCTCGGCACTTGTTCTGATGGTCGAAATCCTGTCGGCTACGCTGACCGGATCAAACTTCGGATTTGAAGCGTCCTCCTTCTTTGAAGGCGAGGGTGCACCACCAAATGTCGGGCAGTTCTTCATCGTTATTGACCCGACGGTATTTTCCGGTGGCCAGTTTGCCGAGCGGATGGAAGTTCTCGCCGAAGCAATTCTCAGTCAGCCGGGGACACGCCTGCCGGGTGTGCGGCGCCTCGATATCCGTGCCGCATCCGAAAAAGACGGCGTGGATGTTCCGGATGGATTGATGACTGAACTCCGTGAACGTGCCGGTTGATCACCAGTAACTCAGAGCACCTTTGAACAGCTTATAAAGGTCCTCGCGATCGATATGGCACGGCGCCAGGCCCAATAGTCTTTTTTGCGGAAATGCGCCGTCTGTCAGTTTGTCCAGATCGGCGCTGCCGTAACCAACACCCTGCAAACCGTTTGGAATGCCAGTGGCTTTCATCATCCCGATCAGGTGTTCCGCCACGGTTTCACCGGCTTCGGACGGACCTGCATCATGCGTGCCCCCCAGGCAGGCATAGGCGGCAAGATGCCGTTCCGGGGCATGCGGTCCCGTCAATCGGAACACCGACGGTGCATTCAGGATCACGGACATGCCATGCGGCACCATGGGCATGTCCTGTGGATATCCATCAGGGCGGAAATCCTTTACCAGCCCTGAAACCGCATAGGACATGCCATGAGGCAGGTGGCACCCTGCCTGACCAAATGCGATCCCTGCGAGCGAAGATGCCCACATCAGATATTCCCGGGCTTCGAGGTTTTCCGGATCGGTGACGGCGCTGACCATGTGTTCGCCGACCAGTTTCAGGGCTTCCTTGGCAATAACATCACTCCAGGGGTTGCCGCCCTGGGAATAGGGACGGGCAGCCGGGTTCGCCGGTTTTTCCCTTACCGTGAACGGACGCGCAGTCAGGCTTTCCAGGGCATGTGACAGCACGTCAAATGCTGTCGCCGCGATTACGGTTTTCGGCAGGGTATGGGTGACATGCGGATCCACCAATCCGAGCGTGGGTTTCAGGTGTAATGAAGCAATGCCGGTTTTCGCCTTCATCGAGAGCAGATCAAAAATGGCGATGCCCGTTGCTTCCGAACCCGTCCCGGCCGTGGTCGGGCAGGCGATGTGCGGTTTCAGCGGGCCAGGCGCCGGTACTCCGTCACCGACCGGCGCATTGACATAGGTAAGAAACTCAGCCGGGTAGGTCGCATAAAGATTTGCGGCCTTGCAGGTATCGATAACCGAGCCACCACCGACAGAAACGAAACCGTCAAAGTGACCGCTTTGGGCAAATGCAGCAGCTGCCTTGAAACTTTCATCCGTCGGTTCCACGGCGACGTCATCGTAAACTGCAACATCGATCCCGGCGGCGAGGAGGGATTTATGAACTTTTCCGACGTGGTCCGAGGCGGACAAACCCTTGTCCGTGAAAAGAGCTGCTTTTTTGAGACCGAGGGCTGAGGCATGTGCACCGGCTTCGGACAAACACCCCGGGCCGAATACCAGCGATTGTCCGTCGACGCGGAAAGCTTCGTCGCACCCCGCCTGTAACTGGTAATGATGACAGCAAACCAAGATATCCTCCTCACATGCATGAATTTTCAGGGATTGTACCGGCATCCCGGTGAATTGAAAAATGCCGAAATCTGATGGCATTTCGGCAACTACGTAGTGATTTTTTCATCCGCTACGCTTTGAGTATGCACTGTCTTTCGTTAAACTGCCCGGCGTAGACGGAGAGGTGGTGTTATGTTTGTTCGACCCCTGAAGACGATTTTTGTCGTCGGCATGTTGGCCCTTATGTCTCTGCCGGCAACGGCTGCTGCTGAGGAATTTCCGCCAAAAGCCGAAAAATTCATCGTCAATCTGGCCAAAGATGCAATCACGAAGCTGACGGACAAATCTGTCACTCTTGAAGAGCAGGAGCAGCGTTTTCGTGAAATCATGAAGGAATATATCGCCTTCAAGACAATCGCACGATGGGTTCTGGGCGGCCGATACTGGCGGTCTGCCACTGATGAGCAGCAAGAACAATACCTGGCCCTGTTCGAACAATTGATGGTCTCGACCTACGCACATCGTTTTCAGAATTATTCAGGCGAAACCCTGGATGTTACCGGGGTGCGTTCCGTAGGCGAGATGGAAGCTCTTGTGCAGACGACCTTGATGCGGCCGAATGCGGATAAACCGCTTCGTGTCGACTGGCGGGTGAGGGGCTCGGGCGAAGTTATCAAGGTCATCGATGTTATGGTTGAAGGGTTAAGTATGGCGCAGGCGCAACGCTCCGAATTTTCATCCGTGATGCGCGATAACGGGGGTGATATAAATGCCCTTATGGAAATCCTTGAAAATCGTCTTGAGACGGCACGCGCCGACCGTCTGGCCTCCACCGAAGAGGCAACGAAGTAACCGTGACCAAACCGTCAGCGCTGCCTGAGGCAGAAGTCGAAACGCCATCAGGTAAGGACGCTGCGTATGAAAACTTTCCCGTAGGTTCCTTTCTGCTGCCGCCGGAAGCCAGACCGCATGTCGCGGTCTTCTATCGCTATGCACGGGCCATAGATGACATAGCCGATAATCCGGCTCTGACATCTGCAGAGAAGATAACCCGACTTGACGGTTTTGCAGCTGCCGTAAAAGGGGAGGGCGAGATTGACCCGGTCTATCTGACCGGAACGCGCATGCGCGAAAGCCTGATCGCTTCGGGGGTCCCTGAACAGCATTGCCTTGATCTGATCGATGCATTCAAGCAGGACGCGATTAAAAACCGTTATGACGACTGGGATGATCTGATGCGGTATTGCATCCGTTCCGCAGCCCCGGTCGGTCGGTATCTGATTGATCTTACCGGTGGTGCAACCGATGGCTATGCGGCATCTGATGCGCTCTGTAACGCGCTACAGGTGATAAATCATCTGCAGGATTGCCAGGATGACTATAAGGCCATGAACCGGGTTTATCTGCCGATGAACTGGATGAAGGATGCCGGTGCGGATGCCGACATGCTGAACCGGTCAGAAGTGTCACCTGAACTGCGGATTGTCATTGATCGCTGTCTAGATGCGACACGCCAACTGATGAGCAAAGCCCGGCCACTGCCGAAAACGGTCGCCAGCCGCCGACTGGCGATGGAAAGTGCGGCGATCATCCGTATTGCAGATGCGCTGATCGACAAACTGGAACAGAATGACCCGCTGGCGATGCGCGTTAATTTATCAAAATCCGGTTATGCCTGTTGTGTTCTGCGTGGCGCGATTGCCGGGCTTTTCCCCTGATGGCGATCCTCGCCGCCATTTCATTGTTGATATGGCTGTATCTGTGCCTTTTTCATGGGAAATTTTGGCATTCAGATCAGATGCTTAATTCGATTAAGGTTAATATCAAAGTTTTCCCCCGGATTGTTTGCGTCATTCCGGCCCGTGACGAGGCTGAAAGCATCGGCAGGACTGTCCGCGCTCTTCTTGATCAGGACTATGCCGGGCCATTTTCGATTATCGTGGTCGATGACAACAGTACGGACGGCACGGCTGATGAAGCGCGTGCCGTTCTTGAAGACGATGAAGATCAGCGTCTGCGGGTGATTGAGGGTGCCCCGCTTGCGGAAGGCTGGGCCGGCAAGATGTGGGCCGTGAGCCAGGGCATCGCGGCGGCCGGCGATGCTGACTACGTACTTCTGACAGATGCCGACATCGAACACGCCCCCGACAGCCTGACCAGGCTGGTCACGAAAGCCGAGACGGAACAGCTTGGTCTGGTCTCGGAGATGGTGAAGCTCCATTGCGGGTTTGTGTGGGAGCGTTTTCTGATCCCTGCGTTTATCTATTTCTTTCAGAAGCTCTATCCTTTCCCGCGGGTGAATGATCCGAAATCGAGAATGGCGGCAGCAGCAGGCGGATGCATGCTGGTTCATGCTGCTTCGCTAAAGGATGCCGGCGGCATCGCTGAAATTCGAAATTGCATCATTGATGACTGCGCCCTGGCGCGACTGATCAAGCCGCTCCGGCCGGTTTGGCTTGGTCTGTCAACAGAGACCCATAGCCTAAGGTCTTATGAAAGTCTGATGCCGATCTGGCGCATGGTGGCCCGAACCGCATATGTGCAGCTCAATCACAACCCGCTTTTGCTGGTTGCAACGCTCACCGGCATGGCTCTGCTGTATCTATTGCCGCCCTTGGCGTTGATCATGGGGCTGATCGAACTTGATCCTCTGTTGGCGCTGCTGGGGGCGGGGGCCTGGCTGGTGATGGCGTGGACATACCTGCCGACACTGGATCTGTATCGCCTGAATGCATTATGGGCGTTGTCGCTGCCGTTTGCCGGCATACTTTATGCTGTCATGACACTTGATTCCGCCCGGTTGCATTACGCCGGGCAGGGGGCGGCATGGAAAGGCCGAACATATTCCTGATCCTAACAGATGACGGGCCAGAGCGGGTAGTGTATCCATGCCGCGATGAGCGTACATGAGCCCTTGCCCCTGGAACCGGATTTGCCGGCTGAACCGCCCGAAGCCTATGTAGAGGCGATGGTGCGGCGAGCGGGCACGTCTTTTTTCTGGGCCATGCGCAGACTGGACGAGGAACGCCGTCGCGGCGTTTTCGCGGTTTATGCCTTTTGCCGTGATGTCGACGATATTGCAGACGGGGAGCTCCCGCTGGATCGTAAACGCACGCTGCTGGATGCATGGCAGCGGGAAATAGAACTATTGTACGGCGGGGCTTGCCATCACCCGATCAGCAGGGCCCTACTGAAACCTGTTCGCACGTTCAATCTCCAGAAGAGCGACTTTCTGGCCGTCATCGACGGCATGGAGATGGATGCGGCTCCCCGCGTGCGGATCGCGGATATGGATGAACTGTCGCTTTACTGTGACCGGGTGGCGTGTGCCGTTGGCCGCTTATGCGTCCGGGTGTTCGGATTGGGTGAAGACGAAGGAATCCGTCTTTCCGCAGAACTGGGTATGGCGTTGCAGTTGACCAATATCCTCCGTGACATCGTCGAGGATGCAGGTCGCGATCGGGTGTATCTGCCCGCAGACCTGCTTGCGCAGGCAGGCGCGGGGGGGGATGGGGTCGAGGATGTGATCACGGCACCGGAACTTCCCCAACTCTGTGAAAATCTGGCGGTTCGGGCTGAAACGCACTTTGCAAATGCAGAGGTGGTGATCCGTCAGGCCGATCCATCTGCGGTCCGCCCTGCCGTGATGATGATGCAGGTCTACCACCGCATTCTCGTAAAATTGCAGTTACGCGGCTGGTTGAACCTCGAAAAGGATGTCGGCCCATCGAAGCTGGAAAAATTAATGATTGCAATCCGATACGGGGTGTTCGGGTGAGCGTGGGGCGGGTCTACGTGCTGGGTGGCGGGCTTGCCGGGCTGGCGGCGGCGAGCATGCTTTGCGAACGCGGACGGGCCGTAACATTAATCGAAACCGCTTCACAAGCCGGCGGGCGTTGCCGCAGTTTTTTCGACAAGATACTCGGCTGCGATATTGATAATGGAAACCATCTCGTCTTGAGCGGCAATACGGATGCCATGATGTATCTGAATCGTATCGGGGCGGCGCACACCATCGACATTCTGCCCCCCCGGTTCCCGTTTCATGATGTGATATCCGGTGCGAGTTGGGAAATAAGGATGGGCCGGGGGCGCATCCCCTGGCGCCTGCTTTGTCCGCACCACGGCATCCCGGGCGCACGGCTGAGGGATTACTGGCGAAGCCGAAAATTGCTGAAAGCCGGACCGGCGGAGACAATTGCGGAGGTGCTGTCCGGTACCGGGGAGCTTTATGAACAGTTCTGGAAACCGTTTGCCGTCGCCGTGCTGAATACGGAACCCGAGAATGCCGCGGCCTGCCTGCTGGCCCCTGTTATCCGGGAAACCTTGATGCAGGGTGGGCAGGCCTGCCGCCCGGTTCTTGCAAAGCAGGGGCTCGGTTACAGCTTCGTTGATCCTGCGCTGGCTTATCTGCAATCCAATGGTGTTGATATCCGTTTAGGTGTCCGTTGCCGGGGTATAGGCATAAAAGAGGGACGAGTCGTCTGCCTTGATGTGCAGGGTGACACGATATACCTCGGCGATGACGATGTCGTCATTTCGGCGTTGCCGGCGGGGGTGGTGGGGGAAATGCTGCCTTCGATCACCGTTCCAGACGAATTCCGAGCTATCGTGAATGTTCATTTCGATATGGGACAGCCGGCACCTGAGCCCCGGATTATCGGTCTTCTGGGCGGGCTTGCCGAGTGGTTGTTCGTCAGGGGGCGGATTGCGTCGGTGACGATCAGTGCTGCAGAGCATGTTGTGGAAAAATCCGCCGATGATATTGCAACACGGGTCTGGCAAGATATTGCGCCGCTATTGGCGCGGTCACCCGACAGCATGCCGCTGGTTCGTGTCATCAAGGAAAAACGTGCCACATTTGCGCAAACCCCCCGTCAGACAGGTCTGAGACCGCCGGCTGTCAGTGATGTCAGGAACCTTTTGATGGCCGGTGATTGGACCGACACCGGGTTGCCGGCAACAATCGAAGGCGCCATCCGGTCGGGACACCGTTGTGCAGGGTTAGCCTTGAACACATGACGAAATTTTGACACAAGTCTATGATCTGGGTCTGCTTACCCGGACTTGTACCCGCGCAAGGCTCATGTAGCCCAACCGCTCAAAAGGAACCCTTTTTTTGAACGAACTCAGCGCTCAGGAAGCGAAGGATATGAATGCCTCTCTCGAACATGTCGAGAAAGTCATATCCGTTTCGCGTGACTGGTTCCTTGGCGAGCAGCATGATGATGGGCATTGGGCTTTTGAACTGGAAGCGGATGCAACCATTCCAGCCGAATATATCCTGTTGAACCACTATCTTGGCGAGCCGAATGACGAGGTTGAGAAGAAACTCGCTGTTTATCTGCGGCGTATTCAGGAAGACAAGCACGGTGGCTGGCCGCTGTACCATGACGGTGACTTTAATATCAGCGCATCGGTCAAAGCCTATTATGCTCTGAAACTGGTCGGCGACGACCCTGAAGCACCGCATATGAAAGCTGCACGCCAGGCAATTCTGTCGTACGGCGGTGCTGCAAAGGCCAATGTCTTTACCCGGATTGCGCTGGCACTGTTCGAGCAGGTGCCCTGGCGGGCTGTACCGGTCATGCGGGCAGAAGCACTGCTGATGCCCCGGTTCTCGCCGTTTCATGTCGACAAGATTTCATATTGGTCCAGAACCGTGATGGTGCCGCTGCTGATTCTCGCAGTCCTGAAGCCCAAAGCAAAGAACCCCCGCGGGACCGGCATCGAAGAGCTTTTCCTTCGTCCTGCGAACGATGAAGACGGCTATATGGTCAATCCGACCGGTCACTGGATCGGTACCATCTGCCTCGGGATCGACAGGATTGCCAAACTGATAGAACCGCTGTTCCCGTCCGGGATCGAAAAGAAAGCGATCAAGCGGTGCCTGGATTTCATCGGGCCGCGATTAAATGGCGAGGACGGCCTGGGGGCGATTTTTCCGGCCATGGCAAATACCGTTATGGCTTTTGATGCGCTGGGATATTCCCGTGATCATCCGGATTATGTGATTGCACGGGAATCCATCGAGAAGCTTCTGACTTTCAGCGATGACGAGGGATACTGTCAGCCTTGTCTGTCGCCGATTTGGGATACATCCCTCGGCGGCCATGCGCTGATGGAAGCCGGTATGGACATGAGCGAAAAGGCCCTCGTCGCAGCTACTGACTGGCTGGCGGAGCGGCAAATTCTTGATGTTGCCGGTGACTGGGCGGTGAACCGTCCCGGCTTGCAGCCTGGTGGCTGGGCGTTCCAGTACAACAACGATTATTACCCCGATGTTGATGATACGGCCGTCGTGGGCATGCTGCTGCATCGCGCGGATGCGGACCGCTACAAGGATGCAATCGAACGTGCTAAAATCTGGATCGAGGGCATGCAGTCGAATAACGGCGGCTGGGGTGCCTTTGATATCGACAATGAATACTACATACTTCAGCACATCCCGTTTGCCGACCATGGTGCATTGCTGGATCCGCCTACAGCGGATGTCAGTGCGCGCTGTATTTCGTTCCTGGCGCAACTCGGATACGGGCAGGAGCGGGAAAGCGTCCGGCGTGGTGTTGATTACCTGAAGAACGAGCAGGAACCGGACGGCTCCTGGTTCGGCCGTTGGGGCAATAATTACGTCTATGGGACCTGGTCCGTATTGTGCGCTCTCAACGCAGTCGGCGAGGATATGAACGCACCTTATATTCGCAAGGCCGTTGAATGGCTGAAAGCTCGCCAGTGTGCAGACGGCGGCTGGGGTGAGGATTGCGCCAGCTACTGGCAGCATCGCCGCGACGAAGTCAAAACCACGACACCTTCGCAGACGTCGTGGGCCGTGATGGGCCTGATCGCAGCGGGTGAGATAAATTCCCAGGCTGTTGAGCGCGGGATCGGTTATCTGATGAATGCGCCGCGTGATGGCGGGAAGTGGGATGAGGAATATTTCAACGCGGTTGGTTTCCCGCGTGTCTTCTATCTGCGCTATCACGGTTACAGCGCCTATTTCCCGCTGTGGACCCTTGCGCGGTACGTCAATCTTGCGCGTTCCAATGAACGCACCCCAAAATACGGCATCTGACGACGGTGCCGCGGATCGGCATCATCACCGGCGTTAAAACCGAAGAAGCGGCTCTTTCGCCAGTCATGCACGACGTTGACGCGCCGTACGTCCGCCTTTCTGGCGCCCGCCCGGGCCGAGCTGTCAGGGGCATTGAAACCCTGATCGCACTTGGCGTTGATGGTATCCTCAGTTTTGGAACGGCGGGTGGCGTGTCTTCTGGCCGAAAACCGGGAGACCTGATTGTGGCAGACCGGGTGATTGATGCGGACACCCAAAGCTATCCGACTGACCCGGCGTGGTCACACCGCCTGTCATCTTTGCTCTCGGTAACACCCGAAACCATAGCAGGCCTCGATTATATTGCCGACAATGATGATAAGATACGGCTAGCGGGTGAAGGCATCGCCGCACTGGATATGGAAAGTCACACAGCAGGCCGCTTGGCGGCTGATGCGGGTATCCCGTTTGCAGTGCTGCGTGCGGTAGTTGATCCGGCAGGGTTCACGATGCCGAATTATGTATTGGACTCTGTCCGCCCGGACGGCAGCATCAGTCTGATCCCGATCATCGCCGGATTGTGCGTGCAACCATGGACGATCGGGCCGTTGCTCGATCTGAACAGCTACAACAAAAAGGCGATGGAAAGCTTAAGCAGCGCGTCCCGCACCCTTGGTCCCGGCTTCGGCCTTTTCGCGATCTAGCTTCTGGCTCATCGTTTCAACAAGGCCCTCGAAGACGAATTCAGCCGGGCGCTGCTGATCGAGCGGGATTTCAGGTGCCATCGGTTTTTCCGTATCAATCCCTTTAAGGAAAACGCTCAGCGCTTTCAGCGGGTGCTTCACGGTATCGGCGACGGCGGTCGGCTCGTAGCCGCAATGCACCATGCAGTTGGCGCATTTCTCGTAGTTGCCTGTGCCGTATTGGTCCCATGGTGTGTCTTCCATGAGTTCCTTGAATGTAGATGCGTAACCTTCGCTCAGCAGATAGCAGGGTTTCTGCCAGCCGAAGATGTTGCGGGTCGGGTTCCCCCAGGGGGTGCAGTGATACTGCTGGTTGCCGGCCAGGTAATCCATGAACAGGGTCGACTGACTGAATTGCCATTTTTTGTCGCCCTTGAGGCGGAAGATATTGCGGAATAGTTCCTTGGTCTTGCCGCGCTGCAGGAAGTGCTCCTGATCCGGCGCACGTTCATAGGCATAGCCCGGCGAAATGGTAATCCCTTCGACCTGCAGTTCGTTGGTGCAGAAATCAAAGAACTCTGCACATTCCTCGGCGCTCATCTGATTGAACAGCGTGCAGTTGACGTTGACCCGGAAACCGCGGGCCTTGGCGGCCTTGATGGCTGAAACCGCACGCTTGAAGGTGCCTTTCTGCGCCACGGCATGATCGTGGTGTTCTTCAAGGCCGTCCAGATGCACCGAGAAAGTCAGATACGGTGACGGTGTAAAATCATCGAGCCGTTTTTCAAGCAGGAGGGCGTTCGTGCAGAGGTAGACAAATTTCTTCCGGGCAACGATGCCTTCGACGATCTGCTTGATTTCCTTGTGGATAAGCGGTTCGCCGCCCGGGATCGAGACGATGGGGGCACCGCAATCATCGACGGCTTCCATGCATTCCTCGAAACTCAGGCGCTTGTTGAGGATGTCATCCTCGTAATCGATCTTGCCACAGCCGGGGCAGGCGAGATTGCAGCGGAACAGCGGTTCCAGCATGAGGACCAGCGGGTACTTCTCAACGCCCTTCAGGCGCTGTTTCATGATGTATGCACCGACACGCGCTTGCTGGATCAGGGGAACGGCCATATCAGTCTCCGGCCGCACTGACGGTGGAGACATCCGTCAGTTCACGCGGCAGTTTGAATACGACGTTTTCTTCAACGCCTTCGTGGTTGCGGACGACGGCATCGCAGATTTCCCTGATACGGTCGACCACACCCTGAACAAGTTCCTCGGGAGCTGAAGCACCGGCTGTCAGACCAACTTTCCTGACGCCTTTGAACCAGTTCTCTTCGATCATGGTGGCGTCGTCGATCAGATATGAAGGCGTGCCGTTCTCACCGCCGAGTTCGGCCAGACGGTTGGAATTCGAGCTGTTCTTGGCGCCGACGACCAGTAACAGATCAACGACCTGGGATAATTCCCGAACCGCCTGCTGGCGGTTCTGCGTTGCATAGCAGATATCTTTCACGTCAGGCCCGACAATGCCTGGAAAGCGTTTCTTGAGGGCATTGATGGTGGCCCGGGTTTCATCAACAGAGAGCGTGGTCTGCGTGACGTAGGAGAGTTTTTCCGGGTCATCAACGACAAGATCATCGACTTCGGAAGGATCGCTGACGATCAGCACGCCGCCGGGTATGCGCCCTTCGGTGCCTTCGACTTCCGGATGGCCGCGGTGGCCGATCAAAATGACCTGCCGGCCCTTGCCGGCCTGATTTTGGCCTTCCTTGTGTACTTTCGAAACTAGAGGGCATGTGGCATCAATAACCGGCAGTTCACGCGCCCGGGCTGCGATCTCGACTTTTTCGGCAACGCCATGCGCACTGAAGATGGTGACGGCCCCTTCGGGGATTTCGTCGATCTCGTCGACGAAGATTGCCCCCTTGGCACGCAGGGATTCGACGACATGTTTGTTGTGGACAATTTCATGGCGCACATAGATCGGCGGACCATACTTGGTAATCGCCCGTTCGACGATTTCGATGGCACGTTCGACGCCCGCACAAAATCCGCGCGGATTGGCAAGGATGATTTCGACTGGTTCGCTCATAAAATCTATAATCCCGGGGTGTACAAAAATGCCGGAAATGCCTGTGCAGTCCGGTCTTCCCTTAAAGGTGGCCTTAAAACCACATCTATCAATGGCTGTTTAACGTCTTTACCCCGGTTTTTCCATGGAAAACTCCGAAAATCAGTGCTTGTTTGTCGATCCAGGACAGGAATGAAACGTGCAAATTGATCAAGGTCCCTATCTCGTAACAGGTGCGACAGGCTTTGTCGGCTCTGCCGTTGTGCGTGAATTGCTCGGCAAAGGCGCGGATGTCCGGGTGTTGGCCAGACCCGGCGGTGACCGGCGGAACCTCGAAGGACTGAACGTCACCGTCTGTGAAGGGGATCTGCTGCAGCCGGATAGTCTACGCAGCATGCTGGATGGTTGTGCCGGTCTTTTTCACGTTGCAGCGGATTACCGGATCTGGACTCGCGATCCGGATGCCATGTTTCGGGCAAATGTTGAGGGTACCCGGACTATTCTCAAACAGGCCCACGATGCAGGGGTGAGAAGGTCGGTCTATACCTCAAGTGTGGCGGTGCTTGGCATAGACCCCACGGGTAGGCCTGCCGACGAGGAAACCCCCGTTTCTTACAGCGATATGATTGGCGTTTATAAGCAGTCCAAATACCGTGCTGAGCAAGCCTGCATGGAGGTCATTGCGGAAACCGGACATGATTGTGTGATCGTCAATCCGTCGACACCGATCGGCCCGCGCGATATCAAGCCAACCCCGACCGGCCGGCTTGTGGTCGAAGCGGCTTCGGGGCGCATGCCGGCTTACGTGGATACAGGCCTGAACGTCGCGCATGTCGATGATGTTGCTGCGGGTCACTTGCTGGCGTTTGAGAAAGGACAGCAGGGCCGGCGCTATATCCTGGGCGGTGAGGACATGACGTTGCGCGACATCCTGACCACGGTTGCAGGATATGCAGGGGTAAAGCCCCCCCTCATGCAAATTCCCCGCGCCCCGATCTATCCGATGGCGTGGCTCGCAGAGCGCTGGTGCGCCATGACCGGGCGGGGCGAGCCGTTTGCAACAGTCGACGGGCTCAGGATGTCTAAAAAGAAGATGTTCTTTTCATCAAAGCGTGCCGAAGACGACCTTGGTTATCGCCACAGAGCCGGTGCGGACGCCCTGGCCGATGCGGTCGACTGGTTCCGTGAGAATAATTATCTCGGGCGGCGATCCGCCGCTTCTTGACTTGGCTTCCCATACGGCAAAGATACCCGCGTCAGAACAAGGACAAATACATGCATGCCATTATTCTTGCCGCTGGAGTTGGTAGCCGGCTTTTCGGCGACAGCCGGACACAGCCGCCCAAAAGCCTGATCGAATTTGACGGGAAGACCCTTTTGGCCCGCCACATCGAATACCTGCAGGGGTTCGGGGTCAAAAAACTGACACTCGTCGTCGGCTATCGCAAGGATCTCGTTGTGGCAGAAGCCGAGCGGTGCGCACCAGCGGGATTTCTGGAGGTCATCGAGAATCCGATGTATCGCGGCGGCAGTATCATTTCGATGTGGTATGCGCGTGAAACCTATCGGCGCGGCGAAAAGGTCCTCTTCATGGATGCCGATGTGCTCTACGACACTGCTATTCTGGAGCGTTTGATTGGCAGCACCGATGCCAGCGCCTTCGTCTACGACGATGATCTGGACGAGGGGGATGACCCGGTTCGTATCTGTCTGCGTGGTGGCCAGGTCGTCGATTTCGGAAAGCGCATCGTCGGCCAGTTCGATGCCATGGGGGAATGGCCGGGCTTCATGACCGTTTCGGCAGATACCGGACCGCTGCTGGCCGCCTCGCTCGAAAATTATATCGAAGGCGGGCAGCTCATGGCGACGTACGAAGAAGCGATCCGTGACGTCATTGTCGGCGGACCGGTCGGCGTGTTCGGCATTGTGGATGTATCCGATCTTGACTGGATCGAAATCGATTTCCCGGAAGACCTGGAGCGGGCCAGGAAGGTCATTCTGCCGAAATTGCTGGACAGTTAATCCCTATACCCGGAAAACGTAATCCTTGTCCGGATCGCGGTCGATGTCGGGCGGGAAGTTCTTATGTTTATCGGCATAGTACTGTGCCATATGATCGCCTGCGGATTGACGGTTGTAGGTCGCATAGTAGATCCGGCGAACGTCATCGCTCATGTTGGCTTCGGATGCGTGCGGCGCGTAGCAGTCAAAGAACACGATATCACCCGGCTCGGTCGGTACCGGCTCAAAGCTCATGCCTTTCATCTCTTCTTCGTTCAGCGGTTCCCAGGATTTCACCAGACCTGATTTATGGTGACCTGCAACCAGTTGCAGACAGCCGTTTTCAAGTGTCGCCCGGTCAATGCTGATGAGTGCGGAAATGAAGAAATCAGCATATGTATCCCATCCGGCCTGGCTGTCCTGATGCGGGGCAAAGCCGCCACCGCCTGGCATCTTGAAATTGATCTTCTCCTTGAACAGAACGGCGGGTTCACCGAGCAATTGAGCGACCGGCGCTTTCAGAGCATCCGTCATGGCCTGAAAGCCATCGTGGAAAGGGGCGATGTTTTCGATCCGGTTGACCAGATCGGCGCCGTCTTTGCGGCTTTTCTCATGATACACCCAATGCCGCCCCGAAACTTCCGGCATCGCCAGAACTTCGTCGGTCCATGCCGAAATCTGCGACATGTCTTCTGCGCTGAAACCGCCGCGTTTGACAAGATAGCCGTCGCGCTCGAAGGCCGCGAGATCGTCATCGGTTAAAATGGGTGTCTGGAGCATTTTTTATCTCTCTGGGCCGGTCAATGCGGGCATCGTATAACGCTTGAAGGGTAGGCTGTCACGGAGAGTGTTCCGGGAAAACAGGACAAAGACCTTGTTTGAATTCTCTCCCTCCTTCAGAAGATATACCAAAGGCAAACGGTTTGCAGATGAGGTGATCAAATGATCGAAGCGGATACCTTCCTTCGACAGGCAAAATTCAAGGGCTTCGACTTTTTTACCGGTGTGCCCTGTTCGTTTCTGACGCCGCTGATAAACGGTGTCCTGAATGACAGCAAAACACCCTACGTTGCCGCTGCCAGTGAAGGCGAAGCGGTGGCAATCGCCGCCGGTGCCTGGCTCTGTGGCCGGAAAACGGTGGTCATGTTTCAGAATTCTGGGCTGGGGAATGCCGTCAACCCACTGACGTCCCTGAACTATCCGTTTAAGATTCCAACCCTGGTGATCTGCACGTGGCGGGCAGGGCCGGGGCTCAGCGACGAACCACAGCACGAATTGATGGGTGAAATCACACCCGACCTGTTTGAGGTCATGCGAATTCCCTACAGCCTTTTTCCGTCGGAAGATGAGCGCGTCGGTTCGGTGCTGGATGATACGCTGGCGCAGATGGAAGAAAGCCAGTTGCCCGCCGCTTTCATCATGCAAAAGGGTGACGTGGCCGATCAGGACCTTTCAGGTGATGTGGTGACGCCGGTTGCCGAAGCCGGTGGCCCTGTGTCCGACCGCCGCGTAAACGGCCCGGTGCCAAGCCGTTACGAGACTCTGGAAGCGATGCTTGGCAAAGCGCCGGATAATGCCGGCATCATCGTCACAACCGGCAAGTCGGGGCGGGAACTGTTCACGATTTCTGACCGCAGGCAGCATCTGTATCAGGTCGGTTCCATGGGGTGCGCTGCCGGTATGGGGCTGGGGGTTGGCCTGAATACGGATAAGCCGGTGATCGTTGTCGACGGCGACGGCGCGCTGATGATGAAGATGGGGACCCTGGCAACCATCGGTGCATACCGGCCGAAGAATCTGGTGCATCTGGTGCTGGATAACGGAACGTATGATTCGACGGGCGGACAGCCGACGGTTTCCGGCGGGGTCGATTTTGCCGCTGCAGCTTCTGCCTGCGGTTACAGCCATGCGGTTCGCACCGATGATCTTGGTGGATTCGAGCAGGCGCTGGGTGAAGCATTGAAGTCCGAAGGGCCGACGCTGATCCATATGAAGATCGCGCCGGGGTCGCTGGAAAAGCTTGGCCGCCCGACCGTGAAGCCGCCGGAAGTCGCACGCCGCTTCAGGGCGTTCATGATGGAAGATTAGCGGCATGTCTCACGATACATGGATCCACAAGATCGCTCGGGCGACCATCGTCAGACCGCTTGCAAAAACGGCCGTGACGCCCAATCAGGTGACGACGGTCCGCATTATTGCCGGTGTCGCCGCTGCGATGTCGCTGGCATACGGGGCCAGGGAAACAGCGATCTATGGGGCTGTGCTGTTCATGCTGTCGATGTTGCTGGACCGTGCAGACGGCGATCTGGCGCGACTGACGGGGCGGACCAGTCCGGGCGGACATACCTATGACCTGTTTGCCGATGCGTTCTGTAACACATTGATATTTATCGGTCTCGGGATCGGGTTGCGCGGCAGTGAATTCGGCCTGTGGGCGATCCCGATGGGCATGCTGGCGGGCGGGGCCGTGGCAACGATCCTCATGCTGGTGATCCGGATCGAGAAACTGCAGGGTGCCCGCGCTGCCGAGATCGGGAGCTTCTTCGGATTTGATCCTGACGATGCGATGCTGGCGATTCCGATTGCCGTCTTGCTCGGCTGGTCACAGGGGCTGCTGGTGGCTGCGTGTATCGGTGCCCCGGCGTTTGCCTTGCTGTTTGTTTTCCTTTTCAGGAAAGCCCTCAGGGACGCGCGCGCATCCTGAACAGCGTGACACAGGTATACAGACAATAGATCGTCGCACCGATCCCGGCGGCAATGAAGAAGGGATAAAGATAACCGAGCCACGTTACCGGCCATATCAGATAGATACCGTCTTCAAGCTCAAAGCCGCCAAAGCCTGGATAGCCAACGGAGTCGCCGGTTTCATCACCACCGGTCTGACGATCAATGCCAAGATTGGTAAACATGGAAATCAGAGCCGCCGCCGCGCCGCCTGTACCGAGTACGATCGCCCAGTTTCCGAGGTCGCTTTCCCTGAAGCCCCAGCCCATGCAGAAAAAAAGCGCCGCATAGCTGATCGATCCGACGATGTAATCGAGGTAATAGCCAAGTTTTGAGGTTTTACCCGATTGGCGCGCCAGTTCGCCGTCAAAATGATCAAGAAATCTTGCCAGTACAAAAAGTCCGGCCCCCATTGTGGCATCGGCGGCCTTGCCGGTGGCCAAAAGTGCGGCACCACCAAGGGCCAGAAACAATGTGAAGATCGACACGTGGTTCGGTGTAATCGGGGTGTTGACGAGTGGCCGCACCATCACGGCGGCGATCCGTTGATCATATGGTGGTTTTTTCATGGCCATGTGGGTGCTCCTGAAGATTGGCGGAAAGTGTGCGGCGGGGGCTGTGCTGTCAAGAACGGTTGTTCGGAGCGGACTTGCTTCGTATAAGCCCTAGAGGTTCGACAACGACCCGGATCAGCCGGGCCGAACGGGAGGGCCGGGTGCAGCCAGCAGCGGAAAATCAAATGAGGCAGCGTATCGCCAACTTGATCGGCAGCTGGGTTGACATCTGTCAGCGCCGCGCCGCCGTTGTCGTGTGTATCTCGCTTTTGATCAGTATTGCAGCCGGGGTCTATCTGGCAGGGAACCTGCGTATCGATACGAATACAGAGGATATGCTCTCGGCCGAATTGCCATTCCGCCAGAATGCCATTGCGCTGGATGCGGCATTCCCGGTTCTCGATGATAATCTTCTGGTGGTGCTGGAAGCGCCCAATGCGGATGCTGCGGATGACGGCGTGCGCCGGCTGGCCGACGCCATGCGGCACCGTTCGGACGCATTCGAGAGTGTTTTCAGCGCGGAAGATAATCCTTACCTGAGAAAGAACGGGCTGCTTTACCTTGAAACAGCCGAACTCGAAGACCTTTCATCCCGCCTTGCCGCTGCCCAGCCGTTTCTGGGGACGCTTTGGCAGCAGCCCAATCTGGCAGGGCTGTCAGACATGCTCGAGCTGATGGCAGGCGAAAGTGCGGATGCGAAGACGTCCGAGCAGGCTGGGAATGTTATCGGAAAAATGGCCGATGTCGCGGCGCGGATTCGGGCCGGGAATGACGCCAATCTGATATGGTCCGAGGTCATTCTGGGCGGCAAGCCGGCAACGCCACCTGTACGCCGCCTGATCCAGACCAAGCCCAAACTTGATTACGGCTCGCTGCATCCAGCGGCGCATGCGGCTGACAGATTGCAGGATATTGCCGATGCAGAAGGCCTCAATGAAAATGGATACAGGATACGTCTGACAGGCTCAGCTGCGCTGGAAAGCGATGAGCTTAAAAGTGTTGAAGTCGGGATGGGCATGGCGGGCCTGATCTCATTGAGCATCGTCGTTGTCGTTCTGCTGGCCGGACTGCGCTCAATCGGCGTCATGGCGGCGCTGTTTGTGACGTTACTCATCGGGCTGTTGTGGACCGGGGCTTTCGCCATACTTGCGCTGGGGTCGCTCAACCTTATTTCGGTGGCTTTTGCGGTCCTTTTTGTCGGCCTCAGTGTGGATTTCGGCATTCATTACGCACTTCGGGCGGCTGAATATGCCGGGCGGGCAGAGAGTTGGGCTACCGCCCTGTGGCATGGCGGACGGAGTGTCGGCAGTTCGCTGGTGATCTGCGCCGTGACCACGTCGATTGCGTTCTTTTCTTTCTTGCCGACGACCTATGTGGGGCTGGCTGAATTGGGCCTGATCGCCGGTGTCGGGATGTTCGTCGCGTTGATTTGCAACCTCACGGTTTTGCCGGCCCTGTTGCGATTGCTGGTCCGAAAACCACCGGTATTTGAAGTGATGCATGTCCCGGCGGGGAGCGGACGAATGTTGTCCCGGTTCGCCCCTTTCATTGTCGGCATAGGCGTGATCAGTGCGATCGCTTCTGGTTGGCTGGCGACGGGTTCACGCTTCGATTTCGATCCCATGAACCTCAAGGATCCTGCAGCCCCGTCCATGGTGACACTGTTCGATCTGATGGATGACGGTATCGTGCATCCGTATTCGGCGGAAATTCTTGCAGATGACCTGGAGGCAGCCGGGAAACTCTCGGACAAGCTGAATCAACTGGATACGGTGGACCGCGTTGACGATATATTTTCCCTGATCCCGGAAAACCAGCAGGAAAAGCTTGCGGTCATTGACCGGATGGCCCTGTTTCTGGGGCCGGCTTTCTTTGCGCCGCCGGGTGATATCGCAATGACGGCTGAAAAATTGAATGCATCCAGAAACAGCATCCTTCAAAGCCTGGTGCATCTGACTTCAGAAAAAGAACTCACCGCACCCGCAGCCCGCCTGTCTGCGGCCCTCAAGGGCGCATCTCCGGATCAACTCGTGGCGATCAACGAAGGACTGTTCAGGTTTTTGCCGGGGCGACTGAACGATTTGGTGACAGCGATGGAGGCCGCCGGAATTCGTATCGAAACGTTGCCCGATGCTCTGAAAAACAGGTACCTGACGGCGGATGGAAGGGTGCGTCTGGAGGTGTTGCCGAAAGCCGATTTGCGCGATCCATCGGCATTGCAAGCGTTTGTCACTGACGTGCAGCCTGTGGCGCCTCACGTGACAGGCGGGCCGGTGATCATCGTTGAAGCCGGGCAGGCGGTGCTGGATGCCTTTGGTAAAGCGCTGCTGATCTCCTTGATCGGGATAGGTGCCGTGCTTTGGTTTGTCCTGCGAAGGCTTGGGGATGTGTTGCTTGTTTTCGCGCCGGTCTGTGTCGCGGCATTATGGACACTGGCAGCTTCCGCTATTCTTGATGTGCCGTTCAATTTTGCCAATGTGATCGTATTACCGCTTTTGTTCGGTCTGAGTGTGGATTTTGGTGTGCATATTGTGCTGCGCCAACGATATGCCGATGCGTCCAATGATCACGATGCCATGTCGACGACGACGCCCCGGGCCATCCTTTTAAGTGCGTTGACGACTGTCGGCTCGTTCGGCTCGATCATGCTGTCGGGACATCCCGGGACCGCGAGCATGGGATTGTTGCTGACGATCTCGATCATTCTGAGCCTGATTGCCATACTGATTTTCCTTCCAGCACTCATGATGGTGCTGAAACCGTCGCCCAGGACAGGATAGACGCATGCGATTGTGGAAAATCCTCTCGCTGCTTATCGGCTTTGGCCTGCTTTACTGGATTATCAGCGGCATTGATCTGGGGAATGTCGGCGAGCGGGTATTGCAGGTAGGTGTTGCCGGTGTGGCCATCATCGTCAGCCTCTACTTTCTGGCATTTCTGGGCGATTCCATATCCTGGCTGCTGATATTGACGTCATTGCCGGTGAGCGCTGTTTGGATACGCCGGACGTTCGTCGTCCGCCTGGTGGGCGAGGCCTTCAACAATGCCGTCCCAGCCGGCGGATTTGCGGGAGAACCAGTGAAAGCCGTCATCCTCAAAGCGCGATATGGCGTCAGTTATACAGAAGCTTCCGCATCCATCGTCATGGCGCGGACCGTGAACATGATTGCGCTCATCGTGTTTCTGATCATCGGTTTTGTTTTCATGATGGCGTCGGATGACATTGACGGCGGACTCAAGACGACGGCGAGCGCCGGACTGATTTTCCTGAGTGTCGGCACGGTGCTGATGTTTGCCGTGCAGCGATACAAGGTTTCGAGTTGGCTGATGGCCAGGTTTTCCGGCCGTTCATGGGCCGAGAAGGCCGCAGGTGCCATCCGGGTCATAGAAGAACTCGATCAGCGTTTTGTGACCTTCTATACCCGGCACAAGGGGCGTCTGGTGGCGGCGCTGATACTGGCATTCATCAACTGGGCACTGGGAGTCGCGGAAATCTACGTCACATTCCTGCTGCTGGGTCATGAAATAAGCTGGTCGGATGCGTGGATGATCGAAGCCCTGGCGCAAATGATTCGCTCAGCCGTGTTCTTCATTCCGCTCGGGATCGGTGCTCAGGAGGGGGCGTTCGTACTGATATCCACTGCTATAACGGGTGTGCCGGGCCTGGGACTGGCCTGCGCTGCCGTCCGCAGGATTCGTGAACTCATCTGGATCGTGCTTGGGCTTTTTGGGTGGATGATCTACCCGATGTCCTTGAAGGAAGCCGACATCGGCAGAATTGCCAAAGACCGCTAGTGCGCCAACAGGGTGTTTGCCTGCTGATTAAGGGTTTTTGCCAATGCAGCGGCACCGCCATCCTTCAGGGTACTTGCGTATTCGGATGCTCTGAGCGCCAGTTCACTGATACCGCCCCGCAGCAATACATCGACGATCAGCCAGTTGTCGCCTTTTTGACGGACGACATAGGTCATGGCCACATCATCGCTGCCGGTATGCAGCACGGTATCGACCAGTTTCAGATTGCGGGGCCCATTGCGGGTTCCCTTGCTGCTGAAAGCACCTTTCGTCAGTCCGGCGAACTGGTCGGCATATGTGGCGATGCTGACGTGGCGAAATGCTGCCAGCAGGTCCTGCTGGGTCGCTGGGTCTGCCTTGGCCCAATGCGAGCCTGCTGCCGTTTTGATCATACTTTCGAAATCGAAGGCATCATCCATTGCAGGGGCAAGTGCTTCATAGCGTGCCTTGTCGGTTTTCCCGGTATTGTCGGAAACACTTTTGACCAGCCGGTCATGATATGTGCCAACGGTTTCGGCAGGGCTGGCCGCGAGCGTTGCCGGCATTAATATGGTCAGCAAAAACAGTATGATGCGAACCGGTGTTGGCATAATGATTCCTTTGAGTTCGCCGCTCATGATAAACTGGAAAAGGGCAATAGTATGGCATTCAGGACAATAGAGAGTTTGCCTTGCTGCCCAATAGTTTAATGAGGGCTTCAATCCCTCCTTGATTGAGGGTCTGCCGATATTCGGACATACGCACCTTCAACTCGCTTATGCCGCCGTCGACGATGACATCGATCAGGCGCCATTGTCCTTCGAACTCACGGGCGACGTAGGAGATGGCAACATCGCTGTCTCGACCGGGAATTTTTAGAGACGTATCCACAAAGGTGATGCCCTGCGGTCCGGGGCGCTCACCGGTGACGACGAATTCCTCACCCGAATACCCATTAAACAGGGTTGCGAGGGTTGCGATGCTCATTTTCGTGAAGGCCTCGACCAAGCGGTTGCGTTGGTCGCTGGTCGCATCTTTCCAGTAGGGGCCTGCCGATAGACCGGCCATGAGGCTCAGGTGAAACGTCTCCCTGATAAAGGGTTCCAAACGGTCGTAACGGCCTTTGACGCCAAGAGTTTTGGCTTCCTTCATGACGGAGAGCAGGCCGCCTTGAAAGTTCGAAACGACGTCACTGGGCGGCCCGGCCCATGCTTCCCCTGGTGAAGAGATAAAAACAGAAACCAGAATCGCGAAACAGAAGCTACGGATACAGCGCATGTTTCGGTCCCCCCTCATGCATTTTCTTGTATTAAAGCATAACAAAGACAAGCCGTTAACACACGGATTTCAATCTTAGATGACAAAAATGCCACAGTTATGTGGAAAAGGTCACAATCATGTTGCCGGAGGGGGCTGGAAACAGGTAAAAAGCAATTGAGGAAGGTCGCATTTGTTGTGCGCCATGTGGTGTATGTCAGAAGCAAGAATTCAAGAACAGGAAGTCGATGCGCGCACATAACGTCTCCAAAATAGGTTCTGCGTTGATACTTGGTGCGGGACTCATGTTGAGTCTGCCTGCGGGCGCATCTCAAGATGACGTGCTGGAGCCGTTCGGCGGGTCTGCGCATCCCGGCGCCTATATTGATTCTCAGATTGCCGAAGTACCTGCCACGGCACCTCAGCCGCCACGTGGACTCTTCGTGGAAATCGCTCAAGCTCCAGAAGACGATGTGAACGATCCGCTTGAGTCTGTGAACCGTGTGATTTTCCAGTTCAACGAAGCCGTATATGGAATTTTGCTGAACCCGATTGCCAAAACCTACAACACGGTTTTGCCGGCAACGCTGCGTCAGGGGGTCGGCAACCTTATTGATCATCTGGCATCGCCGGTGACGTTCGTGAATGATCTGCTGCAACTTGAAATGCGCCGTGCCATGACGGTTGTCGCCCGATTTGTTGTAAATACGGTGACTGGCTTTGGCGGCGTCGCGGACGTTGCGAGCACCATCGGCCTGGAAGAGCACAATGAAGATTTCGGGCAGACACTGGGTGTGCACGGTGTCGGCGAGGGGCTTTATCTGGTTCTCCCGCTGCTTGGTCCGTCCAATCCGCGCGATGCCGTTGGTAAATTCCTGGTCGATCCATTTTTCGATCCGCTGGGCATGTATCTGTCAAACACGGATCGTGACGCGGAATCCTATGCTCGGCTCGGGGTTTCAGCTATTGATGAGTATGCCGGACTGGTCGATGAGCTTGAGCAGATCAGGAAAACCTCCGTCGATTATTATGCGGCGATCCGCAGCCTTTATCGCCAGAAGCGCCTGACGGAAATCTCGAACGGCCGTGAAGAGGACCTCCCGGCGATTCCCAATTATGATCTGAATTTCGCACCTGAAGGTGACAGCTCGCTGGCCGGCGTCAAGTAAGCCAGGGGCAGGTTTTAAATATTAAAGAGCCGGCTGATTTGCCGGCTTTTGATTGCGAAAATAATACAAATCATATTTGTTATATCTTTTTAAAAACTACAATATTTTGTTAATTGTGTAATTTCAAACAGTTAACATGCTGTTTTCTATTACGAAAATGTAACGTGACTGTGGCCGTTAAGTCGGATTTCCTTGACTTTGTAGCCAATCACCAAGTATAAAGGTCAGGTAATAGGGGGTGCTCGACCGGGGCTCTCTGATTGGTTCGACGAAAGTGAACCTGTACACAACGCCTACGTTGCTCTGAAGGAGGATGTGGCCATGAAGTTCTTTCTGAAGATCCCGCACTATAGCTTTGGCTGTTGATACTGACGTATCGCCCACGTTCAGACGTGCGGCGTATTTCGTCTTGTCGAGATCACGGTGCTTCAATCAGGCCGATTACATAAGGAAAGAGGATTAAAAATATGACCAGCATGACACTTCCCGCGCTTACCAGTGAAAACGGATTATCGCGCTATCTGCAGGAAGTCTGGAAGTTTCCGATCCTTACGAAAGAGGACGAGTACATGCTCGCGTATCGACTTCGTGATGAAGGCGACGTCGATGCAGCACACCAGCTCGTTACGTCACACCTGCGATTAGTGGCCAAGATTGCCATGGGTTACCGTGGCTATGGATTGCCGGTTTCGGATCTTATTTCCGAAGGCAACATAGGCCTCATGAAAGCGGTGAAAAAATTCGACCCGGATATGGGCTTCCGCCTGTCCACGTATGCCATCTGGTGGATCAAGGCGTCGATCACGGAATATGTGCTGAAGTCCTGGTCCATGGTCAAGATGGGGACCGTGGCCTCACAGAAGAAGCTGTTTTTCTCTCTCCGCCGCATGAAGAATCAGCTCAAGATTTATGATAACGGCGAACTCAGCGATGAGCAGGCCGGACGTATTTCAGAAGCTGTCGGCGCGACGCAGGCCGAAGTTCAGCACATGAACCGCCGTCTGCATTCCCGTGATCTCTCACTGAATGCACCGTTGTCACAGCACGAGGACGGGGTTGCTGAATTCCAGGATACACTGGTTGATGACCGTCCGAGCCCGGAAGCGCTTGTCGGTGCCAATGAAGAGCTGAATGTCCGTTCCGGCATGCTGGAACGTGCGCTTTCCGAATTGCCGGAACGTGAGCGCCACATTCTGATCGAGCGGCGCCTGAAGGACGATCCGGTGACGCTTGAGGAGCTGGGGGCAGAGTACGGAATCAGCCGTGAGCGCATCCGCCAGCTTGAAGTGCGGGCGTTCGACAAGGTGCAGAAACTTGTCCGTGCCGAAGCCATGGAGGCCGCGGCCGGTTAAATCTGACCGGTTAAACACCACTCAGTTTACGGCAAACATACCATCCGCCATCCTGAGCTCCGCGGGGTTGACCAACTCCGCGGATGCGATGGTGACCGAGTGCAGACGGCCGTCGATCCGCTTCTCCCAGAAATTCAGAAACTGTTTCAGCTGCGGAAAATCCGGGGCGATATCAAGATGCTGCCAGATAAATTCCTGTAGCAGTTGTGGATAGTCGGGCAGATGGTAGCAGATTTGCGCAGTTGTCAGCCGGTATCCGTTGAGTTGATCGAGAAAGGCTTGCCCGGAAGGGGGCTTGCTGGAAGGGCCTGAATTATTGGTGAACATACGGTCTCCTTTCAGAACATTGCACGCCAATAAGTCTGCCGCCATCTGATTTATTGCGCAATAAAAATCAAACAAATTCAACAAGTTAGCAGCTTGGCTGCAGGAGTGCTGCTAACCGCGAAAGAATCTTCATAAAAAAAGATACGGACCGTCTTGACGTTCCGTGAAACCTGGCTAAATACGGCATTGGCACTCAGGGAGTTTGAGTGCCAAGCATCATATCAACCATGACGTTCGCTTGTTTAAGGAGGAACGATAATGTCATTCAGACCTTTGCATGATCGCGTGCTGGTACGGCGCGTCGAGCAGGAGGAAAAAACGGCCGGCGGGATCATCATTCCCGACACCGCCCAGGAAAAACCGATGGAAGGCGTCATCATCGCCGCCGGTAACGGTGCGAAGGGTGAAGACGGTAAAGCCGTCGCGCTCGACGTAAAAGCCGGAGATCACGTTCTCTTCGGTAAGTGGTCCGGCACCGAAGTCAAGATCGACGGTGAAGACCTCATCATCATGAAAGAATCCGACATCCTTGGTGTGATTGAAAAATCTGCCGCCAAGAAAAAAGCTGCCTAGGAAGGGGTTTTAGATATGTCTGCCAAAGAAGTTAAGTTTTCCTCCGATGCCCGTGACCGTCTGCTCAAGGGCGTCGACACGCTGGCCAACGCGGTCAAAGTGACGCTGGGTCCGAAAGGCCGCAACGTCGTTCTCAACAAGTCATTCGGCGCACCGCGTATCACCAAGGACGGAGTCACGGTTGCGAAGGATATCGAACTTTCCGACAAGTTCGAAAACATGGGCGCGCAGATGGTGAAAGAGGTTGCCTCTCGCACCAACGACGAAGCCGGTGACGGCACGACCACGGCGACGGTTCTCGCCCAGTCGATCGTCCGCGAAGGCTCCAAGGCAGTGGCCGCTGGCATGAACCCGATGGACCTCAAGCGCGGTATCGAACTGGCAGTCGCCGCTGTTGTCGACGACGTCAAGAAGCGTTCGCAGAAGGTCAAAACAAACGAGGAAATCGCCCAGGTCGGCACGATCTCGGCGAACGGCGACCGCGAAGTCGGCGACATGATCGCCAAGGCGATGGACCGCGTCGGCAACGAAGGCGTGATCACGGTTGAAGAAGCCAAGTCGCTGCACAGCGAACTCGACGTCGTCGAAGGCATGCAGTTCGACCGCGGCTACACCAGCCCGTACTTCGTCACCAACGCCGACAAGATGACC
>JAVJQZ010000010.1:0-1298 GCA_040218645.1 Rhodospirillales bacterium
TCATATGTCCCGTCCTGAAATACGTTGTCACCCATAGGAGACGACAATGTCTAGTTCAGGCACAGAGCGACGTAAGCGCACACAACGTGATTACAATATGGGCTTTAAATTATCGGTTGTTGATCAGGTTGAAAAAGGCGAACTGACCTATAAACAGGCGCAGGATCGTTATGGCATTCAGGGAAGAAGTACGGTCCTGAACTGGCTGCGCAAACATGGTAAGTTTGACTGGTCCACAGCGAGGCACAGTGCCATGTCGAAATCAGAAGAAACCCCGGAACAAAAGATCAAGCGCCTTGAAAAGGAACTTGAAGATGAGCGGATCCGCATCATGGTCCTTGATGGCATGATCACGATCATGGATGAGGAATACGGAGCAGGCCTGCGAAAAAAGTATTTATCCGAACTGCAAGAACATTACAGGCGCAAGGCAAAGTCAGTCTGAGCGAAAGCTGTCGTTGCTTTGGTCTGTCGAGGCAATCGGTTTACCAATTGCTGCAACGTCGTCGGCAACGACAGTTGGAGCTTGAGCCTCTGCGGGTCTGTGTGATGCGTCTACGCCAGAAAATGCCCCGGCTCGGTACGCGCAAGCTCTATTATCTGCTGGCCGATGATTTGCGTCGTCTTGGGATCAAGCTGGGACGGGATGGCTTGTTTGACTGGCTCAGAGAGCATCGCTTGCTGGTTCGGCCCCGCAAGAATTTCACCAGGACAACCAACAGTCGGCACTGGATGAGAAAGCATCCCAACCTGTTGACCGAGCGTAAGCCCGTTCGCCCTGAGGAGGTGTTTGTCAGCGACATCACCTATGTCGAAACAGATCAGGGGGTCCATTACCTGTCTCTGGTCACCGATGCCTTCTCGCGTAAAATCATGGGATATGTTCTCAGTCATGAAATTAAAGCATCCGACGTGGTCAAGGCCCTGAAACAGGCGGTGCGCAACCGGATTACGACACATCCCCTGATCCATCATTCCGACCGGGGGCTGCAATATTGTTCCGGGCTTTATCAATCGGTATTGAAGAACAACAACATCACCGCGTCGATGACCGATGGATATGATTGCTATCAGAATGCTCTGGCCGAGCGGGTGAACGGCATTCTCAAACAGGAATTCCTGGTTCATCGCTGCAAAACGTTTGAAGATCTCAGACAACTGGTCAAGGAAGCTGTGCAGAATTATAATACAATGAGACCGCACCTCGCTCTGGCTATGCAAACGCCAGATCAAGTGCATCAAAAAGCCAGCAGATATATTCCGCTGGCTCCATGAAAAATCGTCAACTTATTTTAGGA
>JAVJQZ010000015.1:0-20900 GCA_040218645.1 Rhodospirillales bacterium
AATGGTGATGCCGGGCGACAACATCTCGATGAACGTGACGTTGATTGCACCGATCGCCATGGACGAAGGTCTGCGTTTCGCCATCCGCGAAGGCGGCCGCACCGTTGGTGCCGGCGTCGTCGCGAAAATCATCGAGTAACGGAAGTTACGAGACTGCGGTTCCGGCCTGGCCGGGATCGCAGGGCGGCATAGGGGTATAGCTCAGTTGGTAGAGCGGCGGTCTCCAAAACCGCAGGTCCCGGGTTCGAGCCCTGGTGCCCCTGCCACGCTTCTTTACCGGTGATGCGGTTGCGGAAGACGAATTTAAACTACATCTTAAGGGAATGATCCCTGAGATGACTTGAAGAGCAGGTTCTCCATAGAAGCTGCAAGGTATGTAAGACCAATGGCAAAAACCAATCCGGCACAGTTCGTTCGCGAAGTTCGACAGGAAGCCTCGAAGGTGACCTGGCCGACCCGTAAGGAAACCGGTATTTCCACGGCGATGGTGTTCGTATTCTGCGTCATCGCCGCGATCTTTTTCCTGTTGGTCGATCAGGTCTTGCAGCTGGGCGTGAAATTCCTGTTCGGACTCGGAGGCTGATCCCATGGCCATGCGTTGGTACGTCGTTCACGTTTACTCCGGCTCGGAGAAAAAGGTCGCTCAGTCGATCGAGGAGCAGGTGCGTCAGGCGGGGATGGAAGACCTTGTCGAGGAAGTCCTGGTGCCGACCGAAGAGGTCGTTGAAATGCGCCGTGGCGCCAAGCACAACTCCGAACGGAAGTTCTTCCCGGGCTATGTGCTGGTTCGCATGGAGCTTTCCGACGAAACCTGGCACCTGGTGAAGAATACGCCGAAAGTTACCGACTTTCTTGGCGGTCAGGGCCGTCCGTCGCCGATTACGGACGCCGAAGCCGAGCGTATCATCTATCAGGTCAAAGAGGGCGTCGAGCGTCCGAAACCGTCGATCACCTTCGAGGTGGGCGAGCAGGTCCGGGTTTGTGACGGTCCGTTCAATTCGTTCAACGGCCTGGTCGAGGATGTCGACGAAGAACGTGCCCGCGTCAAGGTTGCGGTCAGCATCTTCGGGCGTGCGACACCGGTCGAACTGGAATACTCGCAGGTCGAAAAGCTTTGACTGCCTGATTTGAAAGCAGTAAACCCCCGAGCTGATTTCCGGGTTCATCCTTCGAGACGCGCTTTGCGCTCCTCAGGATGAGGGTTTCGATTGGATTATATGCCTCATCCTGAGGAGCGAGCTCGAAGCGAGCGTCTCGAAGGATGAAGGCAGAGAGACTGGCCGGTGTATCCGGCACAAGTGTGGGAGGCCCGCCAAAGCCGGACCACACACTCAGAACGCGGGCTTGCTCGTGGACGTGAAACGGGGCTTCGGCCCCACATTTGAACTGAGAGAAAAATGGCAAAGAAAATCGCTGGCTACGTAAAGCTGCAGGTGCCGGCGGGGCAAGCTAACCCGTCGCCGCCGATTGGTCCGGCCCTTGGTCAGGCCGGTCTGAACATCATGGAATTCTGCAAGGCGTTCAACGCCGAGACCCAGAACCTGGAAGCGGGCATGCCGATCCCCGTCGTCATTACGGCGTATGCGGACCGGACGTTCTCGTTCATCACCAAAACCCCGCCGGCCAGCTTCTTCCTCAAGAAGGCTGCCAAGGTCAACAAGGGTTCCGGTGTGCCGAACAAGAACAAGGTCGGTAAAGTGACCATGAACCAGGTCCGTGAGATCGCGGAACTGAAAATGAAAGACCTCAACGCACATGATATCGAAGCCGCCGCGAAAATGATCGCCGGTTCGGCTCGTTCCATGGGCATCGATGTGGAGGGCGCATAACATGGCTCGCAAAGGTAAGCGTTACACCGCCGCGCTCGAAAACGTCGATCGCAATGCGGTTTACACGATTGAGGATGCCGTGAAGATCCTCAAGGACAATGCCAAGACCAAATTCGACGAGACCATCGAAGTCGCCATGAACCTGGGTGTTGATCCGCGCCACGCCGACCAGATGGTCCGCGGCACGGTGTCGCTGCCGCACGGAACTGGCAAATCGCTGCGCGTCGCGGTCTTCGCCAAGGATGCGAAAGCGGATGAAGCCCGTGAAGCCGGGGCCGATATCGTCGGTGCCGAGGACCTGATGGAACAGATTCAGGGCGGCATGATGGATTTCGACCGCTGCATCGCGACCCCGGACATGATGGGGATCGTCGGACGTCTCGGTAAGGTGCTCGGCCCTAAGGGCATGATGCCGAACCCGAAACTCGGCACCGTGACCCCGGACGTCGCCGGTGCGATCAAGGCGGCGAAAGCCGGTCAGATCGAATTCCGCGTCGAGAAAATGGGCATCATTCATGCCGGCGTCGGCAAGGCGAGCTTCTCTGCAGAACAGCTGCAGGAAAACATCGCGGCCTTCGTGAGCGCCATTCAGCACGCGAAACCGAGCGGCGCCAAGGGCACGTATGTAAAGAAAATCAGCGTCACATCGACGATGGGGCCTGGTATTAAATTGGACGTGAGCGCGCTTTAAGCGCAATCAGGTCTTGAAGAATTCGGCCGAAACGTTTAATCGTCCGGTCGAACAGGGGCGGCTCCGGAGCTTTTCGGGGCCGTTCTGACCTGTCCGAGACCGTAGGCACAGCGCGTTTTATCGCTGTTTAATGGAACTTTCCGCCTGCATAGACAGTGTCGATGCCAATGATTTTTGAGAGTGATCTCAATGTATTGGCTTGGACTGTTGTACGGGACAGGGCGAGCCGGTTTTGATCGAAAGCCCGCCTAAAACGGGCTCGTGGTCAGAGCCAAAGTGCAACAGGGGTTCAATGTTGAACCGCTTTTGACTGGAGACGATCCGTGGACCGATCGGAAAAAAGTGAACTGGTCTCGTCGCTCCGTGGAACGTTCGAGAACGCCTCAATCGTCGTCGTGACCCATTATATCGGGCTCAACGTCGACGCGATGGGCGATCTTCGGACGAAGATGCGGGATGCCGGCGCCGGTTTCAAAGTTACCAAGAATCGGCTCACTCGTCTTGCTTTGGAAGGCACGCCCTACGATCAGATCGGCGATCTCTTCACCGGTCCTACGGCCATCGCATATTCCGATGATCCCGTAGCACCTGCGAAAGTCGCTGTGGAATTTGCCAAGAAAAACGACAAACTCGTCGTTCTCGGCGGTGCAATGGGGGACGTTCGTCTTGATGAAGATGCCATCAGACAACTCGCCACCCTGCCGTCGCTTGACGAACTCCGCGCCAAGATCGTGGGAATGCTTAACACTCCGGCGACTCGTATCGCTGGCGTCCTTCAGGCGCCGGGTGGTCAGGTCGCACGGGTGCTGAGCGCACGTGCCCAACAAAGTGAAGCGGCGTGACGCCGTAACGATTGTCAATAGTTCAAGCCTTAGGAGACTGATAAAATGGCTGATCTTGAAAAGATTGCTGACGAACTGTCGAACCTGACCGTTCTGGAAGCCGCTGAGCTTTCCAAGCTGCTCGAAGAAAAATGGGGCGTTTCCGCCGCAGCACCGGTTGCTGCTGCCGCGCCTGCCGGTGGTGGTGAAGCTGCCGCCGCCGTCGAAGAAAAGGATGAGTTTGATGTCATCCTCGCTGCTGCAGGCGACAAGAAGATCAACGTGATCAAAGAAGTTCGCACGATCACGGGTCTTGGCCTGAAAGAAGCGAAAGATCTCGTCGAAGGTGCACCGAAGCCCGTCAAGGAAGGTGCCAAGAAAGAAGAAGCCGAAGAGATCAAGAAGAAGCTTGAAGAAGCCGGCGCAACCGTCGAGCTCAAGTAAGCTTTTGGTGGACGCGGCCGCTTCGGCGGCCGCGTCGCCAGCTTGCGCTTCGTCCGTATATTTTAAGGCCGAAGCGCTTATTTGTTAGAACATTTGTTCAGGGAACGCCTGTTCCCCGCCCTGATACAGGGCACGACACTGCAGAAGCGTTTTTGCCCGCATAGGCCTTGCCGCGGCCGGGAAAGTGGAAACGCAGAATTCGCGGGTCGGGATCGTCGGTGCGGCATGCCGTTAGATCTCTCCCACATGGAAACGGTCTCCGACCGGCGCGCAGGGAATGGCGCCCGAGAGGAGCATTAGGAAATCGAGGGACGTAATGGCGAGCAGCTTTACGGGACGCAAACGCGTGCGGAAATATTTCGGCCGGCTTCAGGCCGCCGTGGAAATGCCGAACCTGATCGAGGTTCAGCGCACTTCATATGAACAGTTTCTGCAGCGCGACACTCCCAGGAACGAGCGTACGGATACCGGTATTCAGGAAGTCTTCAAGTCGGTCTTCCCGATCAAGGATTTCTCCGAACGCGGTACGCTTGAATTCGTTTCCTACGAGTTCGAAGACCCCAAATACGACGTCGAGGAATGCCAGCAACGCGGCATGACCTATGCAGCGCCCCTGAAGGTGACGCTCCGTCTTGTGGTCTGGGACATCGACGAGGAAACCGGTGCCCGCTCGATCCGTGACGTCAAGGAACAGGACGTCTACATGGGCGACATGCCGCTGATGACGGGCAAAGGCACCTTTGTCGTGAACGGCACCGAACGTGTGATCGTCTCGCAGATGCACCGTTCACCGGGCGTCTTCTTCGACCACGACAAGGGCAAAACCCATTCGTCGGGTAAATATCTGTTTGCCGCGCGTATCATTCCCTACCGCGGTTCCTGGCTCGATTTCGAGTTCGATGCCAAGGATCTGGCCTACGTCCGCATCGACCGCCGCCGCAAACTGCCGGTGACGACGCTGCTGCTGGCCCTTGATGACGAAGAGACCCAGAAGAAACGCCTCAAGGCGGCTGAAGACGATGTCACGCTGGACCCGTCGGAAATCAGCGGCCTGACGCCGGAAGATGTGCTGCGTTACTTCTACGACGTGGTCAGCTACGAACGCGTCAAGCGCGGCTGGAAGACCCCGTTCAATCCGGAACTGCTGCGTGGCGTCAAGCTGACGGCAGACCTGATCAACGCCAAGACCGGCCGTGTCGCTGCTGAAGCCGGCACCAAGATGACGCCGCGTCTGCTGCGTCAGCTGGCCGAGAAGGGCATGGAAGAACAGGTCGTTACCGATGAAGAGCTGATCGGCCGTTACGTTGCCAGCGACATCATCAACGTCGAAACCGGCGAAGTGTATGTCGAAGCCGGTGACGAAATCGTCGAAGAAACGCTGGAAATGCTGACCGAAGCCGGTGTCGACGTGATCGAGACCCTGGCCATCGACCACGTCAACGTCGGTCCGTACATCCGCAACACGCTGGCAGTAGACAAGAACACCAGCCGCGATGAAGCGCTGATCGATATCTATCGCGTCATGCGCCCGGGCGAGCCGCCCACCCTTGAGACCGCCGAAGCGCTGTTCCAGGGTTTGTTCTTCGATTCAGAACGCTATGACCTGTCATCGGTTGGCCGTGTGAAAATGAACGCACGCCTCGGGTTCGAGACCGAAGACACGCTCCGTGTACTGCGCAAGGAAGACATCCTCGCCGTCGTCAAGACGCTCGTCGAGCTGAAGGACGGCAAGGGCGAGATCGACGACATCGATCACCTCGGCAACCGCCGTGTGCGTTCGGTCGGCGAACTGATGGAAAACCAGTATCGCGTCGGCCTTTTGCGCATGGAACGTGCGATCCGCGAGCGGATGAGCTCGGTCGAGATCGATACCGTCATGCCGCATGACCTGATCAACGCGAAACCGGCAGCCGCGGCTGTTCGTGAATTTTTCGGCTCGTCGCAGCTGTCGCAGTTCATGGACCAGACCAACCCGCTGTCGGAAGTCACCCACAAACGCCGTCTCTCGGCGCTTGGCCCGGGCGGTCTGACCCGCGAACGAGCCGGCTTCGAGGTGCGACGTGCACCCGACGCACTATGGCCGTATCTGCCCGATTGAAACGCCGGAAGGCCCGAACATCGGTCTGATCAACTCGCTGGCCACTTTTGCCCGCGTCAACAAGTACGGCTTCATCGAAACGCCTTACCGTGAAGTCAAGGACGGCAAGGTATCATCCGACGTCGTCTACATGTCGGCCATGCAGGAAGGGCGCTACACCATCGCCCAGGCCAACGCCGAACTCGACGCCAAGGGACAGTTCGTCGACGATCTGGTCAGCTGCCGCCGTGGCGGTGACTTCCTGTTGTCGCGACCCGAAGACATCAACTACATCGACGTTTCGCCGAAACAGCTTGTGTCTGTCGCCACGGCGCTGATCCCGTTCCTTGAGAACGATGATGCCAACCGTGCACTGATGGGCTCGAACATGATGCGTCAGGCGGTTCCTGTGATCCGCGCCGAGGCCCCGTTTGTCGGGACCGGCATGGAAGCCGCCGTGGCCCGTGACTCGGGTGCGACCGTTGTCGCACGGCGTTCGGGTGTTGTTGACCAGATCGACGGTGCCCGCATCGTGATCAACGCCACCGAGGAAACCAATACCTCGGAAACCGGCGTCGACATCTACAACCTTCTGAAGTTCCAGCGTTCGAACCAGAACACCTGCCTGCACCAGCGCCCGCTGGTGAAAGTCGGCGACGTGGTTGAAGCCGGCGATACCATTGCCGACGGCCCGTCGACGGAAATGGGTGACCTGGCGCTGGGCCGGAACGTGCTCGTCGCGTTCATGCCCTGGAACGGTTACAACTTCGAAGATTCGATCCTGATCTCCGAACGCATTGTCCGTGACGATGTCTTCACCTCGATCCACATCGAGGAATTCGAAGTCATGGCCCGCGATACCAAACTGGGCCAGGAAGAAATCACCCGCGACATTCCGAACGTCGGTGAAGAAGCCCTGAAGAACCTGGACGAAGCCGGTATCGTTTACATCGGTGCCGAAATTGAGCCGGGCGATATCCTGGTCGGTAAAGTGACGCCGAAGGGTGAAAGCCCGATGACGCCGGAAGAAAAGCTTCTGCGCGCCATCTTCGGTGAAAAAGCGTCCGACGTTCGCGACACCTCGCTGAAACTGCCGCCGGGCGTTGCCGGGACGGTGGTCGAGGTGCGGGTCTTCTCGCGCCGTGGCGTCGACAAGGACGAACGTGCCCTGGCCATCGAACAGTCGGAAATCGAACGTCTCGCAAAAGACCGGGACGATGAACGCGCCATTCTTGAACGGTCGTTCTCGCAGCGTCTGAAGACACTGATCCTCAAGAAGAAAGCGGTCAGCGGTCCGAAGGGCCTGAAGGACGGTACGGTCATCACCGAAGAGGTGCTTGCCGAATACACTGTCGGTCAGATCGCCCAGATCGTCGTTGCCAATGACAAGGTCATGAGCGACGTCGAAGCCCTGAAAGCCAAGTTTGAGAGTGACATCGCCCTGTTGCAGGCACGTTTCGACGACAAGGTCGAAAAACTGCAGCGTGGTGACGATCTCAGCCCGGGCGTCATGAAGATGGTCAAGGTCTTCGTCGCGGTGAAGCGCAAGCTGCAGCCGGGCGACAAAATGGCCGGCCGTCACGGCAACAAGGGTGTGATCTCGAAAATCATCCCGGCAGAAGACATGCCGCACACCGAAGACGGGACGCCGGTCGATATCGTGCTGAACCCGTTGGGCGTGCCGTCACGTATGAACGTCGGTCAGATTCTCGAAACCCATCTGGGCTGGGCCTGCCGCGGTCTCGGTCAGCAGATCGGCGAACTTCTGGACACCGGCAAGGCGCCGCAGACCATTCGCTCGAAGCTGAAAGAGGTTTACGGCGAAAAGAACTACAAGGACGACATCCAGTCGCTCGATGATGACGAAGTCATGGAGCTTGCCAGTAACCTGCGCGGCGGTGTGCCGATCGCAACGCCGGTCTTCGACGGTGCCCGTGAACCGGACATTGTCGAAATGCTGGATATGGCCGGTCTCGACTCGTCGGGTCAGGTCACCCTGTTTGACGGCCGCACCGGCGAGCAGTTCCATCGCCCGGTCACGGTCGGCTACATCTACATGCTGAAACTGCACCACCTGGTGGACGACAAGATCCACGCCCGTTCCATCGGCCCGTACTCGCTGGTTACCCAGCAGCCGTTGGGTGGTAAGGCGCAGTTCGGTGGTCAGCGCTTCGGTGAAATGGAAGTGTGGGCGCTCGAAGCTTACGGCGCCGCTTACACGCTCCAGGAAATGCTCACCGTTAAATCGGATGACGTCTCCGGCCGGACGAAGGTTTACGAAGCCATCGTCCGTGGCGATGACACATTCGAAGCCGGGGTGCCGGAATCCTTCAACGTTCTCGTGAAGGAACTCCACGCACTCGGTCTCAATGTTGAACTTCGCTAACGGTAACGTCCCGAACAAAGGAAAATCGCTATGAACGAACTTTCGAAAATCTTCGGTCAACAGCAGGGGACGCAGCGTTTCGATCAGATCCGCATTTCGATCGCGTCGCCGGAACGTATTCTGAGCTGGTCCTTCGGTGAGATCAAAAAGCCGGAAACCATCAACTACCGGACCTTCAAGCCGGAACGTGATGGCCTTTTCTGTGCCCGCATCTTTGGTCCCGTGAAGGATTACGAGTGCCTCTGCGGCAAGTACAAGCGCATGAAGTACAAGGGCATCATCTGCGAAAAGTGCGGTGTTGAAGTCACCCTTCAGAAGGTCCGCCGCGAGCGGATGGGCCACATCGAACTAGCATCGCCGGTGGCGCACATCTGGTTCCTGAAATCCCTGCCGTCGCGGATCGGGCTTCTGCTCGACATGACGCTGAAGGATCTGGAGCGGGTGCTGTACTTCGAGAACTACGTCGTCGTCGAACCCGGCACGACGCCGCTGAAGATGCACGAACTGCTGACGGAAGAGCAGTATCAGAACGCCATGGACGAATACGGTGAAAGCGAATTCACCGTCGGCATCGGTGCCGAAGCCATGCGCGAAATGCTGATCGCGATTGACCTCGAGGAAGAGCTTGAGAACCTCAAGATCGACCTCAAGGAAACCAACTCGGAAGCCAAGCGCAAGAAGTTCGTCAAGCGTCTGAAGCTGATCGAAGCGTTCATTGAATCCGGCGCCCGTCCGGAATGGATGATCCTGACGCACATTCCGGTCATTCCGCCGGAACTGCGCCCGCTGGTGCCGCTCGATGGCGGCCGCTTCGCGACGTCGGATCTGAACGATCTGTACCGCCGTGTCATCAACCGGAACAACCGCCTCAAGCGTCTGATCGAACTGCGTGCGCCGGACATCATCATCCGTAACGAAAAACGGATGCTGCAGGAATCCGTCGATGCGCTGTTCGACAACGGTCGCCGCGGCCGCGCCATTACCGGTGCGAACAAGCGTCCGCTGAAATCGCTCTCGGACATGCTCAAGGGCAAGCAGGGTCGGTTCCGTCAGAACCTGCTCGGCAAGCGCGTCGATTACTCCGGCCGTTCCGTGATCGTTGTCGGTCCGGAACTCAAGCTGCACCAGTGCGGCCTGCCGAAGAAAATGGCGCTCGAACTGTTCAAGCCGTTCATCTATGCCAAGCTCGAACTCTACGGCCGTGCCACGACGATCAAAGCGGCCAAGAAGATGGTCGAAAAAGAACGTCCGGAAGTCTGGGATATCCTCGAAGAGGTTATCCGCGAACACCCGGTTCTTCTGAACCGTGCGCCGACGCTTCACCGTCTTGGCATTCAGGCGTTTGAGCCGGTTCTCATCGAAGGTAAGGCGATTCAGCTTCACCCGCTGGTGTGTGCCGCCTTCAACGCCGACTTCGACGGTGACCAGATGGCCGTTCACGTGCCGCTGTCGCTCGAAGCCCAGCTTGAAGCCCGCGTGCTGATGATGTCGACCAACAACATTCTCAGCCCGGCCAACGGCAAGCCGATCATCGTGCCGTCGCAGGACATCGTGCTTGGTCTTTACTACATGTCGCTCGATCGCGAAGGCGAGAAGGGCGAAGGCATGGTGTTTTCCGACGTCAGCGAAATCCAGCAGGCGCTGGATGCCGGTGCGGTGTCGATGCACGCCAACATCGAAGCCCGTTATCATACCGTCGATGAAGAAGGCGAGCCGACGGTCGTACGTGTGAAAACGACCCCGGGCCGGATGCTGCTTTCGGAAATTCTGCCGAAGAACAAGAACATCCCGTTCGGTCTGATCAACCAGCTGCTGACCAAGCGCGAAATCACCAACGTCATCGACGAGGTGTATCGTCACTGCGGTCAGAAAGAGACGGTGATCTTTGCCGACCGCATGATGGGTCTCGGCTTCAAGCACGCCTGCCGTGCCGGCATTTCGTTCGGCAAGGACGATCTGATCATCCCGGATTCCAAGGTCAGCCTCGTCGGTGAAACCGAAGACAAGGTCAAGGAATACGAACAGCAGTATCAGGACGGCCTCATCACGCAGGGCGAAAAGTACAACAAGGTGGTCGACGCCTGGTCGCATTGTACGGACCGTGTTGCTGACGAGATGATGAAGGAAATTCAGAAGATCGAACTCGGCAAGCCGATTAACTCGGTTTACATGATGGCGCACTCCGGTGCCCGTGGTTCGGCAGCGCAGATGAAGCAGCTCGCCGGGATGCGGGGCCTGATGGCCAAGCCGTCGGGTGAGATCATCGAAACGCCGATCATCTCCAACTTTAAAGAAGGCCTGACCGTGCTCGAATACTTCAACTCGACGCACGGTGCCCGTAAGGGTCTTGCCGATACCGCGCTCAAGACGGCGAACTCGGGTTACCTGACCCGCCGTCTGGTCGATGTCGCCCAGGACTGCATCATCCTCGAAGAGGATTGCGGCACCGAAGGTTTCATCACCGTGCATCCGGTTGTCGAAGGTGGCGATGTCGTATCGCCGCTGTCGGAACGGACACTGGGCCGCACCGCCGCCGAGGACGTCATTCATCCGGTCAGCGGTGAAGTGATCATCAAGAAGAACACGATCATCGAAGAGCCGCACTGCGTCGTCATCGAGGAAGCGGAAGTCGAAAGCATCCGTATCCGCTCGGTGCTGACGTGTGAACTGACCGGAGGTGTCTGCGCCGCGTGCTACGGCCGTGACCTTGCCCGCGGGACGTCGGTCAACATGGGTGAGGCTGTCGGTGTCATGGCTGCCCAGTCGATCGGTGAGCCGGGCACGCAGCTGACGATGCGGACATTCCACATCGGCGGCGCCGTGCAGCGTGGGACGGAACGTTCGTACATCGAGTCGGTGGCGGACTCCAAGGTCAAGCTGGTCAATTGCACGACCGTCAAGAACTCACGCGGCATCCAGATCGTCATGAGCCGGAACGCCGAGTTGACGCTCGTTGACGGCAAGGGCCGTGACCGTGCCAAGCACCGTATCCCGTATGGTGCCCAGCTCATGGTCAAGGACGGTGCCAAGGTCACGCGCGGCGACAAGCTTGCCGAGTGGGATCCGTACACCCTGCCGGTGATCACCGAGCGGGAAGGTATCGCGAACTACGTCGATCTGCAGGACGGCATCTCGCTGACCGAGCGGACCGATGAAGCCACCGGTATCTCCTACAAGGTCGTTACCGACTGGAAATCGCAGCCGAAAGGCACGGATCTGCGTCCGCGCATTACACTGCGTGACAAGAAGGGTGAGGTCATCGCGCTCGATACCGGTCACGAAGCCCGTTACTTCCTTTCCGTAGACGCCATTCTCTCGGTCGAGAACGGTCAGGAAGTGCATGCCGGTGACGTGCTCGCGCGTATCCCGCGTGAAAGCGCCAAGACCCGTGACATCACCGGTGGTCTGCCGCGTGTTGCGGAACTGTTCGAAGCCCGCCGTCCGAAAGATCACGCGATCATCGCCGAAAGCGAAGGCCGCGTCGAATTCGGCAAGGACTACAAGAACAAGCGCCGCGTCATCGTGCAGCCGGTGGATGATGGTCAGGAGCCGACCGAATACCTGGTGCCGAAGGGCCGTCACCTGTCGGTTCAGGAAGGCGACTATGTCCAGATCGGTGATGCGTTGATGGATGGTAACCCGGTGCCGCACGATATCCTGCGCGTGCTGGGTGTCGAAGCGCTGGCCGAATACCTGATCAACGAGATCCAGGACGTCTATCGTCTGCAGGGCGTGAAGATCAACGACAAGCACATTGAGGTCATTGTTCGCCAGATGCTGCAGAAGGTCGAGATCACGTCCGGTGGCGAAACCACGCTTCTGGTCGGAGAACTGGTCGACAAGGTCGAGTTCGACAAGATCAACGCCAAGGCGCTGGACGAAGGCAACAAGCCGGCCGAGGCGACCCCGGTTCTTCAGGGGATCACCAAAGCCAGCCTGCAGACGCAGTCGTTCATCTCGGCGGCGTCCTTCCAGGAGACCACCCGCGTCCTGACCGAAGCCGCCGTTTCCGGCAAGGTCGACGATCTGATCGGTCTCAAGGAAAACGTCATCGTCGGTCGTCCGATCCCGGCCGGGACCGGTGCGATCATGAACGGCATGCGTGAAATCGCTGCCAAACGTGACGCCGAAGTCGCCAAGACGCTGCCGGCGGAGGAAGCTGCGGAGCTTCTCGACGCACCGGCACCGGCTGACGCCGACTAAAACCCTCTCCTTGGGGAGAGGGTGGCGCACAGCGCCGGGTGAGGGGGCGTAAAGCCCCGATCCTGGTGGTGTGTAGAGCAAACCAAATCGGGCGCGTATCCTTCGGGGTGCGCGCCCTTTTTGTTATCCGCCGCGCAACTTCATAGCGTTGTATGCGCTAATCTGTTCATCTAATCTGCGACGGTTGATAGCGCCGGGGACTGGACTTGGCGTCTGAACGAAATTCGGGGAGAAGCTGCATATGAAACGCTTTGGTGTACTGGCCGCGGCTGCGGTCATCGGTGGGATGTTCTGCAACCCGGCTTTGGCCGCCGATCCCGTCAAGATCGGCATGATCACGACACTGTCGGGTGGGGGTGCATCTTTGGGGATCGATATCCGTGACGGGTTCGAACTGGCGCTGAAACAGAAGGGCGGCAAGCTCGGCGGTGTCGCCACGGAACTGGATGTCGTCGATGATGCACGCAAGGTCGAAAACGCCAAGCAGATCGCGACCCGCATGATCAAGCGCGACGATGTCGATGTGGTGACGGGGATCGTCTGGTCAAACCTGGCCATGGCCGTCGTGCCGAGCGTGACCCGTGCCGGTAAATTCTACATCAGCCCGAACGCCGGCCCGTCCGCGCTGGCCGGCAAGCAGTGCGACAGGAATTACTTCAACGTCGCCTGGCAGAACGACAACCTGCACGAAGCCATGGGTCAGTACGTGTCGGATCAGGGATTCAAGAACGTCTACCTGATGGCGCCGAACTATCCGGCGGGCAAGGATTCACTCGCGGGTTTCAAGCGCTTCTACAAAGGCAAGATCGCCGGTGAGGTCTATACCAAGCTTGGGCAGGTGGACTATGCGGCGGAAATCGCCAACCTGCGCGCCGCCAAACCCGACGCCGTGTTCTTCTTTCTGCCGGGCGGGATGGGGATCAACTTCGTCAAGCAGTACGCACAGTCCGGCCTGAACAAGGAAGTGCCGTTGTATGGTCCTGCATTTTCTTTCGATGAGGGTATCCTCAAGGCCGTCGGAGATGCCGCGATCGGCACCTACAACACATCGCAGTATTCGCACGATCTCGACACGCCCGTGAACAAGGCCTTTGTGAAGGCATTCATGGAAGCCTACGGCCGCAAGCCTTCGCTCTATGCATCACAGGGCTATGACACGGCGCTGCTGCTCGATAGTGCCATCGCCAGGGTCGGCGGCAATCTCAGCAATGCGGACGCATTTCGTGCCGCCCTCAAGGCAGCCGATTTCCAGTCCGTGCGCGGCGCCTTCAAGTTCGGCCCGAACCATCATCCGGTGCAGGACATTTATGTCCGCAAGGTGATCAAGGAAGGTGACGGTGTCACCAATCAACTGGTCGCGAAGGTCTTCACCGGCCATGCCGATGCGTATGCCAAAGACTGCAAGATGTGATTGCCGGCTGAAGTTTGATATGGCCGGGGAGGGTGAAAACACCGTCCCCGGTCGTTTCACGTTTGGCACCGCGACATTTCTGAATATTCCCGATAGCCTAAGAGCATGACCTCGGTCCTATTTTTTGAACAGGCACTGAACGGGTTGCAGCATGGGGTGATGCTGTTCCTGATGGCGGCCGGCCTGACGCTGATTTTCGGCATCATGAACATGATCAATCTGGCGCACGGTTCGCTGTACATGGTCGGCGCCTATGTGACCGCCAGCGTCGCCGGTGCCAGTGACAGCTTTGTCATCGGCGTGCTGGCCGGGATGACCGCCGCCGGCCTGACGGGGGCTGTCCTCGAACTGCTGGCGCTCAGGCGGCTCTATGCCCGAGATCATCTGGATCAGGTGCTGGCGACTTTCGGTGTGATCCTGACGTTCAATGAACTGACCAAGATCATCTGGGGCGCTCAGGCCCTGTTCATGACGACACCGTCCTGGCTTTCCGGGACAGTCGAAATCATCCCGGGCGTGCCGTACCCGGCGTACCGGCTGTTTATCATCGGCGTCGGGCTTGGGGTGGCGGTGCTGCTAAGACACCTGATCGTCAAAACCAGGCTGGGGATGCTGATCCGCGCCGGGGCCACCAACCGCGAGATGGTCGGTGCGCTCGGTGTCGATATCGACCGTCTGTATACGGTGGTTTTCGGGATCGGCGCGATGCTGGCCGGTTTGGCCGGGGCGATGGCCGGGCCGGTACTGGCGATCGAGGTCGGGATGGGTGAGCGCATCCTGATTCTGACCTTCGTCGTCATCATCATCGGCGGTATCGGTTCCGTCCGCGGTGCCCTGGTCGGGGCGCTTCTGGTCGGCATGGTTGATACCTTCGGCCGGGCGTTCATGCCGCTGATCATGCGTTCGTTTCTGGAGCCGGCGGCGGCGGACAGCATCGGGGCGTCGATCTCAAGCGTCTCGATCTACATTCTGATGGCGCTGGTGCTGATGTTGCGGCCGCGCGGCCTGTTTCAGGCTTATGGCGGGTAGGGGCGGATGATCAAATCAAGACGCGCCATCGTTCATCTGCTCGGCCTGGTGTTTCTGCTGGCGCTGCCGGCCCTGGCCGAATTCGCGGATGAACCTTTCCTGATCAGTGTTTCCAGCCGTGTGCTGATCTATGCGCTGGCAGCGGTCAGCCTTGATCTGATTTTGGGATACGGGGCGATGGTCAGCTTCGGGCACGGTGCTTTCTTCGGGATTGGTGCCTATGTGGTCGGCATCCTGACGCATCATGCCTACAACGACGTGGATATCGGCTTTTTGCCCTGGGACTGGGCGGGGACGACCAATGCCCTGATCCAGTGGCCGCTGGCGGTTCTGGTCAGCGGGCTGTTCGCCTGTGTGATCGGGGCTTTGAGTCTGAGAACAAAAGGCGTGTATTTCATCATGATCACCCTGGCGTTTGCCCAGATGCTGTATTTCTTCATGATCTCGCTGCCGACCTATGGCGGCGAGGACGGGCTGAACCTGTGGGCGCGTTCGACGCTGGGCCCGCTGGACCTGTACGACGAGTGGACGTTCTATTACGTGACGCTGGCGGCGTTGCTGGGGTTTGTGTTTCTGTGCCGCCGTATTGTCGCCAGCCGTTTCGGCATGGTGATCCGTGGCTGCCAGCAGAACGAGACACGGATGAAAGCCCTGGGTTTCCCGACGTACCGTTACAAGCTGGCGGCGTTTACCATTGCCGGGATGGGGGCGGGGCTTGCCGGGGCCTTGGTTGCGAACCATACAGAATTCGTCGGTCCGGGACTGATGCACTGGACCCGGTCCGGCGAAATCATGGTCATGGTCATTCTGGGCGGCATGGGCACCTTGGTCGGCCCCATCCTGGGCGCTGCCACGCTGCTGATCATGGAAGAAGTCCTGACCCAGTATACCGAGCACTGGATGGTCATTCTGGGGCCGTTCCTGCTGATCGTGGTGCTGTTTGCACGGCGCGGTATCTATGGCTGGCTGGCCGGCCCCGGCAAGGGGGACGTTGATGACTGAAACGACCCCTGTTCTTGAAGTGCGGGGCCTGTCCAAGGCGTTCGGTGCCGTGCAGGCTTCCGACAGGCTCTCCTTCAGCGTGGCGCCCGGCCAGGTACATGCCCTGATCGGCCCCAATGGTGCCGGTAAATCGACGACGATTGCCCAGATTTCCGGGGAACTGCGTCCGGACGCCGGTCAGGTCCTGTTCGAGGGAGCCGATATCACAGGGCTGGCAATATATGAGCGTGCCGGCCGCGGCATGCAGCGATCCTATCAGATTACCAGCCTGTTTCAGGACCTGACCCTTGAAGACAATGTGGCTATGGCCATTCAGTCACAACAGGGCCACAGCTTCCGTTTCTGGCAGCCGGCGCGTAAGGCCCGTGTCATTCGCGATCCGGCGCTTGCGGCTTTGCAGCGGGTAGGGCTGGAGGACAAGGCCGCTCAACCCGTGACATCCCTGTCGCACGGCGAACAGCGCCAGCTTGAAATCGCCATGGTGCTGGCGGCGGAACCACGGCTGTTGCTGCTCGATGAGCCGATGGCCGGGATGGGGCAGAGCGAAAGCCAGGGGATGATGGAGATTCTCCGCCCGCTGAAAGGCAACGTCGGCATCCTGCTGGTCGAACACGACATGGACGTGGTGTTTTCCCTGGCCGATGTCATCAGTGTGCTGGTCAAGGGGACCGTGCTGATGACCGGATCGCCCGAAGAGGTCCGGAACGATACCCGGGTCCGCGCGGCTTATCTGGGGGATGGCGACTGATGGGCATGCTTAAAATGCAGGGGGTTGAGACCTGTTACGGCGCCAGTCAGGTCCTGTTCGGGGTCGATCTTGAAATCGGCGCCGGTGAGGTTGCCACACTCATGGGCCGGAACGGCATGGGGAAAACGACGACGGTCCGGAGCATCATGGGGCTGACGCCGCCCTCGGGGGGACGGATTCGCTTTGACGGACACGATCTGGCAGGGCTGCCGGCCCATAGAATTGCGCAACTGGGTATCGGTTACGTGCCGGAAGGCCGGCAGGTTTTTGCGAATCTGACGGTATACGAGAATCTGGTCGCAACGGCTTCGAACCGTCATAACGCCGGGAATCCATGGACCGTGGATCGTGTCATTGCCTTGTTTCCCCGTCTTGGTGAACGTCAGGCCCAATATGCCCGCACTTTGTCGGGTGGAGAGCAGCAAATGCTGGCGATTGGCCGCGCCTTGATGACGAATCCCAAGTTTCTGATCCTCGATGAGGCCACGGAAGGCCTTGCCCCGACGATTCGCGACGAAATCTGGGCTGTGCTGGAATTCAATCTGAAGCAGGCGGGGCAGGCGATTCTGGTGATAGACAAGCATCCCCGGGCGATGGCGCGTATCGCCGACCGCCATTTCGTCATGGAGAAGGGCCAGATCGTGTGGTCGGGCGATTCCGCCGCTCTTTTGGGGGATCAGGCGATGCAGGAACGATATCTGGGGGTTTAGGGCCTTTGGACAACCGTGGCCAAGGCTGTCCTGTGATTTGAATGCAGCGCAACATAAGCGGTGCATTATTAAATGGACCCCCATGATGTAGTGGTTGACGAATTGTTTCGACGTTAAAAGCCGAACTTTCCGAAAATCGCGTAGAACACTGATTTTACGAATTTTTTTTTCACGAAAATACGGTTGACGCAGACAGGGGCCACCTATATGTTCCGCCCCACTCAAGGGATTGGTGGTAGTCGCTTCCGGCTAGACGCAGTCGTAGACTTGGGTGGTGAGAACAATTTAGCGAAAGCTCCGTATGTGAAGGTCACGGCGGAGTGACGATATGAGCCAGAGCCGGTACTCCTCACGGGGCGTGCGCGGTTACGGCTCAACTCATGTTGAAAGCCCGATGGTGGGCCAGAGTTTTTTAGGAGTTGGATTGAGCGTATGCCGACGATCAACCAGTTAATTCGCAAGCCGCGCAAAGCGCCTGTCACCCGTAACAAGGTGCCGGCTCTTGAGGCCTGCCCGCAAAAGCGTGGTGTTTGCACCCGCGTCTATACCACCACCCCGAAAAAGCCGAACTCGGCCCTTCGGAAAGTCGCACGTGTGCGTCTGACCAACGGCTTCGAAGTGACGAGCTACATTCCGGGTGAAGGCCACAACCTGCAGGAACACTCCGTCGTCATGATCCGTGGCGGCCGCGTGAAGGATTTGCCGGGCGTGCGCTATCACATCATTCGCGGCACGCTCGATACCCAGGGCGTCAATGATCGCCGCCAGCGTCGTTCGAAATACGGCGCGAAGCGTCCGAAGTAAGGGAGCCAGGATATGTCCCGTCGCCATGCCGCTGAAAAGCGCCAAGTTCTTCCGGACGCAAAGTTCAAGGATCTGGTTGTTACCAAATTCATGAACGCGCTGATGAAGGACGGTAAGAAATCCGCCGCCGAAAAGATTGTTTACGGTGCATTCGACATCGTTCAGTCCAAAGGTGGCCAGGACCCGATACAGGTCTTCCATGAAGCCATTGCTAACGTGAAGCCGATGGTTGAGGTTCGCTCCCGCCGTGTTGGTGGTGCAACCTACCAGGTGCCCGTTGAAGTGCGTAATGATCGCCGGCAGGCACTGGCGATCCGCTGGCTCGTGGAAATGTCCCGCAAGCGGTCCGAGAACACGATGATGGAGCGTCTCTCCGCAGAACTTCTTGATGCCGCCAACAACCGTGGCGCCGCCGTCAAGAAACGTGAAGACACGCACCGCATGGCAGATGCCAACAAGGCATTCTCGCACTATCGCTGGTAATTTAGGAGCCGATCGCATGTCAGCCCGCGTAACACCGCTCGAACGCTACCGTAACATCGGCATCATGGCCCACATTGATGCCGGTAAAACGACGACCACCGAGCGCGTACTTTATTACACTGGTAAGTCCTACAAGATTGGTGAAGTCCATGACGGCAACGCCACCATGGACTGGATGGAGCAGGAGCAGGAGCGTGGTATCACCATTACCTCCGCTGCGACCACCGCGTTCTGGAAAGACCATCGTGTCAACATCATCGATACGCCGGGCCACGTCGACTTCACGATTGAAGTTGAGCGCTCGCTGCGTGTTCTCGATGGTGCCGTAGCCGTGTTCGACTCGGTTGCCGGTGTTGAGCCGCAGTCCGAGACCGTCTGGCGTCAGGCCGATAAATACGGTGTGCCGCGGATGTGCTTCATCAACAAGATGGACCGTATCGGCGCTGACTTCTATCGCTGTGTCGACATGATCATCGACCGCCTTGGTGCGATCCCGGCAGTCCTGCAGTTGCCGATCGGCAGCGAAAGCGACTTCCTTGGTGTTGTCGACCTGATCACCATGAAGGCCATCGTCTGGAAAGACGAAAGCCTTGGTGCCGAGTTCGAATACAAGGACATTCCGGCTGATCTTGCCGATAAGGCCGCTGAATACCGCGAGAAGCTGATTGAAACCATCGTCGATGTCGATGATGACGCGATGGAAGCCTATCTCGAAGGTAACGAGCCTGATGAAGCAACCATGAAGAAGTGCATCCGTAAGGGGTGCATCGGCAACGTGTTCGTGCCGGTACTTTGCGGTTCCGCGTTCAAGAACAAGGGTGTGCAGCCGATGCTGGACGCCGTGGTCGACTTCCTGCCGTCGCCGCTCGACGTGCCGTCGATCAAGGGTGTCGATGTCGACGATCCTGAAAAGCCGATGACCCGCAAAAGCGACGACAACGAGCCGTTCGCGGCACTGGCGTTCAAGATCATGAACGATCAGCACGTCGGTTCGCTGACCTTCTGCCGTATTTACTCGGGCACGGTCACGCAGGGCGCGCAGGTTCAGAACACCGTGAAGGGCAAGCGCGAACGTATCGGCCGTATGCTGCTCATGCATGCCAACACCCGTGAACAGATCGATGTGGCAATGGCCGGCGATATCGTTGCGCTGGTCGGTCTCAAGGACACCACGACGGGGGATACCCTGTGTGACCCGGCCAAGCCGGTGATCCTTGAGCGGATGGAATTCCCTGATCCGGTCATTGAGGTTGCGGTTGAACCGAAGACCAAAGCTGACCAGGAGAAAATGGGCGTTGCCCTGCAGCGTCTCGCTGCCGAGGATCCGTCCTTCCGCGTCAAATCAGATGAGGAATCTGGGCAGACCATCATCGCCGGTATGGGCGAACTGCACCTCGACATTCTCGTTGACCGAATGAAGCGTGAATTCAAGGTCGAAGCCAACGTCGGTCAGCCGCAGGTTGCTTACCGTGAAACCATCAGCCAGCTGTATGATTGCGATTACACGCACAAGAAACAGACCGGTGGTTCGGGTCAGTTTGCCCGCGTCAAAATTCAGTTCGAGCCGCTGCCCCCGGGTTCCGGTATCGAATTCGAGAATACCGTCGTCGGTGGTAACGTGCCGCGTGAATTCATTCCCGGCGTGGAAAAGGGTATCCGCAGTGCCGCCGAAAGCGGCGTCCTGTGCGGTTTCCCGTGCATTGACTTCAAAGCCAAGCTTTATGACGGTGCATCGCACGACGTCGACAGCTCGGTCATGGCGTTCGAAATTGCCGCCCGTGCCGCTTTCCGTGAAGGCATGGCGGCCGCCAAGCCGGTGCTGCTCGAGCCTGTCATGAAGGTCGAGGTTGTAACCCCGGAAGAGTACATGGGCGACATCATCGGCGATCTTAACTCACGTCGCGGTCAGGTTCAGGATATGGACCAGCGCGGCAACGCCCGAGTGGTAACGGCGATGGTGCCGCTTGCCAACATGTTCGGCTACGTCAACGAACTGCGTTCGATGTCGCAAGGCCGTGCCCAATACACAATGCATTTTGATCACTATGCCGAAGTGCCGAACCAGGTCTCTATGGAGATCCGCGAACGGCTCGCCGGCTAATTGAGAACGGAGACGAAATAAGATGGCCAAGGAAAAGTTTGAGCGTAACAAGCCGCACTGCAACGTAGGCACGATTGGCCACGTTGACCATGGCAAGACGACGCTGACGGCGGCGATTACGAAAGTCATGGCGGAAGCCGGTGGCGGTGAGGCGATGGCCT
>JAVJQZ010000002.1:0-631339 GCA_040218645.1 Rhodospirillales bacterium
ATTGTCGCCGGTGGCGGCACCGCGCTTCTGTACGCAACCAAGGCGCTCAAGGGTCTCGAAGGTGAGAACGCCGATCAGACCGTCGGTGTGAACATCGTTCGCCGTGCGCTGCAGGCGCCGCTGCGTCAGATCGCCGAGAACGCCGGTGCCGACGGCGCCGTCGTGGCCGGCAAGCTGCTCGACCAGAAGGACGTTGCCTTCGGTTACAACGCGCAGACGGACAAGTATGAGAACCTGATCAAGTCGGGCGTTATCGACCCGGCCAAGGTCGTCCGCACCGCGCTGCAGGACGCAGCCTCGGTTGCAGCCCTGCTGATCACCACCGAAGCCATGGTCGCCGACAAGCCGGAACCCAAGGAAGCCGGTGGCGGTGCCCCTGACATGGGCGGCATGGGCGGTATGGGTGGCATGGGTGGCATGGGCTTCTAAGTCCCGCGCCATGCATGCACCGTACGGTGCATCCAATCGATCAAGGGGCGCTCTTCGGAGCGCCCCTTTTTCTTGGGAGGACACCGATGAATGAGGTAGCTTGATGCGATGATTTACACCTTCACCGATTTCGGGGCCGAGGGGCCATATATGGGGCAGATGCGGGCAGTTCTGCATGCAAATGCCCCTGGGATACCCGTTGTTGATCTGATGACGGATGCGCCGCCATTCGACCCTCGGGCTTCTTCTTATCTGCTGGCAGCTGTAACCGGTGCACTGCCGGAGGGTGGGGTCTGTCTTGCGGTAGTGGATCCCGGTGTGGGGTCAAGCCGGGCCCCCGTTATTCTTCGGGCAAACGAGCGCTGGTATGTGGGGCCGGACAACGGCCTGTTCGAAATGGTTGCGCGTCGAAGCGAATCGGAAATCGAATGGTGGGAGATTAATCATGTCCCAGACCGCCTTTCGGCAACTTTTCATGGCCGGGATCTGTTTGCACCGGTGGCAGCCAAACTCGCCGTCGGTGGTCGGGCAGCCGTCGATTCTATCGCAGATCCCGTACAGCCGGATCGTATTCCATACGTGGATTGGGCCGACGACCTGGCAGAAGTTATTTACATCGATGGGTATGGTAACTGCATGCTGGGACTAAGGTGGCCCTCACTTAGCGGAGATTTTGAAATAGCAGGACCTGCGGGCGGGATTGCTCTGGCGCGATCATTTTCCGATGTTCATAAGGGCGAATCCCTTTGTTTCGAGAACGCAATGGGATTGGCTGAAATCGCCGTGAATGGGGATAATGCCGCACGAAAACTTGGCCTGGAAATCGGCAGCAAGACCCCCGTAAGGAAACTGTCAGGGTAATAGAGAAGACTTCGAAATAAATTGGCAAAACAATGTGGTACCACTACCATCATTGGTATAAGCTGAGCAATTAATCGGGGAGTTGGATCGTTTGACCGTCGCCCAAACCGAGCGGAATAAATGTCGATTCGTGTAAAATTCTGGGGGGTCCGGGGGAGTATCGCGTGCGCGACCCCTGATCACATGAAATACGGCGGGAACACCAGCTGCATTGAGATTGAAGCTGGCGATTACCGCTTTGTTCTGGACGCTGGTACGGGCATCCGTAATTTCGGAAATACGTTTCTGAAAGACGATATCAAGGAGTCCCACCTCCTTCTGACCCACACCCATTGGGATCATATCAACGGCTTTCCGTTCTTTGTGCCGGCATATGATGCCAAGCGCTCGATCCATATCATGGCCGGTCATCTGAAGAATCAGGGCGGTGTTCAGGACGTCCTTTCGACGCAGATGCACAATCCGATGTTCCCGGTGCCGCTGGAAGCGATGCAGGCCAGCCTCCGGTTCGAGGATTTTGAAGCCGGTGACAGTTTCTCTCTGGCAAAAGGTGTCGATATTTCAACGGCGCCATTGAACCACCCGAACGGTGCGACGGCGTACCGCGTGGATCACGAAGGTAATTCCGTCGTCTATGTGACCGATACGGAGCACATACCCGGCAAGCCGGATCAGAATATTCTGAATCTGATCGAAGGCGCTGATCTGGTGATTTATGACAGCACCTACACTGAAGAGGAATTCCCGGCCAAGGTTGGCTGGGGGCACTCAACGTGGGAAGAGGGGATGCGTCTCTGCCAGGCCGCCAATGTAAAGCGTCATGCGATTTTCCATCACGACCCGGATCATAATGATGATTTCATGGACAATCTTGCCATAGAAGCGGCTGAGGCCTGGGAAGGCAATTTCGTAAGCCGCGAGGGCATGGAACTGATCGTGGAATAAGCTTCCAGCTTTTCCGAAGAACTTAGACCATCAATTGGCAGGCTGGGGCGTCAGACGTTGGCGTTCAGCATTCAGAAACGCTTCTAATTGCGCATAGTCCTTGTCGAGCGCGCTTTCACGCCGGGTCGCCAGGGTATCAAATTTGAGCTGCATTTCTTCAAGCTGATTGATGTTCTGCGGCAACCCTGCAGCAATGATTTCACGTTTCAGGTTATCCAGGGCGGTCTTGATCTGCTGCTGTGTCGGGTTAAGCGCCTGTGGGGCGGGTTGAATTCTGAGCCGCTCTTCAATGGATGCAACAGGCGCGTTACTGGCCTGCTGCTGCGGTGCCACGGCCTGTGCCTCCTGCTGGCGGCGCTTGAATTCCTGAGCGCGGATATAATCATCCCTCTCATCCAACGACATGGGATGGAGTCTGAGGACGACACGGCGGTTGGTTGCCCTGTTTTCGGGGATCGGCTTGCCTTCCAGGTCCCGGTTCGGGACTTTAGGGCGGGTATCGGCATATCCTGTCGCTTTCAGGCGTTCGCGGGCGACATTATTGCCTTCGAACATGCGGACAACGGTTGATGCCCGGGCGGCGGACAGTTCCCAGTTGGACGGAAACTGCTGTGTGCTGATCTGCCCGTCATCGGTATGGCCCTCGACAACGACGTTATAAAGTTCGTAATTCGGTGATGACAGGGTCTCAGCAAGTTTCTTGAGAACAGGGATGGCAGCGGGAACGATTTCAGCAGATGCGGGTTTGAAGAAGGCATTGGACTGAAGTTCGATCGTAACGCCTTTTTCGTCCGCACCGACAGTTACCACCTGGTCAGCCTGCATCTCGTACACAAGGTCCTGCGCATCGATTTTGAGACTTTGCGTGGTGGTCTGCTTGTCGCGTCCGCCGATATTCGCGGCAACGGCAGACGACAGTTCTTCGTACGCCGGAATATCAAATTCGGCGAACGTCAGCAGCATGACGAAGAACGCCATCAGCAGCGTGATGGCATCGGCGAATGTCGTTAGCCAGTCTTCTTTAGCTTCTTCGGGTGGTTCGCTCTTGGGTGCCGCCAAAACCGGCCTCCTGTCGGTCGTCTGATGCCGTCAGCTCTTCATCTTGTCGATATTAAAGTGGATCGACGGGTCAAGATAGCTGTTCATCTTGTCCTGGATGTAGCGCGGCGATTTCTTGTCAGCCAGGAGGGCAAGGCCCTCGGCGACAAGATAATTGCGGAATTTTACGATCTGTTCGCGCTGCAGGACCTTCGTTGCCGTCGGCAGGAAGAATATCCGGGCAAACAATACACCATAGAGCGTTGTCAGCAATGCGACTGCAAGGCCTTTACCGAGAGATGAAGGATCCCCGCCCATGTTATCGAGCATGATAATCAGGCCGACAAGGGTTCCGATCATGCCGAATGCCGGCGCCGCCGATGCCATGTCCTTGAGAATGTAAACCTGGACCGTGTTCCGGCCATAGGTTGTTTCGATGGTGTTGGTCATGATTTCCCGGACTTCTGCACCTGTATACCCGGAAACCACCATTTCAACGCCAAAGCGCAGGAACTTGTCACCTTTGGTTGCCTTCATGGCTTCCGCTTCAAGTGCCGGAACGCCGCTTTTCTGAACCGTGTAGGCCCATTTGATAATGCGGCCGACTTCGCTTTTCAGAACATTTCGACCAACCTTCGGGGAGAAAATAATACGCCAGATCAGTTTCAGTGACAGCATGACGTAGCGTGGTTCATAGGAAATAAAAGTTGAGGCGAGCGTGCCGCCCATGACCATGATGAAGCTCGATCCGCTGAGAAAGATAATATAATTGTCGGTGCTGATGATAATGGCGCCTAGAAACAGGCCAAGCGCTCCCATGACACCGAGTATAGTAGTTAATGACATCTAGTCGCTTCTCAGTCAGTTTCCCTGCGTTCACCGGACGACACCCGAAGTCGGCGAATCCTGCTACTATAAAGAATCTCTTATGTTTAAGAAATAATTAGCAGCAGCGGGACGTTCAGATTTTTTGCGGCATCAGCGTTCACGAAAGGCTTCGTGGCGCAGCTTCAGAACAGGCTTGATCAGATAGTCCATAACCGATTTCTCGCCGGTGTGAATATCGACAGTCGCCTGCATACCCGGTGTGATCGGCAAATCACCTTCGGTCCGGCCCAGGTAATTCTTGTCAGTCTGTACGACGACCCGGAAATAGGGCGCTCCGTCTTCATCCGTGCTGCTGTCCGGGGCAACGCGGATGACCTGACCTTTAAGCCCCCCATAACGGGCAAAGTCGTATGTTGAAATCTTCACGGTGGCTGCCTGGCCTTCGGTCACATAGCCACGATCGACAGGATTCAGTTTTGCTTCGACAACAAGCTGATCGCCGGTCGGCACGATTTCCATGATCGGTTCACCCGGTTTGACGACGTTGCCGACGGCATTATACCGCATGTTCTTGACGACACCGTTGATGGTACTTTTGATTTCGGCGCGAATACCCTGCTCGGTGGCATCACTCAGCAATTCAGTGACGCGGGCGATGTTTTCCTCGATCTTGCCGAGCTGGTCCTGTGCTTCACGGCGGAAGCGGCTTTCCGTTTCCTGCAGACGCTGGCGGGCCTCTTCGACGGCGGCTTGAACCTTCGGCAGAGAAGGGCGCAGGGATTTCATTTCACCATCAAGGTTTTCGACCTCGGCTTCGAGCTCAAGGTGTTCCATCTTTGCGGTCAGGCCTTCGGCAAGGAGGGACTTCGACATTTTCAGCCGTTCAGAAGCGAGCTTGTAATTGCTCTCGACCGCGCGGGACCGGGCGGTCAGTTCTTCGACTTCCAGTTCACGTTGTTTGACCTGTTCGCGCATGACCTGAATGGTCGATGACAGTTCGCGGCGCCGGGCTTCATAGGCCTGCCGCTGGGCTGCGACAATGGCGGGCCGGCGCTTGGCAACATCTTCGGGAAATACCAGTTCCGCACCCGTCGCTTCGGCTTCCAGACGGGCTTTGACAAGGCGTTCACTGTCGATGCGAACCTGCAGTTCTTCACGGTTGGTGCCGGCGGAAGCAAGGTCGAGTTGCACAAGGGTCTGGCCCTCGCGGACCGTATCGCCCTCGGTGACATAAATTTCCTGAATGATGCCGCCTTCAAGGTGCTGCACGACCTTGATGCGGCCGGCGGGAACAACTTCACCGATGGCGATGGAAACCTCGTCAAGAGTCGCGAAATTCGCCCAGAGCAGGCCAGCCGTCAAAAGGATCATGACCGGCCATGCAACCAGCCGCCAGCCCGGCAGAGGGTTTTGATTCAGCAGCATATCCAGCTTGTCGGATGCTGTCGGGCCACTGGGTGGCCCCGGCTGTGTCACCTTCTGCTTATCGTGTGTCTGTTGTTCGGGTCCTGATGCGTCGGGACTCATCGCTCAACTCCTCATGGGCCCTGAAACGGCCCTCAATCTGCTTGTGCCTTTTGCCCCTTGGGACCGGGGGTATCCGCTGCGGCCGGGCGGTTCGAACTGTCTTTTGCATCGTACCCCTTGATTAAATCCGCATACGGGTCATCTAGCAACCGTTTCGCATCACCGTCGAGCTTGAACATGTTGCTGGCGGGGACGCTCGGATCGGCTGTCGAGCGGCTGCCGCTTTTGGCTTCCGCTCGTTCGGCTATAGCTTCGGCAGCCCCGCCAGACCTTGATGCACCCGCGTTGGCGGGAGCAGGCGGCGGCGCCGGTTTTGGAACTGTACCGGCTTGTGCAGGTGCAGGGGCCGGCGCGGGGGCAGGGGCGGCCGCGCCCGGCTTTGGCGGCATGGCGGGTTTGCCCGCTGCCGGCGGGATGCGCGGAGGCTGTTGCGGTGCAGAGGGCGCGGGCTGGGGCGGTGCTTTCGCTGCCCCGTCGCCGGTTCCCTTGAGGCGGGGCGGGGCTGCTTTCGGCTGCGCACTCTCGGCTGGAGCGGCCGGCGCAGAATCGCCCCCCTTCGGCATCGGTTGCTGGCCGAACAGTTTCGGCAGGATTTCCCGGGAAGGGCCGGCAAGGGCGACCTTGCCTCTGTCGAGCGCAACGAGGTCGTCACAAGCCGCCAGCAGGATCGGGCTGTGCGTGACGATCACAACGGTACGGGTCTTGCCAATTTCTACCAGTGTTTTGCGTAATTCCTGTTCCGCCTGCCGGTCGAGACTGGCTGAAGGTTCATCAAGCAAAAGCACGGCTGGATCGCCAAGCAGGGCACGGGCAATCGCGATGCGTTGCCGTTGCCCGCCGGAAAGCCGCTGACCGGCTTCACCGATATCTGACGCATAGCCGTCCGGCAGATCGATAATGAAATGGTGTACACCGGCCTGCGTTGCGGCCTCGATGATCTTGTCATCGTCAGCATCCGGGAAGCGATGGACGATGTTGTCGCGCACGGTCCCTGCAAACAGGACGGTTTCCTGCGGAACGTAACCCATCCATGTTGCCAGTTCGGATCTGGTGAACTGGGCAATGTCCGCGCCGTCGAGCAGGACCCGTCCGTTGGTCGGCGTGTATAGTCCCTGAATCATTTTCAGTAGCGTTGTCTTGCCTGAACCGTTTCGTCCGACCAGCGCATGTACACCACCCGCATGGATGTTGACGGTAACGGAATCGACGACCGGCTTGTTGCCTTCAGCATAGGCGAATGTGAGGTTTTCGACCTGTATTTCGCCGCGTGGCTTTTCAAGCTGAACTTCGCTTTCGGTACGGTCCGAAACCGAAGAGAATACCTCGCCCAGACGGTCCACGGACTGCTTGAAGCTGTTGTAGGAGCGCCACTGGCCAACCAGTTGGTTGAGCGGTCCGAGAATACGGCCTGACAGCATATTGGCCGCGATCAGCGAGCCCATGGTCATGTTCTGATTGACGATCTGATATGCACCGACCGAAGTCATGAAAATGGTCGTCGCCATCGTCAGGGACTGGGAACAGTTGGTGTAGAAGTCGGTCTTGCTGCCGCGGTACATCGACTGGGCGATGTTGTTGGCATGCGTTTCTTCCCACAACGGGCGCATCGAACGATCCAGAGCGAGCGCCTTGATGGTCGTCCGCCCCTGAATAAGTTCAGCAATCAATGCATCCCGGCCCTGAGAGCTCTCACGTTCTGCCGCATTTGCCTGGGCCATCACGCCGCTGGAACGCCAGGCAACGAACATGAACAGCGGCAGGATAATCAACAGAACCCAGGCGATCGGCGTTGCAATAATGGATATCAGGACAATGAACATCACCACAAATGGCAGATCGCACAGCAGGATCGCAGACGCACCGGACAGTGTGTTTCGGATGGTGTCGACGTCGCGGAAAAGGGCTTGCCAATAACTTGCGGGTTTGGCTTCGAGAAGATGCAGCGGCAGGCTCATCAGTTTGTCGAAAAGGTACCGGCCGACAATGACGTCAACACGCAGTGCCACGGTCTGCATGATTCTGGAGCGGGCCTGCTTGAGCGAGAGGTCGAAAACGACCACGAGCGCCATGCCGATGATCAGACCCCAGAGCGTGCTGAGCCCACCGGTGCCCACCACGCGGTCGTAGACCTGCATGGTGAAGACCGGGGTTGCAAGCGCCATCAGATTCACGAATGCCGACATCACGAAAACTTCGCGAAAGATCGGCATCAGTTGCTTCAGTATGGGCTTCAGCCACGCACGATTGGCATTTTCACTCATTCACGGTCCCTGATCATGTGTCGTCGTGCACGATACCATATGTTTTTTCAATCTTTTAGCATACAAACAGTGCGATTGTCGAAAGACGCTTGACCCCCCATGACGTAAAATGTGTAGACTGAAGTTGCCGGGCTTCGGACGGCTTGGGGTGGGAGAGCGGTTCCTTTGCGGATTCTTAAATCCATTTTCAGTTTCGAGCGTTCGCTGGGGATGATCCTTTTGGTCTCGTTCCTTGGCCTGTATTACGTTGACGTCAAAACCAACGCCGGTTTTCTGGACTTCTGGCGAAACAAGGTTTTTGATGTTTATCAGGAACTTAAACCCCGCGAAATCCCGGACCCCAAAGACAAACCGGTGACCATTATCGATCTGGACGAACAAAGTCTGGAGACGATCGGCCAGTGGCCGTGGCCACGCAATATTTTGGCGCAGATGGTTCAGAACCTGATGCAGATGGGGGCCGTGCTGGTCGCATTCGATATCGTGTTTGCCGAGCCGGACAGGATGAATCCGGCCAGTGTTGCGTCGACATTGCAGGGGCTCGATGATGAGACGAAGGCGAAACTGGTATCACTCAAAAGCAATGACCAGATTTTTGCCGATGTGATTCGTAGTTCACGGGTTGTACTGGGACAGGCCGGGCGGCCAAGCGAGACCGAGGGCGTCAAGGGACCGCCGGTCAAGAAATCGGTCGCCGTCCGCAAGATGTCCAAGAACGCGCAAGAACCATACACCTATATACCGAAGTTTCCGTCGCTTGTGCGGAACGTGCCGGTCATTGAGCAGGCGGCTATTGGCAGGTTCGGTGGACACGGCATTTTCTCTGTCGTTCCCGGCAAGGACGGGATTGTGCGGAACGTCCCGGCTTTCTTTGGACATGACGGCGAATATTTCCCGTCACTCGCCATCGAGATGCTACGGATCGCCACCGCCCGTCAGACAGTTCTGGCGAGCGTGAACGACGCCGGTATGGTCGGTGCAGCCGTGGCCAAGGGGTTGACCGTGACAACCGACCGGATCGGTCAGATCTGGCCTTATTTTTCCAAGCGGGACTGGGATAAATATGTGCCCGCGTATAAGGTGCTGAACGGCACCGCCGACCCTGAAAAGATCAAAGGCAAACTGACGATCCTGGGGACCTCGGCCGTGGGCCTTCGAGATATTCGATCCATTCCCACGGAACGGGACATTCCGGGGGTCGAAGTGCACGCCCAGCTGATCGAGGCCATCATTCACGGCCAATATCTGGTTCGGCCGAACTATGCGGATGTTGCCGAGCTCTCGATCCTGCTGGTCGGCGGGATCATCATGATCATTCTTGTGCCATGGGTCGGTGCTAAGTGGACGGCAGTGCTGTTCCTGCTCGTCGCCGGCGGGTCGCTCGGCACGTCCTGGTACCTGTTCTCTGAAAAGCTGTTTTTGCTGGACGCCACCTATGCCGTGATCGGCATCGCCGTGATGTATACGTCGATGACCTATGCAGGTTATGCGCGGGAGGAAGCTGAACGCCGTCAGACCCGGGATGCGTTCTCTAAATATCTGTCGCCGGACATGGTGAAGCGCGTTGCCGGCGATCCGGGGGCGCTGAAACTCGGTGGCGATCAGCGCAAGATGACACTCCTGTTCTGCGACGTGCGCGGCTTTACGACAATCTCTGAGCAGTTTGATGCAGTTGGTCTTACCGCGCTGATCAACAAGCTCCTAACCCCGCTGACCAATGTGATCCTTGAGCGCAAAGGCACCATCGACAAGTACATGGGCGACTGCATCATGGCGTTCTGGAATGCGCCGCTGGATGATGACGATCAGGAATACAACGGCTGCACCTCGGCCTTGGCCATGCTCGCTGAAATGGAACCGCTCAACGCACGCCTTGAAAAAGAAGCTGAGGAAGAAGGCCGCAAACACATCCCGCTGAAGGTCGGTCTCGGCCTCAACACGGGCCAGTGCGTGGTCGGGAACATGGGATCGGACATGCGATTTGATTATTCCGTGCTGGGTGATGCGGTGAACCTTGCCGCGCGCCTCGAAGGCCAGTCGAAAAGCTATGGCATGAATGTGGTTCTTGGTCCGACGACGCGAAATGCGGTCAAGGACCGGTTGGCGACCATCGATCTTGATTTCATTCAGGTGAAGGGCAAGACCGAAGGTACCTACATTTACGGGCTGATGGGCGACGAGGAATTGCTCGCCGATCCCGCGTTCAAGAAACTTCAGAATCTGATCTTCGATGCGCAGGAAATGTATCGTGCGCAGCAATGGGATGATGCTCAGGAAATGTTCGACGAAATTCGCGATCTTGGCAGCGATGCCAAGAAACCGTGGAAGCTCGAAGCCAATCTGCACGTGCTGTGTGATCTTTATGATGAACGGATTGCAGAATACCGCGTCAATCCGCCAGCGCCCGATTGGGACGGCGTCTTCATCGCAACGTCGAAGTAAGACGGTTGCCTGTCAGGCGAGTAATTTCGCTTTTACCCTGGTCAGATCAAGTTTGAGCTCGTAAGCGTCCTCACCGGGAACCAGTGAGCGCGTGAAGCCGATCTGGCTGGTCAGCGCCAGCATGACTTCATTATCGCGCAGGACCTGGCCAACCATCTCTTTGGTGCCGCGTCGGCTGCAATATTCGATCATCATCTGCAGCAGAATTCGACCCAGACCACGGCCCTTTATGTCCGAACGGACGATAATGGCAAATTCGGTCCGCTCGTTATTGGGGTCGGTGATTGTTCTGACAACGCCTACGGTTTCACCCTCCTTGTCGCCATCAGGTAATTTGGCGATCAAAGCCATTTCGCGGTCGTAATCGATCTGGGTCAGACGTGCCATTTCACTGTGCGGGAGATCGCGAATCTGGCCGAAGAACCGGAAGCGGATATCCTGCGGGTTTATTTTTGAAAGGAATTCGACATGTGCAGGTTCATCTTCGGGCCGGATCGGGCGGATGAATATTTTCTGGCCGTCACCAAGTATAGCTTCGGACTCGAGATTCTTCGGATAGGGCCTTATGGCCAGCCCCGGTCCTTTGGCGTCACGGGAGACCTTGATCCTGGCATCGAGAGCCAAAACACCATGCTCATCAACAAGAAGGGGGTTGATATCAAGTTCCTGAATTTCCGGAATATCAATAATCAACTGTGAGATATGGATCAGTGTTTCACACAGGGCATCCATGTCCACGGCGGGTTTGTCACGATACCCGGCAAGAAGTTTTGATATCCGGGTGCGTGAAATCAGATCCCTTGCCAGCACCATGTTGAGAGGGGGCAGGGCGATGCTGCGATCACCTATCACTTCAACGGCAGTGCCGCCATGCCCGAACATGATGACAGGTCCGAATACCGGATCAGGAGACACGCCTATGATGACTTCATGGGCACCGGGACGGGCAGCCATCTGCTGGACGGTGAAGCCCTGTATGGCTGCATCGGGGCGTGCTTTGCCGATCTTGTTGAGCATCTCTTCGGCCGCTGACCTGACTTCGCCGGCGGTATTCAGAAAGAGCTTAACGCCACCGGCGTCGGATTTGTGGCTGATGTCGTCTGACAGAATTTTCAGGGCAACGGGGAACCCCATTTCACCGGCTATCTCAGCAGCTTCCTCTGCAGTCTCTACGACATGTGTCTCGACGGTTTTGATTCCATAGGCCGAAAGAACGGCTTTTGATTCTGGCTCATTCAGTAGGTCACGACCGTTCCCAAGCCGTGCATTGACGATGGCTCGGGCTTCATCATGCTCATAGGAAACGGCATTAGGTGCAGAAAGCGGTGTCTCCATCAGCAATTGCTGGTTTCGCCGGTATTCGACGACATCGAGGAAGCCGCGTATGGCATCGTTCGGTGTGTCATATGAGGGTATGCCGGCTTCGCGCAATCTCTTGCGGGCTGGTCCGACGGCTTTGCCGCCGGCCCAACTGGCCAGGACATTCTTTTTACTGTTCCTGGCAACGGAAATGATTGCGTCTGCCGCTTCGACACTGGAGGCAATTGCGGTCGGGGCGTGCATAACAAGCAGAGCGTCTGCAGACGGATCGTCGAGGAGGGCCTGGGCGGCGGCTGTATAGCGTTCACCGGGCGCATCACCAATGATATCGACCGGATTTCCTCTCGACCATGTGTCGGGTAAAGCGGCGTCCAGTTTGGCGATCGTTTCCGCTGACAGTTCGGGGATCTCGATATTGTGCTGCCCCAGCATATCGGCAGCCATGACACCCAACCCGCCGCCGTTCGTCATCATCATCAACCGTTCGCCTGTCTGGCGTTTGGCGCGGGTCAGAGTTTCAACGGCAGAAAACAATTCGCCGATGTCATCGACACGAAGCATACCCGCGCGGCGGAAGGCAGCATCATAAACCTGATCTGCACCGGCAAGCGCCCCGGTGTGTGAGGCGGCTGCCCTTGCCCCGGCACCGTCACGACCGGATTTGATGACAATCACAGGCTTGTTCCGGGCTGCGGACCGGCATGCGGACATGAATTTACGGCCGTTGGTGATGGCTTCGATATACAGAAGGATGGCCCGGGTTGAAGCATCGTTGGCGAGGTAATCAATCACATCGCCGAAGTCGACGTCCGTGCATTCGCCCATGGATATGAAATGCGAGAACCCGGCACCGTTTTCTGCAGCCCAATCGAGGATGACCGTACACAGGGCCCCTGATTGGGAGACCATGGCAATTTTGCCGTCAGATGCAGGCAAGTGCGCGAAGCTGGCGTTCAGCTTTATGCCAGGGACCAGCAATCCAAGGCAGTTCGGCCCGAGAATTCGAAAAAGATGCTTGTTGGTCGCATCCAGCATCGCCTGTTTGACGGTGCGACCGTCAGGTGTTTTGGCTTTATCCAAACCTGCCGTCAGCACGATGGCGGCACGGGTTCCTTTGCCAACCAGTTGTTCGATCAAATCCGGGATAGGGTCGGCAGGGGTGCAGATGATGGCAAGGTCCGGTGCCATCGGCAGTTGGTCGATGTCAGGATAGGCGAGCACACCTGCAACTGCGCTGTGCTTTGGGTTAACGGGAAGGATCGGCCCTTCAAAACCGCCTTCCAGCAGATTAAGCATGAGTACGGATCCGACAGCGCCGGGTCGGTTCGTCGCCCCGATCACGGCAATCGACGTGGGGCGAAACAGTTTTTCAAGGTTGCGGGTTGTCATTATTCAATCCATGTGCCGCCCTTCGTGGACGGGCTAAATCTTACAAGAATTGTGCTACATATCATGCTGCAATGCAAAATAAATGCTGCAATGCAATAAAATCTTTATGTTGAGCTTACCAGTCGGTGCAGAGTGCCTGTTCCTGGCGGTAGCGTTCGGGGGTATCCAGCTGCGCATTGTTTCTGTCCAGTTCCCGGTTCATTTCCAGGAACAGTGGTTTTACGACCGCGCTCAGACGTTTACGCAGATAGCTCGCCGCGCTTTCCGGGCTTGATGCGCGGACCGGCCTCATTTCAGTCGCGGCACGTTGCAATCTGTGCTGGAGGCGGGGATAAAACCGGTTGAGTGCTTCACGGAAGACGGCAACATGGGTCAATTCATGGTCATTGATAGACCGATGCGCACAACTGCCTGGACGAAACTTTCGGGCGATATAGACCCGCAATTCGTCATAACCAAGGTCGGCTTCAACGTCGGTCAGACGCGCACAGTATGAACTGTTGGAAATGGGAACTGCTTCAATATTCAGCCGCATCTGGTATTTCAGTTCGGTCAACGTTAGCCCGACGGGTGTCCATGCCGAACCAAATGCGTTCGAACGCCCGCTCTGACGCTGCATCCGGCGGAGATTGTCCCGGCTGCGTTCGTTATTCAGAACGACTTTGCCGTCATTCCTGTTAATCATGACATTAACGTTTCGCTGGTCGGGAAACGCACAGCTTGCTGCCCAAGCTGACTGGGACATCAAAATTGTGATGGCAACAGCTGAGATCAGGAATTTTTGCAGAGCGCCCAAGCGTATCATGCCTGGATTATATCTCAATTCCGTATGAGGGCGAGAGAAGCTGCAGGGTCATTCATAATCTATGACGATCAGAATGTGATCGACATGCTCATCGGTCATGCCCAGCGGCAGGTTCAATGAATGAAACGCGACAAATTCGCGTCCCGTTATGAATGAACTTGTCCGGTAAATTCTGTTTGGTTTGCGTGAATTAACGACTGCCTGGTAGGTGTTCAATTGAGGCCCTTCGGGATGGTCTTTGTAAAGATCCAAATGTGTGCGGCCGGTCCCTTCGAACCCGGCCTTTTGCGTCAGCATCGTGCCCCAATAGCGGTTGAGAAAATCAGCCCCGTCGTTGATCACATCCTTAACAATCAGACACGAAGCAATCTGCCAGATATCAAGGAGATCAATGTCCTTCCAGGAGGGATATGCACGCGCGCCCCGTTTTTTTATCCAGTAGTCAAATAGGATGCACGCATTCGGTTGTTCGGGAGGATGATCCTGATCAACGTCATAAAATCTGTAGATATTGTTCTTCGGCCTGATATCTACCAATAAATGCTCTTGTACCCGTGGACATGCGCATAACGTCATGAAGTTCTATTATATTGATTTAGGCACGATAAATCTGAAAGCACGGAATTTTTGACCGGTATGGACTGATTGTCCGGATGAAGCAGATGAGGTCCTGGTCACAAATGGAAAAAGGGGCCGGCTGCTGGACAGCTGACCCCTTGTTCGTATTGGCTCCGGCTGCAGGGCTCGAACCTGCGACAACCTGATTAACAGTCAGGTGCTCTACCAACTGAGCTAAGCCGGATCAGAGCTGGAGGCGCGGACCGGAATCGAACCGGTGTTCACGGCTTTGCAGGCCGCTGCGTAGCCACTCCGCCACCGCGCCGTTCCGGGTTGACCTCCCATCGCCTTCAAGATGCCTTCTTACAACAGGCACCCGTTCGGCGACGACGCGGGAAATTAGACGTAACACTGCCGGGGGTCAAGCAATCCATGTGCAGTTTTTTGGCAATTTTTTTTCATGCCCATGAAATGCCGCACTGAGTTGTTTTCCGGCCCATGTGGACCTATAAATCGGGGGTGACGTGAATTCGGATCAGCACTACCGTGATCCAGGTTTCCTGAGTTTGTTAAAGGATGTCCGCATGAATGATGCGCAATATGCAAAGGCTCGCCGGAATATGGTCGACAGCCAGATTCTTCCGAACCGGGTGACCGATGAAGCCGTGATCGATGCGATGGGGAGTCTGCCCCGTGAGCATTTTCTGCCCGCATCCAGGAAAAATCTCGCTTATTCCGATGAATCCGTCCTGATCGAAGAAGGGCGCTATCTGATGCAACCGATGGTTCTGGGGCGTTTGCTGGATATCGCCGAGATTCGTAAAAGCGATGTGGCTTTGGCGATTGGCTGTGCCAGTGGGTATGGCATTGCCGTTCTGGCCAGGATGGTCGACACGGTTATTGCGGTCGAGAGCGATGCTTCGATGCGGAACAAGGCTGAACGTAATCTTGCTGAACTTGGGATTGATAATGTTGCCGTTGTCGAAGGTGTTCTTTCGGAAGGTTATCCGAAGGATGCGCCTTACAATGTTGTTTTCATCGACGGTGCTGTTCCCGAAGTTCCGGAAAGTATTGCCCGTCAGTTGAACGAGGGGGGGCGGCTTGTCTGTGTCGAAATGCCGCCAGGCAAACCAGTGGGACGTGGCGTGCTTGTAACACGATATGGAGATGCAATTTCCAAGCGGGAAGTTTTTGATGCCGTAGAATCGCTGCTCCCCGGATTTGAAAAAGAACAGGCGTTTTCGTTCTGATTTTTGTCAACGCCATGGAATCATGGAAAAAAATTCAAATCAGCGATTCGCACTTATTTTTTATGCAGGTTCAGGCAGTGCATAGGTAAGCATGTGATTTTACTATGTTAATTGTATAACTTGACCTGACTGCAAGCTTCTGACTCCCTTATGGTTCAAGAAGTCTTAATAGCTGTCAGTGTTTAGCTTTTGTGTTTGCTGGGAATAAAGCTGCTGACGTGTTACCTAATCTGGGCTGTATAGGTTTGAAACGCTATGAATAGAACCACGATCTTCGCATCCACACTGGCCGTCGTTGCATGGGTTGGTTTCCAGCCCGTTACGCTGTCGGCGCAGACAATTGAAGATGCGTTGGCCAAAGCCTACCTGAACAACCCGACGCTGCTTTCGACGCGGGCCGGGTTGCGGAGCACCGATGAAAGTGTGCCGCAGGCCCTGTCAAACTGGCGGCCGAGCGTTGAAGTGACCACTTCCGCCGGTGCCGAAGTCGTAGAAAGCAGCACCTCGGCCGGAACGGACCGGAACCAGAGCCGCCGTCCAAAGGATATTGGCATTTCACTGACGCAGCCGCTGTTTCGCGGTGGCAGGACCCTGGCATCAACCAGTGGTGCGGAAAATGATATTCGAGCCGCACGGGCCCGGCTTCTTGAAACAGAACAGAACATCCTGTTGCAGGCGGCTACTGCCTATTTGAATGTTTACCGCGATCAGGCGGTTTTACGCCTGAACCAGAACAACGAAGAAGTCCTGCAGCGCCAGTTGGAAGCAACGCGCGACCGATTTGAAGTGGGGGAAATCACCCGTACGGACGTTCACCAGGCTGAAGCCCGTCTGGCCCGGTCCAAAGCCGACCGTATTCAGTCGGCCGGCGATCTGGAGACCTCCCGGGCAAATTACCTGAATATCGTCGGTGAACCGGCGCCTGAGACACTGACGCTGCCGCAGCGCGTCAGCGATCTGCCCGCGAGCGCCGAAGATGCCGTGCGTATCTCTGTCGTCAACAATCCAGGTGTGATTGCTGCCGAATTTGACCGTCGCTCATCGATGGACAATGTCGACGAAGTCTGGGGAGAACTGTTGCCGGAACTGGAACTGACCGCCAGTAGCACACGGGAATGGCAAACCACGACGGAAAACAGTCTGCGTACCAGTCATGAAATGACATTGAACCTTACAATTCCGATCTATCAGCAAGGAAGTGTTTATTCTCGCTTGCGTCAAGCGCGACAGGATGCGGCGGAAACCACCCTGGTGATCGATACGGAACGTCGTGATGCGGCGGAGGCCGGGACTCAGGCTTACGAAAGCCTTGTGACGGCGCGCGCTCAGGTTGATGCATTCCAGACCCAGATCGAAGCAAGCATCGTTGCACTGGAAGGTGTTCAGCGTGAAGCAGCTGTCGGTTCCCGTACGGTTCTGGATATCCTGGATGCCGAGCAGGAATTGCTGGATTCCCGTGTTTCTCACGTCCGTTCTGAGCGCGATGAGCTTGTCGCGGCATATGAACTGATGTCCGCTCTCGGTCGATTGACGGCGAAAGACCTTGGTTTGTCCGTCGATCTGTATGATCCGCGTGAACACTACAACGAAGTCAGGGATAAGTGGTTCGGTGGAACCAGCTCCGGTGGTGTGAAATAACCAATGAAGCTTGGGACGTACGTTCCCGATGTTTTCATTACGATTACGGTTTGTTAACCGTCTTTAGGCCATGTTCTATAGATTGTTAACGCAAACGGGGGGCTAGACCCGCGCATGAGCGAAGAAGCCAATGCAGCCGGAGAAGACGGCGCCGAACCTTCGATGGAGGATATCCTCGCCTCGATCCGCCGCATCCTTGCGGAGGAAGAGGAAGAAGAAGGTGGTGAGCAAGCAGCCGCTGCGCCTGAACCCGCACCAGAGCCCGAGCCCGAGCCGGAGCCGGAGCCCGAACCTGAGCCCATGCCGGAACCAGAACCTGAGCCTGTAGCTGAGGCGGAACCAGAGCCGGAGCCGGAACCTGTTATGGCGCCACCACCTCCGCCGCCGCCCCCGCCACCACCGCCACCACCACCGCCACCACCACCGCCGATGCCGTCGGAGATGGAGGAAATTCTTGAGCTGACACCGGATATGGTGGCTATGCCTGAGCTGGTATCGTCTCCGACATTCCAATCCGGTGCCGATATGTTGTCGGAACTTGCAAAAGCGATCCTGGATCAGCGAGACCTGTCAGTTGGCGGGAGCCGTGATATCACGCTCGAAACGATGGTCCGCGAAATGCTCAAGCCGATCCTGCGGGAATGGCTGGACCGTAACTTGCCGTACCTGATCGAACGGTTGGTCAAAAAAGAGATCGACAAGATGATCAACCGGGCAGAGCGGCTCGACAGCTAGAACTTTCCTATTTTAACTGTAAACGTTGATCCTGCCGGTCGGCGGCGGTAAAACCTTGCGCTTCAAGCAATGGTGACGACTGGAGGACTCCGGCAATGCTGGAAAAAACCTATCGATCAGACGAGATCGAGCGGAAAAGATATCAGGAATGGGAACAGGATGGTGACTTCGCCAGTGGCGGGTCGCGCGCCAATGCGGACCCGTTCACGATTGTCATCCCGCCGCCGAACGTCACCGGCAGCCTGCATATGGGACATGCCCTCAACAATACCCTACAGGACATCCTGATCCGTTACCGCCGCATGCAGGGGCGCGATGCGCTCTGGCAGCCGGGGACCGACCATGCCGGGATCGCTACGCAGATGGTTGTTGAACGGCAGATGGCCGAAGAAGGCAAGAGCCGTCACGATCTGGGTCGGGACAAGTTCATCGAGCGTGTGTGGCAATGGAAGGCTGAATCCGGCGGAACCATCACGTCACAGCTGCGCCGTCTGGGCGCATCATGCGATTGGGAACGTGAGCGTTTCACCATGGACGAGGGGCTTTCCAAGGCCGTGACCAAGGTGTTCGTCCAGCTTTACAAGGAAGGCCTGATCTATCGCGACAAGCGCCTGGTAAACTGGGATCCGAAACTGCACACCGCGATTTCCGACCTTGAAGTCGAGCAACGCGAGACCGTCGGCAAGATGTGGTACTTCAAGTATCCGATTGAAGGCCAGGACGGTGATTTCGTGACTATCGGTACGACACGTCCTGAGACGATGCTGGGTGATACAGGAATTGCCGTGCACCCGGAAGATGACCGATACAAGAGCCTGGTCGGCAAGCACTGTATCCTGCCGATCGTCGGGCGCAAGCTGCCGATCGTGGCTGATGATTATGCTGATCCAGAGAAGGGGTCCGGTGCCGTTAAGATGACGCCTGCGCATGATTTCAACGACTTCGAGGTCGGTAAGCGCCACCATCTCAAGATGGTGAACGTCATGGACGAAAATGCCCATCTGAATGAAAACGTGCCGGAAGCCTATCGGGGCATGGACCGTTTTGAGGCGCGTGACAAGATCGTCGCCGAAATGGAGCAACTGGGGCTTCTGGTGAAGATCGAAGACAACCCGATGACGATTCCGTACGGCGACCGTTCGGGTGTTGTGATCGAGCCGTGGCTGATGGATCAGTGGTTCGTCGATGCCAAGACCCTGGCCGGGCCGGCGATTACCGCTGTTGAGCAGGGCAAGACCAAATTCGTGCCGCAGAACTGGGAAAACACCTACTTCGAATGGATGCGTAACATCCAGCCGTGGTGTATATCCCGCCAGATCTGGTGGGGACATCAGATACCGGCTTGGTTCGGTCCAGATGGTGAGGTCTTCGTCGAGGAAAGCGAAGAAGACGCCAGAGCCGCCGCTCATGAGGCTGCAGGTGAGGAAATTGAACTGACCCGTGATCCGGATGTGCTGGATACATGGTTTTCATCCGCACTTTGGCCGTTTTCGACACTCGGCTGGCCGGAAGAGACGCCGGAACTTGAGCGATATTACCCGACGGATGTGCTGATCACCGGTTTCGACATCATCTTCTTCTGGGTTGCCCGGATGATGATGATGGGACTGCATTTCATGGACGAGGTGCCGTTCCACACCGTTTATATCCATGCACTGGTGCGTGACGAGCATGGTCAGAAGATGTCCAAATCCAAGGGAAACGTGATCGATCCTCTGGAACTTATAGAAAAGTACGGTGCCGATGCCCTGCGTTTCACTCTGACTGCCTTCGCAGCGCAGGGACGCGACGTGAAACTTTCCGAAAGCCGTGTTGAAGGCTACCGGAACTTCTGCACCAAGATCTGGAACGCGGCACGCTTCTGCGAAATGAATGAATGCGTGCCGGTTGATACCTTCGATCCGTCGCAGGTTAAGGAACCGCTTAACAAATGGATCGTCGGCAAGGTCGTGGAATGTGAACAGAAGACCCGGGAAGCTACCGAGGCCTATCGCTTCAACGATATTGCCAATTCGATTTATCAATTCACCTGGGGCACGTATTGCGACTGGTATCTGGAACTGGTGAAACCCGTCTTACAGGGCGAGGACGAGGCTGCAAAAGTGGAGACCCGCGCAACGGCGGCCTGGGCACTGGATCAGGTCCTGAAACTGTCTCACCCTGTCATTCCCTTCATTACCGAAGACCTGTGGCAGTCGATTACGCCGGACAGGACACAGCGACTGATCGAAACGGAATGGCCGGTCTACGATGCGAAGCTCATCAATGAGGAGATCAATGCGGAAATCGACTGGGTCGTCCGGCTGATCACGCAAATCCGTCAGGTCCGTTCGGAAATGAATGTGCCGCCATCGGCGAAGGTTCCGATGTTCCTCAAGGATCCGTCGGCACAATCTACCGGATTCCTTGAAACGCACCGGGGGCTGGTTATGCGTCTGGCGCGGCTGGAAAGTGCGGAAGTGCTGGATGGAGAGGTGCCGACGGGCGCGGTTCAGGATGTGCTCGACGAAGCGACGATCATTCTGCCGATAGCCGAAGTGATTGACCTGGATGCCGAACGTGCCCGGCTGGAGCGTGAAATCGCCAAGCAGGACAAGGAAATTCAGCGCTTCGAAGGCAAGCTCGGCAATGAGAAATTTATTGCCAATGCCCCGGAAACTGTTATCGAAACAGAACGTGAGCGATTGGCTGAAGCCAAACAGGTGCGCGAAAAACTCGAAGAAGCGCATAACCGGCTATCCGCCGTCGGCTGAAACTGGCAAAATTGAGATGTTTTAGTCACTTGGGGATTGGGTATGGAAAAAGATATGCAGGAAATTACCGATCAGGTAATTGATATCATTACTGTTTACGGCCTTGATGTGCTCGGCGCTCTGGCGATCCTGATCATCGGCTGGATGGCTGCCGGATGGGTCCGCGGCATGGTTGATCGTGGCCTGGGCAAAGTGCCGAATATGGATTCAACCTTGCGTCCGTTCCTGTCGAACATCGTTCGCTGGACCATTCTGGCATTCGTCATTGTTGCCGTTCTGGGCCAGTTTGGTGTTGAGACAACCAGTATAATCGCTGTTTTAGGTGCCGCTGGCCTGGCTATTGGCCTTGCCTTGCAAGGGACGCTGGCGAATGTTGCATCAGGGGTGATGCTGCTGATCCTGCGCCCGTTTCGTGTTGGCGACTTTATCTCTGCCGGGTCACTTTCCGGGACGGTGGTCGAGATCGGTCTGTTCACTTGCGAACTCAAAACCGGCGACGGTATTTATGTCATGTCGCCGAATTCACAGATTTGGAACCAGGTGATCACCAACTTCGGCCGTAACCCGACCCGTCGTGTCGATATTCTCATCGGCATTGCCTATGACGATAACATCGACGATGCCCAGAACGCCCTGCAAAGCCTGATGGAAGGGCATGAGAAGGTGCTTGGGGATCCGAAGCCGATGACGATGGTGATGGAACTGGGTGACAGCTCGGTCAACATCAACATGCGGTGCTGGGTCAATACGGCGGATTACTGGGATGCCCTTTGGGCACTGAGAAAAGGTGCGAAACTGGCCGTTGAAGAGGCCGGTTGCTCGATCCCGTTCCCGCAACGCGATGTGCACCTGTTCAGCGAAGCCAGCGACTGAACCTGAGCAATCATGAGTTACCGATGATCGGCCCGGCAGTGATGCCGGGTCGTTTTCGTTTATGATCCTTATCTCTGTACTGATAACCCTTTGGTAAGCAGAAAATGATACAATAGCCGGATGGATAAACCTGCGCACACGCCGACACTTTCATCGACGTCGACGGCTGAAGACCGTGCCGATTATATCGTCGCGCGTCTGGAACAGTTTATTCGCGAGGGCCGGAAAGACGAACAGGGCATGTCTTTCGACAAGTGGAAACAGATGGCCCGTTCAGAAATCGCCATCGCCGTCGCTGAAGCTGAAATGTCGCAACAGCATGATGAACTTCATTCCAAACGGGTTCTGTTTGTTGCTGCCGCGTCGATGATTACCATCGGCTTCTGGGGGACGGTCGCCAGCATGGACAAGCTGGATTATCTGATCGGCGCGGTAATCTGCGGGCTGGCCGGTGTTCTGCTTATTCTCGCTGTCGGCGACTGGCGCATTCGCAGTTGGTCTGAACGGCGTGAGGCTAAAAAGCGCCGGGAAATCCTGGGCAGAATTGAAAGCCTCAACCGCCGTATCAAACGCCTTGAGAAGGAACTCGAAGCCGAGGCCGAAGATTACGAAAAGCTGCTCAAGAAAGCCCGTAAAAGCAGAGGTGCACTCAGTTTCAGTGAGCGTGGCTAAACAAGTTTATCCAACGCCGCAACAAGCCGCTTGGCTTCATCGAGTGTGTTGTAGTGTGCCATCGAGCACCTGACGACACCGTCTTCGGCTTCGATGCCGACGGCTTCAATCAGCCGGCGGGCATAGAAATCCCCATGACGTATTCCAACCTGGTCCGCCGCCGCCCCAAGGGCGATTTCTTGCGAAGCTTTTCCTTCCGCAACGAATGAAAATGTCGGCGCACGATCATTTATGCCATCACTCATGCGTCCGATCAGCCGGACGTTGTCTTTCGACTTGATCCAGTCGATGAAGATCTTCGCCAGATCGCCTTCGTGTTGGGCAAACAACTCATAGACGGCGCGGGTTCTTGAAAACAGATCATTCGGGAGGTCATCAAGGTGCTTGTCAGCGACGGCGTTGATGTAATCTGAAATACCGCTCAGCGATGCAATGATTTCATGCTGCGGTCCGGCCGGGTTCATCTTGTAGGACGTCGCCGTTTCCGGGATGAAGTAATGATGGCGGCTTTTGGCTTCGAGGAGCAAATCCTTCTTGCCGTACATCAGTCCTATGTGCGGCCCGTATGTTTTGTAGAGACTGAAAGCATAGAAATCCACGTCCCAATCCCTGACGTCGACAAAGCGGTGAGGGGCAAACGCCACACCATCGGCGCATACCAGTGCACCGGCTTCATGGGCGCGTTTCGTAATGGCTTTAACGTCGTTAATGTCACCGGTGATGTTGGAGACATGCGGAATGGCAACCAGCCTGGTTTTGTCACTTAACAACTGATCCAATAGATCGATATCCAATTGTGCCGTATCCGGGTTGACCGGCCATTCGACGACACGAATGCCGGTTTCGGCCAATCTGCGCCAGGGGCCGGAATTCGCTTCATGATTCAGATTGGTGACGATAATTTCATCACCTTCTTTCCAAAGCGGGCGAAGGGACCTCGATAAGACGTCGATATTGGCGGAGGTGGAGGGGCCGATGACGACTTCGTCCACATCTGCGCCGATCATCTCCGCCATGTTTCGATGCCCTTCATCCATGCGTGTCTGGGCAAGCGTTCCGGCAGGGAAGGGGCCGCCGGGCTGGACCTGGCATTCGGTCATGTAATCGGTCAGCCGTTTGATGACGCTTTTGGGTACGAAACTGCCGCCGGCGTTTTCAAAAAATGCCCATTCCCAGCACTGTGTCGGGAACTGGCTACGACAGAAGTTGACGTCGAGGGTCGGTGTTTCTTTGCTGCGTCCAAACAAGGCTCTCTCCCAGGCGGTTTTATTATCTCTGGGCGATTATCAACCTCATGGGCGGCGTGGCAATGCCGCTCAGACGAAAATCGTTAATAAAGCGGCCGCACTGGCTGTCCAGAGAGAAATTAATGTCAGCACCATCCCGGTGACGCGCAGTTTCATGCCGATGGGTGTGAAAAGGAAGCAATATGCATGAAGACCACGACCGACTAGAAGCATCACACCGCACGTGTGAAGCAGCAGGTGTGCTGTCCCTGTCAGTTCCGCCACGCCGATGGCAAGCAGTGTCAGCGGTGCGTACTCGGCAAAATTTGCATGCCCGCGGATGATTCGCGCAAAATCCTTCTGGTTTCCGTCACCAATCGATATCTGACGCTTGCGTCGGTTTGCGATGATGGTGAAAGCCATAAATGAATAAAGTGCGACGGCCGCAGCCAGATAAATGGGGGTGACGGAGAGCATGGGAAAGCGCCTCAGAAATTAATAACTATATAAACAATAGTTACTATCTTTTTTGATATGCAAGTGTTATATTTGTGTCATGAGTAAAACTCTCGACCCGAAATGCCCGGTTGCACGTACCCTCGATATCATTGGCGAGCGCTGGACGATCCTGATCCTGCGCGATCTGTTTCTTTTTGGACCGCGCCGATTTCAGGATTTGCAGAATTCCCTGTCAGGTGTCGCGCCGAACACCATTTCAGCGCGTATAAAGACGCTGATGGATGCCGGCGTTATCGAACGCGAATTTTATTCCGAGCATCCGCCCCGTGCGGTTTATTCGCTTACGCAGCGGGGACTGGCTCTCAAGCCGGCTTTGCTGGCGCTTCGTGACTGGGGTGAGAGATATACAGATGGGCCCCCGGCCCCGCGGGTGACAGAGGGCAATCGGATTGAAAGCCCTGTTCCCGTCGAATAGATTGCAAATTAACAACGACCAGTATCCTGGGAGGATATGGAATGCCCGAATATCGTTCACGCACAACAACGCATGGTAAAAACATGGCCGGTGCGCGCGGCCTTTGGCGCGCCACGGGGATGACCGACGATGATTTCGGCAAGCCGATCATCGCCATTGCCAACTCGTTTACCCAATTCGTACCGGGTCATGTGCATCTCAAAGACCTGGGGCAGCTTGTCGCGCGAGAGATCGAAGCCGCTGGTGGCGTCGCCAAGGAATTCAACACCATTGCCGTTGATGACGGGATCGCCATGGGGCATGGCGGCATGCTGTATTCGCTGCCGTCACGGGAATTGATCGCTGATGCCGTCGAATACATGTGCAACGCGCACTGCGCCGATGCCGTGGTCTGTATCTCCAACTGCGACAAGATCACGCCGGGCATGCTGATGGCCGCAATGCGGCTGAACATTCCCGCCGTATTTGTATCCGGTGGACCGATGGAAGCCGGCAAAATGGATGTCGACGGCAAGGAACAGAAAGCCGACCTGATCGATGCCATGATCCATGCCGCCGCGCCGGAAACCTCGGACGAGGATGCGCTCAAATATGAACGCTCCGCGTGTCCGACCTGCGGGTCCTGTTCGGGCATGTTCACGGCCAACTCGATGAACTGTCTGGCAGAGGCGATCGGCCTTGCACTGCCGGGGAATGGCAGTGTTCTGGCAACACATTCGGACCGCAGGGAACTGTTCCTGCAAGCGGGCCGTACCATTGTCGACATCACAAAGCGTTATTACGAACAGGATGACGAGCGCGTTCTGCCGCGCAATATCGCCAACCGGCATGGCTTCGAAAACGCGATGACGGTCGACATCGCCATGGGCGGCTCGACGAACACGATCTTGCACCTGATGGCAATGGCCCAGGAAGGGGAGGTCGATTTCGGTATCCACGATATCGATGGGTTGTCACGTAAGGTGCCACACCTGTCCAAACTGTCACCATCGACGAACCTTTATCACATGGAAGATTTCCATCGCGCCGGTGGCATCCTCGGCATCATGGGCGAGCTTGACCGTGCAGGGATTCTGCATCGCGACAGCACAACCGTGCACATGCCGACGATTGGTGAAGCCATCGAAAAGTTCGACATCATGCGCAACCCGGACGACGATATCCGCAAGTTCTATCTCGCCGCCCCCGGGAATGTGCGCACGGTTGAGGCCTTCAGCCAGTCGAAGAGATACAACTCGCTAGATACCGACCGTGAAGGCGGCTGCATCCGGGATATCGAACACGCGTATTCGAAAGACGGTGGGCTCGGTATTCTTTATGGCAACATCGCTGCCGAGGGGTGTGTCGTGAAGTCGGCGGGTGTTCCCAAGGAATGTCTGACCTTCAAGGGGCCGGCGAAAATCTGTCACAGCCAGGATGAAGCGGTCGCCAAGATCCTTGGTGGCGAAATCGAAAAGGGCGATGTGGTTGTCGTCGTCTATGAAGGACCGAAGGGCGGACCGGGGATGCAGGAAATGCTGTACCCGACCAGCTACATCAAATCCATGGGGCTTGGTAAGGATTGTGCCCTGATTACGGACGGCCGGTTCTCCGGCGGGTCTTCGGGCCTTTCCGTCGGTCACGTCAGCCCGGAAGCCGCCGAGGGTGGCGCCATCGGACTGATCGAAGAAGGTGATATCGTCGAATTCGATATCCCGTCGCGCAAGGTCAATGTTCTGGTCGACGAAGCTGAAATGCAGCGTCGTCGTGATGCCATGAACGCCAAAGGCCCGGAAGGTTGGAAACCGAAACGCAACCGTGTCGTGACCCAGGCATTGAAGGCGTATGGATTGATGGCAACATCAGCCTCACGTGGCGCGGTCCGAGATATTTCTCAGATTGAACGACTTAAGCACGCAGCGGAGTAGAGCCATGATCGAGGCAATTCCGTTAAACGAAGCATTCGGCGCCGTTATTAACGGGGTTTCCACGGACCGGCCTTTGAGCTCCGATGATATTGAGCGCCTGAAGGACCTGCTTGCCGAACATACGGCGATCGTCATCAATGATCTGGACGAAAACCCGGAATGGCTGTTGTCGCTGGGGCGGGGCTTCGGCCCGCTTCAGCCGCATATCCTCGACCAGTATCACCACCCGGTCTCGTCCGAGATGTCGATCATCACCGCCAATATGGATAACGTGGAAAGCCGAACCACCAAAAAACCGGCTGGCGCTTATTGGCATTCCGATCTGTCCTATACATCGACCCCGTCAGACGGCATTTTTCTGTATGCGTCACATGTGCCGACTGATGGCGGCGATACGATGGTTGCCAATACCCAACTGGCATACGATGCGTTGCCCGACAGCATGAAAAAGCGGTTAGATGGTCTAACAGCGATCCATCGTTACGGTTATCGCGGCGGTGCGGCGATCACCAGCCTCACCGAAGAGCAGCGCAGGAAAACGCCGGATGTCGAGCATGCGGTGGTGCGGTCACATCCGAGAACCGGCAAGAAAATTTTGTTCGTCAATCCGGGCTTCACCATGTGCATCAAGGGCATGGATACGGATGAGAGCGATGCCCTGCTGGAAGAACTGTTCGCTTATCAACTCAGACCCGAATTTCGCTATACCCATAAATGGTCTAAGCGTCAGCTCGTGGTTCTGGATAACCGGGCATCAATGCACTGTGCCGTTGCGGGGTATAAGGAACCGATGCGCAAGTTACGCATGATCATCGGCTGTACGGATGCGGATATAATGGCGGCGTAAACTAGACCCGGTTGCGTTTGGCCTTGAGCCATTCGAGCCGGCGTTCGAGGTCTTCGATTTCCCGGTCCAGCCATTCGATCAGATGAACCGAGTCGTCGGCATGATGGGCACGGAGATCTTCGAGGCGTGCCAGCTCGTTCTCGACCGAGTCAGAGAGCAGATCGAGTTGCAAAAGACGCTCGTCCGCATCCAGCAAATCCATGAAGCGGAACTTGAGAGCGATTACCAGTTTGTTGAGGTCGTTTTCTGCCGACTTGATACGGGCCTTCAGGAGCATTTTAAGCTCTGCCGCGCCATCCTTGGTAATTTCGAGAACAGCCTGATCTTTCTCGCCGGTAATCGGCGTGACTAGGCCTTCGTGTTTCAGAAGCTCGATGGAGGTTCCCAGCACGTCCAGGGACGGCCCCATGACGTGAGTCACGAAGTGACGCACACCTGCCGCAAGCTCGGCATAAGCCATCGGCCCATCGGCAAGTAAGCCGAGTGCACAAAGACGCGTCGCTTCTTTCGGGGTCAGGGTGTTATCGGCGTACATAATTCACTCCGTCCATGTACTGATATATAGTCCTCAATACGTCAGAAGTCCATGAGTGGTTCAGTACGCCGGATAACTCAGTTGCCGCGGAGACCCTGTTCCGTGACCAGATTTTCCGCTTCATTCAGCGATTTTTCGGCGATATCGAATATTTCATCGATTTCCTCGTCCGTTGTGACGAGCGGCGGACAGAAAGCAAGATTGTCGCCGATGGCTCGGACGATCAGGCCGTTTTCCAGACAACGATTCTCGACCATAGCCCCGACCTTGTCGGAGGCTTCGAAGGGGGTCTTTTCGGCTTTGTCCTTCATCAGTTCAAGAGCACCCATCAGACCACAGGAACGTGCATTTCCGACCAGTGGGTGTTCACCCAGCTTTGCCATGCGGTCTGCGAAATGTCCCATGACATTCCGCACATGCCCGACTATATCGCGCTCTTCGTAGATTTTCAGGGTTTCCAGTGCCACGGCAGCGGCGACCGGATGCCCGCCGTACGTCGACCCGTGACCGAAGATGCCGAGTTTCTCGCTCTGTCCGACCATGGCCTGGTAGACCTTGTCGGAAATCATCAAAGCCGAAATCGGCAGGTAAGCGGAAGACAACTGCTTCGCACAGGACAGGAAATCAGGGTCGAGATCAAACGTTTCCGAGCCCCACATGTTGCCGGTCCGTCCAAAGCCGTTGATGACCTCGTCGGCAACCAGCAGAACGTCATATTTCTTCAGGACCTTCTGGATTTTCTCGTAATAGGTTTTGGGCGGGATGATTACACCCCCGGCACCCATGACCGGTTCGCAGAACATTGCGGCGACGGTATCCGGGCCTTCGTCGAGGATCAGCTTTTCAAGATCTTCAGCGCAGCGGGTGGCGAACTGTTCTTCGCTCTCACCCTCTTGTCCTTCCCGGTAATAGTGCGGGCAGGTGGTGTGCAGGATGCGATCAATCGGCAGATCGAAATCACCATGCAGGTGCGGCAGACCGGTGAGGCTTGCCGACGCTACCGTGACGCCGTGATAGCCGCGCACACGCGAAATGATTTTCTTCTTTTCCGGTTTGCCGATGGCATTGTGGTAATACCAGATCAGTTTGACGGCCAGGTCCGTTGCTTCTGAACCGGAGTTCGCAAACAGCACCTTGGACAGGCGACCCGGTGCGATAGAGACCAGCTTCTCGGCAAGATCAACGACCACATCGGCCACACGGTGATTGAAACCGTGATAGTAGGCCAGTTTGCCCATCGCCTCTGTTGTGGCATCGATCAGGCGTTGTTCGCCAAATCCAAGGCTGACGCACCAGAGACCGGATAGGCCCTCTATATAGCTTTTTCCGCTGTCATCAAAAACACGAATACCGGCACCACGGTCGATCACCAATGGTCCTTTTTCTTCGTGTGCCTTGAGGTTGGTGTAGCCGTGAACGTGATAGGCGATATCTCGTGCCTGAGCGGAATTGCCGATGGCGGTCATTATTACTCCTCCGGAGGGATGGTCTTACGGTACCCGGTGACATACCAGGCACTCATCTACCCATGATCCTTCTTGTCTGAACCTGCAAGTAAGAAAAATCAGAAATTGATCTACATCAAGGTCGAAAAGGATGTATTCGACTTCAATGATACTGCCAATGAGATAACCGGGAAAGGAACAGCGCCATGGCAGTCAAAGATATTCTCGTTCATCTGAGCAGTACTGAAGGCGGCAAGTCTGTCGTAGATGCGGCCGTCGGTCTTGCGGAGAAACACCAAGCCCGTTTGATCGGGTTATATGCCGGTGTGCCATATGACATGCCGACATATGTCATCGCGCAGTTGCCGGCGGAAGTTATTGAATCGCATCAGGCCCATGTCGAAGAAAGCGCCAAAGCAACGGCTGCGATGTTTGAAAAGGTCTGCACTGCGAACGGCATTTCTCACGATTACCGTGAAGGTGACTGGCGAGATCCTGTCGACGAAGTGGTCTGCATGCATGCCCGTTATGCCGACATGGTGTTGATTGCGCAGCCGGTTGACGATAGTGCCGTGGCCCATGCCCGTGAAGTTGCCGACCGGATCGTTCTGCATTCAGGGGCACCGGTTATGATCATCCCAAAGAATTCGCCGAAAAAAGATATCGGTTCCAAGGTTCTCGTCGGCTGGGATGGCGGACCGCATGCAGCACGTGCAATTCGCGATGCTCTGCCGATCCTGGAAATGGCCTCGGCAGTTAAAGTCCTTTGTGTTGACCCGAAGCCGGGTAAATACGGCCTTGGTGAACTGCCGGGTGCTGACCTTGCTGCTTTCCTCGCAACCCACGGCGTCAAGGCGGAAGCGGACCATCGGAGTGCCGTTGCCGGTGATGTCGGGTCCACGCTGCTTAATGAAGCTGCCGATTATGGCGCCGATCTGATCGTTACCGGGGGGTATGGTCATTCCCGCCTGGGCGAATTGCTTCTGGGCGGTGTGACCGACACGCTCATGGAACAATCCTCTATCGCGGTGCTGATGTCGCACTAAGCTAATAATTCCAGGTTGATCTCAAAGAGCGGCGGTCCGGTTAATTTCGGGCCGCCGTTCTGCTGTCCCGGCTGCGTGGATCAAGGGCGTCCTGCAGACCGTCGCCGATAAAATTGAAGGCGATCACGGTGATGAAAATCAGAAGACCCGGATAAAAGGCGAGGCCGGGAGCTTCCCAGATGGTTTCCTGGGCACCGGTCAGCAGATTACCCCAGCTCGGCAGCGGCGGCTGAATGCCGAGCCCCAGAAAACTCAACACGGATTCCAGCAAGATCACGTTGCCAACAGAAAGCGTCGTGGCAACAATAATCGGTGAAGCCAGGTTCGGCAGGATGTGCCTGAGCATGATCCTGAATGCGCCGGCGCCCTGGGCTCGGGCGGCAAGCACAAACGGCCGGGTCTTGAGGCTCAGGGTTGAGGCGCGGACAAGGCGGGCCACAGTCGTCCAGCCGACCAGGGCAACGATGGCGACGATACGGTACAGGCTGACGTTGCCGGAGCCGAGGAGTTCGTCCGGAAGGCCGAGCTTATTAAGATCGACGGCCGCCAGTACAATCAGCAACGGCAGGACAGGCAGAGCAATGACGCCGTCGGTGACGCGCATGACGAAAGCATCGATACGGCCCCCGGCATACCCGGAGCAAAGGCCGATTGTTGTGCCGATAACAGCTGCAACAATCGTTGCCGTCAAACCAACGAACAGCGAAACCTGACCGCCGTATAAAAGCCGTAACAGCAGATCGCGCCCCAGCTCATCTGTACCCAGAGGATGCGCAGCCGATGGAGGCGCGTAACGGGCAAACAGATCAACGGCTTCGGCGTCGAGCCCCAGCAAGTGTTCTATTAACGGGGCAAGCAGGGACAGGCTAACAAGCAGGCATAGGACAATAGCGCTGGCGACGGCCAGCCGGTGCTTCATGAAACGGGCAAGTACGGCGCGCCCCGGTGAGCCGGTTATGGTGATTGCCGGGGCGCTCATTGATCCAGTTCCTCGTAACTGATTCGCGGATCCAGTCCGGCATAGGCGACATCGGCCAACAGATTCCCGATCAGTGTCAATGCCGTCGCCATCAGCAATCCGACCAGGGCAAGGTTGTAGTCGTTGCCCATGATGGCATCGAAAATCAGTTTGCCCATGCCGGGATAGGCAAACACGGTTTCCGTTATCAACGCACCTGAGAACAGGACGCCGAGATCCAGAGCAATCACGGTGACGACAGGAATCATGGCGTTCCTGAGGGCATGTCCCAGAACGACGCGGCTCTCACTCAGTCCCTTGGCTCTTGCTGTTCGGATATAATCCTGTCGCAGCGTTTCTATCATGGATGCCCGCATGTAGCGTGTATGACCGCCGACACCGGCAATGGTGAGGCTGGCGACGGGCAGTATCAGGAACTGAAGTTGTTCCCAAAGCCCGCTTACACCGGCCGAGGCAGCCGTGCCGCCCGCCGGCAGCCAACCCAGCATGACGGCAAAGACCAGAATCAGCAGAATGCCGAGCCAGAAAGGCGGCATGGATATACCGGCAAAGGCAGCGAAGTTGATGCCGTAATCGGCGAGGGAGTAGGGCCGGGTGGCGGCAAAAATACCTGCCGGCAACGCAATGGCAAGCGCAAGCGCCAGGCTTGAGACCAGCAGGACGAGCGTATTTGTCAGCGCCGGCCAGATCGCCTGCCAGACAGGCTGGGCATACAGCCGGGAATAGCCGAAATCGCCGGTCAAAGCCGCGCCGAGCCAGTTGGCATAGCGTGACCATAACGGCTGATCCAGACCGTAGATGGCACGGAGCCGGGCCGCGTCTTCAGATGTTATGTCGGGATCGGCCGAGATCATCAGATCGACCGGATCTCCCGGCATCAATCCCATCAGGCCATAGATGACGACCGACATCACGAACAGGACGACCAGGGAATGAACGAGACGGCGGATCAGAAACGCGTACATGCTTCAGCCTATCACCCAACTCTACTTATTGACCGACCAGTTCTCGACCCACAGGGTTGTTGGGAACTGGTGGCCGGTCGGCTGTATGTCCCCCAGCCATTTCGGCAAAATGAAGGAATTTGCACGGAAATAGAGCGGCAGTGCAGGAAGCTCAGTGGCATAAATGTGCTGCAGGCGCTGCCAAAGTTCGCGGCGTTTTTCACGGTCGAGTTCCAGTTCGATCTGTTCAAGCAATGCATCCATTTCCGGATTGCTGAAACCGGTGTAATTCTGGCCGCTCCAACTGTTGGCTTCGGTCGGTATCTCTTCGGAATGCAGGGTTGTGCGGGGCACGCTTTCCGGAGACGAGATCCAGGCGAACATGGCCATGGCCGAAAACTTGCGCTTGGAGACGGTTTCCCCGAAAAACACCCGCGCCGGTTCGTTCCGGATGCGTATATCGATACCCTGCTCTTTCCACTGACTCTGCAGAACCTGCTCAACCAGTTCGCGTGTTCTGTTGCCGGCCGTGGTCATGATTTCAAACCGCAGCGGTTCACCAGCGGCATTGACCCGCATGCCGTTCGCGCCCCTGGTCCAGCCGGCGTCGTTCAGCAATGCATCCGCCCGGGCCGGATCATGAACGTACCTGGGCACATCATCAGCATAAATCCAATCAAGGGGATTGATTCCGGTGTTGGCCACCGGTTGCTTGCCGCCGAACAATCGTTCCGAAATTGCTTTGCGGTCGATGGCGTACATCAATGCCTGGCGTACGCGGATGTCCTGCAGAACAGGATTATCCAGCATCAGGTCGATATGTTCATAGATCAGGCCGGGATGGAACAGGATCGTGTATTTCCGGCCATGGCGCTTTTCAAAGGCCAGAGCCTGATCGACGTTCAGTCCCAGTTCCCCTGAAATCATGTCTATGCCGCCGGACAGCAGGTTTGCTTCCAGTGTCGTCGTATTTTCAATGACGCGGACGGTGATTTTATCGAATGCAGGTTCCTTGCCCCACCATTTCGGATTGCGCTCGAAGACCATGTGCGAACCGGTTTTCGCCTCGGTCATGACATACGGGCCCATGAACAGGCCAGGGTTCATCGGGTCTGTATCAAATGCCGTCTGTGTCTTGTAGGCCTCGGGATTGGCGAATTTCGAACGCTCGATGTGGGCGGGCAGAAGGCCCATCGTCGAAAGGTTGTTGTAATCGAACGTGCGTCTGTCGACGTGCAGGGTGAATGTTTTGTCGTCGATCCGGTCAATTGAAAGGATGCGCCGGTAACCTTCGGTCGACGACACGCCGGTTTTCGGGTGCTTACCCGTTTCCCAGGTGAAGATCACATCATCTACGGTGATCGGGGTGCCGTCTCCCCAGACGGCTTCATCGATGATCTTGTACGTGACGGCAATACCGTCCTTTCCGTCGGGTGTCTTCTCAAGTTTTGCCCCGCCGTTCTCAAGTGTCGGAAGCTCTTCGCAGAGCAGGCAGACAGTGTCCCATTCGGCATTGATGACGGTGATCGGGCGGCGGGTCAGCCCGTGCACATAGGATTTTGCCAGCATGGAATCGATATTTGGATGAAAGGTCGAAGGATACTGGGTGATGCCGATGACAAGATTATCCTTTGCCGTTGCACCCGTTGGGGAAAACACGGTGCAAAGAATCAGGCCCCCGATTACCAGCAGTTGCTTAAACGTTGTCATGCGATCTCCTTGTCACCTGGCGGAACAGAGACTATCACGGGTAGGCAATCAATCCAGACTGACATCATCGTGAGCAAGGGTCTGTTATGAGCAATGGTGTGACCGTATTCGGCGAAAATGTCCTGCTAGCGGACGGTTGGGCAAAGAATGTCGCCATCGTCATAGATGCCCGTGGCGATATCACCGGCATTACGGTGGATACAGTGTATGAAGCGGATCTAATGGCCCGTCTGCCGGGGCCGGCCATTCCGGGCATGCCGAACCTGCATTCCCATGCCCATCAGCGGGCATTGGCGGGGTTAAGTGAATTCCGGGCATCCGGTGCCGGTGCCGAGGACAGCTTCTGGACGTGGCGTGATGTCATGCATCGCTTTGCTGAAGTCGTGACGCCGGAAATTTTGGAAGCCGTTGCCGCCCAGCTTTATGTGGAAATGGTCAAGGCAGGGTACACCGCCGTTTGTGAATTCCATTACGTGCATCATGGACCGGGCGGGACGCCCTATGACGATCCATCTGAAATGTCGATGGCGCTGGTGCGTGCCGCAGCAAGGGCGGGGATCGGGATAACGCTGTTACCGGTGCTTTATGAAACCGGTGGTTACGCTGGACGGGAACCAAACCCCGGACAACGCCGGTTCATTTCAAGCCCGGATCAGCTTTTGAAGATCATCGAAGCGGTGAACAAGGTCCATAACGGGAATCCACAGGTGCACATCGGCGTGGCGCCGCACAGCCCGCGGCAAGTGACCCGTGATGGTATGCAGGCCGTGATCGATGGCCTGACCGCGATAGAGCCCCATGCACCTGTTCATATTCACGTCGCCGAGCAGGAAAAGGACGTCACTGAATCCGTTGAACAGACAGGGTTGCGGCCTGTCGAATGGCTTATGGAAAATTTCGATGTCGGTCCACGCTGGTGTCTCGTCCATGCGACGCATCTGACGGAACAGGAGACCACGCAGATTGCCTCATCCGGTGCCATTGCCGGGCTGTGCCCGACGACGGAGGCAAATCTGGGTGACGGGATATTCCCGTTGCTGAGTTATCTGGAGCAAGGCGGGCGATTGGGGATCGGATCGGACAGCCACATTTCGGTGAGTGTTGTCGAAGAATTGCGCTGGCTCGAATATGGGCAACGGCTGATCAAACGACGCCGTAATCTCGCCGCAGCCGGCCCGGGAGAATCAACCGGTGTCCGCTTGTATGACGATGCTCTCCGCGGCGGTGCGCAGGCTTCTGGCCGCAGACTTGGCAAAATCGGCGAAGGCTGCCGTGCGGACTTCGTCGTGCTTGATCCGTCGCATCCGTTACTGGTCGGGCGCAGTGGCGACCGGTTGATCGATTCCATGATTTTCAGCGGGAATTCCACTGGCATTGAGGAAGTCTGGATCGCCGGAAAACGTCAGGTGACGGGCGGTCGGCATGTTCGTGAGCAGGATACGCTTGATGTATTCTCGAACGTTATCAAGGAGCTGGGGTTCTAAACCTAGCACCGGTTTAGCGTAGAAATATGGGTAATGGCTCTATGTGCTGGCCGGTTCAGGCATTATGTATAGGGCCAAGTTAAGACGAGGAACATCATCCCATGACCACGGACGCCCGTTCAGCCAAGCTCTCGCTGATTTTTTCGAGCATCGGCCACACCTACAGCCACCTTTTTCAGCCTCTGTATTACGTGGCCGTCCTCACACTGGAAGATGAACTGGGCCTGACCCATGGCGAGGCAATCCAGCTTGCTGTCATGGGCGGTTTTCTGTTCGGATTCGGGGCACCTATAGCAGGCTGGCTCGGTGATAAATTCGGCGCGGTGCCGTTGATGTCGGTCTACTACATCGGCACGGGTGTCTCGATGATCCTGACCGGATTTGCAGGAGCGCCCTGGCAGATCATGGCGGCTTTGGCCGTGACGGGGCTGTGTGCTTCGATTTACCACCCCGTTGGAATTGCGTGGTTGATCCGAAACGCGAAAAACCGGGGTACGGCGCTGGGCATCAACGGCATATTCGGGGCATTGGGGCCGACGATCGCGGCGTTAACGGCGGGGACAATTATTACCCTGATGGGCTGGCGCGCCGTCTTCATCATCCCCGGTGTTCTGATCCTGGTGACGGGATGTGCGTTTCTGGTGCTGGTCAGCCGGGGCGAAATCATCGAGAGTAAAATTGATCGTTCACCGACGCCGCCATCCGATAAGGGCGATGCTCTTCGGGTGTTTGCGGTGCTGGCGTTTTCCATGCTGTGTACGGGCGTCATCTATCAGGCGACACAGGCGGGCCTGCCGAAAGCCTTCCAGATGCGGCTTGATCACCTGTTCGAAGGCAGTGTGTTCGGCATTTCAACGCTGGTCGCGGCCGTGTTCTTCATTGCCGGTCTGATGCAGTTTGCGGGAGGCTGGCTCGCCGACAGAATATCGCCAAAGCTTGTCTACATCGGGGCGTTCATGGTGCAGGTACCGTTGCTGGTTCTCATGGCCTATGCCGCGGGGCCGATGGTCGTGCTGTTCGCGGTTATGATGATTTCCGCCAGTAACGGCTCATTGCCGGCCGAGAACGTGATCCTCGCCAGATATATTCCGCCGGCGCGAAGGGCATTGGCATTCGGCTGCAAGTTCATCGTGGCGATCGGCTTCTCGACACTGGGTGTGCAACTGGAAGCCATGTTGTTCGATTATTCAGGTGAATTTTACATGCTGTTCATGGTGCTGGCCTGCATTTCGCTTGCCGGTGCTTTTGCGGCCATGATCCTGCCGTCGGATCGGAAGGCAGCCGTCGCACAGCCGGCTGAGTAATCAGCCGCTCATCGATTCATCGAGATCACGGATCAGGTCATCCGCATCTTCAAGCCCGATCGACAAACGGATCGTCTGATCCGTTGCGCCGGCGGATTCCCGCTGTTCGTCCGTCAGCTGCCGGTGCGTGGTCGAGGCCGGATGCAGGATCAGTGATTTGGTGTCGCCGATGTTGGCGAGGTGCGAGAATATATTTATCTTCTCGACCATTTTCACGCCTGCCTCGAAGCCGCCCTTGAGGCCGAAGGTAAAGACGGCACCGGCTCCCTTGGGTAGGTATTTTTTGGCCAGATCGTGATACGGGCTGGATTTGAGACCTGCGTAACTGACCCAGTCGACGGCGGGATGACTTTCCAGGAATTCAGCAACCTTGAGCGCGTTTTCAACATGCCGGTCCATGCGCACGTGCAGGGTCTCTGTGCCGGTCAGGGTATTGAATGCGTTGGTGGGCGACAGCGCCGGGCCGAAATCACGGAGCGCGACGGCACGGGCCTTCATGGTAAAGCCGAAGTCGCCGAAGGTCTCATAGAACGTCAGGCCGTGATATGCCGGGTCCGGCTCGGTCATGGTCGGGAAGCCCGGGCCGCCGTTCGCACAGGTCCAGTCGAACTTACCGCTTTCGACGATGACCCCGCCGACGGATGTCCCGTGGCCCTGCAGGAATTTGGTCATGGAATGGCAAACGATGTCCGCACCCCATTCGATGGGGCGGCACAGGTACGGGGTTGCCAGCGTGTTGTCGACGATCAGCGGGATGCCTGCATCCTTGGCAATGGCAGCAATGGCTTCGAGATCAAGTACGACACCACCCGGGTTTGCCAGAACTTCGATAAAGATCGCCTTGGTTTTCGGCGTGATCGCGTCCTTGATCGTTTCCGGTTTGGTACAGTCGACGAAAGTGCAGTTCCAGCCCAGCCGTTTGAAGCTGACACCGAACTGGGTAATCGATCCGCCATACAGATTCTTTGATGCGATGAAATCGTCACCGGGTTCCATCAATGTGAAGAACGTCAGGAACTGGGCGGCATGGCCTGACCCGGCGCATACGGCGGCACGCCCGCCTTCGAGGTTGGCGATACGCTCTTCGAGCACGGAAACGGTCGGGTTGGTCAGACGTGAGTAGATAAAGCCGAAAGTCTGCAGATTGAACAGATCGGATGCATGCTCGACATCATCGAAAACATAGGATGTGGTCTGATAGATCGGTGTCGCTCTGGCGCCGGTCACGGGGTCCGGCTGAGCACCGGCATGGATGGTGCGGGTCGCGAAACCGTATTCGGGTGGGCCCACTTGTTTCGTTTTGTCACTCATGTTGTCACTCATGGCGTCTTATCCAATTCCAGAGTCATGCAGGTGCTGAACGGGTCTTCGAAATAATCACCGAACGGCGGGCAGGTATTGAAGCCGAACGAAGCATAAAGACTGCGGGCGGATATGAAGTCATCCGTTGCGCCGGTTTCAAGGCTGAGGCGCTGGTAACCCCGTTCACGTGCAGTCTTCAGGATATGCTCAACCATACGCCGCCCATATCCATGTCCCCGGAAAGCCACAGGCGTATGCATGGATTTGATTTCGCCGTGCGTAGGTTCGAGTTCCCGCAAAGCCCCGCATCCGATGAGCGTGCCCTGCAGCCACATGGTCCAGAACGTAATGCTTGGCTTTCTCAGCGCTTCCAGATCAAGCGCATGGACACTTTCCGGCGGCGAGATCGCACGCATATGATCCAGATGCGCTTCGAGAAGGGCCTTGATTTCAGGTCCCTTCAGATCATCGACGCGGATTTCGATTTGTGCTTCTACCATTCGTGCGGTTGCCGGAATCAAGCCGGCGCCTTGCGACGCTTTGAAGTAATAATGCCCGAATTGACCCCGGACCAGCCAAGTTCACCGAACAGGCGCCCGTATTCAATCTTGGGGCAGCGGTCCATGATGACGGTCAGTCCCGCGTCTTCGGCCCGCTTTGCGGCGTCTTCGTTGATGACCCCCAATTGCATCCAGATGATTTTAATCTGTTTTTCGTTCTTCAACTGGATCGCTTCGTCGACGAGAGTGCCGGCTGCTTCGGAATTTCTGAAAATATCCAACATGTCGATCGGGCCGGGCACGTCAGCCAGCGAGGCATAGGTCAACCGCCCCCAGATTTCCTTTCCGGCATGGCCGGGGTTAATCGGGTGCACCTGATAGCCCTTGCCCTGGAGATATTTCATGGCGAAATTCGATGGCCGCACCCAGTTCGGGCTGGCCCCGGCCATGGCAATGGTCCGGGTATCCTTGAGGATCCGCCGCATCAGTTCGTCGTCATATACGAGAGTACTCATCCCTTTAATCCCAGCCGTTCACGCGCTTCGGCAACACTGGCGACGCTGCCGCCCAACTGGTTGACGATATTGCATGCTTTTTCGACCAGTGCGGCATTCGACGGGGCCAGAACACCTTTTTCCAGGAAGATGTTGTCTTCAAGTCCGACCCGCGCATTGCCGCCCAGCAGGACGGCGGCGGCGACCATTTGAAACTGAAAGCGGGATATGCCGAACGCCGACCAGACAGCCCCTTCGGGAAGCAGATCGCGCATGAACTGCATGCTTTCGACCGTCGCAGGGGCTGCATAGCTGATGCCGAGGCAGAATTGAAAATATGGCGGTGCGTCGATCAGGCCGTCTGCAATCATCTTCTTGGCAAGAATGATATGCCCGGTATCGAAGACCTCCAGTTCCGGCTTGGCGCCCGCTTTCCGGGCCCTGTCGGCCATGATGGCGAGGTGATCAGGATGATTCAGGAACACATGCTGGTTGAAGTTCATGGTGGCGACGTCGAGCGAGCAGATCTCCGGCGACATTTCCTCGATATGTACGACGCGCCGCTCCGGCGTTTCCATGGTGCTGTCGTCGGATGCCCGTCCGGGAATTTCCGGGTGCGGAATATATCGCGCCCCGGGACCGGTGGTCAGGTTGATGATGACATCCGTGCCGCTGTCGCGGATGCGCTCGGTGGTTTCACGGTACAGGGCGGGGTCCATGCTCGGCTTTGTCGTTTCCGGATCACGCACGTGAATATGCACGATGGCGGCGCCGGCCTTGGCGGCATCGATGGCGCTGGCGGCGATTTCTGCCGGCGTGACCGGGACGGCGGGGTTCTTGTCGGGCGTGGGGGCGGAACCGGTAACGGCGCATGAGATGATCGTGGACGGCATTGGATTTCCCTGATGAGAGTTGGTGTTTTTAAGAGTTGTTGCGGTCCGGCCAGTCGGCGAGCGGCGACTTTTTAAGGAAGCTGTCGATGGCGGCCTGTGTCGCTTCCGCCTGCATGTTACAGGTAATCGCCTTGCCGGCACGCTGATACGCGGCGTCCATGCCTTCTTCCAACTGGCGATAGAACAGGTCTTTGCCGAGTGCAACGGCGTCCGGGCTTTTGGACGCGATCTTGGCGGCCATTTCCTCGACCTCTGCGTCAAGCCGGTCAGCCGGCACGGCACGATTGATGAGGCCCCATTCGGTGGCCTGATCAGCCGGGATCATGTCACCGGTCATCAACAGTTCCATGGCCTGCTTGCGCCCAAGATTTCGGGTCACGGGGACGGACGGGGTCGAGCAGTAAAGACCGACGTTGATCCCCGACGTGCCGAATTTGGCATGATCGGCTGCAATCGCCAGATCGCACTGGGCGACAAGCTGACAGCCCGCCGCCGCGGCCACGCCGTTGATCTTGGCAATAACGGGTTGCGGCAAGTGCGTCATCGCCATCATGTTGTCCGTGCAAAGTGAAAACATTTTCTGCATTGCCGCTTCCGACGGGTCGGCGCGCATTTCATTCAGATCGTGTCCGGCGCAGAACGCCTTGCCGGCGCCTGTAATTACGACAACGCGGATGGACGTATCGTCTTTGAGTGCTGCCAGGTGCGCTTTCAGTTCCAGCATCAACGGCGTGGACAGGGTATTGAAGGCGTCCGGTCGATTGAGCGTCAGTGTCGCAATCCCGCGGTCATCGGAACGCAGGACGAGGGCTTCATTTTTTGCCGCTTCAGTCATGATGTTTCTCCCTGCCTGAGTGTCGCTAACCACTTCCAAATTGACAAGGGAAGAGGGAACAATTCGCATGCGCGTTGAACTCAATTTAAAGTGACGTTAACGTAAACGGAAATCAAATAGATGTATGCCTACAGGATGGATTTAGCCGATGCCGCAAATTACCGTCGACGCCTTCAATGAGATCGTTGCCGATGAACTGCCATGGGCGCATGAGCTGGGTGTGAAGGCGACCGGGATCGGTGACGGTACGGCGACGTTGATGATCCCGTATGATGCGAAAATGCTGCGCCCGGGGGGCACCATGTCGGGGCCGACCATGATGATGCTGGCGGACGCCTGCATGTACGCGGTGGTGCTTTCGGAAATCGGTATCGTCAAGCTGGCGGTAACAACCAATCTGAACATCAACTTTCTGCGCAAGCCTGAACCGCGTGATCTGTTGGCCAAGGGCGTCATGTTGAAGCTCGGCAAGCGCCTCGCCGTGATGGCCGTCGATGTCTACTCCGAAGGGTCGGATGATCTGGTTGCCCATACCACCGGGACCTATTCCATTCCCCCGCGTTGATTTTTCCAAAACATTGCACTTTGTGACAGGTCAGACCGGGCTATGATGCCCTTGGGAGGCACAACGTTGCGCATATCCAAGCCCATTCATGTGATTTCATGCCACGCCGAAGGCGAGGTCGGGGATGTGATTGTCGATGGGGTGGCCCCGCCTCCCGGAGAGACCCTCTGGGATCAGCGGACCTGGATTGCCGAGGATGGGACGCTCAGGAATTTCATGCTGAACGAGCCCCGGGGCGGGGTGTTTCGTCATGTGAACCTTCTTGTTCCGCCAAAACATCCAGATGCGCAGATGGGCTGGATCATCATGGAACCCGAAGATACCCCGCCGATGTCCGGGTCGAATTCAATCTGTGTCGCCACGGTGCTGCTGGAAAGCGGGATCATTGAAATGGATGAGCCGGTGACGGATTTCGTGCTTGAAGCCCCGGGTGGGCTGGTACGTGTGCGCGCCGATTGCCGGAACGGCAAGGCTGAACGCATTCATATCCGCAATGTGGCTTCGTTTGCAGGTGATCTTGACGCCGCGCTTGAGGTGCCGGGCTGCCCGACATTGCGCGTGGATACTGCCTATGGCGGGGACAGCTTCGTCATTGTCGACAGCGCCGCGTTGGGGCTGACCCTGGATCAGTCCGAAGCCCGTGATCTCGCCCAACTGGGGACACGTATCACCGATGCGGCCAATGCGCAGTTGCGGTTCACGCATCCTGAACTGCCCGAATGGACGCATTTTTCATTCTGTCTCTTTGCGGGGCCGCTTTCACGGGGTGAGGGTGGTCTGAGCGGACGTCAGGCGGTCGCGATCAAGCCGGGCAAGATTGACCGCTCACCGACAGGGACGGCGGTATCGGCGCGGATGGCGTTGCTGCATGCCAAAGGCGAAATGACGGTGAGTGATACATTTACCGCAACATCAATCATCGGGTCGACCTTTCAGGGGCGGATTGCCGGGCTGGCGCAAGTGGGCGCAAAGCCGGCGATTATCCCCGAAATATCCGGTCGTGCCTGGATTACCGGCTCTCATCAGTACACCCTGGATCCATCCGACCCCTGGCCGGAAGGGTACAGGGTCAGTGATACCTGGCCGATGAAGCCAAAAGAGCCATGATTTCAAGGCGCTGGGCTGGCTGATGAATTATGAGGTATTATAATACCATAATCGTAAGTTTCGGTTTTTAGGCGCTTTTTCCGTTGACTTCCAAATATTCGGTGTCATATTCCCGTCCGCGCACCGCAGGGGCGGCGCGTTTTGTTGTTTTTATTGGAAAGCGGAATCAAGCAAATGAAAACCATTTCCGCCAAGGCCGTGGATATCGACCGCAAGTGGCACGTGATCGACGCTGAGGGCGTCATTCTCGGCCGTCTTGCTGCTGTTATTGCGACGCGGCTGCGTGGCAAACACAAGCCGCTCTATACGCCTCACGTCGACTGCGGTGACAACATCATTGTCATCAATGCCGAGAAAGTGCGTCTGACCGGCCGTAAAATGCAGGACAAACGTTACTACCGTCACACGGGTCACCCGGGCGGTATCAAGGAAACCTCTCCGGAGAAGATTTTTTCCGGTGCGTTCCCGGAACGTGTTGTCCAGAAGGCCGTTGAACGTATGATCCCGCGCTCGCCGCTGGGTCGTCAGCAGCTCTCCAAGCTCCATGTCTATGCCGGGTCCGAGCACCCGCACGAAGCGCAGCAGCCGGAAGCTCTGGATGTTGCCGGCATGAACCCGAAAAACAAAAGGAAGTGATCCATGGCTGAGGAAACCAAAACCCTCGAGGATCTCAAGGATCTCGTCGATCCGGCGCTGGCCGAAGCCGCCGCCGAAAACCAGGCTCCGCGCGTTCAGCAGCTTGATGAGCAGGGTCGTGCCTATGCGACCGGCCGTCGTAAAGACGCGGTCGCCCGTGTCTGGATCAAGCCGGGCCGTGGCGTCATCACCGTCAATGGCCGTGAGATCGAGCGTTATTTCGCCCGTCCGGTGCTGCGCATGGTGATCAACCAGCCGTTTGAAGTCGCAGCCCGTGAAGGTCAGTACGACGTCTATGTCACCGTCAAGGGTGGCGGTCTTTCCGGTCAGGCCGGTGCCGTTCGTCACGGCATTTCCCGTGCGCTGACCCTCTATGAGCCGGACCTGCGTGGGACGCTCAAGAAGGAAGGCTTCCTGACCCGTGACTCCCGTACGGTTGAACGTAAGAAGTACGGCCGCCGCAAGGCCCGCCGGAGCTTCCAGTTCTCGAAGCGCTAAGAGTTTTACAGTTCTGTATGGGAGAGGGTCGCCTTCGGGCGGCCCTTTTTCGTTGGCTCAGCCCTTCCGGATGAATATCGATTTCAGCCCCATCTGGCCGAACCCCGTAATCTTTCAGTCTATATCAGTCAGCGCGTTGCCGTTGGCGTCACGCACTATAGTGCCAGTATCGTCGGAACCGCGGCCTGATCCTTCCTCACATGCGCGAACATCGGGCAGATTATCATAGCGCCGTCTTCATAGACGCAATCGGCAGCGCATATCGGGCATTCGGGCAGGGCATCCATCGGGCGAGGCTTTCTGTAATCAAAATCAGGAATGAACGGTTTTGCAAAGGCCCGGGACCTTCTGCTACGGCGACGCAAATTACAAAGTGAAAGGCTCGGGCAATCCACCGAGTACTTTGATTTAGATCAGTGTCGTCTTTCAATTTCCATAATACATTCGCGATATCGAATATATTTATTGGAGGGTTGGCCAATGGTTTTATCGTGGAAGTCGGGTGGAATGCTGCTCGGACTGGTTTTTTTCTCGGCCGTGCTGCTGGTCAAGCCAATCGGCGTGTCGACCCAGTTCGTGATCTTCGATGGGATTCTGTGGGACGCGGTCAATCCGGACGTCGTCGTTACCTCGGACACCGCCAAAAGCGGTTTCGCCAGCCCCAACGCCTACCTCAACAAAAGCGGCGGCAAATATGCCGGGAACGTCGCCAACCCGCTCAATTACAGCTTTGTGTTCGTGATTGCCATGGTCGTCGGGGCGGCGATATCGGCACGCTTGCGCGGCGGAGTCGACGCGGCGGAGCGGCAAATGCCGTCGGTGTGGCGCGCCAATTTCGGAGACGAGCCATGGAAACGCTACGCAGCAACCTTCCTTGCCGGCTTCGTCGTGCTTTATGGTGCGCGGCTCGCCGGCGGCTGCACGTCGGGACACATGATGAGCGGTATGATGCAGACGGCGATCTCGGGCTACATCTTTACTGCCGGTGCGTTCGCCGCCGGCATACCTGTCGCCTTATTCATGTTCAGAAAGGAGGGCTGAGTGATGACCTTGCTCATACTTGCCATCGTAATCGGCGGCGCCTTCGGCTTTGTCCTCGATCGTGTCGGCGCGACCAATCCGGGGCTTATCATCCGCATGCTGAATTTGAGCAACATGCATCTGATGAAAACCATCCTGCTCGCCATCGGCCTCAGTTCGGTGTTGATGTTCGCGGGGCTTCTGGCAGGCCTTATTGACGTTGGGCATATGGACGTCAAGACGGCCTATGTCGGCGTTTTCGTCGGCGGATTGCTTCTTGGTGCCGGGTTCGCGGTATCCGGGTTCTGTCCGGGTACCGGACTGACGGCCGCCGCGACGGGGCGCAAGGACGCGATGATCTTCGTGCTCGGCGGACTTGCCGGCGCTGGCGCCTATATGGGCAGCTTCGCTTGGATCGGCACGACCGGTCTGCTGGAAAAGGTTGCCGGTGGCAACAGCACGCTCGGCGCCATCGCCGGCACTGAAGGGGCGGCAATGTTCCCCGGCTTGCCCGGCGAGTGGATCGGCATTTTGGTAGGTATCGCCTTCATTGCCATCGCCGCGGCGCTGCCGGCACGATTGCTCAACCGCCGAAGAGGTGCCCCTTAGGGAATGTGTTCAAGAAACGCACGCAGCACATCTTTCCATTTATGGGCATCGAGCATCGGCCCCGTATGACCATACGGAGTGTCGATTTCGTGGAAGCTGGCATCGACGCCAAGGCTTTTCAGCCGCTCAACGGTCGGCGGGCCGAGTTTTACATCGACGACGCTGTCCGAATTGGCGAGGACATCCAGAAGCGGTGCCTTGATCTTCGTGGCATCGGCTTCTGACCCGATCCCGGCTTCGTAGAGTTTGTAGAGTGAATTGGCATCGAACTGATGTGCCCACTTTTCGGCATTGGCCCGCACGATCCGCTCGATTGCCTCCGGTGTTTCGCCATTGTGTTTCAGGTAATCGCCAAGACCATACCGCGTCAGCGTCCCGATCCTGATTTCAATCATCTTTTCACGCACTCCGCCGGGTGCGTCGACTTGATCGTAGTAATGCCCGTCGTTCCAGCCGGTACAGTCGGTAAACTGCGCACGTATGCGATTGGTATCGGCTTCCTTTGTTTCCCGTTTGATGACCCCGGCAATCGGCACCAGGGCACGCATTCGGTCCGGATAGTTGGCCCCCCACAGGAAGGTCAGGTGCCCCCCGTATGAATATCCGATGACGGCCTTCAACTGCCCGCAGCCCAGATGGTCGATCAGAAGGTGCTGGGCGCGGATCATGTCGATGGTGGTGTAGGCTGGGAAATCCGGGCCGTACGGTTTCCCTGTTTCGGGGTTGATGCTGGCAGGGCCGGAGCTGCCGAATGCCGATCCGATCATGTTGGAACAGACGACGAAGTACGTGTCGGTGTCGATGGCCTTGCCGGGGCCGACCAGATGATGCGCCCAACCGTCTTCGTCACCGCCGGCATGGGGATGGTTGGTGTAGCCGTGGCACATCAGAATGGCGTTGCTGCCGTCCTCGTTGAGGTTCCCCCATGTTTCATAGGCAAGCGTTAGTTCCGGGAGTGCAGCGCCGGACGTGAGCTCGAAATTCGGGTGGGTGAATGTTTCTGAGGTCGCAAGTTTCATAGTGTCTCGCTTAATTGAGAGTTTTAAACAAGGAAGCGGCCCATGCGTTTCCGAAAAGAGCTGCACAAAGAATAGAAAATAAAATTCCCCATCCACAAACGAGGAAACCATAGAAAAACTGGGTAAGTAACCGAGTTGTTATTTTTTGCTTTGACGAGAACACCTTACCCAATGTGGTTATTAACCGATCATCAGAATTATCGGGCATTTTTTCTTCTAGTTTCTGTAAGTAATCCTTCACTGCTTCAATCATGTCCCAACTGCTGTTATGGGCCTTCCATGCGCCGGCATTAAAAACAACAGATATGAGTGAAATAAAAATCGCAACAGCCGCAATAGGTGTCTGTTGAACAATATTTCCTTTGGTGATCTGAATTAAAAAGCCTGCCGCCGCCGCGAGTGAAACGTTAAACAATAGTGCATAACGGGTCATCACCAGCAGTTGTTCAAAAAGATGCTGGATGTATTGGATACCCTTTTCGAATTCGAACTTCGTCCATTCTTCTTTTGGCGCGACAGTTATATCTGCCATCTCTAAATCCCAACGCTTTTCATGCCGCCCGCAGGAGACCGGGTGCTGACTGTAATACCCGGCGGGAACGCCGGGGACGAGGTCGGGAACTTTCCCGTTACAATGATATTAGCATTGGCAAGTTTCACTTCAAGCAAGCTTCACGGTTTGGAACGCGGTGCGCGAGTGGGGCTTTTCAACAGCGCCGGAAATTGGCATTCACATTGAATGACTGCATATCCGGATGATGAGTTTCTGATCGCCGCCGGTAAACGGCTGGAATACACATGGGTCAACAGACCGCCTGAAGGTGATGAGCCGGTCCTGGTGTTCCTGCACGAAGGCTTGGGGTGCATCGCGCTGTGGCGGGATTTTCCGCACAAGCTGACTGTTGCCTGTGACATGCCGGGGCTTGTCTATAGCCGGGCTGGATACGGGCGGTCGGATGGCATCGAGTTGCCACGTCCGATTACGTATCAGGAAGACGAAGCCCGTGATTCACTGGCGGCAGTGCTGGATGTCTTGGGTATAAAACAGGCCATTCTGATCGGACATTCCGACGGCGGGACGATTGGCCTGATCCATGCCGGGCTGGATGATAGCGGCCGGATACTCGGCGTCGTCACCATGGCAGCGCATGTCTTCAACGAGGAAATGTGTCTGGATGGTATCCGTGAAGCCAGAAAGGTCTGGGAGACAACGGACCTCCGGGAAAAGCTGAAACGCTATCACGGTGATAACGTGGATAACGCGTTTCTCGGCTGGAACGATACCTGGCAGCGGCATGATTACTGGCACTGGAATGTCGAAAAGTACCTGCCTTCTATCAGTTGTCCGCTGCTTGTCATGCAGGGGATTGATGACCATTACGGCTCCGAAGCACAGGTGGATGCCATTGTATCGGGAACGGGCGGGGAAGCCCGGAAACTGATGATCGCGGACTGTGGCCATAATCCGCACTTTGATCAACCGGCTGAAACCCTTGCTGCAATTACCCGGTTTGTTGAAGTTTTTCATGACAGATCGCCGGTCGGGCGTTAAACAGTCGCCATGGTTACAAGTATTTTTATCGATGGCGCCGAAGGCACGACCGGGCTGCAGATCAGAACGCGGCTCGAAGGACGTGACGATATTTCGTTACTGACGCTCAGTGACGCTGACCGCAAGGACCCTGTGAAACGGGCCGGTATGCTGAACGCCTGCGACGTGGCGATCCTGTGCCTTCCCGATGACGCAGCGCGTGAAGCTGTCGCCATGATCGATAATCCGGATGTGCGGGTGATCGATGCATCGACCGCGCACCGGACGGCGGACGGCTGGGATTACGGCTTCCCGGAGATGGACCCGGGGCAGGCGGCGATTATTGCCGCTTCGAAACGGGTTGCGAACACGGGGTGTTACGCCGTCGCTTCGGTGGCGATCCTGCATCCGCTGGTCGAAGACGGGCTGTTGCCAAACGACTGGCCGGTAACGATCAATGCCGTGTCGGGGTACTCCGGTGGCGGCAAGAAGATGATCGCAGGTTTCGAAGACCCGGAATCGCCGGACCGTATCGATACGCCGTTTCGGGTTTACGGTCTGAATCTCGGGCACAAACATATTCCGGAAATCCAGTACTGGTCACAGTTGTTGCGGACGCCGATTTTCGTGCCGAGCGTCGGGCGTTACCGGGAGGGCATGATTGTCCAGGTGCCCCTGCATTTGGCAGCGTTGCCCGGCGCCCCCAGCGCTGAAGCCCTGCATGATATTCTGGCCGCGCATTACGAAGGCCGCCGGTTCGTGACTGTCGCCGATCTGGTGAAGGGCGAAGGCGCCCCCGTCCTCGATCCGGAAGAACTGAACGGCACCAACGAACTCAGGCTGCATGTCTATGCCAGCAAGGACGGTGGACAGGCGGTTGTCTGCGGTGTGCTCGACAATCTGGGCAAAGGCGCTTCCGGTCAGGCCGTGCAATGCCTCAACCTGATGATCGGTGCGCCGGAACAGGCCGGTCTTCTGGAGCCGGTGCTTCTGTAACAATAACACCCTCGTCCTGAACTTGATTCAGGACCCATATTCCCAGACCACCCTGCCGGTGCTTATGGATCCCAAATCAAGTTTGGGATGACGAAATTTGGCGAGCCTTAACGGTTGCCTAGAAACTCCCGCACACGGCGAATGGCTTCACGGATATTTTCCGTGGAGTTCGCGTATGAAAACCGCACGTAGCCTTCGCCCTGCGCACCGAAGCTGGTGCCGGCGATAATTGCGACGCCGGTTTTTTCCAGCAACTGATCCTGGAGTGCGCGGGCCGACATGCCGGTGCCTTCGATATTCGGGAAGGCATAAAATGCGCCGCCCGGCTCTGTGCATCGGAAACCTTCAACCTGATTGAGTTCCGACACGATAACGCGGCGGCGCTCGTCAAACGCCTTCATCATGATATCAACATCGTTCTGTGGCCCGGTGAGGGCCGCGATCCCGGCATACTGGGTCGGCGCGTTGACACAGGAATGGCAGTTGATCGCAAGGCGTGTCGCATGATCGGCGAGATCCTTCGGCCAGACCGCATATCCCAGGCGCCAGCCGGTCATGGCATAGGTCTTGGACCAGCCGTCGAGCATGATGACGCGATCGCGCAGATTGTCGTATTCCAGCATGCTGACGTGTTCGCGGCCGTCGTAAAGCATGCGGCCATAGATTTCATCGGAAAGGATCGCGACCTGAGGGTGCTTTTCCAGCCCTGCGGCCAGTTTGTCCATTTCTTCGCGGGGCACGGTGCCGCCGGTCGGGTTGGCGGGGGAATTGATGATGATCAGGCGTGTCTGCGGCGTGATCAGACCAAGGACTTCATCTGCCGAAAACGAAAACCCGTTGTCTTCGTGAAGCGCCATCGGCACCGGCTTGGCACCGGAAAATTTGATCACGGACTCATAAATCGGGAATCCCGGGTTGGGATAGATGATTTCCGTACCGGGCTGGCCGAACATCAGCACGGCAAAGAACATGGTCGGCTTGCCGCCCGGCATGATGACGATGTTGTCCGGGTTCACCTCGCATTTCCGGTATTTCAGGATGTCCGCAGCAACGGCTTCACGAAGTTCCGGGATGCCGTTGGCGGGCGTGTAACCGTGATGGCCGTCCCGGAGCGCCTTGACGGCGGCTTCGACGATATGGCCCGGGGTTTTGAAATCCGGCTGTCCTATGCCAAGGTTGATGACGTCCATCCCTCCCTGGGCCAGTTTATTGGCGCGGGCAAGCACCTCGAACGCGGATTCGGTTCCAAGTCTGGCCATGGCATCGACGAGTTGCGGCATGTTTTTTCCTCCGGATATTGATTGGCGGCACTATGCCGACTAGCGTGCTTCATGTCACCGATTTTACGGTTCTAATACGTCCATAAGGAATTCATACATGAATGGCGCCGAAGCATTGGTTCGCACGCTTGCGAATTCAGGGGTAGATGTCTGTTTCGCCAATCCGGGCACGTCGGAAATGCACTTTGTCGCGGCGCTGGACCGTCTTGATCTGATTTACTGTGTGCTGGCACTGCAGGAAAACGTGGCCACCGGGGCCGCTGACGCCTATGCGCGGATGACAGGGCAGCCGGCGGCGACGCTGCTGCATCTGGGGCCCGGTTTCGGCAATGGTCTTGCCAATGTCCATAATGCCAAGAAAGCCCGTGTCCCGATGGTCAATATCGTTGGTGAACATGCAACATATCATATCGAATACGATGCGCCGCTGACGGCAGATATTCAGGGGATCGTCGGGCCGGTGTCGGACTATGTCGTGACCAGCAAAACCTCGAATGATGTCGGTGCTGATACGGCGCGTGCCGTGGCCAAGTCCAAAACCTGGCCCGGCCAGATCGCAACCCTGATCCTGCCGGCAGATGCGGCCTGGACGGAAACCGATCTTGTCGGCGAACCGCTGTTGGCCGGCGTGCCAGAACCGGTAGATCAGCAAGATCTGGAGAAAGTCATCGAGGTGCTTAAAGCCGGCAAGAAATCGGTGATCTTCATGTCTGGCGCCGTGCTGTACGGCGAGGGGCTTGAAAAAGCCGGGAAGGTTGCTGCCGCGACGGGGGCGACGCTCCTGGCCCAGACATCGAACCGGCGCATCGACCGCGGGGCGGGTCGTGTCGAGGTCAAGAAACTGCCGTATCCGGTTGATCATGCGCTTGAGACCCTCAAGGAATATGAGGCGGTGATCCTGCTCGGCACGCGCGAGCCGGTCAGTTTCTTTGCCTACCCGGACAAACCCAGCCGCCTGTCCCCGGACGGGGCGGAGATACTCAATCTCGCAGGACCGTATCAGGATACACTGGGCGCCCTGGACAAGCTGATCGACGCCCTTGGCGCAGAGGACATCGCGCCGGTTCTGGTAGAAGCCGAGCCTGCGCCAGACGTCAGCGGTCTTTCGGGGGCGATCACCCCGGAGATTATCTCTCAGGCGGTCCGGGCCAACATGCCGGCAGATGCCATTATCGTTGATGAAAGCATTACCACGGGCCGGGCGTTCTTTCCCGACAGCCGGGCCGCGCCGCCGCATACTTGGCTTCAGAACACTGGCGGGGCGATCGGCGTCGGCCTGCCGTACGGTGTCGGAGCGGCCATCGCCTGTCCTGACCGGCGCGTGATTGTTCTGGAGTCCGACGGCTCGGGTATGTACTGCAATCAGGCGCTCTGGACCATGGCGCGTGAGGGCCTGGACGTGACGGTTCTGATTTTCTCGAACCGCGCCTACCGTATTCTGGAAGGTGAAATGAAGGGGGTCGGTGTCGACAAGATGGGGCACGTGGCTGAAGGTCTGTTCAGTTTGAATAAGCCCGATATCGACTGGGTCGGGATGGCGATCAGTATGGGCGTGGATGCCGTGCGCGTCGAGGACGCTGCGGACTTGTCTCCGGCCATTGCCAGAGGGGTTGCCAGGGAAGGCCCGTTCCTGATCGAGATCGTATTTTAGGTTAAAAACGGTACGCATATTCCGCATTCGATCACTTGACGGAAGCGGGGGCAGGGGCTATTGAGTGCCTCCCGCTCATCGGGGCCCGCGTTTCGGGTGTCCTGTGGTGGCTGTAGCTCAGTCGGTTAGAGCATCGGCTTGTGGTGCCGAGGGTCGTGGGTTCGAATCCCATCAGCCACCCCATTCTTCAAAAATCACATTATTTTGCTCTCCTGTGCCGGGCAACGTCTCATCAATGCCCAGAGAATCCGCCCTAAAATACAATCTTCTTGACTAAATTTCAGATCGTATTAAATAGCAATTCAGGGACCGCCCAAGCGACAGAAACGACGATTTTCGCGCGACGGCCAAGCGGACCCGGAGACATCTGAAATCAATGGACACACTGCTGAAGGTGGCTGAAGAGCCTCCAAGTTTACTGACGTCCGACTCTCTTAATTTCAACGATAATGATAAAATTGCTGACACGCAGAAAACACGTGTCGGTATTTCTTTTATAAAGCCGAAGAAAGCGCAGCCACGTGGCCCGTTCTTCCCCGTCGGTGATAGTACGGCAGCTTTCCGCAGGCGATTTTTCCCCGAAGCAAGTTTGAGCGAATGGAATGACTGGCGCTGGCAACTGCGTTCGCGCATCAAGTCATTGCAGCAGCTCGAACGCGTCTTTGTCCTGTCCGACGAAGAACGTGGCGCGGTGATGCGTCATCAGGGTTCTCTGCCGGTCGGCATCACGCCCTATTACGCGAGCCTGATGAGCCGGGACGACCCGTCCGAGCCGTTGCGCCGTACGCACATTCCGGTGGGTGAGGAATACCTCAAAACACCGGGAGAAGCAGACGACCCGCTGGGTGAGGATCATGACGCCGCCGTGCCGGGTCTTGTTCACCGTTACCCGGACCGGGTGCTGTTTCTGTCGACCGCGTTCTGCTCGACCTATTGCCGGTACTGCACGCGTTCGCGGATGGTCGGCGAAGCCGGGGGCGATTACAATTTCTCGAAATCGCAGTGGGACCAGGCACTGGCCTATATCGAAGCACACACGGAAATCCGTGATGTGCTGATTTCCGGTGGCGATCCGCTGACGCTTTCCGATGACCGGTTAGATTACCTGCTGGGCCGTCTTCGAGCGATCAAGCATGTCGAGTTCGTGCGTCTTGGCACCAAAGTCCCGACGGTCATGCCGATGCGTGTGACCAAATCGCTGACTCAGATACTGAAAAAGCATCACCCTTTGTGGATGAGCATTCACTTCACGCACCCGAGCGAATTGACCCGTGAAGTCACCGAGTCGACCGCGCGTCTGGCCGATGCGGGTATCCCGCTGGGTTCGCAGACGGTGCTGTTGCAGGGTATCAACGATGAGGTCGAGATCATGCGCAAGCTGTATCACGGCCTTTTGATGCGCCGCGTACGGCCGTATTACCTGTATCAGTGTGATCCGATCACCGGTTCATCGCATTTCCGCACACCGGTTTCCAAAGGTATCGAAATCATCGAAGGCCTGCGCGGTCATACGACCGGTTACGCCGTACCTCAGTATGTGATCGATGCGCCGGGGGGCGGTGGCAAGATTCCGCTGCTGCCGGAATACCTGGTCGGCCGCGACGGTGACGATATCCTGATCCGCAACTTTGAAGGGGGCGTCTATCGCTACCCCGATCCGGGCGGGACCCTGGGTGCCGGCCGTGATATCTCCGGGCTTCAACTCTGATGAATACCATCGGGTTTGTGTACGACAGCCGGGATGAATATCTGGCTGCGGGTTTCACAGAAGAACAGGTCGCGGAGTTCGATGCCGAAGACACCCTGCACCTGATTGAAAGTGCGCTGACCCGGCTCGGCAACCATGTCGAGCGGGTTGGCAATGGCCGCAGTCTTGCGAAAAGGCTGGCAGGCGGGGCGCGCTGGGATCTGGTGTTTTCGATTGCCGAAGGTGTCAAAGACCGTTCACGGGAAGCTCAGGTGCCCGCTGTCTGCGAGCTATTTGATCAGCCGTATGTCTTCTCCGATCCTTTGACGATGGCCGTGACGCTCGATAAAGCCGTTGCCAAGCGCATCGTTCGTGATAGCGGCATCGCCACGGCACCGTTTCTGGTGATGGAAACAGGGGCTGAGGATCTGTCGGCTTGGCGGCATTACCCTGCATTCATCAAACCCTTGGCCGAGGGAACCGGCAAGGGGTGTGAACGGGCGTCTCTTGTCGAAAATGAAAATGCCTTGAGGCATGCCGCCCGTGCACTCGTTCAGAGATTTCATCAACCTGCACTGGTCGAAGCCTATCTGCCGGGCCGCGAATTTACCGTTGGTGTTGTCGGTCGCGGGGCCGGTGCGCACGTAATCGGCATCATGGAAGTCAGCGTCAACAAGAACGCCGAAGCGGGAGTCTATTCCTTCAATAACAAGGAACTCTGTGAGCAGCTGGTTCAATACAGCCGCCCCACCGATCCCGAGGCTCTGCGTGCCGGTGATGTTGCACTGGCCGCTTACCGCGCTCTTGATTGCCGGGATGCCGGCCGCGTTGATCTGCGATCCGATGCGAACGGAGAGCCGGTGTTTCTGGAAATCAACCCGATTGCCGGACTACACCCGACCCATTCCGACCTGCCCATTCTGGCATCGCAAAACGGCATATCATTCGATGATCTTCTGAGAATGATTGTGGATGAAGCTCGGGCTCGTTATCAGTCACCGCAGGGCTTACAGGCGAACGCCTGATGAATACAGATATAGAACGGGCTTACGTGCCGGTCATCCATGCCGGGCGCGAAGACCGCCCGGATGAAATCGATACCGTGCATGCCGCTGAAATCGTTGCGGCGACGCTCAGTAGTCTGGGTTTCCGCAGTGAGGTTATCCGTACGGGACTTGATTTGCATAAACTGCACGATCTCGCGGCACGTCAACCGGCGTGTGTATTCAATCTTGTCGACGGCATTGATGGTGACGACTCGCTCATCGGGCTCGTACCTGCTGTGCTTGAACATCTCGGTGTTCCCTTCACGGGGTGCGGCACTGAATCTTTTAACCTGACGCTTTCGAAGTGCCGGACCAAGCAGATGTTACGTCTTCTCGATCTGCCGACGGCGGACTGGTCGGAAGACGGTGCGAATTGCAAACCGCAGTGCCGGTATATCGTCAAATCGGATACCCATCACGCATCTCGTGGCATGGATGAAAAATCCGTGGTTCCAGGCCGGGAAGCCAGCCGGGAGATTACAGAGCGTGCGGCACGGTTCGGCGGGCGTTTTTTCTGTGAGGAATTCATAGATGGCCGTGAATTCAATGTCGCGTTGATGGGGTCGGCAGACAGCGTAAAAGTATTGCCGATACAGGAAATCGACTTTGACGGTTTTCCCGATAATCGTGCGCGGATCGTTGATTACGCAGCCAAGTGGGATGAAAATAACGCCGCATTCCATACGACCAATCGCCGTTTCGGCCTTGAACTCAGGGAACCGGCGCTGGCGCAGAAGCTTGTAACGATTTCGGAAACGGTTTGGCATGCCTTCGGGCTTAAAGGGTATGCCCGGGTCGATTTTCGTGTGAACGGCACTACCCCGTATATTCTTGAAATCAATACCAATCCGGCTATTGCCCCGGATGCCGGGTTTGCAGCTGCAGCGGCGGAAAGTGGCATAGCTTATGGTCCGCTTCTGGAGAAAATCATCTCGTTGGCTGATGAGCCGTATAAAGCTGGCGGTGGAGACCACCCTAAGATAAGCAGGCAACAACCACTGTCGCGTATACGGCAGAAAAATCTTCCCCAACTGCTATGGCGCGAGGAAGTCGTCCCTTCCGATGAAAAGGCCATTGCCGCACTGGTAAAGGCCACTGGGTATTTTACGGAAGATGAGGTCGATATTGCTGCCGAACTGGTTCGCGAAAGGCTGACAAAAGGTTCGGCGTCAGGTTACGAGTTCATCATTGCCGAACTGGATAACCGCATCGTCGGCTACGCATGTTTTGGCAAGATCGATGGGACTGAGGCCGCATTCGATTTGTACTGGATTGCCGTTGACCCTGCCTGCCAGGGCCAGGGGATCGGTCGACATATCATGAGAAAGGCAGAACAACTAATGTCCGCCATGGGGGCGCAAACGGTTTATGTCGATACGTCGTCTTCGGAGAGATATACCTCCACACGCGCATTCTATAAGTCGGTGGGATATCATGAGCAGGCCCGGCTGGATGATTTTTACCGGCGCGGGGACAGCAAGGTCATTTTCGTCGGCTACCTGCTTCCAGCAGTCATGACAGCGCAGCCTCAGGATCAGATTTCGTAATCATTCTGGCGTCGTTTGATATCGTCGGAGAACGCTTCCTGAAGTCTGGATTTGCGTTTGATCGTGGTTTCCTCGAACAGCGTTGCGGTCATGATTTTTGTGACCTCATCGGGGGTGTCCATAATCGGTAATCGCAGATTGATTTTGCTTTGAACGACGCCCGAGCGAGGTGCCTTGATGGTGACATCGAAAGCGCACGGCACCTTGCGATCCATGACAATTTTCAATTGTTGCTGCGTCGCATCGATGAAACTTGGCCCAAGTGATTTGGACAGCAACATTCCCGTTTCATCAATGCCGTAATGATCCGTGTAGTTCGTTCCCCAAAACCGGTAACGGAAATCCTCGCCACCATTGATGGCATCTACGACCAGAGTTTGCGGTAATATGATCGAAGGTAACACATAGAGTTCCACGCTTCGCCAGTCCGGGGCTGTTCTGTCTCCGGCCCAGCCGCGCCATAAATCCAGGGTTTTTGCGAGAGGGCTGCCTGCTGGAAAATTGCAGGGAATTTCCTCAATGTTCAGAACCGTATATTCAATATCTGATGACGACACGAAGACCCCTGTGAATAGTCAATTATGGCTCAGCATAGGAGTATCTGCTTACTCTATACAATGACATGTACTTGAGCCTGCTCAGAACGGCAGCCAGGAGTGTTCATCGTTGTAATGCAGATAGCCGATGTTGGCGCCGGCGCGCAGGCCGACACCAGTGCGGATCGGTGCCAGCATGATGTCTCCATCACCCTGATAATTTACACCCAGACCGGCAACGTAATAGAAAGTCCCCTCGATTCCCGGGTAACGCCTGTATATCGCTTCCTGATCATTGAGCCCGTAAACCAGCACGAAGGTTTTAGAAGCATTGCCACCGACGTCAAAGCCGATACTTGGACCTTGCCAGAAGATTTTGGATGTGCCGCCGGACTTGATATTTAGTTCGCCCTTGCCGTAGCGCAGTCCGACAACGAACGCACCGCTGATTTCCTCGCCTGTGATGTACGCTGTCGGTCGGCCAAGATCAGAAAATACGCGTTCGATAATTTCTGCCAGCCCAGCGGTCGTACTGCCGAAGAAGCCTTCCGCGGCCTCCTTGATTTCTGATGGGGAAAAGGTTTTGTCTTCCTGCGCTTTCGCCGGTCCGGCAAGAAGCACACCGAAGATCAACAGCAGGGCAAAGGCGCCACGGCTGAGAATTGAATCAGGTGGCGTTATTTCTTGAAATAATCGACGTACCATTCCAGTTCCTCTTCTTCCATTTGAAAGCTGCCGTTGGCTGTTTCATGAATCATCGATTTTACAGGAATCTTGCCGATCCTGCGTTGCAGGGAAACGGCGATGTCGGCCCCGTGGCCTGCTTTCCACGCCAAAGCACAAAGTCCCTTGGCACTGCCGGAATGGAGCATCCTGTCGACGTGATCCTCGGGTAACTCAGTCAGTAATTCGTAGCTTCGCTGCAGAAATTCGATGTTGCCTTCATCGATGGCATCCAGAACGACATACTCGTTTAATTTGCCGGCTTTGAACAGCTTGTCGGCGGCTTTGGCATCTGCGTCACTTTTCGGCTGTTCGGTCTCGGTATCGCCGGCATCTATCCGTTCACGGACGGCAAGCCTGATTTCATGGGCGAGATTTTCTTCAAGCTTATTCGATGAAATCATTCTTTCGACAAGCGCGGCGCTGACGAAGGTGGCGATCCGGCGCAATGTGGCCTTGGACAGACTCCGCCGATCGACCAGCGGTTGATGAAGTTCCGGCCGTGATTCAGCCTGCATGGCGATTTCTTCCATCAGTTTTTCGCTGATTTCCGCGGTCTGGTTTTTCAGAAGTTCTGCAATCGCCGGGTCTTCGTCCTGATCGACGACCGCTTGTGATATCCGGCCCGGAAGGTTTTTTCGGCGGGCGACGGCTTCGAGAAGCCCGCCCCTGAGACCACTGGTCACGATCTGTAAAATCTGTTCGTCCGTCAAAAGCGGTGAGTATTCAAGAATAGGGCCGGCAACGGTAATCTCGGCATCTTCCGCAAGCCGTTTGATCAGCCGTTTCGGGACGTTGTGCAGATGCTTGATCTCTTCTGCGATGATGGTACGGATTTGCGGTACCTGGTCTTCAGCCAGGATTTCCAGAACCTGAAATGTCATGTCGGCAAGCTGCTGGCTCTCGTTCTCGGTCAGGGTCGGGACCAGGCGCCCGATTTTGAAGGCCAGTTCTTCGCGCACCGTATCGTCGATATCCCTGGCGAGTATCAGGTCCGCTTGCAGGGGCGTGCCGTCATTGCGGGCAACGGCGCGTCGCACATCCACATCTTCGTCCTTGGCGAAGAAATAGAGAAATTCAGGTTCAAGATCCTCATGTGATGCCAATTCAGCACGCGCTTTGGCGTCACCCTTGGCGGCAACGCGCTTGGCCTCTTCGTAAGTCGGTTTCTTCTTTTGACCCGCTTTTCGCTTCTTAGCGCCTTTTTTGCGGCCCAGCACCCAATCGAGCATTTGCCTCTCCTGAATCGACCAAAGATGCTATCTATGGATGGCCGATCTTACAATGTCGGCGAGGAGGTTTCGGTGACGAATAGCACGGACAGCGAAAAGATTTCGGCGAGCGGCAAGGGCACTCAGCGTTTTGCGGAACGCCATGGCGACCGTCCGGGGCAATTCCGTGATGCCCTGGATCTGAATTGGTCAAGTATCGGAATCGGGACTTATCTGGGCAACATCGACGACGACACGGATGTGGCGGTCAGTGTCGCGGTCAGGGCGGCTGTGAATGGGGGGATCAACGTCATCGATACGGCGGCTAATTATCGTCGCGGCCGCGCCGAGGCCGCCATCGGCAAAGCCCTTGCCGATATTTTCAAGTCCAACGAGGCGCAGCGTGATGAACTGATCATCTGCACCAAAGCAGGATATCTGCCGACTACGAAAGACGTTTTCAATGAAACGTACATGGGCCAGGACGGGATCGGTGAAAGCGACCTGGTCGGCGGCAATCATTGCATGCACCCATCCTATATCCGTGACCGCATCAGCCGCAGTCTGGATACGCTCGGTATTGATAAGATCGATGTATTCTATGTGCACAACCCTGAAGCTCAGTTGGCACACATCGACCGCAACACGTTCGATAACCGTTTGCTTGCTGCATTTGAGGTTCTTGAGCAGGAAGCGGATGCGGGACGCATCGGTTGCTATGGTCTGGCGACATGGCGTGCATTTCGGGTCTCGCCCGGACAGGCCGGGTACATTTCCATTGCCGGGGCCAAGGCGCTGGCGAAACGGGCCGCTGGAGACAAACCCGACCGTTTTCAGTGTGTGCAGATGCCGTTATCAATCACCATGCCGGAAGCTATCCAGCGGCCGACGCAGTGGATCGGAGAGGCCACGGTGCCTGCGGTGGCTGCGGCACGCATTCTGGGGTTGGCCTGTGTCGCCAGCGGCAGCATCGGACAGGCCAAAGTCCCGGAAATGAACGAATCCCTGATCAAGTGGCTGGGCGAAGACTTCGCCGATGATCACCAGCGTGCCCTGCAGTTCACCCGCTCTGCCAGTGGACTGACATCGGCGCTTGTCGGCATGAAACAGCCGGCCCATGTCGAGAGTAATCTGCAAGTGCAGCAATCCGACCCGTTGCCGCGCAGCATATTCGAATTGATGTTCAGAAAGGGCTCTATGCGTTGAAAGCCGGATCGTGCTTGGCACCGCCACGGCATGAAGGTGACGTAAGTGTCTGGCCGCCACGGGCTTCCCATTCCCCGGGGGTCAGGGTTTCCATCGACAGTGCGTGAACGGGACCATCGAGTTCCGGCTTCAAGAGCGCATTAATCAGCTGATGCCGGCCGACGAGCCGTTTGCCGTCAAAAACATCGGAAACGATAACCAGTTTGAAATGAGATTCCGATCCCGGCGGCACGTTGTGCATATGGCTTTCATTGATGACTTCCAGATGCACCGGCGTCATGGCTTCGGCAACTTTGCGCTCAATGGTATCGGCGACGGTCATTTCGGCTCCCGGCATGAATGCATATACAACAATAATTAGGTGCGCACGGGCCGGCACGCAAGGGTATTGAGATCGCCAAACAAGTGGGCCGGTGTTAGCGGTTACCACCTTTGGCGCGGCGCTGCAGAAGCTGCGGCGGCAGGGCTTCCGTCATGTTCTTCAGGTCATGCTCAAGCACCGATACACGCTGTGTCAGGGTATGTACCTTTTCGGCTATGTCGCGTTCGTATTGTTTGATGTTTTCAATATCGCGCGAAAAACTGTTGATCTCGGATTCGAGTGCCTCGGTTTTTGACTCGAACATGATCTGCGCTTCACGAACCTGCTTCGCCAGATTCTTGCCGTATTTGTCAAATGAGTTGTCGACATGCTTGTTTGCGTGACTTGCCAGCCACACTGCACCCAGAGCCACAAGAACTGCAACAACAGCGGCTATTTCAGCCATACTCCGGTTCCCTTGTGTTCGTGCGTTTCCCCTGCATCACAATTGATGATCGAACTGCCGGGGTCAATATGACCGGCGATATATGAATTGAATTAAATGTGGATAAAATACACGTCAGGGTTGCCGGATGTGTGCCAAAATTAATCTACGATTTTTGTAAAAATTTACGAGAATATGCCGAACGCGAGGAAATCCAGTGGAAACCGCCGAAATTTGCAGGTGCCTTTCAAGGGGGCAAAATACCAATGCGTGATCATTGCGTATGAATGCGCCTGTGGATGGAGATGAAAAAAATACTCTGAAGTCGACAGAAATACCTGTATTCGCTCATCACATCCCGGGGCAGCAGTATAATCGGCGAATCACCGGATCAGGTCAGAAAGGCATCGCGGATCGCATCTCCTCAAATAAAATGGCGGAAAGCCCGTAAAAACCCAAAAAACGACCTGCTTGTTCTTGCCCGGTCGGCATCGAAACGGTATTCACTGTGACAACGATACTTCTGCGCGGTTCGGGATTATTTCGGATCGTTTCTGGGTGGAAGATGCAGTCAAATGTCCTGGGAAAATTGGCCTGAAGGGGGAGTCCCGAAAGGGAGGCCCAAGGCCGTTGGGCGAGGAACCAAAGACGGGCGAAGACCGCACGTCTCAACGAGGAGTTTTTCATGTCATCGGATGCACAATCCTTGGAAATGAGAATGGCGAATGCCATCCGCTTTTTAGCAGCCGATGCGGTACAGGCCGCAAAGTCGGGCCACCCCGGGATGCCGATGGGCATGGCCGATGCGGCGACGGTGCTTTTCAGCAAGTATCTGAAATTTGATGCGACGAACCCGGACTGGCCGGATCGGGACCGGTTCATTCTATCGGCCGGTCATGGGTCGATGCTGATCTATTCGCTTTTGCATCTGACCGGCTACGAAGACATGACAATGGATGAACTCCGGAATTTCCGTCAACTGGGCGCGAAGACGGCCGGGCATCCGGAATACGGTCACGCCAAGGGAATCGAAACGACGACCGGACCGCTGGGGCAGGGTGTCGCAAACGCTGTCGGTATGGCTCTTGCCGAGCGCATGATGAATGCCCGCCATGGAGACGATCTCGTAGACCACTATACATATGCCATTGTCGGTGACGGCTGCCTCATGGAAGGGATCAGTCACGAAGCGATTTCCCTGGCCGGGCACCTGGGCCTCTCGAAGTTGATCGTTCTTTTTGACGATAACGGCATCTCGATAGACGGCAATACCAACATGGCCGTTTCCGATAATCAGCAGGCGCGGTTCGAAGCATCGAACTGGCATGTTCAGTCGGTCGACGGTCACGATCATGCAGCAATTGCGAAGGCGATCGAAAACGCAAAAGCAAGCGACAAGCCGTCCATGATTGCATGCAAGACGACCATCGGCTTTGGCGCCCCGACCAAAGCGGGGACGGCGTCAACACACGGCGCACCGCTTGGCGATGATGAAATAGCCGGTGCCCGCGAAGCCCTTGGCTGGGAAGCCGGACCGTTTGAAGTGCCCTCGGATGTTCTCGACAACTGGCGTGCCGCCGGCAGCCGTGGCAGTTCGATGAGGGAAGCCTGGGAAGCCCGTCTGGCAGCCTCGAAAAATGCGGCTGAATTCAGCCGAACCATCGACGGCACGTTACCTGCCGGTGTCACAGACGCGGTCATCGCGCATAAGAAGCGCGTTTCCGATGAACAGCCCAAATGGGCGACCCGCGTTGCGTCAGGGGAATCCCTGAATGTTCTGACGCCGGTTATCAAGGAACTGGTTTCAGGGTCCGCCGATCTGACCGGATCAAACAATACCAAGACCCCGGATACGGACTCGCTGACCCCGGATAATTTTGCCGGTCGTTATATCCATTACGGGGTGCGGGAGCATGGGATGGCCGCGGCCATGAACGGTATTGCGCTGCACGGCGGTCTGATCCCGACCAGCGGGACGTTTCTTGTGTTCGCCGATTATATGCGGGGCGCCATGAGATTGTCGGCGCTGATGGGCAAGCGCGTCCTTTATGTGTTGACGCATGACAGTATCGGGCTTGGCGAGGATGGTCCGACCCACCAGCCGGTTGAAACGCTTTCCATGCTGCGGGGAACACCGAATTTCATGATGTTCCGGCCCTGTGACGGTGTCGAGGCTGTGGAATGCTGGCAGGTGGCTCTGGAAAATGCCAACGGCCCATCGGGCTTTGCCCTGTCGCGTCAGGGCGTGCCCACCCTGCGTACGACGCACACCAATGAAAATCTGTCTGCGAAGGGTGGTTACGTGCTTGAAGATGCCATTGCTTCGGATCGTAAGGTCACTCTTTTGGCGACAGGCTCCGAGGTTCACCTTGCGACTGCCGCACGTGAGGTGCTGGAAGCAGACGGTATCGGTACGGCCGTGGTTTCCATGCCATGCTGGGAATTGTTCGACCAGCAAAGCAAGGATTATCGGGATGCGGTCCTGGGCGAAGGTTCCGTCCGTGTCGCGGTCGAAGCCGCCGTGCGCCACGGTTGGGACAAGTACATCGGTCCCGAAGGGGGCTTTGTGGGGATGGACGGGTTTGGTGCGTCAGCACCTGCAGGTGACCTGTATAAGCATTTTGGCATTACCGCCGAGGCAGTTGTCGCCGCGGCCAGGGAAAGACTGGTCTGACCGGTTACCCGATCAGACCCATGTTGGAGGGAATATAGAATGAACAAGCATGAATTATTTGAAACCGCGGTGGCAATGGTTGCCGACAACAAGGGGCTGCTGGCCGCAGATGAAAGCACCGGGACCATGGGCAAACGCCTGGACTCGATTGGTGTTGAGAATGTCGAGGAAAAACGCCGCGATTATCGCGAGATGATGTTCCGGTCCAACGGCATCGGCAATTATATCTCCGGTGTAATTCTGTATGATGAAACGATCCGCCAGTCTGCGGCCGACGGCACCACGCTGGTCAAAGTTCTGCAGGATGCAGGTGTCATTCCCGGCATCAAGGTCGATGCCGGTGCCAAGGAACTGCCGGGACGCCCTGACGAAAAGATCACCGAAGGGCTGGATGGTCTGCCGGGGCGCGTCGCCGAATATTACGGTCTTGGCGCACGCTTCGCGAAGTGGCGTGCGGTGATCGACATCGCTGACGGCATCCCCAGCCGCTATGCCATTCATACCAACGCCCATGCATTGGCCCGGTATGCCAAGATCTGCCAGGAAGGCGGGCTGTGCCCGATCGTCGAACCTGAAGTCCTGATGGATGGTGCACACGACATCAGCCGCTGCCAGGAGGTGACCGAAGAAGTGCTGGAAGCGGTCTACCGGGAACTGTACCTGCAGGAAGTCTACCTTGAAGGAACGATCCTAAAGCCGAACATGGTCATTGCCGGCAAGAAATGTGCAACTCAGGCCACGCCTGAAGAGGTCGCAGCCAAAACCGTTGAGACACTGCTGCGTTGTGTTCCGGCGGCGGTCCCGGGCATCATGTTCCTGTCCGGCGGTCAGTCCGAGGAGGACGCGACGCTGCATCTCGATCTGATGAATGCTGGGGCTGACCTGCCCTGGAAGCTCAGCTTCTCTTATGGCCGGGCGCTGCAGCAAAGTGCGCTCAGTGCATGGAAGGGCGACAATGCCAACAGCCCCGCTGCACAGCAGGCATTCCTTGAACGTGCCAGCGCCAACAGCCGCGCCTGTGCGGGAACCTATTCCAAGGCTGCCTGATCGGAAAAGCATATGATCAAAATCGCTCCCTCGATCCTGTCTGCGGATTTCGCCCGCTTCGGCGAGGAAATCCGCGCCATTGATGCCGCCGGGTGCGATTATGTGCATGTCGACGTCATGGACGGGCATTTTGTCCCGAACATGACGTTCGGCGCACCGATCATTTCGAAGCTTCGCCCGCACACCAAAAAGCCGTTTGATGTGCATCTGATGATCGACCCGGCACAGCCGTATCTTGAAGAATACGCCAATGCCGGCGCCGACATCATCACGGTGCATGCGGAAGCGGACAAACACTTGGACCGGTCGTTACAGGTGATCCGTTCACTCGGTAAAAAAGCCGGGGTGTCGCTGAACCCGGCCACACCTGAGAGTGTTCTTGCCTACGTTCTCGACAAGGTGGACCTGATTTTGGTGATGAGTGTCAATCCCGGCTTTGGCGGGCAGAGCTTCATACCGGCCCAACTCGACAAGATCAGACGTATCCGTGAGTTGATCGGGGACCGGCCGATCGAGCTGGAAGTTGATGGCGGTGTCAATGTCGATACCATTGCTGACGTCGTGGCTGCGGGAGCGGACGTTGTCGTTGCCGGCAGCGCGGTCTTCAAAGGGGACGATTACACCAAAACCATCAGCGATTTACGTGCCGCTGCTCAGTCCTGATCTTCGGTTTATGATTCAGCCGGCTGTGGTCATGATCGAGTAGACGTCGGACGGACGTGTCGCGAGATCGATCAGAAGTTTCAAAGCCACGGATATCACCATCATTGCCAGCAACCCTCTGAGCTGCTCGCCGTTGAGTCTTTCACCGATGCGTGCGCCGAGCTGTGCGCCGATGACGCCGCCGACGATCAGCAACAAGGCGAGTATGATATCCACACTTTGATTGCCGACCGCCTGCAAGACAGTCACGTTCGCTGTGACAAAGATGATCTGAAACAGCGACGTGCCGATGACAACCACCGTCGGCATCCCGAGGAGGTAGATCATCGCAGGCACCATAACGAAGCCGCCGCCAACCCCCATGATTGCGGACAGTATGCCGACGAAGAACCCGACGGCGAGCGGGAGCAGGGCGCTGATATATAGCCGCGAGCGGCGGAATTTCATTTTAAAGGGCAGGCCGTGCGTCCAGTTGTGGACGTGGCTTTTCTTCCTTTTCTGAGCTTTCTGCGCCCGCATCGCATTGATGCTTTCGATCAGCATCAATGTGCCGATAATGCCCAGAAAAACCACGTAACAGATGTTGACCACGAGGTCGACCTGGCCAATGGCTTTCAGGGCGGAAAACACCCAGACGCCGACGGTTGATCCGATCAGGCCGCCAATCAGCAGGACGATACCGATCTTGATATCGACATTGCCGCGGCGCCAGTGGGCGAGTACGCCGGATATGGACGCGGCAACGATCTGGTTTGCGCCCGTTGCCACGGCAACGGCAGGTGGAATGCCGATGAAAATCAGTAACGGCGTCATCAGGAAACCGCCGCCCACACCGAATATCCCTGAAAGCGCACCAATACCACCGCCGATGGCCAACAACAGATACACGTTGACGGACAACTCGGCGATCGGAAGGTAAATATCCATAAAAATCCGTAACATCGACCTTTGAAGTCACGATCCGAATGCCGGACTGCAAAGGTCACACCGTCTGCCTGGATGCAGATATCAGGTAATAAGGGCGATCTCTTCTTCGCTCAGGCTGCCGGGGACGATCGTGACCGGAACACGGAGACGGCCGGCCATTTTTTCAACCAGATAGGAAACCAAAGGCCCGGGCCCATCGGTTCCGGAAGCGGCACCAAGTACAAGAAGGGAAATGCCGTCTTCTTCTTCGATCAGGTTGACCACTTCTTCGCGTAGTTTGCCTTCGCGTATATAGAGCACCGGCATGTGCCCCATGCGCTTCTGCACAACCGAAGCGACAACGTTGAGCATTTCCTCCGCTTCTTCACGGGCTTCTTCGCGCATCCGCTCACCGACGGCCATCCAGTGCGAAAACTCGGCAGGTTCAATCACATACAGCAAAGCGACACGGCCGTTGGAATTATGTGCACGGCGGCAAGCGAACTGAAGCGCAGCGGCAAATTCTTCGGTTTCATCGACAACACAAAGGAAAGTACGACCGGTCAGTTTTCTGGTCGAGTTTTCTTCCTTCTGTTCATTTTCAGAGTTGTCACTCATGGCCTAACTCCTCCTGAAGGCGGCGTTGGCTAACCAACCGGCTACGCATGCGATGATAACGGCAAATATGCCGTATAGCAGCGATTGTTTATGGGCAAAATCATAAATCTCGGCCTCGAGGCCGAATTTCCGGACATTCAGCAATGTCGTTTCACTGGTAATGATTTCCTGATCGCGGACCAGAAATGTCTCGATTGCGAACTCCCCCACGGAGACGTTCGCCGGGAAATTGATGCGGGTTCTGAACAGCATGTCGTTCAGGAACAGCAGTGGGGACGCGTCTTCCGAATAGAGCTTCTTGCGTATCTTGTCGCGTATCAAGGCGGCACGAAACGCTATTGTTGCTGCTGAATTGGCATTGGTATCCGTCGGCTGAATCTGGACTTCATCAACGCCGATCTGTAACCGCGCAAGCGTGTCAGCCGGCAGAATATCATAGAGCGGACGGTTCGATGATACCCAGTAATAGGATGGCAGCCCGTCAAAGGTGAGGTGTTCCGTATTCACCCAGATGCCTAATTTTCGTTCCTTCAGGTGGACCGTCTGATTTTCCAGCGGACCGCGAACAACAACAATGACATCGCCCGCACCGCGTTTGGCGCCGAACAGCAAAAGCTCGGTCCCGGAAAAAGCGGTTGTGATCTGGACGATCGGTGCCGACAGATCGATCACAAGATCCTTCGCCTGAAGGCTGGATCCGCCAAGAAGCAGGACCAGGAAAAGCACCAGGGACTTTGTGCCATGTTTAAATATCGACATCATCAATGCCCCTCGCTGCCAAACGAATAGGGATCCAGTGGCGTTACAACCAGATCGAACGTCAGTTTCAGACAGACGGCGATAACAATCAGTGCCAGCATACCACGAAGCTGTTCACCCTGCATCCGCCCGCCGAAGCGGGCACCGATCTGCGCACCGATGACGCCGCCGATCAGCAGCAACAGCGCCAGAACGATATCAACGGTATAGTTTGAGACGGCCTGCAGTATTGTCACGTTTGCCGTCACAAATATGATCTGGAAAAGAGACGTGCCGACAACCACCGCCGTCGGCATGCCGAGAAGATAGATCATTGCCGGCACCATCACGAAACCGCCGCCAACCCCCATGATTGCTGACAGGATACCGACAAAAATGCCGATTACGATCGGCAGTATGGCGCTGATGTACAACCGTGATTTCCGGAAGCGCATTTTGAACGGCAGGCCATGCATCCAGTTGTGCGAATGGCTGCGTTTGCTCACTTTCTTTTTGGAAGCGCGCATGGCGTTGATGCTTTCGATCAGCATCAGTGTGCCGATGATCCCAAGAAACACCACGTAGGAGAGTTTAATCACCAGGTCGATCTGGCCGAGTCCCTTCAGAAAGGTGAACAGCCAGACACCGAAGCTGGAACCGATCACGCCGCCGATCAGCAGCAGACAGCCCATTTTCAGATCGACATTGCCGCGCCGCCAGTGTGCAAGGACACCGGAAACGGAACTGGCGACGATCTGATTGGCCTCGGTCGCAACGGCGACTGCAGGGGGAATACCGATGAAAATCAATAGCGGCGTCATCAGAAAACCGCCGCCGACACCGAACAGCCCTGATAGGAAACCGACACCCCCGCCCATCCCCAGAATGAGGAAAATGTTCACCGACATTTCGGCGATGGGCAAATAAATCTGCATCGAGCGGCAGCTCCGGCCGGGCAGTCACGCCAGTTGGCGAGGGGGAATAATTACCGAGTAATATCAAGCTTCTATGGCAGCTTCTGATGAATGTCAATCTCGTTACGGGAAAACCATCAGAAAACTTATAAAATGTTGTCTCAGATTATGCGTTTACGATTTATGCACAAGTTTCAGCGATGACTTGGGTGACAGAATGTAAATCGGCAGTCTGTTACCGTGGCCGGAATGACGCCCGTGTTCTGATTTTGCCGATACAGGAAAATGGCTTGGATTCGACGTGAGAAAAACGCCTGAACTGGTCGACGATCCCGAAGACAATGCGATTGATCCCGATGATGACTGGACAGTCGAGGTCGAAGGGACGCCATCGAAATTTCCTCTGCTGGCCAAATTCGGCCTGGCACTGGGGGCGCTCGCGTTAATGTTTATCGCGACGTTGGCATTGGGGCCGCTTGTGATGCCGGGGGCCATGACGGCACCTTATGCTGAACGGTTGATTTCACGTGTCGCTGGCGTCGATGTGACGATCAAGGGAGATCATTCTTTCAGCATCCTGCCGTTTCTTAAATTGGATGCGGATAACGTCGTATCAAAGGATGATGGCCCGCTCAGTCTGAATTTACCGCATCTGGAAATTGAATTCAGTGCTCTCGGCGTTCTGTCCGGCAGTGCCGATCTGGAATTGTTTCTTCTGCGCCAACCGGTGATCCATCTACGCACGGCGAGGATGACAGGTGCCGCAGAGAACGCGCCGCAAATTGATCGCGCCTGGGGCTGGTGGCGGGATATGAGCCTGAACAATCTCAAGATCGAAGATGGCGCATTCATCCTGTCTGATGACAGAACCGGCCGCGTCGTTCGTTTAGAGAAATTCAACGCTGAAAATACCAAGCCGAACAAGGAGCAGGTACAGGACGGTTTGGTCATAGCGGGTGAAGGTTTATTGAACGGCAAACCTGTGAAGCTCGACGCGGTTACATCCAATCCGCAACTGCTGGTTTCCGGAAACCGGTGGCCGCTGAACCTGACGTTTTCATCCGGACTGCTTGATGGCTCGTTCAATGGATCAATAGCCTTACGTGAACGTATGGTGGGTGAGGGACAGCTCAAACTGTCCGGCAGGGATGTGAAGGCAATCAACGACTGGATTGGCCCGCTCCTTCCGGCAAGACGTCATGGTACTTTATCACTGGAAGCATCCATTGATATGGCGGGTGACGCCATTGACGTTCGCCGGGTTGACCTGGCCTATGGATCAACATCATTTACGGGAAGCCTCAGGTTTGAAGATCTGGCCACAGGCGCCCCGCAAATCAACGGCAACATACAGGCTGAAACGATCGATCTCGGCATGGCCGATGCCGACGATGCCATGGCTGCGGCCGAAGCACCGTTGATGGTGCCGGGAATGCCGAGTGGTACTATAGGCCTGACATGGCAACGATTGATTTGGCGTTCGACCGTGCTTGGGGCCGGCGAGGCTATTATTGACCGGCAGCCGAAATCTCGAAGATTAAGCATCAAGCTTCAGGAAGCTGAGCTTTACGGCGGCAAGCTGCGCGGTTCGTTCACCTTTGATGCCTCCGAAGGTATGCGTGCCATGAATCTGGAAGTTCGTGCGCTCGGTATCAGTATCGGCCCCATCCTCGATAACGCGGAGACAGCAGGGCAGGAAATACTCAGCGGCACCTCAACGATAGAACTTAATCTGTTCTCGGTAGGGGGAACACCAAGGGAATTGCGTGAAGCCCTGACGGGGGAAGCAGAGGTGCTGATTCAGGGCGGCGAAATCGCCGTTGAGGAGCTGGTTCGCGGCTTGGTGCCTGAATCAGGGAACACGTTACCGTTCAAGTCGTTGAACGGGCGCTTTGTCATCGGACAGGGGATTGCCGTGAGTGAGGATTTGTTGCTGCAATCCGGGAAGTTGAGTCTGGTTGGTAAGGGCCAGATCGATCTTGCGAACTGGACGATCGACTTGAATATCGGCAGATTGGGAACGGACGGCGACGCACGGTCGCTGCAACGCTATCGGGTTAGCGGTCCGGCTGAACAAATGCGCGTAGAACCAGTCAACGGTTCCTAACGTCCGGGAGCGGGGATATATGGTCGAGATTCTATGTCTGCTGGGGGCGGCGGTTGTGGCCGTGCTTATCTCCACGCGGCTCGGCCTCGGCTCGCAACTCGGATATCTGGCAGCAGGTGCGGTAATAGGGCCATTTGGAATTGGTCTGATCACCGAAGCTGAGAATCTGCGCCATATCGGTGAATTCGGTGTGGTTTTTCTGCTTTTCATGATCGGCATCGAAATGAAGCCGCAACGGCTCTGGATCATGCGCCGTCTTGTTTTTGGTCTTGGCGGGCTGCAGGTTATGACCACAGGTGCCGTGTTGGCTGCAGGGGCACACTTAATATTCGGCCTGGATATCATCATTTCCACCGTTACGGGGTTTGGTCTGGCGCTGTCATCGACGGCATTCGGTGTGCAGATGCTTTCCGAGCGGAATGAACTGACCAGTCACCATGGACGCAACAGTTTTGCTGTTCTCCTGTTTCAGGACCTGGCCGTGGTGCCGCTGATAGTCCTGTTGCCGCTGATCAGTATCGGCGAGGCCGAGGTCACAACGTCGATGGGGCTGGCCATTATCCAGGCAACGGCGATCATTCTCTGTGTTGTACTGGCAGGACGATATGCCATTGGCCCGGTCATGCATGCCATTGCCCGTATCGGCAATAGTGACACCTTTGTCGCCATGGCTCTGCTGGTGGTACTGGGTTTTGCATGGGTGATGAACCAGGTTGGGCTGTCGCTGGCTTTAGGGGCTTTCATGGCCGGTGTAATGCTTGCTGAATCCGAATACCGTCATCAGATAGAGGCAGATATCCTGCCGTTCCGAGGGTTGCTCCTTGGCCTTTTCTTCATGAGTGTCGGCATGAGCCTAGATCCTAAGCCGCTCATAGATCATACGCTCTATATCCTTACAGCCACCCTTGCGTTGCTGGTGCTGAAATCCCTGATAACTATTGCCCTGTCATTACTGTTTCGCGTGCCGTTTGCCGTCGCCATACGCAGCGGGTTTATCCTTTCGCAGGCGGGTGAATTCGGTTTCGTGCTGTTCTCACTGGCATTGGCCGAGCAAATTATGCCGGCAGAACTCGTGGATATGCTGATTGCCGTTATTGTCCTCAGCATGATGTTGACACCCGGTATGGTCTGGTTGGGCGCAAGGATCGCAGACAGGATCGCCCTGTCCACCCCAGGTGAAGTGGACGGTGCCGTTGCCGAGGATGTTCGCCCAGTGCTAATTGCCGGTTTTGGACGTGTCGGTGAAACCGTGGCGAACATGCTTACTGCCGCCGATGTGCCCTATGTCGCGATAGATGCCGATGCCGACCGGGTCAGGCGCGCCCGGCGGCATGGCTATCATGTTTATTTCGGAAGTGCCGGAAGACCGGAAGTGCTGCGGTCCGTTGGCGCAAAGCACGCGCGATTGATTGTCGTGACCCTGGATGATCCAAAAGTGGCCGAAGGCATGGTGCGAACGGTCCGGCGAATATACCCGCATGTCCCGATCCATGTCCGCGCGCATGATTGGGATGTTGCCGATACATTTGCCGAGCTAGGCGTCGATCACGCGATGCCGGAAACCGTTGAGGCAAGCCTCAGATTGGGGGCCGCAGCGCTTGAAGCAGCTGGTGTTGATGTTGAAAAACGCCGAGCGCTGTTCGAAGAGCTAAGTGCTGAAAACTTTGCAAAAATGCGCGGTTTCCGCCGTTCCTGATGCCAGCAGGCTTGCTATTCCGTCAATTGATTCACTGATTGTTAACCACGTGGTGACATATTGTTAACGGGATTTGTCCCGCTTGGAATTTTCGCGAGGCAATTGGGCGCGTCATTCAGGACGCACGGAGACAAGGGAGCGCAGCCATGCGCCATAAATCTTTCACTCTGCCGGCCATATTGACCGGTATTGCCATTCTGACCGGATCAGGTGTGCATCTTGCCAAGGCGGACGGGACTACCGCGCCGGGCATGGTGCCGCAGAGCAGTATTTTCCCGAACGTCGCTGCGGCTTCCCCTGGTGCTTCACCGTCAGTTCCAGGCACACCAGGCTCTTCGCCATCGAAGCCGGTGGCCTATCAGGATGCGGAGCGTGGATACATGCTGGTCGCGCCACCCGGGGCAAGGTTTCAGCAACACCCCAGCGGGCAACAGATTGCGATCCAGTCACGGAAGGGTTACGGGGTCAACATCCAGACGGGGGACGCAAATCCACAGATCGCCACCCCTCAGATGTTTCATAAGCTGGAAGTTCAATATCTGGGCGATGGGAAGCCCTGGGCGCGGAAAACCGGCGATGGCAATGCCGTCGTTGCAGGGCTGCCGGCGTCATATGCCACTTATGAAGCCGGATCCACGAAGACCAAGGTTGTGATTGCCCGTGGCATGAAAACGGATTTCGTCTTCATGTTCTTCGCACCGATTAGCCATTATGAGAAACTATATACGGAATTTGAGTGGATACTTGCGAGTTTCCGGCCCTCGCCGGCGGATATACCGGCTGAGCCTGTGAAAATCGCCGAAGACCCGGCCCCGGAAGAAAAGCAGCCGCCATTGCGGGCTGAAAATGCCCCCGAGGTAAATCCTGCCGGTCGGCCGAAGCTTCCGGAAACCGTCAGTGCACCGGATGTGATCGTCTTTTCCGAGGCCGGATATGGATACCGTGTTGAATATCCGTCCGCCTGGCAGCTTGAGAAATTGAGCGCCTATACAAACGCGATAAGCGGTCCGCGTGGCACGCCTGCATATGATGCCATCGTTTCCTTGCAGAACGTGAAGCCTGTCGGTGAAGGGGACGTGGCCCGCTCGGCGATCGAAAACCTCAAAAACAACCTGGCGCAACAGGCTCACGGGGTTCAATTCGTAGGCGAAAAACCGGTGACGTATGCAAAGTACGGGATGACCCTCGAAGGCCATCAGTTTGTTGCCAGCTATGATCATCAGGGACAACGGTTCCGTAAATGGGCACTGGTTCTGCCGAGACCGGAAGGTGGTATTGCGCATATCTGGTCATATACGGCGCCGGCTGCTCAGTTTGATACCTATCGCCCGGTCGCGGAACGGATACTGAATTCACTAAAAATTGACGGTGGACAGGGTTAGATCACCTCGCACGGTGTGCTAGTCTCTGATTTATGATCGTTTCACTTTTTCAGCGTACGTCCATTAAAACACGTCATTTCGCCGTGGCAGCCGCATTTGTTCTGATGACGGGGGCCGTGCCCCATGCCTATGCCGCTGAACCCGGTCTAGATGAACTTATGCAGCATTTTGACAGTGTCGTCTTCGGCGCTGAGATCGAGGGGGTCAAGCCGGCTGAATACGTTCAGAAATGGATGACTCCCATTCGTGTGTCGATCACCGCCATGCAGGGGAATATGATCAATAAACCCGACGGTAAGCGGGAATTGAAGCTCAGTTATGCGCCCCCCGGTAAATATCAGGTGGATATGATCCGCAAGCATCTGACGACACTGGTTAAACTGACGGGAGCGCAGTCAGAAAAGAGCGACAAAGAGAATGGCAAGCCGGCCAATTTCATCATCAAGTTTGTCCCCCGGTTGGTCATGGGCCAGCCCTTTTTGGCGAGTGATGTCGACCCGGAGATTTTAAAACGGCTGGGACAGCCCGGCGTCTGCTATTTCCTGACACGCTCAATCAGCACGGGTGCCATGTTCCGGAGCCTGATTGTCGTCAACAATGAACTACCAGCAGAGCAGATGAATGCGTGTCTGCTTGAGGAAATAACGCAGGCGATGGGCCTTCCAAATGATAGTGACCTTGTAACACCGTCGATCTTTAATCAGAAATCCACGTCCGAAACGCTGAGCCCGTCCGATACCGTGCTGATAAAAACGCTTTATGACAAAAGGTTACCTGCCGGCACACCTCGAAGGGATGCATTGAGAATAGGCCGTGATATCATGAGTGAACATCTTGCTCGCTAAACGGCTTTGCGGCCTGTGCATTCTCCTGTTTCTGATTTCATTTTCCGCGCTGAAAACAACGGCATCTGCCGAGCCCTTGCCGGATACCAAGGATATTCGGCGCTTTGCCGAAGACGTGATGATCGGCGCCAAACCCGGGGCACATCTGGTCAAATGGCTGTCGCCGCCCTCGGTTCGCCTGGAAACACTGATTGCAGGGCCACGTGATGCGGCAGGCAAGGCAGTCCCGATCCCGGCAGAAACACCGGAAGCGTATTACGATGATCTCCGTGATCACATCAAAAGCCTGAGTGCTGAAAGCGGCCTGATGATACGGCTCATGCCTCGCGATATAGGCGCCGGGGGCGACATCGTGATAACGATCGTCCCCCGTACACTGATGGCACAAGTGCCTTTTCCCGGTGTCCCGGCGCGCACCCTGAGCGAGCTTCTCGGACCGGGCAGGTGCTTTTTTCTGATCTGGCCAGGACCGGACTGGCAAATCCAGAAAGCCAGAATAGTCATTAATTCAATTCTTGAAGATGAACATATAAACCATTGTTTATTAGAAGAATTAACGCAATCCTTGGGGCTGCCCAACGATAGTGACCGGCTTCGTCCTTCGGTCTTTAACGAGTCAGCCAGACTGACGCGGCTATCTGATCTGGATCGGATATTGATCCGAACGCTTTACGATCCCGCAATTTCAGCAGGGATGACATTGGGGACTTTCCGCAATACGGCTGAAACCGTCATCAGCCGTAATATCCTGGCGGCGGACTAACCAGACATACTCCTCTGCGGATACGCCTGCGGATTCCCAGTTGTTAAGGATGCTGTCAGGCCTGAGTGCCAATGTTACCAACGGTTTGCCATGGTAATGGCAGTCTGCTGATAAGGGTTTGTTAACAACAAACCCTTACACCGGTATCCGGCCCGATCTTTGCGGGCAGGGCCTAAGAGCGGAAGGATCGGTTGCTGAAAGCGGCCGGATAAATACATGGGCTTGGCTGAAAAGCTGAAATCGTCGAAGCCGCAGGGCAACGAACTCGGCCGTATATCCTATACGCCAGGGGGTGTGTTCGACCTTATCCTGGCGTCGGTCTTTATCAATCTTCTTGCGTTGGCGATGCCGCTGACGCTGCTGCAGGTCTATGACCGTATTATCCCGAACTCGGCTGAGGGTACGCTGATCCTCTTGATCGTCGGTGTTGGCTCCGCGCTGATACTTGAAGCATGTCTGCGTCAGGGCCGGTCTTATGTCAGCGGTTGGATGGGTGCACGCTTTGAGCATCTGGCAGGCGTTGCAGCGGTTGAAAGGCTGCTTAACGTTTCGATTGTCGATTATGAACGTCAGGGGTCGGGCGTCCATCTTGAACGCTTCAATTCCCTTGGCCCGCTTAAGGAATTTTATGCAGGACAGGCAATCCTTGCGCTCTGTGATCTGCCGTTTGCCGTCGTATTCCTGAGCGCTATGTATTATCTCGCCGGACATCTGGTGCTGGTCCCGATTGCGCTGATCATCGTGTTTGCGATCGCTGCGATGATTGTCGGCGGCAGACTGCGCCGGGCTCTGGAAAGCCGGATGATGGCCGATGACAGGCGTTACAGTTTTATCATCGAAGTCCTTGGCGGCATTCACACCGTCAAAGGCCTTGCGATGGAAGAACAGATGATCCGCCGCTATGAGCGTCTGCAGGAAACCTGTGCGACGGCCGATTACAATGTTGCGCTTCATTCCTCTTCCGCCAGTTCCACGGGCGCACTTTTCTCCCAACTCGTGCTGTTCTGCGTGGTTGGGTATGGTGCGACATTCGTCATCGATCAGGAACTGACCGTCGGCGGCCTAGCGGCGTGCACCATGCTTGCCGGCCGTTCCATGCAGCCGTTGCAGAAAGCTGTGGGGATCTGGACCCGTTTCCAATCGATCCAGCTGTCTCTGGACCGGGTGCGGAAGCTCTTTCAAATGGAAGAGGAAAAGCCCGCCGGGCTGCCCCAACTGCCGCCAATTCGGGGCAACCTGAAAATCGAGAACATGAGTTTCACCTACGGCAAGAACAAGGATGGCGATGAATTGCCGCCCGTGTTCAAGGACGTGGACCTGACCATCGAGTCTGGTGAAACCATCGGCATTACCGGGGCCGGGTCGAGTGGCAAGACGACGCTGCTCTATATCATGATGGGTGTTTTTGCACCGAGCCAGGGACGTATCCTTGCCGACGGCTTGGATCTGTATGAATACGATCCTTCAAGCATTCGCCACCAGATCGCCTATCTGCCTCAGGAAGGGACGCTGTTCAACGGCACCATCCTGGAAAATGTCACGATGTTCCGGGATGACAAGATTGACGAGGGATTGGACATATCCCGCCTGCTGGGGCTCGATAATGTCGTCGCGCATATGCCGCATGGTTATGAAACCAAGGTTGGCGATGGTGCCGGGGACAAACTGCCTAAGGGGATCAAACAGCGTATCGCGATTGCCCGGGCTCTTGTCGACAAACCGCGCGTACTGCTGTTCGACGAAGCCAACGCATCCATGGACAGCGCCGGTGATTCCACGCTCCGCAATTTGCTCGAACGGCTGAAAGGCCGGGTCACTCTGGTATTGGTGACGCCGCGTCCGTCCATGCTCAATCTTGCTGACCGCATATTCGATATCGAAGACGCGCAACTGGTCGAACGTATGCCGGAAAGCGAGAAAATCGGTCAAACCCCTGGGAGAGGATAACTGCCATGACTGGGAAACTGAGAAAACTGGAAGCCGCAGATGGTATCGAAGGGTATGTGCATGGTTATAGCCTGGACTACGAACAGCGCGATTCATCCGTGGCGGCTGCACGGACCGGCATGGCCCGTCGCAAGGCCCGTAAAGACGACACAATGAAGATCATGAGCGTACCCCGAGATGGTTGGTTGAGCGGGCCCGGCCGTGGGTTCAGTTTCGGCTGAGCGCGTTTGAATATTAACTGGGAAACGACAGGTAAGCGATCCGGATGAGCGGCATACTGTCAAAAATCGAAGCCGTCGATGATGCTGAAGACGGCATCATCGAGCCTGTCGATGCCGCCGTTGACCGGGTCTTCGGTGACAGGACCGGTGACAGGGAGAGTGCGCCGAGACCACGAACGCCGCAGGCACGCCCTTCTTCTGAGACCAAGGCTGCGTCCGCACCGACTGCGGCTCCCGATGCGTCAGCTGCCCCTGCAAGCACGTCTCTGAGCGATGACGAACGCGGCACGCCCATGCCGCCGATCGGTGAACGCAAGCGCCCCGCACCGCGCCGCCCCGAAGCCCGCAAACCGCAACCCCCTGCAGCCGACCGCGGGCCACGCCCGAATGTGAAAATGGCGCGTGCGGAACCTTCACAGTCTGATCAGGCCAAACCAACCGGACGCTCGCAAAAAAACGTTTCTCCACCGGTTGCGAAGGCTCCCGCTCAAACGGATGAAGAACGTGATGCACTCGCCGATAAGGCATTGGCAGCGCTCAAGGCGCCTGCCAAGGGCGGGCGTGTGCCGCCCCGGCTGCGCAAGCGTCAGGAACAGGAAGAAACCCCGCCGGATATAGCGAAGAAATCATCACCTGCGCCTGCGCAGCGCGCCGCAAAAGCCCCGGAAGCGCGTCCAGATGCACCGGCTAAAAGGCAGGCCCCGCAAGCAAAGGCACAACCCGCTCAGACACAACCCGTTCAGACCCAACCCGCAGAGGCCAAACCCGCGAAACCAGGCCGTCAGAAGGTTGCTGCCCAGCCCGTGGCGCAACCACCACAAAGCCCGCCTGTTCAATCCCGGCCTCAGCCGTCCCAGCAATCCACCAGGCAACCAGCCCCGCAACCTGAGGCACGGCAGGCCGCACCTCGCCCGGTTCAGGAAGCACCGCGCCCAGTCCAGCCTGGACAGGCTCGGCCTACTGCTGATCCGGCGCAGGCTCGGGGCAGGGGACTCCGGCCACCTCCGCCGCTGCCTGAATTGCAAGGCGTGTTCGAACCCTTGCCCCGGTTTGACCAGATGGCACCCGCCGTTGCCGTCGATCAGGCAGCAGCACCGCCCTTGCCACCCGCACCGCCGGGCGGTTCGGGAGGCGGAGATGGTGGGGGGGAGCCACCGAGACCGACGCCGATCCCTGACAGCGGCCCGCCTGCCCACGAAGATCCGGCACTGTCCTCGCTCAAGGAAGCGACGGACCTGTCGAACTGTCTTATGAAGCTGTTGCACGCCCTGAACTGGCGCGGCGACCGGCGTCATATTGCCGAGGCATTGCCGCACTTTACGAATCAGCTCGACGTCACCTCATTCCGCAACATCATGGGAACTCTGCATTATCAGAGCCGCCCTGTGAAACTGCGCTTGATGAGCATCGATACACGCCTGTTTCCGTGCCTGTTTTTACCCGAGGATGGCGACGCGATGGTTCTGCTCGGGTACGAAAAAGGCGGCCTGCGCATCTTCGATGGCGGCCTGAATGAGGAGAGATTGCAACCGCGCAGCAATATCCGCGGAACAGCCTATTTCTTCAGTCCCGTCGATGCGGATGAAATTCAGTCGGCCCAGAGCAAGGTCGGCTGGTTCCGAGCCGTATCCGAGCGCTTCCGTGCGCTCGTTTATCAAACTCTCGGCATTACGTTTGTGCTGAATATTCTAGCCCTTGTGACGCCGCTGTTCGTGATGGCGGTCTATGACAAGGTGGTTGCGACCGGATCGCTGCCGACACTGGCCTTCTTTGCTTTCGGTGTCGGGGTGGCGATCGGTTGCGATGTGATTCTCAGGATGATCAGATCAAAGATCATGGCGTTTATCGGCGCCCGGCTCGACAATATTGTCGGCATTGCCATATTCCACAAGATTCTGTTCCTGCCGCCGACATTTACTGAACGGGCTACAATCGGCGCACAGGTTGCACGGATCAAGGATTTCGAGACCATCCGGGATTTCTTCACCGGTCCGATGGCGATGGTGTTGTTTGAACTGCCGTTCGTATTTATCTTTATCATTACAATCGCGGCTCTTGCAGGACCTGTGGTCTTCGTATCCATCATCATGATGGCGTGTTTCTTCATACTCGGGTTGATCATATCACCTTTGCTCCGGAACTCAGTCAGCCGGGCGGCCCGTGCTTCGTCGAAAAAACAGGAACTGATCGTCGAAACATTGAGCGGGATGCGGGCGGTGAAATACTGTGGTGCTGAAGAGCGTTGGATGGAGCGATTCCGCGAATTTTCGGCATCGGCCTCCCTGAACAGTTTTTACACCGCGCAGTTATCCGCACTGATGCAGACGATTTCCCATGTGCTGATGATTTCGGCCGGTTTGGGGACCATTATATTCGGGGTATTCCGGGTCATGAACGGCGATATGTCCGTTGGTGGACTGGTGGCCTCGATGATCCTTGTATGGCGTGTACTGGCACCTCTGCAGACCGCCTTCGTATCGTTGACACGCCTGACACAGGTCAAGTCCTCGATTTCACAGATCAATAACCTCATGAACATCCGTGGCGAGCGAGAGCAGCATACGCTGGTCAATCCGCTCAAGCAGATCCAGGGGTTTGTCACATTTGCCCGGGTTTCGATCCGTTACAGCCCGGATAGCGATCCTGCCCTGGTCGGGGTCAGTTTCGACCTTGAACCCGGCGAAGTGCTGTGCATCGTCGGTGGGAACGGCTCCGGCAAATCAACGGTTCTCAAACTTTTGGCTGCAATGTATGCGCCGCAGGCCGGTTCTATACGCATAGATAATATGGACATCCGGCAGATGGATACTGTCGAACTGCGTCATGCCGTGGCCTATGTCCCGCAGACGGTGCAGTTCTTCTATGGTACGATTGCGCAGAACCTGCGCCTGGCCAACCCGACGGCGACGGACGAAGACATGTATCGGGCCTGCGACATGGCGGGCGTGCTTGATGAAGTCCTCGGCCTGTCACAGGGGTCCGGGAAATGGAAACGCGATGGCTTCGAGGTTCGTATCGGGGATTCCAGTTCCGGGCAGATGCCGACAAGTCTACTGCAGCGGCTGAATCTGGCACGGGGCTATCTCAAGCGGTCACCGATCATGCTTTTTGATGAGCCGGGCAACGGTCTGGACTTCGCCAGCGATCAGGTGTTCATGAAGAATGTAGAGCGCATGCGCGGTGAAACGACTATCCTGATGGTGACACACCGTCCGAGCCACTTGCGGCTTGCCGATAAAATTTTATGGCTTGAGTACGGTAACGTGCGTGCCTTCGGGCCCGCTGGTGAAGTGCTCAAACAGATGCCGAAGGACTTTGTGTGATGGCTGATGGTTCGCAGATTACAGAACAGAACTACGCCGATCATCCGGACACAGCGGATAAGGACCGGCGTAAGAAAATTCGCCGTGGCGACCGTCAGACACGGTTCCTCGCACAATCGGTCATCCTCGAAGAAGGCGGTAGTTCCGGCCTGATCCGGGGGGCCATGCTGACGATCTGCATCGTGATCATGCTGTTTCTGGGGTGGTCCATGGTGACCAATGTTGATGAAGTCGCGGTCACGTCGGGTGAGGTCATTCCATCTGGCCAGGTTCAGGCTCTGCAGCACCTCGAAGGCGGTATCGTCAAACAGATACTTCTCGAAGAAGGTCAGCTTGTCGAAAAAGGGCAGGTCCTGATAACCCTTGATGAAACGGCTGCGGTGACGGAACTGCAGAAGCTTGCAGCAAGGCAGGCGGGGCTTGAAATCCGCTCGGAACGCTTACGTGCACTGGGTATCGGCGGTGTTCCAGACTGGTCAAAGGTCGGCACCCGTTATCCGAACATGCTCCAGGATCAGCAACGCATTTACGAAGGGTCACTGGAAGCCTTTTTCAGCCGCCAGGAAACGATCCGCAAACAGATCGAACAGCGCCGTTCCGACCTGCAGGCATTGGATGAACGTGAGCAGACACTGACCCGTACGGCCGATATTTTCGCAGAAGAGCTTGAGGTCCGAGAGAAGCTTTACAAGGAAGGTCTTACTTCCAAGATTTCCTATCTGGATGCCAAGCGGTCCATGAACACGGCCAGAGGAGAGCTTTCTGATCTGATTTCCGAACGGGAACGGGCAACGGAAGCGATCAAGGAATCGCAAAGCCGGTTGGATGAAATCGAAACGGAGTTTCGGGAACAGGCATTGGCTGAGTTGAGCGAAAGTGCCAACGAACTTATTCAGGTCGAAGAAGCGCTGGTGCAGGCGCGTGATCGTGTGCGTCGATTGAAAATCACGGCACCTGTCCGCGGTATCGTCAAAGGCCTGAATATCCATACCGTGGGCGGCGTAATACCGCCCGGTGAAATCATCACTGAAATTGTCCCGCTGGATAAGGAACTGGTGGTGGAAGCCAAGATCAAACCGCGCGACGTCGGTCATGTGCGTATCGGTCAGCCTGTGACGGTCAAAGTGACGACATATGACTTTGCACGGTTCGGCGGTATTTCCGGTGAGCTTAAGGACGTTTCGGCGTCGACCTTCCTGGATGAGCAGGGCGAGCCATATTACAAAGGGATCATTGAACTGGACCGTAACTTTGTCGGTCATGATCCGTCACAGAATCGGGTCATGCCGGGCATGACGGTTCAGGCGGACATCAAGACCGGCAAGAAGACGCTGTTCGAATATCTGCTGAAACCTGTGTATAGCTCGGTCTCAACGGCATTCCGCGAACGCTAAGCGGGGAGTGGGTATAACCGGATAAAATAGTATCCGGACGCATGAAATTATGTAGGCCGGGATTCCCGCCACATTGCATGCGCCATTTCAATTATCCGGCGGGTTTCCGACCAGAGGTTCAGGTCTGCCAGTTTGTCCATCCCGACCCAGCAGGCATCGGCTGCATCGCCGCCGAACCTTGGTTCAGCATCCTGATCCACAGTAGCCCAGACATCGACCAGCGTATAATGGTACTCAATCCGTCCGTCCGGTGCCGGTGTAATTGAATCGACGACGTCAACCAGGCCGCCGATCGTTGCCTCAAGTCCCGTTTCCTCCTCAATTTCTCTCAAGGCGGCGGCATGGACGGTTTCACCCAATTTCTGCGCACCACCAGGTAGGCTCCAACTGCCGGCACGGGGCGGTTTGCCGCGTTTGATCAGGACCACGCCTTTTTCACCGACGATGACCACACCGACCCCGACGATGGGCCTTGGTGGAAATTCACGGCCTGTGTTCTGCGTCATATCGGCTCCGGTGTTTCTTCGATTACAAAAATTGGTAATATCGTTAAGATACAGTCTTAATCGGTATTGAAAACGTCGATAAGCACAGCGGGGGTTGGTGTGCCGGATATCCTAGAACGTCGCAGTTTAAAAAACGGCGATACGGTTTTCCGTGAAGGAGAACAGGGTAGCAGTGCCTATATCGTACAGGGCGGTGAAGTCGTCATATCACGAATAGTCGATGGGACTGAAAAGGAACTCGCGACCATCGGTGTCGGCGGTATTTTCGGCGAAATGGCGCTGATTGATGATCAGCCGCGTATGGCGACGGCGAAAGTAAAGGGCGGCGCCACCATTGTGACGATCACCAAAATCATGTACCAGCAGAAGCTCAAGAATACCGATCCATTCATACGAGCTTTGCTCCGGATTCTTGTCGAAACTGTTCGTAACAAGTAATTGATATTTCCGCTGAATTTTGAAAATCATTGCCGGCAGCATCTGAAACGCTGCTTGCAGACGGCCTGTGATAGGTACCATATATTCCTGACATGGCCTCATTCGGGATCCGCTGAAGGAATTGATACATGACACCGGCAGAACCGGAACAGAATACGAAGCAATCGGATGGGACGTCTTCGGCGCGGCCGCGCATGAGCATGTCTCAGCGCTTCAGGGCGTATCTGTTTGCGGGCATTCTTGTGACGGCGCCGATTTTCATCACGTTCTATCTGGCCTGGCTGTTCGTGACGTTTGTCGACAGCAAGATCAATCCGCTGATTCCTGCGAAATATAACCCCGAGACCTATTTGCCGTTCGCTGTGCCCGGTCTGGGGCTTCTGGTTCTCATTGTCGGTCTGATGCTGGTGGGTGCACTCACGGCCGGTTTCTTTGGGCGTCTGTGGATGCGCATTTCGGAACGTATCCTGAGCCAGATGCCGGTGATCCGGAATGTCTATTCTGCAGTGAAGCAAATTCTCGAAACGGTTCTTGCACAGCAGTCCAACGCATTTCGCGAAGCCGTTCTGATCGAATACCCGCGACGAGGAATCTGGGCCATCGGCTTCTTGACCGGCATAACCAAAGGCGAAGTGCAGAACCTGACAGAAGAAGAATGCATCAATGTCTTTCTGCCGACGACACCGAACCCGACATCCGGTTTTCTATTGTTCGTTCCGAAAAAGGATATCGTTCATCTGAGCATGACGGTTGAAGATGCAATCAAGATGGTGATTTCCGGCGGGATTGTGACGCCGCCGGATGAACGTCCGGAATCCGAACGCAATACGCCTGTCGTTTCTGCACAGACATACGAAGATGTTGATGTCCTGCGGGAAAAGGGCGGCACACCGGTGCTTGTTCCCAAGGATTCCAGGCCAAACCAGCAACTGGAAAACGCCAGGTCATCCGACAAGCCTGACGACGACAAAGTCTGAGTCCCCTTTACCCGGAGCGCAGATATCGGATCGCCGCATCCCTTTCGAACAGGTAGAGCAACTGTCGTAGCGCCTGACCGCGTTCGCTTTCCAGTTCAGGGTCGTTTCTGAGGATCAATTCGGCATCATCGCGGGCAATCTGTAACAGATCACCATGGACGGCGATATCCGCAAGACGAAATTCGGGCAGCCCGCTCTGACGCGTACCGAGCAGTTCGCCGGCACCTCTCAGTTCCAGGTCTTTCTCGGCAATGACAAAGCCGTCGTCGGTTTCGCGCATGGTCTTGAGACGCGCTTTCGCGGTTTCGCCGAGATGACCGGCATGCAGCAACAGGCATGTGGATTTATCGGCGCCTCGCCCGATACGGCCCCTGAGCTGGTGTAGCTGCGCAAGGCCGAAGCGTTCCGCATGTTCGATCACCATGACGGTCGCTTCCGGTACATCGACGCCGACCTCGATCACCGTGGTGGCAACCAGAATATCGATGCCACCATCCTTGAATGCCGCCATGACGGCATCTTTTTCAGCCCCTTTGAGGCGGCCGTGAACCAGCCCGACACGATCACCAAAGATGGATTTCAAATGGTCATAGCGGGCCTCGGCGGCAGCCATGTCCGAGGTTTCACTTTCCTCGATCAGCGGGCAGACCCAATAGACACGGGCACCGGTTTCGCGGGCCCGCCTGACGGCCGATACAACCTCGTCCAGACGATCCTGAGAGATCAGCACTGTCTGGATCGGTTTTCGCCCCGCAGGCTTCTCCATCAGGCGCGACACATCCATGTCACCATAAGCTGTCAGCATTAAAGTGCGGGGGATAGGGGTTGCCGTCATCACCAGCACATCGACGGCACGACCCTTGGAGGCAAGCGTCAGGCGCTGATGCACACCAAAACGATGCTGCTCATCGATGACGGCAACGCGAAGATCGTAATAGGCGACATCATCCTGAAAAAGCGCATGGGTGCCGACGGCAAGGCGTGCTGCCCCTGAATTCAGCTTTTCGAGAAGGCCTTCACGATTTTTACCGCGCTCGCGCCCGGTCAATAACAACGGCTGCAGTCCGGCGGCCTCGGCCATGCTGCTGAGTGTTGCATGGTGCTGGCGGGCGAGGATTTCCGTCGGCGCCATCAGGACAGCCTGACCACCGGCTTCAACGGCGCTCAGCATGGCCATCAGCGCAACAACGGTTTTTCCCGATCCGACATCACCCTGCAGCAGCCGGAGCATGCGGTGCTCGGCGGCAAGATCGGCATCGATTTCCTGAATGGCCAGTTCCTGCGACCCGGTAAGGGTGAAAGGCAGGGCGTTCAGGACTTTCCGGCGCAGACTGCCGTCCCCCTTGAGGGACAGGCCTCTGGTGCGTTTCATATGCGCCCGGACCAGGGCCAGGGCCAATTGGTTCGACAGCAATTCATCATACGCAAGGCGGCGGCGCGGTGGGGTCTCCTGGACCAGATCGCTTTCGCTTTCAGGGGCATGTACCTTTAAGACTGCGTTGCGCCATGTCGGCCATTTCTCGCGCTCGACAAGCGGCTTGTCGAGCCATTCCGGCAGAACTTCAGGGACCTCAAGTGCTGCCGTCATCACTTTTCCCAGCACTTTCAATGAAAGCCCGGCAGTCAAGGGATATACCGGTTCGACCTTGCTCAGTGTTTCGATTTCACCAGCGGTGACGATGTGATCGGGGTGTGTCATCTGCAACGCATCGCCGAATTTCTCGACCCTGCCGGAGACCACCCGGGTCTCATTTTCCGGCAAGGTCTTCATGAGGTAATCGGGGCGGGCACGGAAAAAGACGAGGTTCATCGCGCCGGTATCATCCATACCGACAATCTTGTAAGGCGAGCGCTTGTTGTGCGGCGGATAGTGTTTGGTGATCCTGAGCGTGATGGTGGCGATGCTGTCGGGCCGCGCTTCGGCGATTTTGGGTGTATAGCGGCGGTCAATGATGTCCGTCGGCAGGTGCCATAAAAGGTCGACGATGTGCGGGCCTGCAACCTTTTCGATCAGCTCGGCCGTACGCGCACCGACGCCTTTCAGTGACGTCACGGACTTAAACAGGGGAAAAAGGTTTTCTGGCCGCATCGTTCTTGCATCTGATCTCGTTTCTGGCCCTGACAATTGCCGAACGAGGGGTTATATCCATGTTCAGTATCCTAGGCTCCCTGGCAATCATGGAAAAGGACAGAGGTCGTGGACGCACGCCGCAAACGCCTGATTTACCGCGCAACCCATTGCGGGATGAAGGAAAATGACGTTCTGCTGGGCAGGTTCGCCCTGGCCAGGCTGGCGGACCTGAGCGAAAGCGAAACGGATATGTTCGAGAATTTGATGAATCATTCCGATAACGATCTCTATAACTGGGTGACGGGACGTGAGCCGACGCCGGCCATGGTCGATAGCCCGCTCCTGCAGATGATCAAAGAATTCAACGGCACGTCGTGAGTAACAATCTTGAGAAAATCGGCGCACCCGGCAGATACGATGTCGGCGGTGCGCCTGAAGGTGCGGACGTTCTTCTTGCGGCGGAACTGACCGCAGAAGGCCGCGATGTCCTGTTTGTCCTAAGAGACGATGCAGGCATGGCCCGCCGGGCTGCGATTGCCGGATTTTTTGCGCCCGGGACGGATGTCATTGAATTGCCGGCGTGGGACTGTTTGCCTTACGACCGTGTATCTCCCCGGCGGTCATTGGTCGGGCGCAGACTGGCGGCACTGGGACGGCTGATTGAGCCGACGCGTGGCGGACGGTTGATCTTCACGACCGTCTCGGCCCTGCTCCAGAAAGTGCCGCCCAGGGCATTTCTGGAAGGGGCAGGGAAGGAACTGAAATCAGGTACCCGGATCGCACCGGATGAACTGGTGCGTGAGCTGGAGCGTTTCGGTTTCAACCGCATCGAAACAGTCACCGAACCCGGCGAATATGCTGTCCGTGGCGGGATCGTGGATATCTATCCGGCCGGTGCAGGGGGGCCGATCCGCCTTGATTTCTTCGGTGACGAGCTGGATACGCTGCGCAGTTTTGATCCTGCGACACAGCGATCCACAGGGGAAGTATCCTCCGTTACCCTGACACCGGTCAGCGAAGCGCCGCTGGATGCGGATGCGATTTCGCGCTTTCGCACCAATTACCGGGAACTTTTTCAGACCTCTGGTTCGGATGACCCGCTTTACGAAGCGATCAGCGAAGGCCGCCGCCATCAGGGGTTCGAGCACTGGCTGCCGCTGTTTCACGACAAGCTGGAAACCTTGTTTGATTATCTGCCGGGGGCGACCGTGCTGCTCGATCATCAGGCTGAACCGGCGATGCAGGCGCGCCGCGATCTTATCGCCGAATATTTCACCGCCCGCCAGACGATTTCAGATGCTGATAGCGGCGTGCCGTACCGGCCGGTGCATCCCGATACGTTGTTTGTGGATGCGGATACACTGGTGGCCGGGTTCAAGGGGCGGACCGTCTGCGATCTGTCGCCCTATGAAACCGGTGGCATTGATCTTGGTGCCAGTGTGGCGCGTGATTACGCGGAAGTCCGGATCGATCCAAACGCAAATGTTTACGAGGCAGTGGTTGGCGATATTCGGAAACATATAACTGCCGGAAAACGCGTCGTCATTGCGTGTTTCAGTGAGGGCTCACAGGAACGCCTGAAAGGCCTTTTGGTTGAACACGGTTCATCTGCGTTGCGAACCACAAATCAGGACGACGCCAAACCCGGCGAGCTTGTCACAGGTGTGATCGGCCTTGATCGCGGTTTCAATTATCTCGATCTTGCCGTCATCACCGAAAGTGACATGCTGGGTGAACGCATGGCCCGGCCCGGGCGCCGCCGTATCCGGCCGGAGAATTTCATTGCCGAGGTATCATCGCTGGTGCCGGGCGATCTGGTGGTCCATGTGGATCACGGCATCGGTCAGTTCATGGACCTTGAGACGATCGAGGTCGGCGGCGCACCCCACGACTGCTTGCAACTCAAGTATGCCGGTGATTCGAAACTGTTCCTGCCGGTCGAGAATGTGGACCTGCTGACGCGATATGGCTCTGAAGATGCCGGCGTGCAGCTTGATCGTCTGGGCGGTGCCGCCTGGCAGGCACGACGCGCAAAGATGAAGGAACGGGTCCGCGAGATGGCGGACGAACTGATCAAGATCGCTGCGGCGCGGGAACTCAAAACCGCGCCGCGGTTTGTTGCGCCAGAAGGTGCCTACGAAGAATTTGCAGCGCGTTTTCCATTTAACGAGACTGAGGATCAGCTTGAAGCGATTTCAGACATTCTCGGCGACCTGCAGAAAGGCCGCCCGACGGATCGACTGGTGTGCGGCGATGTCGGCTTTGGCAAGACGGAAGTGGCGCTGCGTGCCGCCTTTGCCGTTGCCATGGAAGGCAAACAGGTCGCCGTCGTCGTGCCGACCACGTTGCTGTGCCGTCAGCATTATTTGACCTTTGCCGAGCGGTTCCGTGGCTTCCCTGTTCGGGTCCGGCAGCTATCGCGGATGGTGACCCAGAAGGAAATGGCAGAAACCAAGGAAGGCATGAAGAAGGGGGATGTCGATATCGTCATCGGCACGCATGCGCTGCTGGCCAAGGATGTGGGCTTCCGTGATCTCGGATTGCTGATTGTCGACGAGGAGCAGCATTTCGGGGTCGCGCATAAGGAAAAGCTCAAGGCTATCCGCGCAGACGTTCATGTGGTGACACTCACTGCAACACCGATCCCTCGGACCCTACAGATGGCGCTGACGGGGATCCGTGAAATGAGCCTTATTGCAACGCCGCCCGTGGACCGGCTGGCGGTGCGGACATTCGTTCTGCCGTTCGATCCTGTGATCATCCGGGAAGCGATCCTGCGTGAACAGTACCGCGGCGGACAGACGTTCTATGTGTGTCCGCGCATCAACGATCTGGAAAAAGTCGCTGACCGTCTGCGTGTGCTTGTCCCGGAAGTGAAGATGACGATGGTGCACGGACAGATGCCCGTCGCCATGATCGAAGATACGATTTCGCGTTTTTATGACGGTGCATTCGATGTCCTGTTGTCGACAAACATCATCGAAAGCGGTCTGGATTTGCCGGCGGTGAACACCATCATCATTCACCGTGCAGACATGTTCGGTCTGGCACAGCTTTATCAGCTCAGGGGTCGGGTCGGACGTTCGAAAACGCGTGCCTATGCCTATTTGACGTTACCACCGGGACAGATGCTCACGAAGACGGCGGAGAAACGACTGGAGGTCATGCAGACCCTGGACAGCCTTGGTGCCGGGTTTACATTGGCGAGCCACGACCTCGACATTCGTGGTGCGGGCAATCTGCTGGGTGACGAGCAGTCCGGGCACATTCGCGAAGTCGGGATTGAGCTTTATCAGCAGATGCTCGAAGAAGCCGTCGCCGATGCGCGTGGTCTGAATGCCGATAACGATGCCGAATGGTCGCCGCAGGTGGCGCTCGGCATGCCGGTGTTGATCCCGGATTGGTATGTGTCCGACCTGACGGTACGCATGGGCCTGTATCGGCGGATTGCATGGCTCAAGGATGCGGATGAAATCGAACAGACGGCCGCCGAAATGATTGACCGGTTTGGTCCGATCCCGTCGGAAGCGGAAAACCTGCTTGAAGTGGTGAAGATCAAGCAGCTTTGCCGCCGTGCCGGGATTTCAAAGCTCGATGCAGGCCCCAAGGGCGCCGTGGTGCAGTTCCTGAATGATCAGGTTGCCGACCCCGCGAAGCTGGTCGAATGGCTGACGGCACAGAAGGGGACGGCAAAGCTCCGCCCCGATCACAAACTGGTTTTTTCCCGCGCGTGGGATACGCCGAAAGAACGCATGAAGGGACTGGAGTACCTTGCCGGTGAACTGGCCAAGGTCAACGGGGGGTAGTTTACCCCATAAATGCCTTAACAAACGCTTCCATGCTGTTGAATTCCGCCATCGGCACGGCAAGCTCGGCACCGAACCCAGTGTGCCCGAGACCGCGTCCTTTACGATTGATCCACACCACATCCTGACCCAGCAGGTTCGCGGGACGCACGTCCGCCCGCAGGCTTTGCGCGACATGCAATACGCGATGCGGCGGGATATTGCGTGCCGCCAGGTCGGTCAGGCCCAGAATGAAATGGCGGAGAGAAGGTTTATAGGCCTGGGCTCGCTCGGCCGTGACGATGATGTCAAAGCAGTTATTTAGCCGGGCATGAGATTTCGCAAATGAGGCGTCGTCCATGTTGGTGAACGCTCCCAGGATATATTTTTCCTTGAGGCGGGCGAGGGCAGTGTTGCTGTCCATATAGGCGGGCCACTCGCCGACGGATTTCCCGAAGGTCTGCTGCTCGCCGGGTTCAGGCTGAATGCCGTATTCATCGGCGATATAAGCAAACGATGAACGTAGGACGCGAGGATAATCACGGCAGGGAGTAAGTGTCTGATAGTGTGCACGGGCACGGTCAAATGCATTCAGAAGATCGGTCCGGCTGGTATTGACGCCGTTTCGGGTAGCCCAGGCTTCCAGCATATCAAGAATGCTCGGTTCCCAATCAATCAGTGTCCCGTAAACATCAAATGTAATAGCATCATAATCGGCGGCCTTCATCGTGCTGTCCTCTTGATATATTATCGATAATCGATAATATTGTGATTCCTTGAGGTGGAGTCAAGCCTGTGTCGCGTACCAAAACTGCTGCTGTTGAAAACGCGCATCCGCCAGTGCGGACTATCGCCGAGCACATTGCTGACCGGTTACGCGGGGAGATCGTCTCTGCCGAGTTGGCACCGGGGACCCCGATCCGTCAAAGTCACCTCGCAACTCGCTACGGAGTCAGTCAGGCGCCGGTACGCGAAGCACTTGGCCAATTGGCGTCTGAAGAACTGGTCGAATATCACACGAACCGTGGCGTGCGCGTTGCCGAGCTCCGTAAGTCGCATGCGCAGGAAATAGCATCACTTCGGATATTGATCGAAACCGATCTTGTGATGCGGGCTGCCGGCCATTTCACAAGATCCGACGAAGACGCCGCCATGGCTGCGATCACGGCAACGGCATCTGCGGCGACCATCGTAGACAAACTCGCTGCTGACGATGCTTTCCATCTGGCGATATACAATCCGGCAGGACATCCGATTACGCTGGATGTGGTGCAGCGTCTGCGTGCCCGATATGTGCAATATCTTGGGTATATGTGGAAACACACGGACCATGCCCCGGCGTCCCTGGATGACCACCGCAAGCTGCTGCAACTGATGAAGGCAGGAAAGGGTGAGCAGGCTGCGGCTTTCCTGCGCCGTCATATCGACGCATCGACGCAGGCTATTGTGTCGTGTTTGAACGAAAGCTGAATTTTTATTTCACGGATCGGATCGGCACGGAAGGGATGGGAAAGTCAGTAAGCGAGAAAACTCGCTCAGTGCACCACGGACTCGCCGGCTGGCACGACGACATTGCTGCCCTCGCCGAGCGACAGATTCAATTTCCAGTCCGCTTTCAGGGATGTCGTGACGATCAGATGACAGAAGGCATGCATCAGTTGTTCATTCAGATTGAAGCGGATATCCGAACCGTCGATCGTCTTGAAGGAAACGCCGGTGATCTTTTCACCCGGATGAATCTTTCCGCCGACAACAAGCAGCGGGCCACTGTTCGAGGTTGTATCGACGGCATCTGAAACAGCAGGCGTATCGAAGTCCGTACTTTGCAGGGCTTCCTGATGCTTCATGCCGAGCACGGCATCCTGCACGCCCTTGTCGACGTATTTGGCGAGTTCCTGATCCTTCTCAAAGCTCTGTTTGAGCGCCCCCCACAAAACCTGAACGAACCGGCGTGTAAGAAACAGCCGGTATTCCTTTTTGTCTTTCGTGGACAGACGAAACAGGATGCGGTCCTGTTCCGGCACGTAACTCATCGTGAGTTGGTGAAGTGCGCTGGTCACTGACCGCCCCTGCCAATCAGAACGTCCGTCTCGCTGATTGGTTCATTGAGGGGCTCGCTCATTGGATCATTAAGACGCAACTCAACATCAAGCCCGGCCTTGGCTGCATCCAGTACCCTGACCAGCACTTCCGGTTCCTGAGCACCCGATATCACCATGTTGCCCTCGAAAGCGAAGGCGGGCACACCATTGATGCCCAGCCTGTGGGCCCGGGCGTTTTCTTCGTAAATTTCGGCGATATCGGTTTCGCTTTCAAGGTAGCGCCTCAACTGATCCGCCTGAAGACCAAACGAAACCCCGATATCAACCAACGTGTCTGTGTCCCCGATATCCACACCATTGATGAAGTAGGCTTCGAACAGACGCTCGACCAGCGGCGAGACATTGATGGAACGGGCTGCGTGGCGAATCAGACGATGTGAGGAAACGGAATTCGGGGTGCGTTGTATGCGATCGAATGCAAAGGCGATCTCGACCGAATGGCCGGCTTCACCGATCGCGCCATATACCCGGCGAACCCTGGTTTCGCTGCCGAATTTCTTGATTAGATAGGCGGTACGATCAATGCCGGCTGCAGGCATGTCCGGATTGAGCATGAACGGGCGCCATCTGATCTGGACATTGGCATTCGGCCTGAGCGAGAGGGCCCGCTCAAGCCGACGCTTGCCGATATAACACCACGGACAGACCGTATCGAATATGACATCGAGTTGCATCTGGGTCCCCATACGCCGCTCTCTATCCCGTGGGTTGTCCGGACTGAATATTGTCAGCCGGTGAAGGCCTGCAGTCCGGTCTGTGCACGACCCAGGATAAGTGCATGAATGTCGTGCGTTCCTTCGTATGTGTTGACCGTTTCAAGGTTCAGCATATGCCGCATGACATGATACTCGTCAGCGATCCCGTTGCCACCATGCATGTCACGGGACATGCGTGCGATGTCGAGTGCCTTGCCGGTCGAGTTACGCTTGATCATCGAAATGTTCTCTGGCGGGCAATTGTCTTCATCAAGGAGGCGCCCGACGCGCAGGACGGCTTGCAGACCGAGAGTGATTTCCGTCTGCATGTCGGCGAGCTTTTTCTGGATCAACTGGTTATTCGCAAGTGGACGTCCGAACTGTTTGCGTTCAAGCGTGTAAGCGCGTGCAGCATGCCAGCAGAATTCTGCGGCCCCAAGCGCACCCCAGGCGATCCCGAAGCGTGCCTTGTTGAGGCATCCGAACGGGCCGGAAAGACCGGATATATTCGGCAGCAACGCATCTTCACTGACTTCGACGCCATCCATTGAAATATCACCGGTGATTGAAGCTCGAAGCGACAGTTTGCCTTCGATCTTGTTGGTGGAAAGGCCTTTCATGCCTTTTTCCAGGATGAACCCGCGGATCTTGTCGTCAAGCTTGGCCCAGATAATGAACACATCCGCGACGGGGGCATTTGAGATCCACATCTTGGAGCCGCTCAACTTGTAGCCGCCGTCGATCTTCTCGGCGCGGGTTTTCATGCCACCCGGATCGGAACCGAAATCAGGCTCGGTCAGGCCAAAGCAGCCGATCAGTTCACCTGTAGCCAGTTTCGGCAAATATTTCCGTTTCTGTTCTTCGCTGCCATAGGCATTGATCGGGTGCATGACCAGCGACGACTGAACGCTGAGTGCAGAGCGGTATCCGCTGTCGACACGCTCCACTTCCCGGGCAATAAGCCCGTAACAGACATTGCTCACGCCGGCGCCACCGTATTCTTCCGGGATCGTCGGGCCAAGCAGACCCAGTTCGCCGAATTCCTTCATGATTTCCGTATCGAAGTGTTCGTTCCGGTAAGCTTCGAGCACGCGCGGCATGAGCTTGTCCTGAGCGTAATCGCGTGCCGTATCACGAACCATACGTTCTTCTTCGCTCAATTGGGTTTCGAACAGGAACGGGTCTTCCCACTGGAATTCAGGCTTGTTGGGCATCAGGTCCTCTTGTTGGTTTTGCGCTTATATGAGCGCGTTCAAGAAACGTCTGGCGACTTGGCGGTCGTCACGCCGACCATGCTGTCGCGGGTGATCAGGCTTGCGAGTTTTTCCTCATCCCAACCCTCGGTGCCTGCAGGGCGGGACGGCAGCACGATATAGCGGAGATCGGCGGTCGAGTCATGTACCCTGACTTCGACCTCATCCGGGATATGTGTGCCGAACTCTTCGAGCACTTTTCGCGGTTCCTTGACGGTGCGGCTTCGGTAGGCGCGGGACTTGTACCAGTCCGGCGGCAGGCCGATCAGCATGCGCGGGTAACAGGAACACAAAGTGCAGACGACGACATTGTGGACCTTGTCCGTGTTTTCGATGGCCTTGATCGGGATATCACCGATGTCGATACCGATTTCCGCAGCGGCGCTGCCGACGTCGTTCAGCACGCGTTCCTTGTAGGAGGGGTCGACCCATGTCCTGGCCACAAGTTTTGCCCCCAGGCCCGGTTCGCGGCTATCCATCAGTTCGATCTGACGGCGCAATTCATCGGCGGTGACAATGCCTTTTTCGACAATCAACTCGGCGACCGCCTGGGTCATCAACATACGTTCGGTAAACGGAAAATCCTCGATATCCGGCTGGTAGGGATGATCATCGTCATGATCGTGTCCATGCTCGTGATTGTGATCGTGGCTCATTGCACGGGCTCCAGCCAGTGTTCATAGATATCGATGACGATGGTATCTGCTGTCGGACCTTTATAGCCGTCCCAGACATCGGATTGTCGGAAGCAGACCCTGTAGAGCGGGATCTCCGGCTTGCCGTCGCGCCCGTATGCCAATTCCTCGGGATTGGGGAAACTGCCGGCGTATTCCTGAACCTCGCCCTGGTGACCGCGGACGAAATAAGGGGTGCGGACATGGCCCGGTGGATAGGCATCCCGGACACGGACCCGGTCGCCCGGGTGGTATCGCCCGGTTGTCATGATGCATCCTCGCGTTCACGGATCCATCGGGCTTCGACCTCGGTCATCTTGGTGCCAAGTTCATCGACCGTGAATACGCCTTTTTCAAGAAGCAGATTGGTCGCGGATGAAATCCAGCGTTCATAATAGCTGAGTTCGTCATAGACACCGGGGCCGAGTTCCTCGATACCGCGGCGCAGTTCATCGGTTGAGAGCAGCTTGCGGTCCGGCGTTGACAGCACTTTGACGATGGCATCGACACGCTTTTCCCACATGGCGAAATCATGCTCGCTGGCTTCGACGGGACCGGCATCTAGGCCGCCCATGTCATGGTGTCGACGGATGGACATGCTGAATTCTCCTTATGGATAAGCTGGCACGTGAGGCGGCTTTCTTCAAGTCGCATGCGCCTGTAAAAAGCTGCGGAGTTATGCACACGTTCCGGAATTCGGCGAGTGCATTAGCTTGTTTTTGCTGATTTAAGCCTTACCCTCTCGCAAAACGATAAAAGAGGTCATCCGGCATGATGCCACCCGTCAAACCGTCCACTGAAAATCCGCAACAGGACGCTATTTTCATGACGGCGCTTTTGCATCTTATGGAGGATGCCTGCGCGACGCTGGATGCCGACGCACGCATCACTTCGGTAAATGCCGGGATGGAACAAATTCTCAACGTGCATCAGAGCAAACTGATCGGCAACCGGATGGCGGATGTCCTGCCCGATGCAGCATCTGACCGGATCAATGACGCCATAGCCGACGGGTGTGCCTGGGAAGCCCGATTAGAGGTTCTCGCAGGCCGGACTGCGCGTATGCAGTTGTACCCGGCCTACGACAGCAGCGGGGGTATCGGCGGCTGGGTGGCAATCGTGCGGTTGATAGACCAGAACGCCGGCCCGATAGACAGTACAACATCGGCCTATGATCCCCTGACGAACCTGCCTGGCCGGGAACTGGTGATCAGCCGTCTCGGACTGGATCTTCAGAACGCAAGAATTGGTGAGCAGCAGGTGACTCTGCTGTGTGTGGATATTGACGGGTTCGATGCAGTCAATCGTGATCACGGACGGGCCACCGGTGACCAGGTGCTGATTGAGACGGCAAAACGGCTGGGGCGAAGCCTGCGGGCGTCGAACATCATCGGCCGGTTGCAGGAAGACATGTTCATTGTCGCCATAGCTGATATCCGCAGCCATGAGCAGATCAATGCCGTTGCCCAGCGACTGATCGAAGCGATTGCTGTGCCCTTCAAGGTCAAGGGCGCACGCCATCCGATCCAGTTGACGGCCAGTATCGGTATCGCCATTGCACCGGAAAGCGGTAGCGATGCAGACGAACTTATCGGTCATGCCCAGACGGCGGTCGATCTGGCGAAAAGCACCGCGACCGGCACCTACCAGTTTTACACGAACCAAACCGGTGTCGAGATTCGCGAGCGCCGGTCCAGAGTAAACAGGCTGCGCCGCGCGATTGATGACGGGCATCTGCAGCTTTTGTATCAGCCGAAAGTCTCGCTGGCTTCGGGTAAGATCGTTGCGGCCGAAGCCCTGATCCGTTGGCAGGATCCGGATTCCGGCATCATCATGCCGGGTGAATTTATCCCCATGGCAGAAGATGCAGGGCTGATTGATCCGATCGGGCAGTTGGTGCTCATCCAGGCCTGCGAGACCCTGGCGGCGTGGCAAAAGGGCGGCATGCCGTTTCTGCGCATCGCGGTCAACGTTTCGGCCCGCGAAATAGCCCGGCCTTCGTTTTATGATGACCTGATGGGGATCATCAGGGATTCCGGGATTGAACCGGACTCGCTTGAACTGGAAATCACCGAAAGTGCAGTCATGGAAGGCGCTGAAGACGTGATCCGCTCGCTCAGGGAAATCCGCAGTCTGGGAGTCCACCTGACGGCGGATGATTTCGGCACCGGGTATGCATCACTCAGTTATCTCAGGAATTTTCCACTCGACGGGATCAAGATCGATACCACCTTTGTCAGCGATATCGTTAATCCGGATGGCGGCGGTGGCGGATTGGCTTCCGCGGTCATTGCGGTCGGACACTGTCTGGATATGAACGTCGTCGCGGAAGGGGTCGAGACGGAAGATCAACTCGATTTCCTGCGCTGGCGGGACTGCGACGAAGTGCAGGGATTTCTGATCAGTGAACCGCTGAGCGCTGAAGCGTTCACTGCCATGGTGGACAAGGGTGCCGTGCTGTAAGGGTACTTCTTACGTGCCGCTCGGCCCCATCCAGCGTTGAATTTCCTCATGCTCGATATCAAACAGGTCAAGTGCACGGCCGACGCTCTGTCGGACAAGCTCTTCAATGCTTTTGGGCCGGGCATAGAATGCCGGCATTGGCGGAAATATAATGGCTCCGGCTTCGGTGGCACGCCGCATGAGGTCGATATGTCCGGCGTGGAAGGGGGTTTCGCGGACCATCAGGACAAGCCTTCGGCGTTCTTTCAGGCAGACATCCGCAGCCCGGATGATCAGGTTGTCGGCATAACAGTTGGCTATGCCTGAAAGCGTCTTGATGGAACACGGTGCAATCAGCATGCCGCATGTTCTGTAGGACCCGCTTGAAACACAGGCGGCCTGATCTTTGTTGGAATGCACGATTTCGGCCATCGCCTTGACCTCGTCGATGCTGTAATCGGTTTCGATCTCGATGGTTCGCCGCGCGACTTCCGACAAAATCAGATGCGCCGGATGGCCGATCTCGCGTAAAAGACGCAGTGTTTCGATGCCGTAAATGGCACCGGATGCACCGGTCATGGCTATCAGGATTGGATCAGACATCAAAATCTCCTCGGAAACTGCCGAACCTTAATCATAAGATACGGAAAACGCACGGTTTTGGAGCATCAGACACGTGCTTTTATTGTTTCCGGAATGACGTCGGGGTATAGAAGGTTATGAATAAGTTCACGCGCCTGTCATTTCTGGCTCTGATGCTGTCCGGACTTGCCGCCTGCTCAGGCGGGGAAGCCTATATTCACAGCCCATCTACCATTAATCGGGAGCTTGCAACCTATCCGGATGGTCCGGAAATAATCGAAGGCTCAGAAGTAACGGTCTGTTACGCGAAGTCGGAATCAACGCCACAGACAATCAGGCAATTGGCCGCAGCTGAATGTTCGAAGGGCAACCTGAGGATCGTGTTTGTCGAACAGACTTACAATATCTGTCCCATGATGACACCAAATGCAGCCGTTTTCAGTTGTGAAAATGCCGTAGCCGGGCGTTCCACGCAACCCGGCTCATCCTCAGCCGTACAATCGATTTTACCCCAACCGGCCTTTGCCGCGCCGAAACCGGCCGGTGCCGGTTATGCATTCGGTAATATCGGCGCGGCCGACGTCTCGACGACGGCAAAAAGTCAGCCCTTTCCGACGTATTTATTCAACGATGGCCAATAGCTGTTTTACAAGTTCTTTCAAGGATCTGTCGTAAGATGCAGCAGGTCTTGCTGACGGCTGTCGGTGCGTATGCGCTGGTGATTGTTTCGCTATATGTGTTTCAGCGAAACCTGATGTATCACACGGATGCCGACCTTGTTCCGCCGTCGGATACACAGCTGGCTCATGCGCAGATTCACCACCTGCAAAGTGAACCCGGCATCGACGTGCAATCCTGGTATCTGCCTGGAAAGGAAGGCATGCCGGTCATCGTATTCTTCCATGGCAATGCCGGCACCATCGCGGATCGGGATTTCAAGGCGGCCCCCTGGCATGCAGCTGGTTATGGTGTCTGGCTGACGGGATACAGGGGCTTCGGCAGCAACGCGGGCAGTCCGACCGAGCAAGGTCTGTACGCCGATGCGCGCGCCGCGATCGAACAGTTGAAACGTGAAGGAGTAGACCCTGCCGACATGGTGTTTTACGGGGAATCCCTCGGTTCCGGCGTCGCTACGAATATGGCTTATGAGCTGGCCCGGTCCGGAACGCCGGTCCGCAACCTGATCCTGGAGGCGCCTTTCACCTCAATGGGGGCTGCAGCTCAATTCCGTCACCCCTATGTTCCGGCCCGCTGGCTTGTCCGGGACCGATACGACAACCTGTCGAAGATCACACAGATTTCTGCCCCTCTGTTGGTCATACACGGCGATAACGACAAGGTGTTGCCACAGCAGTTCGGGCGCGAGCTTTATGCTGCCGCTAAAGAGCCAAAGAAAGCGATGTGGATCGACGGGGGCGGCCATACCGACCTGTTCGATTATGGTGTCGGTCAGGCCGTGCTGGACTATCTCGACGAACTGGGCTGAGACCGGTCGCTGTTACACTGCGTCGCGACCGCCATGTGCCGCCGACCATCCGATCGGATCATCCAGAAATGCTCTCACACCGTCGAGTGTTTCCTGAGGGAAATCACCACCTCGTGTCGCTTCTTCAAGGACATCCTGCCACGTTGCCAGATAGTGCAGTTTCACGCCCATATTCTCGAAAGTCTCATCCGCTCCCGGGAATGCGCCGTAGAAAAACACAACGAATATGTCCTCAACCACAGCGCCGGCGCCGCGAAGTGCCTCGACGAAGTTGATTTTCGATCCGCCGTCGGTGGCAAGGTCTTCGACCAGAATCACTTTGGCGCCTTCGGCCATTGAGCCCTCGATCTGTGCGTTTCGACCGAACCCCTTGGGTTTCTTACGGACATACAGCATCGGCTTTGAAAGTTTCTCGGAAAGCCATGATGAGTAGGGAATACCGGCCGTTTCACCGCCGGCCAGCATATCGACGCTGGTCATATCGGTGTTCTCGGACAGCATTTCCGCCCCCATGTCGATAATGCGGCGCCGTGCATCGAGGAATGAAATCACCCAGCGGCAATCGATATAGACAGGGCTCGCCCAGCCTGCAGTCAACATGTAGGGTTCCTGCGGGCGGAAATTGACGGCTTTGATATCGAGCAGAAGACGCGCCGTTTCCATGCCGCGTGCGGTGGTTTGTGTTGTTGTGTCTGGCATGCTTTTCCCGTTCTATGCAGCAGAGGATGTGTTGACGTTGGTTTTAAGCATTTCGTGGGCTAAAGACAATCTGGCGTTGACGTGTTCGAACCGTTGCGCCGCCCTATTCCGGAAAGGGAGCAGTATATGAACCGCCGCGAACGACGCCGACTGGAAAGCCTTGGAGAGGCCGGCGCCGGTCCGAGCACCGCCAAAGCGGTTAATATGGCTAAAGCCCGGGTACGTGCGGCCGAAACCCGTCTGGACGAGGGTAATACCGCCGCTGCTGTCGCGGCATTGAAGGAAGCCCAGTCATTGGACCCGCAGAATGCCCGGGCCTGGTATCTGATGGCGATGATTGATCTGAATACGGGACGAATCACCGAAGCCGGGGATTCAATCCTCAAGGCGTCCCTGATTGATGATAAGGACCCGTCCATACACGCCAATTGTGCCGCGATCATGAACCTGTGCGGCCGGCCGATGGAAGCGGAGGCATCTGCGCGTTATGTTCTGGAGATGGAACCGGATATGCCGGAAGCCTATTGCAACCTGGGTGTCGCTCTGGAAGCGCAGGGCAAGATTGCCGATGCCCGCGAAGCGCTGAGCAAGGCCATTGATCTTAAGCCGGGATATGCGGATGCGCTGCTGTCCCTCGGCAACATGTGGTTTCGTGCCGGTGACTACATTTCTGCCGCTGAGAGCTTTGCCGAAGCCGTTAAATCCGGCCCCAACAATGTCATGGCCAAGACCAATCTTGCCGTTGCATTGCGTCATATCGGCGAACTGGCGGCTGCTGAACAGCAGTGCCTGGAAGCCATCAGCATCGATCAGGCCTATGCGGAAGCCCATAATGCGCTAGGGAACGTGCGTTTGCAGCTTGGCGATGTCCCGGGGGCCATCAAGGCCTTTGAAGACGCCGTACAGCGCCGTGAAGTCTATCCGGAGGCTCGTGCCAACCTTGCCGGTGCACGATACAAGTCGGGCGACATGAAAGGGGCGGAAGCGGATTACCAAAGCGTCCTGGAGCGCCATCCGGAATTCGCTGAAGCCGCACTCGGACTGGGGATCGTCCAGCTTGCACAGGGCCGCGTGGCGGACGCCGAGCGCCGCTTCCGCCGCGCCGTTGAAATCCGTCCGACGCTGGGTGAGGCGTGGATGAATATAGCCGAAGCGAAAGGCAGTGATCTCAGTGATGACGATCTCAAGATAATACGTGAACGTGCCGCTGATTCACGTCTGCCCGAAGAAGACCGCATCTCCTTCCTGTTTGCACTTGGCAGTGCCGAAGACTCGAAAGGCAATTTTGCCGAGGCAATCAAAGCATATGATCAGGGAAATACCCGACGCCGGAGACTGGCGGAAAAGATGGAATCGGTCTTTGATTCAGATTTATTTGATGAAGAAATAAGCAATGTTATCAGATCAGTAAACAAGAAAACTGTATCATCACATGAAGGTGTAGGTGACGCAGAAGCCGAGATGATCTTCATCTGCGGGATGCCGCGTTCCGGAACCACGCTGGTCGAGCAGATTCTGACGGCTCATCCTTCGGTCAGCGGCGTCGGTGAAGCCGATATTCTCAGCGGTCTGCCGGATGCATACCCGGCCGAATTCCCGGACTTGGTGCCGGAACAAATCCTGACATATGCGGATACCTATCTGGCACGTCTGCCGATCCGGCCCCGTGATGGACTGCGCGTTACCGATAAGACCCCGCAGAATGTCTTCTTTTTGGGATTGATTCAGGTTTTATTCCCAAAGGCAAAGGTCATTCATTGCGGACGTGGTTCCCGTGATGTGGAACTGTCGTGTTATTTCCAGAATTTCCACAGTGGTGGACTGGATTGGGCGTCCCGCCTTGAAGACATTCGCCGATATGCCGACGGAGAAGCCCGTATCATGGCGCATTGGCATGAAGCACTGGATATCGGCATCCATGAAGTACGATACGAGGATCTGGTCGAGAATCCTGAAGCCGAGGCCCGCAAGCTCCTGGAATTCTGCGATCTTGAGTGGGACGATTCGGTACTACGCTCTCACGAAGCCATGGGAACCGTGCTGACAGCGTCGAACTGGCAGGTGCGCAAACCGATATACAAGACCGCCGTCGGGCGCTGGCGGAATTACGAGGGAATGCTGGGTGGCGGCTGAGAACGATATCTGGGTGCTTCTTGATGACCGCGCCGGAAACCGGTCGCAGGCACTGGGTGTGGCGGAACGGCTGGAAAGACCGTTTCGGTGTATCGACATTCGTTATTCCATGATGGGGCGGTTGCCGAACATTGTGCTCGGGGCATCGATATCCGGCCTGGATACGGATTCAAAAGCGGCATTGCATGCGCCTTGGCCAAAAATGGTAATCGCAGCCGGGCGCCGAACGGCACCGGTGGCACGCTGGATTAAACTTCAAAGCGCCGGCGCCGCCAGATTGCTGCAGATTATGGATCCCGGAAGCGGAGAACGGGAATTTGACCTGATCTGCCGTCCCGCTCACGACAGGGGGGTGAATCCGGGTGAAAATATTCTGACCATAACCGCGGCGCCGCACCGGATGACGGCAGAGACGCTGCAGAACGCCCGTGAGCTCTGGCATCCACAGATTGATGATTTGCCGTCCCCGAGAATTGCCCTGCTGATCGGCGGTGCCACACGGCGCCGGGAGTTTACAACCGCCATGGCGCATACCCTGAGCCGCGCCGCCAGTGAAGCCGCCGCCGCGCTGGGCGGCAGTCTGATGGTCACGACCAGCCGCCGCACCGGCGATGCCGTGACCACGATACAACAGGCGTTAAGCGGACCGCACCGGCTTTACCACTGGGATCAGGGGGGCGAAAATCCGTATCCGGGATATCTGGCCCTGGCCGACGCGGTGATCGTAACCGGAGAGTCGGTTTCCATGTGCTCGGAAGCCGTCGCCTGCGGTAAACCTGTGTATATCCATGCCCCCGCGGGGCTGATCACCGACAAGCATGCCCGGCTCCATGAAAACCTTTGCCGTGGCGGGCATGCGCGGATGTTTGATGGCCGGGTATCGCTGGACTGGACGCCGGTCCCGCTCGACAGTGCGGCTGAAATTGCCGAAGCGGTGCGGGAACGCGGCCTGCTGGGGACGAGCTGATGCCGCAGCTGTGCGCCAATCTGAAGTATTTGTTCACCGAACATGCATTGTATGATCGCTTTGCGGCTGCCAGACAGGCCGGTTTCGAGCTTGTGGAGTATCAGTTTCCCTATGACGAAGATGCTTCTGAGCTGAAGCGCAAGCTTGATGAGTGCGGGCTCAGAATGGCGTTGATCAATACGCCCTGCGGTGACTGGGAGGCGGGGGAGCGGGGACTCGCGGCCTTGTCCGGCCGTGAAGAGGCATTCCGCGACAGTTTCCTGATGGCGCTGGCTTATGCCCGCGAACTGCAGTGCCCGCGCATTCACGTCATGGCAGGTGTCGTCGGGGATTATGAGCGTGACATCGCCACGGCGACCTACGCCGAGAACCTTCGCGTTGCCGCGCAAACGGCTGCTGCTGCGGGGGTCGGCATCGTAATCGAACCTATCAACGGCATCGACGTGCCGGGTTATCTGTTACAGCGGACGGCGCAGGCTCGGGCCATCATCGCGATGATCGGCGATGCGAACATCGCGCTGCAGTATGATGCTTACCATGCCCTGATGAATGATGAAGACCCGCTAGAGGGGCTACGCGCGAATATGGATGTGATCGCGCATATTCAAATCGCCGGCTTTCCGGGGCGGGGCGAGCCCATCGCCGAAGGCTGCTACGACATGGGCGCATTCATCGAATTGACGGATATGCTGGGCTACACCGGGGCCATCGGCTGTGAATACACACCGAAAGCCGGAACCGAAGCGGGGCTTGGCTGGGCCTCACGCTACGGCATCGGCGGCCAGGGCAACTGACCTCATCCTTCGAGACATCCCTCTTTGGGCTACCTCAGGATGAGGCAAAAATTTAACCTCATGCTGAGGAGCGAAGCGTCTTGAAGCATGATTGCTCAGCCACCCGCCATCTTGTGGCGCTGTTCGCCCAGACCTTCGATCCCGAACGTCAAATCCTGACCTGGCTTCAGGAATTTCTGCGGTTTTCTGCCGGATCCGACACCGGGCGGCGTGCCGGTGGCGATGATGTCGCCCGGCATCAGGGTGAGCCGTTCGGACACAAAGGCCACCATATGCCCGACATCGAAAATCATGGTTCTGGTCGAGCCTTCCTGCATGCGTTCCTTGTCGACATCGAGCCACATGTTGAGGTTCTGGACATCGGAAATATCGTCAGGCGTGACAAGCCAAGGCCCGAGCGGCGCAAAGCCACGGTAGCTTTTGCCCTTGGTCCACTGTCCGGTGCCTTCGAGCTGCCATGCGCGTTCGGAAACATCATTCATGATAGTGAAGCCGGCGATGTACTTCATGGCATCGGCGCGGGCGACTTCTTCGGCTTTTCTGCCGATGACGATGGTCAGTTCGATTTCCCAGTCGGTTTTGACAGACCCTTGGGGTATGGTGATGTCATCGAAGGGACCGGTGATGGCATAGGGTGATTTGAGAAAGATCACGGGCTCGGACGGGAGCGGCATGTTCAGCTCGGCGGCGTGATCCGAATAGTTGAGACCGATGCAGACGACCTGACGGATATCGCCGACCGGTGCGCCGATGCGGACGTCGTTGCTGACCAGAGGCAGAGCATTCTGGTCGATCTTGGCAAGCCGGGCCAGCCTGTCAGGGGCCAGTGATGACCCTGCCAGATCGTCGACCTGATCGCTGAGATCGCGGATATGGCCGTCACTATCGATCAGGCCGGGCTTCTCGGCACCGGGTTCGCCGAATCTTACAAATTTCATTTTGTGACACACTCCGAGAATTTTTTTTGCAGCTTAAGATGCCCGGCGCTGTGCGTCCATGTCTAGTATCCGCAAAAAAACCGGGCCGACCCGACGGCAGCTTGTGCTGACATCAAAGTTGGCCCGGTAGTTGTCGCTGGCAGTATCGGGTTTTGTATTTGGGCTAGACGACTCCTCTTGCCGCAATCAGGAACTCATCAACAACCTTGCGCAGACTTTCCGATTGAATGGAAAGTTCGCGGGCGGCCGAGTTGACTTCGGAGGCATTGTTCCCGGTTTCATCAGATGAAGTCGCAACGGAGACGATGTTCTGCGTCACTTCTTTGGTACCCTCGGACGCCTGTTCGATGCTGCGCGTGATCTCGTTGGTGGCCGCAGTCTGTTCCTCTACCGCGGCTGAAACCGCTGCGTTCGCTTCGGAAATTTCACCAACCTTTACCGTGATGTTGTTCATGCCATCTACGGTCGATTGGGTCGCCGACTGGATATTTTTCACATATCCGCCGATTTCGTCCGTTGCTTTCGAGGTCTGCTGGGCAAGGAGTTTCACTTCTGAAGCGACGACGGCGAAGCCTTTTCCCGCCTCGCCGGCGCGTGCCGCTTCGATCGTTGCATTCAGCGCGAGCAGATTGGTTTGGCTTGCGATGTTGTTGATCAGTTCGACGACGTTCGAAATCTTGTCTGCGGCGTCCTGCAGCTGGGTTACCCTGCCAGATACATCCGACGACATGTTCGACGCATCAATTGCCACATTGGATGCGTAAGAGACCTGTTGACTGATTTCCGAAATGGATGCCGTCAATTCTTCGGCCGAGGCCGCTACGGTCTGCAGGTTGGTTGAAGCTTCTTCGGCGGCAGCGGAAACCGCGGTCGCCATCGAGCTTGTCCCCTGGGCCAATTCAGTCAGAGCATCGGAGGAACTGAGAAGCTCTGTTGAAGCACTTGAAACCGTACCCACGACATCTCCCACAGTTGCTTCGAACTGGTCTGTAAGTGCGGTAAAATCGCTGGTTTTTTTCTGCATCGATTCCAATGCGGAGTTCACCGTCCTGCTGGCATTCAGGAAGGAACCGCACATGCCGGTCTCGATAATTTTGCGGAAGTACTTGTTTTCGCTGACATGCTGCATACAGGCTGCTGATTCACGAACATACGCATCGCACCGATCAATCAAATCGTTGATGGTATTGAGCAGCTCACCAAGTTCACCCTCTTCAGTAATACCTGTAATGCGGGCTTCGAAATCACCTGCGACGACTTTGTGCAGTACGGCCAGCGCTTCGGTGACACTGACACTCTGATTGTTTTGAATGATGGCGTTCATCTTATACTCCTAGGGAAAACATCATTTGATTGAAGCCGACCTTATGCTCATCAAGCATATCGGTGATGACTTTACGGGAAGCCTCCAATCCCTGAGAGGGGGATGACGCTTGTTTCTCGACATTGAGGAGATTCTTGTAGAGCGGGATAATATGCTGATCCAACGCCGCACGGTTGGGGACACGCCGGTTTGAATGGTATCCGACGATATTTCCGCCAGAATCACGACTTGGCGTGACGTGCGCAAACACCCAGTAATGATCACCATTTGCGGAACGGTTGACAACGTATGCGAATATCTCGTTGCCGCCTGCCAACGTTTCCCACAAAAGGTCAAAGACCGCTCGCGGCATGTGCGGGTGGCGGATGAGATTGTGCTGTACGCCGAGACAGTCCTTTTCCTCAAGGCTGGCAAGCCGGCAAAACGTCTGGTTGACGTATGTTAGTTTGCCGGACAGGTCAGTCTTGGAGACAATAATATCGTCAGGATCGAACGTTCGTTCGTGCCCTGTAACTTCGGGGTTTCCATAAAGTGCCATAGCAATTGATCCTTTGTATCAGACACTGAAAAACCCCCCCCTAATCGAATTGATCTCTTAAACGATTTCGCAATTGATAGATTGATCTAGATCAATTTATCGCTGCTTTCGGGTTCAGTGGTGAACCGGTTCCGGCGCAGCGTGGCAATCGTGGTCGAACTGGAATGGAGGTATTGTTGGGGTTTAGAGAGGCAGCAGGTAGCGAAATTCGAAGATGACATAGACTGAGAACTGTCTGTAGCAGCCAATTAGCGCTTTGTGCAGGCAGGGTCACCGGACAATCCCTGTCATTCAAATTCCATGGAAACAGCAGAATTTTATACCGCTCATGATGACCGGAAACTACGACGGGATATCGGAAAATACTTAGTCCCGTTTTAAGGGTATTTAAGGTTCTGACCGTGATGTGATGAGGGTCATATTCAATTTCCGGGTTTCAGCGTATTCACGCGAGAACAATCAAGGAGTCTCAGACGTGAGTATTGCCTACCGTGAGTTGACCCATCTGGTCGAACGTCTTCACCGTCGCCTGTTGGACGTGGTTCGAGCTGAATTGACCCGTGCCGATATCCATGACCTCAACGGTGTGCAGGCGCTGTTACTGGCCAACGTCGGTGACGGCGAGATCGCGGTGCGCGATCTGGTCGAGCGCGGATATTACCTGGGCTCCAACGTATCCTATAATCTGCGCAAGCTGACCGAACTCGGTTATCTCAAGCAGAAACCGACCAAGCACGACCGGCGCTCGGTGACCGTCATCCCGACGGACAAGGCGAAAAAGGCCGTGGCCGCAGTCCGCGCCGGGGAAGAATTGCACGCAAAGCAGTACCGCGAAGCCCTCGGTGAAGGTCTTCAGACGGAAGGTATCTGCGAGGCCCTCAAACAGCTTGAACATGTTTGGACGGAGAACCTGTCGCGCACCGGCGGGTGAAACGAATTTCTTCATGCTTCGAGACGCTGCGCTCCTCAGCATGAGGTGATTATTGGGGTATGAGATATTTCCAGCCTCATCCTGAGGAGGCCTGAAGGGTTGTTCGAAAGATGCATTCCGGGACAGGTTTGAGGTGACGGCGGGAGGTCCCGTTACAACTCGTCACCCCGGCGCAGGCCGGGGTCCATAGATGATAGGTGCAAGCTGGATTCCGGCCTTCGCCGGAATGACGGCGCGATCGGTCAGATATCGATATCCTCGACGAAGCGGGCGTGTTCCTGAATGTAGTTGAAGCGCAGTTCCGGCTTTTTGCCCATCAACTGTTCGACAAGGCGCGCCGTGGCCTTGGCTTCGATCTTTTCATCGTCGGTATGCTGTCCCGGCACGGTGACGCGGATCAGGGTCCGGTTCTGCGGCGCCATGGTGGTTTCCTTGAGCTGCGCCGGCGGCATTTCGCCCAAACCCTTGAAACGGCTGACTTCGACCTTGCCGCGGCCCTTGAACTCGGTCTCCATCAGTTTTTCGCGGTGCACGTCATCACGGGCATACATGGTCTTGCCGCCCTGGCTGAGCCGGTAAAGCGGTGGCATCGCCAGATACAGATAACCCTGTTCGATAAGAGCCGGCATTTCCTGATAGAAGAACGTCATCAGAAGTGAAGCAATGTGGGCGCCGTCGACGTCGGCATCGGTCATGATGATGATCTTGTCGTAGCGCAGATCATCGGCAATGAAACGTTCACCGGTGCCGCATCCCAGAGCTTCGATCAGATCGTTCAGTTCCTGGTTCGCCTTCATCTTGTCGGCCGTGGCACTGGCGACGTTGAGGATCTTGCCCCGAAGCGGCAGGATTGCCTGAAACTTGCGGTCACGGCCCTGTTTGGCGGAGCCGCCGGCGCTGTCACCCTCGACGATGAACAGTTCCGTGCCGTCCCGTGTCGAGTTCGCGCAATCTGCCAGCTTGCCCGGCAGCCGGAGACGTCGTGTCGCCGATTGCCGTTTGGTCTGCTTATCGTCACGTTTCTTGAGGCGCAGTTCGGCCCTCTCGATGGCGTGTTCAAGCAATGCCGTCGCCATTTCCGGCGATGCCGACAGCCAGTGATCGAAGTGGTCACGGATCGAATTTTCAACCAGCCGCTGGGCATCGTTGGTCGACAGCTTTTCCTTGGTCTGGCCCTGAAATTGCGGATCACGGATGAACACCGACAGCATGATATTAGCGCCACCAACCACGTCTTCCGCCTGCAGCTTGGCAGCCTGCTTGTTTTTCGTCAGCTCGCCGTAGGTCCTGAGCCCCTTGGTGAGGGCGCCGCGCATGCCCAGTTCATGGGTGCCGCCAAGGGGCGTGGGTACGGTGTTACAGTAGGAATTAAAGAACGCATCTTCGTCGACGGGCCATGCCACGGCCCATTCCACGCGCCCGGCACTGCCCGGGAACGTGGCTTCACCGGCAAACGGCGCATGGGTCATGGTCTTGCGGCCCTTGAGCAGGGACTGCAGGAAATCGCCAAGTCCACCCGGGAAATGCAGGGTCGCAGACTCGGGGGTGTCGTCACCGCCCTTGAGGATTTTCGGATCCACGGACCAACGGATTTCAACGCCGCGAAACAGGTATGCCTTGGATCGTGCCATACGGAACAGGGTGGAGGGCTTGAAGCGTGCCCCGGCGCCGAAAATCTGTGAGTCAGGTAGAAAGGTGAGGGTGGTGCCGCGGCGATTGGACACAGCGCCGCCGTCGGTCAGCCTGGATGTCGGTTTGCCGCGTTCATAGGTTTGCGTCCAGAGCTTCTTGTCCTTGCAGACTTCGATCGTGAGTTGCTCGGACAGGGCGTTGACGACGGACAGTCCGACACCATGCAGGCCCCCGGAGGTGGCATAGGCATCACCGCCGAATTTGCCGCCGGAATGCAGGGTCGTCATGATGACTTCAAGGGCCGACTTGTCCTTGAATTTCGGATGCGGGTCGACCGGAATGCCGCGTCCGTTGTCACGGATTGTCAGACGGTATTCGCCGTCGAGTTCAATTTCGATCCTGCTGGCGTGACCTGCGACAGCCTCGTCCATTGAGTTATCAAGAATTTCCGCGGCCAGATGGTGCAGCGCACGTTCGTCGGTGCCGCCGATGTACATGCCGGGGCGATGACGGACGGGTTCCAGGCCCTCAAGGACTTCGATATCGTTGGCGGTGTAGCTGTCCTTGGTTTTGCCGCTGCTTTTATCGCTGCCCTTGGCATCCTTTTTGGCAGAGGATGTTGCAGGTTTCTTGCTCATGGCCTTTGCTGCCTTTTTCGGGGATTTGGCATTATCAGTATCATCCGGCGCCGTGCTTTCGCCGCCGAAAAGATCGCCCATATCACCACTTTTTTCCATCTCAGGTCTCCGCCCGGTATGTCTGTTTCCGGCTGAAGCCGAAAGCGCTGTTCCGCGCTCACCTTACTTGGACACAATGCCCGCATCAAGGATGATAAGGTATATCACGGCTTTAACTGCACCAATATCTTGTATATATATCGTTAACCATCTATATCAGGGAAAACCGCGACATGGCCGAATCCTATGCTACAACCAACACCTCCGAGGAACCCCGCGGGGAACTGGCGCTCAGGACGCTGGCCATGCCGGCAGACACCAACCCGTCCGGAGATATTTTCGGCGGCTGGGTCATGGCACAGATGGATATTGCCGGCGGGATAACCGCCTGGAACCGGGCTGACGGGCGTGTGGCGACGGTTGCCGTGGACGGCTTTACCTTTCACCGGCCGATTTATGTCGGCGATGTAGTCTGCTGTTATTGCGAGGTCGTGAAGACCGGCCGGACATCGATTACCGTGCTGGTGTCGGCATGGGTGCTGCGTGGACGGCGTCCGGATCAACGGATCAAGGTAACGGAAGGGACATTTACTTTCGTCGCTATTGATGCGGACGGCAACAAGCGCGAGGTGCCGGCGCCGGGCTAGTTGCGGCTCTGCCATTCCATTAGACAAAATTCCCGGTTTTCATATTCTTCCGCGTCTCAGATCAGCACCATTGAGATGTAGGCGGATACAAACAAGGTGCCGAGAGCCAGAAACTCGCTCAGGAAACGTCCGGCGTTATGCCATTTTGTCATGATTTCATCCTCCGTTTGAATCGCCCGGGTTACGGGTTAAATTATTCCTGCAAATAAGAACATTAATAGAACAATAAAAGAACAAATAAAGAAAATCAAGTTGTTTTTTCAGACATGACCGAACCGGTACTTGATCTATCGGGCGCCCTTGCTCAGGCTTGGGGGAAGTTAAATGAGGAGGGTGTCCAATGCGGTCCCATAAGGTGCTAGCTGCATTTTTCTGTATCATGCTGTTGCTGGCGACAGGCGGCGTTCAAGCTGATGAGCCCTCGGTTCTGGATGTCACGGTCAGTGCAAATGAGGACGGCACCTATTCCTTCAACGCTACGGTTGCGCATCGCGACGAAGGCTGGAAACATTATGCCGACAAATGGGAAATCGTGACGCCGGAAGGGAGGGTGATCGGTGAACGTGTCCTGTTCCACCCGCATGTGGACGAGCAGCCGTTTACCCGCAGCCTGAGCCGTGTCGTGGTGCCCATCGGGGTGTCGGAAGTAACCATCCATGCATATTGTAACGTGACCGGGGTCGGGTCGCGGACATTTTCCGTCAGGCTGCCGCCCAGAAAGTGATGTCAGTTCATCTGCCGTAACGGCGCAGCAAGGATACAAGGTCCTTCATTTCCCGGCGGCACTTGCGCCGTTCGGTGATCAGCATGAACAGGATGATCGGGGACAGGGCCGCCAGAATGGCCGCGGCCAGAAGCATCAAGCTGATGACGAAGTTCTGAAGGTTATCGAAGCTCAGCAGCAATTCAAAAAACGGCATGCCCACTTGAGGCTCGACCGAGATCAGTCGAAAAACCCAGCCGGTCAGGGCCAACAGCACTGTTGCGCAGAGAACCACGAACCCCAGATTGATGGCCTGAAGACGTTCATTCAGATCCCTTTTTGCGGCTTCGGAAAACAGCAGCCTGAGATTGTCGTCACGAAGCGTGAACACCATTTCCTCGCGATCCGTTGCTGCCGCATGTGAGCTTTCTTCAGCCATGTTACCGAATATGCAGGGATCAGGGATGAATTCCCAGTGTTTGAAGGTGATCAGCCAAAGAAAAGACCCCCGCCTGTTACGGCGGGGGTCCCCACGGTGGAGCCGAAACTCCGGGTCCGCGTTAGGAAGAGTAGTACATCTTGAACTCGATCGGGTGCGGCGCATGTTCGAAAGCGAAAAGTTCTTCCCACTTCAGGTCCATGTAGCCATCGATCTGGTCATTCGTGAAGACGTCGCCCTTGGTCAGGAACTCACGGTCCGCATCCAGAGCCCCCAGTGCTTCACGCAGCGAGCCGCAAACCGTCGGCACTTCTGCGAGTTCTTCCGGCGGCAGGTCGTAGAGGTCCTTGTCCATGGCGTCGCCCGGATGGATCTTGTTCTGAATGCCGTCCAGTCCGGCCATCATCATGGCCGAGAATGCCAGGTACGGGTTGGCGACAGCGTCCGGGAAACGGACTTCTACACGCTTGCCCTTCGGCGATCCCGCGAACGGAATTCGGCAAGAAGCGGAACGGTTACGGGCTGAATAAGCCAGCAGGACCGGTGCTTCGAAACCCGGGATCAGACGCTTGTAGGAGTTCGTCGACGGGTTGGTGAAGGCGTTGATGGCCTTCGCGTGCTTGATGATGCCGCCGATGTAGTAAAGTGCCGTGTCGGAAAGATCCGCGTAACCGGAACCGGCGAAGGTCGGCTTGCCGTCTTTCCACACCGACTGGTGGGTATGCATCCCGGAGCCGTTGTCGCCGGCAACCGGTTTCGGCATGAACGTCGCCGTCTTGCCGTAAGTGGCGGCAACCATGTGCGTGCAGTACTTGTAGATCTGCACGTTGTCGGCAGCCCGGACCAGCGTCGAGAATGCCATGCCCAGCTCGTGCTGTGACGGCGCGACCTCGTGATGGTGCTTGTCCATGGTCAGACCCATTTCGATCATCACGGAGACCATTTCCGCACGTATGTCGTGGGCCTGGTCGACCGGCGGGACAGGGAAATAACCGCCCTTAATGCCCGGACGGTGCGCCAGGTTGCCTTCAGGCATCGTGGCACCCGTGACGTAGGGGCCTTCTTCGGAGGAGAACGAGAAAGAACATTCGTTCATTTCGACCTTGTAGCGCACATCGTCGAACATGAAGAACTCGGGTTCTGCGCCGAAGTAGGCGGTATCGCCAATGCCGGTGGTGCCCAGATAGGCTTCGGCTTTCTTGGCGACAGAGCGTGGATCGCGTTCATAGGGCTGACCGTTGGTCGGCTCGATGATGTCACAGTTCAGGATCAGCATCGGCTGCGCGGAGAACGGATCCATGACCGCCGTCGCGGCATCGGGGATCAGCGCCATATCTGATTCGTTGATGGCTTTCCAGCCGGCGATGGAGGAACCATCAAACATGATGCCGTCTTCGAAGGTCTCTTCTTCGATAAAGTCCGACACCATGGTCAGGTGCTGCCATTTACCGCGCGGGTCCGTAAAGCGCAGATCGACGTAACCGATTTCGTTGTCCTTGATGTATTTAAGAACCTCGTTCGGTGTTTTGATATCCAATCCCATTTCTAGTCCTTCCTTCCTAACTCGGTGTGGTTTTGGTTGTTTATCCGTTGAGCGGGACGAGGGCGCCGATGCCGTCAGATGGCGTCGTTGCCGCGTTCGCCCGTTCGAACACGAATGGCTTCTTCAACTGGGGTGATAAAGATTTTGCCGTCGCCGATCCGACCGGTTTGCGCAGCCTGCTGGATGGCTTCAACAGCGCGCTCCAGCATGCCGTCATCGACGACGATCTCGATTTTGACCTTGGGCAGGAAATCAACAACGTATTCGGCGCCACGGTAAAGCTCTGTGTGACCTTTCTGGCGGCCGAAACCCTTGGCTTCGAGGACGGTGATGCCCTGCAGGCCGATTTCATGCAAAGCTTCTTTGACTTCATCAAGTTTGAACGGCTTGATGATTGCTTCGATTTTTTTCATTGGTGGTTTCACCCCTTGGTCAACGTGTTCTTGCAGGCAATCGTTTTCGAGTAAATCTGTTCGGAAACGCTCTTGCTGTACGGTAAACAGCATGGATCATGCCAGTTTTACGGATGGCAAAATAATCATTGGTATATAAAGGGTTATGACCTGTTTGCCGATTCGTGGCGGGCAGGGTTGATGCAAATAATTGCTTATAAATTAATCAGATGATGTTATTTTGACCTGAATAGAGGGAGAGCTTTGCGGAAATTTGCCGGTGCCTTGGGCACCACTTGAGGGGAGGACGACCGAATAGCGGCAAATTATCGCCTGAAATTGTGGACTTTTCTGATGATTTGTGAAACTATGTGCCTTCATCTTGAGGATCTAACCATCTCGTGGGGTCTGCAAAGCGCCTAAGGCCTATGTAATCGCTGAGAAAATTTGGACTTCGACAAATATTGCTGCATTGCAGCATTTTTGTTGCATTGCGATTACAAAGAGCGTACAAGGCGGGGCTTACATTGTGAGGATCGCTTAAGGAGTAGAGAGAATGCAACGCTTGGACTTGGTAAAATTTCTAGCGGACGAAGCGTCCGAACTCATTGCCCGCGAAATGCAGGGTGATGTCACCGATTCTGCCTGTCTGGACGAAGCTACGGAACTCCTTAATTTGAGCTCACGGATCATGGCCCGCAACGCCGAGACGGTTGGAGAGGACCTAATCCAGGAGGCTGCCTAATGGCTTCTCGAAGCTCTGATAACAAAAAACCGACATCCGACCGCCCCGAGCAGCACAAAAAGCGCAAATGCTTGATGTGCAGCGAGAATTTCATGTCTCATCATTATGGTGAACGTGTCTGCCCGTCCTGCAAGGGAACGGCAGCGTGGCGCGAAGGTGCGGCAGCGTAAATCCAGGTAACATACACCTGTTTGACAGGGCCCCGGCAAAGTCTGGGGCCTTTGTCTTTTTTGGGGTTTTTTATTTGAATAGGTGAGTCGTTTCAGGGTATTGGCCGGAAATCTTCATCCTGTTTCCCGGCCGGTTTTAGTCACCCTCCAAGCGCATCAAGCGCCCGCATTACGGCAATATCCGCCATCCGTGGATCGATCCCGACCGGACCGGCATCAATGATCTCACGATTGCAGTTCTGATTGATGGCTTCCTTGACATCATCTATGGCATGTCCGCCCGGAGCGGCAAAAAGCCCGACGACAGCGGCAGGTCCTTTTATGTCAGCAAGTACCTCATTCAGCACCGGTGGTTCTTCGAGCATCGCCAGGACGACATGAGCAAACGCTCCGCTACCCCGCAGACGATCCGTGTGGGCCTCAGCCGCCAACCTTGATTCCGGACGCCCCTTTGAGCCGTGGGCACAAATCACGAGGGTCGACTTGCGGGCATCGAAGCCGGCACCGGCCAGGGCCTTTTCACCGGCATGGCGGGCGAGTTGCGTGATTCCTTTATGGGTACCGACTGGTGGGGTGACGATGATGCGTGGCGCATGCCGATCATCTGGGGAAGGTAAGGACAGGGTATCGGCGATCTGTGACGAGAGTTCATCGGCAAGGAAACCATCCGACATCATGAACGGCACGATCAGAACAGTCCGGGTGCTGCCTTGCTGTTTAAGCGCCGAGGGCGGTTGATCGCCGATCAGGAATGCCGTTGATATATGCTGGAACGGCCCTGTTTTGCGCATTTGCGCCGCGTGAGCGGAGATAACCGCGTTGGCGTCCGGGCGGCGGGTGGAGCCATGCGCTGCCAGAATAACGGCAATACCGTCGAAATCGTGCATTTCGGCTGTGGGCGTTGTCGGAGCCGTTGAGGTCATTAGGTATTCATCTTTCATCGGTCATCGTGAACTGTTTATCCGTTTGAAACCGCTGTGTGGATCACATTCTCCATGTGACCTGTCCATTATATATGTGCATAAGACTTCGTGATGGAGTGGGCTTCCGGTTTCGACACGTATTTGAGGGCCTGTGGAAATATAGCATGCAAGCCGTGATGGGAGCGAAAATGGCCGACTGGCAGGAAAGATGCGAAGCGCGTATCGGCAAACGGGCGAGCGGCTTGACGATCCCGCCGGCCATTTCCGCCCCATCCCGCAGGGACGCGCCGTATTTGCCCGCCCATGGCGTCGAACGGCTTGCCCGATGACCCGCATCGCGCTACGCCGTTCTCCTGAGGGTGCGAACAAATCCGGCAGCGTCACTGTGGCGTGGTATTATGTCTACAGGCCCTAACAACCGCGGATGTAATTTTCGGTTTATGCGACAAATCTGGAACACTGCCGCTTTATGCCTGCCGCTGGCATTGTTTATGCCGGTCGTGGCGATGGGTGATGAAATCTCCGATCTGGCTGCGCAGGTGGCGGCAGCCGGACATGATGTGCCGCCCGCCAGTGTACTCAGACATGCTTGTGATACGGATCCGCTTTGCGTGGCCCGTTTCCTCAAGGACAGGATCGGCGCAGGCGCGGCGTTGTTACCCGATACCGGAATGCCCGGGAAGTCCGCTGGATGGCACAGCCGTCAGGCGTTGCACCGGGTCGTCAACGACATGAACGGCAGCCTTTTCATCGTGCCGGCCCGGTTTGACGCCAAAGCGATCCTCAATGCCCTCGATGCGGCCGACGGGGTCGGCATGCCCATCGCCCGCGTGGTACTGGATCTGCGGGAAATCAACGATGCCAACAATCTGGATGCTATGCGACGGGTGGCATCACTGTTCACCGGTAAGCAGGACAGGGCCTTCACGGTCGAACACAGTACTGGTCGGGCTGTTGACTGGACCATCCCGAAACCGCTCAGACGCCTCGGCACCTTAAAATTGGAGGTCTGGGCGGATGCCGATATCGATGGTGCGACCGAAGCCCTGGCGGCGCTTCTGCGTGAACATGCCGGGGCCTCCATTTTGGGTGAACCGACACATAACGGTGGATTTCTGCTGGAACGGCTCGCGGTGACTCCCGGTTGGGCGCTGCAGGTGCCGACCGGTCGTGTGAGTATACCCGGACAGGACCTATCCTTGGGGCTGATACCCGATACGTCCATTCCCGATTAGGCGCCTGAAAAAGTCCCGTGTCATAAAGTCTTCATTTGCCAAAACACTACAAATATTCTTGTAATGTTATATGCAAAATGAAACAGCAATTTCTGCGCTCAGCGCCCTTGCCCACGCCGACCGACTTGCGGCATTCCGTCTTGTCCTGAGGGCCGGAAAGCAGGGGCTGCCTTCGGGACAGATTGCAGAATCCCTCGGCATTCAGCCGACACGTATGTCCTTCCACCTGAGTACACTTGAGCGGTCTGGCGTTTTACACAGTGAACGCGATGGCCGGCATATTCTGTACGCAGTGAACTTTCCGGTGATGCGCGAACTTCTCGGTTTTCTCACAGACGAGTGTTGTGCCGGACACCCGGAAATCTGTGCTGATCTGATGAGTAACAACAGGAAACCCAAGAAACTTGAAGAGGTGTCGTGATGGCAAATACTGACAGCCAATCCGTTAAGAACGTTCTCTTTCTCTGCACCGGTAATTCGGCTCGTTCGATACTGGCCGAAGCGATCCTGAACCGCGAGGGCATGGGGCGTTTCAAAGCCTATTCCGCCGGCAGCATGCCGGCGGGGAAAGTACATCCCTATGCGCTTGATCTTCTCAAGAACAACAATCACCCCACAGAAGAGCTTCGATCCAAGAACTGGGATGAATTCGCGGCCCCGGATGCACCGAAGATGGATTTCGTTTTCACCGTCTGCGATAACGCCGCCAACGAGGTCTGCCCGGTCTGGCCGGGACAGCCGATGACCGCACATTGGGGTGTACCTGATCCGGCTGCCGTTCAAGGCAATGAAGCGGAAAAGCGGCTGGCTTTTGCGGAAACCTATCGCTTCATGAGCAACCGCATTTCAATCTTCGTGAACCTGCCGCTGTCATCGCTCGACAAGTTGTCGCTGCAGGCGCATCTGAACGAGATCGGCCAGAGCTTTCCAGATACAGCCTGAGGAAAAGTAAAAAACGAATGACCATCCAGCCGTTTCAACGCCGCCTGCTTTCAGAATATATCGGCACGGTGGGTCTTTTGGCGACCGTGATCGGGTCCGGCATCATGGCCGAGCGTCTGGCCGGCGGAAATGATGCCATCGCCCTGCTAGGCAACACCATTGCCACAGGGGCCATGCTTGTGGTGCTGATCACCGTCTTCGGGCCGATGTCCGGTGCGCATTTCAATCCGGCGGTGACGCTGGCCTTCATGTTGAAGAAGGAAATCGAAAAGCATCACGCCGTCATTTATATTCTTGTCCAGATTGCCGGCGCGATCACCGGGATGCTGGTTGCACATGCGATGTTCGAAGAGCAGATATTTCAGCTTTCCACCAAAATTCGAAGCGGGCCTGCCCAGATGTTTTCCGAAGCCGTCGCCACCTTTGGGCTGGTCCTGACGATCTTCGGAGCAGTTCGGCATCGCCCGGAATCGGTCGCCTGGATGGTCGGTCTGTATATCACAGCAGCATACTGGTTCACGGCATCGACAAGTTTTGCCAATCCCGCCGTGACCATTGCCAGATCAATGACCGATACGTTTTCCGGTATTCAGCCAGCCGATGCGCCGTTTTTCATTCTGCTGCAGTTCGTCGGTGCCGTTGCTGCCGTGTTCATAGCCGGGCATCTTGCCTACTTCGAAAAGGACGCTGATTAGCCGAGCGTACCTGTTTCCGCATATCGCGCGTTGCCAGCGCTGGTTGCTGTCGATAGGGTTTTCGTCTGCAAATAACGAAGGCCCGTTGATGACTGCCAGCAATTCCAATATTCCAGCCGTCTCCGCTCCGCTCAGCCAGTTCGTCGCAAAAGCGACGTGGGAGGATCTGCCGGATGATGTACGCCATAACACTAAGCGTTCTTTGCTGAACTATTTCGGCACCGCTTTTGCCGGTGCACACGATAATGCACTTGAGCACGCCGTTGCGGTTCTGAACGAATTCAAAGGGCAGGGGGAAGCCACGTTGATCGGCCGTTCAGAAAAGGCCGATCCGCTGACGGCAGCCTTTGTGAATGGCGCCGCCGGTAATGTCCATGACTTCGATGACACGCATATTCGGACGGTTATACATCCGACGGCGCCCGTGGCGCCGGCGTTGCTTGCACTGGCTGAACGGCAGAAAATTTCGGGGACTGAATTCATCACGGCGCTGGCGCTGGGTATTGAAGTTGCGTGCCGGATCGGCAATGCGATATCGCCGGGGCACTATGCGCGCGGCTGGCATATCACGGCAAGTTGCGGAGTGTTCGGCGCAGCCCTTGCCGTTGGAAAGGTGCTCGACCTGGATGCTCAGAAGCTGACTTATGCCCTGGGTGTGGCTTCTGCGCAGGCATCGGGTCTGGTCGAGACGTTGGGCTTCATGGCCAAGAGCATCGGTGTCGGTGGCGCCGCCAGGGGCGGACTGCTGGCGGCGCTGCTTGCTGAAAAAGGACTGGATGGCCCGGCCCGTCCGCTCGAGGGGCCGCGAGGTTTTCTTAATGTGACGGGTGACGATCCGGATTTCCGAGAGGTGACGGAAGGTCTCGGCCGTCGCTGGGAAGTGCTAAGAAACATACACAAACCCTATCCGTGCGGTGTCGTGCTGTTCTCGGTGATCGATGCCTGCATGGAACTGCTTGAGACAGAAGAGGTCGAGGTGGAAGGGATCGAAAAGATCACCCTGTACGGTCACCCGTTGCTCCGCCAACGCGCCGACCGTCCGGATGTGACGACGGGCCGGGAAGCACAGGTCAGCGCACAGCATGCGGTTTCGGCCGCGCTCATTTTCGGCAAGGCGGGCCTGCAACAATTCACGGACGAGGCGGTCAACGATCCCAAAGTGCTGGCGTTTCGTGAAAAAGTGAAGATGAAGGACGAAGACGACATTGACGTCGCCGGTGTGCATATGGTGGTCGAAACATCCGACGGGGCGGTGCATGAATTTGCTGTTGATGGTGCGCGCGGTACAGACGCCCGACCACTCAGTGATGAAGAAATCGAAACGAAATTCAGCACACTTTCATCGGACTGTGCACCGGACTGTAAACGCGCCGGTGAGTTAATTGATGCTGTTTGGTCATTGGATCAGATCGATGATGTCGGCTCGATTATGGCGATGGCCCGCCCTTGACGTTTGTGCTGTTTTTTCACGTTCAGGAAGTCGACGATTGATCCAGATCATTCACAGTGCCGTTTTGCCGGTGCTTTATGATCTGCATGCACGTCTATAGTCCTAATAAATTTCTGCATTTCAGTGACCGGATTGAGGCCCTGCGTGAGGGACGTATTGCGGCCCCGGTGCATGTCCGCATCAAACCTATAAACCGGTGCAACCATGCCTGCTGGTATTGCGCATATCGTGCAGATGAACTTTCGCTCGGCGAAGACATGCGACATGAAGACCGCATCCCCGATGCGAAGATGAAGGAAATCACAGACGACCTGATACGGATGAACGTCAAGGCGGTGACCTTTTCCGGCGGTGGCGAACCATTGCTATATAAATCTTTGCCTGAGCGGGTCAGAGATCTTGCCGAGGGCGGTGTGCAGGTAGCCACACTGACCAACGGATCGAATCTGAAGGGCAGGATGGCAGATGCGTTTGCCGAGTACGGAACCTGGGTGAGGGTTTCTCTCGATGCCTGGGATGACGCCAGCTATGCGAAAAGCCGAAGCATCAGGGAAGGTGCGTTTACCAATTTGATGCAGAACCTGAACGACTTTACCAGGCGTGACAGTAAATGCGTGTTGGGGGTCAGCTTTATCATCGATGAAAAGAACTGCGGCCGGATTGCAGAGACCTGTAATCGTCTGCGTGATGCTGGTGTTGCGCATGTGAAGCTATCTGCTACCGTTGTCTCTAACGATGCTGCCAGGAACAATGCCTATCACCGGCGACTGGCCGGTGTTGTTGCTGCTGAAATTGAACAAAGCCGTATGCTTGAGACTGCAGCCTTTCAGATCATAGATCATTACCACGAGATGGAAGACCGCTTCGAAAAGGCTTACACGTCCTGCGCTTTTATGCGGTTCCTGACTGTGATCGGGGCCGATTGTTCCGTTTATGCATGTCAGGACAAGGCTTATACTAAAAGCGGTTGGCTAGGCTCCATTCAGGATCAGCGGTTTGCCGATCTTTGGTTCTCAGAGGCCATGAAAGCACGCATGGCTGCGATGGATCCGCAAAAGAACTGTCGGCATCATTGTGTGTCACATCTGAAGAATGAAACACTCAACGAGTTGCTGACGCTCGATCCCAACCACGTCGCATTTGTCTGATTTCATTCAGCTTCAGATAAAAGCTCAGCTTGCAGACCAGGCGAGATCGATCGGCAGCACGGCGCCATTGATATCGCGGCCGCCGGGACCACACAGAAACGCCACCATTTCCGAAACACTCTCCGCCGCAATGAACCGCCCTGACGGTTGTTTCCCATCGAGAAATTTCGCGATCGCATCCTCTTCGGACAGGCCGTCGTTCTGCATGGCTTCGGATATTTTTTCATCGGCAAGGCTGGTGCGGACCGTGCCGGGACAAATAGCGTTGCAGGTGATTTCATGTTTTGCAACTTCAAGTGCCGTCGCCCGGGTGAGGCCGATCATCGCCGTTTTCGTCGTGACATAGTTGGCGCGGCCGACGGCGCCGATCATGCCGTAGATCGACGACATGTTGATGATCCGACCCCAGCCGCGTAGCTTCATGCCGGGCAGGGCATGATGGGTGGTACGAAAGGCGGCATTCAGATTGACCGATATGCCATGCTCCCATTTCCCCGGATCGGTGTCTTCGATCAGGCCGAAGACACGCGTGACCGCATTGTTGACGACGATATCTATGCCGCCAAAGGCATCCATGGCGGAAATGATCATTCGGTCCAGCTGATCACCATTGCCGACATCGCAGGCATCATATGTGGCCTGAATACCGTGTGTCGCGGCCAGCTCATCAGCCTTGGGCGTGATCTCGGCGGCGTCTTCAATCCCGTTCATGACGACATTGCAGCCAAGAGACGCCAGTTTCTCCGCCACCGAAAAACCGATGCCGATGCTTGAGCCCGTGATCAGGGCCGTTTTGCCTGTGAGCATATTTTTGTTCCGATTTTGAAGGGGTGGTGGGCTAGAAAGGCCGGTCCCCTTCAATGGTGACACGTTGCATGATGCGGGTGACACCGGTCAGGTCATTGATGGCGTAGTGCATGGTGCAACGGTTATCCCAGAACGCGAGTGATCCATTCCGCCAGCGGAAGCGGCAGGTGTATTCCGGCTGCGTCACATGAGCGACTACCGTGTCATAAAGCGGTTTCGACTGTTCCGGTGACATGCCGGCAAAGCGGGTAAAATGCAGCGGGCTGAGATAAAGAGATTTCAACACCGTTTCTGGGTGGGTGCGGACCATCGGATGTTCGACTTCCTTGACCACGGCAGCCTGAACGTCCATGCCTTTTGAGACGCCAACCTGGAAGCGTCTGGATTCCTTGCTGTAGGTGTTGGCGTTGGTGTAAACGGCATTCAGACCTGATAGCATGTCCTTGAGGCCGTCACTGAGCGCATCATATGCCGCCGCCAGGCTACAGAAAGCGGTGTCGCCGCCGGCTTCGGGGACTTCGACGCCATACAGCAACGTGCCCATCGCTGGCGTTTCGGTATAGGACAGGTCAGTATGCCAACCTTCACCGAAGTGGTGCGTGTCCTGCGGCTGTTTGACGATACGGAATACATCGGGATGTCCGTCCATCGGCTTCACGTACGGATGACGGTTCAGATCACCGAAGCGGCGCGCGAACGCAGCCTGCGTTTCGGGTGACAGATCCTGATCGCGAAAGAAAATCACATGATAGCGGAGCAGGGCGGCGCGGATTTCGCGGGTTGTCTGTTCATCGATATTGTTCAGATCGACACCGGAAATCTCGGCACCGAACAGCCCGGTGAACGGCGTTGCGGTAATGGTGCGAAAGGGTTCGTTTGCGCGGTCGGCTTGTTCCTGCATGTTTTATCCTCCATTGGTTGCGCTTATTATAGCGCCGTGTCCTTAAAGAGAAATGCCGTTCAATCAGAGGGCCGATCAATGACATTGATGACGGCCGGCCAGTAGTTGTCGCCAAAGCCGGCATCGACGGTTTTCTCGAACAGCGCTTTGACGTTCTCGGCGCCGGACAGGGTGCGGTCGATATCGCCGGCGAGTTCCAGCGCATACGATAGATCTTTTTGGGCATAGACCGTCGAGAATGCCTGTTCAGGGAAGACCCCCGGCAGCAGGGCCTTCATCCCGTGATTGCGTAGGGCGAAGCTGTCCCCGGACCCGTTCGTCAGGGCGTTGAAAAGAACATCGCCGTCCATTCCGGCATGACGGGCGATGGTCAGCGCTTCCGATAGAGCGACGACGTTCTGGAACAGAACCATGTTGTTGAGAATCTTCACCATCTGACCACATCCGACATCGCCGCAATGCAGGACATCGGATGCAAAACATTTTAATAGCGTTTTGATCCGTGCGAATAGCTCCGGGCTGCCGCCGACCATGATTGCCAGCGTGCCCTGTTCTGCGGCCTGGCGGGTGCGGGCGACGGGGGCATCGACGTAGGCGATGTCTTTGGCCTGTGCTTTGGCAGCGAGTTCTCGGCTCAGTGTCACCGGCGAGGTGGAAAGATCGACGAACACCGTACCGGGTTTCATCACCGACAGCAGACCGTGATCGCCACAGAGGATTGCCTCGACTTCCTTGCCGCCGGGCAGGGACACGAAGACCACATCAGCATCAAGTGCGGCTTCGGCAGCCGATGCAGCCACAACTGCGCCGGCATCGGCCAGCCTTTGCAGCGGATCAGGACGCAGATCAAAAGCTCTGACATCCTCCAGGCCGATACTCTGCTTTTTGGTGGTCAGGTTCCGGCACATGGGTTCGCCCATGACACCGAGCCCGATAAAGGCGGCGCTGCGGATGGGTGCATCGCTGGCTGGCATTATTTTTCCTCCCCCGGTGATGGTTGGCGAAAACACTATCGCCTGCCGATCGGATGGGAAAGGAAGGAGCAGCGTCAGGTATTATTTCTCTTCGACGTCGATGTAGCCCCGCTCAATGGCGGTTTCGATCATATGCCCGCCACTTAGCAGTTCTTCATACGAGCGGCGCAGCAGGCTGAGTTCCTTGACCTGCGCATCGGTTGGCAGATTGGAGGACTGTTCGGATATTTCGATGAGCTTCTTGATATAGAGGCCGCGTGCCTTGGCCACCAGATGGAACAGCGGAGACAGTTTCTTGATCCCCAGTTCCGGCACCATATCGTGTATGACTTCACGGTTGATGCGGCGAAGTTCCTGCTGCATCTCCATGCGTGCGTGATTGATGGCCATATCCTCACTCATGATGTTTCATCCTTGTTTGAATGTTCTTGCGGTCATTCTACAGGGTTTCAGAAACACCATACAGCGGGATTATCGTGTCATGATCAGGGTGTCGTGAGTTCCCGTGCGGCAGGATGAACCCTGCCCATTTCTATTGGCAGATAAGCCGGTTCGAAATCCTGAACGACGTCGATGCCACGCTCAATCAGGCCGTCGTGAAACGCCTTGAGGGTATCGAGCATTTCCGCGATGAACTTGTCATGGAGAACCAGCAACGGCCAGTCGAGCTGGTCCAGATCATCATTGGCGCGGGCCAGCCAGTCACGATGCGGTTCGATCCAGTCCTGGGGGACCGAATTCCAGGTAACCATCGTGTATTTGTTTTCGGCGAGATAGTCCTGCGCTTCCTGGCTCAGGATGTGCTTGCCCAGCGATCCACTGCCGTTGGGCCGAAAGAATTTACGGGGATGGGCGAGGTCGCCCATCAGGCTTTCGGTGAAGCCGATTTCGCGTTCGACACGTTCCTGCCCGCCATCGCGGCCGAGGGGTGTGGAATGGGTCAGTGTATGGTTGCCGATCCAGTGACCTTCGGCTTTTGCTCGTTCGGCGAGCTTGCGGGATTCCGGGTCCTGCAGACGCTCCCCGACGACAAAGAACGTCGCTTTGATATCGCGTTCGGCAAGGAAATCGAGGAGCTTGTCCGTCGCCCCCGGCCAGGGCCCGTTATCGAAGGTATAGGTCAGGCGGGTTGCCATTGATCTTCTCCATACTTGTCGATTGCTGTCTATTCACGCAGACGCATGCGGATTGTCTTCAGGCATTCTTTGCGGTCTGGCTTTTTTCGAATTTGCTGACCAATGCTTTCTGAAGCAGACTGCCGGTGCGCTGGTAGTGCTCAAGCAGAAGCCTGCTTGCGAGATCAGCATTTCGCGCCAGCACCGCATCCGTAATCGCTTCATGTTCGCATCCGACATCACGGCCGTCGGCGCCGCCGGATCGTGCGATGCTTCGATAGCGATTGTTCTCGTCAAAGAACTGATTGCAGAGCCGTAGCAGGATGCTTGATCCGCAGGCAGCATTCAGGGCCATGTGAAAATTTTTGTGGCAGCGCTCCCAGTCAAGGTCGAACTCGCCGCCGCGCTGCAGGGCTTGCAACCTGTGTCTGGCGACAATGATGCCTTCTTCCCATTCGGCGTCACCACGTTCGATGGCCAGACGCAGGGCGCGTTCCTCGACCAGGCAGCGGATATTCAGGAGCTCTCCGAATTCGCTGGCGCTGATCTCGGCTACGCGAAAACCGCGTTGATCCTGCCGCACGACAAGACCGTCCGCAGAGAGATAGCTCAGCGCCTCGCGCACGGGTGTCGGACCGACATCCAGGGCGCGGGCGATTTCCTCGATTTTGAGCTTGGTGCCGGGTTGGAATTTGCCACTGATCACGTCCTCGCGTATTCGCGTGAACGTTTCACTGGTTCGCGAGCGGGCGCGATTATCGTCCGTTCTCGATGCCATATGACTCTTCCTTCCCCAACTGGTTGACGCTACCGGGATATTACCGGAATAGCGCTGATGCTATCTGCCTGACGGCCTAGATTTGTTCCGCCTTGATCGGGTTGGAGAGCAGACCGATATTTTCGATCTCAACCTCGACACGATCACCGTCCTTCATCCAGACCTGCGGCCGTCGTGCATGGCCAACACCGCTCGGCGTTCCCATGGCAATCAGGTCGCCCGGCTCCAGTGTCATGATTTCAGAAAGAATCTCAACCGTCCGGAAAGCATCAAAGATCATCTGTTCGGTATTCGAATTCTGCATGATCGTCCCGTTCAGCCGGGTTTGAATGCTCAATCCGCTGGCGCGTTCGGGCAGTTCGTCGGCGGTGACGATGCACGGCCCCAGCGAACCGGTACCGTCAAAGTTCTTGCCGGCCGTCCACTGGGCGCTTTTGCGCTGGTACTCACGGATGCTGCCATCGTTGAATACGGTATAGCCATAGATCACATCCGCGGCGTCGTTTTTCGGTACATGGCGGCAGCGTTTGCCGATGACGATGACCAGTTCAGCTTCCCAGTCCAACTGCTCCGAACATTTGGGCAGGATCATCGGATCGTTTGGCCCGATCAGTGATGATTTGGTGCGCAGAAACAGGGCCGGGTATTCGGGGATCTCATGGCCGCCTTCCTTGGCATGGTCGGCATAATTCAGTCCGAGACAGATGATCTTGCCGGGATCCGTGACTGGCGGCAGCAGATGCGCATCCGCCAGGGACATGCGATCTCCCTTGCCTTCACCGACGGCCTTGGCAACCTTGTCCTGAATGTCTGCATCGGCGGCAATCAGGGCGCGCATATCGGCCGGCGCACCGGGCATTGCGGTTTGAATATCTACAATCTCATCGCCAGAAAGAGCGCCGAGCCGGGGCTCGCCATTCTTTTCATAAGTTACGTAGCGCATCTGTCCTCACTGAAGTCTGAGTTTACCGGAAAATAGCCGGACTTGGTTTACGGAAGGTGAAAATAACGATGAACCTAATAAAATCAATATAATTAAAAATATCGATTTTTTATTGACTCCGATTAGGTCCCCCATATTATTCGCATCCACGACGGGCAACGGCCCGCTCGTAAAATCACAAACCCCGGTTAGGTTGTTTGGCCAACCGGGTTTCCGTTGGGAGGAAAAATGAAACATCCAATCCAGAGAATTCTCGCCGCTGCCATCGTCGCTTCGGTGAGTGCCGCCAGTAGTGCGGCAATCGCAGACTTTCCCGAACGGCCGGTGACCATGGTCGTTCCGTTCTCGCCAGGAACTTCCACAGATACCGTGAGTCGGCTGATCGCGAAAGTCATGTCGGATGAACTCGGCCAGCCGGTCGTTGTTGAAAACCGCGCCGGCGCTGGCGGCAGTGTCGGCACAAGTGAAGTCGTGAAGGCTGCTCCTGATGGGTATTCCATTGCCATGGGGACGGTTGGGACACTCGCCATCAACAAGTCGATCTTCAAGGACCTGCCTTACGATCCGGAAACCGACGTAACGCCGATTTCTTTTGTTGGGTACACACCGACGCTTCTCGTCGTCAGCGCATCTTCTGATTTCAAGACGCTGGATGAACTTGTCGCTGCATCGAAAAAGGGTGACGGGATCACCTTCGCATCAACCGGTAACGGCACATCGACCCACCTTGCAGGTGAGCTGCTTAAGGTTCTGACCGGTGGCCAGATGATCCACGTTCCGTTCAAGTCCGGTGCCGTCGGCCTTGCTGCCGTCATGTCAGGTGAAGTTGACTTCATGTTCAATCACCCGGTTTCAGCCTCGAAAAACGTCGAAGCAGGCAAGCTTCGGGCGCTAGGCGTCAGTGGTGCCAAGGGATCGGTCGTTGCACCCGACGTGCCGCCGATCAACGACACACATAAGGGTTTTGACCTGATTGCATGGTGGCTGATGCACGGTCCCGCCGGTATGTCCGATGGCGTCACCAAGAAGCTCCACGATGCTGTGACGGCGGCCCTGAGTTCAGATGTTGTGCGTCAGCACTTTGAACGGAGCGGTATTACCGAGGGTGATGTCGATCTTGGCGGCCTCAAAGGTTTCATCTCCACAGAGGTGAAAAAGTGGGGCGGTATTGCGGACGCGGCCAAAGCCAAAGCCGACTGATATAGGCTGATGTGCAGCCCGTGTAGCGGGCTGACACAGATGTCTGCCTGATGTAAAAGCTAGGGACCACATAAAATGGTCCCTAGCTTCTTCACACTCTCACCTAATGGAACATCCGATGATCCGTAATCGCGATCGGTCTGACGTGTTATTCGCTTTGGTGATCGTTTCCTTCGGGTTCTTTCTGATCTATAGCGGGATTGAACTCTCGGTTGGCAAAATGAGCCGCATTGGGCCTGGGTTTCTGCCACTTTGTCTTGGCGTCGTCATATCGGTCCTGGGTACCGGAATTTTGTTTGAACGCCAGGAAGGCCGGGAAGACGCCCCCCCTAATCTGCGTGGGCTGGGACTGGTCAGTTTGGCGATTGCAGCATTCGCCGCTCTGGTCGAAACGGTCGGCCTTTTTTCGGCGACAGCAGCACTGGTTCTTCTGACGGCGCTCGCCAATCATGAACGTATTCGTCCGCTGACACTGCTTGGAACAATTGCCGGGCTTTGTGTGGTTGGATATCTGCTGTTCGTGGTTGCGCTGCAACTCCCCTTCAGACCCATTTCACCGGAATTGATCTCCTGGTTCACAGGGGCGGCATAAATCATGGAACTTCTTGCAAATCTTTCTCTGGGTATTGAAACCGCTTTTTCCTTCGATGCATTGATCTACTGCTTCGTCGGGGTCTTTATCGGTACGTTTGTTGGTGCGTTGCCGGGCATCGGCCCGATGGTCACGATTTCCGTCGCCTTGCCGTTGACCTTCGGGCTTGATCCGACCGTCGCGCTGATCATGCTTGCAGGTATTTTTTACGGGGCGCAGTACGGTGGGTCCATTTCCTCGATCCTGCTGAATCTGCCGGGCACGGCTTCGACCGCGGTCACGGCGCTCGATGGGTATCCGATGACCAAGAACGGGCGTGCAGGTCTTGCGCTGTTCATCAATGCCGTGGCGTCCTTCTGTGGCGGGTCGCTGGCTGTTCTGCTTGTCATGGGCTTTGCCCCGGCCATTGCAGATATCGCGCTTGGCTTCAACTCAACGGAATATTTCTCGGTCATGCTGCTGGGGCTTGTTGCCGCGTGTACCATGTCCAATGGCTCCACGCTGAAGGCGCTTGTGATGGTCGCTTTCGGCCTCGTGCTCGGCATCGTCGGGTTGGACCTCAATTCCGGTGTGCCGCGTTTTACCTTCGGCTTTCTGGGGCTGACAGAGGGTGTCAGCCTGATATCCGTTGCTATGGGGCTTTTCGGCATCGCCGAGATCGTCACCAAAATGGCCAATGCCAGACATGGTGATGTCGACTCCTCACATATGATCCGTCATGTCTCATTCCGCGACATGCTGCCGCGGCGTGATGAAATGCGCCGGTTGTGGGGACCGATCCTGCGCGGCACGGGGATTGGATCGATGATCGGCTCGCTGCCCGGGTCAGGCCCGACCGTGGCGGCATTCATGGCATATGCGATCGAAAAGAAAGCGAGCCGGACACCGGAGAAATTCGGCACGGGTGCCGTGGAAGGTGTTGCTGCGCCGGAGGCCGCCAACAATGCTTCCGTGCAGGCTGCATTCATTCCGACGCTGAGTCTCGGCATTCCCGGGGACGTTGTCATGGCGATCCTGCTCGGGGCGATGATCATGCACGGCATCATTCCCGGTCCGCAGCTGATTTCCAGCCAGCCGGCAATGTTCTGGGGGCTGGTCGTCAGTTTCTGGATCGGCAATCTGATGCTGCTGGTGCTCAACCTGCCGCTGATCGGATTACTTGTGAAAATCATCACCGTACCGTCACGCATACTCTATCCGGTGGTGATCTTTTTCATCTGTATCGGTTCCTACAGTGTCGCCAATAACGTTTTCGACGTAATGGTGACGCTGGTTTTCGGGATCATCGGGTACGTGTTCATGCGGTTGCGCTACAACGCAGCGCCGGTACTTCTCGGCTTCATTCTCGGTCCGATGATGGAAGAAAATCTGCGCCGCACGCTGGTGATCTCACGGGGTGATCTAGGGGTATTTCTCGACAGGCCGGTCAGCGTTGCCTTGCTGCTGCTTTCGGTCGTTTTGATCCTGATGCCCCTCAGGAAGCCGCTGACGGCATACCTGAAACGGCGCTTCGCCCGCTAAGGATAGAGACGGTACCATATGCTTTCCAAAGGCCCCGAAAGGGGCCTTTGTCCGTTCTGGCACCAACTTATATTGATTAAAATAATATATTTATCTGAATTATAAATTAGAATGATTCTGTCGTTGCAGCTACGGATGATGATCATTCCGTCTTTGGCTAATGGAGATCCCCGTGGAAGACACCTCAGTTCTCGCCCGTGAAATCAGCACCCTTGTATTTGACCAGTACGGCACTGTCGTCGATATGCAGAAAGGGCTCACCGAAATCGCAACACCGTTCCTGAAGGATAAAGGCTGGGACGGTGAGGCGCACCGCTTCGTCACCTGGTGGCGCCGGACCCACTTCGAAAACTCGATGATCGATGCCCTTTGCGACCGGGGACATACACCGTACCGGCAGATCGGCCACCGGGCCGTGTCGTTCGTTATGGATCGCTGCGGCATCCAGTACACCCAGGACGAAGTCAAATGGCTGGTCGGCCAGATCGAGTGCCTGAAGCCATTTCCGGACGTGATAGATGCGCTTCAGTCGCTGCGTGATGCCGGCTACAAGCTGGCGATCCTGTCGAACGGTGACCGTGACATGCTGGAAGCGGCCAAGCCGCATATCGGCTTTGCGTTCGATTACACGATTTCGGTTCAGGAGGCCGGGTACTTCAAGCCGCACTGGAAAACGTATGCGTCGGTTGAGGGTATCACCGGTGAAGATCGTTCCAGTTGCCTGTTCGTCGCCAACCATGCTTTTGATTGCCATGGCGCCAAGGCCTACGGCATGCGGACAGCCTTCATCGACCGCCGCAAACGCCCGTTCGGTGAAACCCCGCATCAGCCGGATCTGATCGTTGAAGACTTCAAGGGGCTGGCCCAGGCCTTGACCGGGGCCTGATATGCGGCCGCTTGAGAACATCAGGGTTCTTGATCTGACGCGGGTCGTTTCCGGTCCTTACTGCACGATGATCCTGGGCGACATGGGGGCGGACGTGATCAAGATCGAGCACCCCGAAAGCGGCGATGACTCGCGTGGGTTTGCGCCGCCCTATCAGGGGGATCAGGCGGCCTATTATCTGTCGGTCAACCGCAACAAGCGCAGCCTGACCCTGAATATGAAAACGGCGAAAGGGCGAGATATCCTTTGGCAACTGATCGAAGACGCCGACATCCTGGTCGAGAACTTCCGGCCCGGTGTCATGGAGCGCCTGGGGTTCGGTTATGAAGCGGTATCCGCCAGTCGGCCCGAGATCATCTATTGTTCGATCTCAGGTTTCGGCCAGACCGGCCCGCAACGGAACCGGCCCGGCTATGACGTCGTTGTGCAGGCGGAATCCGGGATCATGGACCTGACGGGTCCCAAGGACGGCGCGCCGCACAAGGTCGGCACGTCGATTGCCGATCTTGTCACCGGCCAGACGGCGGTGAACGGCATTCTCGCCGCCCTGCATGTGCGTCACGGCACGGGACGGGGTCAATACATCGATCTTTCCATGCTTGAAGCAGCGAGTGCCCTGCTGACCTTCAATGCCAGCATCTATTTCGCGACCGGCGAAGCGCCGGCGCGCCGCGGCAATGAGCATGCGACGATCGTCCCCTATGAAGCCTTTGAGACGGCGGACGATCTCTGGATGAACCTGGGGATCGCCAACGACACGCTGTGGCAGCGGTTCTGCGATCTGGTGGGGCGGGGTGATCTCTACGAAGACGAGCGTTTCCGCAAGGGACCTGACCGGGTCTCACACCGCGAAATCCTTGTGCCGATTGTCGCCGGTATCATTAAATCCAGAACACGCGCGGCGTGGCTGCCGCTTCTTGAAGAGGCGGGGATTCCGGTGGCGGCGATCCGCTCCGTCGCCGAGGTCTGTGAGAGTGATGTTCTGAAGGCCCGCGACATGATCACTGACATGCCGCATGCAACGGCCGGAAGTGTCAAAACAATCAAATCGCCGCTGCATATGAGTGAAACACCGCTGGATCATTATTCGGCGCCGCCGATGCTTGGCGAGCATTCGTCGGAAATCCTGCAGGAACGGTGTGGGCTTGATGCGGAAGACATAGAAGCGCTCCGCCAGGACGGCGTGATCTGATGCTGAGCCGTTATTGCGAGGCTGGATTGTGGGTGATGGCATGAAAGTGGTGCGGGACGGCATGACGTGAACCTCAGGAAGGTCGATCTGAATCTTCTCGTTTACTTCGATGCGCTGATGCAGTTGAAGCATGTTTCGCGCGCCGCTGCTCATGCCGGTATCACGCAATCGGCGATGAGCGGGGCGCTGAGCCGTCTTAGGGTTCTGTTCGATGACCCGCTTCTGGTGCGTCGCGGTCACGACATGATCCCGACCGAGCGGGCGATGGTGCTCGAAACCGAGGTTCGCAACGTACTCAGGGAAATAGGGAACGTCATCGATCCGCCGGAAGCCTTTGACCCTGAAACCAGTTCCCGCGATTTCAGGATCCGCATGTCCGATCTGCTGACGTTTATCGTTCTCCGTGATCTGGCGCAAAAACTGGAAGCCGATGCCGCCGGGATCAAACTGAACATCGATCATCTGTCGCCGATCCGCACCGTCGATGATCTGGCGCATGACAGGATCGACGTGGCGATCAGCACCGGGCTGGACATTCCCAAGGCGGTTCGGGTGACGGATGTCTATCAGGACCGTGTCGTCTGTCTCGCCAGAGAGGAACTGGACATGGGGAAGGGGCTCTCAGGCCCCGAAGCATTTGCCGCCATGCCGCAGGTCAGTGTGTCGCAAAGCCCGCTCGATCTTCGGTTCGCGGACCGGAACCTGCGCAGCATGGGACTGAACCGCAATGTGGTGATCACCATACCGCACTGGCTGTCGGTGCCGGACATACTGTGTTCGACGTCGCTGGTCGCAGCCGTCCCCGAGAGCTTTGCCGAGCTTGTGTCGCAGCGCTATCCGCTGCGGATCCATCAACTGGATTTCTTCGATACCGGCTTCAACTGGTCGGTTTACTGGCATCACAAGTATGACAAGGACCCGGCACACGCCTGGTTCCGCGATCAGCTGATCGCATCCTGCGCCCGCTCTTTCGGCGCGTCGAGATGAAGGATCTGAGAAATTGGAAGTGTTTATGAGCCCCTATGTATTCGAATCTCAGTCCATGGTTTATTGGCAACACATGTCATTTGAAATGGTCCCGTGTTCTATTGGCAAAGGCGACAAGTGACAACATAACCGGCACTTCGACTAGAACGCCTACCACCGTGGCTAAAGCAGCACCGGAATTCAGGCCGAAAAGGCTTATGGCGACCGCGACTGCAAGCTCGAAGAAGTTGGATGTTCCAATCAAAGCGGCGGGGGCGGCAGTGGTAAACGGTATACGCCAGAGATAACCCCAGCTATAGGCAATCGCAAATATCCCGTAGCTTTGTATGAGTAACGGCACAGCGATCAGGGCAATAATCAGCGGTTTGCCAATAATCGTTCCTGCCTGAAACCCGAAAAGTAATATTACTGTGGCAAGTAAGCCCATGATTGAAAACGGCTTGATTTGATTTGTGAATTTTCCGATGCGCTCTTGGTTGCCGGAGCCATCCAGTGCCCTGCGCGTCACATATCCTGCGCCGAGCGGGATCAACACGTATAGAACCACCGAAAGCAGCAGCGTTTCCCACGGCACGATAATATCCGTCACACCGAGCAGAAGTGCTGCAATTGGCGCAAATGCGAAAATCATAATAATGTCATTGATCGATACTTGCGCCAGCGTGTAATTGGCATCACCGCGTACAAGCTGACTCCACACGAATACCATCGCAGTGCAGGGTGCAACTCCGAGCAGGATCATCCCCGCGATATATTCCTTGGCGTCGGTGGGATCGACAAGCCCGGCAAAAATATATTCAAAAAACAAAATCCCCAGCACCGCCATGGTAAAGGGTTTGATCAGCCAGTTAACGACCAGCGTAATGCACAACCCCTTGGGCTTCCTGCCTACACCCTTGAGTGAGGCAAAATCGACATTGACCATCATCGGGTAAATCATCACCCAGATAAAAATGGCGACGACCAGATTGACGTTTGCATACTTTAGGCCAGCAACCGCCTGAAATGCTTCAGGGAACCCCAGGCCGAGCCCAACACCAGCGACAATACACAGCCCGACCCATAGAGACAGATAGCGCTCAAAAATACCCATAGAAGGAGATTCAGCGCTCATAGTAATTCGTTCTCAATTCTGGTTTTTAGGTTATTAAATGCCTCATCAAAGGCCGCAGCTATCTCTTCCTGGCTACTTGTTACGGAGGCAGGGTCAGGCGTGCTCCAGTGCATCTTTTCATGCTGACCAAGAAAGATAGGGCAGGATTCGCTGGCAGCGGCATCGCAGACAGTAATCACGAGGTCAAAATTCTGCCCTTCAAATTCATCCCATGATTTGCTGCGCGGCGTTCCGGTCTCAATGCCATGGCGTCTAAGTGTATCCATGGATTTGGGATGTACGTAGCCGATGGGTTTGCTGCCCGCGCTCATCGCTTGATAACGCCCGGCGCCCAGATGGTTTATCAAAGCCTCGGCCATTACCGAGCGGCACGAGTTCCCGGTGCACAGTACGAGAACTTTTTTCATCAGCAACACCCGCTTCTGGGTGAGCAGCATGAATCCTGAGTTTGGTCTGTTTTTTCAGGAACGCCGCACGCATCTTTGGCTAAGCAGTCAGTCTGCTTGTTAATCAGGACAAAATCCGACCCATCAAACCTCAAGCCAAATTTGCTGATAGTGGATTGCTGATATTCGATCTCAATTTCCAGATATTCAGCTTCACCAATGACTTTTTTAGAAATATCAAGGATGTTTAGGAATTTTTGTGGGGCAATGCGATGATCATAGTCATCAGCTTCCCAAAGCTGAAAGTTCATCACGGTTTCCTTACGCTCCACACCACCGCAATCAATAAAATGCTTCGTGACAAGGCCGATTTCGGTCACATGGAAATGCTGCGGCACATACGAGCCATCGGGTAATTTGAAATTGACGGCTGACAATTCGGACAGTGCTTTTTTAACGTCTGATAGCTTCATGATGGTTTACTTTTCTAACAACAGCTTTTTTCTTTGATTTCAATGCGGCAAGTCATTTCGCTCTCTTTGCAGCAGTTATCGGTGAGGTATCGGATCGTCCCAACCAAGACATCGTGATTAGCGCGGTAGAAGGTTGCCCGGCCTTTTTTTTCACTCTCAACCAAGCCGGATTGGCGCAACTTATCCAGGTGAAACGAGAGCGTAGCGTGGGGTAGGCCAAGATTTTTCCCAATAGCACCTACCATCAAGCCTTCCGGGCCTTTCTCGATCAGTAGTCGAAAAATATCCAGGCGGCTTTCTTGCGCCAGGGCATTTAATGCACTTATGACATTTAATTTATCCATATAACTAGATATATAGATATTTTAAAAATATCAATAGGAAAATCAACCTCTGCATGTCATGCGGTGCTTAAATGGTGCAATCACCTTAACATTAGATTTTATATAATGGTTTTTGCACTGGACCTTACGTTTACAGAGATGAAGTCAGTTTCTAACAGCGAATAAATTTCAAATCCTGGGCAGTTCAGGGCATGCCACCAAGCGCAAATGAAAGCTACGTTTATTTAATGACCCATAACAAACGAGACATAGATAACGTTTTAATCTGAAACATGGTCAATGGCGGTGGGGGTGGGATTCGAACCCACGGGACGCTTTCACGCCCAACGGTTTTCAAGACCGCCGCATTCGACCACTCTGCCACCCCACCTGGTGCCGCAGCGGACCGGGAAGCCCGCGTCGAAGGCGGCGGACTTTAACGCCGTCAGTGGGCGAGCGGCAAGGGCAATACAGCAAATAATCTCATCATTTACGGATGCGATCTCCTCGGAAAACCCGCAGTTCAAATACACCGGTTTTAAGTGCGTGGATTTCAGCGCTGTGATACGCTGTTTGGAATAAAATTGAATTATTTGGGCCGGCGCGACTGCGGCCCAGTGGCAAACCAGGGGTGGTGGTGGCTGTCATGATACATAATTATCTGAATAATCTGGGTTTTTTGCGTCGTGGTGGAGTTGCGGCCGTTCTGGCTGCGGCGCTCGCAGGGGTTCCGGCGGGACTTGCAAAAGCCGATGAAACAACCGCTAATACAAAGGTCAACGCACATGAAAATCAGGATCCGCTGGAAGGCGTGAACCGTGTTACGTCTGATTTCAACCGTGTGCTTCGTAATGCTGTGATCGACCCGTTGGTCGACGGTTACCAATACGTAACACCCGAACCCATGCAGCAATCGATCTCCAATATCTTTTCGAACCTCACCGAACCGGTGACGGCCGTCAGTTCAATCATTCAGGGTGACAGTGAAAACGCCAAGAATGCGACAAACCGTTTCATCGTCAATACCACCATCGGGCTGGGTGGGATCAACGATCCGGCAACCGATATGGGCATGCTGCAGCGCCGTGAAGACATGGGGCAGGCGATGGCCAAAAACGGTGTCGCACCGGGGCCACATATCGTGCTGCCGATCCTTGGGCCGAGCAATTTCCGTGACGCTACTGGTGATATTCTGACCGGGTTGGCAAGTCCACTGCCGTTGGCCGTGCATGCCGCCGGATCAGGTGTGACCTATTCCAACTACCAAGATGATATCAATTCCATTGGCAAGGGATCCGTCGATCCTTACGTCGCAGAGCGTGAAGCCTATGAGCAGCACCGCGTGTACGAGGTCAACAACGGCACCACGGATGATGCCAATTTCCCGTCCTTTGCCGATCAGCAGGGGCCGGATCTGGCGACCACGCCTCGATGATCCGAATTTGATATACTGACGAATCGACAAGCCGCATCAGGCGTGTCGGCAGTTATGACTGCCGGCACACTGTTGTCTTGCCCTTACGGAACGTCCATTACCGATAAGTAAGAATTACATTTTTTCCTGTAAAAACAGAATGTTGAATTCCGTTCCTGTAAATTTAATCAAAGATTTACATGGTGACGAATACTGTCATCGTTGCTGGCGCACCCGGCGCGGGTTAAGCAAAACCAAGGGAAGCGGCAATGTTCTTTTATCTGTCCAAGATTTTCTGGTTCTTCGCCAGCCCCGGCAATGCGTTCCTTTTGGCGTTGTTGCTGGGCCTGTTGCTGAGTGCGACACGATTTGCCAGGACCGGACGGGTGCTGGTCGGTCTGGCTGTTATTTTTGCCCTGACGGTGACTTTTGTTCCGGTGGGGCCGTACATGTTGAAGACACTTGAAGAGCGGTTTCCCGCGCCGAAATCCCTGCCGGACAAGATCGACGGCATCGTCGTGCTGGGGGGAGTCATTAATCCGGTCATGTCGAAAACCTACGACAGGGTTGTCATTGGCGGTGCCGTAGAAAGAATCACCGTTTCCGCTGCACTCGCCAAGAAATACCCTAACGCGCGGCTGATTTACAGCGGTGGATCAGGCTCCCTGACGGACCGTGATATCCGCGAAGCTGATTATGTGGCCGGTCTGTATCAGGAAATGGGGGTTTCCAGGGACAGGCTTCTTCTTGAGCGCGAAGCCCGGAACACCTGGGAAAATGCAAAGTACACCATGGAGATGGTGACTCCAAAACCGGACGATAACTGGATATTGATCACGTCCGCTTTCCATATGCCCCGCGCCGTTGGCGCATTCCGGCGTGTAGGATGGGAAACCATTCCGTATCCGGTCGATTTTAACACGAAACAGGAACTTTCCTTTCCGTCACCCCTGGATTTTGCCATTGGGATAGGCAGCGTATCAAACGCCCTACATGAATGGACCGGCCTGTTCGCATACTGGCTGACCGGTAAGAACAGTGCGGCATTTCCAAAACCACGAGCATCGGAGGCTCAATGACCATTCAGCGCACCATGTCAGCGATCTTGGCGGCATCATTTTTAATGGTGTCCCCCACAGCCATGGCGGAAACGACTGAAGCCTTTCCGGAATGGCTCAGTGGATTTCGCAGTGAAGCGTCGAAGTCGGGTATCTCAGAGGCTGTACTCGATCAGGCATTAGGCAGCGTAACGCCGATCCCGCGTGTGCTTGAGCTCGACCGCCGCCAACCGGAATTCATGCTGACCCTGTGGCGCTACATGGAGCTTTATGTGCCCGATGCGCGGATCGAAAAAGGCAAGGAACTGCTGCAAAAGCACGCCAAGCTGCTGGCCGATGTCGAAAAGAAATATGGCGTACCGCCTCGGTTCCTGGTCGCCTTCTGGGGGGTGGAGACGGATTTCGGACGCAACTTCGGTGCATTTCACATGTTGAGCGCGGTCGCCACCCTGGCACACGACGCGCGACGGGCAGATTTTTTCAAGACGCAGTTGCTCTCAGCGATCCGGCTGGTCGGCCTTGGTGATGTGCCGGTTGAAGTGAAATCGTCCTGGGCCGGCGCCATGGGCAATATGCAGTTCATCCCGACCACGTTTGAGGCCTATGCCGTGGATTTTGACGGAGACGGTAAACGTGATCTGTGGAACAGCCTGCCGGATGCCTTTGCATCTGCGGCCAATTACCTCAAAAGCGTCGGCTGGAATCCGGATTACACATGGGGCAGGGAAGTCCGGTTGCCGAAGGATTTTGATCTTTCTTTGGCCGGATTGCAGGAACGTAAGAAGCTTGCTGAATGGCAGAAACTCGGCGTGCGCAAGATCGGCGGAGGCAGTTTGCCGGGCGCGGATATAGAAGCCTCTCTTCTGCTGCCGGCAGGGGCAGAAGGACCGGTGTTCCTGGTTTACGGGAATTACCGGACCATCATGCGGTGGAATGCATCACAACTGTATGCCGTCGCCGTCGGGCATCTGGCCGACCGCTTCATCGGACTGCCCAAGCTCAGTGTCGACAAGCCGGAGAACGCGCATATGCTCCGGTTCGCCGATATTTCGGAAATGCAGCGGCTGCTGACGAAGATCGGCTTTGATACCGGGGGGATCGATGGCCGAGCCGGTCCGATGACCCGTGATGCCATCCGAAATTTTCAGAAAAGCGTCAAACTGCCAGCGGATGCCCATCCGACGTTCGGGCTTCTTGAGAGGCTGCGCGCAGCGGCGAATTAATTAAGCAAGAAGTTGAGGTTCAGGGTATTTTGTGACACAAGATAATGTAATTTTGAGGCCAGTTATGGCAATATGCAGTGTTGCGATGGGGTGTCTCGATATGGGGATCAGAGTGGGAAAAACACGAAAATGAGGACATCGCGTTTAAGGGGGATCGCTTCACTGGCCGCTCTCGTCATTTTACTGTCCGGCTGTGCAGAAACCCAGTTCCTGATCCATACCGCGAAACGCGTTTCCCGCAGTGATGATGCGCCGCCTGCCGCTGGCTATTACAAGGTCGGCAATCCCTATCAGATCGACGGGATCTGGTATTACCCGGCTGAAGACTACGAATATGACGAGACGGGAATCGCATCATGGTATGGTGCCGCATTCCACGGCAAGCTGACAGCCAACGGCGAAGATTATGACATGAATGCCCTGACGGCGGCACATCGGACCTTGCCGATGCCGAGTTTCGTACGTGTCACAAATCTGGAAAACGGCCGTTCGCTGGTACTCAAGGTCAACGACCGGGGACCGTTCGCCAAGGGCCGTATCATCGACATATCGCGGCGCGGGGCTCAATTGCTGGGCTTCCAGAATCAGGGGACGGCCAAAGTTCGGGTCCAAATTCTTGCCGATCAGTCGCGTGCCGTCGCCGCCAGATTGCAGAACCGTGATACACTGGCCCGGGTCGGTTCGCCGATCACCGTCGACAAGATGCCGAAAGCCAGCGTTAGTGCGGAAACCTTGCCGGCGCCCACCGGTGCCGAGGCCTCGCCGCAGGTTGCGGCGCAGCCGATCTCGCCGACACCTGTCTCTCAGCGGGCTACGGACAACATGACGCAAAGCCCTACCGGGACGATCCCCAACACGACGGCGCCATCTGAAACCGTCGCGTTAAATTCCAATCCGGAAGCTGCGGTGCGGCAGGAACCGGTCAAGGCGACATCGATCTTCGTGCAGGCGGGGGCATTCGGACTTTATGACAATGCCAACAAGGTTCGGGCACGTCTCAGCCCGCTAGGCAGTGTTTTCATGGATCAGGTGCTGGTGAATGGTCGCGATTTATACAGGGTCCGAGTTGGACCACTGTCGGATGTAAAACAGGCTGACGACGTGTTGGCACAGGTCATCGGGACAGGCTACCCTGATGCCCGGATCATTGTTGACTGACATGTCATGAAAACGACAATTTCTCTGGCTTAGTATGGATATATGCAGATTTTAAATACCACTTCCAGGACGGTGGCCGCGATCATGTCGCTGCTTGCCGTCACGTTCGTATTCCCGGTTTCCGGGATGGCACAGACCATAGAAACACAGGCCCGCGAAGCCATTGTTCTCGATCCGCAAACCAACACGGTCCTGTTGAACAAGGATGGCATGGCCAGCATGCCACCGGCATCGATGAGCAAGATGATGACCATATATATGCTTTTCGAAAGTCTGAAGGACGGCCGGGTGTCATTGGATGACAAGTTTCGCGTATCCGAGAACGCTTGGCGCAAGGGCGGCGCCAAAAGCGGCAGTTCGACGATGTTCCTGCCGCCGAATTCCGAAGTTCGGGTTGAAGACCTGATCCGCGGCATTATCGTCCAGTCGGGCGGGGATGCATGTATCGCGGTGGCTGAAAACCTGGCCGGTTCCGAGGAAGCTTTTGCGCGCAGGATGACCGACAAGGCACGTCAGATCGGTATGGAGAACACCACGTTCGTCAATTCCACCGGCTGGCCCGATCCCAATCACCGGACCACGGCTTATGACCTCGCAATCCTGGCCGAGCGGACCATCATCGATTTTCCCGAATACTTTCATTATTACGCCGAGCGTGAATTTACCTATAACGACATCCGTCAGGCGAACCGAAATCCGTTGTTGTATGGTTATGCCGGCGCGGATGGGATGAAGACCGGGCATACCACGGAAGCCGGTTACGGCCTGACCGGGACCGCGAAGCAGGGTGACCGCCGGTTGATCGTCGTCGTCAATGGTCTCGAAAGCAACCGCGACCGCTCAACGGAATCCGCCCGTCTGTTGGACTGGGGCTTCCGTGAATTCGATAATTACGCGTTGTTCCGGGCCGGTGATACGGTCGAAATCGCGCCGGTCTGGCTCGGCACGATGCCGACGGTGGAAATGAAGATCAGCCGCGACCTGCATCTGACGATGACCCGCAAAGCCCGCAAGAACATGAAAGTGACTGTGAGCTATCAATCGCCGCTTCCGGCGCCGATTGCCGCCGGTCAAAATGTCGGTACTTTGAGCGTCGAAGCTCCCGGTTTTGAAACCATCACAACGCCCCTGACAGCATCACAGGATATTGGACAACTCGGTATGTTCGGCCGCCTGGGGGCAGCGCTGGAATTCCTTTTATGGGGCGAGAGCGGGGGATGATTTTCCGGTGAGCAGCCCGATATGCGGTAAGTTCATCACCTTTGAAGGCGGCGAGGGCGGCGGGAAATCGACGCAGGTCAGGATGCTGGCGGACTCCCTCAGAAGGGCCGGAAAAACCGTCATCACGACACGTGAACCGGGCGGCGCGCCGGCAGCTGAAGAAATCCGTGATCTGCTCGTCTCCGGTGCCGTTAAACGCTGGACGTCGATGGCCGAAGTGTTGCTGAACTATGCCGCACGCGACATGCACGTTACTCAGACGATCCGGCCGGCGTTGGAACGCGGCGACTGGGTGATCTCCGACAGATTTTCGGACTCGACCATGGCCTACCAGGGATATGGTGGTGGGGTCGACCCGGCCCGGATCAGCGCCATTCACGCGGCAACGCTGGGAGATTTCAAACCGGACCTGACACTGATCCTTGATCTGGAAACCGAAGAGGGACTTGCCCGGGCCGGCAAACGTCTGAGTGATGATCGCAGCATTGAAGACCGCTACGAGCGCATGGAACGTGATTTCCATCGGCGGCTCCGCGACGGCTTTCTTGATATCGCCAAACACGAACCGGTACGATGCAAAATCGTTGATGCGGCGCCGGACGTCGAAAAGGTGGCGGCCGCCATTCGACATGCCGTTTCCGATGCACTGAATATCCCACTGGACGAGCAGCCTGCATGAACGCCAAAGCCGCCACGGTTCCGGAAGACGATCATCCGATCGATCCCCGCCATACCGCCGACCTGATCGGCCATGGTGATGCCGAGCGGGTGCTTCTGGATGCCGTATCCGGTGGGCGCCTGCCGCATGCGTGGCTGTTCACGGGGCCGAAGGGGATCGGCAAGGCGACGCTGGCGTTTCGTTTCGCGCGTTTTCTGCTGACTCATAAACCGCAGGCGGCGTCGGCAGCCGGCGGGCTGTTTGCGGATGACGAAATCCCGGCGGACATTCCGGAAAGCCTGTATGTCGACCCTGAGCGGCCGATATTCCATCGTGTGGCTTCCGGCGGGCATGGCGATCTGATGACCGTCGAGCGGCAACTCAACGACAAGGGGAAACTGTCGACGCAGATCCGGGTCGAGGATGTGCGCGCCGCCATCGATTTTGCGCATATGACATCCAGCGAGGGCGGCTACAAGGTGATCGTCGTCGACGGTGCCGAACTGATGAACAGGTCGTCGGAAAACGCGTTTCTGAAAATTCTCGAGGAACCGCCGGCTCACTGCGTCATTATCATGGTCAGTCACAATCCGGGGCGACTGTTGCCGACAACTCGATCACGCTGCCGCACGCTGAGCTTGAAACCCCTGTCTGCAGAGCATGTCGGTGAACTGATGACCCGCCACATGCCCGAGGTAAGTCCGGCCGAAGCTCTGGAACTGGCCCGACTTTCCGAAGGCAGTATCGGTCGCGCGATGTCCCTGGCGGCGGGTGGTGGGTTGGAAATTTACCGGGATGTGGTTAACATCTTCGCTTCCTTGCCAAATCTGGACGGTGCTGCGGTGCAGGCGCTGGCGACCCGTCTCTCGAAAACCGGAGACGATGACGCCTATTACTCCGGGATCGAGCTGTTCCGCTGGTGGCTGTCGCGTGTTGTTCTCGCATCATCGCGGGGGGCGGATGGAGATGTAAGCCTGAGTGCGGACGAGAAAGCGGTTGCCGAGCGGGCGGCAGCATCGGCGATCCTGCCGATCTGGCTGGCGCGTCTGGATCAGGCGGAAAGCATGATCCGAAGCGCCGACCCGCTAAACCTCGACCGTAAGCAGGTCATCCTGTCGCTTTTTCTGTCTTTGGCTTGAGGGCCCAACCCATATCGCTGTCATTCCGGCGCATGCCGGAATCCAGAGCGCAATCCAGAGTCTTACTGGGCAACATAATGTCTGCTGCCCTGGGCCCCGGCCTGCGCCGGGGTGACGATGGCGGTTGGTCATCCGTATTCCTTGACCCACCGGGCCCCGCGCCGTACCTAATGGCGCGAATTTCCCAAAGGATATCCGATGTCTGACAAGCCAACCTATTACGTCACTACACCGATCTATTACGTCAACGATGCGCCGCACATCGGCCATGCGTATACGACGCTGGCGTGCGACGTTCTGGCGCGTTTCAAGCGACTTGACGGTTTCGACGTGCGGTTTCTGACCGGCACCGACGAACACGGTCAGAAGGTCGAAAAATCGGCTCAGGCAGCGGGCAAGGACCCGCAGACCTTCACCGATGAGGTATCCCAGAATTTCCGCGATCTCGCCGTGTTCATGAAGTTCAGCAACGACGATTTTATCCGCACCACCGAAGACCGGCACATCAAGGCCTGTCAGGCGATCTGGAAGAAGCTGGAAGAGGCGGGGGATATCTATCTCGACAATTACGGCGGCTGGTATGCGGTCCGTGACGAGGCGTTCTACGGTGAAGACGAACTGACCAAAACGCCGGACGGCAAGCGCATCGCACCTTCGGGCGCCGAAGTCGAATGGGTCGAGGAACCGAGCTATTTCTTCCGGCTGTCCGCCTGGGGCGACAAGCTGCTCGCACACTATGAAGCCAATCCCGATTTCATTCTGCCCGACAGCCGCCGCAACGAGGTTATGAGCTTCGTCAAAGGCGGCCTCAACGACCTGTCGATTTCGCGCACCACCTTCAACTGGGGCGTCAAGGTGCCGGGTGACGAGGCGCACATCATGTATGTGTGGCTGGACGCGCTGACCAACTATATTACCGCCGTCGGTTATCCGGAAACCGAAGCCGGCGATTACGCCAGATACTGGCCTGCCGATCTGCACATGGTCGGCAAGGATATCCTGCGCTTTCATGCCGTCTACTGGCCGGCGTTCCTGATGGCGGCGGGGCTTGAACCACCGAAACGTGTTTTCGCGCACGGCTGGTGGACCAACGAAGGCCAGAAGATTTCCAAGTCACTGGGCAACGTCATCGATCCGATTGACCTGGCGAACACCTACGGTCTTGATCAGGTGCGTTATTTCCTGCTCCGCGAAGTGCCATTCGGTAATGACGGGGATTTCTCGCATCAGGCCATGGTCAACCGGATGAACGGCGAACTGGCCAACGATTTCGGCAACCTGGCGCAGCGTGTGCTGTCGATGGTTGCCAAGAACTGCGACGGTAAAGTGCCGACGCCGGGTGATTTCGACGATGACGACAAGACGATGCTGGACGGTGCCCGAAATCTTCTGGAGATCGTGCGTAACCACATCGACCGGCAGGGCTTCAACCATGCGCTGGAGGCGATTTGGGTCGTGATCCGCACCGCCAATGCCTATGTCGATCATCAGGCGCCGTGGAAGCTGCGCAAGGAAGACCCGGCCCGTATGCTGACCGTCCTTTATGTGTTGGCGGAAACAATCCGCCATCTGGCGATCCTTTGTCAGCCGGTGATGCCGGACACCATGTCGAAGATGCTTGATCAACTGGGCGTTGGTGAGGATGCACGCACGTTTACCGCACTGCGCGATAAGGGCGCGCTTCAGCCGGGCACCGAACTGCCCAAGCCAGAAGGGGTTTTTCCCCGGTTTGTCGACGAAGACGCCTGAATACCTCCCTCTCCCCTGGGAGTGGGCCGGGGTGAGGGGCTTCGCCTCTTCACCCCCTGCTGAGGGAGAGGGGGTTAGAGTCTGTTGACTCTCCAACGTTGACGGACAACATGGTCAACATGACAGATTCCAAGGAACCACCGGTTTTCGACACGCCGTTGATCGACAGCCACTGCCACCTTGATTTCCCGGATTTCGGCGACGAACTGGATGAAGTCGTGGCCCGCGCCGGACGTGCCGGGATATCGCATATGGTGACGATCTCGACTCACCTGAGCCGCTTCGAGGGCGTGCGTGCGATCGCCGAACGGTTTCCCAACGTATTCTGTAGCGTCGGCATCCATCCGCACGAAGCCGGTACGGAAAAGGAAGTCTCAACCGCCGAACTTGTGGAACTGACCCATCATCCCAAGGTCGTCGGTATCGGTGAGACCGGTCTGGATTTCTATTACGAGCACAGCCCGCGCGGCGTACAGGAACGTCAGTTCCGCACGCATATCGCCGCTGCGCGTGAAACCGGGCTGCCGCTGATCGTGCACACCCGGGACGCGGATACGGACACCATCCGCATCCTCGAGGAAGAGCATGCGAAAGGGGCTTTCCCGGGCCTGATCCACTGCTTCAGCGCCAGTCAGGAGCTGGCTGAGCGGATGGTCGCCATCGGGCTATATATCTCGTTTTCAGGTATTGTAACCTTCAAGAAAGCCGATGAGCTGCGCGACGTCGCGAAAACACTGCCCGAAGACCGGATCCTGGTCGAGACCGACAGCCCTTATCTGGCGCCGGTACCACGGCGTGGCAAGCGGAACGAGCCTGCCTATACCGCCTTTACGGCAGCCCGGATTGCCGAGTTGCGGGGCGTCAGTGCGGCCGATATCGCCCGGACCACGACGGCCAACTTCAAGCGGCTGTTCGCCAAGGCCGGGGCCGCCATCGATGCTGAGGCGGCATGAGTGCATCAGATTCGACGAAGATCACCTTTCTGGGGTGTGGTTCATCCAGTGGCGTGCCCGGGATCGGGATCGGCTGGGGCCGGTGTGATTCTGATAATCCGAAAAACACCCGTTTCAGGCAGTCCATCCTCGTGGAAACCGGCGGTAAGCGGTTTCTGATCGATACGTCGCCGGACCTGCGACAGCAGCTGTTGCGCAGTGGTGTGGAGGACATCGATGCGGTGCTGTTCACCCATGCGCATGCGGACCATCTGAACGGGATAGATGACCTGCGGGGCGTCAACAAGGCGATCAAACGGCCTCTACCAGTGTTCGCGAACAAGGCGACGCATGAACATATACAGCAGTGTTTCGGCTATACCCTGAAACCGCTGCCGGATGACTTCAACGGGGTTTATATCCGTCCCGTGCTCGATATGACGGAATTTCTTCCGGGCGATGATCTGGACGTACTCGGGGTGATTTTCGGATCGTTCGTGCAGGACCATGGGTTCTCCGAAACGGTCGGCTTCACGATCAATGGATGTGTCTATTCGACCGATGTGAAGGTGCTCGAGGATGAGACGCTGGATCGTCTATCCGGGATGAATTTGGACGTTTGGATCATCGGGACGTTTCGTTGGGAGTCGCATTGGACGCATGCGCATGTCGATCTGGCGCTGGAATGGATTGACCGGGTGAAACCGAAAAGGGCGATCCTGACGCACATGTCGCCGGACATCGATTACGATGAACTGGAACGATATTTGCCCGATCATGTCGTGCCGGCTTTTGACGGCATGACGGTCGATGTGCCGTCCCGAGGGGGAGTGGTTTCCATTTCCGGCTGAGGCGCATCATCGTCGCTTTTTTATTTTTCACTGCGCTCTGTATAACTATATCTATAAACACTAAGTCATTGTTTTTATTATATAGTATATTATTTTCCATAATATACATTATGCGACATTTGTTGATATGGCTAGGGGTGTGCTGAACCCTATTCCCCTATATATGATCTGTTTTGCGATGCCTTGTTGATTGTCTGTCCGGTCGCCCGCTTTGAACAGAACGAACATTCCAGCCAAAGCAAATGATCACTGGTTGCCTCCGGGTTTGAAAATCACGCCCGTGATTCATACTGTGAATTACGTTATCCAGTTCGTCAGACAACACAGGATTCGACATGACTGACACGACTTCTGACCGGCCCGTGATCTGGCCGACCGAAACCACGGAAGACCTGCTCCGCATCATGGCGAAGCTGCGTGATCCTGACGGTGGATGCCCTTGGGATGTGGAACAGGACTTTTCCTCGATCGCGCCTTACACCATCGAGGAAGCCTACGAGGTCGCCGACGCCATCGAACAGAATGATATGAACGCCCTCAAGGGAGAATTGGGTGATCTGCTGTTACAGGTCGTGTTTCATGCGCAGATGGCATCCGAGGCCGGTCATTTCGACTATGCGGATGTGGTCCGTGGTATCTCTGAAAAGATGGTCGTTCGTCACCCGCATGTGTTCGGCGGCGCCTCTGTCGAGGATGCGGATGCCCAGACCCGTGCCTGGGAAGATCAGAAAGCCGCTGAGCAGGTCCGTAAAGCCGAAGCCGAGGGTCGTGTCCCTTCTGTCCTTGATGACGTGGCACGCGGCCTCCCTGCCCTGATGCGGGCAGAAAAGCTTCAGAAGCGTGCGGCACGGGTCGGCTTTGACTGGCCGACGCCGGCACCGGTGTTCGACAAGATCTGCGAAGAACTGGACGAAATTGCGGACGTCATCGACAGCGGTTCCGACCCGGATCGCCTCGAGGATGAACTGGGTGATCTGCTGTTCACCTGCGTCAACCTGGCCCGCAAGCTGGGCACGGACCCGGAAACGGCGCTCAGGCGCACCATGTCCAAGTTCGAGCGGCGGTTCCGCGCCGTCGAAACCTCGGCGGCACGTGACGGTACATCGCTCAAGGACATGGATATCGATCAGCTGGAAGCGCTCTGGGTCAAAGCCAAGGCCACCGACCCCTTTTCCTGATTAGCTTTTTTATTGTCTACTAGTGGAGAATGAGATGTCGATATGCCCCTCACCCGGCGCGTAACCGCGCCACCCTCTCCCCGAGGCGAGGGATTTGAATGATTGCGTCCCTTCTCCCCTAGGGAGAAGGACAGGATGAGGGGATACCGTTATAATTGCTACCAAACAGAACCATAGGACCCTCATGACCAATCCAGAAGAAGCCCCCGATATCCGCCCCTGGGACAACCAGTTCGTGGTCGAAAACGTCGATGTGATCGTGGAAACACCGGAACTGCGCGTCATTGAGCTGACCCTGAATCCCGGCGAATGCGTGCCGTGGCATGCGCATCCGGAAAACGCCGATATTTTCTACCCCATCGTTGGCGTGATCGATATTCACGAAAAGATGCCGGAAACCGTGACCCGGCTGACGGTCGGCGAAACGCATGCGGTCCCGGCTCGGCGCGCACATCTGGTACACAATCCGACGAACACGACGATCCGGTTTCTCAACATTCAGGGGCCGGGCGCCTATGACTACCTGCCCATCGGCGATCAGGCCGCCCCTGCCTTCACGCCGAAACCGATGGATTGAGTCATCTACTAGTAGAGTGCTATCGCTTTGGCTGTTTATCAGCGGTTCGGTTGTCTTTTACCGGCGACACGAACCAGACGCTGGAACGTCGGGCATTCCATGTGGCTGGGCGCCGGGCACTTGGCAGCATGGCGAAGGCCGTCGCGCATGGCGGCGAGCCTGTTGATAGTGCGGTCAATGTCGTCCGCCTTTTGGGCCAGTTCCGCCCGGTCGATCTGAGGCTGTCCATTTTCGGCGAACATGGCGGCGATTTCATCCAGCGGAAATCCGGCATGCCGGCCCAGTGAGATCAGCGACAGCCGTTCCAGCACCGCCGTGTCGAAAAGCCGTTTCAGGCCCTTTCTGCCGACGGACCGGATCAGGCCTTTATCCTCGTAATACCGCAATGTGGATGCCGGCAAGCCGGATTTTTTCGCAACGTCGCTGATATCGATGGTGCCGATCATCATGATTTCCTGTCTTGACCTCAAGTTGACTTGAACTTGTAACGTGCCGGAATTCACCTGCTAATACAATGATCGGAGAATGAATTATGAAGCACGATTTCTGGCGCGAACGCTGGCAAAATGATCAGATCGGTTTTCACGAAAAGGACGGCAACAAGCTGTTGCTCCGCCATTTCGAGTCCATCGAACTACCGGTGGGGTCTCGCTATTTCCTGCCGCTCTGCGGTAAAACCGGCGACATCGCCCAGTTGCTGATCAAGGGCTATCGGATCGTCGGCGTCGAGCTGGTGGAAAAGGCCATCATCCAGCTGTTCGACGAGCTGGGCGTGGTCCCGGACGTCAGCGAAACAGGCCCGTTTAAGCGCTACAACGCCCCGGATATCGATATCCACGTCGGTGATGTTTTCGATTTAACGGCAGAGTTTCTGGGGCCCGTCGACGCGGTCTATGACCGTGCCGCACTGGTCGCCTTTCCGCCTGACATGCGGGAACGTTACGCAGCGCATCTGGCTGAGATCACGCATCAAGCGCAACAGATGCTGATCACCTTCGAATACGACCAGTCGGATATGGATGGCCCACCGTTCAATGTCCATGAGGGCGAAGTCCGGGCACTTTATGAGGCGGATTACGAGATCGAACTGGTTCGCCGCAAGGTCATTCCGCAGGGCCTCAAGGGCCAGGTTGCGGCCAACGAAACGGTATGGCTCCTCAAGGGGCGGCCCCTTCAAACGGAGAATTAAAAAGAACATGAAACTCGTTTATCTCATCCAGTGGAAGGATGACCCCTTCGATACGCTCAGGGCCAAGCATCCGGACATGACATTCGTGCATGCCACATCGCAAGCCGAGGCCATTGCTGAACTGGCCGATACCGAAATTCTCGTCGTCGGCGGGCCGTTCTATGCCGGTGATCTTGCCGTGGCCGTGAATACGGCGGCCCCGAAACTGAGGTGGATTCAATCGATCTCTATCGGGCTGGATCAGTTCGAGAAAGGCGGCGTGCCTGAGGGGGTTCTGTTCACCAATGCCGCCGGTCTCAAGGGCGGGACCGTTGCCGAACACGCCATGGCGATGCTGCTCGGCTATCTTCACGGCATCCCGCAAATGGACCGCTTCAAGGCTGACAAACACTGGGGGCGGACAGAAATGCGGGGTGAGATATCGGGGCTCGAAGGGTCGACGTTTCTGGTTCTGGGGTATGGGTCCATCGGTCAGGAAGTCGGCCGCAAGGCCAGGGCGTTCGATGCGCATGTCATCGGCATCAATCGATCCGGACAGGACGCCCCCCATGCCGATGAAATCCATCCGATCACTGAACTTGCGACGTATCTGCCGAAGGCGGATGTGGTGGTCTGCACCCTGCCCCTGGCTGAAGATACCAGCCGCATAATTGGACAGGCGGCGTTTGCCGCCATGAAATCAAGTGCGCTGTTCGTCAATGTCGGGCGTGGTGCCGTCGTCGATCACGATGCGCTCAAACAGGCACTGACCGACGGGCAGATTGCCGGCGCGTGCCTGGACGTGTTCGACCAGGAACCGCTGCCCTCGGATGATATGCTGTGGTCCCTCCCGAATGTCCTGATTTCACCGCACATCGCGGGGAACGGCGGCCAGATGGTCCCCCGTTTCACGGCGCTGGTCGGTGAAAACATTGAACGTCTGAAAGACGGGCGTGATCTGATCAACGTGCAGACGGTCAAAGCCACTGCGGCAGAGTAGCCTCTACCAGTAGACTTTTTGACGGCGGCGTATTTTCCCCTCACCCGGCACGCTTCGCGCGCCACCCTCTCCCCAGGGAGAGGGGTGATATGGCGTGAGTCCCTTCTCCCTTGGGAGAAGGACAGGATGAGGGGACTACTCCGCCGCGGATTTTCTGGAAATATTGCCGTCCAGCAGGAAATCCGGCACCCGGCAGCCGACGGTACAGCAGCGCCCCGGCTGTCGGTCGGGATTCTTGCCATCCGTCCGCTCGGCCAGATCCCGGTCCATCAATTGCTGGACGATCTCTTTCTTTTCGCCGATCGGATAATTGCGCCAGATTTCGCGCTTCATGGCCTCGGGTGAGCCGCCGCCGTGCAGTGAAATCACCGAATACCAGCCGCCCTGATGTGACGCCGTCAGATCCTCGATCAGGCGTGACGTCTGCAGGCGCTGGCTGGCCGGAATGTTCGGGTTGGCCTGCAGGACTTGCGATAGCGTGCCGGCGGTTTCCGGGTTGTGGTCCTCGTCCGGGCCCGGCAGCGCCACGATCAGCCCGCCCGACACGGTGTGCGCCAACCGGTGCATGTCATAGATCTGCGTCGCCATCAGAAGCTTGCCGATATTGGAAAACACCGGTTCCGGCATGATGTTGCCCGACCCGTCCTTCTGGCCATAGATCGACGCCGCGACACCGGTCGCGAAAAAGCCTTCGACGATCTTGATCAGTTCCACCATGTCGTTGCGCAAATGGCTATGGCGCTCGGGGTCAAGGCCGTTGGCCTCGATCATCAGGGCCCCTGCCCCGATCAGCAGATCACCGAACCCGGCGCGGGCCGCGATACAGGACTGGCGATGGTGGGTCGCGTAATTCTTGGTGATGTCCTCTGAATGTTCGGTTTCACCGTTCAGGAACACCCGCTCATGGGGAATAAACACGTTGTCGAAGATGACGACCGCCGTGGTCTGGCCGTAGCGCTTGGAAAATACCGCAGCATCCTCGCCGGGACGGCCCGATGGGCGGCAGACGATGGTCACCCCTTCGGCATCCACAGGCACCACGCCACAGACCGCGAAAGCCTTGTCGTCCGGCGTCATGGCGCGGCACGGCATGACCATGAAGCCATGCACATACGGCGCCGACGTCACGATGGCCTTGGTGCCGGAAATGACGATGCCGTCGGCACGTTCCTCGACGACATGCACATAGGTATCAGGATTGTTCTGCTGGTGCGGTTTTTTCGAGCGGTCCCCCTTCGCATCGGTCATGGCGATGGCGTAATTGTAGCCGTTTTCCTGGGTTTCGATCATGAAGTTCAGGAACCGCTGGAAGTACTTCGTTCCCTGCTCGGCATCGCACTTCTTGGTCGCTTGATACAGTCCGTTGAAGGCATCGTGCACCAGATAGCGCTGCGAGCAGCCGCTCTCCCGGCACATGATCCGCACCGCTTCCAGCTTCGCCAGCAGATCGTCAGGCGTGCGGTCGATCTGCGTCATGCGGTCCACGGTCTTGCCTGTCTCAAGCTCGACGGCCTTCATCAGCGGCGCCAGTTCGGGATCGGCCGTCATGTCATAGGTCACGCCGATGGCGTTGATCCCCGGCTGCAGCAATGGCTCGTCGGCGACGCTTTCAATCCGCTGCCCGTTCATGAACACACGCGGCTTGAATTGGCGCAGGCTGTCACGGTATTCGGCAAGCGAGCTGATCATGGAATGTTTCCTCTCAGATTTTTCCGAGTTTACGCAACACATCCGCCAGATCGACGGTGCGCTGCGCCTTTTCGACAATAGGATAATCGACGAAGTAACCGTCCACCTGGATCGACGCGACCCCGGCCTTTTCGGCCTCATCAAAAGCGGCGACGATCTTTTCCGACCAGGCAATGCTCTCGGCGGTCGGCGTGAACGCGGCATTCGCGGGTGTGATTTGGTCCGGATGGATGCAGAGTTTGCCCTGGAAACCCAGTGCACGGACGGTTTCACAGGACCTGGCGAACAGTTCATGTTCCTTGATGTGGATATAAACGGTATCAATCGGCGGTTCCAACCCACCCAGACGGGATGCCAGCACCATTTCAGAACGCACCGGCAGCAGTTCGGCCTCGTCCTTGGTCCAGTCCATGCCGAGATCGCGGGTATAATCCCCGGCCCCGAAGGCAAAGCGCTTCACGCGTGATCCGCATTGCACCATGTCGCGCAGATTGGCCTGTCCCTTGGCGGTTTCGATGATCGGGATCAGGTCGATGGCGCCGATGTCCATGCCCCGTTCGCGCTCAAGATTTTCGATCAGCCATTCAACGGACTTCAGGTCGGCAACGCTTTCCAGCTTGGGCAGCATGATGCCGTCCAGTTCCGGGCAGACGACGGCACAGATATCGCCGTAACAATACGGTGTGTCATAGGCATTGACGCGGACGATCACAGCGACTTCGCGCGGCAGGGCCAGTGTCTCGCGGACGATGTCGCGGGTTTTGACCTTTTCTGCGACGGCGACGGCGTCTTCCAGATCAAGGATCACCACGTCGGCATCAAGGCTGAGGGCCTTTTCGACCCGCCTCGGATGGTTGCCGGGGGTAAACAGATAGGTGCGGTTGGCGTGTTCTCTCATGAATTCATACTCGCCGTCAGATGACGCCGTCCTTTGTCAGTTGTTCGATTTCGACGTCACTCAGGCCGAGCCAGCCGCCGTAGACCATTTCATTGGCTTCACCCAGTGTCGGGCCGAGAGTTTTCACTTCGCCCGGTGTTTCCGACAGCCGCGGCAGTGCCGCCGGCACAACGACCGGGCCGACACCCGGGACGTCGACGGTGGTCAGCGTGCCGCGTTCCCTGAAATGCGGGTCGGCGAAGATATCGGCGATGGAATTGATGGCTCCAGCCGGTACACCGTTGGCGGTGCAGACGTCAATGACCTCGTCACGGGTCATGGATTTGGTCCACGCCTCGACCTCGGCCAGGACAATTTTCCGGGCTGCGAGACGTTCGGCCTGATTGCCAAATCTTTCAAGCATATCAGGGCGTTGCATGGCAATCGTGAGACGCTCAAACATCTTGTCGGTGGTGCAGGCGATGGACAGGAACGTGCCGTCACCGGCCGGAAAGTGCCCATGTGGGCAAGCGTTGACGGTTCCCGTGCCCTCGGCTTCCCGCACGAAACCATCGACGGCATAGCGCGGCGCGATTTCATCCAGAGCCCGAAAGATGCTTTCGTAAAGTGCGCAGTCGATGACCTGCCCCTGCCCCGTGGCATCGCGATGCCTGAGCGCCATCATGATGCCGATGCAGCCGAACATCCCGGTCATGTAATCGCCGAGCGAGGTGGACCCAGGGGTCACCGGCGTCTCACCGGGTATGCCCGACAGATACGTCAGCCCGCCATAGGCGTGCGCAATGCGGGCAAAGCCCGGGCGGTTCTTGTACGGGCCTGTCTGGCCGTAGCCTGAGACGCGCAGCAGGACGAGCGCTGGATTGATTTCCTTCAGGACATCCCAACCGAGGCCCCATTTTTCCAGCGTGCCTGGCCGAAAATTTTCGCAGACAACGTCGGCGTCTTTCACAAGCTGCTTGAAAAGCTCGGCGCCGCGCGCTTCGCGCAGGTTCAAGGTGATGGAACGTTTGTTGCGGGCTTCGGTCAGCCACGCCAGCGTGCAGTCGTCGAGTGCCGTCTTGGTGCCGTAGCGGCGCCACGGGTCTCCTGCACCCGGCTGCTCGATCTTGATCACCTCGGCGCCGAATTCGCTCATGATCGTGGCCGCAAATGGGGCCGCGATGAAACTGGCGATGTCGAGAACGCGGACGCCTGACAGCGGTTTGGACTGGGGATTGGGCTGTTGTGTTTCTGGTTGTGTCGTCATCTTTGAAAATGCTCTCCCGAGGCGGTTCGTATGCTTGTGTGCGTTACGTTGCCGCCCGTAATCTGTCAATTTTAAACACCGTTCAAAAAATAAATCAATGTTGAAAAAACAATAGAACTGAGCGACAGTTGCCGCTGATTTTGTGCCTGGAGCAGAACATGAGCAAGCCCAACGCTGAGAATCGGCAGGATGCGCGTCAGGCAGCGGTTTCCTCCATGAAGCAAACGCTGATACTGGATGCGGCGCGGGCGATATTCGAATCAGACGGGATCGAGGGTGCCTCGATCCGCGCCATTGCCAAGCGTGCAGGCTATACACCGGGCGCGATTTATTTCCATTTTGCATCCAAGGAAGACATCTACGCTGCCCTCCTCGATCAGTCGCTTGATCGTGCGATTGCCGCTGTGCATGACGATTTTCCCGAAGATGCGCCGGCGATGCAGCGTATGCATCTGGCCGGGAAACGGATCTTTGATTTCTATGCGGATAACCCGGGCGAACTTGATCTCGGTTTCTACCTGTTCCGTGGCGGCATGAAGCCGCATGGATTGGGCCGTGACCGGGACCGGGCGCTTAACGGGAAATTCCTGCGCGCCCTTCAGCCCTTCAAGTCGGCATTGACCGATTTCGGATATCCAGATGTCGATGCCGATGCCGAGACGGCGGGCTTTTTCGCCCATGTGTCTGGTCTTCTGTTGTTGAAACAGACAGGCCGGCTGCGATTGTTCGACACCGATGTGCAAACCCGGATCACCGCGTATCTGGATGAACTTGAACAGCGGGCAGTGCGTGCTGTTGCGGTGCGTGCATGGACAGAAAATCACGAGGGACCCTGAAGCCGATGCATATTCACCTCGTCCATGCTCACCCGGAACCGAAGTCCTTCACCGCGGCCATGCGCAATGTGATCATGGCAACATGCGAGGCAGAGGGGTATACCGTTACCCTTTCCGATCTCTATGCCATGAACTTCAATCCGGTGTTGTCAGCAGCTGACTTCGGGGAACGGCGCGACCCGGATCACCTGACCTATGCGCTGGAGCAGCGCCATAACTGGCAGGCCGGAACGCTCGCTCCCGACATTGCCGCTGAAATCGACCGTGTCATGGCGGCAGACGTGCTTGCGTTCACCTTTCCGCTTCACTGGTTCGGGACCCCGGCAATCCTCAAGGGATGGATCGAGCGGGTCTTCGTTTCCGGCCCGTTTTACGGTGGCAAGCGTATCTATGGCGAAGGCGGGCTAAAGGGGAAGCGTGCCTTCGCTGCGTTTGCGCTTGGGGGGCGTCCCCACATGTTTGGTGACGGTGCCATCCATGGGCCGCTGGTGGACGGCATGATGAAGCATTTCTTTCAGGGCACGCTTGGATATACGGGGTTTTCCGTTCTCCAGCCGTTCATCGCCTGGCACGTGCCGTACATTTCAGACGATACGCGAAAACAGATGCTGACGGATCTGGCAGACTATGTTCGTGATCTGGATGCACAGCCTGTGCTGGAAATGCCGGACCTGAACGATTTCAACGACAGGTTTCATCCGAAGTCATAACAATGCTCGATATCCCGGCCAAGTGAGCATTGCACGCGCGAGCCGGGACCCATCTTTCAACGGGTATCATTTGGTTCTGATTTACAAGGTCCCGGATCGGACCTGGGCCCGTCCGGGAAACGGCAAATCTTGTTATCCTTGACCTTCCCGTTACTGGCACCCCCATTCTCTGAAGATATTTATCGGAGCGGGACATTCATGCACAGACGTGACTTTATCAGCCTAACGGGCGCTGCGGCTTTCTCGACACTGCTGCCGCGATCCATCGCTGCGGAAACCAAGCCGGATTTCGTTTTGCGGCCGGCTGAGAGCACGGCCAACCTGATGGGGGCCGATAGACCGGCAACACCGGTCTGGGCATACGATGGCCAGTGTCCGGGCCCGCTGCTTCGCATTTCCAGAAACAGGCCTGTACATGTTCGTCTGGAGAATGCCCTTGGTGAGCCGACATCGGTGCACTGGCACGGCATCCGGCTCGACAATGCCATGGATGGTGTTACCGGCCTGACCCAGGCCCCGGTCGCGCCTGGGGAAAGTTTCGATTACCGGTTCACCTCACCGGATGCAGGCACCTACTGGTATCATTCGCATCACAGGTCGTGGGAACAGATCGGGCGCGGGTTATACGGTGCGTTGATCGTCGAAGAAGACACGCCGGTTACCGTCGATCATGACCTTGTCTTCCTTGCCGATGACTGGCGGCTGGATGAAAAAGGCGTCCTCGAGAACACCTTCGGCAGTCTGCACGATGCGGCCCATGGCGGGCGTACGGGGAACTGGCTGACCGTTAACGGTGATACCCGGCCGACATTCACGGTCCGGCCCGGTACCCGGGTCCGGCTTCGCTGCATCTCCGCCGCCAATGCCCGGATCATGGCATTCTCATTTCCCGGACTTTCGCCGATGGTTGCAGCTGTTGACGGACAGCCGCTGGCCACCCCCATGCCCTTGAACGGGCCACTGGAACTGGCACCCGCGCAACGGACTGATCTGGTCATCGATATTCCGTCAACAACTGGCGCACACTTCGATATTCAGGAAGTCTCGGCCGGTGAGTCGATCCGTGCCGCGTTGATTGCCGTCGTAGGTGAACCCATTCGCGAAATAGTGCTTGGTGAACCGCTGGTTCTGCCGGCAAATCCCCTTTCCGGGGTCAAGCCGGACCTGAGTAATGCCCGGAACATGGATTTGCTGATGGAAGGCGGTGCCATGGGCGCCATGAGAGGCGCCAGTCACCAGGGCAAGATGTTCGACATGCGTTCGCTGGTTACGGAAACCGGCAAGGTCTGGGCTTTCAACGGTATTGCCGGCATGGGCAAGGAGCCGTTTGCAGAAATCCCCCGAGGCCAGACGTTGAGCATCAACATCATCAATGATACCCGCTGGCCACATGCCATGCACATGCACGGTCATCACTTCAAGGTGGTTGAGCGCAATGGACAACCGGTCTCAGATGCACCATGGCGTGATACCGAACTGGTTGAGGTCAACGAGAAGGTCAGAATTGCCTTCGTTGCCGACAATCCCGGAAAATGGCTGTTGCATTGCCACATGCTGGAACACCACATGGCCGGCATGGGGACATGGATATCCGTCGTTTAGGCGATATCCGTAACCTGAACTTGATTCAGGGCCAAAACCCATGCCTCGAGACGCGTCTCTCCCCAGCATGAGGTTTTCCGATCCTTATCCTGAGGAGGCCTGAAAGGCCGTCTCGAAGGATGGGCCCCAAATCAAGTTTGGGATGACTGTTTGCATGTTTGGGGTGACGGGGGTGGGTTAGGAAACTATTATCCCCGCATGAACAGATTCCTGAAAACCATCCCTGCCCGCCCAATAAGAGCCCTCAGCGCGTTGATGATGATCTTCGTGCTTTCAAGCTGCTATATGCCGATCCGTTTTGATGCCGAGATCGATATCAGCCGCACCGGTTATTACAGTTTCATCTTTGACGGCTATCTGGCCAAGGTGGAGCTGTATCAGGACCTTCAGGACAAGAAGATATCCCGCGAAGAGGAACTGGAGCAGGTCGAGCAGATCAGGGACGACGTTACCCGCGATTCCGCTGCGTCAGAGTTCAAGTATTACGAAAAGGGTCATTTCCACATCAACTATTCGCGGACCGGGGATTTGCTGCAGTCAAAGACGATGACCTTCCTGCGCCGCAATGAGTACATTCTCGGCATCAGCTACAACAAGAACACCGGTCAGATCGCGATGCTTGGTAAATCGCTCAAACGCGATATCAAGGATCGGCTCCGTGCTGCGGGCCTCGACACTTCCGGAGAACTGCGTCTGTTTACGGATGCACGGGTTGTCAGCCACAATGCGACAACCGTGAAGCCGTTCGATTCAAAAGGCCCGAATTACAAGCTCTATACCTGGACAATCCCGAATATGCTGGCACCGACACCAGCCCTGAAAATCCAGATTCATCCGCCGCAGTCCTGATTTCCTGAAAGACCTAGACTACAAAATGAAACGGCCCCTCCTATCGGGAGAGGCCGTCGCAACTATTCCTGAATTCGGACTGAAGTGATTTTTCGGATCAGTCCTTCGTCAGGCGGCGGATCAGGCTCGACGTGTCCCAGCGCTTGCCGCCCATGCCGATAACTTCGGCATAGAACTGATCGACAATTGCGGTCACCGGCAGCAATGCCCCGTTATTTTTGGATTCTTCCAATGCAATGCCGAGATCCTTGCGCATCCATTCGACGGCGAAGCCGAAGTCGAATTTATCATCGGCCATGGTGTAACCACGGTTTTCCATCTGCCACGACCCGGCGGCACCCTTGGAAATGCAATCGACGACCAGCTTGGCATCAAGACCGGCTTTCTGCGCGAATGCGAGGCCCTCTGACAGCCCCTGCAGCAAACTGGCGATGCAGACCTGGTTGACCATTTTGGTGATCTGGCCGGAACCGGCCTTGCCCATCAGGGTGACGGCGACGGCATAGCTGTCGATGACCGGTTTGGCGTTGGTGAAGGCTTTCTTCTTGCCACCGACCATGACGGTCAGCTTGCCGTTTTCGGCCCCGGCCTGGCCACCGGAAACCGGCCCGTCGAGGAATTCGATACCGAGTTTCTTGCATTCGGCATCAATCTCTCGGGCGACAATGGCAGATGCGGTGGTGTGGTCGCAGTACGTGGCACCTTTGCTCATCCCCGCGAGAATACCCTTGTCGCCGTAAACGACGGAGCGCAGATCGTCATCGTTGCCGACGCACGAAAAGACGAAGTCCGCGCCATTGGCGGCCTGTGCCGGCGTTGCGGCATGTTTGCCGCCGAATTCCTTGGCCCACTTTTTGGCTTTCGCGGTCGTCCGGTTGTAAACCGTTACGTCGTGACCGTTTTTCTGAAGGTGCCCTGCCATCGGGTAACCCATTACACCAAGACCGATAAATGCTGCTTTTGCCATTTGTAAAATCCCCCCGGGAAATGATTGTGAAACAATGATTGATTAAGGGGAATATAGGGATTGCCCCCGCGCCCTGCCAACCCCCTGAACGATGACAATCCCTAAGGCTTATAAGGATTTATCCAGCCGAGCGTAGAAATTGCATTCCCAGATTTCCGGAGGCGTCGCACATAACCGGTTCAGGATGGCTTGCAGTATCCGGTCCATACGCCGGCGGTTCGGACTGCCCAGAAGGTGCGGATAACAGGCACTGCACGCCAAACCGGCGGCAACCGCCATCTGGCGAATACTGTCGGGTGTGTAAGCTGCAAGATGGGTCAGGTCACCGTGCTGGAACTGCAACCCCCAAGGCGAGGACGCGTTCGGCATTTTGAGGATTATGGCACCCCCAGGTTTCAGGCAGGTCTTCAGCTTGTTCAAAAGCTTCAATCCGTCTTCAGGGATGAAGTGCTCGAATACATCGAACATAAAAATCCGGTCGTATGGTTTTTCGTCTCCGGCTTTATCCAGAAATGCCCAGACATCGCATGCTTCAAAGATACCGCGTACGGGACCGGGAATGACGTCCGCCAGAGAGGCATCAAGGTCGATGGCTTTGAGTTCACCAATACCCTTGTGATGCAGATAGTTCAGGAATTGCCCGGTGCCACACCCGATTTAAAGGCATCGCATGTCCGTTTGCAGCCCGGCTGGCCGCCAGATTTCGGCATCAAAAGGCGCAATGTGCTTTTGTGACAACTCGGGCGTCGAATAGTCTTTGGACGCCCCGTATGATTCGTAAAAAACCGACATTTGGACCCCGATTGCCACCCGAAGGGTGGATCATTCGATGTTGTCTGCACCTTACACGGCGAAAACTGGGCGGAAAACAGCAAAGCCTGTCATGTGTCAGGTCAGTAAGGCTTGATTGGCCAAAGCCTTTGGTGGACAAAGGTTTATGACTGCCGAAACACTGATAGCGCCTGCCTTGCCGCAACCGCCGTTTGAAACGTCGGACCTGCCGCTGATCGCAAAACTCGCGCGCGCGGCGCATCACCGGTATCGCAAACGCTGGTCGAAACGGCTGGGTAAGAAGCCCGCACGGTTGGCCTATGATATAGCCCATGATGTTCTGAAACTTGGTGGTCGCGGTACAGTCACACTGAACACGCGCGACGGCATGCGCACAGCAACATTCAATGCCCGGCATCCGCATTTCGGCAGCCTTTATTTCGGTCATGACGCCAGCGGTTATGAGCCCGATGTTTCCGCTCTTCTGGCATCCTTGCTGACGGGCAAACGGACTTTTTTCGACATCGGCGCAAACTGGGGCTATTTCAGTTTTTATGCGGCATCTCTCCCGGCATTCGACGGGCCGATCTACAGTTTTGAGCCGGCACCGGCCACCCGGGCGGATCTAACGGGGCTGATCCAGGAATTCGGACTTGGCGATCGGATCACGGTACATGGTATCGCTCTGTCCTCAGAGCCTGGAACGGCCGTCATGGCCATTCATGACAAGGAAACCGGCCTGAACCGGATTACCGGCAGCGGTGTTGGTCGTGAAGGTGACGGGCGTGTCGAAGTCCCGATTCAACGTCTCGATGATCAGGATATAAGCCCCGATGTCATCAAGATGGATGTCGAGGATCATGAGTTCGAAGCGCTCTCAGGCGCCACGCGCGTTCTCTCGGATAGCAAGCCTTTCATCATCGTTGAAAGCTGGTTGACGCCTGAAAAACCGATGCGCACACTACGAGCACTGAACCTGCTCGAAGATGCAGGGTATGTCCTCTTTCAACCGGGCTGGTGTGTTAAGACGGACGAAGGACAGGTGGTGTTCCCCGATATCGGCGCACGATTGCCGGGTGATGACTGCCGTCTTGCCCTTGTCCCATTTCAATCCGATCAGCGCTTCATGCTGGCGCAGCAGATGAATGTATTCGCCTGTCATAGGGACCGCCTAGACGGTCTCAAGGCTGTCGGATTTGCCAACTCGGCATTAGGGTGATGATGACATGATCAGACAGGCAGCCAGTTACGGGTTAGTCGTGGCGACCATCGTGGTGGCAGCAAATGTCCTGATGCTTGGCATCACTTATGCCCTATACATGGGGTATGTCGATACAGGTGAGCCGAATATTGTCGCCTTGTCATGGCGGCTCGTGAACGGGAACCCCGTTTACCTGCCGATTGATGATGCAGCCCGGATTACCAACCTTTATGGACCCTACCTGTATCTCATTCATGCATCGGTTTTCTCGGTCTTCGGCGCTTCGGTTTTCATTGGTAAGCTGCCGGGGATTATTGCTCTGGTTCTGACAATCGTGGTTTGCGCTTTCGGTCAACGTGGACGGTCATATCAGACAGTTGCTTTTGCTGCGGGCTGCACAGCGGCGATTATCATGATCAATCTGCCAGCCAGCATCTGGGACCGCCCGGAAAGCTTTATGATGCTGAGCGTTGCGCTTGGCGTGTTATTGAACAATTCATCCCGGGTCGGTAAATGGGGGCGTGTTGCCGGTTTCGGCATTCTGATTGGCATCGTCATCGGGCTGAAAATATTCGCGGCGATATACTTCCTGCCCATGGGACTGTTGATGCTGGTCAGGGATGGATTTAAAGCCTGCGTCGCAACGGTCATTCTGGCATTTGCCGTCACGGCGCTGCCGTTCCTGAGTCCGATGTTCGAGTTGCAGTATCTTCTCGACCTGATTGGTGTCATGGCCGACAAGCCGAATTCATCCAATGAACTGCTCAAGATTGTTCGCTATTCAGGTTTTTACCTGATCCCGCCCCTCGTCTTCGTGGTTTGGGGCTGGAAGTCCATGCCCGCAGACGAAAAACGCGAAGCGGCCGTTTTAACAGGCGGGTTCCTGCTGGCGATGTTGGCCGTGATGTATCCAGCGCAAAAGCCGGGTGCCGGCATGTACTACATGCTGCCGTTTGTCGTTGTGGCTTTTGATATTGCTGCGCGAGGTCTGAACCGGCTGACGGGTCGTCCTGCAGCTCTTGTGACAGCGCTTTTAGTCTGTGTTTTGCTGAACATTGCCACGATACCTGCTGAGAAACGGTTTTTCAGAAACCTGAATTGGGATATGGCAGCCGGCGTTGCTTCGGAAATCGAAGGGATCGCCTTGGACAATCCAGGAAAATCCATTGAAATCGGCATCGGCGACAGCAATGAAAGCTACCGGCGGACATATCAGCGCACGCGTCTGGTCTTTGCTGGACATCCCTATTCGCTTGATACTTCGATCGTTATCGATACGACGGCATGGGGCGTAGAAATCACAGCCGCCACCAGAGCGCTTATCGAAAGCTGCAAAACCGATATCTGGCTTGTTCCTGCCGGCGAACGTCCATTCGCCTGGATCGGATATTACGGAAAAGATGTTTACGGTCAGGCATTCCGCGATTCGTTCAACAGCACTTATATCAAATCAGAAAGCAGGGAATACTTCGATATCTACCGGTGCCGTGGCGGCGGCTGAGGCGGAAATTCGCGATCTGCCTTAAGTTAAGGATTCCTGCGCTTTTCAGGGGCGATTAGACCTTGGCCACGTGGGTCGGATGTTGTATGACCCGGGCATTCCTAGGGGGACGGCATTGTCATCTGAAAACGTCAATATCGCACGGCTTTACCGGGGGCTGCAGTACGTCCGCAGGGTCGAAGAAAGCGTGGCGGAAATCTATCCCAGTGACAAGATCAAAAGCCCTGTTCATCTGTCTATCGGTCAGGAAGCGGCCAGCGTTGCGGTATGTGATGTGCTGGAACAAACGGACTATGTCAGCGGAACGTATCGCGGGCATGCTTTGTACCTTGCCAAGGGTGGCTCTCTGAAGGGCATGCTGGCCGAAATGTACGGGAAATCCGGTGGTGCTGCCGGGGGTAAGGGCGGCTCGATGCACCTTGTCAGCCAGGAAGCCAACGTCCTTGGAGCTTCGGCTGTTGTCGGAACCAATATTCCGATTGCGACGGGCGCCGCGCTGAGCATGAAAATGCAAAAAAATGGCCGCATCGTCGCCTGTTTTTTCGGCGATGGTTCGACGGAAGAAGGTGCTTTCGCGGAAAGCCTGAATTTTGCAGCTCTGAAGAAGCTGCCGATCCTGTTTGTTTGTGAAAACAATTTCTACGCAATCCATGAGCCGCTGTCTGCCCGCTGGGCAACGAACAGGCTGTGTGAGCGGGTTGCCACTTACGGCATCCCGACAACCCTGATCGATGATGACGATGTGCTGAAGATGCATGATGCCGCGCGCCAGGCCGTTGATTCCATCCGCGCTGGCAATGGCCCTGCATTCATTGAATACCAGGCCTACAGGCTGCGCGAACACGTTGGGCCGAATGAAGATTTCAATCAGGGTTATCGGCATGAGGATGAAGCTGCCGTATGGCGTGGCCGTGATCAGGTCGCCCGGCTTTCGGAAATGATTGACCCGGAAGAACGGGCCCGGATTGATGCGGACATCGAGACCGAAATAGACGCCGCCGTTGATTTCGCTGAAAGCAGCCCTGCCCCTGCCATTGAAGAGCTTTACCGGCATGTCTATGCAGATTGAACAACGCGGCCGTGTGCTGCCGTACGTCCACGCGATCCGTGAGGCGCTGGCCCAGGAGATGAAGGCGGACCCGTCCGTGTTCGTGTTCGGTCTGGACGTTGACGACCACAAGGGCATTCAGGGCTCGACGATGGGGCTGGTCGATGAGTTCGGTGCGGAACGTGTCTTTACGACACCACTGTCCGAAGACGCCATGACCGGCGCAGCCATCGGCGCGGCCATGACGGGTATGCGCCCCGTCCACGTCCATATCCGCATGGATTTCATGATGCTGGCCATGAACCAGCTCGTGAATATGGCGGCTAAAACTCATTACATGTACGGTGGAGCATTTAATGTGCCTCTGGTCGTACGTTCCATGATCGGAAAGTCATGGGGACAAGGGGCGCAGCATTCACAGGGGTTGCATGCAATGTTTGCGCATGTCCCCGGATTGAAGGTCGTCGCGCCTTCCAATGCATACGATGTTAAAGGCTGCCTGATCGAAGCGATCAGGGACAATAACCCGGTTGTTTTTATGGAGCATCGCCTACTCTATTTCACGGAAGCCTTTGTCCCCGAAGAAAGCTACACCGTGCCGTTCGGCAAAGGCCGTATACATGGTGCGGATGGCGAAGCCGCAGCCGACGTGACTCTGGTTGGTGTATCCAACATGGTTCTGGAATGCCTGCGGACCAAGGAAATTCTCGCCGAAACCGGTGTACGCTGTGAAGTCGTTGATCCGATTAGCATCAGGCCCCTCGATTTTGATACCATTGCTGAATCGGCACGGCGAACGGGCCGGGTCATCATCGTCGACAATGCCTGGGTCGATTTCGGCACGTCTGCCGAGATTGCTGCACGTATCGCCGAGAATGACGATCTACGGCATGTGCAGATTCGCCGCATGGGATATGCGCCGACGACCTGTCCGACGACACCTTGGCTGGAAAAGGAATTCTATCCCAATCCGGCAACTATCGCCGAAGCAGCCTATGCGCTTGTTCACCCTGATAAGCCCGGATTAAGCGTAGCACCGGAAAAGGTAGAGCTTGCCTATCAAGCTCAATTTCGCGGCCCCTTCTAAGAGGTTTTAGACATGTTTTACCCCCTCGCGGCGTCCAGTTGGGACGACAAGGAAATCGCCGCCATTCAGCGCATCATCGATGGCGACATGTATACGATGGGGGCGCAGGTCGCCGCTTTTGAGGAAGAATTCGCCGCTTATCACGGTAAGAAATACGGCGTCATGGTGAACTCGGGGTCGAGTGCAAACCTGATTGCCGTCGCTGCACAATTTTTCAAGAAAAACAATCCGCTAAAGCGCGGAGATGAAGTCATTGTTCCGGCAGTTTCGTGGGCCACGACGTATCATCCACTGCAACAGTACGGCCTCAAGATGAAGATCGTCGATGTCGAACTGGATACGCTCAACATGGACGTGTCGCAGTTGGAAGATGCCCTGACGCCGAATACGAAAATGCTGGTTGCGGTGTCGATCCTCGGCAATCCGTGCGATCTCGATGTCATGCGTGAGTTCTGTGATAAGCACGGCCTTGTCTTCATGGAAGACAACTGCGAAAGCCTGGATGCGGAACTGAATGGCAAGAAAGCCGGATCGTTCGGTGATGTGAACACCTCGAGCTTCTTTTTCTCGCATCATATCGCGACGATGGAAGGCGGCATGATCATTACCGATGATCTGGAGCTATGCCACATCATGAGGGCCTTGCGCGCGCATGGCTGGACCCGTGATTTACCTAAGGACTCGCCGATTTTTGAGAACAAGAGCGACGATTTTTTTGAGGCCTATCGCTTCATCCTGCCGGGCTACAATGTGCGCCCGACCGAGATGTCCGGCGCCATCGGCCGCGAGCAGTTGAAGAAGCTGCCGGGCTTTACGGCCCAGCGCCGCAAAAATCTGGCACTTTTGACCGAATTGCTGGGCCCGGATGAGCGTTTCATCATTCAGCGTGAAAATGGCGCACATTCCAGTTTCTGCTTCCCGATTATCCTCAATCCAGCAATGAATATTGATCGTGAACGTGTGTTTAATGCGCTCAAGGAAGCGGATATCGGTTATCGGATCATTACAGGCGGCTGCATCCTGCGCCATGATGTGATGAAGTACTTTGATTATGAAACCGTGGGCGAGATCGCCAATGCCAATATCGCTCACGATAACGGGTTTTTCTGCGGCAACCACCCGCACGACCTGGAGCCGCAAATTCGTAAGCTTTACGAGGTTCTGGACGAAGCGGCAGTGCCTGCATAAACACCAATACCGCCGTCACCCTGAACTTGGTTCAGGGTCCATACCGGAACAAAGCGCGGCGTGTGAGCTTATGGATCCTGAATCGTGGCGCTCGGGGCCTTGTTCAGTATGACGATGGAGAGACGAGAACATGAGTGAAAAATTGCACATTGCCGTCACCGGCGGCGCCGGATATCTGGGATCGATCATGGTGCCGGAGTTCCTGGCAGCCGGTCACCGGGTCACGGTGCTCGACAATTTCATGTTCAAGCAGAACCCCCTCGCCCATGTATGCGCCAACCCGGACTTCGATGTGGTGCGTGGGGATGCCCGCGACGAAGGCCTGATCAAGGAATTGGTGAAGGACGCGGATATAGTTATTCCGCTGGCCGCCCTCGTCGGTGCACCGCTCTGCAACAACGACCAGATCGGGACGACGACCATCAACCGCGATGCCGTCGTCATGCTGACGAAGTTACTTTCCAAGGATCAGCGTATTCTGATGCCGATCACCAATTCAGGCTATGGCATTGGTGAAAAAGGTAAATTCTGCACTGAAGAGACCCCGCTTCGACCGATATCACTGTATGGCACAACCAAGGTCGAGGCCGAGGCGGCGGTACTTGAGCGTGGCAACGCGATCAGCTTCCGCCTTGCAACGGTGTTCGGAATGGCACCGCGGTTCCGGCTTGACCTTTTGGTCAACGATTTCGTTTATCGTGCCGTCAATGACCGTGCTGTCGTACTGTTCGAAGCCGATTTCAAACGTAATTATATTCATATTCGAGATGTGGCGCGGGCGTTCCTCCACGGGCTTGAGAATTTTGAGACCATGAAGAATGAGCCATATAACGTGGGGCTTTCGGACGCCAACCTGTCCAAGCGTGAGCTGTGCGAGAAAATCCGTGAGCACGTGCCGAGCTTCGTATTCATGGAAGCGCCCATTGGCGAAGACCCTGACAAGCGCGATTACATTGTTTCCAACGAGAAGATCGAAGCCACCGGCTTCATGCCCGCTCACTCGCTGGATGACGGGATTGCCGAACTGATCAAGGGCTACCGGATGATCCGCAACGGCCAGTACGGGAATGTCTGAGAATTTGCCTCATCCTTCGAGACGCGCTACGCGCTCCTCAGGATGAGGCATTTTCCGAAACCTCATCCTGAGGAGGCCGCAGGCCGTCTCGAAGGATGACGCTACCTTCCGAAAAGGCTATAAACATGCAGAATCACTGCATTTAACGGAGTCCTCATGACAACGACCCAACCCGATCTGGTGCTCGTCAATCCCGGTGGACGTGAACGCATCTACCAGCAACTTGGGAATGAGCTGACGGCTATCGAACCACCTCTGTGGTGCCGCCTGATCGGCGGTTATGTGCGTGATCGCGGGCGTGAGATCGTCATCCTTGATTCCGAAGCTGAAAGCATGGGGATCGACAGCGTTGCGCAGCGTATCGCCGATTTGAATCCGAAGCTGGTGGCGATGGTCGTCTTCGGTCACCAGCCGTCAGCTTCGACACAGCAGATGGTCGCCGCCGGCGAAACAACCCGTGCGATCAAGGATGTGACACCCGAAATCCCTGTGATATTCGTCGGTGGGCATGTTTCTGCCCTGCCCGAACAGACATTGCGCGAGGAAGCGGCAGAGTATGCGTGTAAGGGCGAAGGCCCGGAAACCGTGAACGGGCTACTGGATGCGATTGATGCCGGGTCGACCACGGATATGCTTTCGGAGGTGCCGGGCCTGGTCTGGGTGAAGGACGGTGCTTTCACGATCAACCCCGCCGCACCGCTGATCAAGGATCTGGACGCCGAACTGCATGGGGACGTCTGGGATCTGCTGCCGATGGACAAGTACCGCGCACACAACTGGCAGTGCTTTGGCGAGTTAGAAAACCGCATGCCCTATGCGTCGATATACACGTCTCTGGGATGCCCGTTCAAATGTGTTTTCTGCTGCATCAACGCACCGTTCGACATCAACCGCTATCGCATGCGCAAACCTGAACATGTGGTCGCGGAAATCGCCATGCTGCGCGAAAAGTACGGCGTGAAGACTTTCAAGATCATCGACGAGATGTTTGTGCTCAATGAACGTCACGTGATGGCGGTCTGTGACGGGATTATTGAACGCGACATTACGGATCTGAACATCTGGGCCTATGCCCGTGTTGATACGGTCAAACCGCAAATGCTGGAAAAGCTGCGTAAGGCCGGGTTCCAGTGGCTGGCACTGGGGATCGAGTCCGGGTCTGAATTGGTCCGCGACGGGGCGGACAAGGCATTCAACCAGCAGGACATTATCAATATAGTCCGCGACATTCAAAAAGCTGGCATCAAGGTTATCGGGAATTACATCTTTGGTCTGCCCGACGATGACCTGGACAGCATGAAAGCCACCCTTTCGCTGGCGCAGGAACTCAATTGCGAGTTTGCTAATTTCTATTCGGCGATGGCGTATCCCGGCTCGCCGCTATACGCCATGGCGATAACCAACGACTGGCCATTGCCTGAAAGCTGGGCCGGATTTTCACAGCATAGCTACGACTGCCGGCCGTTGCCGACGGAAAAAGTATCCGCTGCGGAAGTCCTGAGGTTCCGCGACGAAGCATTTCACACCTATTTCGCCGACAAGCGGTATCTGGATATGGTGACCCAGCAATTTGGCTGGGATACCCGCAAGCATATCGAAGAAATGGCCGAACACCGGTTGAAGCGTCGCCTGGTCGAGGAACTGGAGGCAGCGGAGTGAGGCGACCGCTTCCCCTCACCCTCCCATTCGCTTTGCTCATGGGCCCCTCCCTCTCCCGAGGGAGAGGGATTTAGCGTCGAGAGTCCCTTCTCCCTTGGGAGAAGGACGGGATGAGGGGCACATGCAACATAACCAAGTACTCTCCAATACCGATATCGTCGTCCTTGCAGGTGGCCTCGGCACACGCATTCAACCTGTCCTCGGTGATGTCCCGAAACTGTTGGCACCGATTGGTGGGCGGACTTATCTGGATTATCTGTGTGATTGGCTTCAGGGCTTTGGTGCCACGCGGATGATCCTGAGCCTGGGTCATCAGGCCCACCGTATCGTCGAATACATCTCGCTGAACCCGCGAGCGGAACTCGTGATTGATACCGTTATCGAGGACGAGCCACGGGGAACGGCCGGCGCATTGCGTCTTGTCCGCCCTGCCGTGACATCCGAAATCGCACTGGTGATGAATGGTGACAGTTGGATTGGTGCCGATCTGGGAGAATTTGTTAAAGCAAGTGCCGCGCAACCGGTGCCAGCCTCCCTTCTCTGTGTCCAGGTCGAAGATGCTGGTCGGTATGGCCGGATTGAAATTGATGAAGCTGGCCGGATTCTGAGATTTGAGGAGAAAAATCCGAACGCCGGACCCGGGCTGATCAACGCAGGTGTTTATGTGTTCAGGACGGAAGCCTGGGACATCATTGACAATCTAACGGGGCCATCTCTGGAACGTGATGTTTTTCAGGCACTTGCACCATCCACGCTTGCCGCGTATGACGCCGGTAACGTACCTTTTATCGATATCGGGACGCCAGAAAGCCTGGGCCGCGCAGCGGCGATCATCGGGCAAAATACTGCACAAGGGGAGACGTCATGATCATCAGCCGCACACCTTTCCGGGTCTCGCTTTTCGGTGGCGGTACGGACTATCCCAAATGGTACGAGCGGCATGGCGGCGCGGTCCTGGGTTTTGCGATCGACAAGTACTGTTATATCTCCGTCCGGCGCTTACCACCGTTCTTTGAACATAAACACCGCATCGTCTATTCGGTGGTCGAGAACGTTAAAACCATTGAGGAAATCAAACATCCTGCAGTAAAGGGAATCCTCAGCGAACATTGTCCGCGCGAAGGCATTGAAATCCATCACGATGGTGATTTGCCGGCGCGTTCAGGTCTCGGCTCAAGTTCGTCTTTTACCGTTGGCCTGACGAATGCACTGGCAGCGTTCGATGGTAAGATGACGTCAAAGCGGGAACTGGCAAGAGAAGCGATCCGCATTGAACACGATGTCATCAAGGAAAAAGTCGGGTGTCAGGACCAGATCTGGGCTGCATACGGCGGTCTGAACCGCATCGATTTTCTGAAAACCGGTGAGTTCGATGTGCAACCGGCCATGGTTGGCCGTGAACGCCGAGATGACTTCCAGGACCATCTGCTATTGGTGTTTACCGGTCTGTCCCGGCTTGCGCCAGTGATGGCGGAAAAGCAGATCGACAATATCGATGTCCGTGAAAAGCAGTTATCGACGATGTTCGACATGGTGGGCGAAGCACAGAGTATTCTGCAGGACGAATCACGTCCGATACGTGATCTGGGCGCATTGTTACAACAGTCCTGGCAGCTCAAACGAGAGCTCGCTGATGGCGTTTCCACGCCCCTGGTGGATGAGATTTTTGATGCTGCCATGGGGGCCGGCGCTTCGGGTGGAAAGCTTCTGGGGGCCGGTGGCGGCGGCTTCATGCTGTTCATAGTCGAGCCTGACAAGCAGGCCCGGGTTCGTGCGGCATTGAAGGATCTTGTTGCGGTAAAGATCGCCATCGACAATGTCGGTTCAAAAATTGTCGTCTATGAGCCTGACGGCCTTGAATTCGCCTGAACAGCAAACCTTGACACATTTGTGTCGGCGCGGATATTGACCCCAACTGATTTCCCGGGGGACCCGATGGCCAACGACGCTCGTACCAAGAAAAGCAAGATTTCCGTCGTCTTTTCGTTTCGCAACGAAGCCGAAGTGCTTGATGAACTGATCGAGCGCGTCAGCACGATGTTCAAGGGCGAAGGCTGTCCGTATGAGCTGATTTTTGTCAATGACAACTCGACGGACACATCGCTGGATATCCTGTTGGCCAAGGCGAAAACCGATAAATCGATCAAAATCATCAACATGTCGCGGAATTTCGGTGTCGGTGAATGCGTGCTCGCCGGTATGAAATACAGCACCGGTGATGCCGTGATCTACATGGATACTGACTTGCAGGACCCGCCTGAAGTCATTCCCGAACTGCTGGAGAAATGGCGCGAAGGTACAGATCTTGTCTTTACGCGCCGCACCAGCCGGGATGGGGAAACCGCTTTCCGTCTGTGGGCCACAAAAATGGCTTATAGAATCATCAACGCAGTGTCGGAAATCGATATGCCCGTCGAAGCCGGGGATTTCCGGCTGCTGTCGCGCCGCGCGGTGGAAGAAGTGCTGAAACTCCCCGAAGCCCAGCCCTACATGCGGGGCATAACCCAGTGGGTCGGTTTCGAACGCGCGGAAGTCCGTTATCAACGTGCACCCCGTTCAGCCGGAGAGACGCATTTCCCGGGTGTATTTTCCAAAGGCCCGGTGAAGACCTTTGTCGATGGGGTTACATCCTTCTCGATGTTCCCGCTTTATCTGGTGATGTACGCCGGTCTGGCCGGCTCGGCGCTTGGCTTGGGGGGGCTTGTGCTCACCGCGTTAGCGGCCATCCTCGGCTGGTCATGCGCAACCGCAGGATGGGTGTTTTTCGCCCTGCTCCTGTGGGGCGGGTTGATGATCGGCATGGGGATTGTCGGACTGTATATCGCGCGTATTTACCGTGATGTCCGTGGCCGCCCCCACTACATCGTCAAGGATACCGTCAACTTCGATTAATGGCTGATCAGTTCATCAGCGCGTTTGATGAGCTTGTGAAACTCAGGCCAATGGGCGCGTGATCCTGCAACACCAACGGATTGCGTCCCAATTTCCGACGATACCCGGTAAGGCTCACCACTGACGATCCTGTCCGCCTGACCGCCCGCTTCGCGCACGATCAGGGAGCCCGCTGCATGATCCCACGGCTTCAAAAGGCCGCCATACCGCGCCATATCAAGCGTGCCGGTTGCGATATCCATATATTCACGCCCTGCACAGCGATAGCGTTCGACAAGCCTTGGAATTGGCATGTCCAGTTCCTTGCCCGCACGCTCAAGCCGCCCTCGGAGTTTGGCGCCTGCAGTCATCGTTGTTTGCTTGAATTCACGCGACGGACGCTGAATTTCAACAACGTGACCGTCGGCGTCCTGCAAAACGGCCCCACCTTCGTGACGCGCCCAGACGGCTTCACCGGACATCGGGTCAATGATCCAGCCACCCAGGGTTTCCTGTTTCTTTACCAGTGCAATGATCACGGTAAACGGCGTCTTGCCGTGGGCAAAATTATGAGTTCCGTCGACAGGATCAACAATCCAGACAGGCGCCGGTTCATTCAGCAGATCAAGCGAGAGACGGTCGGCTTCATATCCCTCTTCCCCGATCACGGCACTACCTGGGAGCAGGTCTTTCAGGTATCGGCTGAGCGCACGTTCTGATTCCTTATCGGCAATGGTGACCAGATCGCCGGGTTTCTTTTCGGAAATATCACCGGTTTTGAGTTTTCGGAATCGCGGCAGGATTTCCGTATCCGCAACACCTCGCATGATATCAGTGACTTTTTCAGGATGCTCCAGGACGTTTTTCATCAGTTGATATACAGATCCCGATCACGGTGATAGGCAGCCGCGGCGTCTTCCAGAATTTTCCGTGCTTCATCTGAAAATTCACTTCTCTGCATCAACGCATGAGTGACGAAAGTCGAAAATGTCACCGCTTCGCCCTTGCCGCGCAGCTTGAATGACTTTGCAAATTCAGCAAGCCGGCGATGAATATGTTCGCGTGCCATGACGTTCAACTGGCGTTTCACATACCGGTTGGTGAGCCGCCATTTGTGTTGAGCTTCGCGCGTGGCCATCACCCCCTCCTCTACTAGTAGAGTGTCTATGTAGCCTGGGGAGAACCAGAGGTCACGATGAATGTGCAAAGCGGGATGTTATTTAGCGTGGCTGCAATGGGGTTTCGAATTTCTGCTCAAATCTGGCAGCAACATCAGGCGCTATCCGCAAATCCAGATGAACCCCGGTTTCACCGTCATGGCGGGACAGGACCTCGGCGCGTTCATAGAGCCAGGCAAGTGCGGCACCGTTATCGAACGGCAGGTCAATGGCCCGGCTCAGGTAATGGCTGGTCAGAATTTCATCGACAACATTCAGCAGGTCCGTGCATCCCGCACCGGTCCAGGCCGATATCGGCACAGCTGCCTGGTTTCCGAAGCGGGCACGATTGGCGATGAAATCACGCTGCTCATCATCCAGCAGATCGATCTTGTTGAGTGCCTCCACCACCGGTTTGGTGTGGGCATCGTCATCATTCGCGGCGGGGCCGGCCGGGACCACATGCAATTCGGACATCACTTTCAGGACGTCGGATTTCTGGGCTTCCGTATCCGGGTGGGCCACATCCCGAACGTGGACGATAACGTCTGCTTCGATGACTTCTTCGAGGGTAGCGTGGAAGGCCTGGACCAGTTCGTGCGGCAGATTGGAGACGAAACCGACGGTATCGGATATGATGGCGTCCCGGCCGCTTGGCAGTCTGAGGCCGCGCATCGTCGGGTCGAGTGTCGCAAATAGCTGATCCTTGGCGACCACCTCGGATTCGGTCAAGCGATTGAAAAGAGTGGATTTCCCGGCGTTTGTATAACCAACGAGAGCAATCACGGGATGCGGGACACGGCGACGCGCTGAGCGATGCAAATCGCGGGTTCTGGAAACGTCTGCCAGGTCTTTCTTGAGCTTGTCGATCCGTTGCCGGATGAGACGGCGGTCGGTTTCGATCTGTGTTTCACCGGGGCCGCCCATAAAGCCGACACCGCCACGCTGCCGTTCGAGGTGCGTCCATGACCGGACCAGACGGCCGAGCTGGTATGTCAATTGTGCCAGATCAACCTGTAGCCGCCCTTCCCGCGTTCTTGCCCGGGCACCGAATATCTCAAGGATCAGCCCCGTGCGGTCCAGAACCTTGGTGTCCCAGTTGCGTTCAAGGTTGCGCTGCTGAACGGGAGTCAGCTGTGCATCCACAATGATGATCGGTTTCGGTGCTTCTTCATCCACGTGGTGGAGTTGATCGAGCACTTCCGTGATCCGTTCAACCACGCCGCCCCCGATAAGCGTTGCGGGCTTCGGCTGCTTGATGGTGAAGGCTTCGGCGTGAGCGATATCGAGGTCAATCGCCATGGCAAGGCCCACGGCTTCTTCCAACCGTGCTTCGCGCTCCCGGGAATCCGACGCTATTGCGCCGATTTCAGGATGCACGACGATGCAGCGTTCGCGATGGGGACGCCGATCGATACCGCCGCCTGCGCCTTGTTTACTCACGCATCCTCGGCAGCATCGTCCTTTTCTGGTTCGAACAGCTGAACGGGTGTCGACGGCATAATGGTTGAGATCGCATGCTTGTAGACAAGCTGCGTGTGGCCGTCCCGGCGCAGCAGTACCGAGAAGTTATCAAACCACGTGACGATACCCTGCAACTTTACGCCATTGACCAGAAACACGGTAACGGGCGTTTTGTGCTTACGGATATAATTTAGGAAAACGTCCTGCACATTTTGGGGTTTATCCGCGGACATTATTTTATTCCCCCTGTTTTTTCTGCCGCTTAAGTGACGGCGAATTATAGGTTATTTCGGCTTCACAGCGCGAATTATTCATTCAAGCAAACAAGCTTACATCGTCTGTAGGAAATTGCAAAGCGGTTGGCAACCCGCAAAATAATGGACCGGGGGTTGAATTTGAAATTCATTTGCACCGGGGGGCGTTTCGCGCAGCAGAACGGGAACACAGCCGGCATTGGCGGCACAGTTCAGATCGATGTCGGCGTCACCGATAAACCAAACGTGCGCGCCGGGTATATGTTCGCCGGGCGCAAGGGCCATATGGACAGGTGCCGGGTCCGGTTTGTCCCGTTCCGCATCCAGAGCGCCGATAATAGCGGAAAAATGAACGTCCCAGCCCAGATGGCCGGCTTCTGCACGCAGATAGTCGCCCCGCTTGTTGGATACGACACCCAGGTAAAATCCCGCCTCGCTCAGTTCTGCGAGCATTTCCGCCGCACCGTACGTGGGTTTGATGGCATCGGTATGGATTTCGTCATAACGCTTGTAAAACACATCGGCCGCAGCTTTCCATTCATCCCCGAAAATCTGCGGAAACCTGTCGCGCACGGATTCCCGCACGTTGGCGCGGGTTTCGTCGAGTGTCCATTCCCTTAATCCATAGGCGCGGTACGTGGTGTTCAGGGCGTCATGAATGACCGGCCAGCTATCGACCAGCGTATTGTCCCAGTCAAAGATCAGGGCCTTGGGTTTCATCGTTGAACTCATCTGGATCAGAAATACTCGAGCTGAACCGAGAACATCTTCTCGACCTTGCGGATCACATCAGCCGCAGCAAACAGAACGACACGGTCACCAGCTTCAATGATTGTCCCGCCGCTCGGATAGATCGTTGCGCCGTTTCGGACGATTGCGCCGATCAGGACACCCTGCGGCAGCTTTGCTTCACGGAGCGGTGTACCGAGCAGTTCCGAGGTCTGCAGGGCTTCGGCTTCGATCAACTCACCGAAATCTTCACGAAGCGTGTGCACGGAATGAATACGCCCGCGCCGGACATGTTGGAGGATCTTGGAAACCGTGATGTTTCGCGGGCTGACCGTGACGTCGATCCCGATGGATCCGACCAGGTCTTCGTAGCTTGAGTTGTTGACCAGCGTAATGACCCGGCGGCAGCCGAATTTTTTGGCCAGCAGACTGGAAAGAATGTTGGTTTCATCATCGTTGGTGACGGCGACAACAGTTTCGGTGCCGCTGACATTGGCTTCTTCAAGAATGTCCTGATCGATGACGCTGCCATTGATAACGATGGTTTTCTGCAGTTCTCCGGCAATGGCTTCGGCGCGTTCCTTGTTGTGTTCGATGATCTTGGCGCGGACCCAATCGTGGTTTTCTTCCAGTTCCTTGGCAAGAAACATCCCGATGTTCCCGCCCCCGAAGATCAGCAAGGAGCGGGCTTCCCGTTCTTCATGGCCAAAGGCGGCCATGGCGCGGTCAATCTGATCGCTGTCGACGACGAAATAGACTTCATCCCCGGCGACCATCTGGTCCTCGCCGCGAGGTACAATCGGCTTACCCTCGCGGATCAGGCCGACGATAACGATGTTGAGATCGGGAAAAAGCTGAGACAACTGGCGAAGCGGCGTATTCACCAGCGGGCAATCTTCTTTGCAGCGTACGCCCAGAAGCTTCACCTTGTTGTCGACCAGTGGGATCATTTCGAAGGCGCCGGGTACTTCAAGGCGCCGGGTCACGGCGCGTGCGACCTCAATTTCCGGTGAAATGATCACGTCGATCGGCATGTGATCGCGTGAAAACATATTGGCCCACATCGGCTGCAGGTAACTTTGATGGCGAATACGGGCGATCTTTGTCGGCACACCGAACAGTGAGTGTGCGACCTGACACGCAACCATGTTGGTCTCGTCGGCGAGCGTGACCGCAATCAGCAGATCCGCATCAGATATACCGGCACGTTCCAGAACGTCCGGATGGGATCCGTGGCCGACCACACCGTTTACGTCATGTGCATCCGAGATTTGTCGTACAAGGTTTTCCGACTGATCGACGATGGTGACGTCATGGTTTTCCAAAGCCAGATGCCGGGCGATGTTGGAGCCGACTTTACCTGCGCCGCATACGATGATTTTCATGGCTGTACCTGAGCCTGAGATGATTTTGTGAAATATGTCATGATTTCAAGATTACTGCTTATCCTGACCGCGGACACCGAGTGATTTCAGTTTCCGGTGTAGCGCCGAACGCTCCATACCGACAAACTGCGCCGTCTGCGAGATGTTACCCCCGAATCGCTCCACTTGGGCAAGCAGATACTCGCGCTCAAACATTTCACGTGCATCGCGGAGCGGCAACGACATGATCTCGGCATTGCGTTCGACATCGACTGTTGGCGCATTCCCCATAATTTCCGGGGGCAGCATGGTTCCGGTAATCGGTTGGGAAGCGTCACCCGGGGCCATGATCAATAACCGTTCAACGACGTTTCTGAGTTCACGGACGTTTCCGGGCCACCCATAGGTTTGCAGTGCCACCAGAGCATCGTCGCTGAAGTCACGCGATGGCTGACCGGATGCACTCGCAGCATTATTCATGAAGTGCCGCGCCAGTACGGGAATGTCGTCGCGGCGGTCCAGCAATGCCGGAATTTGGATTGGTACGACATTTAACCGATAGTACAGGTCTTCGCGCAGATTGCCGGCGTTAATTTCAGCCGTCAGGTCCTTGGTTGTTGATGCAATGACACGGACATCGACCTGGACCTGGGAATTGCCGCCGACGCGTTCGAAAATCTGTTCCTGAAGCACGCGGACAATCTTGCCCTGGGTTTCCAGCGGCATGTCACCGATTTCATCCAGAAGCAATGTGCCCTGATGCGCACGTTCGAACATGCCGACCTTGCGGCTAATGCTTTCAGTACCTTCGGTGCCGAAAAGTTCTGTCTCCATACGATCCGGGTGCATGGCGGCACAGTTGACCACACAGAAAGGCCCTTCGGCGCGCCGCGACTGGGCATGAACAAGGCGGGCGATGACTTCCTTGCCGGCGCCCGGCGGTCCGGAAATGATGATCCGTGAATTGGTTGGCGCCGCACGGTCGACGGCTTGACGCACATCCTTGATGGTGCTCGAATTACCGAGAAAATCGAGGGATGTTCCCGCCCGCAAGCGCAGTTCCGCATTTTCACGCCGCAGTTGCGCCGCTTCGGTGGCGCGTTCGATCAGCAGAAGCAACCTGTCGGCGGTAAACGGTTTCTCGATAAAATCATAGGCGCCGATCTTGATCGCCTGTACGGCGGTTTCCACGGTGCCATGACCGCTCATCATGAGTACCGGCACGTCGGGGTGATTGTTTTTGATTTCCTTGAGTATGCCGATGCCGTCGAGCGGACTGCCCTGAAGCCAGATATCAAGAAGCACCAGGCCCGGTTCGCGAGTTCTAACGGCATCAAGCGCGGACGTGGAGTCCTTCGCTTCACGGGTCTCGAAGCCTTCATCCTGAAGGATTTCGGATGTCAGCGTACGGATGTCCCGCTCGTCATCGACAATAAGTATTTCTTTAGCCATCGGACTATTTGTTTGCCGGTCCTGTTGTTATTTTCAGGTTGCTGATGCGGAAGATGCCGCGTCAATCGAACCGTCTTCGATTATGGTCCCGGGTTCTCGTTTCGGGAATTGCAGTGTCACCTCTGCCCCTCGTGGTGAGCGGTCCGTCAGTGTTAGTGAACCGCCGTGTTCTTCCATGATCTTTTTCACGATGGCGAGGCCAAGTCCAGTCCCCTTCTCGCGGGTTGTGACATAGGGTTCGGTCAACCGGTCACGCTGGTCCACAGGCAGTCCGCGTCCATCATCGCTTATCGTAATGTGTACTGTGTTTTTTTCGTCGTTCGACAAAAGGCGGAGGGTTACCTTCCCCTCCACATTCTCAATCCCTTCTTCACGCGCACCCTGGATGGATTCGGCGCTGTTTTTGAGAACGTTGGTCAGGACCCGGGCAACCTGGCGGGAATCGCAAGGCACCACGATTTCCTCATCCGGCAACTCAAGCTCAAAGCTGACACTGCTGTCCCGGTTACGTTCCAGGAATACGGCCTGACGGCAAAGTTCGGTCATGTTTTCGGTCTTGATTTCCGGTTGCGGCATCCGCGCGAAGGATGAGAATTCATCAACCATGCGGCCGATATCCGATACCTGGCGGATAATCGTTTCGGTGCATTTCCGGAAGGTTTCCTTGTCGCTGGTTATTTCCTTCAGATATTTACGGTTCAAGCGTTCGGCCGAAAGCTGGATCGGGGTCAGCGGATTTTTGATTTCATGCGCAATGCGGCGGGCGACATCGGCCCATGCGGCTTTGCGCTGGGCGGACAGCAATTCCGTCACATCATCGAATGTCACCACATAACCGATGACTGTGCCGTCCAGCTTTTCTGCGGCAACCCGAACCAGCAATGTTTTTTGCCCATCCTTTTGGCGGATCGATACTTCTGCCTGCTGAAGGCGGTCATGACGTGCTTTTGACTGCTTTACCAGTTCATTCAGTTCCGGAGCCACGTCCTCGAGTTTCTCGCCGATGTGTTTTTCCAGATTCATGTCGAGCAGAATGGAGGCGGAACGGTTCGGCAGATTAATGCGGGTGTCGGCATCAAGCCCGATGACTCCGGCCGATACACCGGAAAGCACGGTTTCCGTGAATTGTCGCCGCTCATCCAGCTCAATGTTCGCGGCAATCAGTCCCTGTTGCTGTGAATCGATCCTGACCGTCATGTTGTTGAAGGCATGACTGAGAACGGCAATTTCATCCTTGGCATCGGTGGCATTGACCCGGGCCGACAGATCCCCCTTCGAGACTTTCTCGGCAGCACCGATCAGGTTGATGATTGGTTCGGCAAGCTGTGCCGACACTGTCATGCCGGTCCAGATGGCAGCCAGAATCAGAATGAATACGGCAATGGTATAAATCAGCACAAAGCTGATCTGAACACCGCTGCGGGTACTTTCGAGCTGTTTATACTCTTCAAAGGCCTGACGGATGGCTGAAATATGCTGCAGCACCCGTGGATCGACAAATCGTTCGACCAGCAGATACGCATCGACAAAACGGTTGAGTTTGACCAGAGCACGGACCTTGTCGACTTTTTCCGATCCCAGGATGGCAACCTCGCCCTTGTCGGCATTTTCGAAAGCAGACGCCGGAATTTCTTCGATCACCGTCGACAATGCGAAATCTGAACGCGCCATGGCGTTTCCAAGCCTGTCGATGACAACAGCTTCCGGAAGTTCACGAAGCGTCGCATTCGCTGTCAGAATCCGGTTGAATTCCCAGGGGTTGCGGATCATCGTCGGGGCATTCTGGTTGAGAACGTATGCTACGCTATAGGCTTGGTTGGCGATGTTTTCGCGATGCTCTTTAAGATAGGCGTCCGTCACGCCGACGGATTCCCTGAGCGCACCTGAAACACGGTCATTGAACCATGCTTCAAGTCCGAAACTCAAAAACAGATACGAGAACACTGCAACCAGCAGCGCCGGCATGACAGCGATCATGGCAAACAGCATGACGAGACGGCCTTGCAAACCTGCTCCGGCGCTACCCTTGTGCCGGGCAATCCACAAAGAGATGACCCGCTTGCCGACGACGATGGACAGCAGCAGCAACAGAATGCCGTCGATCGTCAGCAGCCAGCGCAATTCGTCGACACGTGCGCGAACGGCATTGGTGTCTGTCATCAGGGCAACCGTCGCTATGCCCGAAGCAACTGCGGCAAGAGCCAGAAGAAAGGCGAACCGGCGTTGCAGCGAGCTGTTCGATAACCAACTGCGCAGTGTGCTGGTCGCCCCGCCGATCATTCCGACCCCTTGATGATCGGAATGCCCAGTTCGCGGATTTTCTTACGCAGCGTGTTTCTGTTCAGACCAAGAACTTCAGATGCCTTGACCTGATTGCCCCGGGTCACCTGCAGGGTTTGCATGATCAAGGGACGCTCGACTTCCCTGAGAACGCGGCCATAAAGGCCGGCCGCCGGCAATGCCCCGTCGTGCGCGTTGAAATAAGTCTTCATGTGCGCATCAACGGCATCTGCCAGACCACCGCTTTGTGTGACCGTCTGGTCGGATTGTCCGGTACCATCGTTCAGCTCAGTTCGGATGATATCGGCGTCGATCACCTCTTCGGAATACAGGGCAGCCAGACGCTGCATCATGTTTTCCAACTCACGCACGTTGCCGGGCCAGGCATGCTTCTGCAAGAGATCAAGGGCGTCCGGCTCGATGATTTTCCACGGCAAACCTTCGTTGGCCGCCCGGCCCAGGAAATGGCGGACAAGCTCGGGGATATCCTCGGTGCGTTCGCGTAGCGGTGGGAGGCGGATCGGCACGACGTTGAGCCTGAAATACAAATCTTCGCGGAACAGTCCACGACGGATCAGGCGCTTAAGATCGTGGTGGGTTGCCGCGATCACGCGGACATTCGATTGGATGGCGGTGCGGCCGCCGACGGTGGTGTATTCCCCTTCCTGCAAAACCCGCAGCAGCCGGGTTTGCGCCTCCATCGGCATATCGCCGATTTCGTCCAGAAACAGCGTGCCGCCGTTGGCTTGTTCAAAGCGCCCGGTGGTGCGATTCACGGCGCCGGTAAAGGAGCCTTTTTCATGGCCGAACAGCTCACTTTCGATCAGATCACGCGGTATCGCCGCAACGTTCACGGCAACGAAGGGTTTGCCTTTTCGCTTGCCGTAGTCATGAAGTGCGCGGGCGACGAGTTCCTTGCCGGTTCCGGATTCACCGGTGATCATCACCGTGAGGTCTGTCGCCATCAGCCGCGCCAGCGTACGGTAAATTTCCTGCATGGCCGGTGACCGGCCGATCAGCGGCAGGGCTTCTTCGACTTCTTCCTTGGTGGTCCGGCTGCCGGACAGGCCATGATCCTTGGACTTGGCTTCCAGGCCACGTTTTACAACCGAGACCAGTTCCTTGAGGTCGAACGGTTTGGGCAGGTATTCGAAAGCCCCCCGCTCCGTCGCCTTGACGGCTGTCAGAAGGGTGTTCTGGGCGCTCATGACGACAATACGCAGGTTCGGCCGGATACGCCGGATTTTTGGAACCAGATCGAGACCGTTTTCGTCCGGCATCACGACATCGGTGATCACCAGATCGCCGTCACCGTTTTCGACCCACTGCCAGAGCGTTGATGCGTTCCCCGTTGAACGAACCTCGTAACCCGCGCGCGAAAGCGCCTGGGTCACAACGGTACGGATACTGTCATCATCGTCTGCGACGAGGATCGTTGCGTTCTCAGTCATCTTGTTCCCCCGCTTTGAACATCGGCAGCATGATCCGGAAGACGGTCCGCCCCGGAATACTGTCGAATTCGATCACGCCGCCATGATCACCGATAATCTTGGCGACAAGCGCCAGACCCAGACCGCTGCCCTTCGGTTTGGTGGTGACAAAGGCATCGAACATGTAGCGCTTCATGTCGTCCGGTATGCCCGGTCCGTTATCGCGCACCCAGACCGTGAGCGGCAGATGCACCCGGTTATCAAGTCCCGGCAATGCAAAACGCACGCCCTGGCTGTAGGCCGAGCCCAACGTGATTTCACCGCCGACGCTGCCGACGGCTTCGGCGGCATTCTTAACCAGATTGAGGAAAATCTGCACGAGTTGATCGTGGTTGCCCCAGACCGGCGGCAAGGATGGATCGAACTGGTTGTGAAAACGGACGTGAGACCCGAAACCCGTTTCCGCGAGCCGTTGAACCCGGTCCAGCACCTTGTGAATATTGACGGCTTCGCGCTGCAGCGGCACGCGGTCGGAAAACACTTCCATCCGGTCAACGAGGCCGACGATACGGTCGGCTTCGTCACAGATCAGCGTGGTCAGTTTCTTGTCTTCTTCGTTCGCCCCCTGCTCGAGCAGTTGTGCCGCACCGCGAATCCCGCTCAACGGGTTCTTGACCTCATGCGCCAGCATGGCTGCCATGGCGGTGACGGAACGTGCGGCCCCCATGTGATTGAGCTGGTGATTGATCTTTTCGGCAATGGACCGGAGCTGAATGACAATGGCGACGGCGCCCGGTTCTTCCGGGATGCATGAGACCTGTACATCAACGGCATGAGAGCCGATGCGCGGGCTTTCCAGTGTGACATCGTATTCGGCAACGACACTGCGGAAACGGCGTGCCTGGTTGACGAGCGCGAGGATCGGGCTGTCGGCCGGCATCAGATGGTCAAGGGATTGTCCCTGCAGATAGGATGCGCTGCCCCTGAACAGTTGTTCTGCGGCCTGATTGACCCGGCAAATACGATTTTCGGCGTCAACGACGACCACCGTGCTGGCTAGTGAGTTCAAGACCGCATCGGCATCGATATCCATGCGGGCTGTTTTTTCTGCTGCCAGGGCGGTCTGATCTGCCATTTCAGGCAGCAAGCTGTTCGAGATTGGCGGTATAGAAATCACGGATCTGGGCCGAAACCTCGGCGGGTTCAGTCATCTGATTGATCTTCGCGCGGAAATCAGCAGAATCCCGCAAGCCCTTGGAATACCAGCCAATATGCTTTCTAGCGATGCGCACACCGGCGTTGACCCCGTAATGGGTGAGAATATCGTCATAATGCGTCAGTACCGTTTCCAGCTGATCCTCGAGCGCCGGTTCGGGGGCGATGCCGCCGTTTTCCAGATAGTGCTGTACCTGTCCCGGAAACCACGGGCGGCCATAGGTGCCCCGCCCGATCAGGATGCCGTCTGCACCGGACTGGGCCAGCGCCTGCGTCGCATCTTCGACGGTATTGATATCGCCATTGGCAAAGACGGGGATCGATACGGCTTCCTTGACGCCACGGATAAAGCTCCAGTCGGCGTGTCCCTTGTAGAACTGGCAACGGGTACGGCCATGCACGGCAAGTGCCTGAATGCCGCAGTCTTCGGCAATCCGGGCAAGTTCGGGGGCGTTGCGCGAATTGTCGTCCCAGCCTGTGCGCATCTTCAGCGTGACCGGAATGCTGACGGCTTTCACCGTGGCTTCCAACAGCTTTCCGGCATGGACCAGATCGCGCATCAGGGCTGATCCGGCGTCGCCGTTGGTGACTTTCTTGACCGGGCAACCCATGTTGATGTCGATCAGCGCCGCACCCCGAGCTTCGTTCAGGCGCGCAGCTTCGGCCATAACGTCGGGCTCGCAGCCGGCGAGTTGCACCGACATCGGATGTTCTTCAGCACAGTGCGTGGCCATCTTCATGGTTTTCTTGGCCGCATGGATCATCGCTTTGGATGCGATCATCTCGGACACGACGAGGCCGACGCCCCAACGCTTGACGAGACGCCGGAACGGCATATCGGTTACGCCGGACATCGGCGCCAGAACGACCTGCCCGTCCAGTTCAACCGGACCGATCTTGATGGGTTTTAATTGTGTCACAGAGCACCCCTCCGAATTTGCACACAAATTAGGCAAAATCCGTAAAGATGCAACGTTTTTTAAGTGTATGTTTCAGCCAAGCAGAACATCTGTGACAAATTTAACGCCGGGATAGCCGAGGGTGAGCAGAAGATAGGCTAAAAGCACGATTCTCGCCGCTTTTCGGCCCCGCAAGCCATGTCTGGCCTGGGCAAAAAGCACGATTCCTATGATGACAAAACTGGCGATTGTGAAGACGGTTTTATGATCTGCGCTCAACATGGGCTGATCATCGAAAATGTTCAGGATGACCCCGGTTACAAGGCCCAGGCCCAGAACGATCTCGCCGATCACCAGAAAGCGGATAACCAGACGGTCACAATCTGTGATGGACGGTAAAACACCGCCCAGCGGTGCCCTGTCCTTTCGTTTCAGAGCGCGTTCCTGCAGGAATGCTGCCCAGGCAGCGACGGCGGCAAGTGTTGCAAGCCCGTAGGTGGTTACGGCCAGCGTAATGTGAAGGATCAAAAGGACGGTGTTTGCCGGTTGGGTCAGCGGTTCATCCGGCGCGTGCTGCCAGGCAAAGCCCATCAGGGATAGCAAAAGCATGTAGACGCAGAGCAACGGGGCCAGTTGCCAGACGTTTCTGACGGTGGCAGAGAAAATCAGAAACAGTGCCATCGTGGATGCAATGGTCACCCAGATCGATGTTGAAAAATCCACCTGCCAGGCATCCTGGGAATGAGCGAAGACGGCACTCGCAGGACCGATGCAGGCGAGAGTGATCACCGCCCAGAACGCAGCATTCCGGCGAAAAGGCGTGCGCCACGTCAATGCCGTTGCGGGCACCAAGGCGGCAATCGCGGTCAGTCCGAATAAAATACCGGTTTGCATGCTGCACCATCGCGCTGGACCCGGCTTTTGGCAAGGGGCAGCATGCACACTTTACTTGGCAATGATGGTCCTGACAGGTAATGCTCTCTGCCGTGAGAACCAAGGGGATATTCGGAGCATCTTATGCCGGGAACGGCAGTTATCATCGTGGCGGCTGGACGAGGTCACAGGTTTGGCACGGAAATGCCGAAACAGTTCCTGCATGTCCAGGGCAAGTCGTTGATCCGGCATGCGGTTGAAGCGTTTTTGTCGCACCCCGGTATCAACATGGTTTTGCCTGTCATTCACCCTGATGATGCAGGGATCGTCGCGGATGCCCTGAAGGGGCTGGATACTCTCCCGGCGGCGGTTGGCGGTACAGAACGACAGGATTCCGTTCGGAACGGACTTGAAGCACTCTCAGATCATCAACCCGAGCGTGTCCTGGTTCATGATGCGGCACGTCCCCGGGTGACTCGAAACCTCATAGACGTGGTTCTGGCAGCGCTAGAGGATCATATGGGCGTCATCCCCGGTGTGGCTGTTGTCGACACCCTGAAACGCACGGATACAAACGGCCTGGTCATCGATACCGTGCCGCGGAACGGATTATGGCGTGCTCAGACACCCCAGGGTTTCAGTTATCCAATCCTGTATGCTGCCCATCAGGCTGCGGCCGGTCAGGCACTGACCGATGACGCTGCCGTGATGGAAGCGGCAGGCCATGCAGTCGTGATGGTGCCTGGCGATGACAATAATATAAAAGTGACAACGCCTGCCGATCTTGAGCAAATGGAACGGATCATGGTGGACAACGGCGGATCTGATGTGGGAACTGCAAACCTTGGCAAAGTATCGCCAATGATGAGGATCGGCAGTGGATACGATGTTCACCGGCTTGGTCCCGGCGATCATGTCACCCTCTGTGGCATCGAAATTCCGCATGATCAGGCTCTTGTCGGGCACTCCGATGCCGACGTCGCATTGCATGCTTTGTGTGATGCAATCTTTGGTGCGCTTGGTGACGGTGATATAGGTAGCCATTTCCCACCGAGTGATGAAAAGTGGCGTGATGCATCGTCCGACAGGTTTGTCGAATATGCCTGTGAACGGATGCGGACACGCGGTTTTGAACTGCAAAACCTGGATCTGACGATTATATGTGAACGTCCGAAAATCGGACCGCACCGCGATGCCATGCGTGAACGAATTGCAGAAATAACGGGGATCGACGCATCATGCATCTCGGTGAAAGCGACGACGACGGAACGGTTAGGTTTCACCGGACGCGGTGAAGGGATCGCGGCTGACGCATCCGTTCTGATTGCTGCGGGTTCCTAGACGATGAAATTGATCTTTTGCTGCGTTGACCCTATCGCCGGATCGTTTACATTTTTATGATTAGGGGTGGAACGGGCCAGCAAAAAAGTGCCCCAAGGGAATTAATCAGGGAATGATAGAGCGGAACACCTTTGACCAGGTTGATGTGTTGCTGATCGATACCGATCTCAACGCCCGTCAGGGTGTCCGTACCATTTTGTCCAATAACGGATTTTCCGGCGTTACGCTCGGCACCGATCTGGCGCGCGTGCGTGAAGCCGTGACCACCCGAATGCCTGATCTGCTGCTTTGCGGTACTGAATTTCCTGATGGCAAGGTGACGGACCTGATCCGCGACATCCGTCAAAACCGTATCGGAAACAATCCATTCATGCCGATCATCGTGCTATTGGGAGAGCCGACGCCGGCAATGGTTTCGGAAGTCATCCGATCAGGTGCCGATGATGTGGTGATGAAGCCTGTTTCCACGAAGGCCCTTCTCGACCGTATTCATTTGCAGGTTCACAAACGCAAGCCGTATATCGTCAATGATGAATACCTCGGTCCGGCGCGCAAGGGCGACGATGTTTCGCGGGCCATCGATCCGCCGAACCCGCTGCATGCAAAAGCGACCGGCGGCCAGGTCCGGTTTCATGAAATCGAACGTGCCATCGATAATGCGCTGCTGGAAGTCCGCAACCGCAAGCTCGAAAATATGGGGCCGGAAATCGCTGCCCTTGTCGGGCGCGTCGTACCGATGATCGATAATAAACCGAAGATCAGCCAAACGGCTGTCGGCGGGCTACAGATGCTGATCGAAATGAACAGTGATCTGATCGGACGTCTTAGCGGCACCAAGTACGATCACGTCTCGGAACTCTGCAAAGCCATGGTCGCGGTATCGAAGCGGCTCTGCAAAAATGCCGAGCAACCGCCCGACATGACCCAGGTCAAACTTCTGAAGCCGCTGTCCCAGGCCATCCAGGCCGGTTTCGCCGGGGGGATCAATTCTGCGGATGCCGCGCGTCAGATCGTCCAGCGCATTGGCGTCAAATTCGATTAACTGTCCTCGCGTGTTTCAGCCGCGATCCAGTCGATAAACTGCGAATTGCCGCCGACGATAGGCAAGGCGACGACGCAGGGGCAGTCATATGAATGTTCAAGTTTCACCAGATCGGTTGCCGCATCGATGAGTGACCTCTCCGTCTTGGCGATCAGCAGTGCCTCCCCCTCTTCCTGCACAGTCCCTTCCCAGCGAAAGATCGAGGTCAGTCCATCGATGACATTGGCACATGCGGCCAGGTTCTCGTCGACGAGTACGCGGCCGATGGCGATTCCCTCTTCGCGTGTCGGAACCGTAATATAGAGTACGACCGGGTCTGCCATTTGAATCTCCATCTTTGACGTCGGCGAAAACTAACGTACCATACAGCTCTGACCAAGCGAACGGTGGCGATAAACAATCTGCCGCGTTTGGCGGGAGGTGGAGAGATGAGCAACGCGAAATTGAGCGTGTCAGCTTCGGATGATGCCGAAACTGACAAAGAAACCGATAAACGCGGCCCCCAGCCGAACCAGACCCAACTGAAATGGCTGCAGCGCGGTCTTGATCAGCCGGGGGGCAAACTTCCCCTGTTCGACCGTATCGGTCAGAAGGTCAGCGAGCAGACGGTGCGTAGCTGTATCCGTCATGGCTGGGCGGAACCATGGTTCAACAACCCGATCAAACCGGATTGGCTGGTCTGCCGTCTGACAGATAGCGGCAGGTCCATTGCTTCGGATGCGCCGATGCTGCCGGATGACGACTGAGCGTCTGCCTGTTCAGATATGACCGAACCGACAGCGACCAGCCCCACTTTTACATCCGTATTGATCTGCATAAACAGGCGGTTTCACGGTGATCAGCCGTCATGTGCGCAGCGGGGCGCAGAAGCCCTGGCCGACGCCATCGAAGCCGGCGTGGCGGCACGGAAGATCAATATCAGGGTTGAGCGCATCAAGTGTCTTGGACAATGCATGAAAGGGCCGACGGTACGGTTCTCTCCAGGTGGCCGGTTCAATCTGCACACGCGGCTTGATGATGTGTCGGGGCTGCTGGATGAGATGGAACGCGAATGCGGCTTCAGGGATGAAGACACAGGGCCGCCGCTGCATTTGCTGGGTAGCTGATAAAATAATCGGAAAAATTTTAGATAATTGGAAGCACTGTGACGTGGGTCACAGGCAGGCGACATAACGGCTGTCATAGTCGATCTTGTAAGGATGGATTTCTTCACAGAATCCTCCCTTCCCTCAAGAGCACAAACTCTGGCCGGACCGCAAGGTCCGGCCATTCTCTTTTTAAATGATGGGGTTCTTCTTAGATAAGCAAAAGAGTATTTGCTGATAGGACAAGCTAGGCATTACTAATTGCTAATATGCAGATTCTCGAAGCCGCGAATACATGTGAAATCATAACTTCCAACACGCGTGTTGCGAGAGCCTTCCAATCATCTTTGGACATATGGAATGAATTGAGTAAAGGCGCAGAGATGCCGATCTGGAAAGTCGATCATCTGATGGAATTTCCGGTCGATCTGATTCCATATGCCAATGTCATCAGACGTGATGTTGAAAGCAATGACTACCGCTTCCTGTTCTGGGGCAGCAGCCGTACCGAGTTGATGAAGTTTGACTACACGGGAAAGCAGCTATCGGAACTCCGGCCAGGGATATACGCGGATATCGTCAAAAGGGAAATCGACCAGGCTCTTTCAGTCCACAAGCCGGTTAAATCCAGCATTCAGGTGCAGCTTGAAAACGGCAATGTGACCCAGGTGAATAAAATCCGCCTACCGTTTTTCGATCAAAACGATGTTGCAGCGATCGTTCTTTCCCTCGACGATGTCACACATTTCCAGAACCGGTTTTATCTGATGTCACACCGCAGCAAGGACTAACGCCACAGTCCATGGCATGGTTCGTGTAACTGCCTTATTTGATGAGAATGGTCGGGAAGACAGGATTCGAACCTGCGACCCCTGCGCCCCCAGCACAGTGCTCTACCAGGCTGAGCTACTTCCCGACCGGTGTGCGCTGCCATCAGTCTGTAGGGGGAGCAGCGCGGGGCGGACTATAGTCGTGGACATCGGTCCGTACAACAAAAAGCGACTGCTTCTTTATCTCATAACATCCCCCCTGAACGTAATTCCGGAAACATGGGGATTAGCCTTGAATTTTGCCGGATAAATGATCCTGAAATGGGGTCAGGATGGCGTCCCGTTAGCGGGCATCAGCCTGCGCTTTGCAGAAGCTGTGCATGAAGCCCCTTGAGGTCTGAAACAATATCGCTGAGTTCTTTCTGCAGGTCGGCTTCAACGGAAACACTTGTCTCTTCGGTTTTGCGAGACGGCGGCACGGTGTCATCATCGGATGATTGCACGTTTCCGCCGAGCGGGATGCGAGCCTCGGTTTCGGAAACGAAATTCCGCACGCTACCGCTATGTCTCAGAAGCTTTTGAACCCCTTTGATCGTATAGCCGTCGACATACAGCAGGTCGCGGATACGCTTGAGGAGCTGCATGTCGTCAGGCCGGTAATAGCGACGCCCGCCGCCACGTTTCATCGGGCGGACCTGAGGAAATTTGGTTTCCCAGAATCTGAGAACGTGTTGCGGCAGATCAAGCTCGTCTGCCACCTCGCTGATGGTGCGGAAGGCGCTGGCTGATTTTTCCGGTTTGTCTTTGTCCTGCTCGTCGGACGAGCGATCACTCATGGGAAAATCTTCTTAACTCTCAGCGGTTTCGCTTGGTTTACGGATTTCGTTGATACGGCTTTTCAGAACCTGTGAAGGACGAAACACCAGAACCTTGCGTGGCAGTATCGGCACTTCTTCGCCGGTTTTCGGATTGCGGCCGATACGCTGTCCCTTCTCGCGTACCGAGAAGCTGCCGAATGACGAGACCTTCACGGTCTCTCCTTTGATCAAGGCATCGGCCATATATTCCAGGACGCTCTCCAAAAGGTCGGCGGATTCGTTGCGGGATAACCCAATTTCCTGATAGACGGCTTCGCCCAGATCAGCTCGCGTTACGGTCTTGCCCGTCATAGCAACGCAGCCTCCCCCTTGTTGTCGTTGGGCAAAGCGTATCCCTGAGCGGGAAATCCGTCAATATCAAAGGGATGGCCGAATATTGGTGATTGTAGTCTTGTGTCCGGAAAGACACTATAAATTGCGTGGGATGCCATATCCCAGAGAAAAAAGATAAATATTTTATCCGGTTTATTTTACCAGCGGACCAGACCGGCGCCCCAAGTCAATCCACCACCCATGGCTTCAAGCAAAACAAGGTCACCGCGTTTGATCCGTCCGTCCTTGACGGCGGTATCTAGTGCCAGCGGAATTGAGGCAGCCGATGTGTTGGCATGCTTTTCGACCGTAAGCACAACGTGATCCGCGCTCATGCCGAGTTTCTTTGCCGTGGAATCGATGATTCGCTTGTTCGCCTGATGCGGTACCAGCCAGTCGATATCGGATCGTTCCAGCCCGTTGGCTTCGAGGGCTTCATCGACGATCGAGGCAAGGTTGGTCACGGCGTGGCGAAACACTTCGCGGCCGTTCATGCGAAGATGACCGACCGTCTGGGTGGTCGATGGTCCGCCGTCGACATAGAGGATGTCGTAGTTGGACCCGTCGGAATGGATATGGGTCGACAGCACGCCGCGGCCGGAATTATGGCCCTTGCCGTTGCCGCCTGCAGCGGTTTCTTCTTCCGAGCCCCGCATGACCACGGCCCCTGCGCCATCACCGAACAGCACACAGGTGGACCGGTCCGACCAGTCCAGAATCCGTGAAAATGTCTCCGCACCGATCAGCAGGACCGTTTTCGCCTGTCCGACGCGAATAAAGTTATCGGCGACGGCAAGGCCATAGATAAATCCCGAGCAGACGGCCTGCACATCGAAGGCAGCGCCATTGGTCATCCCCAGTCGGTGTTGCACCTTGGCGGCCGTCGACGGAAAGGTGTTGTCGGGTGTCGTCGTTGCGCAGATCACTAGATCGATTTCGGTTGCTTCGATGCCGGCATGTTCCAGTGCACGGGTGGCGGCATGAAAGGCGAGATCGGACGTGAACTCTCCGTCGGCTGCAATGTGACGTTGGCCGATACCGCTTCGTGAGCGGATCCATTCGTCGGACGTATCGACGGTTTTAGCCAGCTCGTCATTGGTAACACAGCGTTCCGGCAGGTACGAGCCGCAGCCGAGGATTTCAGATCGAATGGTCATGTTAACTTGCAGCAGCCTCTGGATTTTCGACATCAGACGCATCGGAACTGAGAATGGCCGCATCGCGGTCTTCCAGAAGCTGGGCGCAGTCTTCCTTGATGCCTTCGTTGAAATTGTTTCGAACCAGGTTCACGGCGACACCGATGGCATTCGCAAAACCGATTCCGTCCGTTCCGCCATGACTTTTGACGCAGATGCCGTTCAAACCGACGAACATCGCGCCATTGTAGAGCCTGGGATCGAATTTCTTTTTAAATTGCAATAGCGCGGGGCGTGCAATCAGCGCGCCAAGCTTGCCGAGCAGCGACGACGTCAGGGCACTACGCAGGAAATGGCCGAACATCGAGGCCATGCCCTCTGCGGTCTTGAGGGCAACATTGCCGGTGAAACCATCCGTGACGATGACGTCGACCGTCCCCTTGGCAATGTCATCGCCTTCGACAAAACCATGGAAGCGGATGGGAAGATGCGTCTGCTGAAGCAGTTCAGCGGCACCGCGGACTTCCTGATTGCCCTTCAGATCCTCGGCACCGACATTAAGGATACCAACAGAAGGATGTTCACAGCCAAGAACATTCCGGGCAAATACCTCGCCCATCACCGCAAACTGCAACAGATTGTCGGCATCGCACTCGACATTGGCACCCAGGTCGAGCATCACGGTCTGGCTGCGCATTGTCGGGAAATAGGTGGCGATGGCGGGACGGTCGATCCCCGGCAGGGTCTTTAGCACGAACTTCGCCATGGCCATCAGGGCGCCGGTATTTCCTGCGGATACCACAGCATCGGCCTCACCGTCACCGACAGCGTTGATGGCCAGGCGCATGCTGGATTGCCGGCCGGCACGCAGAGCAACGGCGACTTTATCACCGCTGCCAACCACATCGGGTGCATGACGCACTTCGGATGCGTTCCTGGCAGCAGGATAAGAATCTAAAATCTCGTTCAGGCGCGTTTCGTCACCATACAGCAGGAACCGCAGGCTCGAATTCTGCCGTGCAGCCGCCTCTACGCCGTCGATAACCATTTCAGGGGCATTGTCGCCCCCCATGGCGTCGATTGATAAAGTCAAGCGTGTGGTCAATGCCTCGTCCCGAAAGCGGAAACATGTCGTCTAATACAGGTCCGCATCATACGGGCCCAGCAGCCCGCTTAAAAGGCAGTTAGGCCAGCTCTTCTACGGCTGCGACTTCACGGCCGTTGTACGAACCGCAAGACTGGCAAACGTGATGCGGACGAGAGAGTTCGCCGCAGTTCGCGCATTCCACGAGATTGGACGCATCGAGCGCATGATGCGCACGACGCATGTTACGCTTCGACTTGGAAACCTTTTTCTTAGGTACGGCCATATCTCAAATCCTCTTTGTTTACTCGTATCCTAACGAGCGGGCTTTCTTAGTGGATTTGGCGCTGTACTGCAAGACGTGTGACGTAAATATCTACGATATATTTGCAGCTGCCAGAATCGCTCTAATCTTTTGATTCCATTTTATTTTTCAATGATTGGAGCGCAGCAAAGGGATTTGGGCGCTCCTCGTCAGGTTCCGGATCTGTGGTGATTGGCTCGAAAACCGCCCCTGGTGCCCGTGGATATGGCGGAATATTAAGCGCCAGTTCCTCTATGACCTGCTCCCCGACGTCAATTTTGCCGTCGATAATCGGATCTGGTTCTTCGAAGTTCGGGTCGTCCAGAATATCGTCCTCGGAATTATTCAATCCGTCGAAGGGATCGGCATCTTCGGCGAACGTTCTGTATACGTCGAATTCAAGGGGAACCGTCAGCGGTTCACCGGTGATGACGCAGTTTTGGACGATTACGACGCGAATCGAACCCTGCAGCGTTATCTGCCTACCCATCTCGGGCTGAAGTCTCAGGTCGGCTTCAAACTGATTTACGGCAACAATCCCCAATCGGTCAGCAATCGCCTGCAATTCTGTCTGCGTCGGCCTGAGATCGATTTTCAGCCCCTTGGGGGGCAGTTCGTCAATCCTGACGGGGCGATGAAGCTCCGTGGTCTCATTCATGATCTCTCCTCCTCTCAGGCTGGCTGAATGGTACAGAAAGAAATTTTGCCGTCGAGCAGAGCTGACATGCTCTGTGCGGCAAGGTGAGCGTCTTCGGCGCGGATCTGACGCGCAAGGCGATCGAGATTGTGCTCTGCCGGTTCCGTGTTGCGGTAAGGGTGTCGTGCCAGCGTACGGCACAGTTCGCCGTTATCGCCCGCTGCAAGAGCTTCTTCATAGGCTTTGATACGGCCATAAAAGCTCTCAGCCAGCCGCTTTACCTTCTTGCCGACACTGATATCGCCGACGCCGAGTTCACGCAGGTTGGAATCGATATCTTCGAACATGACATCGAAATAGGCCTGTGCGACATCCCGTGCTGCGTCATCGCTTTTCAGGCGGCGCAAAACAAGAAAAGCCATAAGGGCCAGCATCTCGAAACGCCCTTCGGGGGTATCGGGTACACCCATCTCGGTGAACAGTTCGGTACGGCGCGCGGCCAGGATCGTATCTGCGTAAAGGGCATGCGCAGTTTCGACATCCGGGTTCTTTTTGAACAGCGACATCAGAGAAAACAAGAAACCGGTCACCTTCCATCCATTGACTTTTTACGACCCCGGCGGCACTGTCAGCCTCGCTTGGCCGACGTAGGCCATGTGTACGCCCCGAGCGTCTTTGGAGCATGATGTAGGATGCGAGGCACCATCATAACAAGGTCTTTTCTTACAGCGGTTGCCGTGATCGGTATTGCGGGCCTGTCCGCGTGCGCCCCCACGGTCGCCCAGCGCGGTGCCATGCCCGATATCGATGCCATTGCCGCCATTGTGCCGCATGAAAGCACCAAGGACGAGGTTGAACGCAGCCTGGGCTCCCCGTCCAGCATCAACATGTATGGTGATGAAACGTGGATGTATATCGGGGAAACCACGGAAACGGTGGCTTTTCTCGAACATCAAGTGAATGAGCGGAGCGTGCTGCTGATCCGGTTCAATGACAAGGGGGTCGTCGAAGACGTGGAGGCCCACGGTCTGGCCGACTCACGCAATATCGAGCCGGTAGCGCGGAAAACCCCGACGGTCGGCAAGACGATGACGGTTCTTGAGCAGTTGATGGGTAACGTCAACCGGTTCGGGAAAATCGGCCAAAAGAAATAGCGTCCAGCCCACTTTCAGCTTCTTTAATCCCTATCGATTTTTCCTGATCATCAGTGTTCGAGTGAGCCAGATGCGAGCCTTTTGTTGCGTCTGTGCATAAAAAAAGGCCCCGGATCGGGCCGGGGCCTTTTCGTTCGTATGGCGTCTGCTTAGGCGAGAATGGCCAGCAGCAGGATCGCAACGATGTTGATGATCTTGATCATCGGGTTGATGGCCGGACCGGCGGTATCCTTGTACGGATCGCCGACCGTGTCACCGGTCACCGCAGCGTGGTGGGCGTCAGAGCCTTTGCCGCCGTGATTGCCATCTTCGATGTACTTCTTGGCGTTATCCCACGCACCACCACCGGCGGTCATGGACAGGGCCACGAAGAGACCGGTCACGATGGTACCCAGAAGCATTGCACCCAGCGCCGTGAATGCCGAAACCTGACCGGCAACGGCGTTGATCACGAAGTACATGACGAACGGTGCCAGCAGCGGTAGCAGCGACGGCAGGATCATTTCCTTGATCGCGGCTTTCGTCAGGATGTCCACGCACTTGCCGTATTCCGGCTTCGCCGTGCCTTCCATGATTCCCGGGATTTCCTTGAACTGACGGCGAACCTCGACGACGACAGCACCGCCGGCACGACCGACGGCCATCATGCCCATCGAGCCGAACAGGTACGGCAGCATACCACCGATGAACAGACCAATGACCACATACGGGTCTTTCAGGCTGAACGTCACATCAATGTCCGGGAAGTAGTACTTGAGGTCGTAAGTGAAGGCTGCAAACAGCACCAGCGCAGCGAGACCGGCGGAACCGATCGCGTAGCCCTTGGTAACGGCCTTCGTGGTGTTACCAACCGCATCAAGCGCGTCAGTGGTGTTGCGGACATCTTCCGGCAGGTCTGCCATTTCGGCAATACCACCGGCGTTATCCGTTACCGGACCGAAAGCGTCGAGCGCCACAACCATACCGGCGAGCGCCAGCATCGTCGTTGCGGCGATCGAGATGCCGAACAGACCCGCATACAGATAAGAGACGATGATGCCTGCCGAGATCACGATGACTGGCAAGGCTGTCGCTTCCATGGAAACCGCAAGGCCCTGGATGATGTTCGTGCCATGACCGGTTTCCGACGCGGCTGCGACGGATTTGACCGGACGGTAGTCGACACCGGTGTAATATTCGGTGATCCAGACGATCAGGCCGGTGACAGCAAGGCCGACAACGGCACAGATGAACAGGTCCGCACCGGTGATTGTGGTGCTTTCCATGGCGTATTCCGTATCCCATCCGATGAGGTACGAAATCGTGCCGCCGATCAGAATGGCGGAAATGACTGCTGAGGCGATGAAGCCTTTGTACAGTGCACCCATGATCGACTTGTTGGCACCAAGTTTCACGAACCAGGTGGCTGCAACCGAACCAATAATGCAGACGCCGCCGATAACCAGCGGGAACAGCATCATGGTTTCCTGTGCCGGGCCGGTGAAGAAGATTGCACCGAGCAGCATGGTTGCGACGACCGTCACAGCGTAGGTTTCGAACAAATCGGCAGCCATACCGGCGCAGTCACCGACGTTGTCGCCGACGTTATCGGCGATCACGCCCGCGTTGCGGGGATCATCCTCGGGGATGCCGGCTTCGATCTTGCCAACGAGGTCGGAACCAACGTCCGCACCTTTGGTAAAGATGCCGCCGCCGAGACGGGCAAAGATGGAAATCAGTGAAGCACCAAATCCCAGCGCGATGAGCGCTTCGAGTATGTGGCGCATCTGCACCGGATCGGTCGGGTCGTACATGCCGCGGAGCACCATGTAGTAACCGGCGACGCCCAGCAGCGCGAGGCCGACAACCAGCATGCCCGTAACTGCACCGGATTTAAAAGCGATGTCGAGACCGCCTTCAAGGCCTTTGGTACGGGAAGCTTCGGTGGTTCGCACGTTTGCACGTACCGATACGTTCATCCCGATGTACCCGGCGACACCCGACAGGATCGCGCCGATCAGGAAGCCGACTGCAACAGGCATACCGAGCAAAATGCCCAGCAGAACGCAGACAACGATGCCAACGATACCGATCGTCAGGTATTGGCGGTTAAGATAGGCAGCCGCACCTTCCTGAATGGCGGCAGCGATTTCCTGCATGCGTTCGTTCCCGGCAGGTGCCGAAAGAACCGAACGAACTGCGTATGCGCCGTAAACCAGGGCCAACGCGCCGCAGACGAGAACCAGATAGTAAATGGAAGACATCCCCTCCCCCTCGTAAAAAAGCACCGGACAAGGACGCTACGACACCGTGCCATAGGCCCGCCGGAGAACCGGCTTAATCAATGTGAATAAGTCACCGGTGCAAAAAGCGCGGGAAAATTGCCAGAACGCCTCCGATAAAGCAACACGCGGTTTACTAAGAATAAAATGGCCTGAATTGGACAAGTAGCGGCACAGTAAAGAAGTTATGTGCTGTTGCTATTATTGCTGCGGCGTATCCAGCACGGACTGGATCAACACACCCTTTACAATACCCTTTTCGCCAACCGTCCGGTCGGCCACGAGCTGTAAACGCTGTTTCAGTGTCGGCAGATCGATACGGCCGAGCTCACTCAGCATCCGCGGCACGAATGCATGCAGGTCCTTCAGGAATGCGTCCTTGAATGTGGGAAGCATCCTCTTGATTCTAATTATGTTTTCGTTCCCCGCTGTTTCCAGTTTTATTTCAAGCTGGATCGTGGTCGCAATGGCCCCTGCCTGCACCACATTGACCAGAAGCGGCTCGACATCGACAAATAAAGCCGTCGGCGCCTCAATTGCCTTCGGCTGTTGCATCTCTTCTGCGATCTCAGGTTTTTCGAAAGGGCCGAGGCCGAACCATTTCATGGCACCAACAGTCGCGCCCACGACGAGAAGGACCAGAGCGAAGATCAAGAACAGCTTTTTCATAACCTGAATTCCTGGTTTTTGGCTGTAAGGCCCGTGTAGATCATGAGCGCACGTAGGGGATTCGCATCTTCAGCATACCCCAAACATGCCGCCGACATGCCGTTGATAGGTCAATCTATAGAGCGCATCTGGCACACATCAAGCTCCGCTGCATCACGAAGGACTATTCGTTGGAGAAATGATTGAAGCCACCACGGTCAATTTTCATGGTGATACCATCCTTGCCGATCACCTGAACACCCTGATTCCCCTCGCTGACGCTGCCGATCGCCGTCACTTGAACCTCTGACGCCGGGGGAGCGTTGGACGCTGTGAAGGCCAGTTCGTAATCGTCGCCACCACTGAGGATAACGTCCATCAGGCTTGCATCGGCTTCAAGTGCGGCGCTGGCCGCAGCCGACAGCGGGACGGTTGAAGCGTCGATCAGGATTGAAACGCCGGATGTCTTGCAGATATGCCCAATATCCTGCACCAGCCCATCGGAGATATCGATACACGCGCTTGCGAGACCGGATATGGCCTGCCCGGTGGATATCCGCGGCGTCGGGCACTGGAATCGCCCTTTCAAAAAATCTGTGTGATCTTTGCCGATATCCGGGAGTTTGCCCTGTGCCGCAAGCAGACCGAGCGCCCCATCACCGATGGTCCCGCTGACGAAAACGCTTTCGCCGGCAACAGCGCCGGATCGTTTCAGCGACTTGCCGGCTTTGACTTCACCGATGGCGGTCAGGGAAAACATCATCGGCCCCGGTGTCGAGACGGTATCTCCGCCCAGCAGCGGGAAGCCGTATTCATCGACCCAGAAGCCAAGGCCCTCGGCAAAAGCCGCTATGAATTCTTCATCCGTGTTTCTGGTCCATGCAGCCGCGAGGGTAAAGCCGACCGGTGTGGCGCCCATGGCGGCAAGGTCGGACAGATTGCTTGCACATAATCTGGCGGCGATATTTTCAGGGCTTTCATTTTCGAGAAAATGCACACCCGCAACGATGGCATCCGTTGTGACGACATGCTCAAAACCGTTACGTACCGCGAGCACGGCAGCATCATCCCTGAGACCCAGCGCCGCCGGATTGCCGCGCGACAACGGCGCAAAGTGACGGTGAATGATGTCGAACTCGTCTGTCATGTCGTTTTTCAGCTACCTGTGCTTACCGATAACACTTTGTCATGCCGGTGAACGTCGGGTTCAAGTCAGTGGGTTCAGTTTTTCCGGGGTGACGGCCCCTTATCAGGCGGTTTCGCTGCTCGGCGTGAACTCATCGGCACGCAGATTCCGTGCGACCGTATTCAGGATACCGGCGATCAGCTTTACCTGCTGCCCATCATTTTCGTCAAAGAAGGCATCCGCCAGCCCCGTATAAGCGGAAATAAGGGTCCGGGCCGGTACGTTCGGCCTGTCCATAAGTTCATAGGTTGCGGTACGCAGGATTGCCTGCATGACGCTCTCCATGCCCTCAACAGCCCTGTTCTTGAGCATTGCGGGTTGCAGGGCGGCGTCTATGTCAGGAAGACGGGTCATGGTGCCCTGCACGAGATTCTTTAACAGCTCGGGTTTCGGTCGCGCCAGTTCCTCGGCGACTTCATCGTCGGCGGCTTTCCAGCGTTCAGCAGCAAACGACGCCAGAACGTCGTCGACCGGCGCCTTCATCATATCAAGCTCATAGACCGCCTGGACAGCGGCCAACCTGGTCGCCGCAGGGCGGGGATCGTAATTCTTAGACATCATCGCGACCCCTGAAGTGCCGGCGGAGTTCAATCATCCTGAGGACAGCATTCGCGGCTTCGGCGCCTTTGTTCTTCTGCGCCGGGTCTGCGCGGACTTCGGCCTGCTTCATGTTTTCACAGGTCAGGATGGCGAAACCCAGCGGGATAAGGTGTTTGGTGGTGATATCCATCAGCGCCCGGCTGGCTTCGCTGCAGATGTGATCGTAGTGACTGGTTTCGCCCCTGATGACACAACCGAGTGCCATGATCCCCGCGTACTTGTTATGCGGATCCTTGATGCCGGCCTGAATCGCCATTTCACAGGCAGCAGGCACTTCAAAGACTCCGGTGACCGGCAGCCGCTCGATATCGTAACCGGCATCGGTAAAGACAGGCTCGGCGCCCTTGACCATGTCGTCAGCGATTTTCTCATAGTAGCGGGCTTCGATCACGAGGATCGTCTTTTCATTCGCATGTGTGGTCATGTCGTTATTCTCCGACAGGCGGAATGGGTCTTTGTTCGGCGACGTTGAGATCATAGCCGTCAATGCCGACGATGGTCCGTTTTGTATTCGAAAGCAAAATCAGATCCTGCACACCCAGATCCAGGAGGATTTGTGCCCCGACCCCGTAATCGCGAAGTTCCTGTTGGCCTTCCGGAGGCTCGCCAAGACGCTGACGTACGCGGTCCGACAGGGATTTGGGGTATGGCTCGCGGATCAGAACGACGATGCCCCTGCCCTCGGCTTCGATCATGCGCATGGATTGTTGTAGTTCTCCGCTTTTGCCGCTTGTGACGTCGCCGAGAACATCATCGAGAACATTCAGCGCGTGCATGCGCACCATCACCGGATCACCGGATGATACATCACCCTTAACCAGGGCGATGTGTTCGGCATAGGCGACTTTGTTCACGTATACACACATTTTCCACTCACCGCCGAAGCGGCTGGAAAAATCCATTTCAGCGGTTTTTTCCACGACCCGGTCATTGCGCAACCTGTAGGCGATCAGGTCTGCGATGGTTCCTATCTTGAGCCCGTGATACTGCGCAAAAGTCACCAGATCGGGCAGACGGGACATGGTGCCGTCTTCGTTCATGATTTCGCAGATCACACCGGACGGGTTGAGACCGGCCAGCCGGGATACATCGACGGCGGCTTCCGTATGGCCGGCGCGAACCAGTGACCCGCCATCGCGTGCTTCAAGCGGGAATACGTGACCCGGGGAAGCGATGTCCTGTGCGGCCTTGGTCGGGTCAATGGCGACAGCAATCGTGCGCGCGCGGTCCGATGCCGAAATGCCTGTGGTGACCCCTTCCTTGGCTTCAATGGAAACGGTGAAAGCTGTCTGGTGACGAGAGCCGTTACGCCGGGACATGGCCGGCAGTTCCAGTTCCCTGACCCGGTCAGACGTCAGCGCCAGGCAGATCAGCCCCCGACCGTATTTGGCCATGAAATTGATGACATCCGGTGTCGCCATCTGTGCCGGTATAACCAGATCGCCTTCGTTTTCACGTTCTTCGTCATCGACCATGATGAACATGCGGCCGTTGCGGGCATCTTCGATGATGTCCTCAATCGGCGACAAAAAGTTATCCGGGTCCGCGGTAGCGCGGGCGACCTGCTGTTTCGAAACGGTCGACGGAGTTTGATTTGCTGACAAAAGTTTATCCATTCGCGTCATTTAGGCGGGCAACATAGCGTGCGAGCACGTCTATTTCCAGATTAACACGCTGTCCGGGCTGTATTCGGCCAAGCGTGGTCTCTGCTTGCGTATGCGGGATGATATTGACTGAAAATCCAGTGCCGTCGACGTTGTTGACCGTCAAAGAGACCCCGTCGAGCGTAACAGATCCCTTGGGCGCTATGAATTTGGCAAGTTCGTCCGGGGCACGAAAATCGATTTTCAGGGACTCTCCCACCGGTTCGGTCGAGATCACGTCGGCAACCCCGTCGACATGTCCGCTGACAATATGGCCGCCGAGTTCATCGCCGAGTTTAAGCGCACGTTCCAGGTTGAGCGGCGTTCCTTCGGCCCAGCTGCCGGCGGTTGTCTTGTCGAGGGTTTCGCCCGAAGCCTGAACGGCAAACCAGCCGTCACCCTTTTCGATGACCGTCAGACAGGTGCCCGAACAGGCAATGGAAGCACCAATGTCCACACGGGACATGTCGTAGCGTGTGGCGATGTCAAACCGCCTGTCGCCGTCCGTGGTGACGGATTTTACAGTGCCGATGTCGGTGATGATGCCGGTAAACATAACCGCTTTCTTGTCCTTCGCAGTCCCCGATCCTTCGAGATGCGGCTTTGCCGCTCCTCAGGATGAGTATAGAGATTACATTAACACCTCATCTTGAGGAGGCGCGAAGCGCCGTCTCGAAAGATGAGTCATTCCCCGTTTCCCAAGCGGAGGTAGCGCTCCAACACGTCTCCATCAAGGTCCAATGTCGAGATATGCCGATATTTAGGCGCATTGTCGGGACTGTTGACGGCCATCGGGCCGATGGCGGGCAAGCCGTCGCCGCCCATGATGCTCGCGGCGCGGAACCAGGCGATTTCGTCGACCAGTCCGGCGCTGATGAAGGAGCCGCTGAGCGCACTTCCTGCCTCAAGCAGGACCCGTGTGATCCCGTTTTCAGCCAGCGCGGACAGGATGATCTGCGGCGATATGCGCCCCCCGGTTGTCGGCACCAGATCGATTATTCTGGCCCCTGCGCCAGAGAGCAGCGCGTGCCGCTCTGGATCGGCGTCACTGACCGCCAGAAGCCATAATTGCGCGGTTTCAAGCGTATCAAACAGTTTGCAGGCAATATCGGTTTCCAGCCTTGGGTCAACGACGACACGTATGGGTGAGCGGTGCGTCATACCGGGCAGCCGGCAGGTCAGTTCCGGATCATCCTCCCGGATCGTGCCGATCCCTGTCAGAATGGCATCGTTTTCGGCGCGCAGCAGATGTCCGCGGGCGCGGGCCTCGGGGCCTGTGATCCACTGACTTTTCCCGGAGCGGGAAGCGATCGCACCATCAAGTGTGGTCGCGGTCTTCATGGTGACCCAGGGCCGCTGCCGGCGAATGACCGAAAAGAACCCGGTATTCATCTGTTCGGCAATATCCGCAAGAAGGCCCGTACGAACAGATATGCCGGCCTGTTGGAGGCGCTCAATCCCGCGCCCGGATACACGTGGGTCGGGGTCTTCTGTTGCGATGGTCACATCCGTAACCCCGGCCTTGATCAGGGCTTCGGTGCAAGGGCCGGTTTGCCCCTGATGATTGCACGGTTCCAGCGTCACATAGGCATGGGCACCTCTGGCCAACGCCCCCGCCTGGGCTATGGCTTCGGTTTCGGCATGCGGGCGGCCACCCGGCTGTGTCCAGCCGGTGCCGACAATGCGGCCGTCTTTCGATGATCCGAGATCGGGACGTACGAGAACGCAACCCACGGCAGGGTTCGGCGCGACACGACCAAGTCCACGGCGTGCCAGACCGAGCGCCCGGCGCATATGCGCTCGGTCGGTCTGCGAGAAGCCTGATTTAGTCGTCGTTTCCGTCACCTATTTGTTCAACAAATTCCTCGAAGTCTTTGGCTTCACGGAAGTTTCTGTAAACGGAGGCAAAGCGGACATAAGCGACCTGATCCAGTTCACGCAGGTTCTCCATGACCATTTCGCCGACCACTTTGGTGGGGATTTCTGACTCGCCCAGCGTTTCGAGACGGCGCTGGATCGAATTTACGATGCGGTCGATGCGGTCTTCGGGGACCGGCCTCTTGCGCAACGCAATCGACAGTGAACGCGCCAGTTTGTCCCTGTCGAATGGCGACTTTTCGCCATCCTTCTTGACCACGGTCAGTTCGCGGAGCTGCACCCGCTCAAATGTCGTCCAGCGTGCCCCGCAAGCCGGGCAAAAACGACGGCGGCGGATGGCTGCATTATCGTCTGTCGGCCGCGAGTCCTTGACCTGAGAGTCTTCATTTCCACAAAACGGGCAACGCATCTTTTAAAACCCCCTAAAAAAGGACGCCCCCTAGACGTCCGTATAAATCGGAAAGCGCTGGCACAGTGCCTTTACTTCCTCACGCGCGGCCGCTTCAGCGGCACTGTTATCACCGTTTGACTTGGCGAGCGCTTCAAGCACGTCACCGATCAGATTGCCGACCTTGCGGAATTCCTCGGGACCGAAACCACGGGTTGTTGCCGCGGGGGTACCGAGCCGGATACCGGATGTCACCATCGGTTTTTCCGGGTCGAAAGGAATGCCGTTCTTGTTGCAGGTCATGGTCGCGTGCTCAAGGCTGACTTCCGCCTCGTTCCCCTTGACGCCCTTGGGGCGGAGATCGACCAGCATCAGGTGCGTATCGGTTCCGCCGGAAACGATGTCAAAGCCTCGCTCGAGAAGGGTTGCAGCCAGAACCTTGGCATTCTCGGCCACCGCTTTCGAGTAACTGACGAATTCAGGCGTCAAAGCTTCGCCGAAAGCGACCGCCTTGGCGGCAATGACGTGCATCAGCGGCCCGCCCTGCAGACCCGGGAAGACGGCTGAATTGATCTTTTTGCCGATGTCCTCGTTATTGGACAGGATCATGCCGCCGCGGGGGCCACGCAGTGTCTTGTGGGTCGTCGTCGTGACAATGTCGGCAATCGGCAGCGGTGACGGGTGTACCCCCGCCGCAACCAGCCCGGCAAAGTGCGCCATGTCGACCATCAGATAGGCGCCGACACTATCGGCAATTTCGCGGAAACGCTTGAAATCCAGCGTTCGGGGATAAGCCGAGCCGCCGCAGACAATGAGTTTCGGCTTGTGTTCCTTGGCCAGTTTCTCGACCTGATCGAAGTCGACGAGATGATCATCGGGCCTTACGCCGTATTGGATGGCATTGAACCACTTGCCGGATTGCGCAGGCGGTGCGCCGTGGGTCAGATGTCCGCCGGCGGCCAGCGACATGCCCAAGATGGTATCGCCGGGTTGGAGCAGTGCCAGGAACACGGCACCGTTTGCCTGAGCGCCGGAATGGGGCTGCACGTTGACGAAGGAACAACCGAACAGCTTCTTGGCGCGCTCAATCGCCAGCGCTTCGGCGACATCGACGAACTCGCAACCGCCATAGTACCGGCGACCGGGATAGCCCTCGGCGTACTTGTTGGTCATGACGCCGCCCTGAGCTTCCATGACGGCCCTGGAAACGATGTTTTCGGATGCGATCAGCTCGATCTGATCCTGCTGGCGTTTCAGCTCGTCCGTGATCGATGCAAAAATGTCAGGATCGCGTTCGGACAGCGGCTGATTGAAAAAGCGCTGATGGAAATCGCTCGGATAACTGGCGTTGGCGGCGTTGCTGGACATGACAGGCGATCGTCTCCGGTAATAAATCAGGTTTGAGGCTTAGAGAGCTTGTCGACGCGCTTGGCGTGGCGACCACCCTCGAATTCGGTTTCAAGAAAGACTTTCATGGCATCACGTGCAATTTCGGAACCGACCAGTCGTTCTCCAAAACAGACCACGTTGGCGTCATTGTGCTGACGCGCCAGCTGCGCCGTCAGGGCATTGGTGACGACGGCGGCGCGTACGGCAGGATTGCGGTTGGCGGCGATGGAAATGCCGATACCGGATCCACAGACCAGTACCCCCTTCTCCGCCTTGCCATCGGCGATGGCATTGGCCAGGGCATATCCGAAATCGGGGTAGTCGACACTGTCCGGGCCGTCGGTGCCGAGGTCGAGCACGGTGTAGCCGTCGGCTTCAAGGTCGGCCCTGAGCATGGACTTCAGGGTGAATCCGGCGTGATCGCTAGCAATTGCTACGGTTTGTCCAGCCATCTTCTTCACTATTCCAAGTCTGATAAAGAACGCCCGCTCTGAAACATCCATGCGGACGCCCACGAGAAGTTAGGGGTTCATACCATATCTAGCGCGTGCGTGCCAACAGGTCCCTACGTTTCGGGGGACTGTTTTTGCATATTCGTTTCAGATGAAACCGGGATTGATTTGTGGATCAGACGAAGATGTCTGTTCGCCGCGGATAGGCCTTGAGCGCTTCATGTATACGGTGCGCCTGTCGTACTTCCTCAGAATTCTGGGGGTAGTAGCGTTGCGTATACTCAACCCTGTCGGACCATTGGCGTATGTAATCGCGCGGGCGGTCCGGCTGGGCCTTCTCACCGGTCAGGGCGCCGATGGTCCGGTTGAAATCCGGGTGCAGATCGGGCTGAAACGCCAGGGCTTCATAATCCTCGAACGTAATCGCACCGGCAGCATAAAGGTTCTGGCTGTAGTCCTGCATTTCGCGTGGTGTCATATGACGGACATCCGGGACATTGTAACCATCACTGGGGGGCGGCAGAGATTTGACAGGGTCGGTATCGACAATATCCTCGATACTGTCGACACGGTGACGGTCCGGCGCAATGTCTTTGCTGGCCGGCTCCCGATAAGCAACGAGCGCCCTGCTCCGATCCTTTACGGCGCTTTCATCCGTTTCCTCACGGAGAGGCGGCCCGACATCCAGCCGGGCGATATCAAGTGGTAGCGGCGGTTGATCAATCCGCATGAACGGGCTCCCTTCTTTGTTTTATCAGGAGCAAACGTCATGCCAATTAAAGGCCCCATTCTTATCAATGGTTTATCAATCGTTAACGACTTTCCGGGCGGTTTTTGACCCGGCAAATTTTGCCGGTCCGGCGGATAATGCCGCCAGAAGAGATCCCGCTGAGAACGGTCTCGATAGACAGGGCATCCATATCCACGCTAAGATTTTCTCAAGTGATGCGGCAACGACTGTATCGATACCCGGGAGGCCTTTAAATGGCCGTAACTAAATCAAAAGACCGCATGCAAAATGCGATGCTGGGGCTTGCTCTTGTTCTGCTGAGCGCTGTTGGCGTCGGTAATGTTCAGGCATCTACCGTACAGCCGCTGAAATCAGCTTTTCAGCCGCATCGGGCTCTGTATCAGATGGAACTCGGCTCGACGACACAGGGCTCGGACATCGTCGATGCACGGGGTACGATGTTCTATCGTTTTGAGCCTCAGTGTGACGGCTGGGAAGTTGAAACTCGGGTGGCGCTGATGCTGAATTACGGCACAACCGGTGACGCCCCGGAAGTGGTCGAAACGACCTGGACCTTCAACAGTTTTGAGAGCTTCGACGGGATGGATTTCACCTATGCCGTCGATCACAAACGCAATGGCCTGTTGCAGGAAGCGTTTGCAGGTGAAGCTGGCAAGGATTCCCAAGGCGGTGGTGCCTCGTTCAATGACGAGGACTTCACGGCCGTCGATCTGCCATCAGGTACGCTGTTTCCGGCAGAGCATCTCATGCATTTGCTGACACATGCCCGCACGGGCAACGGACCGATTAAAAAAGTGGTTTTCGACGGTGCCAGTACGGATAACCCATATGAAGTTAATGCCTATGTCATCGGACGGGTGCATAACGGACGCGTCATTGTGGGCAACGAACTCGCTTCAACAGCTCCCTCCCGTAAACCACTGCTTGTGGGCGCCACATCAGCAAAACCCGAAACGGCGGACACAAACAGCGTCTGGCGTGTCAGGATGGCGTATTTTCCTTTGATGGGGCACCTGGACCTGCCGGATTTCGAACTTGAAATCGATTACCGGGATAACGGCATCGCTGAGCGGATAATCCAGGATTTCGGTGATTTCACCCTCAACCTCGCCCCGAGCCGGATCGAGTTTCTACCGCGTCCTGAATGCAATTGAAATCCCTCTCCCGTAGGAGAGGGAAACCCTAAACTCAGGGCGGGCTCGTGGCCCTACCCGTGCGGTTTCAGGATCTGGCGGATCGCCGTGCCGGCAGCCAGGTTTTCAAATCCGGCATTGATTTCTTCCAGTCCCAACTCGCCGGTCCTTAGTTTATCGACAGGCAACTTGCCGTTGCGGTAGTAGTCGACAAAGCGCGGCATATCTTCCGGCGGTGAGCACGAGCCCATATAACAGCCCTGAATTTTGAATTCCTTGGCGGTCAGCATATATGGCTTCAACTCAAACACCGCATCTGCCGGTGTCAGGCCGGCGACGGTAACAGTACCGCCCGATCGAAGCGATGCATAGGCCGCGTCCATGCCTTTGACGGTACCGGACAACTCGATGGCGTGCATGACGCCGCCACCGGTCAATTCCTTGATGGCTTCGGCGGTTTTCTCCGTTCCCTCGCCTGCGTTGACGGTGAAGTGCGCCCCCAGCGTTTTGGCCAGCGCCATTTTCTCTTCGTTCAGGTCGACGGCGACGATAGGCTCCGCCCCCGCCAGCGCCGCGCCCATGACGGCGGACAGACCGACGCCGCCAAGCCCGAACACCGCGACAGGTTGGCCCGGTTGTGCTTTCGCCGTATTGGTGACAGCGCCGACACCGGTAATGACCGCGCATCCGAACAGCGCCGCATCTTCGAACGTGATGTCATCGGGCAATTTGACCAGCGAAGAACGGTCGAGTACGGCGTATTCCGCAAAGCAGGAAATGCCTGCCGCGTGAGCGATCGGCGTGCCGTTGACGCTCATGCGCTTGCCGCCGCCAACCAGTTCACCCTTCATTTTGCTGTCGAAGCTGGCGCCACACAAATGCGGACGGCCGGTCGTGCACTCGTAGCATTTCCCGCAGCTCATGACGAAGACACAGACCACGTGATCGCCCTCTTTCAGGTCTGAAACGCCGGGACCGACTTCGCGGACAATGCCCGCCGCCTCATGCCCCAGCACGGTCGGGATTGGTCGTGGACGAATGCCCTCAATGGTCGACATATCGGAATGACACAGACCGGCCGCGCGGATTTCAACCAGAGCCTCGTGATGCCGGGGGCCTTCCAGATCGATCATTTCGATCTTCAGGGGGTTCGTTACGTTATAGGGTCTCGGCAAGCCCTGTTCATAGAGCACGGCACCACGCATCTTCATTTGGTCGTTTCCTTGTATTCTCTGGTTAGATCAGGCGATGATCGAGCCGCCGTCACGTTCATTGAACTTCTTCGATATGACATATTTCAGTTTCTGGATCGCGGCCTTTTTCAGGGCGGTTTCACCGACATGCGGATCGCCGACCATAGTGATCTCGACATTGCTGCGGGGATCGACGGCAGTCACGCGCACATAACTACCTACTCGATGGAATTCGAATAAGACCTCGCGGAGCTGAACCTCATCAGGAGTCATGGTCTAATTATATGGGGATTTTACGAAAGCTAAACCGCATTCATATGATCACACGGCAAACGCGTCATTCCCGCGAAAGCGGGAACCCAGAGCGTGGATGATGTTTGCTGGGCCCCCGCTTTCGCGGGGGTGACGAATGGATATCTCAAAAGAGTCGTCGCCCATGAAATCCCGGCGTATTCGTCGCGAGTAATATGGATCCTGAACCGGGTTCAGGATGACGGCCCATGATATCACATATTCCGCCGGTACTTGCCGCCGGCTTCAAACAGGGCGTCGGTGATCTGGCCGAGCGAGCATACGCGCACCGCGTCCATCAGCACCGCGAACACGTTGTCGTCGTTGGTGGCCGCGTGTTGCAGGCGTTTGATCATGTCCTGTGCCGCACCATCGTTGCGCTTCTGGAAGTCGCGAAGCCGCGTGATCTGGCTCTGCTTTTCATCCTCGGTCGAGCGGCGCAGTTCGATTTCGTGATCATCGGACGGGTTCGGATTGCGGTACGTGTTGACGCCGATGATCGGCAGTTCGCCGGTGTGCTTGAGCGTTTCGTAATGAATGCTCTCTTCCTGAATCTTGCCGCGCTGATAACCGGTTTCCATGGCACCGAGTACACCGCCGCGCTCGGTAATTCTGTCGAACTCCTGAAGCACCGCTTCTTCGACCAGGTCCGTCAGTTCATCGGTGATGAAGGCGCCCTGTGTCGGGTTTTCGTTTTTCGCCAGACCCCATTCCTTGTTGATGATCATCTGGATGGCGATGGCGCGGCGGAGTGAATCCTCGGTCGGCGTCGTGATCGCTTCATCATAGGCGTTGGTGTGCAGCGAGTTGCAGTTGTCGTAAATCGCGATCAGGGCCTGCAGCGTGGTCCGGATGTCGTTGAAATCCATTTCCTGCGCGTGCAGCGAGCGGCCCGAGGTCTGGATATGATACTTGAGCTTCTGCGAGCGTTCGTTGGCGCCGTACTTGAAACGCATGGCGCTGGCCCAGATGCGCCGCGCAACGCGGCCCATGACCGTGTATTCCGGGTCCATGCCGTTGGAGAAGAAAAATGACAGGTTCGGCGCGAAGTCGTCGATATCCATGCCTCGGGCCAGGTACGCCTCAACGAACGTGAAGCCGTTGGCTAGCGTGAAGGCGAGCTGGCTGATCGGGTTCGCTCCGGCTTCGGCGATGTGATAGCCGGAGATCGAAACGGAATAGAAATTCCGTACCTTGTGGTGCACGAAATACGACTGGATATCGGCCATCATCTTGAGTGCGAATTCCGTCGAGAAGATGCAGGTGTTCTGCCCCTGATCTTCCTTGAGGATGTCAGCCTGTACGGTGCCGCGCACGGTTTCCAGCGTCCATGCCTTGATCTTCTCGATCTCTTCATCCGTCGGGGCGCGGCCGTTATCGGTTTCGAACTTGGCAATCTGCTGATCAATGGCGGTGTTCATGAACATCGCCAGGATGGTCGGTGCCGGGCCGTTGATGGTCATCGACACCGACGTCGACGGGCTGCACAGATCAAAGCCGTCGTAGAGCACCTTCATGTCGTCGAGGGTGGCAATGGACACACCGGAGTTGCCGACTTTTCCGTAAATGTCGGGACGCTCATCGGGATCAAAACCGTACAGCGTCACACTGTCGAACGCCGTCGACAGGCGCTTGGCGTCGGAATCCCTGGACAGGAATTTGAAGCGTTCGTTGGTGCGGAATGGATCGCCCTCGCCCGCGAACATGCGGGTCGGGTCCTCGCCCTCGCGTTTGAAGGCGAATACGCCGGCAGTATAGGGGAAACTGCCCGGTAGGTTTTCCTTGAGCAGGAATTTCAGAAGTTCGCCTTCGTCCTCATATTTCGGCAGGGCGACGCGGGAAATCTGATTGCCGCTGATGGTCGAGCGCAAAAGATTATAGCGGACTTCCTTGTCGCGGATTTTGACCACGTACTCGTCGCCGGAATAGCTCTCGACGACGCGCGGCCAGATTTCGATCAGCTTGCTGGCCCGCGGGTCCATGGCCGCGTCACGCTCAGCAATCAGTTTATCCAGATCATCCGGCGCTTTAGACCCGGCCTCTTCAAGCATGCGTTTACTTTCGCGCAGCTGCTGGCGTTCGCGGGCCAGCTTCGATTGCGTATCGATGATCTTGTGGTAGTCGCGGACGGTTTCGGAAATTTCCGCCAGATATCGCACACGTTCCGGCGGCACGATGGTCTGCCCCGGCTCTGAAACACGCGTCGTTAACGGTTCAATGCTGCATTCGGGTGCGTTAAAACCCTTTTCGGTGAAGACCTTGAGCAGTTCCTGATACAGCGCCGTGACGCCGGGATCGGCGAACTTTGAAGCCATGCAGCCGAACACCGGCATATCATCAGGCGACATGCCAAAGGCTTCACGGTTGCGCTGTACCTGTTTGCGGACATCGCGGACGGCATCCAGCGCCCCCTTGCGGTCCATCTTGTTGATGGCGATACAGTCCGCGTAATCCAGCATGTCGATCTTTTCGAGCTGGCTGGCGGCGCCGAATTCCGGAGTCATGACATAAAGCGACGCATCGACCAGATCGACGATGGCGCCGTCACCCTGTCCGATGCCTGGTGTCTCGACGATGACCATATCGAAACCGGCGGCCTTGGCGGCGGTGATGATATCCGGCAGGTATTCCGGCACTTCGGTTTTTGATCCGCGTGTGGCGACGGAACGGAAGTAGACGTTCGGCGCATCGATGGCATTCATGCGGATGCGGTCGCCAAGCAAAGCACCCTTGGTCTTGCGGCGTGTCGGGTCGATGGCGATGACGGCGATGCTCGGCTCGTTCGAATACAGACGGAAGCGGCGGATCAACTCGTCGGTCAGTGACGATTTCCCGGCCCCGCCGGTGCCGGTGATGCCGAGAACGGGCGTCCTGTCATGCTTGCCGGCAAGATTGCGCAACTTGCTCATATCCGCGTCGGGCAGCTTGCCTTTTTCAATTGCCGAGATCACACGTGCGAGGTCCCTGTGATCGGCTTTGGCGAGGTTGCCCAGCGATGCTGGCAGATCGTCCGTCGGGTCGAAATCTGCGATCTCGATCATCGAGCGGATCATGCCCTGAAGGCCCATCTGCTGGCCGTCTTCGGGTGAGAAGATGCGGGTCACGCCATAGTCGTGCAGGTCCTTGATTTCCGCGCCGACGATGACGCCGCCGCCACCGCCGAAAATCTTGATGTCTTCGCGTCCGGCGTCCTTCAGCAGATCAACCATGTATTTGAAGTATTCGACGTGTCCGCCCTGATATGAACTCAGCGCAATGCCCTGCGCATCCTCCTGCACGGCGGCATTGACGACCTCGGCGACGGAACGGTTGTGCCCCAGATGTATGACTTCTGCGCCGCCCGACTGGAGGATACGGCGCATGATGTTGATCGAAGCGTCGTGGCCGTCGAACAGGCTTGCCGCGGTGACGAACCGGACCGGGTTATCCGGGGTATAGGGCTTGTTTGCGGCTGTTGCCGGTGATGTGCCGCCGGCTGTCTGCTTGCCGTCATCAGGCATGATGTTCTCTCCCAAGAAACGCAGCCGGATTGTAACCGGAATTTTCTGTCAGGACGAGGTATGCGTGAGACCTACGCCTTACCTTTACGTTAACGTAAACTTAGCATGAGTCGATTTCCGGGTCAAAGGGTTGTGGGCGCTATCCCCCTCACCCGGCGCTGCGCGCCACCCTCTCCCAAGGGAGAGGGGCGTATGATGCGTGGGTCCCTTCTCCCTTGGGAGAGGGACAGGATGAGGGGGTATTCGTTATGCCATGTGGCTCCTGATTGTTCGAAACATTGACATATCCCGCCCTCGCGAGAATGATCCGCGAAAATCATAAACCCTGATCGGAGGAGATCTCATGGAAGAAAGCAAAATGCATCCCGAGACGCTGGCACTGCATGCCGGTTACCGGAAAGACGATACCAACGCCGTTGCCGTGCCGATCCATATGACAACATCGTATCAGTTCGACAGCACCGAACATGCGGAAAACCTGTTCGCGCTCAAGGAACTGGGCAACATCTATTCGCGCATCATGAACCCGACCTGTGATGTGATGGAAAAGCGTGTTGCGGCGCTTGAAGGCGGGGTTGCCGCCCTCGCCCTGGCCTCCGGTCAGGCAGCATCGACGTTTGCCATCCTCAACCTCTGCAGGGCCGGTGATAATTTTGTCTGCTCGACCAATATCTACGGCGGGACATGGAACCTGTTCGCGAACACGCTGAAGGACCTCGGTATCGAGTGCCGCTTTGTCGATCCCGCCGACCCGGAAGCCTTCCGCAAGGCCACCGATGACAAGACCCGCTGCTATTACGCGGAAACCCTGCCGAACCCGAAACTTGAAGTCTTCCCGATCAAGGCCGTTGCCGATATCGGCCGTGAACTGGGCGTGCCACTGATCATGGACAACACGGCGGCACCGATCCTGTGCAAGCCGCTGGAGCACGGCGCGGCGATCGTATTGTATTCGACCACCAAGTACATGGGCGGTCACGGCACTTCGATCGGCGGCATGCTGGTCGATGGCGGTAACTTCGACTGGGAAGCCGGCGGTGCGCGTTTCCCCACCCTCAACGAGCCGGATGCAAGCTATCACGGCGCGGTGTGGACCGAGGCGGTCAAGCCTTTGGGCCCTATTGCCTATATCATTCGCGCACGGGTCATTCTGCTCCGCGACATGGGATCGGCCATGAGCCCGTTTAACGCGTTCCAGTTCATTCAGGGGATCGAGACCCTGCCGCTGCGCATGCAGCGTCACTGCGAAAACGCGGTCAAGGTGGCGGCGTTCCTGGATGCACATGACAAGATCGAAAACGTCATCCATCCGTCCCTTCAGACCGGTGAAGCGGCAGCCCGCCGTGATCAGCACCTGAAGGGTGGCATGGGGGCGCTCTGCGGGTTCGAACTCAAGGGCGGCAAGGACGCCGGGCGCAAGTTCATCGACTCGTTGGAACTGCTGTATCACGTCGCCAACATCGGCGATGCGCGCTCGCTGGCGATTCATCCGGCCTCGACCACGCATTCGCAGTTGTCCGCTGAAGATCAGGCGCGTTCCGGCGTCACGCCGGGTTACGTGCGGCTGTCCATCGGTCTTGAGTACGTCGACGACATTATCACCGATATCAGTCAGGCACTGGACAAGGTGTAGCACTTACAAAAAACGTCATCCCAAACTTGATTTGGGATCCATGAAACAGGAAAGCCCCGGCAACGCCGGGGCTTTTTTGTGGGTCCTGAATCAAGTTCAGGACGACGACGTGAATTTAAGCGTTGAAGTCGAGGCCCCAGTCGCGATAGCGCTCGGGATCGTCGCCCCATTTTTCGCGCACCTTCACGAACAGGAACAGGTGCACGCGGGTTTCGAACATGTCTTCGAGTTCGTGTCGTGACGCGGCACCGATCTCCTTGATCCGCGATCCTCTTTTGCCCAGCACGATGGCTTTCTGGCTGTCGCGTTCAACGAAGATGACCTGCTCGATCTTGATCGAGCCATCCTTCTGCTCCGTCCATGTTTCGGTTTCCACCGTTGCCGCGTAGGGCAGTTCCTGATGCAACTGCATGTACAGTTTTTCGCGCGTGACTTCGGCAGCCAGCAATCTCGCCGGCATGTCGGATATCTGGTCTTCCGGGAACAGCCACGGCCCGGGTGTCATGCGTGCGGCACAGAATGCAACCAGATCATCGACACCGTCACCCGTCAGGGCCGAGATCATGAAGACATCGGAAAACAGCTCTAGGTCATTCAGTTCCTGCGTCAGAGCCAGCAGTGCGGTTTTCTTTGCGATGTCGACTTTGTTGAGGGCCAAAACAGGCGCCGGTGCCTTTGGTTTCTCTTCACGGCGTTTCAGCAATCCTTCGATGATACCGCGGGAATTGCTATCCAGACCACGCTCGGCGTCGATCATCAAAACGATGACATCGGCGTCCCCGGCCGATCCCCAGGCGCTGGCGACCATCGCGCGATCAAGCCGGCGGCGCGGCTGAAAGATTCCCGGTGTGTCGACGAACAGGATTTGCGCCCCGTCCTGGATCAGAATACCGAGCACGCGGGTTCGTGTCGTCTGAACCTTCGGCGATACGATGGAAACCTTGGCACCGACGGCCTTGTTGACGAACGTCGATTTCCCGGCGTTGGGCGCACCCAGAATGGCGACAAAACCGGCGCTGGTCTGCGGTTGACTGTCGTCGCTCATTTTTCGTCCTTTTGAATGTTGCCGAGCATCGTCTCGGCGGCGGCCTGTTCGGCAGCGCGTTTGTTATTTCCCTCGCCGCGTGCCGGTTGCTGCCCCTGCAGGCTCGCCTCGACGGTAAAGACGGGCTGGTGATCGGGGCCGTCCTGACCTTTGATCTTATAGACCGGCAGGCCAAGTCCCCGCCCCTGCGCCCATTCCTGCAGCGTGGTTTTAGGGTCCTTCGGCGGGCGCCGGTTTTCCCGCATCATCGGTTTCCAGAACTGATGAATGAACGTTCGTGCTGCTTCCAGCCCACCGTCACGATAGATCGCACAGATCACGGCTTCGGTTGCGTCAGCCAGCATCCCAGGGTTTTCCCGCCCGCCGGTCAGATGCTCGCCGTTCGACAGGCTCAGATGATCGGCGATGCCGATTTCGGCAGCAACGGTCGCCAGCGCATCTCGTTGCGCAAGGGCCGTAAAGCGATAGCTGATTTCGCCTTCTTCTTCGTCGGGATAGTCCGTCAGCAGCATCTCGGCAAGAACCAGACCCAGCACCCGGTCACCCAGAAACTCCATCCGTTCGTTGGATTTCAGACGCGCCGATGTGGCACTGGAATGAACCAGCGCGTGGCGCAACAGACCGATGTCGTTGAAGGTGTAGCCGATGGCGGCCTGCAGGGCGTCGAGGCCGCTGCTCATTCGATACTCGTAAAGAAGCGGGACGGCCGCAGCTTGTCGAGCCAGGTCCAGATTTTCCATGCCGACCCGTCGATCGAGAAGAAGATGAATTCTGCGCGTCCGACGAAGTTTTCACGCGGTACGAATCCAACGCTGGTAAAGCGCGAGTCATTCGAATTATCCCGGTTGTCACCCATCATGAAATAATGATCTGCCGGCACCGTGTAGATACTGGTGTTGTCGCTGCCTTTGTTGTCATCGCTTTTTTCAACAATCAGGTGCTCAACTCCGTTCGGCAGGGTTTCGATGTATTGGGTAATGCGTGAAAACTGACCGGGTGCTGCTTCGAAGATGTGATCTTCGATCTTCTTGCGTTCAACCGGCTGGCCATTGATGTGCAGGATACCACCCTTCACCTGAATGCGGTCACCGGGCAGACCGATAACGCGCTTGATGAAGTCCGTGGAGTTGTCGCGCGGCAGTTTGAATACGGCCACGTCACCGCGTTCGGGCTCTTCGAACATGACGCGATCGGCAGGCAGCAGCGGCAATCCGAACGGCAATGAATAGCGGCTATAGCCATAAGCGTATTTGGAGACGAACAGGTAGTCTCCGACCAGCAGCGTCGGCACCATGGAGCCCGATGGGATCGAGAACGGTTCGAACGCAAGTACCCGGATGGAAAGCGCAATCAGAACCGCATAGACGACCGTGCGAATGGTCTCTTTCATAAGTCGCTCCCCATTGGGATGGCAAGGGTTGACGTCAATCGGCTGGACCGGTGCCGCGCGTCGGGATATGGCCCGCCGAAGCCCCGGCTGTCAAGGGATGAGCGCGTTATAATAAGTTACAGAGCCGTGCTGAACAGGCAGAGCAGCTACAAATGGAAAAGACCAGTCTAAGCCGCGAGCCATTGCTCCAGCGCCGGTTCCATGTTTTCCCATGGCCGGAAGCCGATCGTCAGCGCAACTGGGGTCTGATCCTTCTGCACGCCGACCAGTGTCGGAAAACCGGTAATCTGCGAGCGCTGGGCATACTGGAAATCAGCCAGTGTTTCCTGTTTGCTTACCTCATCCGCGAATGCGATCAGAAAATCGCCCCGGGGCACACCAACTTCATGGGCCAGATCGGCCAGAACCTCGGGATCGGTCGTATCGCGGTTTTCCGCATAAAATGCCCGGTGCAACCGTGCCAGCATGGCCGGGGCTAGATCGGGGTCCAGGCGGCGGACGGCAACCACGGCCCGGCATGCCGGTTCCGTATCGTAGGTAAAGTCGCTGCGCTCGAAGAAATCAAAATCGAATGGCTGGCCAGAGGCCTCCGCAACGTGATCCCAGTGGTTGCGGACGTAGGACTTGTCCTTGTCGGTCATCACATGATCCGTAAATGGTCTCAATCCGCCAACGAATATCTGTAATTGGGCTTTATCCCCGGTTTTAGAGAGAATTTTCTCCATTACCGGCGAAAATCCCCAGCACCAGGAGCACATGGGATCGGCGAAATACAGCAGGGTTTTGTCCATGGAATTCTCCTTTAATACCTAAATAGGGATGATAGCCGGTGCATGAAACCCTTGCTCTCGGACGGCGGCATCGCGAAACTACGCCGAAATTCGCCAAGAACCCTTGCCGGGAGTGATCCAGACGATGCCGACACCGCGTTTTCCATCGACCCGTATGCGTCGAAACCGCCGTACACCATGGCTTCGCAACCTTGTGCGTGAGAACGTGTTGTCGCCTGCGGACCTGATCTGGCCGGTGTTTGTCATCGAGGGTACAGGGAAACGCGAAAGCATCGCCTCCATGCCGGGTGTCGAGCGGTTAACCTGCGATCTGCTGGCCGGCGCAGCGCAGGACGCCCGCGCACTCGGGATTCCGATGATCGCCCTCTTCCCCTACATCGAACCGTCTTTGAAAACGCCCGACGCCTGTGAGGCCTGGAACCCGGAAAATCTGGTTTGCCGTGCCGTGAAGGCCATCAAGGATGCAGTGCCGGACATAGGTATCTTGTGTGATGTGGCCCTTGATCCATTCAATTCGGACGGCCATGACGGGATCGTTCGTGGGGATGTGGTGCTGAATGATGAAACGATAGAATGCCTGGTTAGACAAAGTATATGCCAGGCAGAAGCCGGATGTGATGTCATAGCACCGTCCGACATGATGGACGGGCGTATTGCCGCCATTCGTTCGGGCCTTGATGAAAGCGGCCTGGATCACGTGGCGATCATGTCCTATGCGGCCAAGTACGCCTCCGGCTTTTACGGGCCGTTCCGCGATGCCGTCGGTTCGGGCGGTGCGCTCAAGGGCGACAAGAAGACCTATCAAATGGACCCGGCCAACACCGACGAAGCCCTGCGCGAGGTTGAAATGGATATCTCCGAGGGCGCCGACATGGTGATGGTCAAGCCGGGGCTGCCGTATCTTGATGTCGTGCAGCGGGTCAAACAGACCTTCGGCATGCCGACGTTCGCCTACAACGTGTCGGGTGAATACGCAATGCTGCGCGGTGCGGGTGATGCCGGCTGGCTCGATTATGACACTGTGATGATGGAAATGCTGACCGGCTTCAAACGCGCCGGGGCCGACGGTGTTCTCACCTACCACGCCATCGACGCGGCGAAAATCCTGAACGGCTGAACGCTGATTGTCAGGATTGGTGGGGGCTTTGGCATTCGTGCCGGGAATTCATATGTTACATGCTTATTCTGCAAATTGACACTTTGCCTGCTTTAATGACGTTCTTATACACATCAAGAATTGCTGGGGGAGAACCCACTTGTCCGGATCCGCGCGGTTATTTACCCCCATATTGATTGCGGGCAGTTTCATCCTGCTGACGAGCTTTGCGCTTCGCGCCAGCTTCGGTCTTTTTCAGATTCCGATTGCGGAAGAATTCAACTGGCTTCGCTCCGAATTCTCCATGGCGATCGCAATCCAGAATCTTGCATGGGGGATCGGTCAGCCTATTTTCGGTGCCATGGCGGAGAAATTCGGTGACCGCAAGGCCATTGCCCTGGGGGCTTTCACATACGCACTCGGGTTGGTTCTTTCCAGTGTTGCAGTCACGCCTGAAGCACACCAATTCCTTGAGATCCTGGTTGGATTCGGGATCGCCGGTACCGGTTTCGGCGTGATTCTCGGTGTTGTCGGCCGGGCGGCATCAGACAAAAACCGCTCACTCACATTGGGACTGGTGACGGCCGCAGGCTCGGCCGGCCAGATCGTCGGTCCGCCGGTTGCCAATGCACTTCTGCAACATATGAACTGGTCATCGGTGTTCGTCGTTTTTGCGGGGATCATCCTGCTGACGCTGTTAGCCCTGCCGTTTATTGGGGCGCACAAGCCGCCCGAGAAATCCACCAATCCGGAAGACTCGCTGCTGTTCGTCCTGAGAGGTGCCCTCAGGGACCCCTCCTTCGCGATGATCTTCTTCGGGTTCTTCTCATGCGGTTTTCAGCTGGCGTTCGTGACTGCCCACTTCCCGGCATTCATCACCGAGGTCTGTTCCGCTATTCCGCCTGACAGCCTGATCCGATCGCTGGGCGTCAGTACGACAACCGGACTGGGCGCCCTTTCGCTGGCCCTGATCGGGATGATGAACATCGTCGGCACCATCACCGCCGGTGCGCTCGGCCATAGCTGGTCCAAGAAATACCTGCTGTCGATGATCTATGTGGGACGGACGATTGCCGCCGCGGCGTTCATCATGGTGCCGATGACGCCGACGACAGTCGTGCTTTTCTCGATGGTCATGGGCGGCTTGTGGCTGGCTACGGTGCCGCTGACATCCGGTCTCGTCGCGCAGATTTACGGCCTTCGCTTTATGGGGACGCTGTATGGAATCGTGTTTTTCTCCCATCAACTGGGATCATTCCTTGGTGTCTGGCTGGGTGGCTACATGTACGACATTTACGGCTCGTACGATATGGTCTGGTGGGTCGGTGTCGGCGCCGGTGCATTCTCGGCACTTATCCATCTGCCGGTTAGGGAGCAGCCAAGGGCATTGCCGGTAGCGGCATGATTGAAGAGGAATATTGCAGGTGCTTCAAATTCAACAGTCGTCCTGAACCTGTTTCAGGACCCATGCTACATTTTGCAATATGCCACTTGCCATGGATCCCAAATCAGGTTTGGGATGACGAGGAAAATCATCGCGTTATCCACGCGAGGAATTAACTCCCTAGCCAGTCCTTGACGATCCTGATCTGATCCGGGTCCATCAAAGCCGGTGCGTGCCCGCAATTCGGGATGGTGACTATTTCCGCCTTGGGGCCGCGTTTGCTCATCTCTTCTGCGGTCTCAATGCTGAGCAGGTCCGAGTTTTCGCCCCGCAGCACCAGCACCGGGCATTCGACCCGGTCCCAGACCGCCCACAGATCGACGTCTTCAATGGGTCCGGCACAGAACGAGCTGGCGATATCCGGATCGTAATGCAGTTTCCAGGCCCCTTCCCCGTTCGGTATGGATGAAGTGACAGCCAGATGTTTCCACTGTTCATCTGTCAGATCGCCGAAGGGTGCATGCACTTCGCGCAAATATGCCTCTACCGCATCCACATCCTGAAACGACGGTGCCGCACCGACATAGTGGCAGATGCGGACCAGGGCTTCCTTGGGCAGGAATGGTCCGATATCATTGATGATCAGTTTGCGGATCGGCGTGCCCGGCGTTGCCGCAAGCATCATGCCGATCAGCCCGCCCATCGATGTGCCGATCCAGTCGACACGTTCAGCACCGATGTGTGACATCAGGCCGGCCATGTCGTTCATGTAGTTCGGATAGGTATAATCCGCCGGACTGGCCAGCCAGTCACTGGCGCCTCTGCCGGCGACATCCGGGCAGACAACCCGCGAATTTTCAGATAATGCATCCGCGAGAACGTCGAAATCCCGCCCGGAACGGGTCAGACCGTGTACGCAGACCGTGGCCTTGCGGCCACCCTTCCCGCCCCAGTCCGTGAAAGCCACACGGTGAAACCCACTCGGTCCGAGTGAAAGGAAGCTGCCGGCATTGGTTGGAGACGGGATCATTCAGACAATCCCGTCTTCACGCAATCTGGCAATTTCGGCGTCATCGAGTTCGAGGAGTTCCTGAAGTACACTGTCCGTGTGCTCGCCGATGGTCGGCGGTGCAAGGCGTGCGCTCACGGGCGTGCCGGACATTTTGATCGGGCTGTTGATCAGCGGCACCTTGGCGCCGGTGGCGGGCTGTTCCATTTCAATCCGCATGTTGCGTGCCAGCACATGTTCATTGTTGAACACCTGGTCGAGTTTCCAGATCGGCCCGCAGCTGACGGAATTTTCTTCCAGTTCCTTGAGCCAGAAATCCATCGGCTTCTTGCTGATGATATCGCGCAGCACCGGTATCAACGCATCACGGTTCTTGAGCCGTGCGCCGTTGGTGGCATAGTCCGCACTGGCGGCGAGTTCTTCACAATCCGCGACCTTGCAGAAACGCTGGAACTGTCCGTCGTTACCGACGGCGAGAATGATTGCACCGTCCGAAGTTTCGAAAGCCTGGTACGGCACGATATTCGGATGCTGGTTGCCGAGACGCGGCGGATTATTGCCGGTGGCGAGATAGTTCATACCCATGATGGTTGAGAACGCGACCATGACGTCGAGCATGCCGATGTCGATGTGCTGTCCCTCGCCCGTTACTTCGCGGTGGCGAAGTGCGGCGTTGATGGAAACTCCGGCATACATGCCGGCCATCAGATCGGCGACAGGCACGGCGGCTTTCATCGGCTCGCCGTCGGGTTCACCGGTCAGGCTCATGAAACCGCTCATGCCCTGGATCAGGACGTCGTAGCCCGGCCGTTTCGCATACGGGCCGGAGTTGCCGAAACCCGTAATCGAACAGTAGATCAGCCCCGGGAATTCGTCCTTCAGGTCGTCGTAACCGAGGCCGTATTTGGCGAGACCGCCGGTCTTGAAGTTTTCCACCAGCACGTGGGACTGGGCGATCAGCTTTTTCGCGAGGGCCTGGCCTTCGGGTTGAGAGATATCCAGCGTCACGGATTTCTTGTTGCGGTTGGCAGCACAGAAATACGCGGCTTCCGAGGTGTCTTCGCCGTTTTCATCTTTGATGTAGGGCGGCGCGAATTTACGGGTATCATCTCCTGCGCCGGCGCGCTCGATCTTGATGACCTCAGCACCGAGATCACCGAGCATTTGTGTGCAACTGGGACCGGCAAGAATGCGGGTGAGGTCGAAAACGCGGATACCTTCTAACGGACCGGGCATGAATGATGTCTCCTTGGTTTTTTGGTCGCATCGTTCTTATCACGCAGCGTGCGACGATCAAGGCTCAGCGGTGATTTGAACGAAATTTGAGAGAAAAACCGACGGATTCAATAAGCCGGTTCAGGTACGGAACCGTTCTGCCAAACGCCGTCGGGCCGGCGGCATTTCGGTATCGCGGTGCTGAAAAACATGGTTTTCAAGAAAATAGCCTGTGAGTTTAAGGCCCGTTGCAATATCGGCTTCGACGGAACTGTCGAGAAGAAAGGCCGGTAAAGGCAGAAGCCGTTCCTTATATGGCGCGGCGGCGGCTGTCGATACCGCACGCCCTGTGCGCGGCGACACATATGTCAGGTCGTCCATAGACCCGGTGGCTGCACAATGATCAAGATCAAGCCCAAAACCCAGTTCGGAAAGTAATCCGATTTCCCATTTCACATAAATAACCGGCCAGACACTGTCGTCATCCAGTGACGTCAGCAGCACTTCCAAAGCACCAAGGATTGCCGGATGAGGTTCACGTTCTGGTAAGGCTGCTTCAATCAGGGCGCATGCAGATGTCAGTGCCGCCAACCGTTTGGCATCAGATAGAGCGTTCGCCGCATAAGCCCGCATCGGCTCAACCGTGTATGTGCCGAGATGCTCCGCCAATCGGGCATGCCAGCGTGCCTGCACCTTGTTTCCGGGTTGCAGGATGCCGCTCAGTCGTTTGCCGCTGCCACCGCGGACAAGTCCGGCATGCCGCCCGTGTGCCCGCGTCAGCACGTTCACAATGGCTGAGCTTTCACCATGCTTGCGTACACTCAGGATAATGCCGTCGTCCTGCCAATCCATGAGTGGAGTTTATGTGTTCGTTTGGTATCGGGATATCAATTTTATCGCAATTTCTATTCAAGTAAACGATTGAGATTCTTAAGTAAATGAGATGCTGTCCCGAATAGTTATCAAAAATGCATCAAAATTTGCTCTTTAAGTGCCTGTAATGCTAAACATGTTTAAGATAATGACGTTTTTATGAATTTTTAGAATACGGTATGGAAATTGCACAACTACATTCTATGAGCAGTTGTGGTACCCACCTGATACAGGATCTCTACAGTGCCGTGGGTGTGATTAGGCTGCATGATCCTGTCTTCATGTTGCAGGCTATGTATCTCTCAAGGTCTTCCTTTTCAGAACCTTGCCGTATGCTCAGTTTTGAAAATCAGACAGTAGAACAAACCTTATTGAATCTTGCTGAAAAAATCGGGATCAAGTTGCCTGCGAATTTTTCCGAGGACACTGCTTGTTATGAATACTTTAAAAAATCTTTGGATGCGCTCGGGCACGAGAGGTTCATGATCTCTCATATCTACGCATTATCCCATTCAAGAACGCTAAATCGCGCAGATGGCACGAAGATCGTTTGGTCAAAAGATGATAGAGATAATCTGCAAGCCTTCCTTGAAGGTGCAATTGAATATTGCGGCATCAAATACAGGCAAATAGCGGTTGTTCGAAATCCTGTCGACAATTTCCTCAGTCAGGTAGAACGAAAAGCCGGGAAAAGTTATTGCGAACGCGAGGTCGTAAACGAGATCAATGAGTTTTATTTGCTCGTAGCTGAAAAGCAGAAGCAATTGAAGATACCGGTCATCAAATATGACGATTTATGCAAAGCCAATTTTACAGAGAAGAAAAAAATATTGGCAAAACTTACTTTTACACAGGCAGAAATTGATAAACTCAATATGAGTATGATCCATGGTGGAAGTTACGAAAAATGGAAGTTATATCCGCCTAAACAAGTTTTAAGGCTAAAAGAATCTTTAAAAGAACCAATGGAGTTGTTTGGATACGAAGTACATCCTCATTTTGGGGTAACTGGCTACATAAGCAGATTTTCTATCTACTACAGGAAATATAAGACTGAGTTTGATGTCATCAATCGGATATTAAGCGGTGATTTCAGTTCTGATTCTGCATTCAGTCGGCATTACCGTTCCTTACCGGCCCGCATTTGGTTTAGAATCAGAATCATGTTTCCGAGAGCGAGAAAAAACCTGTTTCAATATTATCAAACGCATAAACTTGGGCATGATCCTTCAATACCATCCTTGTATTCATCTGTTTTGCGGCAGCTACGATCTTTGCTATCAAATAGATGATAATTCTCCGATTTTACTTCCCTCTGACTATTCTCGGATATCCTGACTTGCCGTATGGTACAGTCAGAATCTTATAAATCTGATCATCGAGGATTTTTGCTATAGCCGACGACATTTTCAAAGACCCGGCAACCATTGCCGCCGCGATGATCGGCATCGCCGGAACCGAAACCGGTGACGTCGCCCCGCATATCAAGCCGGCGACGACTTACAGGTATGGGCAAGGTTATGTCTATTACCGTGATAACGGCCCCGGGCTTACCGATACCGAGGCGGTGCTGCAGCGGCTTGAAGGCGGTGACGGCGCACTGGCTTTTGCCTCAGGAATGGCGGCAGCCACCTGTCTTCTGACGGCGCTCGGTCCCGGAGCGCATGTGATCGCACCGGAAACAATGTACTGGTATCTCAGGAACTGGATGCTCAAGGAAGGCCCGAGTTTCGGCCTTAGGGTAACACTGTATCCAAACGGTGATCTGGCCGCGATGAAAGCTGCCATTATTGTTGGGGAAACCAGGGCCGTATGGGTCGAAACGCCGGCAAACCCGAACTGGTCGATTACAGATATTGCCGCCGCCGCCGATATCGCGCATCAGGTGGGTGCGAAACTGTTTATCGACTCGACAGCCGCCCCGCCCTGCATCACCCGCTCACTTGATTTCGGCGCGGATGTTGTCATGCATTCCGCGACCAAGTATCTGAACGGCCATTCGGATGTGCTGGCCGGTGCGCTGATCACCCGCGAGAAAGACGATTTCTGGCAACGTGTACATGAGGCCCGGGCCGGTTTCGGGTCGACGCTCGGCGCTTTTGAATCCTGGTTGTTGCTGCGGGGACTAAGGACGCTCGATGTCCGCATGCAGCGTCATAGCGAAAATGCCCAGCGTGTTGCCTTGGCGATGCTGGAAAATCCTGCTGTCAGCCATGTCCTTTATCCGGGTCTGCCCGACCACACTGGTCATGAAGTGGCGGCAAAACAGATGAAGGGATTCGGCGGCATGATGTCGATCCGCGTAAAGGGTGGTGCCGAAGCAGCCGCCCGCGTGGTTACCCGCACGAAGCTGTTCACGAATGCGACCTCGCTCGGCGGTACGGAAAGCCTGATCGAGCATCGCGGCCCGGTCGAGGGGCCGGACAGCCCGACGCAGCAGGACCTGCTCAGGCTGTCGGTCGGTCTTGAAAGCGCGGACGATCTGATAGCCGATCTCGAACAGGCGCTGGGGCAGTAGCACTTGCGCACTTACAACGGTGGGTAATATAGAAATTCCAGCATGACGCAGCCATCCCGCGTGAAAAACGGCCCGTGCGGCACGTGTGGCGGACGAACGGCGTAAGTGCCGGCTGCTAGGGTCTTTTCTTCGTTTTCCAGGGTGCCGATGCTCAACGTGCCGGATACGATGAACACTTCCTCGCACCAGTCGTGTACCGACAAAGAACCGGAAACCGTGCCGGGTACCCAGCGTGTGATCCGCGTTTCAGCACCGCTCTTGGCCTCGTGGTCAAACCGGCCCGAAAGAACCTTTGTAGAAATCCCAGCGAAGCCGTCGACATTGTGCCAGCCGTCTTCGGCCATCGCATTGAAGAATTCGCGATGCTGCTTGGGAAATGCGCCGAAGCCGGATGTCTTTGTCACGAATTTGGATCCGCTGAAATAATCACCATGGCGTGCGCCATGGGGTACTCGTCCGTCTGCGAGACATCGACTTTTGCCGTCATCCCCGCAGGCGTGAGTTTGTCGAGGCGTTCTTTCGCCCCACCCTTCAGCAGCATGACCGGCTGACCCGTCGGCAGGTTCTGCACGACCATATCCCGCCAGAAGACCCCCTGGCGAAACCCGGTACCGAGCGCTTTCGCACAAGCCTCCTTGGCGGCAAAGCTCTGGGCAAAGCTGGATGCGGGATTTTGCCGGCGCATGGCTTTTCTGATTTCGTAGTCGTCATAAAGCCGTTCAATGAAACGGTCGCCGAAACGCGCAAGTGTCCGTTCAATGCGGCGGATATCACAGAGGTCTGTGCCGATGCCGATAATCACGCCGAGCGTTCACCCCGCATATCGGCGCGGGCCTTGTCCATCAGGGAACGCATGCGGCGAATGGAGCTGTCGAGGCCAGAGAAGATCGCTTCTCCGATCAGAAAATGGCCGATATTGAGTTCAACGACATACGGAATAGCCGCAACCGGGGCCACGGTATCGAATGTCAGCCCATGACCGGCATGGCACTCGAGTTTCAGTTCTTCCGTCGTTGCGGCAGCGTCGATGATGCGTTTGAGTTCGGCCGCACGGTCCGCGCCTTCAAGTTCACAATATCGCCCGGTATGCAGTTCGACGATGTCTGCGCCAAGTCTGGCCGCGGCCTCAAGCTGTTTCGGATCAGGTTCGATGAACAGTGAAACCCGAATACCCTTGTCCTTGAGCGCAGCAACGACCGGCTGCAGCGACTTGAACCCGCCGGCCACATCAAGGCCGCCCTCGGTTGTCCGTTCCTCGCGCTTTTCCGGCACGATACATGCCGCATGCGGTTCATGACGCAAGGCAATCTGAAGCATTTCATCCGTCGCCGCCATTTCAAGATTTAGCGGCAGCACGATGGCATCCATCAGGCGCGCGATATCGCTGTCGGAAATGTGCCGTCTGTCCTCGCGCAGATGCGCAGTAATCCCGTCGGCACCGGCTTTTTCGGCCAGCTTAGCGGCGTGGACAGGATCGGGATGTACCCCGCCGCGGGCGTTGCGGATGGTTGCCACGTGGTCAATGTTTACACCAAGACGAAGTGCTTTGTTCATGCGACTTCTCCCTGCTCTGCCGTCACTTTCTCCAGCAATTCGGCAGCACGTTTTTCACGCCGCTTCAATGCTGCACTTTTGTAGCGCTCGATGACAGGTTTCAGCAACAGGAAGAATATTACCCACACAATTACGGCGGTCGGGATGGATGAGGCCAGCATCGGCGCCAGTATGGGCATGGCGCTGTCGGCTATGAACGTCCAGTCGCCCCGCAACATGGCTTCCGTGATGGCGCCGAACAGGGCGGAAAAGTCCATGGCTTCGGCGTCGACACCGATCTCGCCAAACCCCATGGCAACCCCGGAATTGTATAGCCAGATCCAGATGAACGGGAACGTCCAGGGATTGCCGATGATGGTGCCTAGGACCGCAGCCACGATGCTGCATCTGGTAAGCCACGCGCCGAGTGCCGAGATCAGGATATGCAGACCGATGAAAGGTGTGAACGACATCGCAGCGCCCCAGGCAAACCCGCCTGCGATGGCATATCCTGAGCCCGGCAAGCGTCCGATACGATACATCACGTATCGGCCAGACCGGCGCCAGCCCATTTCCGGCCACAGGCTGGCAATGGCTTTGCGGTGCACAGGCAAAGGAACACGGCGTTTGAACATGTCACTTAAGTAGCGATTGTGGGCTCGGTTGGAAAGGGCACCTTTTGTGAATTTCAGTTAGCGCCGGAGCGTCAGCGTGTCCCCTTCAACGGCATAAGACGATAAACGCTCCAGAAAGCTCATGCCGAGAAGTGAACCGGTGAGACCGCTTTCCATGACGGCACCTCGAACATCGTTCAGCACAATGCCGCCGATCGACAACCGCTGTATGCGGACAGGAGCGCCGAACGCGGTGCCGTTTGCCGTATTGAAGCGCTGCGAGAAACTGAGACCTTCAGGATTGAGTCCCGCCCGTTCGGCATCGTCCCGGCTGAGTGTCACAACGCTGGCCCCGGTATCGACAAGGAATTGAACCGGCACACCGTTGACTTCGGCCATGGCATGGAAATGTCCGTCCTTGGTTCGGTTCAGGGTGATTTCCCCTGCCCCACTCTGCACCGCGCGCGATGGTACCAGGGCGCCGCTGACCCGCGAGCCGATGGCCGCAAAATCATGGCGGAGCGTATATCCGATAACCAGCACCAGGCCGATCAGGACCCAGATGAAGATCGACTTGGCCGCCCCCTTCAAATTGAGCTTCGGCGACAGGATCAGCCCGGCACCGATCAAAACCATCAAGGCAAAGGCACGGACAAGCCCGGCCTGTTCGACATCGCTGTCGAGTGAACCGGGAAAGGCGCCGGCGAGATACCAGACCAGGGCACCGATCCCGACCGTGGCAATGATGATGACAAGAATGCGTGTATTCATGAGATGTAACAGCCGTTCAATTCGCGGGTAAATTCCTGAGCGCTTCAGCGGCCTTGCCGACCCCGGCGTCAGCCGCCTTTTCGATCCATATCCGGCCCTGACGGCGGTCACGGGCAACGCCATCGCCATTGACCAGCATCGCGCCATACAGATATGCGGCTTCAGGGATACCGTTTTCAGCGGCTGATTTCGCCCACTGGGCTGAAATTGATTTGTCGGCAGGGACGCCGTCACCCTGCCAGTAAATTCGCGATAACTCGTACTGTGCCTGTGGGTGTCCGGCTTCAGCGGCTTTTTCGAACCAGCTGAGCGCGGTTTTCGAATTGGCGGCCACACCGATCCCGCGGGCATGGATCAGGCCAAGCTGAAACTGATCTTCCGGGCTGGTGCTTTGCGAGAGCTTTGCAAGCCGTTGGCGGGTCACGCGGGCTTGCTGCTGCTTGGCCTTGGCGACGGCGCTGCCTGCAACGCCGCTGTCTCTCAGCGCATCGATATAGACAAGATAATCATCAAGGATCGCCGGCACATCGGGATGCAACTGATCCCATGAAGACAGTGCCGCGCGGTTGTTCTTTTTCTCCCATGACCTGAAGTCGGCGCACCAGTGACGTTCCAGCACCTGACGGAATTTGATCATCTCCTGTTTGTGCTTTTCGAAGCCCAGATCCTGATAGGCCTTTTCCTGATACAGATAGGCCTCACATTCCAGATCGACTTCGCGCACATGGGACAGTCTGCCCCGAAGATGCTGCATGCCGTGCCCGGTCAGTTCATGGGCGATGACAGGTGCCAGTTCACGGGGGGACCATTTGCCGCCGAACCGGCCGACAACGGTCAGGAAGTCCTTGGTATTGCCCTTGGCCTGATAGAAATCGGGCAGGAAGGCGGCAATGGTGATCTTGGTCAGTTCACGGTGCGGAAATGCCGGATCGTAGATGATGACGACATTCCCCGCAGCTTTCAGTTTTTCGATGGCGTGTGCGTTATAAGGTGACCCGTCATAGAGGATATCGAGCGCCGCCTTGACCGTTGCCGCACCCTGCTCGGGTGTTGCCAGATCGATATCGTAATACTTTCCCGCCGGTGCCGGCTTGCCGACGATCTGGACACCGCGATGCATGAATTGAACGATTTCCGAATCCGCCGCATTGCTTTCATCCGGCAGGAATGCAGCCAGCACGGCAAAGAGAAAGATCAGCGGAACAGGTTTGAAATGCATCGGGGAGTTTGGACCTCCGGCGGATGATCAGGGTCGTGACAGTTCGAACATCATCAGTAATGTACGCTGCTCACTCCGGTTGAAGTTATCGTCCGATATCACGTAGATGTGGGTCTTGCCGCCGGGCGCTGCAACGGCTTCTATCCCCTCAAAATTGTCGACGTTCATGGGCGGTGTCAGTGCAGCCAGTTCCCTGCCCTCGATCTCCGCTGCCGGAGCTATGGCGGTTGCTGCAATCCGCTTGATCTTGATGCGGACGCCGGCGCGTGGGGTATAGAACCGTTCCAGTACGACAACATCGCCGTCCGGCAGTGTCGCGGCCCCGGTCGGGCGGAAGCCCTTGTCGGGGATATACGTCAGCACATCCCAGCCGTCGGCATTGCTGACCCAGGCGACGCTGGCACGTTCATCCGTTGAGCCTTCCGAAATGGCGAAAAGTCTGCCGTCATGCAGCAAGGTCAGGGCCTCGATCCCGCCGTTGGCGGACATGTCGGCGAGCTCCAACGGCGGGCGAAGCACGCGCGGGACCGTGGTGCCGGGATCATATCGCCAGATACGGTGATCGCGCTCGAAAGCGATGATGATTTCACCGTTGACGCCGGGGCTCATGGCTTCGGCATCGGACCAGCGTTTGCCGGCCAGTGGTGTGCCGTCCAGATCGGCAAGGGTGCCGAGGTCAGCGCCGGACAACCCCGAAAGATTGCCATCCGCATCGTAGCTCAGATTGGCTGAGAACGAGACGGCAGCATCTGAAATGCTGATCATCCTGCGTCCGTCTGCGCTGAGGCCAAGCGCGGAAAACCCACCGAACCGTGGATCGGCAGCGCTCAGGTGCAATCCACCCCGATAGATCAGATCACCGGTGCGGGTGTTTTGTGGGTTGTCGTTCTCAAAAGGAATGCTGACAACGCGAACATCCGACGCTTCTGACCAGCCCACCGTCGGGACAGTCAGCAAAACGGTGGCAACAGCCAGAATGCGGAGTGCTTTCATGATCCGGTTTTAGCATGACTGTGAAGCAGCAGAAAGAAATCTCGGTTGCATGAATTTGTTATGAATCCGTATTCGGAGCGTGACGAAAAGAGATTTTTCGCTACCATCGTATTCATGAAATTCATCCATCTGACGGACCCCCATTTGACGGCATCCGGCGAACTTTTCGAGTTGAATGTCGAACAGCGGCTGCGTGATGCCGTTGCATCCATCAACCGCAGACATGCCAATGCCGAACTGGTGATGATCACCGGCGATATTGCCCATTGGGGCGAACCCGAAGCCTATGCCCGCGCAAAGGAGATCTTCGCCGATCTGGCGATGCCCTGGTATCCGCTGATCGGTAATCACGATGTTGCGGAAGCCTTTTTCAGCGGACTGCCGAATGCCATTGCCGACGAAGCCGGACGTGCCTGCTTCAGGATCAATGCCAGTGCAGGCGCAATGCTGGCCCTGGATACCCTGACTGAGGGCACCCATGCGGGGCTTGTCGACGAGCGTCAGTTGCAGTGGCTGGATGCGGAACTGGACAGTGTCAAAAGCAGCGCGTTCGTTTTCCTGCATCACCCGCCGGTGAAGATGTGGATCAAGGGCATGGATCGAATTCCGCTGTTGAATCCTGATGAACTGGCGGCGGTGCTGGAAAAACACCCCGGTAAAGTCAGGCATCTTTTCTTTGGGCATATGCATCGGGCTTTTCACGGCAGCTGGCGCGGCATTCCGTTTTCGACGGTGAAAGCAACGGCGCACCAGGTTGCTCCGATTCTGGATAATACGACACCGCTGACGTCGAGCCGGGAAATGCCTGCTTATGCGGTGGTAATGGTCTCAGATGATCAGGTTGCTATACATGACATATCGTACATGGAAGAAGTGACGGAGTTCGCCTATGACCGTGAAGCGGGACGACCTGCCGGCGGATGATGTTTCAGAGGCGCGCTGCCGTCACCAAACTGTCACGACAAATTCATCCCTGGATATGCTAACGCTTTGATCCCGTTCATATAACGGAAGGTCATCAGTATGGGCTGGCTGCTCACCATCGTGCTTTCAATGCCGTTGACACCGGGTGACGTTGAATTCCGGATGTGGTTTTCCAAGGAAAGCTACTGCACCTTTGCCATCGAGAAATTCTCGGAAAAACCGTTCATGCAGACCCTGGCCGACGGTAACAAGGCCAGCGGTGAGATCAAAAGCGCGACCTGTCGCGCATTGGAACAGAACGAGGAAGCGATGGTGCCGGAACACCTGCGCTGGAAGGTCAAACCGTTCGGCGGTCTGTTCGGCGAGAAATAACCCCGCCCCGGTTCTTGTCATAAGCCTGTATCCGTTTCAGGATTGGTTCTGGCGGTTTCTCGCCGGTCATACAGGGCGCAGGAGTTTTTTTTATGTCTCCCATCAGATTGATGGCGACCACGGGTATTCTCGGATACGGCTTCACCGAGGAAGCATTCCACGCGGGTGTCGCCATGAAACCGGACCTTATTGCCTGTGATGCGGGGTCATCGGATCCTGGGCCGCATTATCTGGGAAGTGGTACGGCCTTTGTGTCCCGCGCGGCGGCGAAACGCGACCTGACCTTGATGGTGACGGCGGGACTTGAACATAATATACCGGTGATGCTCGGTTCTGCCGGCGGCAGCGGGTCGGATGCGCAGGTCGACTGGGTGCTGGATATTCTCGATGAGATCTGCCGCGAACACGATATCTCCCCCAAAGTCAGTGTGATCCGCACCCAGCAGACCAAAGAATTGCTGCACAAGAAACTGGCGGCCGGAAAAATCGCCCCGCTCGGCCCGATCGATGATCTGACCGGTGCGGACATCGATGACGCAACGCGGATCGTTGCCATGGTTGGACCTGAAGCCTATCAGCAGGCCCTGTCCGAAGGCGCCGACGTGGTAATCGCCGGACGCAGCACTGATGCCGCATTGTTTGCCGCCTTGCCGCTGATGCGTGGCGCTGATGCGGGCCTGTCGTGGCACCTGGCGAAAATCATCGAATGCGGAGCACAGGTGGTTGAACCCCGCGAGGGTCAGGACTGCGTTATCGGGACCATCTACGACGATCATTTCACGGTCGAACCGGGACATCCGGAGAGACGCTGCACGGTGACGCGGGTTGCCGCCCACACGCTGTATGAAAACCCTGAGCCTTACCGGCTCAAGGAACCGGACGGGACACTGGTTACGGATCATTGCCGTTTCGAGCAGCTGGAAGAGCGTATCGTAAAGGTTTCCGGCAGCCGTTACGAGCCGTCCGATACCTACACAGTGAAACTCGAAGGGGCCCGTCAGGTCGGCTTTCGCACAGTATTCATTGCCGGTATCCGTGATCCGATCCTGATCGACGGAATTGATGATTTCGTGAAATCCTGCCGTCAGCGGATCGGGCGCGATGTCGGTGCGCTGGGGATAGAGGCAGCGGACTACACACTGTCGGTGCATTTGTACGGCAAGAATGCGGTGATGGGTGCACTTGAGCCGGAAGCAGACAGCCTGGTTCATGAACTTGGGCTTTTGCTCGATGTGCTGGGCCGGACCGAGGACATCAGCCGTGCCGTGCTGGCGAAGTCCCGCTATGCGTTTCTACACACGGACTTTCCGGGGCGGATGTGCATTTCCGGCAACCTTGCGATCCCGTTTTCGCCGTCCGACATGCATATCGGTCCGGTATATGAATTCAACATCTGGCATGTCATGGAATGTGATGACCCGATGGAACCTGTCCGCATGGAATGGCACGACTTCAAGGAGGTACGCTGATGGCGAAACTGATGGAGATTGCTAAAGTCGTGCGCGGCAAGAACGCCGGGGCATTGCAACTGACGCTGGACGTCATGTTCGAAGATGATGAAACCTATCGCCGGGTCAGGGATTGCGGCGTGCTGTCGCCGCGCATGATTGCCCCGCTGTATGGGGTGACCGACAACGAAGTCGCGATCATTCCGTTTGATGTGGCCCGGGCCATCAAGATCACGGTGCCGCGTCGCATCCGTTCCGGCTCACCGGGGGACACCGACGTCTACGGCGCACAGCAACACGTACCGTTGATGAAAATCGACATACCCGATTAAAAAGCAAAGTACTGGATGAACAGAACCATGACTGATTTGCCTTTCCCCTTTCATGACCAGCAGACTCCCGATGGAGATGACGTCTATTTCGATCATCTGGCCTGGATGGTTGCCGACATGGATGCCGCGTCAGCTGTGTTTGAAAAGCTGGGTTTCGTGCTGACGCCGTATTCGGTGCACGGCAATCGCGACCCGGAAACCGGGGAGCGTATTCCACAGGGAACGGCAAACCGTCTTGCCATGCTGGAAACCGGATATATCGAACTGCTGTGTGAAGTCGGAGGTGTCGAGGCGCCGGTCGTGGATGATCTGCGTGCCCGTTTGAAGCGCTATACAGGTGTGCACCTGCTGGCCTTCTCCCACGCGGATGCGGATAGCGCCTATGGCCGGATCGAAGCTGACGGTTTCCGGCTGCAGCCGATGGTCAACCTGCGCCGGGATGTCGAAGCGGCGGACGGTTCAGATGATGAAGTCAAATTCAGTGTGATCCGCGCCAAGTTCGATGAAATACCTGAAGGGCGTGTTCAGGTGCTGACGCATCACACGCCGGAACTTATGTGGCAGGACCGTTATCTGGCGCGGGATAACGGCCTGACGGCCATGGTCGACGGTATTATCTGTGTATCAGACCCGAAGGACTCGGCGGAAAGAATGGCGAAATTCCTCGCCAAATCCGCAAAGGTCATCGATGCGGATGAAGCACACGTCGTCACGGAACGGGGTGGCCTAAGGTTCATTACCCGGAACCGGGTCGAAGATTATGTGCCGGGGTTTGAGCCGTCGTCGCTCCCCTACACGGTGGGAATCGGCTTTTTGTCCGGTGATCTGGATAAGACCCGTGCGTATTTTGCGAATGCCGGTGTTGCGATTACGGAAACCGACCTGGCGCTGGTCATTGCACCGGAAGACGCGCTCGGCACGGCGATGCTGATTTATAAGTAACCCCCGATGCTTCGAGACGCTCGCGTTGCTCTCTCCTCAGCATGAGAGCGACAAACAAAACCTCCGCATGAGGGCGACAAACTAAACCTCATCATAGGAGCGCGTAGCGTGTCTCGAAGGATCGATCCCATATCAGGTTTGGGATGACGGCTTGTGATTCAATCAATCACTTAGCCATACGCCGTGCGGCTTTGCGCAATCCCTGACCGGCGTTTTCATCAAACAGTTCGGCCAGGCGGGCCATCATCGTGCCGCCCAGTTCCTCGGCATCGACGATCGTCACGGCGCGGCGATAGTAGCGCGTGACGTCATGACCGATCCCGATCGCGGTCAGTTCAACATCAGACTTGGCCTCGATGTAGTGAATGACCTCACGCAGATGACGTTCCAGATAATTCCCGGGGTTTGCCGACAGCGTTGCGTCATCGACAGGCGCACCGTCGGAAATCACCATCAGGATACGGCGTTGTTCTGGCCGTCCCAGCAGACGGTTATGCGCCCACAGGAGGGCTTCGCCGTCGATGTTTTCCTTGAGCAGGCCTTCACGCAGCATCAGACCGAGGCTCGGCCGCGCCCGGCGCCAGGGCATGTCTGCCGATTTGTAGACGATGTGGCGCAGATCGTTGAGGCGGCCGGGATTTTTTGGTTTCCCCTGCTCGACCCACTTTTCACGCGATGTGCCGCCCTTCCACGACCGTGTCGTAAAGCCGAGGATCTCGACCTTGACGCCACAGCGTTCCAGCGTCCGCGCAAGAATATCCGCGCTCATTGCCGCAACGGTAATCGGCCGTCCGCGCATGGACCCGGAATTGTCGATCAGGAGCGTGACGACGGTATCGCGGAACTCGGTATCGGATTCGTGCTTGAAGGACAGCGGCGCCACCGGATCGATGACGACGCGCGACAGGCGTCCGGCATCCAGAACGCCTTCTTCCAGATCGAATTCCCATGACCGGGTCTGCTGTGCCAGAAGCCGTCGCTGCAAACGGTTGGCCAGTTTGCCGACAACGCCGGACAGGTGCGAAAGCTGCTGATCCAGCTGATGACGCAAGCGCGTCAGCTCTTCATGATCGCAAAGCTCGTTGGCATCCGTGATTTCGTCGAATTCGGAGGTAAAGGCGCGATACGGCTGATTGTCGCCGGTATCGTTGCGACGCCAGTCGGGATCGTATTCGCTGGGTCCGGCCGGTTCTTCCTCGCCCTCGCCCGGGCTCATATCGTCTTCGGAAAACTCGGGATCAAAGTCCATGCCCTCGGCAGAGTCACTGTCATCCGTCTCGCCAGCCATGGACCCATCCGATTCCATATCGGAATCTGATGAATCAGCGTCCTGATTGCCCTGCTCGTTGTCGTCGGATTCACTCTGTTCGTCTTCTTCGGGATTATCGTCGGGCGGATCATCACGCAGAAGATCAAGAGACTTCAGCATCCTGTTGACGGCCTTGGAGAATTCTTCCTGGTTCGACGCTGATTTCACCAGCTCGTCGAGATCGCCGGAAATCTTCTTTTGAATGTCGCCACGGTACAGGTTGACGAATTCCTTGGCGGACGCCGGGAGTTCGCGGCCCGAAAGCTGTTCACGCACAAGAAGACCGACAACTTCCGGCAGCAGCGCGTCATCTCGCTCCTTGATGCCGTTATAGCCTTTGGCGCGGCAGCGTTCTTCCAGCAATGCCTGGAGGTTGTCACCGGCGCCGGTCAGCCGTTGCGTGCCCAGGGCTTCGCAGCGGACCTGTTCAACGGTTTCATAGACCCGGCGGGCATCGGCACCATCGGGCATGTTGGCTCGGTGGGTATCGGCATCGTGATGACGGAGCCTGAGAGCCAGCGCATCGGACATGCCGCGGAATCGTGACATGGCTTCCGGGCTCATATTTGCCTGTGGTGCCGGTAGATGCGCGGCTTCAGATGTCAGTCCCGGCGTGCTCTGGCCGTACTGGACCTCAAGGTCCTTGCCATGCCCCATCGCCCGCAGGGTCGATGCGGTGACTCGCTTCCAAAGCTCGGCTGGGTGTTCGTTCCCCAAGGTCCGTCCCTTATTGCAGTACGGCGTTTGCCGCCGATTCCGGCAGTTCTTCACCCATCGCACGCTGGTAGTACTCGGCGACGACCGAGCGTTCCAGTTCGTCACACTTGTTGAGGAACGTGACCCGGAAGGCGTAGCCGAGATCCTTGAAGATTTCAGCGTTCTGCGCCCAGGTAATGACGGTTCTGGGCGACATGACGGTGGAGATATCGCCGTTCATGAAGCCGGCACGGGTCATATCGGCCAGTTCGACCATGGCGTTGATCTGATCCTTGCCTTCCTTGGTGTTGTAGGACGCACACTTGGCGAGTGTGATCTCAACTTCGGAGTCGTGCGGCAGATAGTTCAGCGTAGCGACGATGTTCCAGCGGTCCATCTGACCCTGGTTGATCTGTTGCGTGCCGTGGTAGAGGCCCGTTGTGTCGCCCAGACCGATGGTGTTGGTGGTCGAGAACAGGCGGAAATACTTGTGCGGCCGCATGACGCGGTTCTGATCGAGAAGCGTCAGCTTGCCCTCGACTTCGAGCACGCGCTGGATCACGAACATGACGTCCGGACGGCCGGCGTCGTACTCATCGAAAACCACGGCAGTCGGGTTCTGCAGTGCCCACGGCAGAATACCCTCGCGGAATTCGGTAACCTGCTTGCCGTCCTTGAGCACGATGGCGTCCTTGCCGACCAGGTCGATACGCGAAATGTGGCTGTCCAGGTTGATCCGGATGCACGGCCAGTTGAGGCGGGCGGCAACCTGTTCGATATGCGTCGATTTACCGGTGCCGTGGTAGCCCTGAATCATGACACGGCGGTTGTAGGCGAAGCCGGCCAGAATAGCCATCGTGGTGTCACGGTCGAAGCGATAGGCCTCATCGATATCGGGCACATGGGAATCGGCTTCGGAAAACGCCGGTACTTCCATGTCGCTGTCGATGCCGAAAACCTGACGGACCGAAAGTTTGATATCCGGCTCCTGCATCAGAAGCGGCTGAGATTGGTGGCTAGAGGTCATACGCGCATTCCCGTTCATCTGTCCGGCCGCCTTTTGCAGTCCGGCGTTAATGTCTCGACGTCATCCATATAGGGATTCTGTTCGTCCGGTGTTAGGGGCAATCCCCCGGTGCGTCAAGGATTTGTGCCATTTTCGGGACTGTTTGACTTGAATTTATTGTCCCGGTGACAAATCAAACCTGATATACAACGCCAGTGTGCTTTGAGACACTCGCTTTGCTCGCTCCTCAGCATGAGGAGGAAGGACATGCCTCACCCTGAGGAGCGTGTAGTGCGTCTCGAAGGATTAACAGGTACTGAACCTAGATCACAAGAAACTGGCGCAATGTCTCATAGGCTTCGCGGATTTCCTTGAATTTCTCTTCGGCTGCCTTGGTGCCGCCGTTGGTATCGGGATGGTGCTTTTTCACCAGTTCCTTGTAGCGGCTTTTCAGTTCATCGGCGCTGATCGGCAACTGCATCCCGAATGTGGCCAGCGCGGATCTGGTCGGCGCATCGGCCTGCTGGGTGCCGGAATGTGCGGTCCTTTCGTCAAACAGGCCGAAGCCGTCGATGAAAAACTCCGGATCGATCCCGAACGGCCCGGTGCCCGGTTTCGGCCCACGGGCCGGTTCTTCCCTGTCTCCAATCGGCCATGTCGGGCGTTGCCAGACGGTATCGCGTCTGAGGTCGGCTTCGACCTCTTCGTCGCTCATGCCTTCGAAGTAATTCCAGCGGCTGTTGTACTGGCGGATATGGTCGAGACAGAACCAGCGATATTCGCGCAGCATCTCGCGTGACCGGGGTGCCTTGTGATCCGCCTTCATATGACAATCTGGCCAGTCGCACAGACGAATGTCCTCGGCGACATCGTCGCGCATGATCAGTGACGGGTGCGGTTGTTTACGTCTAGCCATGGCCGATAATGTGCGCGTTTCCGATGAAGATACAAGCTTGACAGGAACGATTTTGATACCGTGACACACGGCATCGGGACGTCTAGGATTTCAACTGAAATAACGTCTGAAAAATGGCGCAAAAATGATATCGGTACGGGGCATCGGGGACACATGGCGGATAATTCGACGAACGGCAATGATCCGTCATCGGCGATGAACGAAGACCGCTATGATGCGCTGTTCGGCCGTATTCCGCTAAGCCATGAAGCACCCGCTCCCGGGGAAAGCAAAGAGCCGGAAAAGGGATTCTGGCTGAAGCTCGCCGAAAACGAAGGTTATGAGCGGCTGAACCTGGCAGCGACCTATCTAGCGGTGTTCTTTGCGCCCGTGGCAGCGTTTCTGGAAATGCTCAGCGGTGGTACCGAGCTGATCTGGTCGGTGGAAGCCGCGCGCTGGGTCGAAGCCCTGATGGGTATTTTCTTCGTGTTCGATATCTGTGTCGGCGCCCTCGCCTACGGGATGCGGTATTTCAAAACGCCGGCGGCGTGGATCAACATTCTGGCTGTCGGTGCGACCGGCGCATCGTTCATGGCCGGTGATCTGAGCATCGCCAACCCGCGGGTGTTGCGGATACTCAGGACCGTACGTGCTGTTGCCAAGGTCGGATTGGTCCAGAAGGTCGGTGCCCGTGAAACCGTGCTGGGTGCGGAAATGCTTAGCTCGATGGGGCGCGATGATGCCTGGTATGCGGTCGGGATTCTGCTCCTGATCAGCATGCTCGGTGATTTTTCCATCGGCACATATCTGCATATCAGCGACCCAGTTCTTGAAGTCATTATCTATGCGGCGATGATTTATGCCGTGCGCTGGAAGGCAGAGCGTAATGTCGCGCGTGTCGGCAAGGTCTTCATGGACCGCCTGCATGAGGCCAATCAGGTCATCCTCGGCAAAATGCGGGAAATTCCGGGTCTTGAGGACGCCGACGCGATCATTCAGCGCCGTGCCGAGGAAGCCGAAAGCGAAGGCCGTCATCTCAATGAAATCGACACGCTGATCGAAGCCATCAGCATGATCATTTCCAATCTGCGCCGCTTCATCAGCCGCCGTGCTTTCCTTGAAGCCAAGGGCGAGCGTGTGATCCCGACCCGTTCACCGGTGGCACTGATGTTCACCGATGTGGCCGGTTTTCAGGACATGACGCACGAGCTTGAAAAAGACATCCTGCCGGTGCTCAAAACTTATCTTGGCGAGATGAATCGCGGTGTCAGCCGTCATGGCGGTGATATCGACAAGTTTCTGGGTGAAGGCATTTTTGCCTACTTCCACAACAATCACGAACCGCGCACCAGCGCCAATGCCGCGTTCGATGCCGCCGTCGAGATGCACAAGCTTTCGGAAGCACTGGAAGTTGCCGGTGGCGTGTGGGAGGAATTTTTCAAAGGCAAGCCGGGCTGGGAAGGCAAGCGCCGCTTCAATACCCGTTTCGGGCTGCACTGGGGGCTTGTCGTGGCCGGCCCCGTCGGGGACGACGACCGGGCCGATTCAACGCTTATCGGCGACAACGTCAATCTGGCATCGCGGCTGGAAGCGCTGAATCAGGTATACGGCACGCAGATTCTCGTCAGCAGTGATTTCTACGACTGCCTGAGCGCCGACCGCCGCGTATTGTGCCGCCGAATTGACCGCATCATGATCCCGGAGCACCCGGAAGCCACCGACATCTATACTGTCGATATTCAGCCCCTGCCGGTGCCGTTCCTGATGGCTTTCGACAAGGGGGTGAAGGCGTATCTTGAGGGTCATTGGGGTAAGGCACGGATGGCGCTGCTGCAGGCACGCGGTATTCTGGCAAATGAAGATGAGGACCGGGACCCGGCCTCTGAAACGCTGATCAAACGGATCGAAGACATCAATTCATTCTGGCAGAAAGCCGTTTCGCATCTGCGCGAGCGTGTCCCGGAGGACGTGACCGAGGAAACCGCCAATTCCCTGGCTTCCCGGCTTTCAGGGGATACCTGGCTGCCGCCCCATGAATGGCGCGGGGCATGGCGCATCATGGATTGAAGCCAGAAGGCATGATTTTAGCCTTCCCGGCGGATCAAAACCTGCAAGGAACGCTTGACGACATGGGGGGAAGCCCCTAAAAGACCGTCCAACGGATCGTGCCGGTACAGGGTGACTGGTGTCGGTCCAGCTTTTTTTACGGATGTTTATGTGGCGCGCTGCGCCCGAGATTAAGGACCGAGACAATGTCCAAGACCTGTGAACTGACCGGGCGCACTGTCCAAACCGGCAATAACGTGAGCCACGCGATGAACAAGACGCGCCGCCGCTTCCTGCCGAACCTGCAGACCACCTCGCTGTGGTCCGAAGCACTGGGCGAGAGCGTTCGTTTCCGTGTTACCGCTTACGGTATCCGCACGGTGGAACACGGTGGTGGTCTCGACGTCTATCTGATGAAAACCGCTGACGGCAAACTGAGCACCAATGCCGTTCGCGTGAAGCGCCGCATCAAGCAGGCCCTGGCGAAAGCCGCCGCCTGATCACGGCCAAAAGAACCTGATGGAAGAGGCCCGCTTCGGCGGGCCTTTTTCGTTGTGGGCTCGAGGCGCTTGTTTCGCTCTTTCCTCAGCGTGTGGCGGTTGCATGGCGCAAACCTTGTTCCGAAGGGAAACTCCATCTGGTGAAGCGCCTCTGCCCCGCATGCATCACAACTCAGCATTTACGCCTTGGATTTGCGCCATATGGTGTTGGGCGGCAAGGTCATCAGGGAATTTATCCAGATAGGCCTTTAGCTTTATCAGTGCCTTATCCCATTCGGAATCGCTAATCAGGTCATAGATTTCCCGCCAAAGTAAGCAGCGGCCCCTGTCTTCATCCGTTGCCGTGATCGTTCCGCACTCCAGAAGCGTACCGATCAGTTCATAGACGTCGATGGGTTTTGAATTGCCTTTCGGGACCACCCTGTCGATCGGACGGAACAGAAATTCATCGCGTACGCGCGCGTATACGGTTTCACTGACAAGCACGCGGGTACCGTATTTTTTGTTCAGTCCCTCCATGCGGGCAGCGGTGTTGACGGTCGCGCCGATGGTGGTGTGTTCCATGCGCTCGGACGAGCCGATGTTGCCGACGACCGCTTCACCCATGTGCAGACCAAAGCGCGTGTTCATGCCCGGCCAGCCATAACTGTCCCACATCATATTCAGCCTGTCGTTTGCAGCACAGCATTTAAGCGCGGCCACACAGGCCCGATAGGTATGATTCTGTTGCTCATCAAAGGCGTTCCAGACCGCCATGACGGAATCACCAATGAATTTGTCGACGATGCCCTCTTCCGCGCGGACTTCCCTGGACAGGCAGTCCAGATACGAAGACAGTTTTCGCATCAGATCCGACGAGCTCATCAGCTCGGAATAACTGGTGAAATTGGTTACGTCGGTGAACATGACCGTGACTTCGCGGTTATCCCCGCCCAGAACCGGCTCCGAGCCATCCTGCACAAGTCTCCTGACGATATTCACGGGGATGTATCGCGCGAAGCATTTCAGGGATTTCTTCATCGCTCCGATCGAATGACCGAGATCGTTAAGCTCCGTAAACGTCGAGGTGACGGTTGATGAATCGTCGAGATCGAACTGCTGTATACGCTGGGTGTCTTTTGCCAGTTGGGAGATCGGCACCGTCAGTGCCCTTGCGATGCAAGACGTGATGAAAATACTCGCCGCAAGGAAGACAATGGATACAAACAGACTGTTTTCGAGCATCTGCTCCACATCTTTAAGCAATTCATGCTTTGGTACCGCAAATCCGAGAAACGTGGGTACGGCAAAATCCGGCGACAAGGGCATGATCTGAGCGATATACTCGAGCCGATTAATCGTGAACTCGTTCCAGTTCTCCTCCGTTTCCGGCTCTGCCGGAAGCTCATTTGCGAATGCCGACGCCTGTGCACCGCTATTGTGAGTTCTGCTATCGGGTGCGTGCAGGAGCGCATACAGCGCTTTTGCAACCGGGTTTATCAATTCAGTGACGTTTGCAACGGCCTCATGCTGATCTGCAATGCCCAAACCGCCATCGGATAACCTGTTCTTTGCTAGCAGGGCCCCGTTTTCGGTAAAAATAAGCGCGGTGGTGCGGTCCAGGATGCTCAGTTCATCAAGCGCGTGAGACAGGCTTTCCAGTGTAAGATCGACACCAAAAACCCCGCCGCGCCACCCGGCAATCCGCCGTGAGGCGGTAATGCCGACGGATTTGACGGAAAGATAGGGATACGGGTCCGAGATAACGGTGCTATCGCTGCGCATCGCGGCGATGTGCCAGGGGCGAGTGTACGGGTCGTACAGATTTTCCCGGTCAACCATCTCCCCCATCAACCGCGCCTCGCCGTCAAAGTACGACCACATCTCGCGCCGCCGGGTGTCGCTCTTTCCCTGCAGGTGGCGGATTGCGAACCTGGCCCCGGCCGGGGGCTGCGGCAGCCCGCGCTCAAAAAGCCGTCCGTCCGGAACGGATAAAATCTGAATGAAATCATTGTCGCCGGCAGCAAAATAGACGGATGAAATCTGCGGATTGGCGCGCATGATCTGCGCTACTTTTATGCGCGATTCAATGGGGAACGGTTCACCCAGCGCGGACCATGCAAATTCCTGCGCCCGTTCGGTCAGTTGATGGACAGGTTGAAACAGATCATCGATTTGTGCGTGGATTTTGTATGCGGTGCTGGTAATGGATTGAGATTTGAAACTGTAGGCGATTTTACCGTTATGAATATAATTGTATGTAATGATACCGCCGATGAATAAAACATTCAGCAACAGGAACATAAGAATAAGGGCATATGACAAAGGAATACGCCGATACGAATTCTTTTTCATTCTTGTTTGCACCCTTTTCAACTGATGCGAACGGTCATCTACCCTAATTTCAAAAATTAATATTCAATCAAATGCATTCTATAATCGTATTTTCAAGAGTTTTTCTAATAATATATGATTATTTTTATACTCAATTGATAGAGCATGGCAATATATGTGAAAGGCATCTATCGAGATTTACTTCGTTTGATGTGCTCAATGTTTACTCATCACCAGCGTATAAGCCCCGCTGACCGGAGATATTCGGATATGCAGGTTTCGTCGTCCTGAACTCGAATCAGGACCCATAAAAAAAGGCCCCAATCCTGCCGGGGCCTTCTAAATTCATGGATCCCAAATCGCGTTTGGGATGACGATACTTACAAAAGCGCGTTGGCACCCGGATAGACGGCAACCGGTCCCAGTTCTTCCTCGATCCGGATCAGCTGGTTGTATTTCGCCAGCCGGTCCGAGCGGCTGAGCGAGCCGGTCTTGATCTGGCCGGCGTTGGTGGCGACCGCGATATCGGCGATGGTTGCATCCTCGGTTTCGCCGGAGCGGTGCGAGATGACCGTCGTGTAACCGGCACGGTGTGCCATGTTCACGGCTTCCAGTGTTTCCGTCAGGGTGCCGATCTGATTGACCTTGATGAGGATCGAGTTGGCAACCCCCTGTTCGATGCCGTCGGCCAGACGCAGCGGGTTGGTGACGAAAAGATCGTCGCCCACCAGTTGGACCTTGTCGCCGATTTCGTCGGTCAGCAGCTTCCAGCCGTCCCAGTCGTCTTCGGCCATCGGATCTTCGAGAGATGCAATCGGGTATTTCGATACCAGATCGGCCCAGTATTTGACCATCCCGGCGGCATCGAGCGTCTTGCCCTCGCCTTCGAGCACGTATTTGCCTTTTTTGTAGAACTCGGTGGAGGCGGCATCGATAGCCAGCACCACGTCGTCGCCGACCTTGTATTTCGCGCCCTTGATCGCCTTCATGACGAAATCCAGCGCCTCGGTCGTTGAATTCAGGGACGGCGCAAAACCGCCCTCGTCACCGACGTTGGTGTTGTGCCCCGCGTCTGACAGGTCTTTTTTCAGGCGCTGAAAAATTTCCGACCCCATGCGGATGGCGTCGGCGACGGTGTCCGCGCCGACCGGCATGATCATGAATTCCTGGATATCGATCGGGTTATCGGCATGCGCACCGCCATTGACGATGTTCATCATCGGCACCGGCAGGACGTGCGCGTAAACCCCGCCGATCGAGCGGTACAGCGGCAGTCCGCATTCTTCAGCCGCCGCCTTGGCGCAGGCCATGGACACGCCGAGGATGGCATTGGCGCCGAGTTTGCTCTTGTTCGCGGTGCCGTCCAGTTCGATCATCACGTTGTCGATGAAGACCTGTTCCTCGACATCGACGCCGACAAGGGCTTCGAAAATGTCGTTATTGACCGCGGCGACGGCTTTCAGGACGCCCTTGCCGCCATAGCGCTTCTTGTCGCCATCACGCAGTTCAACAGCTTCATGCTTGCCGGTCGATGCACCTGATGGCACAGCGGCCCGGCCCATGATACCGGTTTCCAGTAGGACGTCGACCTCGACGGTCGGGTTGCCCCGGGAATCAAGAATTTCACGGCCGGTGATGTCGATGATCGCTGTCATGTTGGAAGCCTTCTGAAAATGGCGGTTATCACGGAATTTGGAAAATGTGCCGACGGTGTCCGCCGCAAGCGACTATCTGATACCAACCCCCTGACGCCGGATCAATCCCGTAAAAGTTTCACGGCGCATCCGGAGGCTCAGGACTCCCGGAAATCGGAGGCGTCGAGTGCTTTGCGGACCTCAATCGCGACGTCGCGATTGCTGTAAGGTTTGCGCAGTAATGGATAGTTCTTCCCGGCGCTGATGCTTTTCATGGAGGTGTTACCGGTATAACCGGACGTCATCAGGACTTTCAGCGACGGCATTCTTTCCGTGGCAATACCGGCAAGCTCGAAGCCGTTCATGCCGGGCATGATCACGTCCGACATAAGCAAATCGATATCCCGGCGATTGGAAAGCACGCTAAGCGCGGCTGGAGCATCGAAAACGACGATGCATTCATAGCCGAGTTCCCCGAGTATGGTTGCAGCAATCTCCGCCAGATCCGGTTCGTCGTCGACAATCAGGATTGTTTCATTGCCGCCGCGGATAATGCGCTCGTCGACAGTGGCATCGGCGATATTGCCCGTTGCGTGTTGTGGCGCGTATGGCAGGTAGAGCTTTATGGTCGTGCCAACCCCCAGCTCCGAATAGATCGAGATCGTGCCCCGGGAACGCTTGACGAAACCGTATACCATGGCCATGCCGAGCCCCGTCCCCTTGCCGTCGGTTTTCGTGGTGTAGAACGGCTCAAAGATGTGATTGATGACTTCGTGGGTCATGCCGGTACCATTGTCGGAAACGGCAACCTCAAGATAGTCGCCTGTAGGGACCTGGAGTACCGTGCCGGTAGAGTGTTCATCAATCCGTGACCGCTTGGTTTCGATGGTCAGGATCCCGCCGTTCGGCATGGCATCGTGCGCATTGATAGAGAGGTTGATCAGTGCGTCCTCGAAGTCGCTTTTGTTGATATGGGCCGGACCTGCATTATCGTCGAGTATCAGTTCAATCTCGATTTCGGCTGTAATCGAACGTTGCACAAGATCTTTGAGATCACGCAGAGTCTGGTTGACGTTGACCGGATCATTCGCATCCGGTGTCTGCCTCGAGAAGCTCAGCAGCCGGCTGGTCAGTTTGGCACCGCGTTCCGCAGCCCGGATCGATCGGTCAATGCGCTGGAAGTTTTTATCGTCCTCATCCAGTTTGGACCGCATGAGATCAAGGTTTCCAATGATAATACCGAGCAGATTGTTGAAGTCGTGAGCAATTCCCCCTGTCAACTGGCCGATTGCGTCCATTTTCTGCGACCGTCTGAGTTGCTGCTCCAGGGCCTTCGCATCGGAAAGATCATTGATCGAGCCGACAAAATGCCGCTCTCCACGCAAAATCATTTCACCGACGCCCAGATGCATGGGAAACAGCTCGCCATTTTTACGGAGACCCGTGACCTCGCGTCCGATGCCGATAATGGCCGGCTGACCGCCGCGGACGTAATTCCGGATATATTGATCGTGTTGGCCGCGGTCAGGTTCGGGCATCAGGATCGATATGTTCTTGCCGATGACTTCGGATTTGTCGTAACCGAAGACCTTCTCCGAGTGCGGGTTGAATGATTCGATCTTACCGAATTCGTCGATGACGATCACCGACATGGTGATTGATTCAAACGCGCGTCTGAGCCGTTCCTCGGCTTCCTCGATTCGGTGCTTGTGCGTGGTCAGATCGGTGATATCCCGTCCAGTGCCCTGATACCCCTTGAACTCGCCCTTTTCATCGAAGAACGGAAGGCCGGTGACGGAAAGTGTACGGATTTTACCGCCGAGATTGGCTTCGTACTGGAAGTTCACGAAGGGCCGGCGCTGCAACATGTCCTCCTGGTGATCGCGCCATTTTTGCGTGCTTGTATCTTCGGTCGTCAGATCGTGACGGGTTAGGCCCAGATAGCGGTTCCGGTCATCCACTCCGTCCAGGCGACCGCCCTTGCCCATGACCCTGAATCGCAGGTTCGGTCCGGTTTCCCAGAACCATTCCGTCGCCGTGTCGGCGAATCCCTGAAACCGGTTCTCGCTTTCCTGTACCCGTTCGACAACGGGGACCGTCTGACGGTAAAGGATATACACGCCGATAGCTGTCAGAACGATACCGAACAGAAGCGAGTTCATGATGGCGGCGACGAACGGCGCATTGAATTCCTGACGTTGCGCCATGGCCACGAAAGCGAGCCCTTGCGAGCGGATCGGCGCGAAGGCCGTGATGACTTGTGAATCATTGTGCTTCAGCAGTATTGAACCGGTCTTGCCGTGCAGCGCGGCAATGATGGCTTTTGCCAGCCCGGCATTGGCGTCGATCACGACATTTTCAGATTCGCCGTTATTCTTTTTTCCGGCTTGTTCACTGAAGTCCTGCTGAAATAACACCAGAATGTCAGGGCCCTGCCGTTGCGCAATCAGGACGGAACCTGAATGTCCTATGCCCCTTAGTTCGCCGAAAGTGTCACGGGCGATCGTAACCGCCGAGAACTCCTGCTCATTCCTGGGATTGTACGTTTCGTCTCGTGCTTCGATGCTGACTGCTGTGTCGATCAATGCGGCAGCGTCGGAAGCGAGTGCTATCAGACTTTGTTTTTTATCCTTGAGACCGGCGTCATAGAGGACACCCACGGCGACGCTGCTGACCAACACGACCACAGAAATCAATGTTGCAGTCAGCTTTGCAATTACCGGAAACCGCTTCAGGGTATGACGAGCACCATGGCGTTTGTCCAAACGTTCCCCCTATTCGAGTGAATCCAGGATTTGAGCCAGCAGTTTTTCCAGATCCGAGGCCAGAAACGGTTTGCTCAGTGTCCCCAGGACAACGATGTTCTGTTCGTTTGCCAGCGTTTCAAGGATATCAAGGTATATCTTCTGATATCCGCTCATTGCGATAATGGGTGCCGTGCAGTTCAGTTTCACCAGCGCCTGGATAAGTTCGATCCCGTCCATATCCGGCATGACCACATCAAGTACGATGCCGGCCGGTTTGCTGGACTGATAAAGCTGCAGGCATTCCTTGGCACTTGCGGTGGTGACACAGGTAAAGCCCATTTCTTCGGCAACATCGCTGACGAATGCGGTCATATCCGGCTCATCATCGACGATTAGCAAGCAAGGATTTGACAGAATGCCACTCCCGGTTGTGTCTGTTTGCAAAGAATTTCGATTTTGACTGCACCAGCCAAAACGAGGCCAGCAACAAACGTCCTATCCTATCAACTACGAACTGGGTTGAATGGTATCAGCCATGGATTCCATAGTAAACCAGTCGGATAATAGTTTAGAAATGTCCAAAATTCTATAAGTAAATCAGCTCTAGAAGGTGACTTGTCCGGTCGGGTAAGGGCTGGAATTGGGAAAAAAAACTCAGCCGCCGGCGGCAAGGTTTTCCGGTGCCGGGCTGGATTTTGCCAGGGCGTCGAACGCCATCAGATCCTTGAGAACACCTTCTAATCTGTTGATCGGAATCATGTTCGGACCATCGGAAGGTGCATTGTCGGGATCCTGATGCGTCTCCATGAAGACGGCGGCAATACCGAGTGATACGGCGGCCCGTGCCAGCACGGGAGCGAATTCCCGCTGCCCGCCGCTGCTTGATCCCTGCCCGCCCGGCTGCTGCACGGAATGTGTGGCATCAAAGACGACAGGGCATCCGGTATCGTTTTTCATGGTCGGCAGACCGCGGAAGTCGGTTACCAGCGTATTGTAACCGAAGCTGGCGCCGCGCTCGGTGACGGTGACCTGATCGTTGCCGGTGCTCTTGATCTTGTCGACCACGTTCTTCATGTCCCAGGGGGCCAGAAATTGACCTTTTTTGACGTTAATCGGCTTGTTTGTGTGACCGGCAGCCAGCAAAAGATCGGTCTGCCTGCATAAAAATGCAGGAATTTGCAGGATGTCGACCGCTTCGGCGACAACGGCGCAGTGCCCCGCTTCGTGTACATCGGTCAGCACCGGCAGCCCGGTCGTCTCGCGGATTTCCCGAAAGATCGGTAACGCCTCTTCGAGGCCTATGCCGCGTTGGCCCTTGAGGCTGGTGCGGTTGGCCTTGTCGTAGGACGTCTTGTAGATGATGCCGATGCCGAGCTTTTTGCCCAGCTCCATCAGGGTATTTGAGATTTCCAGGGCGTGTTCGCGTGTTTCCAACTGGCACGGCCCGGCGATGATGCCGAGCGGCTTCTGGTTGGAAAGGCTCACAGGCCCGACGTTGACGGTGTGTTGTTCGCTCATGGCATTCTGATAGCGCCTAACGCCACTTGGGGAAAGGGTTTTGCTTGGTTTTCCATTCCGTCATCCCCGCGAAAGCGGGGACCCAGGCAATGGGTTCGGCATATTTTTCTGGGTTCCCGCTTTCGCGGGAATGACAGTGTTTGCTCTAAACCAGCCGCGACTGATTGACAGCGGCGCGGATGAACGACGTGAACAGCGGATGTGCGTCGAACGGCTTGGATTTCAGTTCCGGGTGAAACTGCACGCCGATGAACCAGGGATGATCCGGATACTCGACGATTTCCGGCAGAATCCCATCCGGCGACATGCCGGAAAATTTCATTCCCGCCGCTTCCAGCCGCTCACGGTAGTCGGTGTTCACCTCGTAGCGGTGACGGTGCCGTTCCGATATATCGCTTTGCCCGTATATGCTGCGTACGCGGCTGTTTTCGGCCAGTTCACAATCATAGGCACCAAGGCGCATGGTGCCGCCCAAGTCGCCGTCTGATTTGCGTTTCTCGAGCGCATTGCCCTTCAGCCATTCGGTCATCAGACCGACAACGGGCTCGTCCGTTTCACCGAATTCGGTGGAGCTGGCGTCTGAAATGCCGGCCAGATTTCGGGCGGCTTCGATGACGGCCATCTGCATACCGAAGCAGATGCCGAAGTAAGGAATGCCCCGTTCACGCGCGAACTTGGCGGCGAGGATTTTGCCCTCAGCACCGCGTTCGCCGAAGCCGCCGGGCACCAGAATGCCGTGCGTGTCCTCGAGATACTCGAGCGGCGTGTCGCCTTCGAAGATCTGGCTGTCGATCCAGTTGAAGTTGACCTTCACGTTGTTGGCGATGCCGCCGTGATCGAGTGCTTCCGACAGTGACTTGTAGGCATCCAGCAGACCGGTGTACTTGCCGACGACGGCAATCGAAACCTCGCCTTCCGGCTTGGTCTTGCGGACGTGGATGTCTTTCCAGGTGGTCAGGTCGGGTTGCGGCGCCTTAATCCCAAAATGCCGGCAGACAACGTCATCCATGCCTTCTTCGTGATATCTGATCGGCACTTCATAGATGCTCTTGGCGTCGAGGCCCTGAATGACCGCATCCTCACGGACGTTGCAGAACAGTGCGATCTTGCGCCGTTCGCCGTCCGGCAGCGGATGCTCGGACCGGCACAGCAGCATGTCCGGCTGAATGCCCAGTGACAGCAGTTCCTTGACCGAATGCTGGGTCGGCTTGGTCTTCAACTCGCCCGCCGCCGCAATATAAGGGATCAGCGTCAGATGCAGATACATTGCCCGTTCGCGCCCCAGATCGTTGCCGAGCTGGCGGATCGCTTCGAGGAACGGCAATCCTTCGATATCGCCGACGGTGCCGCCGATCTCGCAAAGGATGAAATCCTCGTCTTCAAGATCGGAGATCACGAAGTTCTTGATGGCATCGGTGACGTGCGGAATGACCTGGATCGTTGCGCCAAGGTAATCGCCCCGGCGTTCCTTGGCGATGACGTCGGAATAGATGCGGCCCGTCGTCACGTTGTCGGACTTTTTCGCCCCGACACCGGTGAAGCGTTCGTAATGTCCGAGGTCGAGGTCGGTTTCCGCCCCGTCATCGGTGACGTACACCTCGCCATGCTGATACGGGCTCATGGTGCCCGGATCGACGTTGAGATAAGGATCCAGTTTGCGGAGCCTGACTTTGAACCCGCGCGCTTGAAGAAGCGCACCGAGTGCTGCGGAGGCTAGACCTTTTCCGAGGGAGGAGACCACGCCGCCTGTGATAAAAATGAATCGCGTCATGGGCGGACACCATACATCAACAGAGCGGTCTGCCAACCGTGCAAATCACGCACACGCGGAGGCACCTCCGGCCAGATCGGGCCGGAGGGTCTGAGGCTTTGATTTTTCATCAGTTTTGCGGTGTCGGGGTGGTCGGCTGCGGCACCGTCGGTGTACTCGACGGGGCGCTCGGCGTCGATGACGGCGCCGGTGTCTGATCCAAAATCGATCCCGATTCGCGGCCCTGGCTCGCCATGATCGCGAGAACGATGCTGGTAATGATAAAACAGGTCGCCAGGATGGCGGTCGTGCGCGTCAATACATCGGCTGCTGCGCGGCCGGACATGAAACCACCGCCGCCACCGCCGCCGCTGCCGCCCATGCCGAGTGCGCCGCCTTCGGAGCGTTGCATGAGGATCACTGCCACCAAAGCGATGGCGAGAATCAGATGAATGACGAGGACAACCGTTTCCATAGTGCGTTCGTCTCCTGGACCTTTGAACGGGGCGTGTTCTAACGGCTTAAGCGGGTTTTGACCAGCCCGGATTTCATATGGGCCCTTTCCTGCCTGTGCGCAACATTATCGCGACATGGTCCGGGACGTGCGGAAATGGCTAGTGTGCACGAATTGGTCACCTTGACTCTCGGATAGGTTTAATTTTATAAGATACTCAAGTCCCGGGGAGCAGTGCGCCTGCATCCCGGGACTTTTTCTTGTCCCGGCCCAAGTCGGGATATGTCCTGGACCCGATCCGGGATCTATCCGGGCACCGCAAGATCACGCCGATGCAACCCTCTTCAAGGGGGTCATCGGCGCACAGGAACGCATGGTCGGGGCCCTCAAACGCGACGGACTGGTCAATCCGGGCGGGCCGACGAAACGGACGTTCTCGCGTCTTGCCGGTCAGGGTTTCATGAAACCGGCACCGGCACAACCGGCGACCGGCAATTCGGGGTCGCGCCCGGCAACGGGCGATGCCGCTCTGAACGCCGAACTTCGCGTCGGCAATAAACAGAACGCCGTCGCCGACGCCGAGGCACGGGTGAAGGCGAACCTGAGCGATGATTCCCGCTCCGATTATCGCAAGGCGCAGGACCGTCACCGATTGGAGAAAGCCCGTGACGATGCCGAACGTGCCCAGGCCCGCGCCCGGCACGAGGAAGCCGAGCAACGCCGTCGCCAGCGTGAGCAGCAGGCCGCCGCACAGCGCAAAGCCAACATCGATGCACGGCAACAGGCGTATGAGGCCAGACAGGCCGTGAATGCGGGTTGACGAAGATCGTCGGTCAGGTTGTTGGTGGGGCAGGCAAGGTGCTGAACGAGCAGCTCCTTAGTTCCTCTCGTCATTCCCGCGCAGGCGGGAATCCAACTCCCTCGGATGCTCTGGACCCCGGCTTTCGCCGAGGTGACGGTGCCGTAGCGGATGGAAAAAACATCACACTCTCCGACGCGGCCATCGCCGCCAACCGGCGCACGGCGGATGCGCTGAAACGCCGCACCACGGTCGGCGATCTCCCGATCTTCACCGTCGATGCCATCAATACCGATGGTGAGAAGGCGGTCCAAGAGGTTGCGGATCTGATCGGCCAAGTCCACGAACGATCACCGGATCAGGCCAAGGAGCTTCTGGAGGCAACCTTGCAGAACGTAGCGCCCACGCGCCGCCAACACGATTCAGCAGGCGCAACACATTGCCTATTTGTCCTCTCGTCACCCCGGCCCCGGGTCTGGCCCGGGACAGGCTCCGGCCGGGGTCAAGGCTGGCGGGAGAAACTGGATTCCGGCCTTCGCCGGAATGACGGTGCCGTAGTGGATGAAAATCCCATAGTGCTCTCCGGTGACGTGAACGGAGTCAGCCCGCCGCGTCGGCGATGGCTGTAAAATCTTCGGCCTTGAGACTGGCGCCACCGATCAGGCCGCCGTCGACATCCGCAAGCGCCAGCAGTTCAGCCGCATTCGACGGCTTCATGGAGCCGCCATACAGCAAACGCACGCCGTTCGCCGTGGTTTCGCCGAAACGTGACGCGAGCGCGGCACGGATGGCGGCATGGACTTCCTGCACGTCGTCAGATGTCGGCGTCCTGCCGGTGCCGATGGCCCAGACAGGCTCATAGGCGACAACGAGATTTTCCGCCGTGCAGCCGTCCGGCAGTGACCCGGCAAGTTGTGCTCCGACGACGTCCAGGGTTTTTCCGGCATCGCGCTCGGCTTCTGTTTCGCCGACGCAGACAATGGCCGTCAGACCGGCGCGGTGGGCGGCAACCGCCTGAGCGCAGACAGCGGAGTCGGTCTCACCGCGATCGGCCCGGCGTTCGGAATGACCGACGATGACGTAACTGCAGCCGAGATCGGCAAGCATTTCCGCCGCCACATCCCCGGTGTGGGCACCGGACGCGTTCGGATGGCAGGTCTGTGCGCCCAGCATGATGTTGCTCTCCGAGATCATGGCGCCGACGGGACCCAGATACGGAAACGGCGGGCAGATCAGCATTTCGACATCGCCACCACCCTGCCAGGCAACCAGGCCATCGGTCAGCGTTTCCGCCATTTCACCGCTGGCGTTCATTTTCCAGTTTCCGGCAATCAAAGTGGTGCGAGCAGCCATATTCGTATGTCCCCTGAATTGTTGAAAAGCGTAAGCTAATTACCACGGCGATCCGATGGCTTCAATTCGCCAACGCGCTATTGCCGCCCCCTTCCCCGTTCCCTAATATGCCGCCGCCATCGGGATGTGCCAATTCAAGGTATTTGGGCGGCAATGGGGTGGCGGTCCGGCAATTTGCCGACCACTTAAGATGTAAACGCAGACACAACGAAGATACTGGGAATTTTAGGCATGCTCCAAGCGATCCGCAGCAAAACGGCATCCATCGTCGTCAAGGCCCTGGCCGGGCTACTGATCATCAGCTTTGCCGCATGGGGCATCGAGGACATCCTCATCACCAGGGCGTCGGAGCTGTCCGTGGCCAGTGTCGGCGATCATGACATCGATCCCGTTGAATTCGATTACGAGTTGAGCCGGGAAACGCAGCGCCTGCGCCAGAGCTTCGGGAGCGCCCTGTCGGAGGAACAGCTTGTCGGGCTCGGCATCGGTAACGCCGTCCTGCAACGGATGATCAATGACGCCGCGCTTGCCGAAAAGGCGGAAAGCCTGGGCCTGCTGGTATCCGACGATCAGGTCACGCGCGCCATTCAAAGTGATGAGGCATTCCAGGGGTTCGACGGCAAGTTCAGCCGTACCCGGTTCAATGAAGTGATGCGTGCGAACGGATTTCCGGAACAGGTCTATATCGAACGTGTGAGAGCGGATATCGCCTTGCGCCAGCTTGTCGGCGCCGTTGATCATTCCCCTGCCGCGCCCAGGAAAATGACCGAGATGCTACGTTCCTTCCGCTTCGAAAAACGGACTGCCGAGACGCTGCTGATCTCGGCCAGCGATCAGGCCGATCCCGGTACACCGACGGACGAGCAGATCAAGAAGGTCTATGACGATCAGCCGCAGCGCTTCACGGCGCCGGAATACCGCAAGATCACGTATGTGCATCTTGATCCGAAACTGCTGATGGATGATGTCGCAGCTACGCCCGAGGAACTGCAGGCGGCCTACGATGCCAATGCGCAATCCTTCATCAAGCCTGAACAGCGGACCATCCAGCAGATCGTTTTGACGGATGAAGCGAAAGCAACGGAAGCCGCGCAAATGCTGCTTCAAGGCCAGGACTTCATGAAAGTGGCAACCGACTTTGCGGAAATGGAGCCGGCGGCCGTTAACCTGGGGTCGGTGACCCGTGAAGGTCTGTTGCCCGATCTCGCAGCTGCAGCCTTTGAAGTGGATAGTGGTTCCATTGCCGGTCCGGTCAAGTCCCCGCTTGGCTGGCATATTCTTAAAGTCACGGAAATCGACAAGGGCTTTACCAAGTCCCTGGACGAGGTTCGCGATCAATTGGCGGAAATCGTTAAACGCGAGCACGCGATCGATGGTCTTTATGACCTGTCGACCCGGTTCGAGGACCAGATCGGCGGCGGTGCAACGCTCGAGGAAGCCGGCGCCAGCGTCGGCTCACCTGCGGTCACCATTGAGGCCGTGGATCGTGATGGAAAAGCGCCAGGCGGTGCGGCAGCTGCCGGACTGCCCGATCTTGCCAGTCTCCTGCCGGTGGCCTTCGCTGCTGAACAGGGGATCGAGAGCGAACTGACGGAAGCCGGCGACAAAGGCTTCTTCATGGTGCGTGTCGATAATGTCATCGCCCCTGCCCTGAAGCCGTTGGCCGATGTGCGTGAGGAGGTCATTGCCGCGTGGAAAGAACAGCAGCGGATCAAGAGCGCGGAAGCGCAGGCCAAGGAACTGGCGCAACTTGTTGACGGCGGGACGGGTTTCAAAACGCTTGCGGGTATTGTGCCGGCATCGATTGAAACCGTTGGACCGATCACCAGGGGAGACCGGGACAAGGCATCAAGCTCCGTGATCGCCAAGGTTTTCGAACTGCAGCCGAACAAGGCCGGTATTGCCCGCATCGGTGATGATTATGCGGTTGTTCATCTGCTCGACGTCAATGCACCGTCAGATGGAAGTGACACCATGAGCGTCACCGAAATGGACGGTTTGCTGGATCAGGATGTCGGACGTGATCTGTCTGCCCAGATGATCGAGGCGATGCGGAGCGAGCTTGGTGTCGAGATCAATCAGCGTGTTTACAATGCAGTGATCAAACCGGGCCGATTTGATCCGAACCAGCCGCTCTGACCGGGACGGCACGATGAAAATTCAGCCTGATTACGATGGCTTCCGCCGGCTGTATGAGAGCGGCAAGACTCAGGTTCTGTGGTCCGAGATCATAGCCGATCTGGAGACACCGGTATCGGCGATGCTCAAACTGGCGGCGGAACGGCCCAACAGCTTCCTTCTGGAATCCGTTGAAGGCGGCGCCATGCGGGGCCGCTATTCGATCATCGGGTTTGATCCGGATCTGATCTGGCGCTGTTTTCCGGGCGGGGCCGAAATCAACCGAAATGCGCTGAGCGATCCCGAGCGCTTTTCCCCCTGCCCGGTTGCTGAAAAGGACGGCGCACTGGCGTCGCTTCGCGCGCTCGTCAATGAGTGCCGGTTTGACGTACCCGATCATCTGCCGCCAATGGCATCAGGCCTAGTTGGGTATATGTCCTATGACATGGTGCGGCTGGCCGAACGCCTGCCGGATGACAACCCGGACACAATCGGCGTTCCCGACAGTATTTTCCTGCGTCCGACGGTCATGGCGATCTTCGATTCTTTAAAGGATTCCGTCTTTATCATCACGCCGATCTGGCCGGCGGATGGCGTCGATGCCGCGACGGCATACGCCGCAGGCGAGGCCCGGATCGCCACGACGGTGGAAAATCTGGCCCGCGATATTTCCCTGCCGCGTGCCAGCAATGAAGCAGAAGTCGTGACGTTGGAGCCGACGTCGAACATGACGCGAGAAGCTTTTCATGACGCCGTGCGGAAATGTGTTGAGTACATCAACGCGGGTGATGCCTTTCAGGTGGTGCCGTCACAGCGCTTCAGCGTGCCGTTCAAACTGCCGCCATTTGCATTTTACCGCTCGTTACGGCGGCTGAACCCCTCGCCGTATCTGTATTTCCTGAATTTCGGTGATTTTCAGGTGGTCGGGTCCAGCCCGGAAATTCTGGTACGTGTGCGTGACGGGCGGATTACGCTGCGCCCCCTGGCCGGGACGCGCAAGCGTGGCGCTACGGCAGAAGAAGACAAGGCACTGGCCGAAGACCTGCTCAGCGATCCGAAGGAACTTGCCGAACATCTGATGCTTCTTGATCTCGGGCGGAACGATGTCGGACGTGTCGCCAAGATCGGCACGGTCGCGCCGACGGAAAAATTCACCATCGAGTACTACTCGCACGTGATGCATATCTCATCGAACGTCGAAGGCGATCTGGCCGACGGCAAGGATGCCCTGGATGCCCTGTTCGCGGGGTTCCCGGCCGGCACCGTTTCCGGCGCACCGAAAATCCGGGCCATGGAAATCATTGACGAGGTCGAACCTGCCCGCCGGGGTGTCTATGCGGGATGCATCGGCTATTTCGGTGCCAATGGGGACATGGATTCCGCCATTGCGCTCAGAACCGGCGTCATAAAGGATGGAACACTGTATATTCAGGCGGGTGGCGGCGTCGTTGCTGACAGTGATCCCGAGTTCGAGTTTCAGGAGTCCGTCAATAAGGCCCGTGCCCTTGTGCGTGCCGCCGAGGATTCGGTGAAGTTCTCGGGCTGAACCTTATTTCGTCGCGACCCTGACCACTGCTGAAATCGGCACAAGCTGAAATCCCTTTTCTTTCAGACTCGGTAACCATTCCCTGAGTGCATCGACAGTGTTGTCTCGGGGATGACCGATGGCGATCGCCAGCCCTGTCTTTCGGGCAATCTGCTCGGTATGGCGCAGTTGCTGGCGGATTGCGTCAGGATCGTCTTCATGATCGAGAAAAACGTTGCGGACAGCAAACGGAATGCCGCCGTCGCGGGCCTCATCATGAGCCACGGATCGGCCTGACGTTACCGAGTCGAGAAACAGGTAGCCTCTCGCCTTCAAAGTCGCGATGACGACTCTCATGCTGTCCGTATCGGCGGTGAAGCGGCTGCCCATGTGGTTGTTGATACCCACATAGCCGCTCATCTGATCAAGGTTCCAGTCGATGTTCTTTTGAAGTTCATCCTTGGGCATGCCGCTGAGCAACACATTCGGGCCCGGGTTGATGGTCGAAGAACTGGGCTCCATCGGCACATGGAGCATAAGTTCATGGCCGGACTTGCGTGCCATTTCAGCCTGTTTCGGCAAATCTTCCGCATATGCCATAAATGACAGGGTCAATGGACCCGGCAGCGCGACGGTGCGCCGTGCACGGCGTTTGTCGAGACCCACATCGTCAATCACGATTACGATCCGGGGTTTGCCGCTGCGCTGGACCGGCAGGGCGTACCGTTGCCAGGCCGGCAGATGATCGCCGCGGGTCTTCTGTAATTCGGCAATATTTTCTGGCATTGCAGGTAATGGACGAGGATCGGGCAATCTGGCTGTTTCAAGCGGTTTGCTGATCTTTTCGACTGTGCTGTCCGAATTTGCTTCGGCGGGCGTGCCGGGATCCTTAATGGTGCCTTCAGTTTCAGCCGATACCTGGGGTTTTTCTGTTGATACCGGATTGCTTTCCGGCGTTGCAGCAGCTTCACCTTTCTTTGATGACATCGCTTCCAGGGCATGGGAACCATTGCCCAGATCGATTTCCGCTTCGGGTTCGGGCAAGGCGATTCGCTTAAGGACGCCGCCGCTTTCAATAATGATATCGCGCGGCAGAGATTCCTCGTATACTCCGCTGTGAGTGTCGGGGGGATGCTGTGGCGTGGAGGCTTTTTGCGTGGCTGCAGGCTTTTTTGGGGCGGGTGCAACCTCTTTGCCAAGGTAGTAACCGCCGAAAATTCCTCCCAATGCCATAACGATCAGGATTGCCATACGAAGCGGGGTCAGGCCGATCCTTTTGGCAATCGTATTTTGCGGACGCGGCCAGCCCGAGAGCTTCCCGTGTCTGGATGACGGATTTTTGGTGGGTTCTGCGGCCACGCGGCGTTTCCGTTGCATTGGGGAACGTAACGCAGTTTGCCTAAAGCACTGCTGGCAGCTGGTCAATCGTATGTATGGTTAAAAAATCGCTATAAGTCAGTATAATCATTCACACTGTCAGGTTTCGTTCAGGCCGGTTGCGTATATGAAGGACAATTGAGTTCTACGAGGGAAGAGAAGATGAAGTCCTATGATCTTAGCCAGCTGAATATTCTGGTTCTTGAGAAGCATTTGCTTGTTCGCAAGATTCTCACGGATGTTTTTACAGAATTTGGCGTCGCCACCGTTTTCTCCACGCCCGACCCTCGGGAAGCCTACAAATATTTTTGTGACAATGCGCCGGACATCGTGCTGTGCGACTGGACGCCGGATCTCGATGGCATGGCTTTTCTGCGCCAGATTCGTCAGGCGCTGGATACGCCGAACCCGTATGCGCCGATCGTCGTTGTCACCGCAAATACGGAACTGCGTCACGTCTGTTTCGCCCGCGATAACGGCATGACCGAATTTCTTGCCAAGCCGATCTCGGCAAAGACCATTTATTCGCGTCTTTGCAGTGTGATCGAAAACCCGCGGCCATTCATCCGTGTCGGCGATTTCTTTGGTCCCGACCGCCGCCGCCGTGCATCGCATAATCATGGTCACGCCGAGCGCCGCCGCGCCGTCTAGGTTTATTCTTGATGACCTAACGCTTTGAGATAACTTGGCCCTTTCGGGAGCGGTTGTCTTGACCCTTGTGGGTTTGCGATGCAATCTGCGCCTTCGTTTTGGGTGGGGGCGGACCATGTTTCTGCTGATCGATAATTACGACAGTTTTACCTACAACCTGCTGCATTATCTGGGCGAGTTGGGGGCTGAGGTCGTTGTGCGCCGAAATGACGAGATTACCGTCGATCAGGCCATGTCATCCGGCGCAGAAGGCTTTGTCATTTCACCGGGGCCGTGCGATCCGGACAAAGCTGGTATATGTCTAGATCTGGTCGCCGCCGCCGCCGAGCGTCAGGTGCCTGTATTCGGTGTGTGTCTTGGTTTTCAGGCCATCGGTCAGGCTTTTGGGGGCAAGATCGTTCGAGCTCCGAAACCGATGCATGGCAAGATGTCGTCGATTACTCACGACGGCACCGGCGTTTTCCGCGGCCTGCCCTCTCCGATTGAGGCAACGCGTTACCATTCGCTGGCCATCGATCCCGAGACGCTGCCCAACAGCCTGATTGCCATTGCTCACAGCGAAGACGGTGCGATTCAGGGTATTCGCCACGCTGCGCTGCCGATTCATGGCGTGCAGTTCCATCCGGAAAGCATCGCCTCCGAACACGGACATGATATTCTCAGGAACTTCATCGACATGACTCGTGATAAGGCGGCCGCCTGATGAGCGATGCCATGAAACCTATCCTCAACAAGGTCGCTGCCGGGGAAAGTCTGGATGCCGGTGAAGCGGAAGCCGCATTCGGAATCATCATGTCCGGTGAAGCAACACCGGCGCAGATCGCCGGGTTGCTGATGGCGCTGCGGGTACGTGGTGAAACCGTCGATGAAATCACCGGTGCAGTACGCACCATGCGTGCCAAGATGACCACGATCCAGGCGCCGGAAAACGCCATGGATGTGGTCGGGACCGGCGGCGACGCTTCCGGAACTTACAATATCTCAACTGGGGCGGCATTTGTCGTTGCCGGTGCCGGAATCCCCGTTGCCAAGCACGGCAACCGCGCACTGTCTTCGAAATCCGGCGCAGCCGATGTTTTGTCGTCGCTGGGTGTCAATCTGGACGCCGAATTCCCGGTTATTGAAAAAGCCATTGCCGAAGCAGGTATCGGTTTTCTGATGGCGCCGCGCCACCACAGCGCCATGCGTTTCGTTGGTCCTGTCCGTGTCGAGATGGGGGTGCGGACGATATTTAATGTGCTCGGTCCGCTTTCCAATCCGGCGAACGTCAAACGCCAGTTCACCGGTGTATTTTCCAGGGACTGGCTGCGGCCGATGACGGAAACGCTGGCCAATCTGGGCTGTGAAGCCGCATGGGTCGTTCACGGTGCCGATGGTCTGGATGAACTTTCGACGACCGGTCCGAGCTATGTTTGCCAGCTTGCAGACGGTAAGATCACCGAATTCGAGGTTTCGCCCGCAGATGCCGGATTGCCGACGGTATCGCCCGAAGACCTGAAAGGTGGCGATCCCGAAGCGAACGCAGAAGCCATCCGCGAGCTTCTGGCCGGGGTGCCCGGCCCCTATCGCGACATCGTGCTTTATAATTCCGCCGCATCGCTGATCGTGGCCGGTGCGGCCCGTGATCTGAAGGATGGCGTGGCATTGGCGGCGAAGTCCATTGACGATGGTGCGGCACGTGCTGCGCTGGACAAGCTAGTTGCGATCACGAATTCCTGACGCGTTGAAATTTGGGACCCGATATGAGTGACGTTCTGGCAAAAATCTGTGCCGAAAAGCGCGAGCATGTGGCTGCCAGCAAGGCCGCAAGAAGCCTTGCTGATGTAGAGGCGGCTGCCCGTACACAGGCACCGGCGCGTGGTTTTATCGATGCCCTGCGTACGAAAATGGATACTGGTGGGTATGGGCTGATTGCGGAACTCAAGAAAGCATCCCCGTCCAAGGGGCTTATTCGCGCCGATTTCGACCCCCCGTCCCTGGCCCGTGCATATGGAGCCGGCGGCGCCGCGTGCCTGAGTGTCCTGACGGACAACCCTTATTTTCAGGGTGATGATGCGTTTCTGGTTGCCGCCCGGGATGCCGTGACACTGCCGGTCCTGCGCAAGGACTTCATGGTCGATACGTATCAGATACCGGAATCCCGTGCGCTTGGGGCGGATTGTATTCTGCTGATCATGGCCGCTCTTTCCGATGCGGAAGCCGCAGAACTGGAAGCCTGCGCCGTCGAATACGGGATGGACGTTCTCGTCGAAGTGCACAATGCCGAAGAGCTTGAGCGCGCCTTGAAGCTGAAAACGCCCCTGCTCGGGATCAATAACCGGAACCTCAAGACCCTGGAAGTCGACATCGCCACGACCGAAGCCTTGTCGGCACATGTTCCAGATGACCGTATCATGGTCTGCGAGAGTGGCCTGTTCACACGTGCCGACCTGGATCGTATGTCCCGTGTCGGCGCCCGGTGTTTCCTGATCGGCGAGAGTCTGATGCGGGAAAACGATGTGACGGCGGCAACCCGCGCCCTTCTCGACCCGGAAATGGCAGCTTAAATGGCGGAATTCACGCATATCGACGCTGATGGGAACGCGGTCATGGTCGATGTATCCGACAAAGCGGATACGGAACGGGTGGCCACCGCCAGGGGCAGCATCTACATGCAGGCGGAAACGCTCTCCAAAATCATGCAGGGTGGTGTCAAAAAAGGCGATGTGCTGTCGGTTGCACAGTTGGCCGGTATCATGGGCGCCAAGAAAACCCCGGACCTGATCCCGTTGTGTCATCCGCTGGCCTTGACGTCGGTCAGGGTCGACCTGGTTTGTGATCCGGAACGCAACGCCGTCGATATCGAGGCAACCTGCAAGCTCAAGGGGCAGACCGGGGTCGAAATGGAAGCGCTGACGGCATGCTCTGTCGCCGCGCTGACGGTGTATGACATGTGCAAGGCCGTCGACCGTGGCATGCGCATTTCGGATATTCGCCTGACCCATAAATCCGGCGGCAAGTCCGGCACGTTCGAGGCGCAATAAATGCTCAGCATCGAAGCTGCGCTCGACAAAATCCGCAGCGGCATCACGCCGCTCGCCACCGAGGAAATATTCATAACCGATACGCTCGGCCGGGTGCTGGCTGAAGACGTCATCGCCACCGTCAGCCACCCGCCACAGGCGGTTTCCGCCATGGACGGCTATGCCGTGCGTGCCGAAGATGCGGCATCGGTGCCCGTCACGCTGACGCAGGTTGGTGAAGCGGCTGCCGGGCACGTTTTCGATGGGCAAATCGGTCCCGGTGAATGCACGCGTATCTTTACCGGTGGTGCCTTGCCGAACGGTGCGGACAGCATAGTCATTCAGGAAGACACCACCGCCGATGGCGATCAAATTACGATCAACGAAGCGGCCTCCCCCGGTGAGTGGGTGCGGCCCGAAGGTCTGGATTTTGCTGCCGGCAAGACATTGCTGGGGGCTGGACGTGTCCTGAGCGCACGGGATATCGGTCTGGCCGCCGCCGCCGGTGCGACCTGGGTCCGGGTGCGCCGTAAACCGCGCATCGCCGTGCTGTCGACTGGTGACGAGATCGTCATGCCGGGGGCGCCCCGCCGCCCTGATCAGATCGTCAGTTCCAATTCCGTTGCTCTTGTTGCGTATGCCGAGGTCATGGGAGCCATCGGCACATCCATCGGTATTGCCGAAGACAAACCTGAAAGTCTGCGTGACCGCCTCAAGGACGCCGCAGGTTTCGACATACTGGTGACGTCCGGTGGTGCCAGTGTCGGCGATCACGATCTGGTGCAGTCGGTATTCGGCGATGAAGGATTGGAACTCGGGTTCTACAAGATCGCCATGCGGCCCGGGAAACCCCTGATATTCGGCCGTATCGGCGAAACCTATCTGCTCGGTCTGCCCGGAAACCCTGTTTCTACCGGGGTGACAGCGGCCATTTTCCTGAAAGCCGCAATTGAAAAGATGCTCGGTATTAAATCCGCACCGCTGTATCAGGCTGCCCGGCTTGGCTGCGATCTGAAAGCCAACGGTAAACGGCTCGATTTCATGCGCGCCAGCCTGACACCGAGCGAAGACGATTTGCCGACGGCAACCCCCTTTGAGCGTCAGGACAGTTCCATGATGGCCCTGTTCGCCGATGCGGACTGTCTGGTTATGCGCGAGATCGGTGCGCCGGAAGCAAAGGCCGGGGATATCGTCAGGATCGTACCGCTCGGCATTTCATTGTCGAAATTCTAGACTAATGCGCAATTTGCAGCGTTTATCCTGTTGACAGAAAATGAGAACCTAAGTAGAACAATCAACGATTGTTTTTATTTTGTTCCACTTCTGATCCCTGGATGATCTCTAAATCTTGGGTGTCGGCTGGCCGGGAGCCGCTAAATGCTCACACGAAAACAGTACGAACTGCTGATGTTCATCGATGAGTCACTCAAGAACAACGGTGTCTCTCCCTCATTTGATGAAATGAAGGCCGCACTCGGACTGAAATCGAAGTCGGGCATTCACCGCCTGATTACCGGGCTTGAGGAACGCGGTTTCATCCGCCGCCTCGCCCACCGGGCCCGTGCCCTCGAAGTGCTGAAACTGCCTGAAAACGCCATGCCGGCGAAGCCCGCGGCCCGAGATCAGGTAACGACGTCATTCAAACCAAAAGTTATCGAAGGCGAGTTTTCCTTGGTTGGCGCCCATATGGCGGAAGCTGCGGAATCGGTGCAACTCCCGCTCTATGGACGGATTGCTGCCGGGACACCGATCGAAGCCCTGCGCGATCCGGACAACTTCATCGATGTGCCGGCTGCCCTGCTCTCCTCGGGTGATCACTATGCCCTGGAAGTCGATGGTGATTCGATGATTGAAGCCGGTATTCTGGACGGCGATACGGTTATTATCCGTCAGGCTGACACGGCCGAAAACGGCGCCATCGTGGTCGCCGTAGTCGATGATGGTGAAGTGACCCTGAAAAGACTGCGCCGCAAAGGAGCCTCGATCGCTCTGGAACCGGCCAATGCAGCTTATGAAACCCGTATCTTCGGTCCCGATCAGGTAAAGGTGCAGGGGGTGCTCAAGGCCCTTTACCGGCCCTACTGATCCCCTATTACTCTCCTGGTGTGATGACCCACGGACGCTTGCCCCGTGTCCCGTTCACCGTATGTATTTCCGGCCCGCGGGCCGTGAACGTAATGGCGTGTGTGCCGTAGCGCCAAAGGTCAAAGCGGTCGATTACGCCCCAGGGCGGTTTGCAGGTTTTCCTGAACGGCCCCCTGACCGGTATCGTCGTGATGAGCATGGTGCTCAAAAGGCAATCGTCTTCGAGCGTGCTTTCGTTCAATGAGATCGCAATCTTGTCGGGGCCAAGGTTGAGCATGCAGCCTGATCTGTCGCAGCGGAGCCTGCCTTGCGCATTATCGGCACTGGTTTGCCAGGCATGCGACTCCTCATTCAGGCCGATACGGCGCTGCCAGTTTTCCTTTTCAAAGCGTGCAGAACGGTTCGTCGATGTCAGCAAGACGCTCTGTTGGTGCACAACGGCGATCAAACGGGCGTCCCCGTCAATCAGCAGATCGGGTGACGAACTGAAGAATGGCCCGCTGAGACCGATCAGCAGGACTGGGAGCGCATAGAGCCGCCACCGCAGGGTCCACAGGGACAGCCAAAGCCCCGATAACGTGATGAAGCAGAGGCTCCACATTGGTGGTGCTGGAATATCCACGGCTGCACCCGGCAATGCGGCCAGCATGGCTGCGCTGCTCAGAATCAGATCGATCCCCATTGTCATGATCCATAGCGGTAAAGCCTCCAGTCCGAATGGCATGGTCCAGAGCGTGATGATCCCGGCGGGCATGACCCATAGGGCTGCGAGTGGCACGGCAATGGCATTCGCCAAAAGCCCGAATGCAGCGGCATGCTGAAAATGAAAAATGGCGAAGGGTGTGGTTGCCATGCTGGCAACGACGGTTGTGATGATGACACCGAACAGATACCGCCAAGCCAGAGAGACAGTCCGCATGACCGGCCCTGCTGCGGATGTATTGTCCGAAGTGGATTGCCGTCGATAGCGGCTGAAAGCCGAATATGCCGCAATCAGTGCCGTTACGGCAGCGAAAGACATCTGAAAACCGGGACCGGTCAGACTTTCCGGGCGAAACAGCAGAATCACGGTGGCTGCCCAGCATACATTCCTGAGACTGAGGGCTCGCCTGTCGATCAGTACCCCGGCCAGCATCAGTCCCGTCATCAGAAACGCGCGTTCCGTCGGGACCGTGAATCCCGCCAGCACTGCGTATGCAAAGGCCGCCGGTATAGCCAGGAATGCCGCCGTTTTTTTCGTGTTCAGGCGGAGTGCAAAAAAAGAAATGGCCGCACAGAATATCCTGAACCCAGAAAAGATGATGCCGGCTACGAGGCCGATATGAAGCCCGGAAATGGCCAACAAGTGGGCAATTCCTGCATCGCGCATGACTTGCAGGACTTCAGCACTGATATAGCTGCGATGGCCTGTCAGCAATGCAGCTGCCACCGCGCCTGCATCTTCGGGTGCCTGTTCATGGACGCGTTTTGTGATACGGAGCCTTAATGTCTCGATACCGCGCTTGAAGCCTTGGCTCATGGCCCGGGGTTGGGGGATCTTCGGGGATATTTTTCTGATGTCCCCCAGAATGAATCCGTAAGCCCCAATCCTGAGGAAGTATGCCCTGCGCTGGAAATCGAATGCGCCTGGCATTGTCGGCGGCGGCGGTGGGCGCAATACTGCGGTCAGTGCAACGCTGTCACCCGGCAACAGGTCATGAAGATGCTCAACCTTGCCTCTGAGACTGAGGCGGATTTTTGCCGGTACTTTTTCGTCAGAGAAGTAGGCGATGTTAAGATCGGAAAGAACAATGCGTCCGCCATTATCAGATAGATTGATCCGTTCGATTGTACCCTTCAGTCTGATTGGTGGTGTGTCTTTGCTGATGACGGGGGCTTCGGCCAGGCTGGTTCGCCATTGTGCGGCGGCAAACCCCATCGCAAATATGCTCACGGCTGCCGTCAAAATTCTGATTCGATCATCCCTGGTCCCTATATAAATCAAGGCCCCGGTGAGGGATAACAGCGTCCCTGAAAGGGCCGGTGGCTCGAACGGGAGCCAGAAATAAACGGCAATCCCTGAGCCCAGGCAAACCGGAAGCCACAACGCCCATTGAGGCCGTTCCGCGAGCCAGAAGTTTTTGATATGCAAGTACGCCCTGCCAATCCCCATATTCCCTCTAATGAAAGGTTTTGAGCGATAAATTGACGTTCGGTGCGTTTATGCTGCACACGCGAGATATTTGTGATAGATACTCACCGCGTTCGCAGTGTCCCGCGCAACCATTCCAGGAGATTCTATGCCCGTCGTTACCCGCTTCGCCCCTTCGCCGACCGGATTTCTTCATATCGGCGGCGCCCGTACGGCGCTTTTCAACTGGCTCTTTGCCAAACATCACGCCGAATATGGCGACGGTGGAAAATTTTTACTGCGGATTGAGGATACGGACCGGGCGCGTTCGACGGATGAAGCGGTTGCCGCGATTTATGACGGACTAAGCTGGCTCGGTCTCGATTGGGACGGTGATGCCATTTCACAGTACGAATGTCGCGAGCGGCATCAGGAAGTTGCCCAGGAGCTGCTCGACAAGGGCATGGCATACAAATGCTATTGCAGCCCCGAAGAATTGCAGGAAATGCGGGATAAAGCCCGTGCTGAGGGCCGTAAACGGATGTACGACGGCACATGGCGTGATCGTGATCCGTCGGAAGCCCCTTCCGGCGTGGATCCTGTCATTCGGCTGCGTGCCCCGCTGGATGGGGCCACAGTGATCGAAGACCTTGTGCAGGGACGAGTCGAGGTTGCCAACGAACAGCTGGATGACATGGTTCTGCTGCGCGCGGACGGAAATCCGACGTATATGCTGGCTGTCGTTGTCGATGACCACGACATGGGAATTACCCATGTCATTCGGGGGGACGATCACCTGGTGAACGCCTTTCGGCAGGTTCAGCTTTTCAAGTCGATGGACTGGCCGTTGCCCGAATTTTCTCACATTCCGCTGATCCATGGCCCCGATGGGGCCAAGCTGTCAAAACGTCATGGCGCGTTGGGTGTCGATGCATACCGTGACATGGGATACTTGCCGGAAGCGCTCAGAAATTACCTGATGCGGCTTTCCTGGTCACATGGGGATGAGGAAATCATCTCCACAGAACAGGCGATCGAGTGGTTTGGACTTGATGCCGTCGGGCGTGGTGCGGCACGATTTGATTTCCAAAAACTGGAATCCCTGAACGGTCATTATATTCGTCATTCTGACAATGACAGGTTGACCGAACTGGTCATGCAACGGCTTGAAGATATGCTTGACGGAAAACTTGCCGAAGGGGCTGCCGCTCGGGTAAAAATGGGTATGGATGGGCTGAAGGAACGCGCGAAGAATATCAAGGAACTATCTGAAAGTGCTATATTTTATGCAATTTCACGCCCCCTCCAGCCAGATGAAAAAGCCTCGCAAATTCTGACAGACGAGGCCAAGCAGACACTCAGCGCACTCCGTGCTGATGTGGCTGAAATCGAGGAATGGACGGAAGAAAACGTTCAAGCGGCTGCCAAAGCCTATGCGGATGCGAATGAGCTGAAGCTGGGCAAGGTGGCACAACCGCTCCGTGCGGCATTAACGGGGACCACCGTGTCCCCCGGTATTTTCGAGGTCATGGCTGTTCTTGGCCGTGAAGAAACCCTCGCCCGGCTGGATGACGTGAACTGACACGTACCGGCAACAACAAAGACACGCCCGACGCATAATGGGCGCGACTGCGGTCCGGGAATGCCGGCCGCATGCAACAGAGGAGAGACCTGAATGAGTAACGAGAGAAGTTTTACACTCACCGATAATCAGAGCGGCGATAGCTGGGATCTGCCGGTGATGCACGGCACATTGGGACCGGATGTGATCGATGTGCGCAAGCTGTATGCTCAGACCGGATGTTTCACCTACGATCCGGGGTTTACCTCAACCGGCAGCTGTGAATCCAAAATCACCTATATCGATGGTGATGAAGGCGTATTGCTGTACAGGGGATATCCGATCGAACAGCTCGCTGAACATTCCGATTTCATGGAAGTCTGCTATCTGCTGCTCTACGGAAAACTGCCGACCGCTGCTGAAAAAAATAAATTCGAGCACGACATCACCTATCACACGATGGTGCATGAGCAGATGAACACGTTCCTGCGCGGGTTCCGTCGCGATGCACACCCGATGGCGGTGATGTGCGGCATGGTCGGCGCCCTATCGGCCTTCTATCACGACTCGCTTGATATCAGCGATCCCAAGCACCGGATGGTGTCTTCATATCGTATGATTGCCAAAATGCCGACGATTGCGGCGCTGGCCTACAAGTACAATCTGGGTCAGCCGTACAGCTATCCGAAGAACAAGCTCCGCTATGCGGAAAACTTCCTCTACATGATGTTCTCCAACCCATGCGAGGAATACGAGATCGATCCGGTTCTGGCCCGCGCCATGGACGTTATTCTGATCCTGCACGCGGATCATGAACAGAACGCCTCAACGTCGACGGTTCGTCTGGCCGGTTCGTCGGGCGCCAACCCGTTTGCATGCATCTCGGCCGGTATTGCGTCCCTGTGGGGACCGGCACACGGCGGTGCAAACGAAGCAGTGCTTAACATGCTCGAAGAAATCGGTGACAAGTCGAACGTCGGCAAGTTCGTCGAAAAAGCCAAGGACAAGGACGATCCGTTCCGTCTCATGGGCTTCGGCCACCGGGTCTACAAGAACTTCGATCCGCGCTCCCGCGTCATGCGCACACAATGCCATAAAGTGCTGGACGCGCTTGGTGTTCATGACGAGCCGCTGCTCGAAATCGCGCTCGAACTCGAAAAGATTGCACTCGAGGACGAATACTTCATCGAAAAGAAACTCTACCCGAACGTGGACTTCTATTCGGGCATCATCTTCAAGGCGATGGGTATTCCGACGACCATGTTCACGGCGCTGTTCGCCGTTGCGCGGACAGTCGGGTGGATTGCCCAGTGGAACGAGATGATCGAGGATCCGAGCCAGAAAATCGGCCGTCCGCGTCAGCTCTTCACGGGCGCAGAGCAGCGCGACTACGTTGACGTTTCAAAGCGTTAAACGAACCTAAAGGTCACTCTTCGACGGCGCGGGGGCAACTCCGCGCCGTTTTCCTATGTTCTATCGGCGAGTTCCAGCACGACTTTGGCAGCCGCGACTGACGGCAGATCATCTCCTGGCCTGAGGGCCATTAAGGCCCGCGCAATGTCATCTGACTGTTGTCGAACGGCGCCATCGAATCGGAGCAGGTTAGCCAGGGCTGGGGTTAGTGCTTCCGGGGTACAGTTTTCCTGCAGAAACTCGGGGATCGCCGGTTTGTCGAGGATCAGGTTGATGATCGATGCATATCTGACCCTGATCAGACGTCTGGCGATGAACGCAGTCAATGGCGACAAACGATAGGCAATTAAGCTAGGGACACCTGCCATGGCCAGTTCCAGAGATACCGTGCCGCTTGCAGCGAGTGCTGCATCCGCAGCGGCAAAGGCATCGTATTTCTGTGACGTATCCTCGACGATCAGTGTGTTGTCCCAGTCAGATGTGCGCAGGCGTATTTCTCCGGCTATACCAGGCAGCGTTGGAATAACGACACGGCAAGGTCCTGAAATCTCGGTCGTGCGCCGGATGGTTTCGCCAAAGATATCGATCAGTCGTGAAATTTCGCTCATTCGGCTCCCAGGCAAGGCGAGAAGTACTTTTTCATCCGCACCAATGCCGTGCCGTTCGCGAAAGTCTATCCCGTCACCGAGATCGGCGCCGCTTTCCAGAATTGAATGACCGACGAAGGTGGCGGAGACCCCTGCACGCTCAAAATAAGGCGGCTCGAACGGCAGTAGGCACATCACGTGATCGACAAGCCGGGCAACTTTCTTTGCCCTGCCCGGCCGCCACGCCCAGACCGATGGCGCGACATAGTGAACGATCTTTACATCGACATCAGAAAGTTTTTTGGCAACACGGAAGCTGAAGTCGGGGGCGTCGATGGTGACGACGATGTCCGGCTTTTTACTACGGATGTCGTCCGCCGTTTCACGGATACGCCCGAGGATTTTAGGGATGCGCGGCAAAACCTCGGCCAGCCCCATCACCGTCAGCTCATCCATCGGGAACAGGCTTTGCAGTCCGGATCCGGTCATCAGAGGGCCACCGACCCCATGAAATTCCACCTCACGATCAAGACACAGGCTTTTCAGGCCCTCCATCAGTCTTACCCCGAGGACGTCCCCCGAAGGCTCCCCGGCTATAAGATAGATTTTAAGTGGCCCGGTCATTGCCACGTGCCTTCCGCGTCGACGCCGATCAGAAACAGTCCGCATTCATCGGCTGCGCGGGCCGTACCATCATGATCGATGAGGAATGCATTTCCGGCTTCTATAACGACACCGTCCAGGCCTGCGGTTTTGGCATTCAGAACAGTCTCTGGCCCCACGGTCGGCAGGTCCGCACGGCGTTCCTGACCGGGTTTGAAGGCTTTTGCGAGGACCCCGCCGTGATTGCCCTGACCGGTCAGGCGTTTCAACATCGCATCGGTACCGTCGGACTGTTCTTCGGCAATGATCGCGCCATCACGAGTAATGACGGCCTGTCCTGCATCGCGTGCGCCCAGATCCTTTGCTGCCTTCATGGCAAGAATGATATCACGTGACTGGGAATCCGTCGGACTTGTCGTGCCGATAAGCCCTTTTGGCATCAGATATCCGGGTAGCAATTCGTCGGCACCAATGACGTTAAATCCCTCGCCTTCGAGCGCTTTTATAAGTGCTGAGAGAAGACCGTCATCCCCCAGGGCAGCGGCGCCGCTGCTGGCGAAAAACTTTATTCCCCACCAATCCGGGCGAAGTTGCTTCATGTCCGGACGACGGATCGCGCCGGCCATGACAAGGGTATCACAGCCTTCTTTCTTGAGGTTCCTGACAGACGCGCCTGCCGCCCCCAGACGGATCACGGCATGGCTGTCATCAGCGTACTGTGAGGGATCGCCATGTCCTTCGAATACGACGACATGATAGGGCAGATTGCCTTGCCGGCATGCATCGCGGACAAGTACCGGCAGCATGCCCCCGCCGGCAAGAATGCCGATCTTGCTATGCGGCATCTTCCATATGCGGCTGGCAGATCCTGCGCGAGGAATCGCTGGTGATAAAGTTGACGATTTCCATCACGGGCTCATTCCCGTTGAAATCTTCGATCACATCCTGAACACGCTCGGCCATCGTGCCTTCCTCGGCAAAGATCATGCGGTAGGCTTTGCGGATTTCATGAATCATATCGCGTGAGAAACCCCGCCGTTTCAAGCCGACGATATTCAAACCCTCAAGCTTTGCCCGGTTGCCCGTCACCATCCCATAGGGAATGACGTCATGTTCAACACCTGTCTTGCCGCCGATCATGGCGTGCCTGCCGATCCGCACAAACTGATGCACGGCTGAAAGTCCGCCGACAATGACCCAATCCTCGATGACCACGTGACCGCCAAGTGTCGCGTTATTTACAAGGATGACGTTGTTGCCGATCAGGCAGTCATGAGCGACGTGGGCGCCGACCATGAAAAGGCAATCATTTCCGATTTTGGTCAGAAGACCGCCGCCTTCCGTTCCCGGGTTCATGGTAACATGTTCACGGATGACGTTACGTTCACCGATCTCCAGTGACGACACCTCCCCCTTGAATTTCAGGTCCTGCGGCTGATGGCCGATGGATGAAAAGGGAAAGATGCGGGTTTCGGCCCCGACGGATGTATGCCCGGCAACCACTGCGTGTGAGACCAGTTCGACACCGTCGCCGAGACGGACATCCGCGCCGACAACGCAAAACGGACCGATTTTAACATTACTGCCAAGCTCCGCCGCCGGATCGATGATCGCTGTCGGGTGTATATCAGTCATTATGTGGTCCTATTCCGTCTTGTCGACGATCATGGCGGTGAAGACTGCTTCGGCCATGACGACATTGTCTGCCTTGGCGATACCTTTGAAGCGCCAGACTTTGCCCCGCCCGTGTTCCTTGGTGACTTCGAGGTTCAACGTATGCCCGGGCAACACGGGTTTGCGAAACCGTGCGCTGTCGATGGACATGAAATACACCAGTTTTTCAGACGCCGCGTCATCGAATGTTTCGACAACGACGATAGCAGCCGTCTGGGCCATGGCCTCAACGATCAGTACCCCCGGCATAATGGGGTGGCCGGGAAAATGCCCCTGAAAAAACGGCTCATTGACGGTAACATTCTTGATGCCCGTCGCACTCTCGCCGGGGATGATGTCCTTGACCTTGTCAATCAGCAGAAACGGATAACGGTGCGGTATCCGCTGCATAATACCGTTGATATCGACTTCAAGACTGGTGGCTGTCGTTTCAGCGTCCATGCCTAGCTCCCCTTTTTTCTGGCCAGGCGCTCAATCATGGCCACTTCCTTCAACCAGGCGCGTACCGGCTTGGCCGGACTGCCACCCATTTCCTGACCGGGACCGATGTCACGCATGACCCCGCTTTGAGCCGCGACCCGCGATCCGCTGCCAATCTTCAGGTGGCCGGCCACACCGACCTGTCCAGCGAGGACAACAAAATCTCCGAGTTCCGTACTGCCGGAAATGCCCACATGGCTGACAAGAATGCAATTTTGGCCGATCTGGACGTTATGAGCAATCTGAACGAGATTGTCGATCTTCGTCCCGTCGCCGATAACCGTATCCGGGCCGGTGCCGCGATCAATTGTCGAATTGGCACCAATTTCCACATGTGAACCGACGATTACACGGCCAAGCTGCGGCACCTTGAGATGCCCTGCCGGCCCCATGGCAAAGCCGAAACCGTCCTGACCAATTCGTACCCCAGCGTGAATGATCGTATGGTCACCGATGATGGCATGAAATACCGTGGCATTGGCTCCAATCCTCGTATTCGAGCCGATTTGCACGCCATCACCAATGATTGCGCCTGGCGCAATGATTGAATTTTCGCCGATGGCTACGTCCTCACCGACGACGGCAGACGCTCCGATTTCAACATTCCCGGCGATCCGGGCGCTGTCTGCAACGACGGCCGAAGCATGAACCTGTCCGTTTGAAGCTGGCATAGGGTAGAACAGGTCCGCGACACGGGCATAGGCGTGATAAGGCTCAGGCGTCACCAGAAGGCACATGCCTTCCGGCGCGATGTCGACAACGGCGGGAGAGACGATACAGGCCCCTGCCTTGGATTTACTAAAAATGTCCTTGTACTTTTTATTATCAAGAAAACTGACGTGCCCACTGCCGGCTTCGCCCAATGGCATGACGTCTTTAAAAAGACGCGACATGTCCTCTGCGTTTACGCATTCGGCGCCGGCCGTCTCGGCGATGCGTGCCAGACTGAACGGCCCGGCGTTTGAAAAGAACCGGGAATCAGCCATTTTCTCTAGTTATTCGGTATGTCGACCTTGATGGTCGGCAGTTTCTGATCAAGTTCTTTCAGGACCTCGCCTGTGATGTCGAACTTGGTTTTGACATACACAACCTGCGAAAGACGGAAAACCACATCGATATCTTTTTTTTGTGCTAATTCGGTAACGACCTGATTAAGCGAATTCTCTACCGCTTGCATCGCTTTGTTCTGGGCCTCTTCAATAGCCCGGCGACGCTGCTGTACCATCTGCTGCATGCCGACGACCCGCTGCTCGAATTTCCGGCGCTCTTCGGCGAAGGCTTCTGGTGCGAGCAGATTCTGTTTCTTGGCAAGTTCCTGCTGGGCGGCTCTCAACGCTTCCTGTTCTTTCTGGATTTCACCCTGAATCTTGTTCTGGTGATTGATAATCTGCTCACGAATAGCTTTCACGGAGGCAGCATCACGTCTGATCGCGCCTATATCCAGTAGCGCCATTACCGGCCCGCTTTGTGCACCTGCTGCTTGTGCCTGTACCTGTTGGACAGGGGCGGCAATTACAAAAATTGCCAAGGCCAGCGAGAGTGAAATAATACGTAACAACAAGGTTACCTCCTAAAATTTTGTGCCGAAATTGATCCGCACATATTCTTCTTTGTCGAATTCTTCTTTCAGTACCGGATAAGCGAAATCGACACCCAGAGGCCCGAAAGGCGAATCCCAACTGACGCCAGCGCCGACACCCATGCGCAACGATCCCTCGTCTGCTGTCGTCGCGTTCGACGGCGACAAGGACCCCGAGGCGCCAAAGTCCGTAAATAACCGCGCCGTAACACCCAGTTCTTCCGGCAACCCGGTTGGGAAGTTCAGGTTGACGGAGCCAGAATACATCCATTCGCCGCCCAATGCATCGTCTGTCGCCAGATCGCGCGGTCCAATGCCCGACGTTTCGAAGCCGCGAACTTCCTCGCCACCAACGAAGTAACGCTCCGAAAGTGCGACATCATCCCCGATTCCTGCGATATAACCGAATTTTGTCCAGGTTGATAAGACCCACTGATCCGCAGGAGAATAATAATTGACGGCCGTTGCCGTGTTTCGGGCATGACGCAAGGAGCCACCCAAACCCGCCAAATCGGTTTCAAGTTTCAGCAGATAACCATCTGTTGGTTTTATGATGTTATTGCGTCTGTCATAGGCGACGGTATGTCCGATTTCGGAAAGCGTTTCCGATCCTTCCTGTGCCCGGATCAGTGAAGATGCATCGCTGTCCACATTGGAGATTTCCGTCAGGCGCGCCGTGTAGCGCCAGCTTTCCGAGAGATTTTCGCTAATATTGTAGCCGGCGCGCAGCCGGCCGCCGGTACGGTCGATATCGAACGAGCTGGTATCCTGAAGATCCCGGGTGGTCCGGAACAGGTCGAACCCTGCGCGTAATTCCCGGTCAAGAAAGTACGGCTCGGTAAAGCTCAAATCGACCTGAGAGGCTTCGGCTGCGAGCTGGAACCTGAGACTCAGGTCCTGACCCCGGCCGAGGAAGTTTGTCTCACGCAGGCGGATATCGCCGAGAACCCCGATGCTTGACGAGTACCCGGCGCCGAGGGAGATCTGACCGGTCGGTTTTTCCTCAACGTTGACGTTGATAATCGTTTTATCCGGAGCTGATCCTGGGATTTGTTCAACATCGACTTTCTCAAAGAAACCGAGGTTCTGGATGCGGGTTTTCGAACGGCGCAATTTAGAGGCGTTGAAGGCATCTCCTTCGACAAGTTTGAATTCGCGGCGAACGACCTTGTCGAGCGTCCGGATGTTGCCGGCAATATTGATCCGCTCCACGAAGACCCGAGGCCCTTCATTGACGACGTATTTAACGTTGATGGTTTTCGTCTCGCGATCACGGTTCACACGCGGTCGGATTTCAACAAAGGCAAAACCGAGTGTCCCAACCTGTTCGGTCAGGCGGTCGATAGTCATTTCGATTTCGTCGGCGCTGTACCAGTCACCCTTCTCAACTTCGATGGAAGACAGGAGATCGCTCTCTTTAAGGTCTTTAAGGCGCGCTTCGACATCAACGTCTCCGAAACGGTACCGCTCGCCCTCCTCAACCGCAAAAGTCAGGAAGAAGGCTTTCTTGTCTGGCGTCAGTTCAGCAATCGCCGTGTTCACCTTGAAGTCAGCATACCCATTCGAAAGGTAGAACCGGCGGAGCAATTCCCGGTCCAGATTCATGCGGTCCGGATCATAGACGTCATCGGTGGAGAATAAGCGCCACCATGCTGATTCGCGGGTCTGTATGATTTCGCGAAGTCTGCCGTCGCTGAATTCACGGTTTCCAATGAAACGAATGCTGCCGATTTCGGTTTCTTCGCCTTCTGCGACTTCGAAAACAAGATCGACGCGGTTTTGTTCAAGCTGGATGATTTTTGGTTCGACCGTGACGGCAAACATGCCGCTCTGGCGATATAACGTCAGGATGCGTTTGACGTCTTCCTGAATCTTCGTCCGCGTATAGATGACGCGCGGGCGAAGTGATATTTCTGCCTTGAGGGTTTCAGCATCGAATTCGTGGTTACCTTCAATGGCAATCCTGTTGATGATCGGGTTCTCTTCGACATTGACGACGAGAGTGTTGCCTTCACGGCGCAGCGAAATATCCGCAAACAATCCCGTCGCGAACAAACTTTTCAGAGAACGGTCAATACGGCGGGGATCGAAAGGATCACCTTCCTGAATAACCATATAAGAGCGAACCGTACCAGGATCGACACGCTGCGCTCCCCGCACTTCCACGGCCTGAATGACGTCAGCTTGAGCGACTTCGACGACTTCAGAAGCAGTTACGGGTATGGTTAATAACGAAAACGGCCCTAAGGCCGCTGTCATTATTGCAACCGCCGTAAGCCGGGTTATTCCCGTCACGCTTATCTCCCCACTCGCCGAGCCTCAAGGCTCAAAGGCGTTACTTCTCCCGGATTAGAAAGACTTAATTCAAAGCCCCAAAATCCGTACGATATCGTTCCAAGTGACTGATACCATGAGAATCAATACCAAAGCCAGTCCAATTCGGAAACCGTATTCTTGTGCCCGTTCACCGAGTGGCTTGCCGCGTACAGCCTCTATGCCCATGAAAAGTAGATGCCCGCCATCCAGGATCGGTATCGGAAACAGATTGATGAGTCCCAGGTTGATCGACAGGACAGCCATGAAGAAGAACAGTTGCAAAGCCCCCTGCTCGGCGGCTTGACCTGACATCTGCGCGATGGCAATGGGACCGCCCAGGTCCTTGAAATTACCCTGACCGATCAGCAGTTTGCCGATATTGGTCAGCGCCTGCCCGGTGATGGAGACGGTTTTCTCAATCCCGAACCAGGCGGCTGAGAAAGGATTCAGGCGTTTATGCTCCCCGATGATGCCCTGCATGCGTATGCCGAGCCGACCGACGGTGTTTCCATCCTGATCCACACTCTCGGGCATGACGCTGAGTTCAACCTCGCGTCCGTCACGCAGGACAGTCAACGGCAGGTTTTGGCCCGGACTGGATGAAACGATCTGCTGCACGGCGCTGGGATTATTGATTTCCGCACCATTCAGGCGAACAAGAACGTCATCAGCTTTCATGCCTGCTGCTTCGGCCGCTGAATCCGATATCACTTCGCCGACGGAAACACGAACTTCCGGCACCCCGACAGACATGGCGATGACGGCCAGAACGAGAATTGCAAAAATGAAATTAATGGCAGGGCCAGCAAAGACAATGGCGGCACGCTGGCCGACAGTTTTGAAGGCGAACGATTCCTTCCTGTCTTTGTCCGTCAGTTCACGGAGCCCCTCAGATTCAGTCTCGCCGGCACCCTTTTCAAGGAAGTTCTGTGCACTGTCCGCTTCCCCTTCTTCGGCCATCCCGAACATTTTGACATAGCCGCCTAACGGTACGGCACTAACCCGCCAACGTGTTCCAGCCTTGTCGTACCAGCCGAAAATTTCCGGTCCGAAGCCGATGGAGAAGACCTCGACACGGACGCCATTGCGCCGCGCTACCCAATAGTGGCCCCATTCGTGGACAAACACGATGATCGAGAGAACGACCAGAAACCAGAGAACAGTGTTGAGGGTATCGAATTCCATTTGAGGCCTTTATCGGTTCTTATTTTGAACAACAGATATGCGGGTATATAGCAGCGTCGTCAATGACCGGGACAAAAAATTGCCAATGTTATCCGTTGCTTGCCAAGGTCAGCTCAGTGGCGATGTGGCGGGCTTCTTCATCGATCGCAAACACATCACCAAGGGAGGTCAGACTGGTTCTCGGAATGCGGCTGATCGTTTCTTCGACAATCCGTGCTATTTCCAGAAATCCTATCCCCTCTTTCAGGAATGCATTGACGGCGATCTCGTTTGCGGCGTTAAGGACGGTTGGCGCCGATCCCCCGATATTCAGAGCTTCACGCGCCAGACGCAGTGCCGGAAAACGCTGAGAGTCCGGTGCTTCGAAGGTCAGAGTTTTAATGTCTTCCAATTTGAGCCTCGGAGATGGGGCTTCCATGCGGTCCGGCCAGGCCAGAGCGAAGGCGATCGGTGTCCGCATGTCAGGGGTGCCGAGCTGCGCCAGCACCGAGGCATCGACATATTCAACCATGCTGTGGATGACGGATTGAGGGTGAACAAGAATATCGATCTGTTCGCCGGAAACAGGAAACAGGTGATACGCCTCGATGAGTTCGAGGCCTTTATTCATCATCGTTGCGGAATCCACGGAAATCTTGGCGCCCATAGACCAGTTCGGGTGTGCCACGGCTTCCGCCGGTGTGACTTTTGTCAGCGTGTCGATGTCCCGCTCGCGAAACGGGCCACCGGATGCCGTCAGAATGATTTTTTCTATTCGTTCAGGCCGGTCGAAATCAAACACCTGATAAATTGCGCTATGTTCTGAATCGACCGGTATCAGACGGGCGTCAGCACTGGCGACCTCACGGCAGAAGAATTCACCCGCTGAGACCAGGCATTCCTTGTTGGCGAGACCGACAATTGCGCCTCTGCGGACAGCTTCGAGTGTCGGTGCAAGCCCAGCAGCCCCGACAATCGCCGCCATCACCCAGTCGGTAGGACGCATGGCGGCCTCGATCAGGGCGGTGCGTCCCGCTGCCACTTCGATACCCGTGCCTGACAAGGCGGATTTCAAGTCACTGTACAAAGCCTCATCAGCGATGACAGCCATGCTTGCGCCAACGGCTATGGCTTGCTCCGCCAACAGGTTCACGTTGCTGTTGCCGCTCAGGGTGTCCACCTGAAAACGCTCAGGGGATCGCATCACCAGATCGATGGTATTGCACCCAACGGAGCCGGTTGAACCGAGGATGGTCACGCTTCTCGGTTCGCGGCTTTCGGCAGCAAGCGGTTTGACTACAGCCATGGCATGACACTCCGGCCAAGCGTGTATTTCAGGACGGCAATCGCCATGGCACCGGCAACCAGCGCATCGACCCGGTCTAGCACGCCGCCGTGGCCGGGGATCAACGATGAACTGTCTTTGACATCGAAATGCCGTTTGATGGCACTTTCAAGCAGATCTCCGGCCTGGCTCGCAATCGCGACAACCGCACCCCAGAGGCCCAGCCATAATGGCGTTTCATCCCAAAAGAAGGCAAAAACACCGGCGACAACAGTCGCCGTGGACACACCACCGATAAATCCGGCCCAGGTTTTCTTTGGGCTTATCCGGGGAGCCAGTTTGGGTCCGCCAATAGCGCGTCCGAATATGTAGGCTGCAATGTCTGCGGACCATACGACGGCAAGCAACCAAAATATTGTGATCATGCCGGCAGTCATATCGGCGCGAAGCCAGATCAGGATGCCCGAGGGGATGCAGATATACAATGCCCCGGCCATCAGCCATTTCGGGTCCCCTTTGCACATCCGGGCCCATTCCCACCCCATGGCAACACCGGCAACAAGGACCAGTGCCGTGAACCAGGGGGAACCAAAATAGACGGCGCTCAGCACCGGAATAGCCATGACGACGGCAGAGACCGCACGAAGACTCATGCCCGACAGGCGGGGCTCAGCTGTGGCTGGTGCCGAAGCGGCGTTCACGACGTCCGTACTCCTTGATTGCCGAGGTCAGGTCTTCGGCGCCAAAGTCCGGCCAATGCTTGTCGATAAAGACAAACTCAGCGTACGCAAGCTGCCACAAAAGGAAATTACTAATACGCTTTTCACCACTGGTGCGGATCAAAAGGTCCGGATCGGGAATGTCTTTGGTGTACAAGGCTTGAGCAAAAGCCGCGTCGTTAATGTCAGAAGGATCAAGTTCCCCGGCTGCAACGCGTTCCGCCAAAGTTCTGGCGGCCATAGTCAGTTCGTCACGCGCGCCATAACTCAATGCCAATACCAGTGTAAGCCGGGTGTTTTCAGCCGTACGCTGTTCCGCATCATTTATGGCTTCAATGATATCATCTGCAAGACGAGACCTGTCGCCGATTACCCGCAACCGGACACCCTGTTCACAAAGTGTGGTGATTTCACGTTTAAGATAGAGACGCAGAAGCCCCATCAGGTCTGCAATTTCCGTGGCAGGTCGCTGCCAGTTTTCCGAAGAAAAACTAAACAGGGTCAGATATTTAACGCCTAGTTCTACAGCAGTTTCCAAGGTTCTGCGTACAGCTTCGGCACCAGCCTTGTGACCCATGGAACGCGGTTTGCCGCGGGCATTTGCCCATCGACCGTTCCCATCCATGATGATCGCCACATGAAAGGGGACTGCAACGTCTTCGGTGGTGATGAGCGGCGAAATGCTCATGGTCAAACCTGCATGATCTCCTGCTCTTTATTGGACAGCGCTACGTCGATATCGGCGATGTGCTTATCCGTCAGTTCCTGCACCTCATCCGAATAGTCGTGCAGGGCATCCTGTGGAATATCACCGTCTTTTTCGGCTTTCTTAAGGTCATCAAGAGCGCTGCGGCGTACATTCCGGACGGCGATCTTGGCCTCTTCAGCATACTTTCCGGCAACCTTGACCAGTTCCTGGCGTCGCTCTTCGCTCAACGGCGGAATAGGGATGCGGACAAGTGTTCCGTCGACGGCCGGATTGAGGCCCAGGCCCGAGTCGATGATCGCCTTTTCGACGGCTTTGACGTTGGCTTTGTCCCAGACCTGAATAGACAACATGCGGGCTTCGGGAACAGAGACGCTGCCGACCTGATTGAGCGGCATGTTGGCCCCGTAGCAATTGACCTGAATGGGATCAAGCAAGCTTGTCGCTGCGCGACCGGTTCTGAGACCACCGAATTCTTCGTGCAGGACTTCTACAGCCCGAGTCATCCGGTGATCGATATCTTTTCGTGTGCCGTTGATGTCACTCATCAACGCCTCCCTCAGTCGTTGTGATCAGAAATCGTCGTATACGTGCCCTGCCCTGCGACAACATTGGCAAAGGCGCCGGGATTGTGAATGGAAAATACCAAAATTGGAACCGCGTTTTCTCGTGCAAGCGCGATTGCGGACGTGTCCATGACACGCAGATCCCGGCTCAGCACTTCCTGATAGCTCAGGTGCTCGTAGCGGGTTGCGTCCGGGTCTTTTTTTGGATCGGCGGAATAGACACCGTCGACCTGGGTTCCCTTGAGCAACGCATCGCAGTTCATCTCGACGGCCCGCAACGCAGCGGCCGTATCCGTTGTGAAAAACGGATTGCCTGTGCCGGCTGCAAATATGACCACACGGCCCTTTTCCATGTGGCGGACGGCACGTCGGCGAATATAAGGTTCACACACGGAAGCCATTGGAATGGCCGAGAGGACCCGGGTGCTGACACCCTTGCTTTCCAGCATGCTCTGCATGGCAAGTGCATTGAGCACCGTGGCCAGCATGCCCATATAGTCCCCTGTGGTGCGTTCGATATTGGCAGCGGCGAGAGACACACCTCGGAAGATGTTACCGGCGCCGATCACAAGACAGACCTCTACGCCGTTTTCGTGGACCGATTTCACTTCTTCGGCGATACGGTCGACGGTGTCAGAATCTAGCCCAAAACCCTGATCACCCATCAGGGCTTCACCTGAAAGTTTAAGCAGTACACGCTTGTATTTGGTTGGTGTACTCATGCCCGCTCCTGCTCAAACGATAACCGATCACGTATGAAACGTGTAAAAGAAAAGGCCGAATCCCGGCCCAATTCCTAGTATAACAGGGTTCCCGGTAGTCACGACCGGAAATCGGCGCGGTGCATGAAAAACACCGCGCCTGAACCGTATCCGGTTGCTTTTAGTTGCCGCCTGCTGCTGCAGCGACTTCGGCGGCGAAGTCTTCTTCTTTCTTTTCAATGCCTTCACCAAGCACGAAAAGCTTGAAACCCGTGACTTTCACGGTGCCGCCAGCGGCTTTACCGGCGTCTTCGACAACCTTGGACAGTTTGCTCTCGCCATCGATCACGAAAGTCTGTTCAAGAAGGCAGACTTCCTCATAGAACTTGCGCAGACGGCCTTCGACCATCTTTTCGATGATGTTGTCCGGGCGGCCCGATTCGCGGGCCTGTTCGATCAGGACCTGACGTTCTCGTTCAATGGCGTCCTGGTCCAGGTCCTCGCGGCCAATCGACTGGGGGCGTGCCGCAGCAACATGCATGGCGATCTGCTTGCCGACCTCATCAAGGCCATCGGTGCCGCCATCACTTTCCAAAGCCACGAGAACGGCGATTTTGCCGAGACCCGGGACAAGCTGGTTGTGCACATAACTGGCGATTACACCTTTATCCACGCTGAGCGATGCAATGCGGCGGATGTTCATATTTTCGCCGATGGTCGCGACATTGTGGGTCATTTCCTCGGAAACGGTACGACCGGTGCCCGGATAATCCATGGCGTTCAGGGCGTCCACGTCGTCACCGGCATTCACGGAAAGCTTGGTGATGTTGCTGACCAGGGTCTGAAAGGCATCATTACGGGCGACAAAGTCGGTTTCCGCATTGACTTCGCAGACGGCACCCTTGTTGCCTTCGATGCTGACGCCGACAAGACCTTCAGCGGCGACACGGCCGGCCTTCTTGGCGGCGGCGGCAAGGCCCTTGGTGCGCAGCCAGTCGACTGCGGCTTCAAGGTCGCCATCATTTTCAGCCAGCGCCTTTTTGCAATCCATCATGCCTGCGCCCGTCTTTTCGCGCAGTTCCTTGACCAATGCTGCAGTAATCTCAGCCATTGTTTTTCCTCGTTATTCCGAAATGTTTATTACGTTTGAGGGAAATCGGGGACTGCGCTTGCAGCCCCCGTCCCAAATGCTTTCGTCAGCTTTTGGCTGCTTCGTCTTCAGCCGGAGCTTCGACGGCAGCTTCGACAGCGGCTTCAACGGCCGTCGGCGCAGCTTCTTCGGCAGCAGGCGCTGCTTCGGCTACGACGGCAGCTTCAGGTGCTGCAGCCGGCAGATCTTCAACCGGCGTTTCGCTGGCGCCGAGATCGCCGCCGGCAACACCGATTTCAGCCTGGATGCCGTCAAGCACCGAACCGACCATCAGATCACAGTACAGGCCGATGGCGCGGATCGCGTCATCGTTACCCGGTACCGGGTAGGTGATGCCTTCCGGATCGGCGTTGGAATCGATGACACCGACAACCGGAATACCGAGTTTGTTGGCTTCATTGATGGCGATGTCTTCCTTGGTCGTGTCGATGATGACCAGAATATCCGGCAGACCGCCCATGTCCTTGATGCCACCAAGTGCGCGCTCGAGCTTTTCCTGCTCGCGCGTCAGCATCAGCTGCTCTTTCTTGGTCAGCCCCTGGATTTCGCTCTCATTGGCAAACATTTCCTCAAGTTCCTTGAGGCGCCGGATCGAGTTCGAAATCGTCCGCCAGTTGGTCAGCATGCCGCCGAGCCAACGGTGGTTGACGTAGTACTGACCGCAACGCTTGGCGGATTCGGCGACGCGGGACTGTGCGGCACGCTTGGTGCCGACGAACAGCACCCGGCCGTTGCGTTTGACGACGTCGCGCACGGCAACCATCGCCTGATGCAGAAGCGGAACGGTCTGTTGAAGATCGATGATATGGATGCCGTTACGGTCACCAAAGATGTACGGAGCCATCTTGGGGTTCCAACGGCGGGTATTGTGACCAAAGTGTACGCCAGCTTCGAGGAGCTGACGCATCGTGAAATCGGGAAGCGCCATAAGCCTTTTTCCTTCTCCGGTTAAGCCTCCGCGGGTGTGGCCGGATGTCCGGCACCGGAACGACGTTGTTTATGAATTTGCATAAACTGCCGCAAAACCCGCGTGTGAAATCGCGCGTGGTTTAGCGGTTCAGGCGAGGGAATGCAAGCTGCTTTAAGCGGGAAAGCCAATTTATCCGCGGGCGTTGAGAGTCTGGCTTGCGGGCATGTTCGGGAATGGGGAACGCAACCACGTTTGGACCGGGGTCCTCCTTGCGGGACTTTGCATCGGCATTTGCAAACCCGAGAACCGCCACGATCAACGCAACGGGGAACAGCCAGACCAGGCCGAATGCCAGAAATCTGAGGATATCTGCGGTTTCCGGACCCATATCCTTCTCCTTATCTCACTTATTCTAGCGAATGATGCGGCTATCGGGAATGGACTCGTTGGTAACATATTGTGAGAAATCTGAACCTGTCGGGCCAATCAGCGGTTACAAATTCAACAAATGGTACTTTTAAAATTTCAACTTAAGCGCCATTTTTGGACCAATTTTGAATATGGAGACAGTGATGACGCATACCAACGACCTCGGACAACCGATCGGTTTTCCCCTGCCCGACTGGAAACCATGCAGCCCGCCTCCCAGGACGCCCATGGTCGGACGCACCTGCCGTCTGGAGCCGCTGGATAGCGCCAGGCATGCCGCTGATCTCCATGCCGCGAATATGACGGATGCGGAGGGACGGATCTGGACATATATGGGGTACGGTCCGTTTGAAACCGAAGACGCCTATCGTGCCTGGGTCGAAAAAGACGCCATGGGTGACGATCCGCTGTTTCATGCAATTATAGACATCGCGACGGAAAAAGCGGTCGGTGTCGCAAGTTACCTGAGGATCGAGCCGAAAATCGGCTCAATCGAGGTCGGTCACATCAATTATTCACCCCTTCTGCAGCGGACCGTCGCTGCAACGGAAACCATGTATCTGATGATGGCGCGGGTCTTCGACGAGTTGGGTTACCGGCGCTATGAGTGGAAATGCGATAACGCCAACGCCAAGTCCCGGGCGGCCGCGGCGCGTCTCGGCTTTTCGTTCGAGGGCGTTTTCCGTCAATGCACCATCTACAAGGGCCGCAACCGGGACACGGCCTGGTTTTCGATCCTGGACACGGAATGGCCGGCGCTGAAGGGTGCGTTTGAAACCTGGCTCAACCCGGCAAACTTCGACGCCGACGGGAAACAGAAACAGGCATTATCGGCGCTCACGGCAAATGCGTTGGGGCGGTGATCCCCTCACCCGGCGCTCCGCGCCACCCTCTCCCCAGGGAGAGGGATATAGGCACGTGAGTCCCTTCTCCCTTGGGAGAAGGACAGGATGAGGGGGCTTACAATTCGCGCACGTCCAGAATGCCCGGCAGTGACCGCACCGCCAGCGATAATTCGTGCGAGAGCGCATAGTCGTCACCGAGATTTATCAGCACTTCCTCGTTACGGTCACGGATTTTAGCCGTCACCATCACTTTGCCCTTCTTGCGGCGGCCATTCCCGGTTGTTTCCCGGTCACGGTTGAGGACATCGCGGAGGGACGCCAGCGGATCAATGCTGTCGACGATCAAATGCATCTCCTTGGCGGCATTGGCAGCTTCGGCAGCGGCGGAATCGATGCTTTCAAGCCGCTGGATCGTCATGCGTGGCGCATCGCCGTCAAATGACAACGCGCAATCGACGATCATCGAATTTCCCGCAACCAGCAGTTCCGCAAACTGGGCGAGGATTTCCGAAAACGCCGTCGCTTCAAACACACCCGATGCATCCGAGAACGAAATGAAGGCAAACCGCTTGCCGGTTTTCGATGTCATTTCCTTTTTTGAAACAAAGGTACCGGCCAGCCGGACAGCGCCGCTTTCACGGGCCGCCATGACCTCGGATGATGACCGCACGCGTTTTCTGGCCAGCACACGTTCGTAGGCATCCAGCGGGTGCGCTGAAAGATAAAACCCGACGGCGTCGAATTCTTCCCTGAGCCGGTCCATGGACTGCCAGTCCTCGATATCCGGCAGGCGGATTTCCTCCGGTTTTGAATCCTCGCCGCCGAACAGGCTGATCTGGTTCGAATTGCGGTCGTTGGTGGCGGCTCCGGCAACGGCAACAATGGTTTCAATGCCGCGGTGGACGCGCCGGCGGTTCGTATCCAGCAGGTCGAAAGCCCCGGCCCTCGCCAAGTTCTCAAGCTGGCGCTTGTTGATCTGGTGCGGGTCGATGCGGTTGGCGAAATCGCTCAGTGATGCAAATGCACCGTTTGTCACGCGTTCGGAGACGAGCGTGTCCATGGCGGCGGCGCCGACATTCTTGACCGCAGCAAGGGCATAGCGGACCCCTTCCGTTTCACCTTCGGGGGTGTTGACGCTCTCGACGGTGAAGGATGCGACGGACTTGTTGATGTCGGGACCCAACAGTGGAATTTTCAGGCGGTCCAGTTCCTGGCGGAAGATGTTCAGCTTGTCGGTGTTGCCCATGTCGAAGGCCATCGACGCGGCCAGGAATTCGACCGGGTAATTGGCCTTCATATAGGCGGTCTGATAGGCGACCAGTGCATAGGCGGCGGCGTGGGACTTGTTGAAGCCGTAGCCCGCAAACTTATCGACAACGTTAAAGATATCGTCGGCCTGTTTTTCCGGTACGTTCTTTGCGACTGCGCCTTCGACGAAAATCTGACGCTGTTCATCCATTTCCGACTGGATCTTCTTGCCCATGGCGCGGCGCAGCAGGTCGGCACTACCGAGCGTGTAGCCGGACAGAACCTGGGCGATCTGCATCACCTGTTCCTGATAGATCGGAATCCCGAAGGTTTCCTTCAGGACCGGTTCCAGCGTCGGATGCAGGTAATCAGGTTCTTCCTCGCCATGTTTACGGCGAATGTAGCTCGGGATGTTGTCCATCGGGCCCGGACGGTAGAGCGCAACGACAGCGATGATGTCTTCGAACGTATCCGGCTTCAGCCCGCGGAGTACGTCCCGCATCCCCGCACTTTCCAACTGGAACACCCCGGTCGTGTCGCCGCGGCTGATCATGTCGAAGGTTTTCTGATCATCCAGTGGAATGGTCACCAGATCGAGCTTTTCATCCTCACCGTTGCGTTTCGAATTGACGAAGTTTTCGGCTTTCGTGAGCACACTCAGCGTCTTCAGACCGAGAAAGTCGAACTTCACCAGACCGGCGGATTCCACGTACTTCATGTTGAAGCCGGTTACCGGCATGTCGGAGCGTGGGTCGCGATAAACCGGGATCAGTTCTTCCAGCGGCCGGTCGCCGATGACGACACCCGCCGCGTGGGTCGAGGCGTGGTGATACAGCCCTTCGAGCTTGCGGGCGATTTCCACCATCTCGCGGACGTCGGGCTCGGTGTGGATCAGGTTGCGAAGCCCCTCCTCGCTCTTGATCGCATCGTCGAGGGTGACCGGATTGGCCGGATTGTTCGGGACCATCTTGCAAATCTTGTCGACAAAGCCGTACGGCATCTCGAGCACGCGCCCGACGTGGCGCAGCACGGCCCGGGCCTGCAGCTTTCCGAAGGTGATGATCTGTGCCACATGATCGCGGCCATATTTCTGCTGCACGTAACGAATCACTTCGTCCCGGCGTTCCTGGCAGAAGTCGATATCGAAGTCGGGCATGGACACACGTTCGGGGTTCAGGAACCGTTCGAACAGCAGGCCCCAGCGCAAGGGATCGAGGTCGGTGATGGTCAGCGACCAGGCGACAACCGAACCGGCCCCGGAACCACGGCCCGGCCCGACCGGAATATCCTGATCCTTGGCCCATTTGATGAAGTCGGCAACGATCAGGAAATATCCCGGAAAGCCCATCTGCGTGATCACGTCGAGTTCGTAATCGAGCCGATCACGATACGGCGTTTCCGCTTCCTTGCGGGCGGCCTCGTCCATGTCGCCGGTGAAGACATGCATCGCCAGACGTTCCGTCAGGCCTTCGTGCGCCTGACGCTTCAACTCGTCGGCTTCGGTGAGGCCTTCGCCACAGTCATACGGCGGCAGGATCGGGGCGATTTTTTCGACCGTGAAGGCACAGCGGCGTGCAATCACCAGCGTGTTGTCGACGGCTTCCGGCAGGTCCGCAAACAGCGCCCGCATTTCGGCTGCGGACTTGAAATAGTGATCGCTGGTCAGCTTGTGCCGGTCGTCGACCGACAGCACGGCCCCCTGTTTGATGCACAGCAACGCATCGTGAGCACGATGAAAGCTCTCGTCCTTGAAATAAGGCTCGTTGGTGGCAACCAACGGAATATCACGGGCATAGGCCCAGTCAATAAACTGCGGTTCGGTTAATTTCTCTTCCGGCATGCCATGGCGCTGGATTTCCATGTATATCCGCCCGGCAAAGGCATCGCTGATCACATCCAGAAAAGCCGCAGCGTCATCTTTCTTGCCCATGCGCAGCAGCCGTCCCAACGCACCGTCCGCGCCCCCGGTCAGCAGGATCAGCCCGTCGGCATTGGCAATCAGTTCGCCAGCTGTAATCCCGGGGCGGTGGGCATCCTCACTGTCCATGTAGGCGATCTTGAGGAGTTTCAGCAGATTGCGGTAGCCCTCGTCCGACTGGGCGAGAACGACGACGGCACCGTCTTCGAACATCTGCTTGCTGCCCGGCTGCGCATCCTCGGTAAGCTTGATGGTGATCTGGCAGCCGATAATCGGCTGCACGCCGGCATCCAGCGCCGCGCCCGAGAATTCCAGCGCCCCGAACAGATTATCGGTATCGGTCAGACCCAGTGCCGGCATATCGGCTTCGGCGGCAAGCTTGACCAGATTCTTGACGGGGATCGCCCCTTCGCAAAGCGAATAGGCGCTGTGAGCGCGGAGATGGATAAAATCAGCGTGCGACATGATGCGATACTCTCACATCATTTTTCGAGAGTCACCAGATGTTGAGGATGAAATGTGCGTTATCCACAAGAAATGTGATCCTTCGAGACGGCCCTCTGGGCCTCCTCAGGATAAGGAAAGCTAGTAAACCTCATCCTTCGAGACGCGCTTTGCGCTCCTCAGGATGAGGATTTTCGATTATTTCCTCTCCTCATCCTGAGGAGGCCCAGAGGGCCGTCTCGAAGGATGAGGATCACGTACTAGCCCCCCACCAGCAACCCGTTTTCGACACGGACGATCCGGTCCATGCGCTTGGCGAGGTCCGGGTTGTGGGTCGCCACCAGTGCTGCCAGTCCGGCACCCCGTGCCAGATGCATCAGCACGCCGAAGACGTCATCGGCCGTTTCCGGGTCAAGGTTGCCGGTCGGCTCGTCAGCCAGCAGCACACGCGGGGATGCCGCCAGGGCACGGGCGATGGCAACGCGCTGCTGTTCCCCGCCTGAAAGTTGTCCGGGGCGGTGTGCACCCCGTTCCGTCAGGCCCATCCATTCCAGAAGTTCGCGGGCCCGGCTGCGGGCCGTCGATTTATCGATCCCGGCGATGATCTGCGGGATGGTGATGTTTTCCAGCGCCGAGAATTCCGGCAGCAGGTGATGGTACTGATAGACAAAGCCGATGTTGTAGCGGCGAATCTTGGTCCGGTCGTCATCGCCTAAACCGACACACGATTGACCGTCGATCAGGATGTCCCCCGCTGTCGGTTGTTCCAGCAGCCCGGCGATCTGCAACAGCGTCGACTTGCCGGACCCTGACGGACCGACCAGCGCCACGACTTCGCCCGCTTCGACCTTGAGGTCGGCGCCTTTCAGGACATCGAGAACGCGCTTGCCCTGTTTGAAGGTACGGGTGATGCCGCTCAGTTCGAGAACGGGCCCTTGATCATTCATAGCGGAGCGCCTCCGCCGGATCGATGCGCGCCGCCCGCCAGCTTGGATAGATCGTTGCAAGGAACGACAGCCCCAGTCCCATCAGGACGATGGCCGTGACTTCGGTCGGATCAACCACGGCCGGCAGCTTGGACAGGAAATAGATTTCGGCGGCAAACAGGTCGTTTCCGGTCAGGCCCTCGATCCATTGGCGAATGGTCTCGATATTGGCCGCAAATGACAGCCCCAGCCCAAACCCCAGCAGTGTGCCGATGACGCCGACACTGGCACCCGCGATCAGAAAAATCCGCATGATCATGCCGCGTGTCGCGCCCATGGTGCGCAGGATGGCGATATCGCGGCCCTTGTCCTTCACCAGCATGATCAGTGATGAAATGATATTGAACGCGGCTACCAGAATGATCAGCGTCAGGATCAGGAACATGACGTTGCGTTCGACCTGAATGGCATTGAAGAAACTGGCGTTGGCCCGCTGCCAGTCATGCACGCTGCCCTGCCCGCCGAGCGCCCGGGAGACCTGCATGCCGATGTCGTCGGCTTTTTGCGGATTATCGACAAAGACTTCGAGGTTCGACACCGCTTCCGGCATTCGGAAGTAAATCTGTGCGGCTTCAAGCGGCATGAAGACAAACCCGGAATCGTATTCATACATACCGATTTCAAAAGTGCCGACGATCTTGAACGCCCGCATGCGCGGCACCGTGCCGAATGCGGTAACATTTCCCTTGGGCGAGATCAGCGTGATGCTGTCGCCGACCCTGACACCCATATTTTGCGCCAGCCGGGTGCCGATCAGCACCACGTCCTCGCCTTTGAAATTGCTGAGCGCCCCCTGCTGGATGTTATCGGCTACGATTTTTCGTTTTTCCAGGTCTTCGGCCCGGATACCCCGCACGATGGCACCCTTGGCAACACCCTTGGCAGAGGCCATGACCTGCCCTTCAATCAGGGCATTGACCGAGATGACACCGTCCATGCTCTCGATCTTGTCGATCGTCGGCTGATAATCGGTCATCTGGCCGACGACCGGTCCATAGACACTGAGGTGCCCGTTGATACCGAGAATGCGTTCCAGCAGTTCCTGGCGGAAACCGTTCATGACCGACATGACAATGATCAGGGTCGCGACGCCCAGCGCGATGCCGACCAGCGAAAACCAGGCTATGACGGAAATGAAACCTTCCTGGCGGCGGGCGCGCAGATAGCGCATCGCCATCATCCATTCGAATGCGGAAAACATCTGTGAACGTTATCTCCCAGATTGGTGCCGAAAGCCCGGACGGCGGCGGAATACCCGGTCGAAATCATGGACAGGGAAAACCGGGTCGCCTCTTGTACTGGATGGCGTCCGGGCCTTCAACCACCGAGGCCGTAGTCAAACAAACGGCCGGCGCCGGCCACCGGGGCATTGATCCCGGCAAGACGCAACATGTGCCAGCCCATGACCTGATTGCTGCAGAGCACGGGTTTATCCAGGCGCCGCTCGGCTTCAGGAATGTTTTCCATGGCGCGTAAAGCTGTACACGACGCGAATACGGCGTCGCAATCGCCACGACCGATCTCAACGATGGCATCCAGGACGGATTGCGGTGCGATGCGGGCCACCGTCTGATCCTCGGCCTGCTCGAACGAGCCGTACGTGGAAACTTCAATGCCCGATGCCTGAATTGCAGCATAGAGGACTTCCGACACCTCGACCACATAGGGGCTGACGATGCCGAGTTTCCTCACGCCGAGTGCACGGCACGCCGCCTTGAGCGCACTCAGCGGATTGGTCACCGCGACGTCCGGATGCGCTTCGCGGATCAGTTCCGTGACCCTGTCTTCGCCGAGTATGGTGGCGCCAGAGGTACAGCCGTAGGCAATGCTTTTGATACCCGCTTCCCTGGGCAGCATTGCTGCGCGCGCCGTCATGGTCTCGGCCATCATGATCAGGGTTTCGGGTCTGACCTCGGGCATGCAGGGGATGCGGTTCTGATAAACGCGGACACCAAGGCTCAGAAAGAGTTTGCCGAGTTCGAACTCGATCAGTTCGTCGGTCTGCAGGAGTATCAGCCCAACTGCGGGACCACGGTCGATTTGCAGATCGAAAGGCAGAGACATAGGGGCTTATCCGATCACGGGCATCTGGGCCGGCGCACGCCGGCTCAGCAATTCCGGTTCGCCGTCGCGGATGACGAGGTTTTCTTCGTGCACCATGACTTTCCCTTCGGCAAAGGTCATCCCGGGTTCCAGCGTCATGACCATGCCGGGTTTCAGCACCGTCATGTCCGTCGGTGTGTTGGACGGCCATTCCGTCAGTTGCATGCCGAGCCCGTGCCCCAGCCTGCCGACATCGTTACCCATGGCGCCGCCCGCGTCCATGACACCTTGCATGGCATTGAACAGATCCGCACATGTATTCCCCGGTCTGGCGGCCCGGAGACCTGCTTCAGTGGCTTGCCAGATGACGTCATGCGCCCGTTTTGCGGCGTCCGTGGTGTCTCCAAATGCGTAATTGCGGTCAAAATCGCAAAAATACCCGTCGAACGTCGCACCGGTATCCAGAACAAGAACATCCCCTGGTGTGCTTTTACGCTCGGATGGCGGGGATATGATATCGCCGTATCCCCCTTCTCCCAAACCGCCGACAACGTAAGCGACATCGTCGGCACCGGCATCCAGGGCGCCGGTCTTGAACGTACGGAAAATATCGACCTCGCTCATACCCAGTGACAGACGGGACGGCAGGTTCTCGAAGACAGATGACATGATGCCGCAGATATGCCGGACCTTGTCGATTTCGGCTTCGGACTTGATCATGCGCAAGGTTTCGATAATCGGTGATGCGTCCCGAAACGTGAGCGGTTTGATCAGTTCAGATAATCTATGGAAATCATTGAGCGACATACGCAGTGCCGTTTCCGGGCCCATCGGCAGACCAACCATCCCCGAGCGGTCTTTGGTCATTTCAAGGAGCGTTCCTGCAAGCAGGCTGACCCCCTCGTCTTCCGGGGCTGGGGATGACCAGGTACGGATATCGTCAATCCAGGTGCGGGCCATGCATTCGGCCCCGATAGCCGGGATAACGGCAACCGGTTTGCCGGCCGCAGGCACGACGACAAACCAGGGCCGTGTCGGGCTTTGCCAGAAGGGTGTCAGAAATCCGGTGAAATAGCGGACTTCCGGTTCGCTCAGCAGCAGCATGGCGGCGAAACCCGAATCCGCCATCATTTTCTGCGCACGCGCCGTTCGGCTCTCGAACTCGGAGACGGAAAATCCTCTTGGGGGTGCGGTCTTTGAATTGACGGTCAATATAAAGAAACTCCAGCTAAGTCCTTATAAAACCTATCCGGGATCGTGCTTCGCGCCAATGCATAAGCAACCGCTGCGATAACCGGCTATTCGGGTTCATCGGGGTCACTTGTCATAAAAAAATACCTGGATGATGATTATCCAAAGCAGCAAGGGGGCTAGAATGCTGGATTCATATTTCAAACTGAATGAACACGGGACAACCGTCCGCACTGAAATCATCGCCGGGGTCACGACTTTCCTGACGCTGGCGTACATCATGTTCGTCAATCCATCGATCCTGGCGGAAACCGGCATGGACCGGGGGGCTGTCTTTGTCGCCACCTGTCTTGCCGCCGCGATCGGTACGATGATCATGGGGATGCTCGCCAATTACCCGGTTGCACTGGCCCCCGGAATGGGGCTGAACGCATACTTTGCGTTCGGTGTTGTCCTCGGCATGGGACATTCATGGCAGGTTGGTCTCGGCGCCGTATTCATTTCCGGCGTGATTTTCATGATCCTGAGTATTCTGCCGATCCGCGAGTGGATCATCAACGCCATACCCGATGGGATGAAACGTGCGATTTCGGCCGGGATCGGCCTGTTCCTGGCGATTATTGCATTGAAGAATGCCGGATGGGTTGTTGATCATCCAGCGACACTTGTAACGCTGGGGGATGTGACGGCCCCGTCTGCCCTTCTAGCGGCGGCAGGGTTCATCCTGATTGCCGTACTGTTCGCCCGTAAGATCCCGGGTGCGATCATCATCGCCATCCTGGCCGTGACCGGGGCCGGTATTGCGATGGGTATATCGCCTGCCGGCGGGATCGTTTCCATGCCGCCGTCCCTTGCGCCGACCTTCATGCAGATGGATATCGCGGGCGCCTTCAATATCGGTCTTGTATCGATTGTTTTTGCCTTCCTGTTCGTCGACCTGTTCGACACGGCCGGGACACTGGTCGGTCTGGCGCATCGGGGCAAACTGCTGGACAAGGACGGTAAACTGCCGAGACTGCGCCGCGCCCTGCTCGCGGATTCATCGGCGACCATTGCCGGAGCCGCCCTCGGGACATCCACGACAACCAGCTATATCGAGAGTGCCGCCGGTATCAATGCGGGCGGCCGGACCGGACTGACGGCGGTGACCGTAGCCGTTCTGTTCCTGCTGTCGTTGTTCCTGTCCCCGCTGGCGGGAACTATCCCCGCCTATGCGACGGCGCCGGCCTTGCTGTTTGTCGCTTGTATCATGACCCATGGGCTGGCCGAGATTGACTGGGACGATGTAACAGAAGTTGTGCCGGCGGTGATTACGGCCATTGCCATGCCGCTTACGTTCTCAATTGCCACCGGCATCGGCCTGGGATTCATCAGTTATGCTGCAATCAAGATGCTTGCAGGCAAAGGCAAGGACGTCCACGTAGCGGTCTATGTTATCGCGGTTGCGTTCATCCTGAAGTTCGCACTGATTTAACATATTAACGTTTGAGTGCGGTTTTTTGTAACATTGTGCCGTTTGAGGGGTGACATGCCCATTTAAACGGACTATAAGATTACACGCTTTCGGGAACAGGATTTTTTCCTAAACGGTCCGAGTGCGGGAGGAAACCAAAAAAAACGGCAAGGCCACAAGGCCTTGCTTTTTTGTTTCTGGGACTGTGTTTCGCCGTTTTGCAGTTTATGCTGCATTCCCCTCATCATAAACAGATGCGTCGACCTGCATCCATGGCGGCCTCAGTGCAGCAATTTCTGGATAGATGGGACATGTATCCTTGTGGGCCCCCGGCAGATATCCAATGCTCATCAGGAATTCCCCGGTAATTTCACCTCCGGTAAATTTAAAGGTCTTCTTGAACAGCTTGACCCAGTCGCGCTTGGCCATCGGGTGATGTGCTGCAATCCATACTGCAAATCCGCCGTGGGAGTCTCTGAGGTTACGGATGCGTTTTGCATTCTCGATGATTGCCATAACCTTGAGCCGATTCCGGATGATCCCCTCATCCGCCAGAAGCCGTTCGATATCGCGGTCATTGAAGCGGGATACCTTATCGACATTAAAGTTCAGAAACGCCTTGTTGAGGGTTTCGCGCTTTTTTAGAACAATCCCCCAGGATAACCCGGCCTGGCAGATTTCCAGTGACAGGCGCTCCATAAGCGCATCCTCATCTGCAACGGGAAATCCGTATTCAGTGTTGTGATATGGCGCATGCAGCGGATTATCCGGCGCGTAATCGCAATATCCACTCAAAGCCAGAAATCCACTTCGTCGTGGACGTTCATGCCATCCAGCATCATCAATTGAGCCTCACTGGCATTGCGGGAAACATATATGTTGGCAACAGCCTCAATCCCGTCGACACGAACCGGGGTCAGAAGCCGGGCATAGTTCCCACCTTCTTTTAAATCGAGTTTGTCCCAGTTTTTCCCAAGCGCATCAGCCGTGAGCAGATAGCCGCCTTCGTTCCATTCACGCGTCATTGTCCAGCCCAGTCCCGGACATTCATCAAGAGAACATTGGCCACCGTTCTGAAGGTGGCCGGGATAGCTGCAGGTAACCCATTTCCCACCGAGGGGTTCAAGCGCATGCCCATCCGGTCCGCCCGGGCGCATGCGGCCGTACACGCAAAGACGGGTGGCAGCGCCACTCGAGTTTGAGAACAGCTGATCCGCTTTCGGGTCGGCGGGGTCCAGTCCGATCCGGCGACGGTTGATTGCGATGATTTTGGAAACGTTGCTATTCAGCGCATCCATAAGCCCGCACTCAATCAGGACGGAACGAGATCAGACCGGCATCGGCGATAAAATAGAAAATCAGCCAGATCACCAGTGAAATGACACTGCAGTAAGCAGCCTTGCGCCACATCATCGGTTTGACGGGCGCTCCGGGTTCCTGCCCCGGTTCCATTTCCTCAGCGGTTGGGGCACGCACGCCGAAGGGCAATGTGATGAACAGGACGAGCCACCAAATGACGACGTAGACAGCGGTACCGGTAACCCAGTTATCCATCAGGCCTGTTCCAGTTCGACAAGTGTGCCACAGAAGTCCTTGGGATGAAGAAACAGCACCGGTTTCCCGTGCGCCCCGATTTTCGGCTCACCGTCGCCCAGAACCCGTGCGCCTTCGGATTTCATGCGGTCACGGGCGACAAGGATATCATCGACCTCGTAACACACATGGTGCATGCCACCGGAGGGATTCTTGTCCAGAAAGGCCTGAATCGGGGACGCCTCGCCCAGCGGATGAAGCAGTTCGATCTTGGTGTTCGGCAGTTCAACAAAGACCACCGTAACCCCATGATCAGGCTCGTCCGTCGGGTCCGAAACCTTGGCACCCAACGCATCACGATAAACGGCGGCGGCCTTTTCAAGGTCCGGTACGGCTATGGCGACGTGATTAAGCTTTCCTATCATCGGTATCCCTCACTCATGCACTCAAATTCTGATCAGATGAACGTCGGTGATCGGCTTTTTGTCAAGTAACCGCCGGAAAGAGCGCCGGGCGGCCAGTCTCACCGTTTCCGAAATATCATCATCGTTCCTGAGTTTGCGTTTCGAAAGACGATCCACTGCATCGTATATGTCATCTGCGACCTGATCGAGGATTGCGTCCTCCTCGTCCGGTTCAAGCATGCCCGTTGTCGTGATCATCATTTCCCCAACTGGCTGGGCATCCTTGTCGATGCACAATGATACCACGGCGGTCCCGTTCCACATGCCCTGCACGCGGCTGCGGATGGCTTCACCCTGCATCGGCACCATGCGGTTTCCATCATATGCAAGCCGGCCGGAAGGCACATGATCGATAACTGCCGGCGTACCGGGGGCCAATCTGATCATACCACCGTTTTCATTAACGATAGTGTGCGGCACCTGACATTCGCGGGCAAGTTCAGCGTGCTTTTCAAGATGCCGCCGTTCGCCGTGAACCGGGATCGATATCTGCGGGCGGACATGCTGGTACATCTCGACCAGTTCTTCGCGGTTCGGGTGTCCGGATACGTGGATATGGGCATCGCTGTCTTCGATGATCCTGACACCAAGCCGGGCGAGATTGTTCTTCATCGCGGCGATGCCGACTTCGTTGCCGGGTATGACCCGGCTGGAGAAGATTACCGTATCGCCCTTCTTCATGCTGATCCGGGGATGGTTGTCCGTGGCGATACGTGCCAGTGCGGCACGGGGTTCGCCCTGTGAGCCGGTGCAGATGATCAGTTGGCGGTCATCGGGAATAAAGCCTGCGGCATCTTCATCCAGAAACGGTGCAACATCATCGAGATAGCCGCAATTGCGCGCGGCCGTCGTGGTCCGTTGAAGTGAACGCCCCGCCAGGATGACATCACGGCCGCAGGCTTCAGCCGCCTTGGCGACTGTGTGCAATCGCGCAACATTTGTCGCGAAACAGGCGACGGCGACCTTGCCATCACATTCGCTGATGATGCGCGTCAACGCTTCGGCAAGATCGGCCTCAGACCCGGAATGGCCGGGGGAAAAGACATTGGTGCTGTCGCAGACGATGGCCAGCACGCCCTTGTCTCCGAGACGGCTCAGCGCCGCTTCATCCGACACTTCACCGATCACCGGGTCCGGATCGAATTTCCAGTCTCCGGTATGCAGAACCGTGCCCAGCGGTGTCTTGATGGCAATGCCGTTCGGCTCCGGGATCGAGTGCGTCAGGGTAATCAGATCAAGGTCAAAAGGCCCGACCGAAAAAGCACCATCGAGCGGTATTTCATGCAGTTCGACTTCGTCTTCGAAATCGGTCTCGCTCAGTTTCCGTTTCAGAATCTGCATGGTGAACGGTGTCGCATAGATCGGACAGCGGATGCGGTCCCACAGGTATGGCACGGCACCCAGATGGTCTTCGTGTGCATGGGTCAGTACAAGGCCGGCCAGCCGGTCACGCCGCTCAACGATGAATGACGGATCCGGCGTGATCAGATCGATACCGGGCGGGCTGCCGTCGCCAAAGGTGACACCAAGATCGATCATCAGCCAGGTCGGGTCCTTGGGATCCCCCAGTCCGTATAGATTAAGGTTCATGCCGATTTCACCGGCGCCGCCCAGCGGCAGAAATAACAGTTCGTCGGTCATGTGTTGCCTTCAGTCATTGCGTCTTGTCTCTCAACGAATTCAATTCGTCATCCTGAAACTTGTTCAGAACTCATATTAAACGGAACCATTGCGGTTGGCTGTTCCGGGCTCTGAATCAGGTTCAGGGCACCGTTGTGTGTTATATGGTCTGATCGTGGCCCAAAATCAAAGTAAATCAGGACCGGTTGCGTCTGGCGATGGCGAACAGGCCGCGGAGTGTCAGGTCATTATCAGTGTGCTGGATGGATGGGCACGCCGCCGTGAACAGTTTGGCCAGACCGCCGGTGGCGATGACAGCCATGTCTTGATTGCCCTTTTCCTCGCGGATGCGTGCAATGACCCCTTCGATCATGGAGGCATAGCCGTAATAGATACCGGACTGCATGGCGGAAATGGTGTTGGTGCCAATCACCTTGGCCGGTTTTCCGATATCGATGCGGGGCAGCTTGGCGGCGGCACGTTGCAGGGCTTCCAGCGACAGATTGACCCCCGGCGCAATCACGCCGCCTTCATAAGCGCCATCTTCGGCGACCACGTCAAAGGTCGTCGCCGTGCCGAAATCGACGATGATTGCAGGACCTTCGTAAGTCGCATGTGCCGAAACCGCATTGACCAGCCTGTCGGCACCGACTTCGCCGGGACGATCGACATGAACATCTATCCCGATTTCGACGTTATCGTCACCGACAACAAGTGCACGGCAGTTAAAGTACTTTTCGCTCAACGTCCGCAGATCGAAAAGGTTTTCCGGCACGACCGTGGCGATGATCACCTCGTTAATCTCGTCACGATTGATGTTTTCAAGCGCCATCAGCTGGCGCAACCACACGGCAAGTTCATCGGCGGTCTTTGCGGTCTTGGCCGCAGCGCGCCATTGCCCGATGATGTCACCGTCCGGACCGAAGACGGCGAAGACTGTGTTTGTGTTACCGCTGTCGATGGCCAGAAGCATGATCAGGCTTCCTTTTTCGCAGGTTTGAAATACACGTCACCGGCTGCGATCTTGCGGACGTTGCCATCCTGATTCAGCATCAATGACCCGTCCTCGGCAATGTCATCGAAGATACCTTCGAGCGTTTCATCGCTGAGCCGCACGGTGATTTCCTTGCCGATGCCCTGTGCGCGCCATTTCCATTGATGACGGATGACCTCAAAGCCGTTATCCATCCAGCGGCTCGCCCATTCCATAAAATGCCGGGCATAGGCTTCCAGAAATACCGTATCGGAGATGACCTGTCCCTGTTCGACGAAATCCGTGGCGGGATACGGCGTATCGGAAGGATGGGATTTCAGATTCATGCCAAGACCGATGATCACATAGTCAACCGGTTTACCGGCGTCCGATTTGGCTTCCAGCAGGATGCCGCCGATCTTGGCATCGTTGAGTATAATGTCGTTGGGCCACTTCAACCGGCATTCAAAACCGGGATCGCAAACTTCGCCGATGGTGTCGAATACGGCACAACCGGTGACGAAGCTTAGCTCTGCTGCCCGTGCTGCAGGTACGTCGGGCCGGACGATCAGGGATGAGTAGAAATTGCCTCTGGGGCTGTCCCAACTGTTGCCCCGGCGTCCCTTGCCCTGTGACTGCTCGCGCGCCCAGACAAGGGTGCCGTCAGGGGTTTCCAGTTCTCCCTGCTCGGCGAGCCTGCGGGCTTCCGTCATGGTGCTGTCGACGGTCTCCAGCGCAACGAGATTGTAGACCGCCGGCAGTCTGGGCAGCGACTGTTCTTCGCTCATCCCGCGAAAAGCGCGGCCGCGGCAGCAGCAGCACTGGTCAGGATCGGTGCCGGATAGACAAAGAACAGGATGACGATGACCGAGGTGATCCCGATGACAAATGTCATTTCACGGCCGATCGGCGTGTCGAAGTGATCCACCGGTTCGTCAAAGTACATGACCTTGATGATGCGCAGGTAATAGAACGCACCGATCACGCTGGCGACCACACCGATGATGGCTAGGGCGTACAACTGGGCTTCGATCGCAGCCACGAAGACATAAAGCTTGCCGAAGAAGCCGGCCAGCGGCGGGATACCCGCCAGCGAGAACATGAACACAACCAGCGTTGCCGCCAGAAGCGGGTTGGACTTGCCGAGACCGGCAAGATCATCAATGCCTTCAACCATCCGGCCACCCCGGCGCATGCAGAGAATGCAGGCGAAGGTACCGACGTTCATCACCAGATAGATGGCAAGATAGACCAGAACACCTTTGACGCCGTCCTCGGTGCCGGCGGCCAGGCCGACCAGCGCATAACCGACGTGACCGATGGAACTGTAGGCCATCAGACGCTTGATGTTGTGCTGGTTGATGGCGGCCAGTGCGCCAAGCGCCATGGATAATACGGAAATGACGATGATGATCTGCTGCCAGTGGACGAGCAGATCGCCGAACGGCCCGATCATGACCCGGAGGAAGAGTGCCAGTGCGGCGATCTTGGGGGCGACGGCAAAGAATGCGGTCACCGGTGTCGGCGCACCTTCATAGACGTCCGGCGTCCACATATGGAACGGCACGGCGGAAACCTTGAATGACAGACCGGCCAGAATGAAGACGATGCCGATGACAAGACCGGTGGAAATTTCATTTCCGGCTGCGAACAGTGTCGCCAACGCATCGAAGTTGGTGGTTCCCGCAAAACCGTAAACCAGCGACGAGCCGTAGAGCAGAAGACCCGAGGCGACGGCACCGAGGACGAAGTACTTCAGACCGGCTTCGGTCGCGCGATTGTCATCTCGCTGTACGGCAGCCATGACGTACAGCGACAGGGACTGCATCTCGAGCCCGACATAAAGGCTGACGAGATCGTTTGCGGAAATCATCAAAAGCATGCCGAGCGCTGCGAAAACGATCAGGATCGGAAACTCGAAACGGGCAATGTTGTGACGTTCCATGAAGTCGCGCGACACGATGATGCCGAGCGCCGCAGCGATCAGGACAAGCGCCTTGCAGAAGACGGCGAACTGATCGGTAACGAACATGCCGGAGAACGTAACGACGCGCGCCCCAGCGACAGGAACCAGCAGGAACACGGCGAGGATCAGCGAGACGATGGATAGCATGGAAACGATACGGAACGTCGCATCGTCGTTGTCGCTGAGACCGCCTTTCTGGAACACGCCGAACATCAAAAGCAGCATGATCACACCGGCCAGAAACAGTTCCGGCAATGCGGGTACGATATTGGGCATTTCGGCCACGGGCATCGGCTTTCTCCCCTACTGGCCTGCTTGTTCGAGCATGCCGCTCTGAACAAGGGAACTGTTAACCTGATCGAGCAGGTGCGTGACGGATACATGCATGAAATCAAGGAACGAAGACGGATAGATACCCATCCAGATGGTGATGAACAGCAGCGGTGCGAAAATGGCCATTTCGCGCCTGTTCATGTCCGTGATGCGCATGAGATTTTCTTTGGTCAGTTCGCCGAAGATGATGCGGCGATACAGATACAGCGTATAGGCGGCGCCCAAGATCACGCCGGTGGCCGCAAATGCGGCAACCCAGGTGTTGGCCTTGAAGGCACCGACCAGAACCAGTATTTCGCCGACGAAGCCGCCGGTCCCCGGCAGGCCCACGGATGCCATGGCAAAGACCATGAATGTCAAAGCGTAGGCCGGCATTCGGTTGACCAGCCCGCCATAGGCCGCGATTTCACGGGTATGGATCCGGTCATAGACGACACCGACAACAAGGAACAGTGCCGCCGAGACAACCCCGTGCGACAGCATCTGGTAGATCGCCCCTTCGATGCCCTGCGTCGTCATCGTGAAGGTCCCGATGGTCACGAAACCCATGTGGGCAATCGACGAATAGGCGATCAGCTTTTTCATGTCTTCCTGCGCCAGAGCGACCAGTGACGTGTAGATCACGGCGACGATGGACAGGGTGTAGATCAGCGGTGTGAAATAAAGGCTGGCTTCGGGCATCATCGGCAGAGAAAAGCGCAGGAAACCGTATCCGCCGAATTTCAAAAGTACCCCGGCAAGGATAACGGAGCCGGCCGTCGGGGCTTCGACGTGGGCATCGGGCAGCCAGGTGTGGACCGGCCACATCGGTACCTTGACGGCGAACGAGGCAAAGAATGCCAGCCACATCCATTTCTGGGCGTCGATCGGGAAGTCATAGGCCATCAGTTCAAGCATGTTTGTGGTGCCGGCGTAGTAATACATGGTCAGCATGGCGACCAGCATCAGCACCGAGCCCAGCAGCGTATAGAGAAACAGCTTGAAGGCGGCATAGACGCGACGGACACCGCCCCAGATTCCAATGATAATGAACATCGGGATCAGAACGGCTTCGAAGAAGATGTAGAACAGGAACAGGTCCAGTGCGCAGAACATGCCGATCATGAAGGTTTCCAGGATCAGGAAACAGATCATGTATTCCTTGACCCTGTCTTTGATCGACGTCCACGACGCGAAGATGCAGATCGGCGTCAGCAGGGTCGTCAGCATTACGAACAGTACGGAAATGCCGTCGACGCCCATGTGATATGAAATCCCGAAGTCTTCCATCCATACGGCTTTTTCAACCCACTGGAAATCAGCCGTGGTCTGATCGAAGGCAAACCAGAGCATCAGCGAGATCAGAAACACGAAGCAGGAAACGAACGCCGCCACATGGCGTGCGTTGGTGGCGACGATTTCAGGATCCTCGTGACGGACGAACAGGATACAGATCACACCGACCAGTGGTGCGAAGGTGAGGATTGTGAGTAACGGCAAGTCGAACATCTGTCCTCACGCCCCTTTCGTGAACATGTACCAGCTCACCAGCGCGGCGATGCCGATCAGCATGGCGAAGGCGTAATGGTAGAGATAACCCGTCTGCAGCGCCGATACCCGGCGCGCCATGATGCGAACCATGTTGGAGATGCCGTCCGGCCCGCAGCCGTCGATGAGGGCGCCGTCGCCGCCTTTCCAGAGGCCACGCCCAATGGCAAAGGCCGGGCGGACGAAAATCTTGTCGTACAGTTCGTCGAAGTACCACTTATTGAGCAGGAACTGGTAGATGCCCTGGTATTTGGCGGCGATCTTCGGCGGAATGTCCGGTCGTTTGATGTACAGTAGCCAAGCCGTGCCGATGCCGATGGCGCCGACGATCAACGGTGAATACTTCACCAGCGCCGGGACATGGTGCGCGTTTTCAAGTGCTGGATGCGACGGCAGGATCAGAATCGCGTCGCCCCAGAAATTCGTCATATCGTCGCCGACGAACAGGTGATACGGCACATAACCGGCACCGATGGCGCCAATGGCAAGGACCACCAGCGGAATGATCATGACTTTAGGGCTTTCATGGACATGGCCCAGGACCGTCTCGTCACAGCGTGGCGTGCCGTGGAAGGTCATGAACAGCAGCCGCCAGGAATAGAACGCCGTCAGCAGCGCCGCCAGCAGACCCATGGCGAAGGCATACTTTCCAACACCGGTATGCGACGCATAAGCGGCTTCAAGCACGATATCCTTCGAGAAGAAGCCCGCGAACGGCGGAACCCCAGCGAGCGCCAGCGACCCGATCCACATCAGGGCATAGGTCACCGGGATCATTTTCCAGATACCGCCCATCTTGCGCATGTCCTGCTCATCGGACATGGCGTGAATGACGGAACCGGCGCCGAGGAAAAGCAGCGCCTTGAAGAAACCATGCGTCATCAGGTGGAACACACCGGCGGAATAAGCAGATACGCCGCAGGCAAAGAACATGTATCCCAGCTGCGAGCATGTCGAATAGGCGATCACGCGTTTGATATCATTCTGCACGCAGCCGATGGTCGCGGCAAAAATCGCGGTCGACGCACCGACGACGGTGACGACGGTCAGCGCCGTATCGGAATATTCAAACATCGGCGACAGCCTTGCGACCATGAACACGCCCGCCGTTACCATGGTGGCCGCGTGGATCAGGGCCGATACCGGGGTCGGGCCTTCCATGGCGTCCGGCAGCCATGTGTGCAGGCCCAACTGTGCCGATTTACCCATGGCGCCGACGAACAGCAGCAGGCAGATGATCGTCATGGCATGGAAATCAACGCCGAAGACATTCAGGATGGCGTCCTTCTGCCCCGGGACGGCATCGAAAATCGTATCCAGGTGGATTGTATCGAAAAGCAGGAACGTCGCGAAAATGCCCAGTGCGAAGCCGAAATCGCCGACCCGATTGACGACGAAGGCCTTGATGGCGGCGGCGTTGGCGCTTGGGCGCTTGTACCAGAAACCAATCAGCAGATAACTCGCCAGGCCGACCCCTTCCCAGCCGAAGAACATCTGCACCAGATTGTCCGCCGTGATCAGCATCAGCATCATGAAGGTGAACAGGCTCAGATAGCACATGAAGCGTGGCACCGAAGGATCGTGATGCATGTAACCGACGGAATAGACGTGCACCATCGCCGAAACCACGCAGACCACGATCATCATGACCGACGTCAGGGTATCGACCTTGAGCGCCCACGACAGTTCAAACGACCCGGAGGCGATCCAGGTAAACAGTTCCGTGGTCCGGGCATTCCCGTGCAGGCCCACGTCGATAAAGATCAGTACGGCCAGCAGGGCGGAAATCAGCAGACCGCCGCAGGTAACGATCTGCGACGCGAGATCAAGTGCGTGCTTGCGATGCTTGTCGGCACCAATGCTGGCAAACACCATCACACCGGCGATAGCCGAGCCGATCAGCGGCAGAAAGACGAGGATTGTCTCGATCATGCGGCTCAGCCCTTCATCATGTTGACGTCTTCGACGGCGATGGAGCCGCGATTACGGAAAAAGACCACAAGGATGGCGAGACCGATGGCGGCCTCGGCGGCGGCCACGGTCAGCACCAGCATGGCGAAGATCTGACCGACCAGATCGCCGAGATGCGTCGAAAACGCGACCAGATTGATATTCACCGCCAGCAGCATCAGTTCGACGGACATCAGAATAATGATGACGTTCTTGCGGTTCAGGAAAATCCCGAAAATGCCGAGCACAAACAGGATCGCGGCGACTGTCAGGTAGTGACCCAATGTAATTTCCATCACTCAGATCCCCTTCCCGATCTCTACGTCACGCAGCTTCACGGCTTCTTTTGGATCACGGGCGATCTGATCGTTGATGCGCTGTTTGCGGACCCCGTCCCGGCGGCGGTGCGTGAGTACGATGGCGCCGATCATGGCGACCAGCAGCACCATGCCCGAGGCCTGGAACAGATAGATGTATTTCGTATACATGATCTGCCCGATGGCGTGCGTGTTGGTGATCTGGTCCGGCGGCGGCGTCGGCGCGCCGGCCAGCCCCATGGCTTCCGGTGCAAAGGCCCAGCCCCCCACGGCAAGTGCCAGTTCAACGAACAGGATCAGACCGATCAGTGCGCCGACCGGCAGGTATTGCAGAAAGCCCTGACGCATTTCGACGAAGTTGATGTCCAGCATCATGACCACGAACATGAACAGCACGGCGACCGCACCGACATAGACAACGACCAGAATCATCGCCAGAAATTCAGCGCCCATCAGCACGAACAGCCCGGCCGCATTGAAGAACGTCAGGATCAGAAACAACACCGAATGCACAGGGTTGCGTGCCGAAATCACCAGCACCGCGGCAGCGACGGCGATGATGGCAAACATGTAAAATGCGAACGCCTGTATCATGTATCCCCCAAGACCCCCTTTAACGATAAGGAGCGTCGATCCTTAACCGTTCAGCCAGCTCGGTTTCCCAACGGTCGCCGTTGGCCAGCAGTTTATCCTTGTCGTAAAGCAACTCTTCACGGGTTTCCGTCGCGAATTCGAAGTTCGGCCCCTCGACGATGGCGTCGACCGGGCAGGCTTCCTGACAGAGGCCGCAATAGATGCACTTCACCATATCGATGTCGTAGCGCGTGGTGCGGCGGGACCCGTCTGTGCGCGGTTCGGCCTCGATAGTGATCGCCTGCGCCGGACAGATGGCTTCGCACAGCTTGCATGCGATGCAGCGCTCTTCCCCGTTCGGATAACGGCGCAGCGCGTGCTCACCCCGGAAACGGGTCGAAAGCGGACCCTTTTCATATGGGTAGTTGACGGTGACTTTCTTGCGGAAGAAATAGCGCAGCGTCAGCGACATCCCGGAAACAAGTTCCGAGAGAAAAATCGCCCGTGCGCCCTGTCCTATGAAGCTCATAATGTGCCTCTTTCCATCATTACAGCACCGGGGCCATATCAAAGGCGACGAGTACGCCGGCGACTACGGCAACCGCGACCAGCGAAAGCGGCAGGAACACTTTCCAGCCCAGACGCATCAGCTGGTCATAGCGGTAACGTGGGAATGTCGCGCGTACCCAGACAAAGATAAACAGGCAGAACACGATCTTCAGCGCCAGCCAGATCGGCCCCGGAATCCAGTTGAACGGGGCAATATCGAAAGGCGGCAGCCAACCGCCCAGGAACAGCACCGACGTCATCGCCGACATCAGGATCATGTTGGCGTATTCACCAAGGAAGAACAGCGCGAACGTCATTGCCGAATATTCGACGTTATAACCGGCGACCAGCTCCGCTTCGGCTTCCGGCAGATCGAACGGATGACGGTTGGTTTCCGCCAGCGTCGAAATGAAGAAGATCACGGCCATCGGGAACAGCGGAATAACGAACCAGACTGTTCTCTGTGCCTCGACGATTGCCGACAGGTTCAGCGAACCGGCACACAGCAGTACGGTGATGATGATCAGACCCATGGAAACTTCATAGGATACCATCTGTGCCGCCGAACGCATGGCGCCAAGAAACGCATACTTGGAGTTTGACGCCCATCCGGCCATGAGAATGCCGTAAACGCCGAGCGACGATATGGCGAACAGATACAAAATACCGACATTGATATCAGCCAGCACCATCCCGGCATCGAACGGGATTACCGCCCAGGCCACCAGCGCCAGAATGAAGGTGATCATCGGCGCGGCGATAAAGACCCCGCGGTTGGCGCCGGTCGGAATAACCGTTTCCTTGAGGAACAGCTTCACGCCGTCGGCAATCGGTTGCAGAAGTCCGAACGGCCCGACCACATTCGGCCCCTTGCGGAGCTGCATGGCACCGATAACCTTGCGCTCGAACAGCGTCAGGTAGGCAACGGACAGCATGACAGGTGCGACGATGGCGACGATTTTGGCCACCATCCAGATTGCCGGCAGTATGTGGGTTTCGAATAATTCAGCCATCTGTGCCGGTCTTCATTTCCTGGGCACCCAAGAAAGTCTCGGTGCACTTGGCCATCGTTTCCGAGGCCCGGCTGATCGGATCTGTCATGTAGAAATTCGTGACAGGAGATTGGAAAGGTGTGTTCGATACGTCGCCGGCGGTGCCGAAATTTTCCCACGGGGCATCAACGGCTGAATCGATGTTCATGAAATTGGCGTTTGCTTCGACCAGCTTGCCGCGTACGGCCCTGAGATCATCAAGTGCGATGGTTTTACCGAGCACATCCGAAAGCGCGCGGATGATGGTCCAGTCCTCGCGGGCATCGCCCGGTGGGAATGCCGCCAGCCGGCCCAACTGCACCCGGCCTTCGGTATTGACCCAGGTGGCGTTCTTTTCCGTATACGCCGCGCCCGGCAGGATAACGTCGGCACGATGTGCACCGGCATCGCCGTGATGACCCTGGTAGATGACAAAGGCTTTACCGAGGGCGTTCATGTCGATTTCATCGGCACCTAACAGATAAAGCACCTCGACATCGCCTTTCCCAGCGGCCGCAATGATCCCGTTTGTCGAAAGACCGCCCTCGCCGGGTACGAAGCCGATATCAAGACCGCCGACACGAGATGCGGCTGTGTGAAGGATGTTATAGCCGTTCCAGCCGGTCGATTTGTCGATCATGCCGTAGGTTTCTGCTATTTCGCGGGTCAGTGCCTGTACGGCGGCACCATCTTCGCGGGCAAGTGCGCCCTGCCCGACGATGATCATCGGCCGGTTGGCGGCTTTGAGAATTTTGCCAAATTTGGATTTCTTATCCATGATGGCTTTCAGGTCTGCCGGCCCGGTGCCCAGATGCTCGTAGTCATAGCGAAGATCGGCAGCTTCTCCGATCACGCCGATGGGGAAGTTCCCCATGATGAAGCGCTTGCGGATGCGGGCGTTCAGGACGGCGGCTTCAAGGCGTGGGTTGGCACCAACGATCAACAGCGCGTCGGCCTGCTCGATCCCGGCAATGGTGGAATTGAAAATGTAGGCGGCGCGTGCGCTCGGATCGATCATCGATCCGTCCTGGCGGCAGTCGATATTCGCGGAGCCGAGGTTCGTCATCAGCGCCTTGAGAGACACCATGGCCTCGCAGTCGGCCTGATCCCCGGCTATGGCGGCGATTTTCGAACCGGCGACTGTTTCGACTTTGGCTTTGATGGCGGCAAAGGCCTCATTCCAGCTGGCCGTCTGCAGTTTGCCGTTCACGCGGATGTAAGGCTTGTCGAGACGCTGGCGGCGCAACCCATCACAGGCAAAGCGGGTTTTATCGGAAATCCATTCCTCGTTGACCTCTTCGTTGAGGCGCGGCAGCACACGCATGACCTCGGAGCCGCGTGCATCGACACGGATGTTGGAGCCGAGCGCATCCATGACATCAACGGTTTCGGTCTTTTTAAGCTCCCACGGGCGCGCCACGAAGGCATAAGGCTTCGACGTCAGGGCTCCGACCGGGCAAAGGTCGATGACGTTGCCGGAAAGCTCGGAATCCACCGCTTTTTCAAGGTATGAGGTGATTTCGGCATGTTCGCCACGGTACAGCATGCCCATGTCGGTAATGCCGGCGATTTCAGTGGTGAAGCGGACACATCGGGTACAGTGAATGCAGCGCGTCATGATCGTCTTGATCAGCGGCCCCATTTCCTTGTCTTCAACGGCGCGTTTGTTTTCCTTGTAGCGGGTATGGTCGAGACCATAACCCATGGCCTGATCCTGAAGGTCGCATTCGCCACCCTGATCGCAAATCGGGCAATCGAGGGGATGGTTGATCAGCAGGAATTCCATGACCCCCTTGCGCATCTTGTGCACTTCCGGGGTGTTGGTATGAACCACCATACCTTCGGCGACGGGCATGGCACACGATGCGACCGGTTTCGGCGCACGTTCGAGCGCCACCAGGCACATGCGGCAGTTTCCGGCGATCGACAGGCGTTCGTGATAGCAGAAACGCGGAATTTCGATCCCGATCTGCTCACACGCCTGCAGAACCGTTAATCCGGCGTCGACTTCGACTTCCTTACCGTCAATGGTCAGCTTCGGCATCGGTTGTCCTTACCTTCCCGCGTTATTCGGCTGCTGCGGGCTGTTGCCCGGCGCCGCGTTCTTCCATCAACGGACGGAAGTGACGAATAAGTCCCTGGATCGGCCATGCCGCAGCATCGCCAAGCGCACAGATTGTATGGCCTTCGACCTGTTTGGTGACTTCTTCCAGAAGATTGATCTCGGCCGGTGAAGCATCACCGGCGCAGACGCGTTCCATCATCCGCCACATCCAGCCCGAACCTTCCCGGCAGGGCGTACACTGGCCGCAGCTTTCATGCATGTAGAAGCGTGACAGCCGCGTGATGGCGCGAATGACGTCCGTGGATTTGTCCATAACCATGACGGCGGCGGTGCCGAGACCGGATTTCTGTTCCTTGAGTGAATCGAAATCCATCAGGACCGTCGAGCAGGTTTCCCTGGTCAGCAGCGGTACCGAGGCGCCGCCCGGGATGATTGCAAGCAGGTTATCCCAGCCGCCGCGTACGCCGCCGGCATGCTTTTCAATCAGTTCCTTGAGCGGAATGCCCATTTCTTCCTCGACGGTGCACGGCTTGTTGACGTGACCGGAGATGTTGAAAAGCTTGGTGCCGGTGTTGTTCGGGCGGCCGAGACCGGCAAACCATTCCGCACCCCGGCGCAAAATTTCCGGTACTACGGCGATGCTTTCGACGTTGTTGACGGTGGTCGGGCAGCCCCAGACACCGACGTTCGCCGGGAACGGCGGTTTCAGGCGCGGTTGCCCCTTCTTGCCTTCAAGGCTCTCGATCAGCGCTGATTCTTCACCGCAGATATAGGCGCCCATACCCCGGTGGATGTAGAAATCGAATTTCCAGCCGGTTCCGCAAGCATTGTCGCCGATCAGACCGCTTTCATAGGCTTCGTCGACGGCACGCTGCAGGGCCTCGGTTTCACGGTAAAACTCGCCGCGGACATAGCAATACGCGGCATGTGCCTGCATGGCGAATGATGCGATCAGTGCCCCTTCGATCAGCTTGTGCGGATCGTTGCGCATGATTTCACGGTCTTTACAGGTGCCGGGTTCGCCTTCGTCGGCGTTGATGACCAGATAATGTGGACGTTCGCCCACTTCCTTCGGCATGAACGACCATTTCATGCCGGTCGAGAAACCGGCGCCACCACGGCCACGCAGGCCAGAGCCCTTGACCTGTTCGATGATCGCTTCACGGCCCAGTTCGATCAGCTTTTTCGTGTTGTCCCAGTCGCCGCGCTTGCGCGCACCGGCCAGGCCGACGTCTTCAAGGCCATAGATATTCGTAAAGATACGGTCGGCGTCTTTAAGCATCAGTTATCCCCCTTTTCGGAGACTTTCTGTACGCGCAGGTCTTCCTGGTGTGTCAGGCTGGTCAGCCCGCCCAGCGGCTCACAGGTGAAGCGCTCAAGCTGGGAACCGGTTTTCGGCTGCTTACCGGCTTTCAGGTCATCAAGAATTTGTGCCGTCGCCTCACTGTCCAGATCTTCGTAATAGTCATCGTTGATCTGCATCATCGGGGCGTTGACGCAGGCGCCGAGGCATTCGACTTCAAGTAGAGAAAATTCACCGTCTTCGGTCGTTTCGCCAGACCTGATGCCCAGTTTGTTGTGGCAGGCCCGCATGATGTTGTCGGAGCCGTTGAGCCAGCACGGCAGGTTGGTACAAACCTGTACGAAATGTTTTCCGACAGGTTTCAGGTTGTACATCGTGTAGAACGAAGCCACTTCCAGCACCCGGATCGCCGGCATCTGCAGATAATCGGCTACATATTCGATGGCCGGCATCGGCAGCCAGCCACCGCATTGGCGCTGCGCGATATCCAGCAACGGCATCACCGCAGACCGCTGGCGGCCTTCCGGATACCTGGCGATAACGGCATCGGCTGCGGTCTTGCTGGCAGCCGTGAATTCAAAGCTTTCAGGCGTATCGCTCATCGGTCGATCTCCCCGAACACGACATCGACGGAGCCGATGTTGGCGACAATGTCAGCCAGCATATGCCCCTTTGAAATGAATTCGGTTGCTTGCAGTGAGGCAAAGCCCGGCGCACGTATCTTGCAGCGGTACGGCTTGTTGGTCCCGTCCGAGATGAGATAGACGGCAAATTCACCCTTCGGTGCCTCAACGGCGGTGTAGGTTTCTCCCGCCGGCACCTTGAAGCCCTCGGTATAGAGCTTGAAGTGGTGGATCAGCGCTTCCATTGAATGTTTCATGTCCGTCCGTGACGGCGGCGTGACCTTGTGATCAATGGATTTAGCCGGACCAGTTGGCATGTTCTCAATGACTTGCTGCATGATCTTGATGCTTTCCCGCATCTCCAGCATGCGCACCAGATAGCGGTCATAGCAGTCGCCGTTCACGCCGACGGGAATCTGGAAGTCATACTTCTCGTAGCCGTCATAGGGCTGCGATTTACGCAAATCCCAGGCAATCCCCGACGCGCGAAGATTGGCCCCGGTAAAGCCCCAGTCCTGGCACTGTTCAGCCGTGATGACACCGATATCGACGGTACGCTGCTTGAAGATACGGTTTTCCGTCAGCAGGCTTTCCATGTCGTCGCAGATCGTCAGGAAGCTCGGGCACCATTCATAGATATCATCAAGAAGCTGTTGCGGTACGTCCATGGCGACCCCGCCCGGACGGAAGTAATGCATGTGCATGCGGGCACCGCAGGCCCGCTCACAGAACTCCATGAGCTTTTCACGATGCTCGAAGCCCCAGAGCATCGGTGTCATGGCGCCGACGTCCATGGCAAACGCGCAGATGTTCATCAGATGGTTCAGCAGGCGGCCGATCTCGGCATACAGGACCCGGATCGCCTGGCCACGGACCGGTGCTTCGATTCCCAGCAGCTTTTCAGTCGCCAGGGCGAACGCATGTTCCTGGTTCTGCGGCGAGGAATAATCGAGACGGTCAAAGTAGCCGACGGCCTGTACATACGTCTTGTGCTCGATCAGCTTTTCCGTACCACGGTGCAGAAGCCCGATATGCGGGTCCGCGCGCTCCACGACTTCGCCGTCCATTTCCAGCACCAGACGCAACACGCCGTGCGCTGCCGGGTGCTGCGGGCCGAAGTTGATATTGAAGTTCTTGATCTGGGTTTCGGCCATTATTTCGCCTCCTCTTCGGCGGCGTCATCGGCCTTTTCATCGCCCGGCAGCATGCGTTGCACGCCTTCCCAAGGGCTCAGGAAGTCAAAATTACGAAATTCCTGGGTCAGTTTGACCGGCTCATAAACAATACGTTTCTGTTCGTCGTCATAGCGCACTTCGACATAACCGGTCAGTGGGAAATCCTTGCGCAGCGGATGTCCTTCGAACCCGTAGTCGGTGAGAATCCGGCGCAGATCGGGATGATCGTTAAAGGCGACACCGAACATGTCCCAGACTTCCCTCTCCCACCAGTTGGCGGCGTTGAACAGGCTCGTGGTGCTGTCGACCGGTGTGTCCTCATCGGTGCGCAGCTTGACGCGGATCCGGTTGTTATGGGTCATCGACAGGAAGTGGTAGACGATCTCGAAACGCTCATCGTCGTCCGGGTAATCGACGCCGCAGACGTCAAGAAGCGTCTGGAACTGGCAGTTAACGTCGTCGCGCAGGAATTTCAGGACCTTGAGAACGTCATCCCGCTTGATCTCAACCGAAAGCTGGCCGAGACGGACTGTCGTATCCACGACCGAAGACCCGAGGGTATCCCGGATATAACCGCCCAATTCCTTAAGAACCTGATCCATGATGATCCGTCAGTTGTTATTCGTGTGCCGTTAGCGGAACAGGGTTCCGGTGCGTTTGATCTTTTTCTGCAGCTGCATCACGCCGTAAACCAGTGCCTCGGCCGTCGGCGGACAGCCAGGTACATAGACATCGACCGGAACGACCCGGTCACAGCCGCGAACCACGGAATAGGAATAGTGGTAGTACCCGCCCCCATTGGCGCATGATCCCATGGAAATCACATAACGCGGCTCGGCCATCTGGTCGTAGACCTTGCGGAACGCCGGCGCCATCTTGTTGGTCAGCGTGCCGGCAACGATGATCACATCGGACTGGCGCGGGCTCGGTCGTGGTACGACGCCGAATCGGTCGAGGTCATAACGGCTGACATAGGCATGCATCATTTCGATGGCGCAGCAGGCCAGACCAAAGGTCATGGGCCAGAGAGATCCCGTACGCGCCCAGTTGACGAGCTTGTCTACCGATGCGATGACGAATCCCTTGTCCTGAAGCTCACCGGTGACCTGGCGCAGGATGGCGTCCTGATCCTCACCCGGTGGCAGCGGGGCCGGCTCGGTCTGGGCCGTGGTGGTTACTCCCATTCGAGCGCTCCTTTTCGCCATTCATATACAAAGCCGATGGTCAGTATTCCCAGGAAAACCATCATCGACCAAAAACCGAAGACGCCGATGTTGCCGAGCGATATCGCCCACGGAAACAGGAAGGCGACCTCGAGATCGAAAATGATGAACAGAATGGCGACCAGATAGAACCTGACATCAAATTTGTGTCGCGCATCCTCGAAAGCCTCAAAGCCACATTCGTATGCGGATGATTTTTCTGCGTCAGGGTGTTGCGGGGCGACAATAAAGGACCCCAATACCGCGACGCATGCGATGGCAGTTGCGATCCCCAGAAAGACCAGGATCGGAAGATACTCGCTCAATAAGCCTTCCAAAGCTTTCCTCTCCCCGGTTTTTACCGGTCAATGTGCCGTGGTCGTCTCCAGATCGGGCGCCACGAATTCGTTTAACGGTAGGCGTTTATGGTATGCCTCACAAGGGTCGATTTTTCAATGCCCTAACATCCCTTTGGGGCGGTTTTTTTCGCAACTGCATATAACACTGTGGCGAGGCTGTCCCGGCTTTGAAAACGGCTGTGGTATCGCCTCTTTGACGATATGTGATAAATCTGAATGTTGCGGAAAGTGGCGGGAGTGACGGGACTCGAACCCGCGGCCTCCGGCGTGACAGGCCGGCGCTCTAACCAACTGAGCTACACCCCCTTACCAGGGCCGCCAAGCCTGACTGCGCTTAGCGGAAGCGATGATCTAAAGCACCCCCAACGGGGTGTCAAGCGATGTCATCGCGCTTCGGCAAATGAATTTCCGGGTGGTCTGATCACCTGCCGAAAGCGTGTAAATGGTGGGCGGTGACGGGTTCGAACCGCCGACCCTCTCGGTGTAAACGAGATGCTCTACCAGCTGAGCTAACCGCCCCATATGGGCACCGTATACTGCGCAGGAATGCTGATCGCAAGAACAGATGGTGTTTGTCCAAAAGAAAACGCCGACCACGTGGGCCGGCGTCTTCGCAAGGTATATAAAACGTCGATCAGTTGACGGCGTCTTTGAGACCTTTACCGGCTTTGAACTTCGGCTGCTTCGAGGCCGGGATCTGAATCGTTTCACCTGTCCGCGGGTTGCGGCCGGTGGTTGCTTTCCGGTTAACGACGGAAAACGTGCCAAAGCCCACGAGACGGACTTCGCCACCACTTTTCAAAGAACTGCTGATGTTATCAAACACCGCGTCAACGGCTTTGGCTGCGTCGGCTTTGGTAAGGCCCGCAGAATCCGCGACAGCGGCGACAAGATCATTTTTATTCACGGCTCATGCCCCCTTTTTCAAGGTTTTAGGATAAACTTACATCCGCCTCCCAAACGAAATTATTTCGCTCTCCAGAGTGCGGCGCTCACGATGAATCTAGTGCCAGCGCTCTCGAACCGTCAATTCAACACCCTGTGGAAGCCGCAGATTTCTGCGGTTTTTTAGGGGGGCTTCCCTAACCTACGGTAAACAAAGCATTATTTGATACGAATAATTAACGATGTATTTTGGAAAAGCCGTGCAAATGTCCGTGAAAGCGCAGAATTCTGCGGAAAACACGTGAAACCTTGATGCCGATTCGTTTCCTTACAATTTTAGCAATTCCTCCAGGCCTGAGTTTCTTCAAAAAGAAAGGGCGCTCTCCGAGGAGAACGCCCTGTTTAACGGGGTGTCCGGGGCAGCGTCAGTGCTTGACGAGATCGCCCGTCGGCGCCGCTTCGTCCGGTGATTGTGCGGCGAGAGCCGCCGCCTTGGCATCGTCTTCTTCAGACCATTCGATCGGTGTAAGCGGTTTGGAAAGCGCGCGTTCAAGCACCTCGTCGACGGTTGTGACGGGCACGATCTCAAGCCCCTTCTTCACCACGTCCGGAATATCGGCCAGGTCTTTTTCATTCTCCTGCGGGATCAGCACGGTTTTGATGCCGCCACGGAGAGCTGCCAGAAGTTTTTCCTTCAAGCCGCCGATGGCCAGAACACGGCCACGCAGGGTGACTTCGCCGGTCATGGCGACTTCCTTGCGGACCGGAATGCCGGTCAGCACGGATACGATGGATGTCGTCATGCCGACGCCAGCGGACGGACCGTCCTTCGGGGTGGCGCCTTCCGGCACGTGCACGTGAATATCACGCTGAGAGAACAGTGTCGGGCGGATACCGAATGTGTGCGCGCGGGACTGAACATAGGACTTGGCGGCCTGGATGCTTTCCTGCATCACGTCGCCGAGCTTGCCGGTGATGGTCATTTTGCCGCGCCCAGGCACCATAATGGATTCGATGGACAGCAGTTCGCCGCCCACTTCCGTCCAGGCAAGGCCTGTCACGACACCGACCAGATCTTCGGCTTCGATTTCGCCGAACCGGTATTTCTTGATCCCGGCATACTTGTCGATGTTCTGAACCGTGACCTTCACGTCTTCGCATTCGCCCATGAGGATGTCCTTGAGCGCCTTGCGGATCAGGTTCGAAAGTTCACGCTCCAGATTCCGCACGCCGCTTTCGCGGGTGTAGTAACGGATCAGGTGCAGCAAAGCGTTATCGGAAATCGACCATTCGCCGTCCTTGATACCGTGCTTTTCGATCTGCTTCGGAATCAGGTGGCGTTTCGCGATTTCGACCTTTTCATGCTCGGTGTAACCGGACAGGCGGATGATTTCCATCCGGTCCAGCAAGGGACTAGGCATATTCAGCGTGTTTGCCGTGGTAACGAACATCACGTCCGACAGGTCATAATCGACTTCAAGATAATGATCGTTGAAGTTGGCGTTCTGTTCCGGGTCGAGCACTTCGAGCAGCGCCGAAGCAGGGTCACCGCGCCAGTCGTTGCCCATCTTGTCGACTTCATCGAGCAGGAACAGCGGATTTGACGACTTCGCCTTCTTCATCGACTGGATGACCTTGCCCGGCATGGAGCCGATGTAGGTCCGGCGGTGACCGCGGATTTCGGACTCGTCACGAACCCCACCCAGCGACATGCGGACGAAATTACGCCCGGTCGATTCAGCAATGGACTTGCCCAGCGACGTCTTACCGACACCCGGCGGGCCGACGAGGCACAGGATCGGTCCTGTCACCTTGTTGGTGCGCTGCTGCACGGCAAGATATTCGACGATGCGTTCCTTGACCTTTTCCAGACCATAGTGATCCGCATCCAGTATTTCCTGGGCGATCTTGATGTCCTTTTTGACGCGCGTACGTTTTTTCCACGGAATGCCGAGCATCCAGTCGAGATAGTTCCGCACAACGGTCGCCTCGGCGGACATCGGCGACATGCTTTTCAGCTTCTTCAGTTCCGCCAGGGCTTTTTCCTTGGCTTCCTTGGAGAGCTTGGTCTTTTCGATCTTTTCTTCGATTTCCGCGGTTTCGTCGCGGCCATCGTCGGTTTCCCCGAGTTCCTTCTGAATGGCTTTCAGCTGTTCATTCAGATAGTACTCGCGCTGGGTCTTCTCCATCTGCCGCTTGACGCGGTTGCGGATTTTCTTTTCGACCTGCAGGACGCCGATTTCGGCTTCCATGAAGCCGAGTACGCGCTCAAGACGTTCGATCACGCTTTCAACTTCGAGCAGTTCCTGTTTCTCGGAAATCTTGATCGCCAGATGCGAGGCAACGGTATCCGCAAGCTTCGACGGGTCATCAATCTGGTTCAGTGAAACCAGGACTTCCGGCGGAATTTTCTTGTTCAGCTTGATGTAGCTTTCGAACTGATTAACCACGGAACGGGAAATGGCTTCCAGCTCACGTTCATCGCCCAGCTGTTCCGTCATGCGGCCGGCTTCGACCTGGAAGAACTGCTCTGTCTCGGTGAATTTGTCGATACGCGCACGCTGAATGCCTTCGACCAGCACCTTGACGGTGCCGTCGGGCAATTTCAGAAGCTGGAGGACAGTCGATACGGTCCCGATCTGATAGATATCATCCGTTCCGGGATCGTCATCCGCAGCATTCTTCTGGGCGACCAGCAGGATCTGCTTGTCGTCTTTCATGACGTCTTCGAGGGCGCGGACGGATTTTTCCCGGCCGACAAACAGCGGAACGATCATGTGCGGAAAAACGACGATGTCGCGCAGCGGAAGAACCGGAAAATCTTCTTTTTGATCTTTTTTATCGCTCGTTGTCATTCATTCGCTCCATTGTATTCGGAAAACCGCCGCATCTACCGGCCCGCGAGGCTGTCCGATGATGTGCCTTATTACCTAAAAAGTGGGCTGTTTACCCCTTTTGTGCAAGGGCTAAGGACCGAGAATGCGGACAATACGGATCGGGATCGGTGCCCTTGGAATTCCGTGGATTGTGAGGCTGAACGCACATGCAGGAATACCCTACGGGCTGATGCCAATCCGCTGACCAGTTCAAAGTTGCCGTGTTAGTGAATTGATTTCACGAGGCTAATCAGGAAGCCGACGATTCCATGTCGTTTTTGCGATCAGCATAGATGAACAGCGGCGGTGCGCCATCGTCCACCGTATCCTCGTTGATCACGATTTCCTCAACCCCATCCAGACCCGGCAGATCGAACATCGTGTCGAGAAGGATATTTTCCATGATCGAGCGCAAGCCACGGGCACCGGTTTTGCGTTCTACCGCCTTCTTGGCAACCGATTCGAGTGCTTCTTCGCGGAATGTCAGACCAACGTCTTCCATTTCGAACAGACGCTGATACTGCTTTACCAGTGCGTTTTTCGGCTTGGTGAGGATTTCAATCAGCGCCGCTTCGTCGAGGTCTTCAAGGGTCGCGATGACCGGCAGACGACCGACGAATTCGGGGATCAGGCCGAATTTCAGCAGATCTTCGGGTTCGACTTCGGCCAGAATTTCACCTGTCTGGCGATCTTCCGGACCACGGACGTCGGCACCGAAGCCAATATTGGTTCCCCGGCCGCGCCCGGCGATGATCTTGTCGAGTCCGGCAAAGGCGCCACCGCAGATGAACAGGATGTTCGTGGTGTCGACCTGCAGGAATTCCTGCTGCGGATGCTTGCGGCCACCCTGCGGCGGCACGGAGGCAACGGTGCCTTCCATGATTTTCAGCAAGGCCTGCTGCACGCCCTCGCCCGACACGTCACGCGTGATCGACGGGTTATCGGACTTGCGGCTGATTTTGTCGACCTCGTCAATGTAGACGATCCCGCGCTGTGCGCGTTCGACGTTGTAATCAGCGGACTGCAGCAGTTTCAGAATGATGTTTTCGACGTCCTCGCCAACATAGCCGGCTTCGGTCAAGGTCGTGGCATCGGCCATGGTGAACGGCACATCAAGAATGCGCGCCAGCGTCTGCGCCAGCAGCGTTTTGCCGCAACCGGTCGGACCGATCAGCAGAATGTTCGATTTGGCCAGTTCTACGTCGTTGGATTTTCCGGAATGACTAAGACGTTTGTAGTGGTTGTGTACAGCCACCGACAGGACGCGCTTGGCTCGCTGCTGACCGATAACGTAATCATCCAGAACCTGGCAGATGTCCATCGGCGTCGGCACGCCCTCTCCGGATTTAACCAGATTGGTTTTGTGCTCTTCACGGATGATGTCCATGCACAACTCGACGCATTCATCACAAATGAACACGGTCGGGCCAGCGATCAGCTTTCGGACTTCATGTTGGCTCTTGCCGCAGAACGAGCAATAAAGCGTGTTCTTGGCGTCGCCACCGGTTCCGGACTTGCTGCTCATTGGGACTCCTCGATCCGATCTAGCTCTAGAATCATTATGTTACTCGCCGTGAGCGGGGACGTACAATCCCCAATTAACCATCGGCCTATACAGGTCCGATCACGATGGTATCCGTCATGGATGACTTTTAGCCATCCGACAGCTTGAATCGTACCTTAACTGTCGCCTTCAGGACGCGGACGTTCATTGACGACTTCGTCAACGAGACCGAAATCCTTGGCTTCCTCGGCGCTCATGAATGTGTCGCGGTCGACGGCTTTTTCGATCTTTTCAAGCTCGTTGCCTGTGTGTTCGACATACATCTTGTTAAGGCGTTCACGCAGTTTCAGAATTTCACGGGCCTGAATTTCGATATCGGACGCCTGCCCCTGGGCACCACCGGACGGCTGGTGGATCATCACCCGCGCGTTCGGCAGCGAGAAGCGCTTGCCCTTTGCGCCGGCACACAGCAGCAGTGACCCCATGGATGCGGCCTGACCGATGCAGACGGTGGATACGTCGGGACGGATGTAACGCATGGTGTCGTAGATCGCGAGACCCGAGGTCACGACACCGCCCGGTGAATTGATATAGAACGAGATATCCTTGTCCGGGTTTTCCGATTCCAAAAAGAGAAGCTGCGCGCAGACCAGGCTGGCGACTTCGTCGTGTACGGCACCGGTCAGGAAGATAATCCGTTCCTTGAGGAGCCGCGAATAAATGTCGTAAGCGCGCTCACCGCGGTTGGTCGTTTCGACCACCATCGGCACCAGTGTATTCATGTAGGTGTCCATAGCGTTAGACATTCCGCGCGTCTCCCTTGTGTAGCGTGTCGTTCCGAGATAATCCGCGAAGCCCCGCCATGCAAGGGCTGAGTTTCAGAATGTCATCCGGGCACGGATGCCGGTCCGGGGGAAGTCCCCCGTCCCTGGCGTTGAAATGTGTAGAGATCAGCCTTCGTCTTTTTTGGCAGCGGCCTTTTTCTTTGGTGCTGCTTTTTTCTTCGGCTTGTCCTCGCCGTCGTCCTCTTTAGCGGCTGCCTTCTTGGCCGGGGCCTTTTTCTTCGGCGCAGCTTTTTTGGACTTTTTCTCTTCGGCTTCGTTCTCGGACTCGATTTCCTTGATCAGGTCTTCCATGGTCGCCGTCTTGTCGGTGACCTTGACCATCTCAAGAATGAAATCGATGATTTTATCTTCGTACATCGGCGCCGCGGCCTGTTCGAGGGCCTGCGGGTTCTGCTTGAAGTATTCCATGACCTGCTGTTCCTGGCCGGGATACTTGCGTGCTTCGTTCATCATCGCCTTGTTCAGATCGTCCTGGCCGATCTGAATGTTGTTGGTGCGGCCGATTTCATTCAGCAGCAGACCCAGTCGCACACGGCGCTCGGCAATCTGCTTGAACTCTTCCGCATCTTCCTTGTCAGGCTCGATGGCGTGAGCTTCTTCATGATCATGCTCGTCGGCATGGGCGGCGTCAGAGCCGTGCTGATCATGCTGCCACTGGTGAACGATGGAATTGTATTCCTGCTCTGAAAGACGCGGCGGAACTTCGAAGTCCACCATGTCCGCGAGTTTGTCCATAAGGCGGCGCTTTACCAGCATGCGGCCGTATTCCTTGAATTCGCGGCCCTGCTCTTCGCGGATCATGTCGCGCAGTTTTTCAAGATTTTCGGCACCGGCAAGCTTGGCCAGTTCGTCATCGATCGGCGACGGCTTGGCTTCGCGGATTTCCGTGAGCTTGACGTCAAAGACGGCATCCTTGCCGGCCAGGGCTTCAGCGCCGTACTCGTCGGGGAACTTGACGTTGACTTCAATGTCGCTGCCGGCGGCAACACCGATCAGCTGATCTTCAAAGCCCGGGATGAAGTTCCCCGAGCCGAGTTCAAGGTTGTAACCTTCGGCGGCACCACCGGCGAAAGCTTCACCGTCGACCTTGCCGACGAAATCGATGACGACGACGTCACCCGATTTGGATTTGCGATTCCCGGTGATCGGCTCAGAGGTCTTGTTGGCGTCCGCAATGCGCTGCAGCGTTTCCTCGACGTCTTTTTCTTCAACCTTCGGCACCATACGCTCGATGCTGACCTTGGAGAAATCAGGCAGAGCGATTTCCGGCAGGATGTCGAAGGCCATGGTGTATTCCAGATCCTTGCCGTCCTCGAACGAGGTGACCTCGAACTGCGGCTGACCGACCGGTCGAACGCCCTTTTCCGCCATGGCCTGCTCGGCCGAAGTCGAAACGGCGCTTTCCAGGATTTCACCCATGACCGAAGGGCCGTAGCGTTTGCGCAGAAGCGATACCGGCACCTTGCCCGGACGGAAGCCCGGCAGGCTGGCGGTTTTGGCAATTTCAGAGAGACGGTTGTTGACCTTCTCTTCGATTTCTTTTGCCGGGAGCGCGATCTTATATTCGCGGCTCAGACCTTCGGATTTGATTTCAGTGACCTGCATCGGATTTCCAGACATTCATGCGTTTAAAACAGCACGCGGGACTTACCGCGTTGCTTCGGGTGGCCGGCACAGAGGCGGAATTGGTGCGGGCGGAGGGACTTGAACCCCCACGACTTACGTCACAGGTACCTAAAACCTGCGTGTCTACCAATTTCACCACGCCCGCCCGAGCCTGCCATGGGTTTTGAAGCCCAAAAGCGCCCCGCCCCGAAGCGGTGCGACACTCTACTTATTTAGCCTACACTGTCAATCGCAAGGAAACGGCTGAATTTAGCGGCTTATGGGCGCTATGGCTCAGCCCTTGAGGAGCGCTCTGACCGAACTGGAGGTCGAAACCTTGCCCCGTGCGCTGTACGCTTCGTGGTTATCTTCAATCTTGTTGAGATGATACAGATAGTTGACCATCATCCCTGCGGACTGCCGGATGCCGTTGGATGACGTGTCGCCCAGCCAGTTCAGCCGTTCGATGGCAGCCCCGTTCGACAGGTGGAAATGCGCGACCGGGTCGGCGGCACGGCCTTCACGCCGCTTTTCTTCGACAAGATAACGGGCACAAAGACGCATCAGGGGCGATTTCAACGCATCGGCCAGGGCTTCGTCCTGGTACCAGTCCGGTTTACTCAGAACGTCCTTCACGACGCCCTTGAGACCCGTGTCTTTCTGGGTCACAGCCTTCAGGGCCTTGCGTTCCGCCGGTAAAAGAATCTTTGGGTCACCGGCGGCAAACAGGTTATCCAGCCATTTGCGGAAACCGGGAATGGGCGACAGGGTCGAGAACGCCTTGAGATTATCGAATTCCTCACGCAGCTCGCCGACAACGCGCTTGATCAGGAAGTTCCCGAAGCTGATTCCGGCAAGACCCTGCTGGGCGTTCGAGATTGAATAGAATATCGCCGTGTCCGCTTCGAGAGAATCCTGCAGAGGTGCATGTTCATCGAGCAGTTCCTGCACATTCCCGGCAATGCCGTTGACCAGAGCCACTTCGACAAAGATCAGCGGCTCATCCGGCATGCGCGGATGGAAGAACGCAAAGCAGCGGCGGTCGGAGTCGAGCCGGTTTTTCAGGTCATCCCAGCCGGCAATGGCGTGAACGGCTTCGTATGCGATGAGTTTTTCAAGAATGGTTGCGGGCGTTTTATCCCAGGATATCTGCCGCAGTTCCAGAAAATCGACATCGAACCAGGACACGAGAATACCGCGCAAATCCCTTTCCAGGGCTTTCAACGCCTGATCTTCCTTGGAAAACCGCAGCAGTTCGGCACGCATGTCGACCAGGAACTTGACCCCGTCAGGCAGCGCATTGAACTGGGTCAGAAGTTTGGTGCGCGGCGCATCGAGAGATTTTTTGAGGAGATACTCGGCGTCGCGGCGATCGTTTTCATCATCGGCGAGTTGGACGGCATCCATGGCGGCATCTACCTGCCCAGGATCCGTGTCGAATTCACGGGCCAGAACGCTGAGAAAGCGCTTTCTGCCGTTTTCATCGAGCGCCAGATAAACCTGACCCAGTTTTGCCGCTTCGGCCCGTGCCGAGACCTCGCCACCTTTATTGTTAAGGCAGGCGCGCATCTGCTTGCGCAGGGTTTCGATATCGGAATCCGGCAGATCGGGCCGCGCCATGGCGACCGAAATGTCATAGCCCGACCCTGCAATCGCCCGCCATCCATCGCGGAGATTGTTGATCGTGCGGTCCAGAAAACTGGTAGGTTCACCATCCATGGCGGTAAATTGCCCCTATTGTGTGTCGATTTCAAGGCGGCTTCGTTAAGCCATTGATAACGTGTCTACTCTGATAAAACCTTTGGCAGCATGTCCGCAAGGTCTTCGGCAATCAGGCCCGGTCCAAAACGTCCTGCAGCAGCGCCATGAAGCCAGACGCCCGCCTGTGCGGCTGCGAACGGTGAGACACCGGTCGCCATCAATCCGGCGATTATTCCCGCAAGCACATCCCCTGCCCCGGCTGTCCCCAACCATGCCGGCGCATTGGCATTAATCGCGGCACGGCCGTCCGGTGCCGCGATCACGGTATCGGCCCCTTTCAGAACAATAACGGCGTTCGAAAGCGCGGCAGCAGCGCGGGCGCGGCTGAGTTTATCACCTGAAAGCTTGAACAATCGCCGAAACTCGCCTTCGTGTGGTGTCATTACACAACGCCCCCGGATTTGCCGGAACAGAGCTTTCGGTTCGTCGGCGAATGATGTCAGGGCGTCGGCATCCAGGACCACCGAGCGCACGCCTTTGTCGATTGCCTGTAAAACCATCGCACGCGTTTCGTCACCGATACCGATTCCGGGTCCTATCAGCACTGCATTGCGGCGCACATCCGACAGGGTATCAGCGAAGCGATCCCGAATTTCGACGATGTTGCCTGGATCGCCTGTCAGGTAGGTTTGCTGAGCGGTCTCCGGGACCGCCAGCGTCACCAGCCCGGCCCCGGCCCGGCGTGCGGCCCGTGCTGCGAGCCTTGCCGCGCCGGGCATGGCGGCACTGCCGGCTATGACCAGATGACCCCTGTCGTATTTGTGGCGTGTCGCTGAGCGAAGGCCGAAAACCTGCGCCGACCAGTTGTCCGGCTTATTTTCAAAGGTTTCCGGGGCAATATCATCCAGAGCTGAACCGGGAATACCGATATCCACAACGTGAACCTGTCCGCAAAGGTCACGCCCCGGATACAAAAGGTGTCCGGGTTTCCTGCGAAAAAACGTGACCGTTTCCCGGGCCGGCAGTGCCGTTCCCATTACCGTACCGCTATCGCCATTGATGCCGCTGGGCAGATCAACTGCGATGGCTGGGAGTTCAAGTGCCGCCGCCGCATTGATGACGTGTGCGCACACCCCTTCGATATCGCGGGCCAGCCCGGCGCCGAACAGCGCATCGATCAGGATACAGCCTTCTTCCAGAACCATCGGGGCCATCGGCTCGACGGTACCTTGCCAGCGTTTGTAATTTGCTAATGCATCGCCGGTCAGTTTTTGCGGATCGCCGAGCGCTGCGATACGAACCCGGTACCCCCTGTTTTTCAGGTAACGGGCCGCGACATAGCCATCGCCACCGTTGTTGCCGGGACCGCAGAGAACGACGATCGGCCTTTTCCCGGCAAGCCGTTGGGCCCGTTCGGCTACTGCCCTGCCGGCCCGTTCCATCAGCGTCATTCCCGGCACACCTGAAGCTATGGCAGCCCGGTCGGCGGCGCCCATCTGAGCGACAGTCAGGAGTGCATTTTCGTACATGCATGAATCGTACACGGTGTTTCAGGGATGCTAAATACCTGCTGTCCGCAGTTTTAAAGTTTTTTGCGGATATTGCCGTTTGCCTTCGTACAGGCATTGAGAGAAGTCAGAGTCACCATTAAGCTGATTATTGTGCACTGCCGAAACCGGCGGTCGTCACCGGCATGAAGGAGCACGCTATGTCTGCACGAATCATCGCCGTTGCGCAGCAGAAAGGCGGCGCCGGTAAAACCACACTTGCCGCGCAGCTGGCGGTTGCCTGGTCGGCCAAATGCAAGGTCGCGCTGATGGATATCGATCCACAGTCCAGTCTGACGGCATGGCATGGTCTGAGAGCGTCCAGCAGCCGTGACATCGCACAGATACACCTCAGTGATGTGTCGGGCTGGCGTGTCGGTACCGAACTCGACCGTTTGAAAAACAATTATGACATCGTGCTGATCGATTGCCCGCCGCACGCCGAAACCGAAACCAAGAACGCCATGCGCTCTGCGGATCTGGTGGTCATCCCGGTTCAACCCTCCCCCATGGATGTCTGGGCGACGACACCAACGGCAGAATTCGCCAAGGATCAGGGAACGGATGTCCGTCTTGTCCTGAACAGGGTCCCGCCGCGTTCACGGCTGGTCGACGCGGTACAGGGATTGCTCCGGGAAAGCGATCTTAAGCTGACGGCAAACACCCTCGGTAATCGTGTTGCCTTTGCCGCTTCGATGATGGAAGGCTTGGGCGTCACGGAAAGTGAACCGTCCTCGCAGGCCGCCGATGAGATCAAGGCGCTCGCTCAGGAACTCGAAAAGGCTGCAAAATGATTGAACTATCTCCCTTTATGCTCGGACTTCATGCCCTGTTCGCCGTGGTTTGGGTCGGCGGCATGTTCTTTGCCTATCAGGTGCTGCGGCCGAGCGTCCCGGGCATAGAGCCGCCGCCGGAGCGTCTGAAGCTTTGGGATCGGGTATTCGTTCGTTTCTTTTTCTGGGTCTGGATCGCCGTGGTCGCGTTGCCGTCCACAGGATACTGGCAGGTGTTCGTCGATTTTGGTGGCTTTGCCGGTGCCGGGCTTCACATTCACTGGATGCACGGCACAGGCTGGCTGATGATCATCCTGTTCGTCTACATGTACATGAAACCCTATGCAGCGTTTCGTAGCGCCGTAGCAGAAGAGAACTGGGATCAGGCGCGCCAAAGTCTTGAGCGTATCCGCAAGATCGTCGGCATCAATCTGGTTTTGGGCGTGGTTACGGTTCTGCTCGGCTCAACCGGACGCTTGTGGACCTGATTTCAGCTATTCGACCAGTTTTGCCGTCAGGCTGATTTCGTGGGTAATGGTCTGGTGCACGGGGCAGCGCTCGGCGATCTCGAAAATCTTCTGGCGCTGTTCGGCACTCAGATCACCCAGAAGGCTAATCTCGGTTTCGATACGGTCAATATTTCCTTCCCGCGTTTCACAGGTTTCGCAGTCTTCGGCATGAATTTTATCATGCCGCAGCGTGACCCTGGCCTGATCCAATGGCCATCCCTTGCGGTCCGCATACATGCGCATGGTCATGGACTTGCAGCTGCCGAGAGCGGCCAGCAGATAATCGTAGGGTGACGGGCCAGTGTCATTCCCGCCGACACTGAGGGGCTCGTCGGCTGTCATCAGGTGCCGGCCGCCAACCGAAACGGCATTCGCGAATTTACCCTTCCCGGTTTCCTCTACTACAACGGCATCTTCAGGTGCGTTCAGAGCCGCAGACGTTTCGGATTCGGAAGAAGTCCCGATATATCGGGCCGCCCAGGCGGCGATGACGTTGGCACAATAGACCGCGTCTTCGTGCTTCGACAGCAGGTGATCGGCATCGTCCAGAGACACGAAGCTCTTGGGATGACGGGCATTGAGGTAGATGTCCTGGGCGTTATCGATCCCGACAATATTGTCGATGGGTGAATGGAAGATCAGCAGGGCGCGTCCAAGATGGGCAACGGTATCCATGAGCTTTTGGCCGCGGATGTCGTCCAGAAACTGTTTTTTGATTCGGAACGGCCGCCCGACAAGAGTCACCTCCGCTTCGCCCTCAGCATCGATCTTTTTAATGTCTTTGGCGAAGTTGTTGGCGACATGACCCGGGTCAGACGGGGCGCCAATGGTGCAGACGGCTTCGACCTCGTCAATTTTAGCGGCGGCGGCAAGCACGGCTGCGCCACCGAGTGAATGCCCGATCAGGATTTGCGGCGCCGACAGTTGGTCACGCATGTATTCGGCAGCGGCGACCAGATCGCCGACGTTGGAGGTAAAATTGGTATTGGCGAACTCTCCTTCACTGGCGCCCAGTCCGGTGAAATCGAATCGCAGTACGGCAATGCCATGTGCTGTCAGACCTTCGGCGATCCGGCTGGCAGCAAAAATATCCTTGGTGCATGTGAAGCAATGCGCAAACAGGGCGTAAGCCCTGATTTTACCATTCGGCACATCCAGCCGGGCAGCAAGTTCGTCACCAAGAGCGCCGGTGAAGTTGATTTTCTCGCTTTTGGACACGGCTAAATTCCTCGTTTCGGGACGGTTCCGTAATAGGCATAGTGATCGTCGTTGATCGACGCCGGGTCTAGCGTGGAAAAAATCCGCGATACATGCCTGCCATCGGTGCTGAATGGCAGACGTATTGACAGACGCGATGAATTGACACCGGAGCGTGTCACGATCGGGGTGTGGCACAGAACGGCCTTGCGGCGTTTCACCACATCCTCATATTCCTTGCGGTTCCCTTCGCGCATGGTTCTCTCGGCAATACCTGACAATAACTTGCCGGACATTTCAGCCCCGATGAGATTGGTACGTTCCGTTCCCCAGAATCGAAAACGGAAATCCAGTGGGTCGTCTTCGACATCGACGAGTACGGACCACGGCAGTAGCTTTGACGGAACCATTTCAAGTGAAAAATCGCTCGTCATGGGTAAATCCGGTGACTTTGGAAATGATGCCCAGACATCATACATCCCTTTAAGAATTTCCGGCATGTCGGTTGTCTGATCGATATCGATGATCTTTATCTTTTGCATCCCGAACAGAATAGCACGGCAATCCGTGAACGCATTTCAATTCTCAAATCGTCCGGTCAGCCTGGATACCAGGCGGCATTCCGCTTTTCTTTGAAACTCAGCAGACCTTCGGCGGCATCACCTGTCTGACGTTGCAGGGAATGACTTTCCGCAAGTTGCCCTGCAAGGGCATCATCAATGTATAGGCCCGAAGTCTCAAACAGGATGCGCTTTGTTTCCGCCATGCCGGACGGCCCGTTCATCAGAATGGAGTTAATCACGGCCTCACCTGTTTTCAACAATTCATCCCGTTCGCAGACAGCATGAACAAGTCCAAGTTTCTCGGCGGTATGGGCATCGAAGCGCTCCGCTGTGATGGCGTAGCGGCGCACCTGTCTGGGGCCGATAGCGGCTGCCAGTTGTGGAATAATGGGACCGGCGTGCAGACCCCAGCGAACCTCGGCAATCGAAAACAGGGCATCGTCGCTGGCAATGACCACGTCACAGGCAGCAAGAATACCCGTTCCCCCGCCGAAGCAGGCACCGTGCACCAGTGCAACGGTCGGTTTCATGCACTCATTCAGCACGCGCACGGCATCCGTGGTCTGCAGCGATACGGCGAGATTCTCCTCTGGCGTTCCCTGTCGCACGGTGTCGAGCCAGACCAGATCGGCACCTGCCTGAAAGTGTTTGCCGTTCCCCTTGATGACAATGACCCGGACATTGTCATCGCTGCCAAGTGCTTTTGCGCCATCGAGCAGATTCTTCACCATATCACCGTCATAGGCGTTATTGACGTGTGGTCTATTGAGCGTGACCGTTGCGACGCCACGGCTATCGATATCGCACAGGACACTGGGCTGTTCTTCTGACATTCTTTCCTCCGGGTAATTCGTGAACTTTCCTTTTAACTGCTTGATCCTGTCTGGACAAAAAGTCTTCAGTCCTGATGATGGTTTTCATGAAAAAACCAGCGTTCACCAAGCATGATGTCGAAGTTATCAGGAAGGAATCCGGCTATTCGGGATTTTTCGACCTGAACATCTACACACTGCGCCATAAGAAGTTCGAAGGCGGCTGGGCACCCGAAATCACCCGCGAGATATTTGAGCGCGGTCATGCGGTTGCCGTTCTTCCCTATGACCCCAAACTGGACACGGTGCTTTTGCTCGAACAGTTCCGGCCGGGCAGTTATTTCTCGATGTCCTCCCCGTGGTTTGACGACAATGCCTCCCCCTGGATGTATGAAGGGGTCGCCGGCATGATCGAGGATGGCGAGTTGCCCGAGGATGTGGCGTACCGTGAAGCAATCGAGGAAACCGGAACGCCGTTATCAGATTTGATACCCGTGACCCACTATCTGGTCAGCCCGGGCGGCACGACCGAGTCCGTCATTGTTTTCATCGGCCTGGCTGATTTATCAAGCGTCGACGGTATCCATGGCATTGATCACGAAGGTGAGGATATTCGCCCATTTTCGCTGCCGCTTCGCGAGGCCTACGAGATGATCGAAACCGGGACGGTAAACAATGCGATGTCGATCATTGCCCTGCAATGGCTGATGTTGAACAAGCAGAAGGTTCTGGATAAATGGAGTTGAAGCGATCTTATCTGCCTGGAATTCAGCCGAATGCTTGATCGCGTGTTGTGCCGTCGATAATCTGAATTCTGAATTGACCAAATCAAGCGCGATAACGCGGACACGACCGGGGAAATCATTCGATGGATATCAAGAACGGTTTTGAAGAAACCGTCGGCAACACGCCACTCATCAGGCTCGCCGCCATTTCAGAAGCCACAGGCTGTGAGATTTACGGCAAAGCGGAGTTTCTCAACCCGGGACAATCTGTGAAAGACCGTCCTGCGCGGCAGATGGTGCTGGATGCGGAAGAAGCCGGTATTCTGAAACCCGGCGGCACCATCGTCGAGGGGACTGCCGGAAATACGGGTATCGGTCTGGCCCTGATGGCCAATACGCGCGGCTACAAATGCAAGATCGTTATTCCGGAAACGCAGAGTCAGGAAAAGAAGGATATGCTGCGGCTGTGCGGCGCGGAACTGATGGAAGTGCCGGCCCTGCCCTTTTCCGATCCTAACAACTATCAGCATATTGCACGCCGTCTGGCCGAGGAAACGGCAGCGACATCGGAAGGCGGGTGCCTGTTCGCCGATCAGTGGAACAATCTGTCGAACCGCAAGGCGCACTATCTGACCACCGGTCCGGAAATCTGGACGCAGACAGATGGCAAGATCGACGGATTTATCTGTGCCGTCGGGACCGGCGGCACGCTGGCCGGCACGTCGACCTATCTCAAGGAACAGAACCCCGATATCGCCATAGGTTGCGCCGATCCGCTCGGCGCGGCGATGTATAATCTGTTCAAGAATGGCGAAGCCAAGGCTTCCGAAGGCGGGTCGATTTCCGAAGGGATCGGGCTCGGCCGGGTAACGAAGATCATCGAGGATATCACCGTCGAGTACCCCTATATGATTCCGGACGCTGAAGCCCTGCCGCTGGTGTTCGACCTTCTGCAACATGAAGGGCTGTGCCTTGGCGGCTCCAGCGCGATCAACCTGGCCGGTGCAGTGCGTTTGGCAAAGGACCTGGGACCAGGTCACACAATTGTCACGATCCTTTGCGATTCAGGTACCCGGTATCAAACCAAACTGTTCAATCCGGCTTTCTTGAAAGAAAAGAATCTGCCGATCCCATCATGGCTGGAGTAGACGATGAATTACGCCAATCCCGAAGCACTTGTATCAACCGAATGGCTGGCTGAGCATCTGAATGCACCGGATGTCCGGATCGTCGATGCCACCTCGTTCCTGCCAGGGACCGGGCGTGATGCCAAATCGGAATACCGGGAGTGCCATATTCCGGGGGCGGTATATTTCGATATTGATGATGTCGCCGACGAAACCAACGAACTGCCGCATATGATCCCCTCACCCGAGAAATTTTCCAGCCGGGTTCGGAAGCTGGGTCTGGGTGATGGTAACCGGATCGTCGTTTATGATGCCAATGGCGGCGGCATGGCTGCCTGCCGGGTGTGGTGGATGTTCCGTCTTTACGGCCATGAGGATGTATCCGTGCTCAATGGCGGGCTGCCGAAATGGCTGGCCGAAGGACGCCCGACGGATGATCTGCCGCCGGTCCCGCGTGAGCGCCACTTCACGCCGCGCATGAACAATATGCTGGTGCGCAATGTCGAGCAGTTGATCACCAACTGCACCACCAACAAGGAACAGGTCATCGATGCCCGCAGTGCCGAACGCTTTGCCGGGACGGCGGATGAACCCCGCGCCGGACTTCGCAAGGGGCATATCCCCGGAAGCGTCAGCCTGCCGTTCAACAAATTGATGAACAAGGATGAGAACTTCGTCATGCGCTCGCCCGAAGAAATCACAAAAATCTTCGACGATGCCGGTGTCGATTTCAAATCTCCAACTGTCGCCAGCTGCGGTTCCGGAGTAACGGCGTGCGTTATCGCATTTGCGGCGCATCTGATCGGCAAGGACGACATGGCGGTCTATGACGGCTCCTGGACCGAATGGGGCAGCCGCCACGACACCCCGATCGAGAGCAACTGATCGGATTCATGGCGGAGCGACCCCCCGAAATCGAAACGGTCATCACCTTTCTGGAGATGACCTCGCTGCCCAGTGCCCCGCCGCCACCGCCGCCAATGGGGCCGCTGGCGATCATGCTGGCCGAAAACCCGACAGTTTCGTATTACCGCTATCTCTACAATACCGTCGGCGCCGATCATCTCTGGTGGGAACGGCGGATCATTTCAGACGATGACCTTCAGTCCGCCATTCAGGCGGATAACATCGACCTGTTTGTGCTGTATGTCGCCGGTGTGCCTGCCGGGTATTTTGAACTGGGTACGTTTGAAGACGGCAAGCGGATCGAGCTTGTCTATTTCGGCCTGATCCCGGAATTCATTGGCCAGGGGTATGGGGCCTATCTTTTAAGAACAGCCGTTGATGAAGCCTGGTCACGGGGGCCGGAACGACTGACGGTGCATACCTGTAATCTCGATCACCCGAATGCGCTACAGGTCTATCAGCGCTGCGGGTTCGAGCCCTATGAGCAGGAAACCCGAATGGTACCCGATCCGCGCAAGCTCGGGATTTTCGATTGAATTTTCTTTGATGCCGACAGGAATTCTGAGCCCACAATGAGAGACGGCCCGCTTCGTTGCCGAAGTGCGGACCGTCTCACCATCCCCCCTCTGGGATATTCGTATCGATATCAGTGACCGAGAATCTGGCTCAGGAAAAGCTTGGTCCTGTCATGCTGCGGATTTTCAAAGAATTCATGCGGTTCATTTGATTCGATGATTTCTCCGACGTCCATGAAGATCACCCGGTCGGCCACGGTTTTTGCGAAGCCCATTTCGTGCGTAACACAGAGCATGGTCATACCGGTTTCCGCGAGTTCGATCATGGTGTCGAGCACTTCCTTGATCATTTCCGGATCGAGTGCCGACGTCGGCTCATCGAACAGCATGATGCGAGGGTTCATGCAGAGTGAACGGGCGATCGCCACACGCTGCTGCTGCCCCCCCGAGAGCTGGCCGGGATACTTGTTGGCCTGTTCGGGGATTTTGACCTTGGAGAGATAGTTCATCGCCGCTTCTTCGGCTTCCGCCTTCGGTGTCTGGCGAACCCAGATCGGCCCCAGTGTGCAGTTTTCCAGCACCGTCAGATGCGGAAACAGGTTGAAGTGCTGGAACACCATGCCGACTTCACGGCGGATCGCATCGATCTGCTTGAGGTCGTTGGTCAGTTCGATCCCGTCAACGATGATCTGCCCCTTCTGGTGCTCCTCCAGACGGTTGATGCAGCGGATCATGGTTGACTTCCCCGAGCCGGACGGACCGCAGATAACGATCCGCTCTCCGCGTGTCACGTTCAGGTTGATGTCCTTGAGGACGTGAAAATCCCCATACCATTTGTGCATGCCGATGATTTGAATCAGATCCTCACTACCTGCGGCAGACTGAACCTGTGCGGCTGTTGCTTCACCCATGACTTTAAGTCCTTTCCCTGTAGCGCCTTGTGGCGTTTATTTTCAAAGCGCTTACTAGCGCTTGTAGCCTTTATCCAGCTTGCCTTCGAGATAGATCGAATAACGCGACATTCCGAAGCAAGCGGCGAAGAAGAACAGTGCAATGGCGATATAGACTTCGTTTGAAAGCCCGTTCCACTGCGCATCGGCCAACGAGGATTTGCCGATCCCGAGAACATCGAGCAGACCAATGATCAGCACCAGTGTCGTGTCCTTGAACAGACCGATGAAGGTGTTGACGATCCCCGGAATGGAAATCTTCAGCGCCTGCGGCAGGACAATAAGCCGCATGGACTGCCAATACTTGAGACCCATACTGTCAGCGGCTTCGTATTGCCCCTTGGGAATGGCCTGCAAGCCGCCACGGACAACCTCTGCGATGTAAGCCGACGCGAACAGCGTGACCATGATCAGGACCCTGAGCAGGAGATCGAACGTCGTCCCCGGCGGCAGGAAGTAGTTGAGCATGGTCGAGGCCACGAACAGCAGCGTAATCAAAGGCACACCGCGAATGAACTCGATAAAGCAGACCGAGCACGATTTCACGATCGGCAGATGGGATTGTCTGCCCAAAGCAAGCAGGATCCCCAGCGGCAATGAGAACGCGATACCGGTGACACCGACGACGGTGTTCAGCATCATGCCGCCGAATTCGTCCGTGCCAACGGGTTCAAGCCCCATGCCGCCAAGCAGGAGCCAGCCGGCCACAAACGGATAGGCGATGGAAAAGAGCAGTCCCGGTTTACGGTACGGCACATTGTCGAAAAGGACCGGCACCAGTGCAACGCAGAGCAGGATAAATGAAAGGTCGACCCGCCATCTGAGTTCTGCCGGATAGAATCCGTAGACAAGAATGCTGAACCGGTCCTGGATGAAGGCCCAGCAGGCACCGCTTGCAATGGCTCTGCATTCTTCCCTGCTGCCGGCATTCAGAACCGCATCCAGAACGGCCCAGTCTAACAGTGGTGGAATGATTAAATAGAGCAGGTAGATTGCAATCAGTGTTCCCAGTGAATTGATCCATGACGAGAACAGGTTGGTGCGGAGCCATAACACGATGCCCCGCTGGCCGACCGGCGGTGGCATGTCAGGATGCGTGCCGGGCGTATATGTTTGTGTGATGTCACTCATAATCCGCTCCCCCTCACCGCTCTACCAGTTTGATACGTTTGTTGTACCAGTTCATGAAGGACGAGATGATCAGCGAGATCACAAGATAGATGGCGATCACGAGAATCATCGTCTCCATTTCCTTGCCGGTCTGCATCAGCGAGATACCGCCGATTGTCGCAACGACATCCATGTAGCCGATGGCGATGGCAAGCGAGGAGTTCTTGGTCAGATTCAGATACTGGCTGGTCAGGGGTGGAATGATCACCCGAAGCGCCTGGGGAATGATCACCAGATTGAGTGTTCTGCTCCGCTTGATGCCAAGTGCACCGGCGGCTTCCCACTGGCCGTGACTGACGGAGAGAATGCCCGAACGGACGATCTCGGCGATGAAGGCTGACGTGTACAGCGACAGCGCCAGCCAGAGCGCCATGAACTCGGGCAGCAGCACCATGCCGCCGCTGAAGTTGAAGCGCTGAAATTCCGGCACGTCCCAGTTTATCGGCATGCCGGTAATGACATAAACGATGATCGGAAAGCCAAGGACAGCAGCCATGCCGATCCAGAACACCGGATAGATTTTCCCGGTGGCATCCTGAACTTTCTTGGCATACCCCTTGAACCACATCGTGAAGCCGATACCGGCAATGAAAGCGATAATGGTTGCCCAGAACAGCGGTTCCATAATCGGTTTCGGTGCGAACACACCCCGGTTCGAAAGGAAGAACAGGTCGGCGAAATTGTATTCCGTACTGGCAACTTTCGGATGCGGCAGTGAATGAACGAGGATGCCGTGGATCAGAAGGATATGCAGCAGTACCGGCACGTTGCGTGTGAATTCAACAAAGCAGTAGCTGATCCGGTTCAAAAGAAAGTTCTTTGAAAGCCGAAGTACACCCAGAATGAATCCGAGCACGGTGGCCAGAACAATCCCGCAGATCGCAACCAGCAACGTGTTGAGCAATCCGACAACACCGGCGCGTAAATGCGTATCGCGCGAGGTGTAGTCGATCAACGACTGGTTGATGTCGTAGCTCGCGGGTGTTGACAGGAAATCGTAACTGAAGGTTTTGCCGACTGCCGCCAGATTTGCGACAGCGTTTGTAAGGATAAAAGCGAAGAAACCGATGAGCGCCGCCATCGTAAGTATCTGTAGAATGACTGAGCGCGCTTCACGGTTGGTCCATAATTTGCTGAGAGCTGAACGCTCATCAATATTCTGGTCCGCGATGGTCGTGTTCATTAGCCGTCCGTCCCCCGGTTATACACACAACAAGGGCGTCCAGATCCTTTGGCCGTCCCTGCTTGCCATACCTCCCTGCCCCGTCACCGATATTTATTGCCTTTGGCGGCTTTCGGTGTTCTGGGGGAAGCTTTTAAGGGCGGGTAACGGGTGATCGCTACCCGCCCAAAAAGCTCATACCGTCGTCAGCTTATGCCGACGGCACGTTCCGGATCAACGGAACGGCGGCGTGTACTGAAGACCACCCTGCGTCCACAGACCATTGAGACCACGCTCAAGGCCGATCGGGGTGTCGGCGCCAATGTGACGTTCGAAGATTTCACCGTAGTTACCAACGGCTGCAATCACTTTCTGGACCCAGTCTTTTTCAAGACCGAGCATGGCACCAAGGTCGCCTTCGGTGCCCAGCATCCGGTTGATTTCCGGGTTGTTGGTCCCTTTGGCGAGTTCGGCGACGTTGGCTTTCGTGATGCCGAGCTCTTCAGCCGCGACGGTCGCATTCAGCGTCCAGCGGACGATGTCGCCCCAGGTGTCGTCGCCCTGGCGGACAGCCGGGCCGAGCGGTTCTTTGGAAATGATTTCCGGAAGAAGCATGTGATCTTTCGGGTTCGGGAACGTCGCACGTGTTGCGGCAAGACCCGATGCATCCGTCGTGTAAACGTCGCAACGACCGGCCAGGTAGTTGGTGCGCGCTTCGTCGTTGGTTTCAATCGGCACCGGCTCATACTTGATCTTGTTGGTGCGGAAGAAGTCGGCGAGGTTCAATTCGGTGGTCGTGCCGGTCTGGATGCAAACCGTGGCGCCGTCGAGGTCCTTGGCGGATTTGACGCCAAGCGACGTCGGCACCATGAAGCCCTGACCATCGTAGTAGTTGACACCGACGAACGTCAGTTTGACGTCAACGTCACGAACGTATGTCCAGGTGGTGTTCCGCCAAAGCACATCACCTTCACCGGAGTTCAGGATCGTGAAACGGGTTTTCCCGGTGGCCGGAACGAATTTGACCTTGCTGGCATCGCCAAGAACCGCAGCAGCGGTGGCGCGGCAGAAGTCGGCATCAAAGCCCTGATAGACCCCTGCGGAGTCCGTATAGGCAAAACCGGCGAGGCCGGTCGACACCACGCAACGCAGTTCACCGCGTGCACGGACCTCTTCCAGCGTGGCGGCACTGGCGACGGATGCGCCAATCGCCATGACTGCTGCAGCTGCAGCCGAAACTAATACTGTTTTCTTCATTTTGATAAAGCTCCCTGAAGACTCTATTTGATGTTTGCCTTACCGGAAAAACGATTTAATCCCCCAGCAGACCCGAATCCGTAACACGATTCACAAACGGGTCTCAAGACGAAACGCAATGTTATGATAACAATCCTTAATGGATCACAATGCATTACCGCAGGGGCGAAATGAGGTAATGCCTTGCAAATGCAGTGCGAAAGCACCTATCGCCAAGCCGTTCCCGCTCGGTTAATGTCACCGCATATAAATTCAGCGAGGGACGAAATGAGCGACGACAAACAGAACGGTTACCGGCAGAACACGATTTTGGCACATGCAGGCCTTGACCCTGAAAACAACCACGGGGTTGTCAATCCGCCGGTGTACCACGCCTCGACGATCACGTTCCCGACGCTTGAGGAATTCGAAACCCGTGACAGGCCGCCCTATGACGGTCCGCAATACGGACGCTCCGGTACGCCGACGCAATTTGCGTTCGAGCGTGCCGTGACGGCGCTGCACGGCGGCCACAAGTCGGTCGCCTACCCGTCGGGTCTTGCCGCCATTGCCGGGGCCGTGAACACTTTTGTCAAAAACGGCGATCACATTCTTGTCGCCGACACGGTTTATGGCCCGACCCGCTCACGTGTCAGCGGCACCATCCTCAACCGAGCCGGGGTCGACGTGGAGTTTTACGACGCGTTGATCGGTGAAGGCATCAAGGATCTGGTGCGCGAGAACACGACGGTCGTGTATCTTGAAAGTCCGGGCTCGCTGACCTTTGAAGTTCAGGATGTACCGGCGATCGTCAAGGCGCTCAAAGGTACCGGCATCGTCACCATGATCGATAACACATGGGCGTCCGGATATTTTTTCAAGCCGTTGGCGCACGGCGTTGACGTCGTTATCGAAGCGGCGACCAAATACACGGTCGGTCATTCCGATGCCATGCTCGGTACCGTGACCGTCGGTGATGAAGAGCACTATCAGGCGCTCAAGGGCATGGCCAACAGCTTTGGCTACCACGCGGCACCGGACGACTGTTATCTGGGGCAGCGCGGTCTCAGAACCATCGGCGTACGTCTGGAGCGTCATCAGCAGAACGCTCTTGAAGTTGCGACATGGTTGCAGGGCCGGGATGAAGTGGTACGGGTCATGTACCCTGCCCTGCCCGATGATCCGGGCCATGACATCTGGAAGCGCGATTTTACCGGCGCCAGTGGCCTGTTCTCGGTGGAACTGGTTGATGCACCGAAAAAAGCCGTTGCGGCGATGATGGATGGATACGATCTGTTCGGTATCGGTGCCAGCTGGGGCGGATATGAAAGCCTGGCCATTCCGGGGTATCCGGCGAAACTGCGCACGGCGAGGCCGTGGACCGGAACCGGGCCTGTGGTGCGTTATCATATTGGCCTCGAAGACCCGGTAGACCTGATCGATAACCTGTCTGCAGGGTTTGAGCGTTTCAACGCCGCCAAATAATAAACACGGACAACAAAATATGAGCGACGAAATAGCGGACACTATTATTGATGAGCTGGCTTTCAATGCCGATGGTCTTGTCCCGGCGATTGCCCAGCAGGCGGACACCGGTGAAGTCCTGATGATGGCATGGATGAATGCGGATGCAGTGCGTGAAACGCTTGCCACCGGCCGTGTCTGTTACTGGTCGCGCTCACGGGGCTCACTCTGGCGCAAGGGTGAAAGCTCGGGTCAGGTGCAGATGCTGAGGGAATTCCGCTGGGATTGCGATAACGACACCATCCTGCTGCAGGTCGACCAGACCGGTGTCGCCTGCCATACCGGGCGGCGGAACTGTTTTTTCAAGGCTGTGCGTGACGGCGAAATTGCCGTGATCGCCGATGTCGAAGTCGACCCGGGCAAACTATATTCCTGAGCGGCAAACCAGGACGGCAGTCGTTGGCGTGAGAAAGCGTAATGGATCAGAATGATCAGGCATTCTGGTATGCGGCACGTCGCAGCAATATACCTTCCAGGATATCGAATGCGGGAGCGCTGATGGTTATGAACTGTGCAGCCAGGTCCATGCCAGATGCGCCCCCGGTGCGGATGACCCGGGACGTGATCATGACCGGCCAGGATTTCTTGCCGGCCCGGCCGATGCTGTCGATCTCGAACATGTCACCGGGAACCAGTACACCATCGTAATCGCCGATCAGAAGACCGCCGAGGCTCCAGTTCATTGTCTGATAAAGCTTGCCACGAATGCTGATACAGAGCTTGGGATTGTTGACACGGGTTGCGGTTCGTTTTGTGTAACCCGCCTGTACCCCGATATCCGAGCTTTCCTGATCGGGCCAAATCTGTAGTGCGGACATTCTGCCCTCCAGTGCGGGGAAACTGCGAAAAACGTATCGGCAAGGCGTTAAGAATTCCTTTCCAGTCTTCACTCAGAGATACCAATTCCGTATGTCACGGCTATAATCCGCCCATGCGCCGCTTTACAAATATCCTCATCCTCATCACCATTTTTGCCTGTGCGCCGAGACTGTCCGGTGCCGACGATCATCCGTTGACGGTGTTTGCCGCCGCCAGCACGCAACAGGCGGTCGAGGCTGTTCTTCTGCACTGTCCCGATAAGCTCAAGCGCCCTTGCCGTGGCGTTTTTGCAGCAAGTTCTACATTGGCACGGCAGATTGCCGGCGGTGCGCCGGCTGATATCTACATTTCCGCGAACCTGAAATGGATGACATATCTCGTCGACAACAGATATGTGTCCTCAGACGGAATCCGGGTGATGGCATCCAACCATCTGGTCGTGGTGGCTCCGTCGGCATTGGCCGGCTCCCTTTCAAACGCTTTGCCGGATGACAAAAGCCTGATTGACTGGCTGGGCCGGGACCGGATTGCGGTCGGGGATCCTGCACATGTCCCCGCAGGCATTTATGCGGAACAGACTCTGCGTTCTTTGAATGCCTGGGACAGCCTTGGTGCTCGATTGTTAAGACTGCCGAACGTTCGTGCGGCTCTGGCCGTTGTGGCCCGTGCCGAGGCAAACGCTGGCATCGTCTATGCCACGGATGCCGCCGTCAGCCGGGATGTCAGCATCGTCTACCGCATTGATGAAGCCTTTCATGATCCGATCCGTTACCCCATCGCACCGGTCGCAGCGCGTGAAAACGCTGACGTGGAAAAACTGATGGATCTGTTCACGTCGGCGATCGGCAAGACGGCCTTTCGCAACGCCGGTTTCGAGGTCACAAAGGAATGATGAGTGAGTTTGAAATTGAAGCCTTGAAGCTGAGCCTTCAGGTCGCCCTTGCGGCTGTCGGTTTCAGCCTCCCCATTGCGGTCTTCACGGCATGGCTGTTGGCGCGGAAAGAGTTTGCCGGGAAAAGCCTGGTGGATGGCTTCGTGCATCTGCCGCTGATATTGCCGCCGGTTGTCGTCGGCTATGTGCTTCTGGTTGGACTGGGGCGGAACGGCATTGTCGGCGGGTTTCTTCATGACGTCTTCGGCATCACCATCGCCTTTACCTGGAAAGGTGCCGCCGTCGCGGCGGCGGTCATGGCATTCCCGTTGATGGTGCGGGCAATCCGCCTGTCGCTCGAAAGCGTTGATCAGGGGCTTGAACAGGCTGCACGCACGCTGGGGGCCTCGCCGCTCAGAGTTTTTGCGACCGTCACCCTGCCGCTTGCCAGCCCTGGAATACTGACCGGTGCGATCCTTGGGTTTGCCCGTAGTTTGGGCGAATTCGGTGCGACGATTACCTTTGTGTCGAATATCCCCGGTGAAACCCGGACGCTACCGATCGCGCTGTATACGCTGACCCAGATTCCGGGTGGTGAAGCCGGTGCCTTTCGGCTCGTGGTGATTTCCGTCCTCGTCGCCTTTGCCGCCCTGCTCGCGTCCGAGCTTCTGGCACGCAGGCTGAAAGCGAAACTTGGCGGATGAACGCAAACGGCCACATCGTCGATATCGATATCCGCCTCAATCGCGGTGATTTTCATCTTGGTGCCAGGTTCGCCACCGAAGGCGGACTGTCCGTGTTATTCGGAAAATCGGGGGCCGGAAAATCGACGATCATCAATTGTGTCGCCGGACTGGTGCGTCCCGACAGCGGGCATATCCGGATTGCCGGTGAAACACTTTTCGATTCCGCTGGGGGGATAAACCTCGCGCCTGAAAAACGACGCGTCGGATATGTGTTTCAGGATGCCAGGCTGTTCCCGCACATGCGGGTCGGGGCCAACCTGGAATATGGGATGAAGCTGATTGCCGTGTCTGAACGCCGCCACACCATGAGCGACGTTGTTGATCTGCTGGGCATCGGCAAATTGCTGGACCGCTACCCTGCCGACCTGTCCGGTGGTGAGGTTCAACGCGTGGCCATTGGCCGGGCGCTCCTGGCCAGTCCGAAAATCCTGTTGATGGATGAGCCGCTGGCGGCGCTCGACTTCGACCGCAAGGCGGAAATCATGCCCTTTATCGAACGGCTTCGCGACGAAGCCGGCGTGCCGATTATTTATGTCTCGCATGCGGTTGAGGAAGTGGTGCGTCTTGCCGATACCATGGTTGTACTCGCGGACGGCGATACCGTCGCCTTTGGGGACGTCGAGGACATCATGAGCCGGCTTGATCTGCGCCCGCATACGGGGCGGTTTGAAGCGGGCGCGGTAATCCATGTATGGGTCGCAGGGCACGATGATGACTACATGCTGACGGAACTGGGGTTTGGTGCAGGGTCTGTGTGGGTGCCGCGTCTTGAGCTTGACCGGGGTACACCGCTGAGACTGAGGTTACGCGCCCGCGACGTGTCTCTGTCTTTGGAACCGCCCCGTGGCAGCATGACCCTGAACACGTTCGAAGGTACGATTGTCGATATCGAAAATGTTGCCGAAGGCATCAGTCCGCACGTTGATGTTCTCGTCAATTGCGGCGCACCGGTGATCGCCCGTGTGACGCGCCGTTCCATGAACGATCATGACCTGAAACCCGGTATGAAGGTTTATGCCTCGGTTAAAACGTCGTCCATCGACAGGCATAGCCTCGGGCTTGGCCGGCGCCGCTGATTCAGCCTCTGGCGCGTTCGACGGTATTGACGGCAGTCGATGCACGCAGGGCGGCGATGATGTCTGCAAGATGCTTGACGTCCTTGACCTCGATATCGATCAGCATGTCAAAGAAATCGATCTGCCGGTCGACGATCTTGAGGTTCGAGATATTGCCGCCGTTCTTGGCGATCAGCGTCGAAAGATCACCAAGCGTACCGGGTGAATTGACAACGGTGACATTGACCCGGGCAACATGATCCTGTGCTGCTCCGCTCGTATCCCAGGCAACATCGAGCCAGCGCTCTGGTTCTTCCTGATACTGCGCCAGCTTCTCGCAATCGATGGTATGAATGGTCACGCCCTTGCCGGTCGTCACGATGCCGACGATACGATCCCCCGGCAGCGGGTGACAGCATCCGGCATAATGCATCGCCATGCCCGGAATAAGGCCGGTGATCGGAACACCGTCGCCCTTCCCCTTGCTGCCTGATTGCGAACGTGAAATCGGCACGATCTTGTCCGATTTGTCGTTACTTTTCAGACGCGGATAAACGGCTTCGACAACCGCCCGGGCGGTGATGTGTCCGGCGCCGACCTGTGCGCACAGGTCATCAACCGTTGGCTGGCTGAAGGACTTGAGGATACCGACAAGGCCCTTTTCGGTCATGTCATTGCCGGATTCCTTGAAGGCGCGTTGCAGGATCGATCTGCCAAGGGACTGGTACTGATCGCGTTCCTGCATCCGGACAAACCGGCGAATTCTGGCCCGGGCCTTTCCCGAAACCACAAAGCGTTCCCACGTCGGTGACGGGGTTTGCGCCTTGGAAGTGACGATTTCCACCTGGTCGCCGTTTCTGAGCGTGGTACGAAGCGGCATCATGCGGCCGTTGATTTTGGCGCCGACGCAACGGTCACCGATTTCAGAGTGCACCGCATAGGCAAAGTCGACGGGCGTTGCGCCGGACGGCAGGCTGATCAGTTCCCCGCGCGGGGTGAAGGCAAAGACCTGATCCTTGAACATTTCGAGCTTGGTATGTTCAAGGAATTCCTCCGGGTTGGAGGCATGTTCAAGAATTTCGAGAAGCTCGCGCAACCAGCGGTATTGCGGCCCGTCACGGCGTGCGGCATCGATATTGCCGCCTTCCTTATAATTCCAGTGTGCGGCGACCCCGCTTTCGGCGATTTCGTGCATCGTAAGGGTGCGGATCTGCAATTCGATGCGATGGTTTTCCGGGCCGAACACCCCCGTATGCAACGAGCGGTAGCCGTTGGGCTTCGGGGTTGAGATGTAATCCTTGAAGCGCCCGGGTACGGTTCGATAAGCGCCATGCACGACACCAAGCGCACGGTAGCAGTCCTCAATATTATCGACGATGATGCGGAACGCCATGATGTCGGAGAGCTGCTCAAACCCGACATCGTGTTGCTGCATCTTGCACCAGATCGAATACGGCGATTTTTCCCGGCCCTGTATGCTGGCCAGGACGTTCTGTTCGCGCATCAGACGCTGCAGTTCCTGGATGATCCGTTGAACCAGGTCACCGCCCTGGTTGCGCAGGAATTCAAGCCGGCGGACCACGGACTTCCGGGCATCCGGGTTCAACTCGGCAAAAGCCAGGTCCTCCAGCTCGATCTTGATTTCACCCATACCGATGCGCTCGGCCAGCGGGGCATAGATATCCATCGTCTCCATGGCGATTCGCTGGCGGCTTTCGGGCTTCTTGATGTATTGCAGCGTGCGCATGTTATGCAGCCGGTCGGCGAGTTTCACCAGCAGAACACGGATATCTTCGGACATGGCCAGCAGGAATTTACGGAAGTTTTCCGCCTGTTTGGCTTTATCGGAGACGAAATTGATCCGGGTCAGTTTCGTCACACCGTCAACAAGACGCGCGGTTTCCTCGCCGAACATCTTTTCGATGTCGTCAAAGGACGCTTCGGTGTCTTCAATGGTGTCATGCAAAAGTGCGGTGACGATGGTCGCCGTATCGACCTTGTAATGGGTCAGAATGCCGGCAACTTCGATCGGGTGCGAGAAATAGGGATCACCGGATGCCCGTGTCTGAGCACCATGTGCCTTCATGGCAAAGACATAGGCACGGTTGATGGCGTCCTCGTCCGCGCTCGGATCGTAGGATTTGACCTTCTCGACGAGTTCAAACTGCCGCATCATGATAATTCAGCTTAGCATGCTTCAATGATAGCGCCCAAGCTATTGTTGCGACGCAATAAAAAACGGGAGCCCGATGGCTCCCGTTTTCAGGAAATATGTGCGGAATATCAGTCTTCGACGTCTTCGACGTCTTCGAACATCATTTCACCGGCACTGTCTGAATCCGATGCACCGTCGTCGATCGACATGGTTTTGGTCAGTGCTTCGATTTCGTCATCACCGGCTCTGCCCTGCCCGGCGAGTTCCTGACGAATGGCCATGTCATCGACCAGATCGTCTTCAGGCTCGTCCTGTTCGACGTGGCGCTGCAGGCTCTTGATCAGGTCTTCTTCCAGTTCGGCCAGATCAACGGTCTGATCGGCGATTTCACGAAGCGCGACTACAGGGTTTTTGTCGTCATCACGATCAACGGTCAGCGCGGCACCCGCGGAAATGTGACGTGCCCGCTGTGCTGCGATGGCAACGAGTTCAAAACGGTTCGGGATTTTCTCAACGCAATCTTCGACTGTGACGCGAGCCATTGGGCGCTCTCCAGCTAATATCAGGGGAATTTGCGGGGTTTATAGGGATTCATGCCCGGCCATGCAAGGATAAACCGGTCATCAGGCCGCCCATTCGGTGCCGAACAGGCCACCGGCGTCGTCCAAAGGCCGGCAGACCTGATCGTCAGGCAAAGCCCCTATCATCTCAGAAAGGGTCAGACCGCTGACCGGATGCCGCCATGCCGGGGCGATTTCAGCCATGGGCAGCAACACGAAGGCCCGGCTCTGCATGCGCGGATGCGGGATGCTGACATGGTGTTTTTCATCGCCGACAATGACGTTTGAACCATGTGCAATGACATCAAGATCGATGGTGCGGGGCGCATTGGCGACGGTACGACGGCGGCCAAGCTCAGATTCGATTTCAAGGACGTCGCGGACAAGGTTTTCCGGGTCGAGCCCGGTTTCGACCTGGACCACGCCGTTGACGTACCAGGGCTGGTCACTGACCGGCACCGGGGCGCTTTCGTACCAGCGTGAACGGGCGGTTATCCTGATTCCCCGCTGCTCCATGATTTGCAACGCCGCACCACAGGTTGCACGCGGCGGACCGAATGTCGGGCAGGTCAAATTTCCGCCGAGGCCGATGAATATCACTTTCTGAATTATCCTTGTTCGTGCGTTGTTTCGTTCCTAACTAGTAAATATAGACGCACGGCGTCGAGCATTTTTGCGACGCATGGGGCTTTGTTTACGTCACGTATTTTGTATCGACCATATATATTTTGAGGTTTCAACATGCAGATTAACATGAATGAGCGTGTTGCTCTTTTCATCGATGGATCAAATCTCTACGCGGCTGCGCGGGCATTGGGTTTTGATATTGATTACAAGCGCTTATTGGACGTATTTCAGAAAGACGGTCGGCTGATCCGGGCGTTTTATTACACCGCTTTGATGGAAGATCAGGAATATTCACCTATTCGACCTCTCGTCGACTGGCTGGACTATAACGGCTATACCATGGTCACCAAGCCGACCAAGGAATTCACCGATGCCGCCGGCCGCCGCAAGATCAAGGGCAACATGGACATCGAGCTTGCCATAGATGTCATGGAAATGGCGCCGTATCTGGATCATATCGTGATTTTCTCTGGTGATGGTGACTTCCGCAGACTGGTGGAAGCCGTTCAGCGCAAGGGGGTTCGTGTCAGCGTGGTCTCCACGATCAACAGCCAGCCCCCGATGATTGCCGATGAACTGCGCCGTCAGGCGGATAGTTTCATCGAACTTTCGGATATTCAGGCTCAAATACAGCGCGCCGGGGCACCGCGGAAGTCACGGGAAGACGAAGACGTCTATCCGGAAGATGATTTCATGGATGATGCGCTGGATTACGAGGACGAACCGCATCTTGCATGATATCTAGGCCAGATGTTTAGTGAACCGGCCTATACGTGCGGTCTTTGCCCCCGCCTGAAGTCCTTCCGCGATGCCAATATCGCCGCCCATCCCGATTGGTATAACGGCCCGGTGGCCGCATTCGGCGATCTGGATGCGCGGCTGTTGATCGTCGGCCTTGCCCCCGGACTGAAGGGGGCTAATCTGACCGGGCGGCCGTTCACCGGCGATTATGCCGGGGATCTGCTCTATGCGACCCTGCAACAACATGGTTTTGCCCAGGGCAGCTATGACAAGCACAAGGATGACGGCCTTAAACTGGTCGACTGCCGTGTCACGAATGCCGTGCGTTGTGTGCCGCCGCAAAACAAACCGGTCGGTGCCGAAACGGCGACTTGTAACAGCTTCCTCAAGGCTGAAATCGCCGCCATGAAAAACCTGCAGGCTATACTGACTTTGGGCACGCTGTCCCATGGTGCGGTGCTGTCCGCGATCGGGCTGAAAAAGTCCGCATTCAAGTTCGGCCATGAGGCCTGCCATGAGACGGAAAGCGGACCGGTCGTGTTCAACAGCTATCACTGCTCGCGCTACAACACGAACACCGGACGCCTCAACGAACAGATGTTTTCCGATGTTTTTGCGAAAATCAGAGGGTTTCTGGACCGGTGAGAGTCTCCCCTCTTTCCGTCGGGCGACGTTAGCGTTATTCTTTCAAAAAGAACGTCTTAGACGGGGGTTATCGTGAGCGCCGATATCATCAATCTGAATCAGTTCCGTAAAGCGAAACAGAAAGACGAGAAACGCGAAAAAGCGGCTCAGAACCGGACACGTCACGGTCGGACCAAGGCCGAAAAACTTACCGAAAACCGCAACCGTGAGAACACTGAACGTCTGTTGGCGGGCAAGAAGGTGACCGACAAGTCGCCCGATGATGACCAGGAAAGCCCTGCCTGAAAACAGGGCAAGAATCTCACTCAGCCGGTTGCCCGCTTAGTGGCTGTGCCCGTTTTCCTCGGGATCGAGCAGCCGGTGCATATGCACGATCACGTATTTCGTATTGGCGTCATCGACATGTGCCTGACTGGCGCCCCGCCAGGCCGTCAGCGCAGTGCTGTAATTCGGAAAAATGCCGATGATATCGAGATTGTCCGTATCTACGAAATCGGTGCCCGTCGGGTCGGCCACGGTGCCGCCGAAGACCAGGTGGAGAAGTGGTTTGTCGCTCATGACGCATGCCTTGGTATGTGGTGATGGTGATTTCGCGGCACCTTAACCGAGCGTCCTTCGGCAAACAAACCTTGATCGCAAATGGGTCTAGGTTCTTGACTCAAAAGGAATCCCCTTTATGTGTACAGAACCTAGAACGTTGGCCCGCCGGAAATGATCGTCCGCCACAGTGTCCGGTACTTGCTGGGGTCGAGATCACGTGTCGTTGCCGTATGCATCACGGCGGCATTATCCCAGACCAGAACATCCCCGTTCGACCAGTGGTAATCCATCCGGTATTCATCCTGTAGGCAGTGATCGAAGATTTCCTGCATCAGTGCCCGGCTTTCATCTTCGTCCATGCCGTCGATACGGACCGTATACGACGGCGTGATGTAGATCGCCTTGCGCCCGGAAATCGGGTTGGTGCGGATAACCGGATGAAGACATTCCGGTGGTGACTGAACCTGACCGGTTTCGAACAGATCACGTTTCTGGTGTGCGTAGAAGTGCCAGGCCTTGAGCCCGTCCAGCCGACCCTTCATATCGTCGCTCAATCCTTCGTAGGCCGCTGTCATGTTGCAAAACAGCGTATCACCGCCGACTTCCGGCACTTCCAGTGCATACAGCATGGTTGCCTTGGCAGGTTCCGGTTTGTAGGCGACGTCCGAATGCCAGAATGACCCGGCGTCCTTGAGACCGGCCGGTTTCTTGTCACCCTTGATGCGGTTCGACAGCACCATTACCAGCGGCTCGTCCGGATGGTGGTATTGTGTGAAGACATGCGGCTCCATTTCCGGGCCGAAGACGCGGCTTGCGGAAACCACCTCGCTCGTTCCCAGGCCGCGCTGATCGGGAAATGAGAGGATGTGGTAGGTTCCGAAGGCATCGATGAGATCATCTCGCAGGTCATCCGTGACCGGCGCCTGGAAATCGATACCTCGGACATATGCGCCGAAACCGCGCGCGAAAGGTTCAATATTGAGGCTCATGTTTGTTTTCTCCCGTGACAAACTTTAATGAGCCAACACGGGACAGTGCAACATCGTTCATTGGTGATCGTCACCCCAAACCTGATTTGGGGTCATCCTTCGAGACGGCCTTTCAGGCCTCCTCAGGATGAGGGAAAAATAACCTCATGCTGAGGAGCGAAGCGTCTCGAAGCATGTATGGGTCCTGAATCAAGTTCAGGACAACGGCTTTATCCCTGCTCCGTCATCCCAAACCTGATTTGGGGTCAGGACGGCGTTGCACTACTTCGGAAGAACAGCTTCAACGGCTTTGACGAGCTTCTTCGCATCCGGCGCCGTTGCCGTCGAGAACCAGTCCTTGAGTGTTCCGTCCGGAGCAATCAGGTATTTGTGGAAGTTCCATTTCGGCGAGCCGATGATCCCGACCTGATCCGCTGCCCACTTGTAGAACGGGTGCGCGTCCTTGCCTTTGACCACCTGCTTGGTGGTCATGGGAAAATCGATTGCGAAATTGGTTTCGCAGAATTCCTTGATCTCGCCTTCCGTCCCCGGCTCCTGTGCGCCGAAGTCGTTCGACGGCACACCAAGGACGACCAACCCCTTGTCACGGTAGGTGTCATAGAGCGCCTGCAATCCGGCATATTGCTTGGTGTAGCCGCAGAATGACGCCGTGTTGACGACCAGGACTGCCTTGCCCTTGTAGGTGTCGCCAGGCATCGGCGCGCCCTCGATCGCAGTGAAATCAAAATCATAAAACGTCATCTGTTGGGCCTTCAGCGGTTGCGGCGCCAATCCTGTGAGAATCAGGGCCAGAAATAGGTACAGGAACAGGCTAATGGTTTTCATGTGCTGCATCATATCACTGATACGTGGTCATTTGAGGTTTGGATTTCAAATCCCCTGAAACCAGGTGACGGCGTCAACAGCATCGCGGATCGCGGCCGCTTCGTCGTCATATCGGACTTCGCGATATCCGCCGACGGCGAACCAGCCGGACGGGTCCTCGACATCGCGGCGAAATTCTTCAAACCCGATGGAGCCGTCGGGTCTTCTGAACACATCGACACACAGACTGCCGTCATCGTTATTGACCGAATGCAGTACGGTCACCCGTAACGCTCTTCCTTCCATGGGTCCCCCTCATTGTGATAGCCGAGTGCTTCCCAGTACCCTTTCACGTCGTTTTCCAGAAACGTGATCTGCCGCACCCATTTGGCGCTTTTCCAGAAATACAGCGACGGGATCACAGTGCGGACTGGCCCGCCGTGTTCGCGGCTGATGAGTTCTCCGTTCCAGCTATGCGCCAGCAGGCATTTTTCGGCGGTGAAGCGTTCCAGGCTGACGTTGGTCCGATACCCGTCATGGGCATGGAAAATGACGTGTTTCACGGTGTCGCGTGGGCGGGCCATTTCAATCAGGTGCCGCGCGGAAACCCCTTCCCAGATATTATCCAGCATGCTCCATGCCGTGACACAGTGAATATCCGCGGAAATGCGGGCCTGAGGCAGCGCCTTGAAGGCCTGCCAGTCCAGTGAAAGCGGACGCGCAACAGCGCCTTTTATATCCAACGACCATTGATCCAGCGGGATCAGCGGCTGATGCCCGAGATCGAGAACCGGCCATTTGTCGACAACTTCCTGTCCGGGCGGGACGCGGGGTCCGCGGTCGCGCCGTGGCGGTTCGCGCCGCTCGGCTACGGCCTTGGCCTTGGCATTGATGAAACCTGTTCGCTGTTCGTCGGGCGTGTCGCGGAATTCTCCCAGAACCGATCCCGGCTTGCCGGCAAAAAGAGCGGCAAAGCGGTCTTCGTCACTCACTTTCTCAGGTCTTCTTCCAGACTGAGGGCGACTTCGGTGCCGGCCAGCTGCAACCGGTAGACCTGGACGTTTTCCAAAACGCGCTGAACATAATTGCGGGTTTCGGTGAACGGGATCAGTTCAATCCAGTCGATGGCATCGACATCGGACTCACGGGGGTCGCCGTTCTGCTTGATCCACTGTCGGACACGATGCGGCCCGGCGTTATAAGCCGCAATGGCCATCGGTAGATACCCGTCATAATCATTGATCAGTTCGGCAATGTAGGATTGACCGAGGGTCAGGTTGTAATCGGGGTCCGACGTCAGTTTGACCTTTGAATATCGGAGGCCCGCCTGTTTGGCGACGCTTCGGGCGGTGGCCGGCATCAACTGCATCAGGCCCCGCGCCCCGGCGTGGCTGATAGCTTCGGCATCATATTCGCTTTCCTGGCGGACGATAGCCAGGATCAGGGGGGTTTCGGGAGTACTTGCCTTGACCTGTTTCGGTAGCCGTGGCGGCACTAGGGTCGGATAACCGCCCGCGACAAAGTGGCCATGATTCTGCATCGTTTTCTTGGTGACGCGGATGGCCAGATCGGGCCGGCCGCTAAGCCGGGCCAGACGCGCCGTGAGGATATGCCAGTCGGGCGTATCTTCCAGCGTGGCAATATGCAGGATGAGTGAATAAAGGCGCACTTCCTCCCCCGCTGCAGCAAGCATGCGGACGGCGCGGACCAGTTCGTTGTTGTCGAACCGCTTGTGGACTTCGGCATTAACGCTCGGGTCCGGCGGCAGGCGCAAGCCTTCTCCCGGTTTGACGCGGGCCGTCGCCAGTTGACCGTAATAGGTCGTCGGATGCTGCGCGGCTTTTGCGTACCAGGTCCTGGCCGTTTCGGTGTCCCCCTTTTGGTCAAGGGCGCGGGCGACCCAGTAGGCACCGCGTGACAGGCTGACAGGGAAATTGACGGCGTCGTACAGACGCTGGAAATGCTGTTCAGCCTGTTTCGGTTCATTCAGAAACCGCAGCGCAATCCACCCGGCGAGAAATTCGGCTTCGGCATGATCGGCGGCGTGGTCAGGTGTCAGACCATGTTGCGCAGCGGTGCGATAGGCTTCGGTGATGAACCCTTTTTGCAGCAGCTGGCGCGCCATGATCGACCGTTCATCCCACCAGCGGTGTGGATACGGCATGCCTTCCGGCAGGGATTTCAACAGGTCATATGCACTGTCGAGGCCTTTTTTGCGCCGCCAGCGCATCCGCTCGTAAACCAATCCGGCGTCGTTCTGCAGCTTTTCCGGAACCTGCGAGACCATGTAATCCACGTTGCCGCGCATCCGGCGCAGCGACGTCCGGGCCTCGATCAGTTTCCCGTATTGGGCATCCACCCGATAAATCATTCGCCGCGCGGGCCAGTACTGGCCGTCCCACATCAATCGGTCGGCACGTGCCCGGTTGTCGCCGAGGGTCAGATACTTCCGGTATTTGCGATAGAAGGATTTTTCATGTGATTTGGCGAAATTGCTGTTGATCCAGATGTCCTTGAGCATTTCGACGCCTTTCTTGGCGTCGCCTGAACGGATCAGGGCATCGGCCAGCTTTTCACGCCCGGTCGTTGATGCCGGTTCACGGTCTCCGAACCATTTTATGATGAATGCAGGATCGGCATTGGGATCCATCGCCTCTTCGGCGCGTGCCAGCAGGCGCGTGCTGCGGGGCCAGTCGGGATTACGATTGATGAAGGCGTCAATGGCCTCGAAATCTGTTCCGAAGCCGCCCTGGAAAAGCACGTACCAGCTGACGATCTTGCGGGCCAGCGGGTCATGCAGCCGCCGGGCATAGATATCGAGGCGCGACTTATTGCCTCGTTCGACTTCTTTCAGAGCTGCGGAGAACTCGCGTGCTTCGGCAGCCGACAAGGTGTCCGCGCCGACAGGCTGCGTCAAAGCCCCAAGAAAAGTGCCCTGACACAGAATGTAAATTACGAAGATTGAAAACAGAGACCGCAAACTTCCGCCCATGCCTCTTCATTCCAAGTCAAAAACCGACACCAGCCGTTATGACTGCCGTATCATACAGTGTCCATGCATGTCGGGACAATATGCTGCTGCAATTGTCACGATCTTGTTAAGATGATGCGCGGCGCATCCTTTTCTGTCTGAATATCCGAAGTTAAGGGATGCCTACTGTACTTGCTCCGGGCGGCGAGCGGTTATATGTTCCGGGGCTGTTTTAATCTCTAGTCCCAAGGAGGGAACGATGTTTAAGGGTTCATTCGTCGCTTTGATCACCCCATTCAAAAATGGTTCGGTGGACAAATCGGCGTTCAAATCCTTCGTCGATTGGCAGATTGCCGAAGGGACCGATGGTCTCGTTCCCGTTGGGACGACCGGCGAGTCGCCGACACTGAGCCACGACGAACATGATGAAGTGATCGAACTCTGCATCGAGGCCAATAACCGCCGCGTGCCGGTCGTTGCAGGCACCGGCTCGAACTCGACCGCCGAAGCGATCCGCCTGACCAAGCACGCCAAGCAGGCCGGTGCGGATGCCGCGCTGATCGTGACGCCGTATTACAACAAGCCGACGCAGGAAGGCCTGTACCGTCATTATGCGGCGATTGCCGATGCGGTGGATATTCCGATCATCGTTTACAACATCCCCGGTCGCAGCGTCGTCGACATGAGCGTCGACACCATGGCCCGTCTGGCGGAAATTCCGAATATCGTCGGGGTCAAGGATGCCTCCGCCGATCCCATGCGGCCGATGAAAACGGCGATGCAGATCAGCCCGGATTTCTGCCAGCTTTCCGGCGAAGACGGGACGATCGTTCCGTTCCTGGCCGGTGGCGGTAACGGCTGTATTTCGGTGACGGCAAACGTCGCACCGCGTGCCTGTGCGGAACTCCATGACGCGTGGCAGGCCCGCGATCTGGATACCGTGATGGAAATCCAGAAGCGTCTGATGCCGTTGCATATCGCCATGTTCTGCGAAGCCAGCCCCGGGCCGGTGAAGTATGCCGCAAGCCTGTTGGGCAAGTGTGATCCAGACACCCGTCTGCCGCTTTGCGAAATCGCTGAAAGTTCGAAAAAGCAGGTGCGCGAAGCGATGCAGTCCGCGGGTCTGCTGAACTAAAAGGCGCGATTGATGCTGCCCCATCCGGGGTGCGAACGGAAATGTCATGGCCGGCAAGAACAAAAAGAAGAAGACAAGCGGCAATATCGTGGCGCAGAACCGGCGCGCACGCAGAGACTACAGTATTGTCGAAACCTTGGAAGCGGGCTTGCAGTTAACCGGCACAGAGGTGAAATCCCTGCGTGCCGGGCGTGCCAGTCTGAATGAAGCTTTTGCCGGTGAAAAACACGGCGAAATGTACCTGTTCAACGCGCATATCCCGGTCTACGAGGGGGCATCGAGCGTTTTCAATCACGAACCGGTTCACGACCGCAAACTGTTGCTGCACAAAAAGCAGATGGCGCACCTGTTGGGCGCGCAAAAGCAGAAAGGAATGGCGCTGATTCCGCTCAAAATCTACTTCAACGCGCGCGGCATGGCGAAACTGGAACTGGCGCTCGGTGAAGGCAAACATACCTACGACAAGCGCGATACCGTCAAGCAGCGCGACTGGAGCCGGGAGAAAGGCCGCCTGCTCCGCGACAAGGGCTAGCCGTTGATGCTTGCACAGCATTTAAGGACGCCGGAACAGATGTTTCGGGATTTTGATTTTGCAAAGTACCCGATACTCTGAGCGTTCGGATGGAAGGGTATCATCGTGTGCTATTGACCCTCCCCTGCCCGGACACCAGACTTGATCCATAATAAGTAAATCCGGGGAGATTTCAGCTATGGCCGCCATCGATAACATCGACGCGTGTGTGTTTGACGCCTATGGGACGCTGTTCGACGTCACTTCCGCCGCGTCGCATTGCCAGGAAGAACTGGGCGACAAGTGGGCGCCGCTGGCACAGACCTGGCGCGACAAGCAATTGCAGTACACGTGGCTCAGAAGCCTGATGCATGAATATGTGCCGTTCTGGCAGATCACGCAGGACAGTCTCGATTATGCTCTGGCCATGTATGGCATTGATGATGCCGATCTTCGTAAAAAGCTTCTCGATATCTATTTCGAGCTGGACGCCTATCCCGAAGTGCCGGCGGTGCTCGCAACGTTGAAGGCGGGAGGCAAAAAAGTGGCGACGCTGTCCAACGGCTCGCCCGACATGCTGAATGCCGCCGTGAACAACGCAAAACTGGATCTGGATGCCGCGATCTCCGTGGATCGTGTCGGTATCTACAAACCCGACCCGCGGATTTACCAGTTGGCGTGTGATGATCTGGATGTTCCCACGGCGCGCATCTGTTTCATGTCGTCCAATGCCTGGGATGCATGGGCCGCGGCGAATTTTGGTTTCCAGGTTGTCTGGGTCAACCGCTTCGGTCAGCCACCGGAAAGGCTGCCGGGTGAAATTCGCGAGATGATCAGTGACCTGAACGGCTTGCCGCCGCTGCTGGGTCTGTAAAAACGAAAACAGATGACGCAGGACTTTGTCGAGCGCCGGATCACCAGCCAGGATGGCCTTTCACTCTATGTGCGAGACTATCCGGGGCCGAAGGACAGTCCGCATCTTCCCCTGCTCTGCCTTGGCGGCCTGACACGAAATTCCAAGGACTTCGCCGGGATCGGCAAGTATCTCGGTTGCTCTCGCCGGGTGATCTGCCCGGATACTCGCGGGCGCGGGCGTTCGGATTACGATCCGGACTGGAAAAATTATCACCCTGAAACCTATGTCGGGGATGTGCGCCACATTCTTTGTGCTCTTGGTATTCATGGCGTGGTCGTCATCGGCACGTCCATGGGCGGCATAATGGGTATGGCCATGTCGGCGGCCTTGCCGGGCGTTCTAAAGGGCCTGGTGCTGAACGATGTCGGGCCTATCGTCCGGTTACATGATCTGGAGCGAATCATCGACTATATGAAGTCACCGCCGTCATTGCCGGACTGGGTTGCTGCAGGCCGGCATCTGCGCGATGCCTTCAACGGTGAGTACGTGGTTGCGGATGATGCCGGTTGGACACGCGCGGCGAGGTTGAGCTACGTCGAAGGCGACGATGGCCGGATCACCTTTGACTGGGATGCGCATATCGTGAAGCCGATCCTCGCCGATCCAACGCAAATTCACGATCTATGGCATCTTTTCAGGGGTACGGGACGCATCCCTGTCTTGACCGTGCGCGGTGCCAAGTCGAATATTCTCGACGAAACTCAACTGGCCGAGATGTCGGCCGTTCACAAGTACATGCAATCGGTCGTGGTGCCTGATGTGGGGCATGCACCGAGTCTTGGCGAACCTGAAAGCGTGGAGGCCCTGAATGGATTCCTTGAACAGTTCTGAACCGCCGGTTTTTGCCGATGTTCTGGATGCACAACGGCAGTTGAAGGGCTGGGCGCGGCGTACACCGCTTCTGGAAAACACGATCCTCAATGAAAAGCTCGGGTTCCGCCTCGTGGTCAAACCGGAATGTCTGCAGCGAACCGGCTCGTTCAAGTTTCGCGGCGCCTTCAACAAGATTTCCCGCATTCCCGAAGACATGCGTGCCAACGGTGTCGTCGCCTTCTCATCGGGCAACCACGCGCAGGGCGTCGCGGCTTCGGCAACACTGATGGGAATGAAGTCCACCATCATCATGCCGAAGGATGCCCCGAAAGCGAAAATCGAAAACACCAGGGCCCTGGGCGGGACGGTTGTCCTGTTTGATCGCCTGACCGAAAGCCGGGAAGAGATCGGTGAACGGCTGCAAAAGGAACAGGGTGCGATCCTCGTCAAACCGTATGACGAGCCGTTGATCATTGCCGGTCAGGGGACCATAGGTCTCGAAATCGCCGAGCAGTCCGCCGAAATGGATATGAAGCCGGATGTGGTGATGGTACCTGCGGGCGGCGGCGGACTTGTGTCCGGAACGGCGCTGGCGATTTCAGGAACCCTCGCCTGCCCGGTCTACAGCGCAGAACCAGCAACCTATGATGATCACAAACGGTCCCTCGAAGCCGGTTCTCGTCAGCCGGTCCCGGACGGGGCGGTATCCATCTGCGATGCCCTGTTGGCGCCGATCCCCGGGGAACTGACGTTTTCCCTGAACAGCCGATTGCTGGCCGGTGGGCTTAGTGTCAGCGATGATGAAGCCCTGATGGCCATGAAAACCGCCATGCTTTCATTGAAGATCGTGGTTGAGCCCGGTGGCGCCGTGGCATTGGCGAGTGCGCTGACCCAGAAAATCGATCTGCAGGGCAAGACGGTTGTCGTTGTCTGTTCGGGCGGTAATGCCGATCCGGAAATGCTTGCCCGTGCCCTGTCCATGCCTTCCTGAGGCGCCATTTCTCTCAAAAACGTGACAGGTCTGCCCGCTGGGTGTATGACGCGCGCCTGTAACCGGAGAGCTGACGTGATCGATATTGATGATATCTACAAGGCGCGGGACCTATTGTCGGGGCAAGTTCTCCGCACGCCTGCGATTGCGTCCCCCGGACTGTCAAAGCTGACCGGCGCCGATATCTATCTGAAACTCGAAAATCAGCAGGTCACCGGATCGTTCAAGGTCCGGGGATCGTATGTGCGTATGGCAGCGCTGAGCGATGCTGAACGCAAGGCCGGAGTCATTGCCGCATCTGCCGGAAACCATGCACAGGGTGTCGGGTATCACGCGGAAAAACTGGGTATTCCGGCGACAATCTACATGCCGTCGAATACGCCCTTCACCAAGGTTGCACGCACGGAAGCGCTGGGTGCCAAGGTCATTCTTGAGGGGGAAACCGTCGCGGAATCCCGCATCCTCGCGATGCAGGCCGCCGGGGACGAAGGCAAGGTCTTCATCCACCCCTATGACGATCCGCATGTGATCGCCGGTCAGGGGACGGCCACACTCGAATTTCTCGAAGACGTGCCGGATTTTGATGCCGTCATCGTTCCCATCGGTGGCGGTGGTCTGGCATCGGGCTGTTGTATCGCCGCACGGGCGCACAATCCCGATCTGGAAGTGGTGGGCGCACAGGCCGACGCCTACCCGTCCATGCATCAGGCATTCAAGGGGCAGCCGCCGCATGGCAAGGGCGCGACTATTGCCGATGGAATTGCGGTCAAGGAACCCGGTGAACTGACGACACCGATCCTGAAAGAACACATGAAGGATGTCGCCGTTGTCACGGAAGCTGATATTGAACGCGCCGTTCAGATCATGGTCGATGTGCAGCGTCTGATCGTCGAAGGTTCCGGTGCCGTGCCGCTGGCCGTCGTTCTGGCGGACCCCGAACGCTTCAAGGGCCGCAAGGTCGGGCTGATGATATCCGGCGGGAATATCGATTCACGGCTGCTGTCTTCGGTGCTGATGCGTGGCCTGATCCGTGATGGTCGGCTGGCGAAACTCAGGATTTCATTGATCGATATGCCGGGCGCACTTGCGGCCGTCGCCGGGATCATTGGCGGTAAAGGCGGCAACATTGTCGATGTGATGCACCAGCGCATGTTCCGTGATGTGCCGGTCAAGGAAGCCGACGTCGATATCGCCATCGAAACCCTCGATGCCGATCATGTCCGCGAAATCATGGAAGCCCTGGAATCCGAAGGTTTCGGAACACGCCTGCTGTCGGACATGCGCTGACGGAAGCTTTCGGCCCGCAGTTACATTCTCCAGACCAGCAATTGCGTCTGACGTGCATCGGGTACCTGGATGATTTCGTCAGGTTCACCGCCCGGCACGGCAAAGCTGTTCGATACGAACAGTGATCCCGGTTTCATTTCTGATTTCAGCTTTTCATAAAGCCGGGCCATCGGCGCCGGCGACAGGAAGGCATAGACGACATCGGCGTTGCTGACATCCGTATCCCAGAGGCTTTCAAACCGTATTTCTGCATTTCGGTGACCGAAAACGGATATTCGTACCCAGGCAATGAGAAACGACAACGGGGCTGTTTCGACGCCCAGAATGCGGGCATTCGGGTGGTTTTTTGCGACGGCATGGACGATATCGCCGAGACCGCACCCCAGATCGATCAGCGTCCGCCCCCCTGCCCGTGTGAACAAGGATGACAATGCCTGCTGTGTGATTGAATTCGACAGATACAGCGGTACCTGTTCGCGGACACCGTTAATATAAAATCCGGCCAGCACAACGACAGCCGCCGGGAAAATCCAGAACGGCGGCTGATAGACCGGGACCAGAACCAGCGATGGTGTCGCGATGGCCGTCAGGACCAGCCAGGCGCGCCCCAACCGCATGATCCGGCCCAGAACCACAGCCAGAATGCCCGAGAAAAATGCGAGACCGAGAATCGTCGTATGGGATCGGGGGAAACTGTCCGGGGCGAAACTCCAGACTGTCAGTGCGGCACCGGCGGCGATGATTGATGACGCAAGCGTCCGCGGCACCGGCCATCCGGACAATCGGCTCATTGCGGCGTTTCCGGTTCAGCCAGCGCCCGGTAATTGCCGGCGGCATAGATCAAGGGCATGGCCTCATCATCCCACGCGGCATGGGTCACGGCACCGACGATAATCATGTGATCCCCGCCCGGATAGACCGCATCGCGTCTGCACTCGAGCGTCGCGGCCGCGTGGCTGATGACGGGCAATCCCAGTTTTCCCACCGTGTAAGGCACCGAATCGAACGGCGGGGTCGGGCCCGGGTAGGCAAAAGCATTGGAAACGCTGTCCTGCGAGGCGGCGAGGATATTGACGCAGAATGATGGGCCTTCGGTATAGGCGCTGAGATTCGATGTTGCCAGATCGAGACAGATCAGGATCAGAGGCGGGGTCAGTGACAGTGAACTGAAGGCGCTTACAGTGACCCCAACGGGGCTTCCATCGGGCGTCAGCGTGCTTATCACGGTCACGCCGCTCGGGAATTTGGACAGGGCCTGGCGGAATTTCAGAGAGTCAATCGTCATGCACGTTTTTTAGCACGCCCATACCATAAATTGAAACGACCGAGACGATATCAATTTTATGTCAAAATCATGCCAAACACTTGAGTTTCATACAAAATCACTCTATAGCGGTGATAGGGGTCACTTTGCCCGTCCACGCTATTAGCGGGCGCAAAATTTAAACGTTTGAGAGCCTGCTAGATGTTCTTCATCATCGGTATCGTTCTTGTTATCGGTTGCGTGTTCGGTGGTTATTCGGTCCATGGTGACCTGCGCATCCTTTGGCAACCAATCGAGTATGTCATTATTCTCGGTGGCGCACTTGGTGCGTTCATGGCCGGGAACCCCAAGGCTGTTGTTATTGGCTCCTTCAAGTCCTTCGGCACGATGGTCAAAGGGCCGAAATACAAAAAAGACGCTTACGTCGAATTGCTGAGCTGTATCTACAGCGTGTTTCGTCTCGCCAAGGCCAAGGGTGACCTTGCTTTGGAGCAACACGTTGAAAAACCACATGAAAGCACCCTTTTCGCCAACTTCCCGAAATTCCAGCACGATCATCATGCGATTGCATTTTTCTGCGATTATCTGCGGCTTCTGACACTTGGTGCCAGCAATGCGCACGAGATCGAGTCGATCATGGATCAGGAACTGGACGTGCATCACCATGAGAAGCTGATGGTATCGTCGGCCATGCGCACGATCGGTGAAGCCGTCCCGGCACTTGGTATTGTTGCCGCCGTGCTGGGGGTTATCGTGACCATGAGCTCGATCACCGAACCACCGGAAGTGCTGGGTGGCCTGATCGGTGCCGCGCTTGTCGGTACGTTCTCGGGTATTCTCGTGGCGTACGGTTTTATTCTGCCGATGGCATCGAACCTTGAAGCAGCCTATAACGCGGAACATCACTATTTCATGTGCATGAAAATGGGCCTGATGGGTCACATGCAGGGTTATGCGCCTCAGGTTTCCGTGGAATTCGCCCGAAAAGTGTTGCCGGACGAATACCGCCCAAGCTTTGCGGAGCTTGAAGAAATCACCCAGAACCTGCCGGCGCCAGGCTAACGGAGGCCACGAATGGCCGAGGAAAGCGCAGCAAAAAGCCCGATCATCATCAAGAAGATCAATAAGGGCGGGCACGGCCATCATGGCGGTGCGTGGAAGATTGCCTATGCCGACTTCGTGACCGCCATGATGGCGTTCTTTCTGCTGTTGTGGCTGCTGAACTCCGTAACCCAGGAACAGCTGGAAGGTATTTCGAACTATTTCGCACCGGTGACGGCATCGCAGTCGACCAGCGGTTCCGGTGATATTCTCGGCGGCCAGACCATCACCGAAGAAGGCGCCGCACAGAACACGACGTCGCGCGACAGTGTCACCGTTGACCTTCCCCCGCCGAAAGCCGGCAGCGGCGGCCAGGATAACGCCGAAACCAAGGACGGCAGTACCCCGGACGAAGAAACCGTGGCCGAGGTTCTGAAACAGAAGGAACAGGAGCAGTTCGAAGACGCCAAGGAACAGCTAGAGGCCACGCTTGAGAGCATTCCTCAGTTAAAGGCGATGAAGGACAGCCTGCTGATCGACAATACGCCTGAAGGCCTGCGTATTCAGCTTGTCGACAAGGACGGGCTGTCGATGTTTCAGAGCGGTTCAGCTGAACTGTTCCTGCATACCAAGAAACTGCTCGAAGTGGCCGCTGAGATCATCAAGAAACTGCCGCAGAACATTGCCATATCGGGTCACACGGACTCGACCCGTTTCGGCGGCGGCGGGGATTATTCCAACTGGGAACTGTCCGCTGACCGTGCCAATGCCGCGCGGCGCTGGCTGATGCAGATCGGTATCACGGAAGACCGCTTTGACCGGGTGGTCGGCAAGGCCGCAACGGAGCCGTTGGTCGCGGATAATCCGTCGCACCCGTCAAACCGGCGTCTGTCCGTCATCATGTTACGCGGGACCGGCAAGGACAACCCTGTCACAAAGTCCGACAGCAATGGCGGAAAACCCGGTGAACCGGAACTCCTGCCGGGTCTGAACAGGATCCGCAGTGAACAGCAGAACGAGACGGCAACCGTACCGAACAAACCGGCAAGTATCGTCCCATCGGAGAACGCCAACAGGCCGGCTGGTGGCGCGGTTCCAAGCCTGGGTCTGGAGCTTGATCAGAATATCGCCCGCTGAACGGGATTGTACGCGAACGAAATACCTGTCCGTGAGAATTGCGTCCCCCCCCTGAAATGCCGTAACGTTTCGGCATAGGAAGTCATCAGGAGTAGTTGCCGTCCATGCGTCATCAGGCGTTGCCAGATACGCGGTTCTTTTTTTCAACCGCACCGCTCCCCTGCCCTTATATTCAGGGCCGGATTGAGCGCCGGGTTGTGACGGAACTCGTGGGCCGCGACGCCAATGCGTTGCATGATCAGCTCTCCATGGCCGGGTTCAGGCGTTCGCATGGAATCTGTTATGTCCCGGCCTGCCCAAGCTGCAATGCATGCGTCGCCGTCCGGGTTGTCGTCGATGAATACAAACCCGGGAAATCCCTGAAGCGAATTCTCAACCGGAATGCCGATTTAACGGCTGAGATTGTCGAGCCGGTCGCCACCCATGAACAGTACGCCCTGTTCAGCGATTATCAGCGCGCCCGCCACCAGGGGGGCGACATGTCCAAGATGGATTTTCTGGATTACCAGGCCCTGATCGAGGATACGCCGGTCAATACCTATGTGGTCGAGTTCCGCCGCCCGTCCGGCACGCTTGCGGCTGCCTGTCTTGTCGACCGGCTGAGCGACGGTCTTTCCGCCGTCTACAGCTTCTTTGATGTGGCTGAAGAAGAACGGAGCCTTGGAACCTATATGATTCTGTGGCTGATCAATGAGGCCTATGATCAGGAACTGCCGTATATGTATCTCGGCTTCTGGATCGACGGGTGTTCAAACATGTCCTACAAGTCGCGGTTCAAGCCGCTTGAGCGCATAACCCCTGACGGCTGGGAGCGGATGGAGGACTAGCAGTTTCCCGCGTCAATCCGTTTCACTAGTTCAGGTCTCAGCGTCGACCAGATATTTCCACGTCAACGGCAGCACCGCGGCAGCGAGTCCGATTTTGAATCCCGCACCCGGCAGAAACGGCCACAGCCCCCACTCCAGGAGCGGCTTGTCCCAGCCGTACACTATGCCGAGCCAAAGAACGCCCGGCACGAGGATGATGGCGGTCCCGAGGATCATCGCCGCGAGCGTCGTCCACATCTCGCGGTCCCAGCCCTTTTCAGCGAGCCAGCCGACCATGATCGTGGCGCAGAAGAACCCGAACAGGTAGCCGCCCGTCGGCCCGGTCATGTAGGCAAGCCCGATACCTTTTTCCGGTGTGCCTGCGAATACCGGCAGACCGAGCGCTCCTGCACCCAGATAGAGCAGCAGCGCCGCGCTGCCGAGACGCCAGCCGAAAGCCATGCCGATACACAGTACAAAGAACGTCTGCATGGTGATCGGTATCGGGTAGAATGGAATACTGACCTTGGCGGAAATCGTCAGAATCACGCTGCCCGCGAATGCGAGAATCAGGTTCCTGATCCAGCGTGGCCGCTCGTCGGGTATTGGCCAGAAGCTGTCGGCAAGTGTTTTGAAGCGAGTCTGCTGCGCCATCCCGGGTTTCTCCATCCCTGTTGTTAGTTGCCTGGCGCACCGTCACTGAATTGCGATTTCATGATCGGTCCTGCCGCCGGCGTTTCTTTCGGCGATAGGCTGCGTATCCGATCACCAGTGCGATCACCACCGCCGCTGTCGTCATCGGTGCGGCCATCGGCAAGGCGACCAGGGCCGATAATGTCCCCAGAATAACCCCGCTGAACAGCAAGCCCAAGACAATCAGGATGGCAATCAGGGTCAGGACGATAACGCATCCGCCGATGATATATCCCAGGCTGCGTTCCATCAGGTCAGTCCTCCCGTTGAAGCTTGACCCTGCCTGCCCCGTGAACAGGGATTACGAAAACCTGTTGTTGGTCGGAAAACCCTTGGGCTTGATCAGTCCAGCCCCGGCGCGTTTGCCGATCCAGGCCTTGAGATCGGTCTCGGAGCGGACGCCCGATCCGGTCTGCCACGTCACCCCTTCCTTGAGCTTGAAGGCCTGCACATCGGACAGCACGCCATCCTTGAAGCGTTGCAGGATCACACCCTTGCCCCGGCCCATTTCCGGCACTTCATCCTTCATCTCTCCGTCGACAAGGGACTTCATCGGGAAGACCAGGAGCTTGCGGTTGGTGCCGATGACGGCAATATGATCCGCCCCTTCCGGGACAATGGTCAGTGTCGTCGCTTCATCACTGGACCCGACGTTCAGGACCTGTTTGCCGTTCCTGGTCTGCGCGGTGACGTCGTCTTCGGGGACAATGAACCCGCGCCCGGCATCAGAAGCGACAAGGAACTTCCTCCCGCCCTCGAATTTCATCATCTTCACCACGTCATGGCCGTTCGGGATGTCGACCATCAGTCGGATCGGCTCGCCATGACCACGGCCCCCCGGCAGCTTGTCCGCACCCACCGTATAAAACCGCCCATTTGTCGCGAAGATCAGAACCTTGTCGGTGGTTTCCGCATGCAGCCAGAATTTTAGCTTGTCGCCTTCCTTGAATTTCTGACCTGAAACATCGTCGAGGTGTCCCTTAGCCGCACGAATCCAGCCCTTTTCGGAATAGACGATGGTAACAGGTTCTTTCTCGATCATCGCCTCGATCGGCATGATGACGGTCGTCGGCGGTGTCCCGATCCTGGTCCGGCGCTGGCCAAGAGCGGTCTTCGGACCGAATGTCTGTTTCAGGTCCTTGATCTCGTCTTCGATGGTTTTCCAGCGCCTGGTTTCTGTTTTCAGAAGATCATTCAACTCCTTGCGCTCAGCTCTGAGGTCTTTGTCCTCCTTGCGGATTTCCATCTCTTCCAGTTTGCGTAACTGGCGCAGACGCATGTTCAGGATCGCCTCGACCTGAACATCGCTCAGGTCGAATGTTTTCATCAGAACTTTCTTGGCGTCGTCCTCCTCGCGGATGATGCGGATTACTTCATCCAGATTGAGATATGCGATCAACAGTCCGCCGAGGATTTCAAGGCGATGCTCGATTTTGCTGAGACGATACTGTGTCGTGCGGATCAGGACGGTCTCGCGATGCTCCAGGAACGCGACCAGCGCTTCACGCAAATTCATGACGCCCGGTACATTGTCCTTGTTAAGAACATTGAGATTCAGGCTGATCCGCGTTTCCATGTCGGTCTCACGGAACAGATGCTCCATAAGCATTTCCGGCTCGACATTACGGGATTTCGGTTCCAGCACGATGCGCACATCTTCGGCGGACTCGTCACGAATATCCGCCAGCATCGGCAGCTTGCGTGCCAGCAGAAGCTCAGCAGTTTTTTCGATCAGACGTGATTTCTGTATCTGATACGGGATATCGGTAACGACGATCTGATATAGCCCCTGGCCGAGCTTCTCGACTTCCCATTTGGCGCGGAGGCGGAAGCTGCCGCGGCCGGTTTTATAGGCTTCAACGACATTTTCCTTTGATTCCACCAGTTCCCCGCCGGTCGGGAAATCAGGCCCCGGAATGAATTCGGCAAGTTTGTCGAAGGTGACGCGCGAATTCAGGATGCCGTCTGTCGTATGCCTGGCGGTTTTGACGATATGCAGCATCGCATCGCACAGCTCACCGATGTTATGCGGCGGTATGTTGGTGGCCATGCCGACGGCAATCCCTGCGGCGCCGTTCGCCAGCAGGTTCGGGAATGCGGACGGCAGGACGATCGGCTCACGTTCTTCGCCGTCATAGGTATCGCGGAAATCAATCGCATCCTCGTCGATCCCCCGCAGCAGCAGGGTCGCGACCTCGGTCAGGCGTGCTTCGGTATATCGCATGGCCGCTGCATTATCGCCGTCGATGTTGCCGAAATTCCCTTGCCCGTCGACCAGCGGATAGCGTTGCGCGAATTCCTGCGCCAGGCGGACCATGGCGTCATAAATCGACTGATCCCCGTGCGGATGATATTTACCCATGACGTCACCGACGACGCGGGCGCATTTCTTGTAGCCGGAAGCCGGATCAAGCTTGAGCTGGCGCATCGCGTACAGCAAGCGGCGGTGAACCGGCTTCAGGCCATCGCGGACATCCGGGAGCGAGCGCGACATGATGGTCGAAAGCGCATACGACAGGTATCGCTCGGACAGCGCGTCAGCGAGCCGGGTTTCGCGGATTTCCTCAGGATTGACGTGTTTGCTCATGGCACACCCCTAGTGGCCGGAATAACAGATAATGACGAGATATAGTAGTTATCGCCGCCTTTACGTCAATGCAGCGTTACCCGAACAAGCCTGGAAATCTTGAAGTTATGTAAGGAGTTCGGGGTTATTTCGCGTTGACGACAGCCGGTTTCTGAGCCGGATGGGGCTTCGGACGGTTTGTGTCGTCTGCTTTTTCGGTCTCAGCTTTGTGGGCATCTTCGGCAATGACCATCCGTTTGCAGTGTCCTTCGAGGAAGGCACCGGTTTCAATGGAAAGATCCTCGTGCAGGATATCACCGACGACGTGTGCCGAATCGGCAAGTTTGACGACCTTTGCCTTGATCTGGCCATCGATGCGGCCCAGGACGTGACAGGTTTCAGCCACGATTTCGCCTTTGACCCTGGCCGTTTCACCGATGATCAGGGTACGGGTTCGGATATCCCCGTTTACCTTGCCGTCGATCTGGATTTCCCCGTCGCTCAACAGGTCGCCGACAATGCTGAGATCACGACTGATGATGGATGGTGGCGCAGGCACAGGGGCTGGTTTGGTTTCGTTCTGCGCTTTCTTGTTTTTATTGTTTTTGGAAAACATGACGTCCCGCCTTGATGAACCCCATCGGGTCCTTTGGTTTGCCGTTGAAGAGTATTTCGTAATGCAGATGCGGTCCTGTGCTTCGCCCGGAACTGCCGAGTTGAGCGATTTTCTGGCGGAAATCTATCTTGTCACCGCGTTTCACCAGGATTTTGTGCAGATGCGCGTAGCGTGTCACGATACCTGAACCGTGATCTATTTCAATAAACCGGCCATAACGACCCTTGTTCCCCGCCTGTTTGACAACGCCGGCTGCCGGGGCAAACACCGGAGAGCGCATCGGGCCGCCGAAGTCGACACCGTAATGCGCCGACCAGCGTTTATTCATGGGATCGCGGCGTTTTCCGAATGAACTTGTCACGTAATAGGTGTTGAGCGGTGCCGCCAGCGGCAGTCGGGCCATGACCGCCTGTAGTGTTTCCCACTGCCCCAGATGATCGTCGAGCCGGGTCAGTTTCTTCATCAACTGGCCGCCCGCTTCTTCGGGCTTGATCGGAATAAAGGGACCGCCCTGTGCAATCTTTCCAACGATCCCGTTGGATGACGCCAACAGGCTATCGACTTCAATGCCGGCGATTTCGACGACTTTTTCTAGCGAGCCGATGTAAGCCATGGTCCGTTCCGTCATCTTGTCGACGGCAACATCCTGTGCAGCCTGGAGACCGTTCAGACGCTCTTCGAGCATCGCGACCTGCGACTGCAGTTCATTGTTGTGTGAATGGACCTCGTCGCGTTCACGCACAACGGTCTGCAGATCGGTTTCCACGGACATCAGGTTGTCACGGAGTGAAAAGTTCTTGGTCGACAGCGACTGCATGTCGTTTTCAAGGCGGGACAACTTGTCGCGCAGGAGTTCACGCGCCCCGGCAACGTTTTCACGCTCGCTTTCGGTATTTTCCAGACGTTTTTCGACGGTCGACAGACTGCGCTGCAGCGTGGCGTTGCGCTCAACCAGACTGAGCATGAGATTGTGGTTGTCTTCGAGTTCGCGGGTCAGTTCGACGAAGCGGCGCTGATACGCGGTGACATCGGTGAGCAGATCGTCATAGGCCTGTCGGGCATCAGCGATCATCGAGTTCTTGGCGCCGACGATTTCGTCATGCTGCACGTAACTGAATGTGGAATAGCCGACCCAACCCGTAAATGTGATAGCCATGGCCGTCACGGTCACCTGGGCCCATTGGGGAATGCGGAAAAAGCTGATCCGGCCACGGGTGCGAATATGAATCTGCCGTTCGGGGAAGACGTGGTTCAGGAACCGTTTAAACTGATCCCGGAACGTATCCTTCGCTTCCCAATCCCGCATCGTGAAACACCCCCTACTCACACCCTAAAAGAACACATCGGTTTGGCCCGAATGATGGATTTATTATTATTCCGGAAATTTTGGCGTTATCCGGTTTGCTTCGACGAAAGAAAATGATGAATGCACCCTTGCATTACATCCAAACGTCGTGGTGAAACCGTATCCATTTGGGTATTTTCATGCAAGAGATTAATACTTAATTCGCCGGGCTTGCGAGTCTGAAAGCCCCGGAAAACAAGAGGTTTGCAAGGATTGCATTCGACAACGGGCCGATGCTCCGTTAATCCTTTCAGCGGTCTTCAGTACCCAGGACAGAAAATGGCTCAACGCCCCCCGCTTTCGGACTTCAGGATTCTTGCCGCGACATGGTTCGGTGCGGGCTATGCACCGGTTGCACCCGGCACGTTCGGCTCCCTGTTTGCGCTCCCCATCGGCTGGGCGCTCGCCAACGAGGGCGGCGTGGCGGCACTGGCTATCGCCACCGTTATTGTCACGTTGATCGGGGTCTGGGCCGCGAATGCCTATATGGCACAGGCGGGTGAACACGATCCCGGACCGGTTGTCATCGACGAGGTCGCCGGACAATGGCTGGCGATGCTGCCGATGGCTGCAACCCTGACATGGCAGGCGGTGCTTATGGCTTTTGTCCTGTTCCGGCTGTTCGACATCTGGAAACCGTGGCCGATATCATGGGCCGATAAAAACATTTCGGGCGGGGTCGGCGTCATGGCTGACGATATTATGGCCGGGATCGCCGGTGCGGCGTGTCTGTATGCATTGATGCTGGGTGCCCCTCGCCTGCTCGGTATGGGATGACGTGATGGAAGACGAACTACTTGAAAATGCGGATGATCTGCTGGTGGCCTGCCGGTCAAGAGGCTGGACCGTGGCGACGGCGGAATCGTGCACCGGCGGTATGGTTGCTGCGGCTTTGACGGCAATCGCCGGTTCGTCGGATGTGATGGACCGGGGGTTTGTTACCTACACCAACGAAGCCAAGCACGAGATGATCGGCGTGCCCATGGCATTATTCGAGAGCGTCGGTGCTGTTTCCGAAGAAGTCGCCCGCGCCATGGCCGTGGGGGCACGGAAAACGGGCGCTGTAGACCTGGCCTGCGGAATCACGGGAGTTGCCGGTCCGGGCGGCGGCTCAGAGCAGAAGCCCGTCGGGCTGGTGCATATCGCTGCATCTTGTGCTGCAAACACAATTCACGAACGCTGCCTGTTCGATGGTGATCGTCACGCGGTGCGGTTGGCATCCGCGCTCAAGGCGCTGGAGATGATGAAGACGTTGGCGAAGTCCTGACAGACATCATCCTGATCTATCCTTCGAGACGCCCCTATAGGGCTCCTCAGGATATGGTTGTGGAAAGTTCCCTCATGCTGAGGAGCGAGCATCGCGAGCGTCTCGAAGCATGGGCCCCGGCATTCGCCGGGGTGACGAGTAATGGTCAACCGTGCAGCTGTTTTGCCCGCGCCTCGAACGCGGCGATCATACGGCGCACGGCTTCGGTGAAGACAGCCCCGATCGCAGCCTGCAGAATGCGTGAGCGGAATTCAAAGTCGACGTAAAAGTCGATTTCGGTCGACCCGTTGCCCAGGTCATTGAAAATCCAGTGATTGTTCAGGTACTTGAACGGTCCATCGGTGTAGGTGACGTCGATCCGCTCCGGTCGTTGATGGCTGACTCTTGAAGTGAAGCTTTCGCGAAATACCTTGAAGCCGATGATCATGTCGGCGACGACAAGGCTTTCCTCGCGTTTGCGCACCCGGCAGCCGAGACACCACGGCAGGAACTCGGGATACTTATCAACCTCGATGACAAGATCGAACAGTTGTTCGCGTGTATAAGGCAGAACCCGTTTTTCGGCGTGTGTGGGCATCAGGCCAGGTTATGCACCGGCGGCGAGTCTGGCGTCGCGGTTTTTCTTCATCTCGGCAAAATCGCTGTCGGCGTGATAGCTGGACCGGGTCAGCGGCGTCGAGGACACCATCAGGAAGCCCTTGGATTCCGCCAGTTTCTTGTAATCCGCGAATTCGTCCGGTGTGACGAAACGATCGACCGGTGCATGCCGCTTGGTCGGCGCCAGATATTGCCCGATGGTCAGGAAATCGACATCGGCGGACCGCAAGTCGTCCATCACCTGCATGACTTCGGTACGGGTTTCGCCAAGACCAACCATGATCCCCGATTTGGTGAAGATCGACGGGTCATCACGTTTCACCGTGTCCAGCAGTTTCAGGGAATGGAAGTACCGTGCGCCGGGGCGGATGTTCGGATACAGCCGTGGCACGGTTTCCAGATTATGGTTGAACACATCCGGGCGGGCCTTGATGACTTTTTCGAGTGCGCCCGGCTTGTCGCGGAAGTCGGGAGTGAGGATTTCAATCGTCGTCTCCGGCGTTGTCTCGCGGATACGCTCGATGCAGCGGACGAACTGATCAGCACCGCCGTCTTTCAGGTCGTCGCGGTCGACGGACGTGATCACCAGATGCTTCATGCCCAGCTCGGCCACCGAGATCGCCAGGTTTTCCGGCTCCATCGGGTCGACGGCACCGGGTTTGCCGGTTGCCACGTTGCAGAACGCACAGGCGCGCGTGCAGATGTCGCCGAGGATCATCACCGTTGCGTGCTTCGCCGCCCAGCATTCACCGATATTCGGGCAAGCAGCTTCCTCGCAGACCGTATGCAGGTTCCGCGACCGCATCAGCTTGCGGGTTTCGTTATAGCCTTCGGAGGTCGGCGCCTTGACGCGGATCCACGCCGGCTTGCGCAGCGGCTCGTTCTCCGGATTTTTCATCTTTTCCGGATGGCGGACGCGGTTGATGTTTTCGACGTTGCTCATCGCGCTATTCAACTCCTATCCGTCATTCCCGCGAAAGCGGGAACCCAGTTCGGGCAAAGGCTGGATCCCCGCCTGCGCGGGGATGACAATGAAATAGTAACCGAACCTCTTTACGATATGGCCTCGAATGTCACTGCTGTCAAAGAGACGGCGGCATTATCCTACATATGGATGACGCGGCCGTAAGCGTCCAGTACGCTTTCGTGCATCATTTCGGAAAGTGTCGGATGCGGGAAGACGGTGTGCATCAGCTCTTCCTCGGTCGTCTCGAGATTCATCGCGACGACGAAGCCCTGGATCAGCTCCGTGACTTCGGCGCCGACCATGTGTGCGCCCAGCAACTGCCCGGTCTTCTTGTCGAAGATGGTTTTGACCAGCCCCTGATCCTCGCCCAAGGCGATGGCCTTGCCGTTACCGAGGAACTGGAAGCGGCCGACGTTGACGTCATATCCCTGTTCCTTCGCCTTGGCTTCGGTCAGACCGACCGACGCGACCTGCGGATGGCAGTAGGTGCAGCCGGGAATTTTAGCCTTGTCCATGGGGTGCACACCCTCGACACCGGCGATCTTTTCGATGCAGATGACGCCTTCGTGCTCGGCCTTGTGTGCCAGCATGGGCGGTCCGGCGACATCGCCGATGGCGTAAACCCCCTTCTCCGCCGTGCGCGAGAATTCATCGGCGACGATGCAGCCGCGATCCGTTTTGACCTTGGTGGTCTCAAGACCGATATCTTCGATATTGCCCTGCACGCCGACGGCTGAAATCACCCGGTCGACGGTGATCTCCTGGGTCTTGCCCTTGGCGTCCTCGACAGTACAGGTGACGTTGTTCGAGCCTTTCTTGACGCCGGTGACCTTGGCTTCGGTCATGATCTTGAGGCCGTTCTTTTCAAGCTGCTTGCGGGCGAACTTGGAAATCTCTTCGTCCTCGACCGGCATGATCTGCTTCATTACTTCAACCACCGTCACGTCGACGCCCATGGTCTGATAGAAGCTGGCGAATTCGATGCCGATGGCGCCCGAGCCGATCACCAGAAGGCTTTTCGGCGTGACGTCCGGGACCATGGCCTCGAAATAGGTCCAGATCAGTTTCTTGTCCGGCTCGATCCCCGGCAGGGCGCGCGGACGCGCACCCGTGGCGACGATGATGTGCTCGGCGGTGTAGGTGCCGAGCGACTTGCCGTCCTTGCCGGTGACGTCGACCTTGCCCGGGCCGTTCAGTTTGGCGCGGCCGTCGACGACGGTGACCTTGTTCTTCTTCATCAGATGCGCGACACCGCCCGACAGGCGTTTCGAGATGCCACGCGAGCGCTCGACCACGGCCTTCATGTCGAAGCCGACTTTTTCGGCGCTCAGGCCATAATCCTTGGCGTGCTGCATGTAGTGGTAGATTTCCGCCGTGCGCAGCAGCGCCTTTGTCGGAATGCAGCCCCAGTTGAGGCAGATCCCGCCCAGGTGTTCCTTTTCAACGACGCAGGTCTTGAAGCCCAGTTGCGCGGCACGGATGGCGGTCACATAACCGCCGGGACCGCCGCCGATGATGAGTACGTCGAATTTGGTATCAGCCATGGTTCGCCCTCACCTCTCTCAGAGCATCAACTGCAGCGGGTCTTCAAGGATGCCCTTGAGTTCCTGCACGAAGCCGGCCGCAGCCGCACCATCGATGCAACGGTGATCAACGGCCAGCGTGACTGTCATCATCGTCGCGATGGCGACGGCACCGTCCCTGACCACGGCGCGCTGTTCACCCGCCCCGACCGAGAGAATACCGCCCTGCGGCGAATTGATGATCGAGTTGAACGATGAGACTCCGAACATCCCGAGATTGGAAATCGAGAACGTGCCGCCCTGATATTCCTGGGGCTGCAGTTTCCCGTCCCGGGCCTTGCCGGCAAGTTCCTTGGCTTCCGCCGAGATGGTGGCGAGGCCTTTGGAACCGGCATCCTTGATGATCGGCGTGATCAGACCGCCGTCGACGGCCACGGCCATCGAAATATCGGCGCGTTTGAACTTGAGGATCGCATCGTCGGTATAAGCGGCGTTGCAGTCCGGCTGACGCTTGAGGGTCAGGGCCACGGCCTTGATGACGAAATCGTTGACGGAAATCTTGTAATCCGCCCCGTCGCGGCTGTTGAGTTCCTTGCGGAGCTTGAGCAGCGCATCGATGCAGATATCCGCACTGACGTTGAAGTGCGGGATATCGCGTGCCGATGCCGTCAGGCGCTTGGCAATGGTCTTGCGCATGCCGGTGTTGGGAACGCTTTCGTATTCCGGCAGCAGTCCCAGCATGGCTTCGTCGATGCCGGCCGGCGGCACGGCTGCCGCGTCGCCGGAAGTAGCCGGCGCACCTGCCGCTGCCGGTTTGTCGGCCGGCGCTTTGCCGGTGCCTTCGGAAAGGGCCTTTTCAATATCGCGTTTGACGATCCGCCCATGTGGCCCGGAGCCGGATAGTTGGGCGAGGTCGAGCCCTTCCATCTTGGCGAGCCGCTTGGCCAGCGGGCTGGCGAAGATACGTTCACCACCATCTGATTTTGCCGGAGGCGGTGACGACGGTGCCGGTTCAGCCTTGGCTTCTGCCGGTGCGGCGTCTTCCTTGGGCGCTTCGCCAGCCGGTGGCGGTGCTGCGGCGGATGTATCCGCGTCGTCCAGTGCACTTTTGTCCTCACCGTCTTCGAGAAGCATGGCAATCACCGTGTTCACGGCGACACCATCGGTGCCTTCGTCGACGAGGATTTTGCCGACAACGCCTTCGTCGACGGCTTCGACTTCCATGGTCGCCTTGTCGGTTTCGATCTCGGCCATGACGTCACCGCTTTCCACGGTGTCGCCTTCCTTGATCAACCATTTCGCCAGCTTGCCTTCCGTCATCGTCGGCGACAGCGCCGGCATCAGTACTTTGATCGGCATAATGCGGCCTCCCCTAGGCGTAACAGACGGATTTAGCGGCCTCGACCACGTTCAGCGCCTTTGGCAGCGCCAGTTTTTCGAGGTTCGCGGCATACGGCATCGGCACATCGACACCGGCGACGCGCACGGGCGGCGCATCCAGATAATCGAAGGCCTGTTCCATGGCGATGCTTGAGATTTCGGCACCGATCCCGCAGGTCGGCCAGCCTTCCCCGACACTGACGAGACGGTTCGTCTTCTTGACCGATTCAATGATCGTGTCGGTATCCATCGGGCGGATGGTGCGGAGGTTGATGACTTCCGCATCGATCCCCTCCTCGGCCAGTTTTTCGGCAGCTTCCATGGCGATCCCGACGGCGATCGAATAGGCCACGATGGTAACGTCTGCACCGCTGCGCTCGATCTTGGCCTTGCCGATGGGCAACGTGAAATCATCGCTGTCCGGTAGTTCGAAGCTTTGGCCATAGAGAATTTCGTTCTCAAGGAAAATTACCGGGTTCGGGTCGCGGATGGCGCTTTTCAATAGCCCTTTTGCGTCCGCTGCGGACCACGGCGCGAGTACCTTGATCCCCGGGCAGTTCGCATACCAGGACGCATAGCACTGCGAATGTTGTGCGCCGACCCGCGCGGCGGCCCCGTTCGGCCCCCGGAATACGATCGGGCAGCCCATCTGGCCACCGGACATGTAGAGTGTCTTGGCGGCGGAATTGATGATCTGGTCGATGGCCTGCATCGCGAAGTTGAAGGTCATGAATTCGACAATCGGTTTCAGACCATGAAACGCGGCGCCGACGCCCAAACCGGCAAAACCCTGCTCGGTGATCGGCGTGTCGATCACGCGCTTGGCGCCGAACTCATCCAAAAGCCCCTGGGAAATCTTGTAGGCCCCCTGATACTCGGCGACTTCCTCGCCCATCAGGAAGACCTTATCCTCGCGACGCATTTCCTCGGCCATGGCGTCTCGCAAGGCTTCACGGACGGTCTGGGTTTTCATCGGCCCATCGTATTCGGGTTCGGGTGCCGGTACGGATTTGGGCTGTGCGGGGGCTGATGAAGACTCATCACTGGAGGCGCTTTGCTGCGGTTTTTCCGCCGGGGTCGCGTCGGCCTTTGCGGGTGCTGGGGCATCGGCAATGTCGTCAGCGCTTTCACCCTCTTCGACGAGAACCGCAATCGGCGCGTTCACGGCAACATTATCGGTGCCTTCGGGGACGAGGATCTTGCCGAGAATGCCTTCGTCAACGGCTTCCACTTCCATGGTCGCCTTGTCGGTTTCGATCTCGCACAGCACATCGCCGCTTTCCACGGTATCGCCTTCGGATTTCATCCATTTGGCGATCTTGCCTTCGGTCATGGTCGGCGACAGCGCCGGCATCAGTACTTGTGTGGCCATAATATTAACCTTTATTCAGGTAATTTACGCGGAAAGCTCTTTGAACACGTCCGTAAACAGCTCGGACTCATCCGGTTCAGGGCTTTGCTGTGCAAATTCTGCGGCGGCAGTGACGATCGATTTGATATCCTTGTCGATATCCTTCATCTCGTCCTCGTTCGAATAGCCGGCTTCAAGGATGGTGTGGCGCAGGTTGTCGATGGGATCGCTTTCCTTGCGCATTTTCTGGACTTCTTCCTTGGAACGGTATTTCGCCGGGTCGGACATCGAATGACCACGGTACCGATAGGTTTTCATCTCAAGGATGAACGGCCCTTTGCCGGTCCGCGCATGTTCGAGGGCTTTGCCGCCCTTGGCCAGCACATCCATGACGTCCATGCCGTTGACCTGTTCGCCCGGAATGCCGTGTGCCGCGCCCCGTTCGGACAGATCGACATTCGAGGATGCCCGTTCAATGGAGGTCCCCATGCCGTACTTGTTGTTTTCGATGACATAGACGACCGGCAGCTTCCAGAGCGCCGCCATGTTGAAGCTTTCGTAGATCTGGCCCTGGTTGACGGCACCGTCACCCAGATAAGTGTGACAGACGCCACCGTCTTCGGTGTATTTGTGCGCAAAGGCAAGACCGGTCCCGAGGGGAACCTGTGCGCCGACGATGCCGTGCCCGCCGAAGAAGTTCTTCTCGCGGGAAAACATGTGCATCGAGCCGCCCTTGCCTTTGGAATAGCCCCCACGACGTCCGGTCAGTTCGGCCATGACGCCTTTCGGGTCCATACCGCAGGCCAGCATGTGTCCGTGATCGCGGTAAGAGGTAATGACACTGTCATCGGATGTGCCGGCCTGGGTCATGCCGACGACGACGGCTTCCTGGCCGATATACAGGTGGCAGAAGCCACCGATAAGACCCATCCCATACAATTGACCCGCCTTTTCTTCGAAACGGCGGATCATCAACATGTCGCGGTAATAGGATAAGAGCTCTTCGCCTGATACCTCGGGCTTCCTGGCCGTTGATTTGGCCTTGCTCTTTGCAGGTGTTTTCGCGGCGCTTGCAGATTTAGCACCGGCCTTCGGGGCCCTCGCCATCGCTTCCTCCCGATCTAATGGATGCGGCGGTTAACCACCGCTCTATGGAACGATGCTAGGCGATCTTTTTGTGCGTTTCAAGCAAAGGTGACAAAATACGGAATTTGTTCCTGTACTGTACCCATAAGTTAATCACTTAAAAGTTAAGCTGCAACTTCACCGAAGGAGACCTGTACGACATTGCTCCTGTCGACGCGGGCAATTGCATCAAATACATCCCGCAGCCAGTGCCAGTAACATCCTTCAAAACAGACTACCTGTTCAGGTGTAATTTTTGGCGGAATGTGGTTGGCGAGGTCGGCACGCCAGCGGCGCATGGACTGTACGCGGTCCCAGTAACAGACGGTGTAGGCATTGCCTTCCTCATCCGTTACATCCTCGATCCCGAGGAACCCGGGTTCGGCGGCTGCCAGGCCGACCATCTTTTCGCCGGCATCCATGAACTGACCGGCATCGAGCCCGGCGGGTGCCGTGCGGTTGATGACAGCGAAATATGGCGGATCACGTCGCGGATCGAACTTGGCCATATCCTGATCTCCTTATATGTGATGCGGGGACGGCTGTTCGTCTTCTTTCATGACGAACAGGGCACGCACCGATGCATCGTTGGAATTGGCAACCCGGCAGACTTCCAGTGGATAGGAAGACGCGCCGATCGCGCCGCTTTCAGACTGCCAGCCTTCAACATCCGAAAGCTCACGCCAGTAGGCGACGGTCACAGGACGTCCGTCATTGGCGCGTGCGGTTTCAAGACCCAGAAATCCGGGGCGGCGCAGGGCCAGCGTAACAAGACGGTCCCCCGTGTTGGCAGGCTCGTCGGACGACGTGTGAGGATTGTTTTCTATGATCGCCGCGTAATACGGCGGGACCAGTTTATCAGCGAGTGAAGCCATCGGTTTCTCCTTTGCTTCTCAGTGAACTGACGAGCACGACAAGATCGTCGGCCCGGGCGTACCCGAGCATGATGCGGACACGTTCATCGAGCATGTCCCGGTCGATGCTGTCCGGGTAAAGCAGTTTGACGCGGCTTTCCCAGTGCTGTTTTTCACGCGAGAGGGTCTGCAGACGGTTTTCCGCCTCTGCGACACGCTCCTGCATTTGCAGCAAAGCCTGGAGACCGCGGTCTCCGTGTACCGTGTGGTAGGCGAAGTAAGCCACGGCGACGATACCGAACAGCGGACCGACGACATGTTTTGCACGCCTGCGTAATTCTTCAATAAGCCCCATGGACTGCGGGATTCCTCTATCACCTTCTGTGCTGGTCCCAGTCCCAACCGGTCACGATTATGGCGCGGGAATTCTTAACAAGGCGTTAGGGGATGTTTGGACTTTGGGATTTCGAGGCGGAATTAGGGCCTGTGGACATATACCGCGCGGCCGTGACGCTGCCGGATTTGTTTGAGCCGCCAGGAGATCGGCGTCGCGCGATGTGTTGCATCGGGCAAGCCGTTCGACGCCACGAGCGGGCAAATACGGCGCGTCCCTGCGGGATGGGGCCCAAATGGCCGGCTGGTACGTCAAGCCTCTCGCTCGTATTGCCGATACGCGCTTCGCGTCATTCCTTCCAGTCGGCCATTTTCGCGCCCACCACGGCTTGCGTGCTATATGTCCACAGGCCCTACTGCTCGGGCAGGTATTCGTCGGACCACTTGAGAACGATATTGAAGCTGAGCGAAATCCGCGTTTCGTCCGACAGGTTCGGATGCACGAAATGCATCATCGACGCCGGCCACATCATCAGCAGACCCGGTTCCGGCAGCACGGTGAATTCCGGATCGACATACGGGTCGCCCTTGATCGACGACATGTTGAACCCGGTTCTGGGATCGTAGAACGTGATGCAGTTCGGCCGGACATCGCTGCGCTGGCTTTTTTTCACACCAGATCCCGGCATTTTCAGGTAGTACGTACCGCTCAGGTACGCATGTGGATGATTGTGCGGATCGTGGTAATCGCCCTGGCGGTTGATATTTGCCCAGGCATGGATCTGCCAGTTGACCGGATAGTTGATCCCGATCTCCTGCAGGTAGCTGATCACCGTCTGGTTGATCTCGCCCCTGAGCCAGTTCGGTCCTTCGCGGTCGTATTCGAGCGGATTGTTTTCCCGGTAGTCCGTGGTCAGCGCCTTGTTGGCTTTTTCCATGTCGCGCACGTGCTTGATCAGGTCGCGGGTCGGCTCCTCAAAACCGGGCAGCTGCCGGCGCACCAGTTTGGTCGGGAAAAGATCAAGAAATTCGGTCATGGCCCTGCGGGTCCGGCCTATTGGCGGGGTGGCGGCGGCGTCAGGGCTTCATAGACGCGGCAGTTGGAATATCCCTGGTTGAAGAAATGGTAGGTGTAGTCCGGATCGCCCACGCCCTGCGGATCATGGAGATTCCAGCCCGGCTTGGCGATGCCGGTAATCCCCTGCCCCTTGTCACCGATATAGCCGATCGACAGCCGCAGCACCTTGCGCTGCTTGAACGTGCCCTGCCGGCACATGCGTGACAGCTTCGGGTTGATCTTGCCAACCTTGCTGATCGGGGCTTTGCTGCGGGCGTATTCGCCTTTGACGCGGTTTGCCGCCGATGTATCGGTGGCGACGAACGCACAGAGCGCGAACGCGACAAGGGCCGTTTTTCCGGCGGATATGACAGCTTTCTGCTTCATCATGACGCCGTTATAGCCTTTTCCGGCTTCAAAGGGAAGTGATACCAGGACTATAGCTCTTGGCCGATAAAGTCATGGATTTACGTTTGAGAGCCGTATGGCTAGGCTTTTCAACACAGATGCGCAATTTTTCCGGGAGTTGAAATGCTCGCAATCATCTTCATGCTTGCATCAATAGTGCTTTACAGCCTCTACCCTCTTGTCGGGTTTTGGGCTTCTACAAGTATCCAGCCGTTTATGCTTGTTACCATAACGCACTTGCTCTCCGCCGTTATCATGTTTGTTATCATTTACAAAATCGTCGCGGGAAATTGGGCCCGCATTATCGGCCTGCTTAAAACCAGTATTCACGATCGCAAGACATTGGGGCTTACCATTTTTGATGGTTTCCTGAATGGCTGTAGCCATGTTTGTCTCATGAGCTCATTCATATTTCTGGACAAATATTCTGCCGCTCTTGTTTACGATGTCTGGCCCATCCCCGCGATGATACTGATTGCAATTCTGATCCCCGGGAAAAAACGTCTGGAAATACGAGAGTATATTTTTGCCGCACTGTCATGTTGCGGGTTGATCATCGTGCTGACGACACACGAAATGGATTGGGAGAATATATGGACAACAGGCGAAGAGCTTGACGGGCTCTTATTGGGTGGTTTGCTAGCACTCGTTGCCATGCTGACAATGGCATTAAGCTCTTCAGTTATAGTCATGCTGGAACAACGATTCTCAGATATTGCTGAGGGCAAGACGGGAGACCTCTCAACAACACTGACGCAAGTACCGATAGAGCAACCGGTATCAATTGGCGATGCAGCTATATGGATCGGTCAGGACAATATGCTTGGCCTGCGCAGCATGGATAAACTTGGGACAATGATCCTGCCTTCCGTACTCGCGTCATTTTCGTCTCGGTGCGTAGCTTTCGTCGCAATTTTTGCCGTTTGGATCAGTTTTGGTGATGTTTCGCAGTCGCTCGAAATCCAGTCAGCTATCAAAGTTGCCGGCATTGTTCTTTTTGCCACGATCATCGTCACGTTCGGTTCAATCTTCTTTATTTTTGCCAACCGGCTTACGACGATTTCAGGCATTAACATTCTGTGGAACTTGACGTCTTTGCTCGGCATTCTTTTTCTTTATCTGGCAGGTGGGAAAGAGCCGATTATCGGTCAGATACTGCTTGGCGGAATGCTTATCATTGCATCCAATCTAGCCATTTCAATTCAGGTTGAATTCAGTCTTTCCTATTTTGCATCACTGTTCTTTCTCTGCGTCTCGGCAGTCATCTGCTTTTTCATTCCTGGTGCGAATATCGAAAATTATTTTGATGCTGTCGCTATCCCTGCCGGGATATTCGCTATTTTAGTGGCCTTTATGATCGAACGGTATGCGAGCAAACAAGCTCGGCAGGAAGACATTGCGATCGAGCTTTATTCGAAGTCTGCAGCTCATGAAAACCCCGAGGTGCTGGTGGAGACAAGAGCTTTCCTGAAAAAGATTTTTTCACCCCTGTCGTTCGTGCGGCTTGAAATTGTTGCCTTTCAATACGTCGAGTATCTTCGTGCGAATGCCCCTGATTTTATGACGATGGCTGTCCAGATTGCCGCAAGCCGGTTAAGAATTTTCAGTTTTGGTGAGATATTCGTTCTGTGGCTTATCGGTGCGACAACGATTGCTATCGGGATAGCAGGTCGTCCAACCGGTATCGTAGTCGATCTGCTTGCGGTCATTCTTTGCGGTACGATCAGCTTTTTATGTCTGCTCATCCTGGATTTTGGAAATATCCGACGTAACAGATTTCTTATGCGGCTTCTTGATCAGACTCAGGTTAGTGGCATTGACGAGTTGGATAAACTGCAATGGCGAAATCACAACTTCCGGTTTGTCGCCGGTTGTGCCGCCGTGTTTTCTATTCTGTTGTTCATAACGTACGCAGCGGCGCTTTGGTATAGGGTCTGAGTGGATACTCTAGCGCACGACCGGCAGTTCGTCCCAGCGTGTCGTATACCGCCGGCTTCGGTGTTGCTGGTTCATGTACCAGTGCCTGGGCCGGTAGACCTGCCCATAGCCGATGCTGCCGGCCCCGAAGCGGCCGTTGATGGCATCGAAAGCCTGCATCAGCTTATCGGCGCCGGGTGGCCGGGCATTGTCGAACAGCGTCTGCGGTGCGGCACCGGTGCGGTGCAGATTGAACAGCATGACCCCCGCTTTCTTGTACGGGATGCCGGGACGGTAGGCCTGGGCCAGCGCCCGGAGCGCCGCCTTGACGATATCACCGGTATGATTGCCGGCCGGTGTCAGCCCGACCGACGCCGAGCCGGTGAACTGCGCAAGGTCCGGGCGGAACGGATTGCCGCGTACGAAGACGTTGACGATCTCGGCCACCAGATCGCCCTGGCGCAGTTTCTCCGCGGCCCTGGATGCCAGCGCCTTGACGATTTCCTGCAGGTCTTCATGGGTCGTCATCATCCTGCCGAAGCTACGCGTCACTGCCGTCGTCTGCTTGTCGGGCGGGCAGTCTTCAAGCGCGATGCAGGGCATGCCGTTCAACTCGTCGACGGTGCGCTGTCCGACCACCCCCATGCACTGGCGCACCCAGGTACGGTCGGCCCGCTTGAGATCGAGCGCCGAGTGGATGCCGTGCCCCTGCAACCGCCGTGACCAGCGCCGCCCGATCCCCCAGACGTCGCCGACCGGCGTTGCCGACAACGCCGCGTTACAGCTTTCGGGTGACAGCAGCACAGAGACCCCATCCGCCTTTTTGGCCATCCGGTTGGCGATCTTGGCCAGTGTCTTGGTCTGCGCCATGCCGATGCTGACCGGCAGACCTGTCCACTGCAGCACCGTGCGGCGGATATCGTGGGCATAGGCCACCGGGTCCGTGGCGATGCTGTGCGTCAGATCGAGGAAGCACTCATCGATGGAATAGACTTCGATGTCCGGCGTGAAGCGTGAAAACACATCCATCATGCGGGCGCTCATGTCACCATAGAGCGTGTAGTTGGAACTGCGCACCTGCACGCCCCGCCATGCCGGATTCTCGCGCATCTTGAAGAACGGTTCGCCCATGGAGATGCCCAGTGCCTTGGCCTCGGCGGACCGGGCGATGACGCAGCCGTCGTTGTTGGACAGCACGACCGCCGGCTTGCCCCTGAGCGCCGGCTGAAAGACCCGCTCACACGACACGAAGAAATTGTTGCCGTCGGCCAACGCGATAAGGGGGGCGATAACGGGCGGGCTCATGTGTAGCTCTTGATGGTGTGCGCGACGACGCCCCAGATTTCTCCGTCCTCGGGCAGCGCCATCGGCGGGAACTCGGTGTTTGCCGGGATCAGCCACCAGCGCGGGCCACGCCGCTCCAACCGTTTCACCGTCATCTCGCCATAGGCGACGGCGATGACGATGTGGCCGTGCTTCGCCTCGCGCGAGCGGTCGACGATCAGAAGATCGCCGTCGTCGATCCCCGCCCCGGTCATGGACTCGCCGGTGACGCGGACCAGAAACGTCGCCGACGGATGTTCGACCAGATCGTTGAGATCCAGCGTGCCGTCGGCAAAGTCATCCCCCGGGCTGGGGAACCCGGCGGCGACGCGGCTCAGATACAGCGGCAGACCGAACCGGCGGTCCGGCCTGGCGATGATCATCCGGGGCTTGTCCATATATGAGAACATAATAAGAACATTGCCGAATCGCGGGAACTCTGACAAGAGCCCTGCCATGCGATTTCCGGGGATAAGTGCCCGGAACGGTCACGTGTGATTGTTGAGAAGATATTGGAAAGCCAATGGCGCGCCCGGCAGGACTCGAACCTGCAACCGTCCGCTTAGAAGGCGGATGCTCTATCCAGTTGAGCTACGGGCGCCCAGGCGACGCCTTTCTAATGCGCATGGTGGAAAGGTGCAACGAAAGACGTGCGGAGGGGCAGATCGCCGCTCATATTTCAGGAAGGATGGTGGATATATGGCTTGAAAAATAAATGCCGTGCTGGCCAGGTTGAAACCGTAGCCAGCACGGCCAAATGCATTTTTTACGACTGTTGTCGTTGATGGTAATCAGCTGCTGGTTTTGTTGACCCGCTCCAACAGAGCTTCGGCGCATGCTTCGGCCACGTCGTCGTTCGGTGTGTTACTGCCGGGCATTGTTGCCCAACCCTGTTTTTCGACGTAGTCCCCCTGCTCCCAAGAACCTTTTTCTTTAAGTGCGGCAAGATGGGTCGTTTCCTGATTTTGCGCGAGTTGCTTGAACTGCGTAACGCAGATCGGGGTCAGTGCGCTGAGGACCTCACGGTTGGCCTGCTCTTCGGCCTGACGCATAGCATCGCCCTTTGAAACGACTATGTCGGAACTGAATCCGATGATCGTAATGGCAATTGCGCCGATCAGACCGCCCATAAGAGCTGGCTTGATCCATGTGGAAATATCTTCTCTCATGGTAAACCTTCCTGTGCCTTGGTGTGTGTATCTCCTTGTTTAATCATGTTATTATCAGGTAATCCTATCACGTTGCCGGTGCAGGGTCTAACGCTGTGGATTTTGATGGTCATTTTTTGCCACATTTGGTCACAAGGATTAGCCTGTTGTGTGTGAGGGAGAAAGAAGGACAACCTTATGAAGAAAATGATTGGCGCACTTGTCGTGTTTTGCGCCGGCGCAGTTGCAGGAGTATTTCTGTTTCGCCTGATCGCGGTCGAAGGTGAATGGCTCTACACCGAATACGACTATAATCAGGCGCTCGAGCAGCAGCGGGTGAGCTATTATTCAATGCTTTGCGACGTTATTGGCGAGGCCGAGTGGATTGAAGACGGCAAATCGCTTGTGATGCTGCAGCGAGCTGAAAACGCGGGACTTCGTATCCGGTTTGCGGATCAGACAACGCAAGATATGCAAATCCAGGATCAACTAGAGATGTTGGTTTCATCCAGATGCTCGGATTTGCTGGCAACGTCATAACCGAAATGCACACGGCTTGGAATATCTTCTGAATTCCGGCGTATCTCACCGAAAGAACAGAATGATGAATAAGAGTATAACTTTCTATTTTGCTATATTTTGCATTGGTGCCGGGGTCGGCAGTTTCACTTTCACTGCCACGGCGCTTGAGACCCGATGGCTCTATACTGAATCCGATTTCAAGAGGTCACTTGCATATCAGGAAGTTCAGGATCTGGCGGACGTTTGCGGTGCCATCGGCAAGCGTGAGTGGGCGGAAGATGACAAAAGCTTCAAGCGCCTTCGCGGCTGGGGAAATCAAAAATTACGTAAATTATATGCGTCTGACATACTGACAGAAATGCAAATTGCCTCCCCCCGTATCGAAAGAATAAAGGTTGAGTGCGCCACTCGCTTATCGGCAACCTGAATAACCAATCTGTACGTAATCACGAGCCCCCGAAGACGGTCTTCAGGATATCCGTGGTGCGGGCCGCGGGATTGGCGCGGATCGACGCCTCTTCCTTGGCGAGATAATGGAAAATACCGTCCAGCGTCATCTGCGTGGCATGCGCCTGCAGATCAGCTTTCACATCAGGTACAAGCGGCAATCCTTTGTATTTACTCATTAAGCTGTCATAGGCCGTGATCGCGCCGACCTGTTGCAGGGCATTGTCGACGACCGGCTCCACGGTAGCCTTCAGATCCGGAGTGGCGACCCGTTTGAAGTACTGCGTCGCCGCATCCTGGGGGCCGTCGTAGATTTTCCTGGCGTCATCGAGGGTCATCTCGTTGACGGCCTTCCAGATCAGCTCCTTGGTTTTCGGCGCTGCTTCCTCGGCGGCACGGTTGAGCCGCAGTTCAACATCATCGGCCAGTGCCGACAGGCCGAACTTGCGCATGATGTCCTGCGCCTTGGCCAGCTGCTCCGGCAGCGGGATATGAATGGCCGGATCGGCATTGAAGCCGTCCGCCGCGCCGACCTGGGCAACGACGCGCTCACTGCCGACGCGCAGCGCTTCCTTGAGACCGGCAATGATCTGATCGGTGCCGAGCGCACTGCTGGTAGCAGACCCGCCCGAGCCAGAACCGCTGGTGACCTGATCGACGGCCCCTTTCAGCTTATCGAGGAAGCTCGCCTGGACGCTTTGCGCGGTCAGAAAGCCTGCGGCGCATATGGCGCAAACGCCGGCCAGCACGATACGGCGCATCAGTGTGTCCACAGGGTCTTGCGGCCGAAGGCAAAGTTGTCGGCGTAGTTCTTCGGCTTGATCTTGCGTTTCTTCGGTTCCGACACATGAAATGACAGGCCGTTCTTTTGGGCGAAGCTGATCGCGTCGTCCTTGGTGTCGAAACGCATGCGGACCTGCCCGCGGGTATCACGCGACCCGGTCCAGCCCATCAGGGTGTCGGTTTCCTTGCGTGATCCGGGCTCGAATTCGAGCACCCATTTCTTGACGTTGGCGCGCCCCGACTGCATGGCGGTTTTGGTCGGCTGATAAATACGCACATCAGGCATGGAAAAAGTCTCCGCTGGAACCAATATGTTCACTGAAAGATACGCGAGAAATCACCGAAGGCAATGGATTTCAAGCACCGTTGCCGGGGTGTACGATGACTTCAAGTGACGAAACAGGGGGAAGAAGACGTGAAAGCCATTCAATTCAGCACAGCAGGCGCCGCCAAAGACGTTTTACAGATGGCGGACATCGACGCCGGCGAACCGGGCCCGAACGAGGTTCGTGTCAAAGTCGCCTACTCGGCCGTCAATCCGACCGACGTCAAACGCCGCGCCAGTGGCCGCGAGCTGCATCTGTTTTCACCGATTGTCTCATGTAACGACGGTTCCGGCACGATCGACGCCGTCGGCAGCAACATCGACCCGAACAAGGTTGGCAGGAAGGTCTGGATTTTCGGTGCCCAGGCCGGGCGGGCCATGGGCACGTCCGCGGAATACTGCACCCTGCCCGCCTGGATGGCCCCGGAACTGCCGGAACCGGCAACCCTGCTGGACGGCGCCTGCCTGGGCGTGCCGGCAGTAACGGCCTATTACAGCATCTTTTCCGACGGCCCCGTCGAGGGCAAGACGATCCTGGTCTCGGGCGGCGCCGGGCGTGTCGGTGCCTATGCCGTGCAGATGGCGAAACTGGGCGGTGCCCGGGTGATCGCCATGGTCGGCAAACCGGAAAACGAGACCTATGCAAAGGAACTCGGTGCCGACGAGGTGGTGAACTACAAAAACGATGATGTCGCCGCCAGGGTCCTGGAAATGACGGGCGGACGCGGTGTGGACCGGATTTCCGAGGTCGCTTTCGGCGCCAACGTCAATCTGTTCCCGGAAATCGTCGCCCCCAACGGTGTGATCACCACCTACAGCTCGGATGCGGTCGCCGAACCGGTGCTGCCGTTCCTGCCGTTGATGTTCAAGAACATCACCATGCGGCCCTATACGATCTACAGCCTGCCCGAAGCCACGCAACGCGACATCTTCGATGCCGTCAACGGCATGCTGGCCAAAGGCAAGTTGAAGCATCGCGTCGCCGCGCACCACCCGTTCACGCTGGACGGCGTGATCGCAGCTCAGGAAATGATCGAGGCCGATGCGGCCGCAGGGGTCTGCGTCATCGACGTCGGCGGCTGATGTCCGGAGAAATGGTCGGGGAGACAAGATTCGAACTTGCGACCCTCTGGTCCCAAACCAGATGCGCTACCAGGCTGCGCCACTCCCCGACGCGCGCGAAACCTATGGTTTCCGATGGTTTTTAGCAAGTGTCCTTTTCGGCACCAGTGCCGGTTCGCCGGTAATAATTTGTATTGTAGCTGAAAACAGGGGGATTTTGGTCGATGCCGGGCTAAAATCGCTCCTGTTTTTAAGTGCCGTTTTGACTTTCTGCCATCAGTCTGGTGCATGGCAGAACCGCAAATTGACTGTGATGCAGATCACACCATACCGGCCAAATCCTTGCTGGCTGCAAGCACCAGTGGACAGGCGAGTCCGCGAATTCCCGAAGCTCTGGATTCACGTTTTAAGCTATGCGTTTAGTGCATGTCAGGATGGCAAAACGAACGATGGTGCAGAATCACAACCAGGCGTACAGAGGGCGCGTTAACAGCGTTCAACCCTTTTGGAGTACGTCTCATGGACCATCAGCTTTTCAACACCGTCATGGGTTCTTTCGTTGGTGCAGTTGCCATTCTCGCAGTTGTGGTGCACCTGATCTGAGGAATTTCTCATGATTATCGCTTCTTAAAACCCCGGTCAGGACAGGCCGGGGTTTTTCATTTGGCCCCTTCTTCGCCGCTTTTGCTTTTACTTTCCCCGCATTTTTGGCAGACATACTCCGCACATGAGCTTGCGCAGCAGATGCAGCAGGCGAAATTCATTCAACGACCGGTCGGAATATCGATGAACGAGAGCGAACCCCAGAACGAGACGGCACCGGAAACGCGCGATTTCATCCGCGAACGGGTTCGCGGTGATCTTGCCGACGGCACCACGCAAAAAGTCGTCACGCGGTTTCCGCCGGAACCGAACGGGTATCTGCATATCGGTCACGCCAAGTCGATCTGCCTGAATTTCGGTGTCGCCAGTGAATTCAAGGGTGCGTGCAACCTGCGTTTCGACGACACCAACCCGGCCAAGGAAGAGCAGGAATTCATCGATGCCATCGAAGAAGACGTGCGCTGGCTCGGTTTCAAGTGGGATGGTACGCCCCGCCATGCGTCGGATTATTTCGACACCTTGTATGCATGGGCGGTTCACCTGATCGAAAACGGCAAAGCCTATGTCGATGATCTGAATGCCGATGAAATCCGTGAATACCGCGGCACCCTGACGGAACCCGGCCGGGAAAGCCCCTATCGGGGCCGCAGCGTTGAAGAAAACCTCGATCTGTTCACGCGCATGAAAGCCGGTGAATTCGCAGACGGCGCCAAGGTGCTGCGGGCGAAAATCGATATGGCGTCCGGCAACATCAACATGCGTGATCCGGTGATCTATCGCATCGTCCACAAGCCGCATCCGCGCACCGGTGATACGTGGTGCATCTATCCGACCTACGATTTCGCGCACGGACAGTCGGATGCCATCGAAGGCATCACGCATTCACTGTGTACGCTCGAATTCGAAGACCACCGGCCGCTCTATGACTGGCTGATCGACAATCTGCCGGTCCCTTCCCGACCGCGTCAGTATGAATTCGCCCGTCTTAACCTGACCTATACGGTGCTGTCGAAGCGGCGGTTGACGCAGCTAGTCAGCGAAAAGCATGTATCCGGCTGGGACGATCCCCGGATGCCGACGATTTCCGGCCTGCGACGCCGGGGAATTCCGGCTTTTGCCATTCGTGACTTCGTCTCCCGGCTTGGCGTGACCAAATCCGACAGCACGGTTGAGCCCGGCGTGCTGGATCACTGTGTGCGCGAACACCTGAACAAGCTTGCCGAGCGGCGCATGGCGGTGCTGCGTCCGCTCAAGGTGGTGATTGAAAACTATCCCGAGGGCGGCCACGAGGAACTGACGTCCGTCAACAACCCCGAAGATGAAGCCGCCGGTTCGCGTATGGTCGGCTTCGGCCGGGAAATCTACATCGAGCGTGACGACTTCATGGAAGACGCACCGAAGAAGTTCTTCCGACTGGCCCCGGGCCGCGAAGTCCGTCTGCGCTGGGCCTATTTCATCACCTGCACGGATGTCATCAAGGATGATGCAGGAGAGATCATTGAACTGCGTTGTACCTATGATCCCGAAACCAAGGGCGGTGATGCGCCGGACGGACGCAAGGTCAAAGGCACCCTGCATTGGGTTTCGGCCGCCGACGCGGTAGATGCGGAAGTGCGGCTCTATGACCACCTGTTTACCGACCCCAACCCCGGCCGCCAGGAAGACTTCGTCTCGACCCTGAATCCGGAAAGCCTTGAGATTCTCTCGGGTTGCAAGCTTGAGCCGTCGTTGATGGATTTTGCACCGGGGCAGGCCATGCAGTTCGAACGCCTCGGCTATTTTGCCAAGGATCCGGACAGCACGAACGCCGCCCCCGTCTTCAACAGAACCATGACGCTGCGCGACACCTGGGCGAAAATTCAATCGAAGAGCTGAGTGCGTACTCGATAGCGCTTCGGCATTGATCGGCCTGATGTTTTCTGGGTTAATTGTCCCGGGGAGAGTTGGGGCGCCGCATGCCTGAGGGTAATACAACAAAAAAAAGAGAAGACCTGCTCGCAGAAATTCATTCTCTGCGAAAGGAAAACGCGCGTCTGCATAAGCAGATCGAGGAAAAAGAACATTTCTATGATGTGATCGGCCTGATGTCGGCTGAAATGTTCTGGCAGACGGATGCCCGCCATCGCTTTACATACATGTCACCGGCGGTGGTCGATTCCGTTGATATGCCGATGGCCGAACAATTGGGCAGGACACGGGCTGAACTTGCGAATGATGATCTGAACTCATCCGCATGGCGGCGGCATCTTGACGATCTTGAAGCGCACAGGCCGTTCAGGAATTTCATCTATACACGGCGTCACAGCAGCGGCGAAATTCGTAAGGTTTCGGCCACCGGCCGCCCCATATTCGATGATAAAGGTGAATTTCACGGATACATCGGTGTCGCTGCGGATATCACCCAGAAACTGAAGACAGAGGCCAAGGCAAAGTCCGCTCAGGACATGCTGATGACGGCGATCAACGCCCTCGACTTTATTTTTGCGATCTGGGATCCGGATGACCGGCTGGTTTTGTGTAACGAGCATTTCAAGCGATTGAACATGGATATCGAGGAATACTCCATATTGGGCACGCCGTTTGAAGAGCACGTTCGCGCTATAACCTCCAACGGCCTTACCGGCCCCAATGAAGATCCGGAAGTATGGATGAAAAGCCGTCTTGATCGGCATCGAAATCCCAGGGGGCCGTTCGAGATAACGCGTCAGGGCGGACTGACGTTGCTGATTAACGAAGCGAAGCTCGAAGATGGCAGCACCATCACGATGACGAACGACATCACCCAGCAGAAGCAGATTGAGCTGGCCCTGCGTGAGAGCCAGCAAAGGTTGCTGGATTTTTCAAGCACGTCTGCCGACTGGTTCTGGGAAATGGATACGGATCTGAGATACACCTATGTTTCCATCGATGACCCGGACATTACGGGATTGCCCGTTGCCGAATTCATCGGCCGCACCCACCGCGAGATCAACCCAAACCGCTTCAGCGAACAGAGGATGGTTGCATTTGAGCAAACGCTCATGAACCGCGAGAGTTTCAGTGAAATCCGCTATTCGCATCTGACCGCCGATCAACGGGAGGTCCATGTCTCCATCAGTGGCAAACCCGTCTATGATGATCATGGTGACTTCAAGGGGTATCGTGGGGGTGGCCGCAATATCGTCGGTCTGGTCGAAACAGAGGAAGCGCTGCGCCGGGAAAAGGAGCATGCGGAACAGGCAAGCCGCGCTAAATCCGAATTTCTGGCGCACATGAGCCACGAACTGAGAACGCCCCTGAATGCCATCCTGGGATTTTCGGATATCATTTCACAGCAGTTGTTTGGTCCCGTCGGGAACGAGTCCTACACCAATTATGCTGTCGATATTCATCAGAGCGGCAAGCATCTGCTGAGTCTGATCAATGATCTTCTCGACCTCTCCAAGATCGAAGCCGGTAAATTCGATCTGGAGGAAGAGGTTCTGATGATCCATGACATTGCCAGGAAATCGGAACGGCTTTTCTCGCAACGCTTCACGCAGCGCCGCATCAGCTATTTTGTTCAGATCGATGAGGATGCCCAGCGGCTATATGCGGACCCGCGCGCTCTATCACAGATGTTCTTCAACCTTTTATCGAATGCCGAGAAATTCAACGAAAACGGCGGGACGATCGAGGTCACGGTCAGCAAAACGGATGATGGCGGTATCTGTATCCAGATCAGGGATACAGGCTGCGGATTCCGAATCAACGAAACCGAGACGGCGCTGGCACCGTTCGGGCGGATCGAAAACCCGATGACAAAGGAAACACCTGGTACAGGTCTCGGATTACCGATCGTCAGTTCCCTTATAGCGCTGCATCAGGGGCAGCTGAGGATTTCCAGTGAGATCGGTGCCGGCACCGAAGTCGTGCTTCTGTTCCCGCCTGAACGGACGCGCTGAACCGCTGGTCAATTGCCCGGCAGCGTCACCTGGTCGCCTGACCCGATGCCCAGCTTTTCCGACAGCCCGCCGTTGATTTCGAGGACATAACGGACCTCTCCCCTGGAGTTGAGGACGTCCGTCGAGTGGGGCACCGTATTCTCGGCAATGTTAGAGATTGTGCCGTCAGCGCGGATGAAAAGCATGTCGAGAGAGATGTAGGTGTTCTTCATCCACATCCGTGCAGTCGTATTTCGACCGAAATCGAACAGCATGCCGTGATCGTTTTTCATATGCTTGCGATACATCAGACCCCGTGCGCGGTCCTCTGCCGTTCGCATCACCTCGACGGAAAAATCATGCTTTACGCTATCCGTTTTGATCGTGAGATCGAAGGATTCCGCATGCGTGGCAGGCACCGCAACAGTGCTCAACGCCAGCAACAAAACAAGCAGGCCCAGGAAACCCCGAATTCGGGGGTAAAAAGTCAAAAATCTGCTGGCCACGTGTACGATCTCTCCTTAAATTGCTTTTAAAGCAAAGCGCTAAACCCGTATGGGTACAAGATAAATCGGTTTCAGCCGAATGGCGTTCCGGGACGATGTGAAGGGGAGTATGCGTGTTACAAGCCATCGCACTGGCTGCTGCATTAGCGGTTTTTTGGGTTCTGCTATCAGGGTACTGGCTCCCCCTGATCATTGCTTTGGGTATTGCGTCCATTGCTTTGTGTGTGTTTATCGCCCGCCGTCTTGATATTGTCGATCACGAAGGCCATCCCGTTCACCTGACCCTTCCCGGCCTGACCTATTTCCCCTGGCTGGTGAAGGAAATCATCCTGTCCAACATCACGGTCGCCCGGGCGATTTTGTTCGGTGGCGTGCGGCCGCAGATCCTGCGCGTTCGCGCCAGCCAGTCCGACGCGCTCGGACAGACGGTCTATGCCAATTCAATCACCCTGACACCGGGGACCGTCTCGATCTCCATCGATGACGACCTGATCACCGTGCATGCGATCATGGATGAAACCGCCGACGGCCTCAGAACCGGCGAGATGGACGGCATGGTCTGCAAACTGGTTGGGGACGCAACGCCCCTGCCTGCCCCTGACAAGGTGAGTGCCGGCTGATGATGTTTACCGCCGCCGCCGCCGGTGTCGTCGTGACCATGATCATGGCGCTGGTCCGCGCCCTGATCGGCCCCAATATCTATAACCGCATTCTTGCCGTAAACGTATTCGGCACACTGTCGGTGATGCTGATCGCCATTTACGGGTTCGTCGACGACAGGCCTGAGTTTCTCGACCTTGCCATTGTCTATGCGCTGATCAACTTCATCGGCACCATCGCCGTCACCAAATATGTCACTTTCAATGACATGGGCCACGGTGATGACGGCGATCCGGCGGGGGATATCTGATGGAACAGATCATCGATATCATCAGCTGGGTTTCTATCATTGCCGGCATCGTGTTCTGCCTGATCGGCGGATACGGCATGCTGAAACTCAAGGATGTCTTCGCCCGTCTGCACGCCGCCTCGTTGATCGACACGTTGGGGGTCGGGCTGATTTTTCTGGGGCTCATATTTCAGGCAGGTTTCACACTGGTTGCGGCGAAGCTGATCCTGATCCTGATTTTCATCTTTTTCACCAGCCCGACGGCAACCTATGCCCTGGCCCGTGCCGCCATCAATCATGACGTTTTACCGGAAGTGGAAACCGAAGAAGAGCGTGCGATGGTTCGCGAAACCAAAACGGCAAGTGGAGCGGACTGATGAACCTCGAAATCATCACATCAGACCTTCTGAACGTGGCGACGCTTGTCATCATGGCGATTACCGGTCTCGCCATAGCCCGTATCCGCAACCTGTTCGCGGTGGTGATGCTGAGCGGTATCTATTCACTGATGGGTGCAACGCTTTATGTCATCCTTGATGCCGTCGATGTGGCCTTTACCGAAGCCGCCGTCGGGGCCGGTGCCTCGACGGTCCTGATGATCGGCACCCTGGCACTGACATCCGACCGTGAAAACGCCACACCAAACACCCGTACCATCAAGGGACTGTTTGTCTGTAGTTTCATATTTGCGGCACTGATCTACGGCAGTCTCGATATGCCGCTCTTCGGCGACCCGAATGCACCTGCCCACCAGCACGTCGTCCCCAGATATCTGAACGACTCCATGGCCGAAATCGGTCTGCCGAACGTGGTGACGTCGGTTCTGGCCAGTTACCGAAGTTTTGACACCATGGGTGAGACCTTCGTGATCTTTACGGCTGCAATTGGCGTCATAACCCTGATCGGGCGGTCCAGTCGCCGGCGCAGAAAGTCCGGGGAGGGAAAGCCTGAACCATGATGCACCGTAATTACATTCTGCGGGTCGTCTCGAAGCTCCTGATCCCGTTTATTCTTTTGTTTGGTCTGTACGTGCAGTGGCATGGCGATTTCGGACCGGGCGGCGGGTTTCAGGCAGGCGTTATCTTTGCCGCCGGTTTTATCCTCTATGGCCTGATTTATGGCCTCGGCACACTGCGCAAGGCGCTGCCGGCATGGGTGACGCGGCTTGTTCTGACGCTGGGCGTCCTGCTGTATGCCGGCGTTGGCGTAGCCTGCATGCTGATGGGCAGTAAATTTCTTGATTTTGACGTTCTTGCGAACAAGCCGACGGATGGGCAGCACATGGGCATAGTGCTGGTCGAATTCGGCGTTGGCCTGACGGTTTTTGCCGGCATCGTGACGATCTTCTGCGCCTTTGCAGGGCGTGCCGCGGCGGACGTCAATCCGGCGGATAATATCACCGCGGGGGATGCCGGAAATGATTGAATACGAATTCCCCGGCCTTCTGAATTACTGGATCGTCTTTCTGTTGATGATGATCGGGCTTTACATCGTTATTGCCCATGAAAACCTGATTAAGAAAATTGTCGGCCTGAACGTGTTTCAGGTATCGGTATTTGTTTTCTATATTTCTCTTGCCAAGATCAAGGGCGGGACGGCGCCGATTATTGCCGACGGCATCGAAGTCTATTCCAATCCCCTGCCCCATGTTCTGATCCTGACGGCGATCGTGGTCGGTGTGGCGATGACGGCGCTGGGCCTTGCGCTCGTCGTCCGCATTCAGGAGAGTTTCGGCACCATCGAAGACGATGAGGTGCGCGAAATAGAGGAGCGACAGGAGTGACGTTTCTCGCTGAACACATTGCCGTACTGGTCGTGATTGTGCCGCTGATGGCGGCACCGTTCTGCGTCCTCATCCGCAACAGCGCCGTAACGTGGGGCTGGGCGACGACAATCGGGGTCATCAATTTCTTTCTGGCTTGCTTGCTGCTCCAACAGGTCATGGCAGAAGGCACCATCGTCTACAATCAGGGCGATTGGGAAGGGCCGTGGGGTATTGTCTATCACATCGATGAACTGGGTGCGCTGGTTGTCGTTATCGTATCAGCCATCGCCGCCATCGTGTTCCCCTATGCCAAGCAGAGCATAGAGCGTGAAATTCCGGTGGAGCGCCATTATCTGGCCTACTGCATGCTGCTGCTCTGCATGGCGGGCCTGATCGGCATGGCGGTCACCGGGGATGCATTCAATCTGTTCGTATTCCTGGAAATCTCGTCGCTGGCGACATACGTGCTCATCGCTCTCGGCAAAGACCGGCGTGCACTTACCGCAGCGCTCAGGTATCTGATTTTGGGCACACTCGGCGCCACGTTCTACGTTATCGGTCTGGGCATGATCTACATGATGACCGGTTCGTTAAACATGGTCGACATGGCGGCTTTGCTGCCTTCGGTCCAGCACACCGGCACCATTCACGTCGCCCTGGCCTTCATTGTCGTCGGTTTCGGCCTCAAACTGGCGATGTTCCCGTTGCACGTTTGGTTGCCGAACGCCTACACCTATGCGCCATCGGCGATGACGGCGTTTTTGGCGGCGACAGCAACGAAAGTGGCCGTATATGCCCTTATCCGGCTGATATTCACCGTATTCGGGGATGTCGATCCCCTCGAAACCTATGGCGTTCGTATTGCCGTCATGACACTGGCCATCGCCGGGATGTTCGCCGGATCGTTGATCGCGATATACCAGTCCAATGTGAAACGGCTTATGGCTTATTCCAGTGTTGCACAGGTCGGCTACATGATCCTCGGCATTTCCATCGGCAATGCACCTGCCATGGCAGGTGGGATCATTCACATGTTTAACCATGCCCTGATGAAGGGGGCATTGTTCATGGCACTCGGCTGCGTCTATTACGTGATCGGGTCGGTGAAACTCGAAGACATGGCCGGCCTCGGCAAGCGTATGCCGCTGACCGCCGCGGCGATCGTCGCCGGCGGATTTTCGCTGATCGGTGTGCCGCTGACGGTCGGCTTCATCTCCAAATTCTATCTGGTTGAAGGCGCACTGGCTGCCGGCATGTGGCCGGTTGCGCTGCTGATAATGATGTCCAGCCTGCTGGCGGTGATTTACGTCTGGCGGGTTGTCGAGATCATGTATTTCCGCAGCCCCGCCATCGGCAGCGAAGCACGCACCGAAGCCCCGCTCAGCCTTCTGGTGCCGACGTATATCCTGCTCGGTGCGGCGTTCTGGTTCGGTATCGATGCAACCTATACCGGTGATGTCGCCATGAGCGCCGCGCAGACCCTGCTCGGAGGTTCGAAATGAGCCCCGAGAGCCTTATCCTGATAGCCCTCGCCATTCCGTTCATCGGTGCATTTCTGCTTCTGCTGTCTGGGCCGGCGTCGGAAAACGTCCGTGACGGTCTGACCGTCATCACGGCGATTATTCTGTTCGGGATCGTCTGGCAGTTGATCGGCATCGTCGATGCCGGGGCGCGCCCAAGCGTGACCCTTGTTGAGATGCTGCCGGGGCTGTCGCTGACGTTTACGCTGGAACCGCTCGGCATGGTCTTCGCCGGGATTGCGAGCTTCCTTTGGATCGTGACGTCGTTCTATGCCTTCGGGTACATGCGCGGCCACCATGAAAGCAACCAGACGCGCTTTTTCTTCTGCTTTGCGATCGCCATCATGTCCGCGCTGGGCATTGCCTTTGCCGGCAATATGCTGACCCTGTTCGTATTCTACGAAATTCTGACGATTTCCACTTTTCCGCTGGTGGCGCATTCCGGTACCGATGAAGCACGCCGCGCGGGCCGGGTCTACCTCGGCATTCTGATCGGCACCTCGATCACGTTCCTGCTGACGGCGACGATCTGGACATATGTTGAAGTCGGGACGCTGGATTTCAAACAAGGCGGCATCCTCGCCGGAAATGCGCCCAAGGGCGTTATTGCGGTTCTGTTCGGCCTGTATATCTACGGGATCGGCAAGGCAGCCCTGATGCCCTTCCACCGCTGGCTGCCTGCGGCCATGGTGGCGCCGACACCGGTGTCGGCATTGCTGCACGCCGTGGCCGTCGTCAAGGCGGGCGTATTTTCCGTGGTCAAGGTAAGTGTCTTCATATTCGGGCTCGATACGCTTGCCGAAACCGGCGCCTCGACCTGGCTCGCCTATGTCGCGGGCATGACGATCCTGCTGTCGTCGCTGGTGGCCATGCGCAAGGACAATCTCAAGGCCAGGCTCGCCTACTCCACTATCAGTCAGCTCAGCTATGTCGTGCTCGGCGCCATGCTGGCATCGAATATCGGCGCCATGGGCTCGACCCTGCATATCGTCATGCATGCGTTCGGCAAGATCACCCTGTTCTTCTGTGCCGGCGCGATCATCGTCTTTGCCCACAAGACCGATATCTCGGATATGCATGGGCTGGGCCGCAAAATGCCGGTGACTTTCTTCTGTTTCTTCATCGCATCGCTGTCGATCATCGGCCTGCCGCCGCTGGGGGGCGTGTGGTCGAAATGGTATCTGGCGCTGGCAGCGGCTGAGACGGATCACATCATCTTTATCGCCGTGCTGATGATCTCGTCGCTTTTGAATATCGCGTATCTGATGCCGGTGGTGCTTTACGGGTTCTTCGGCAAGGAAAAACCACCTGCAGCGGGCGGCGATAGCCATCACGGTCATGACGAGCACCATCATGCGCCATCCACGCACCCGTTATTGAAGCCGTTGACGTTCGGACGTGCCGGGGTCGCCGATGCGCCGATCCTGTGCCTGGCGCCCATCGTCCTGACGACCATCGGCTGTTTCGCCCTGTTCTTCTATGTGGACCGTATCCGCGCGTTCCTGGCACCGGTATTCGGAGGCTGATCGATGAGCGAACACACCCCCAAGGTTCACGATCCGAAAAAGTACTGGCTTGATGACCCTCGCAATGTCCGAAAAATCATCATTGCCCTGATTGTCGTTTGTGCCGGATTGCTCATTGTGGATGTGCTTTACGAGAAACACCCCCATTTCGCCGCTGAAGAATGGTTCGGGTTTTATGCGATCTTTGGCTTTGTGATGTGTGTGGGACTGGTTCTGGTAGCAAAACTGATGCGTGTTTTCCTGATGCGGGACGAGGAGTACTACGACAAAAATGAGTAGTCTCAACCCCGGTCTCATCCTCATTATCGGCGCCGTCTTGGTGCCGCTCCTGCCGCAGTCACTGCGCCGCTTCTACCTGCTTGCGTTGCCGGTCATCGGCTTTATCCAGGTGCACACACTCGCCGACGGGACGTCCGTGACGATGGATGCGCTCGGCATGACGCTTGAAGTTCTGCGCGTGGATGGCCTCTCGCGGGTCTGGGGCTACATCTTCAACATTGCCGCTTTCCTTTCCCTGCTTTTTGCATGGCATGACAAGGACACCATGCAGCAGGTTTCAGCGCCCATTTATGCCGGTGCCGCCATCGGTGCCGTATTCTCCGGGGATCTGGTGACATTATTCGTATACTGGGAACTGACGGCGATTTCGTCGGTGTTCCTGATCTGGGCCACCAGGACGGAACGTGCCTACAAGACCGGCTTGCGCTATCTGCTCATACAGGTTGGGTCCGGGGTTATTCTTCTTACCGGTGTGTTGATCTGGTATGCGGACACAGGCTCGATTGCCTTTGGCGAGATCGGCATTGAAAGCCTGGCTGGGAAGCTGATCTTCATCGCCTTCGGGATCAAGTGCGCTTTCCCGCTGCTGCACAACTGGTTACAGGACGCGTATCCGGAGGCAACGGTGAGCGGGACGGTGGTCCTGAGCGCGTTTACCACCAAGCTCGCTGTCTACGCCCTTGCCCGCGGATATGCGGGTACGGAAGCCTTGATTTACATCGGCGCGACGATGGCAATATTCCCTGTATTTTATGCCCTTATTGAGAATGATCTCCGGCGGGTTCTCGCATATTCACTGAATAACCAGCTTGGTTTCATGGTTGTCGGAATCGGTATCGGTACGGAACTGGCGCTGAACGGCACGGCGGCGCAGGCGTTCAGCCATATTCTTTACAAGGGGCTCTTGTTCATGACGATGGGGGCCGTGCTCTACCGGACAGGCACCTGCAGGGGCACGGATCTGGGTGGCCTGTACAAATCGATGCCATGGACTGCCGGCTTCTGCATGATTGGTGCGGCGTCCATGGCTTTCCCGCTGTTTGCAGGGTTTGTCTCCAAGGCGATGATTGTCACGGCCGCCGCTGAAGAACATCGCTGGATCGTCTGGTCAATATTGATATTCGGTTCAGCCGGCGTTTTTCTCTCATCCGGAATCAAAGTTCCCTATTTCGCCTTCTTCGCGCACGACAGCGGTCGGCGGGTCAAGGAAGCGCCCTGGAACATGCTGCTGGCGATGGGCCTGACAGCGTTCCTGTGTATCTTTATCGGGGTCAATCCGCAGGTTCTGTACGATATCCTGCCGTTCCCGGTGGATTACATGCCGTACACGACGTCTCACGTCATCACGCAGCTTCAATTGCTGATGTTCTCGGCGCTCGCGTTCACGGTATTGATGATCTACAAAATCTATCCGCCGGAGCTCAAATCCACAATCCTGGATACGGATTGGATCTACAGGAAATTCCTGCCCTGTGTCCTGGGCTACGTCGGCAGGGTGATCGGCAAGCTGGACCGCACGATCAGAAGCGAGTTCCTGACCATCCTCGGTGAACTGATTGCCATGCTCGAACGGCAGGGCGGGAACAAATCGCCGATATCACAGACCATGCAGGCAGGCACCATGGCGCTGATCGTGATCAGCATCCTGTTTCTGTTCCTGATTGTGATGATTGTCTAGAACGGTATATGAACCCGTTCAACCGGCCGGATCAGTTGATGTCGTCATCCGTCAGCCATGACGGTGTCGGCAGGCTGTCGAACAGATTGCGCAGACCCTCCCCCCAGTTTTTCGACAGATCCGTGTAATACGGTTCGTCCGCCTTGATCCTGTGGGTCATCCCGACCCGGTATTCATCGGCGCGGATAATCACCATGTCGATCGGCGGGGCCACGGCGACGTTGGATCGGATCGTGCTGTCGATAGACACAAGAGCGCACTTCGCGGCCTGGGCCAGATCCATTTCCGGGGTTACGACACGTTCCAGGATCGGCTTGCCGTATTTGGATTCCCCGATCTGCATATAAGGGGTTTCTTCCGTCGCTTCGATGTAATTTCCTGCGGAATAGACGAGGAAAAGCCGCATCCGGCGGCCCCTGATCTGGCCGCCGACGATGAACGTGGCGCTGGTATCTGCGGCTTCCGACTTCAGGTATTCATCGTCACGGGCGCGAACGTTTCTGAGCGCATGACCGACCATCTTGGCGGCTTCCGACAATGACGGGACGTTAAACAGGTTGTCGGTCTCATCGCCGTCATCAAGGCCTTCTTCAAGCTGGGAAATCACAGCCTGCGTGATCGCCAGATTGCCTGCCGTCAGCACGCATATGACGCGCTCGCCCGGCTTTTCAAACGTGAAAAGCTTGCGGAACATTGAGATGTTGTCGACGCCGGCATTGGTGCGGGAATCAGCCGCAAACACGATGCCGTCGTTCAAGCGTATACCCAAACAATAGGTCATTTTTCACCTGTGATGAAAATAGGACACCATCAATGGCCATGAAAACGGTCATGGATCAAGTCTCTTTTCGCACATGCAAAAGTTGTGGTCCCCGGAGATGAAAATCAGGAGAAACCGGCTTTAGCTCTGGGTTTGCTCGACCTGCACCTTGACCGACATTTCCTCGATGCCGCCGCCCATTCGTGACCCGCGTACGGGCGCTGCGCCCATGTAATCGAAACCGATGGCGAGTCGCACATATTCCTCGGTAGCAGACTGCCGGTTCGTCGGATCGAAGCTGACCCAGCCGAGACCGGGAATGTAGGATTCAGCCCATGCGTGTGAGGCGACATGGCTGTCATTGCCCTGCCCCGCCAGAAGATAACCGCTGACATAACGTGATGGCACACCTGCCCATCGGGCGCATGTCAGGAAGATATGTGCATGGTCCTGGCAAACACCGTTGCCTGCGGCCACGGCTTCTTCGGCAGATGTTTCAATCGTCGTCGCGCCGGAAATATAGGTCACCTTATCGGCGATTTTATCCATCAGATTATGCAGACCGGGAAGCGTGTCGTTCTTTATTTCATCCCTGAGGCCCTCAACCAGTTCGCGGGTTGCATCACCAATGGTCGTGAAAGATGTATCCCTGAGAAACAGTTCAGGCGGCAGACCGTCGCGAGCCGGCAGCACGCCGGAAGTATCAACGGTTTCGACGATACCTTCGACGACGACTTTGATCTCATCGTGATCTTCATCGATGGTCGAAACGTGGGCACTGTTGCCGAAACCGTCGATCCACGGGGTCAATGTCCCCGGCGTCGATACGGACCAGGAAAGCACGCGCTGACACGTGCTTGGCCCGGGGGTCAGTCGCAGATACTGAATGGAATGCTTTGCATGTTCTGCAAACCGGTAACAGGTTTCATGGGTGATATTGAGACGCATGGGATCCCCTATCTGACCATCATGAAGTCGATGCGTATCTGATCGCTCAGCGCATGGACCTGTTTTCGGAAATCATTGAGGAAGTTCCCCAGACCTGAGCGCAATATCTGGTCAAGCCGTACGGCACGTATTTCAGCGGCCAGCCGCTCCGACATTTCCGCGCAGGGCGCTTCACGGCGCAGGGTCTTGAGAATATCCTTCGTGTCCTCAATACAGGCCAGAAGTGAGCGCGGGATATTGGTGTTCAGAATCAGCATTTCGGCAACGGATACCGGGTCGATATCGCCGTAAATCTGGCGATAGGCACTGTAGGCATTTGCCGAGCGCAGGAAAGTTCCCCACCGGTAGAAATCGAAGCCGTCATCGCGGCGATGCACCCGGTGAAACGTCTCGGCGCGGGTCATGATCAGCCGGGATGTATTCTCGGCCCGTTCCAGCGCCGTGCCGAGTTCCCAGAACAGGAACGGTTCCCCACGCCGCATGGTTCCGTAGATCACTCCCTTGAACAGGTGTGTGCGTTCCTTGATGAAATCGAGGAATTCGCTGATCCCGGTGTCGTTGATGCTCTGCATGGTCACGGCACGCATATCGATCAGTGACTGGTTCATGCATTGGGAAATTTCCGTGGTCAGCTCAGCGCGGGCCGCCCGTGTGTTGTCGCGCGCGGCTTCGATACACGACAGGATGCTGGAGCGGTTATCGGGATCGATGGTCAGATATTCGATCACCGATTTGTCATTGAATTCGTTGTGCTTTTTCAGGAAAGATTCGACCTCGTCATCGCTCTGGAAAAGCTTGCGCCACAACTCGCGCTGTTCATCCATGTTCAGCGGCAGCAGGTTCAGGTGATGCGTGCCGTCCAGCAGGCGGGCGCCGTTCTCGGCCCGTTCGACATACCGGCCCAGCCAGTAAAGGCTGTCTGCGGTACGGCTCAGCATGGTCGTCGAATTGCCGATCATTCCAGCACCCATGTGTCTTTGGTGCCGCCGCCCTGGGACGAATTGACGACGAGTGAGCCTTCTTTAAGGGCGACGCGCGTCAGACCGCCCGGCATGACCGTTGTCCGGCGGCCGGACAGCACAAACGGTCTGAGGTCGACATGCCGTGGGGCCACCCCTTCGTTGACCCATGTCGGGCACGTGGAGAGTGAAAGTGTCGGTTGTGCGATGAATGCCTCGGGATCGGCCTTGAGCCGCAGGGCATATTCCTCGCGCTCTTTCTTGGTGCTTTTCGGGCCGACCAGCATGCCGTAGCCGCCAGAGCCATGGACTTCCTTGACGACCAGACTTTCCAGATTTTCCAGCACGTATTTGCAGTCGTCCGGATTGCGAAGACTGTAGGTCGGCACATTCTGGAGGATCGGTTCTTCACCCAGATAGAAGCGGATCATTTCGGGGACATAGACATACATCGCCTTGTCATCGGCAACCCCCGACCCGATGGCATTGGCAAGCGTGACCCGGCCGCGGCGGACGACAGACAATAGCCCCGGCACACCGAGCATCGAGTCCGGACGGAATGCCAGCGGATCGATGAAGTCGTCATCGATACGGCGATAGATCACATCGACCCGTCTGGGGCCGGCGGTCGTGCGCATATAGACCAGTCCGTCGTCGACAAACAGGTCCTGCCCTTCGACAAGGCGCACACCCATTTCGGTGGCGAGAAAGGCATGTTCAAAATAGGCGCTGTTGAAGCGGCCCGGCGTCAGCAGAACGATTGTCGGATCATCAACGCCGACGGGCGCCACGGATTTGAGGTTGTTGCGCAATTCCGTCGGATAACGGCCGATCGGCGCGACCTGATTGGTGGCAAACAGTTCCGGGAACAGCCGCATCATGGTCTGGCGGTTTTCAAGCATGTAGGAAACACCGGACGGCGTGCGGACGTTGTCTTCAAGCACGTAGAATTCACGTGCGCCGGTTCGCACGACATCAACGCCGGCAATATGCCCGTAAATCCGCCGCGGCAGATCCAGATCCAGCATTTCCGGTCTGTACGCGTCGTTGTTGAGTACCAGTTCAGGCGGAATACGACCGGCCTTAAGAATGGCCTGATCATGGTATACGTCATCCAGAAACGCATTCAACGCCTCAACGCGCTGCACGGTGCCGCGGGCGAGAAAATCCCATTCGTTCGGATCGATGATGCGCGGAATGATATCGAACGGAATCATCCGTTCCGTCGTTTCCGTATCGCCATAAACCGTGAAAGTGATGCCGAGACGGCGGAACATCATGTCCGCCTGCTGATCCTTGCGGATCAAAGTGTCCTTGCTGACACCCTCGAGCCATTCGCCATATTGAGCGTAGGCCATGCGAACCGTGCCGTCCGGTTCAAGCATCTCGTCAAAAGCTTTCGGGGGTTCTTGTTCTTCCGAGTTAGCCACTCGCTTTGTATCCCCTGTGTCTGCCCTGTACGCATTTTTGCGCTTTTATATGACTAATCTTAATGTGCCACCGCGGTATTGAAAAGTTTTTGCATCGAACTTATTCAGAAAAACGAATTGCCTAAATTTCGTTCAATACGGCTCGGGTGATGTCTTCGGTACCGTGCGGTCCGCCGAATTCCGATGGCTTGAGCGTGCCGCCGGCAAAGGCATCGGCAACGGCCCTGTCGATAAGGGCACCGGCTTCGATACATTGGTCTTCACCATGCCGGGTGCCGAGCCATGTCAGCATCATGGCCGCCGAGAGAAACATGGCGACAGGATTGGCGAGACCCATCCCGGCGATGTCCGGGGCGCTGCCATGCGAAGGCTGGAACAGGCCGTGCTTGTCGCCGATGTCCCCTGACGGTGCCATGCCGAGACCGCCGACGATGCCTGCTGTCAAATCTGAGAGGATATCGCCGAGCAGGTTCTCCATCACCATGACGTCATAATCCCACGGGCGTTTCACAAGATTGAGCGCCATCGCATCGACATAGCCGTAGTCGGCTTCGACATCCGGATGACGCTCACGGACTTCATCGAAGATGGACCTGAAGAATGCCATGGAATGCAGCACATTGGCTTTATCGACACACGTTACACGCCGGGCATCGGTGCGTGTCCTGGCACGGGTTTCAGCCAGCTTGAAGGCGTACTCTATCACTCGTTCAGAGCCCTTGCGCGTGATCAGGCAGCGGTCTTCCGCCTGCTGTCCATCGTCATGACGGGGCTTTCGGATATCCGCGAACAGTCCCTCGGTATTTTCACGGACCAGCACCAGATCAATATCACGCGCACGCGGATCGGCCAGCGGCGTCGGTGCGCCCGGCAGCACACGAACCGGACGTACACCGGCATAAAGTTCCAGACCGAAGCGCAGATCAAGCTGCGGGTTTATTTCAGTGCCGTCTGTTTTTCGGACGTCCGGCAGACCCATGGCACCGAACAGAATGGCGTCCGCAGCTCTGGCCGCTTCAAAGCTTTCATCAGGCAGATCAGATCCATGATCTCGGTAATGACCGGCACCGCCAGGCACGTGTTCAAGGTCCAGTCCCGGGCCGCCGACTTTGGCGGTGACAGCGTTGAGAACGGTGATACAGGCATCCATGACTTCGATACCAATGCCGTCACCTGGCATGACGGCAATTCTGAACGTATTCGATGACATCTAGAAACATTTCCTTGACCAGTGCCGTATCAGGCATGATTTACGGTGGGTAAACATAGATCAATTCATGGGGGGACGCATGCCGGAAAAAAATAAAAAGAATGACCAGACGGGGATGAAACGTGGACTGACACGTTATGGCGATACGGCATTTTCCCTATTTCTCCGCAAGGCTTTCATCAAGGCGATGGGCTATACGGAGGATTCATTATCGCGACCGGTGATCGGTATTGTCGACACCTATTCCGGTTACAACGCCTGCCATGCCAACGTGCCGGATATCATCGAGGCCGTGAAACGCGGCGTCATGCTGGCGGGTGGATTGCCGGTAACATTTCCGGTTATTTCCCTACATGAAAGTTTCTCGTATCCAACGTCGATGTACCTGCGCAACCTGATGTCGATGGATGTCGAGGAAATGATCAAGGCGCAGCCGATGGATGCCGTCGTTCTGATCGGTGGCTGCGACAAGACGGTCCCTGCCCTGCTGATGGGGGCGTTTTCAGCTGATCGTCCGGCCATTCTGGAAGTCACCGGACCGATGATGGCTGGCAGCATGCGCGGTGAACGTATCGGCGCGTGCACCGATTGCCGACGCCTGTGGGGCATGCACCGTGCCGGAGAAATCGATGAAGACGGTATCGAAGCCGCTTCGGAACGTCTGGTGCCTTCTGCAGGCACATGCGGTGTCATGGGCACGGCATCGACCATGGCGCTGATGTCAGAAGCCATGGGAATCATGCTGCCGGGTGGTGCGGCCATTCCGGCGGTGATGAGTGACCGCATGCGTCACGCAGAGGTGACGGGTGCCCGCGCCGTCGCCATGGCTGGTGAAGGCACGGCGCCGAGCCAGTTGATGACGCAAAAGCATATCGATAACGCGCTGACGGTTCTTCAGGCCATTGGCGGATCGACCAATGCCATCGTGCATACAGCCGCCATCGCCGGCCGGCTTGGACTGGATGCATCCCTGTCACGACTGGATGAGATCGGCCGCAAGACACCTGTGCTGGTCGATCTGAAACCGGCTGGATCGAACTACATGGAAGATCTCTACAAGGCAGGTGGTCTTGCGCCTGTGCTTCGGGAAATAAAGGATCTTCTGCATCTTGATGCAATGACGGTCAGTGGCAAAACCCTGGGTGAAAACCTGGATGCTGCCGAACCGGCGTTCACACAGCACATTGTCAAGACACGCGCGGCACCTCTTGCAGATAACGAAGGCATGATTGCCCTGTCGGGCACGCTGGCACCGAATGGCGCCGTGCTGAAAAAAGCTGCGGCATCCGCAGACCTGATCAGGTTCGAAGGCCGCGCCGTCGTTTTCGATGATCTTGAGGATCTGACCAACCGTATCGACAGTGAAGACCTGGACGTGAAAGCCGATGATGTCATCGTGCTCAAGCATGCCGGTCCGAAAGGTGCGCCGGGCATGCCCGAAGCCGGCTACATCCCGATCCCCATGAAGCTGGCCCGTCAGGGCGTGAAGGACATGCTGCGGATTTCCGATGCACGAATGAGCGGCACGGCATTCGGCACGATCGTACTGCATGTCTCACCTGAAAGCGCCGATGGTGGCCCGCTGGCACTTGTTGAAAACGGGGACGTCATCCGTCTTGATGCGGAAGCGCGTACGCTCGATCTGCTGGTCGCTGATCAGGAGATGGAGGCCCGGCGTGCGCGTTACACCCCGCGTCCGCCGCATGCCGGTTCCGAGCGGGGCTATATGAAGCTCTATATGGATACGGTAACGCAGGCCGAAGACGGCTGCGATTTCGATTTTCTGATGAAAGCGGATCAGAAGAACCAATAAAAAAAGCGCTGCCCATGAGGGCAACGCTTTTTCTGTATCCCTGACGATCGCTGATAGAGCGATCTAAGCATCAGCCTACTTCTTTTTGGCTGCTGCTTTCTTAGCCGGGGCTTTCTTTTTAGCTGCGGCTTTCTTAGCCGGCGCTTTTTTGGCTGCTGCCTTTTTCGCCGGCGCTTTCTTTTTCGCTACGGCTTTTTTGGCAGGAGCCTTTTTCTTGGCTACGGCTTTCTTTGCCGGGGCCTTCTTCTTGGCTGCGGCTTTCTTCGCCGGAGCTTTCTTGGCTACGGCTTTCTTGGCCGGAGCCTTTTTCTTTGCTGCGGCCTTCTTCGCCGGAGCTTTCCTGGCTACGGCCTTCTTCGCCGGAGCTTTCCTGGCTACGGCTTTCTTGGCCGGAGCCTTTTTCTTCGCGACCGGTTTCTTGGCAGTTGCCTTTTTCGCCGGAGCCTTCTTCTTTGCAGCCGGTTTTTTCTTCGCCGGTGCTTTGGTTGCTGCTTTCGCCATAAAAATAAAACCTCCCGTCAATAAATAAGTCAGAACTCTATAACAGTTTGTGGATAACTTCGGAAGTGTAACGCATCACACTTGGTGAAATTTTCCTACAAGTTTATTTGCACACGATTGTCTAAACATTTGTTAAGACGCACATCCTGATGATCGCATGCTCATGTTTTAACACAGAATGAACTTTACGTTTTCAAGACAGTTTTAGTATCGCACAAAAGATTCAACACGAATGTAAAAATCGATTCGTTTTTAAAAGATGCAATCCGAAAAATTATTTTGCACCCGGAACCCAGGCGCGCACCTGAACGGGTCTCCCCGATTGTGTTCGTAAAATCTTTTTCTTCGCGACCTGTTCAACTGCCGGTGCTTCGCGGTTATCGACAAAAGACACACCCATTTCCTTCAGTGTCATTTCCGCACGCGGGCCGCGCTTGATTGCATTTTTATAGGCACTGGTTTCCTTGGTGATGGTATCGAGACGTTCGATCGACATATGTCCGAAGCGGCGCCAGATACCGGACAGGAACTCCTCAACCTCGAACGGGAGGAACAGTTCCGCATCAATGTCGGGTCGCCCACGCGAAAAGGCCATGTGAACATTCGGCTCGATCGGTCCGATTTCATCGGCAACGAAAATTGCGGGCATCAATTTCCTGCCGGGCTGAATCAGGCAGTAATACGACTGTGCCAGAAACAGCAGCCGCTGCAGTTTCTGCGGTTGCAGGTATTCATTTTCATTCAGGGCCGTGTCGGCGAACCAGAACGCGACGTCGAATGCATTGTTTACATCAGCCGGCATTTGGAATTAGAGCTCCAGGCATTTTGTCTATGCGACGAGAGTATGTCGGAATGGTAAACTGAATCTTTACGCCAGGAAAAGATATCATCCGTCATGGCGTTACGTCATGGTTTCAAGCAAGGGCGTTCAGCGTTTCGCGGGAGAGTTCTGACGCCGTGTTCAACACGCGGGCATTGGCCTTGTAGACCTGCTCGGCTTCGATCAGATTCGCGATTTCCTGTCCGAGGTCCGGCGCAAGACCGCTGCCGATCAACTGCGCATTGACGGCTGAACCGCCGCCCGGACTGGTGCCGCTGTATACCGTCTTCTGGCTGACCGCTGTCGCCTGATATCCCGGCGTTTTGATATTGACGATATTATTCGCGGCGCTGCTGGCGCGCAGGGATGCCGCGCGTAAACCGGAAGCTGCCGTATTGAGTGTCGGTGTAATGGCCATCGTTCTGTATCTCCGCCGGTTAAGTTAGCGAAGGTATTCAGAACACGATGTGACAATCGTCACGGATAGCTGACGGTCAGGATTCGGGCGGTCAGAGGTTAAAGCTGAACGTTGTCCCATTCATCGGCTGCTGGCCGGAAATCACCAGGGCATTGGTTTCATACGTCTTGATGACGCTGGATACAGGGCGGTCGATAGAGCGTGCCTGCTCCCTGTTTCGGCCTTGCGTTGCTGCTGGTTTTTCCTGCTCTTCGAATATCTTGGCGAAAACTTGCGTATCTGCCGTGAAAAGACGGTCAAACCCGGGATCGGAATACTGACGGCGTTGGCCGCTTTCACGCTTCAGCTGGGTATTATTCTGCTCATCCTGAAAACCGGAGGCGGCAGCATCAAATGAGATGTTCGTGCCGGCATTGAGAGCATCGATCTGTGAAGTGGATACGGAAGCCACACGCGCAGACGGTCCGACTGTCCGGACACTATGTGCCGGAGCCGCTGGAGCAAGCGCAGTTGTCTTGGGTACCGTGGCCATAAAGCCCTAAACCCTCAATCCGTTTCCAACCCCGTACGTTTGCCGCCCGCACACTTCGGGAACACTTAGCAAAACATACACTAAAACGGTTAATATTTTAGACCTTGGATCGCTGAACGTCAATGATTCTGCGGCTTTCAGGGTTAACGACCGGAACAAGTCTTAAAAGTCGCAACCTGCCAGGAGTGCAAGCTGGCGAATGGTCCGTATTCGCTCAGGTTTTGTAGGTATCGCTCGGATAGAACTTGTGTGCCCCACGCAGTATATCAAGCGTGCTGACAGTCCTGTGCTGCCCGGTTTCAGGGGCTTTCAGCTCATTATAGTCGCCTTCCAGAGAGGCGTTCCGCGTATCCAGGGTTTGCAGTTTCCGCTCTGCCGCCTGCAAACCACGCTTCAATTCACGAATCTGTCTTTCCGTGTGGCGCAGGGATTCCTGAAGCGTGTGCGCATTCGGGTTGATCGAAATTTGCCCCCGCATATCGAACTTTCGGGCAATTTCACTGGTGAACCATAAAGCACCAAACGCCAGTAAAAGCGCAATCAGGGCCAGGAACATTGTCATTCTGAGACTCCCGTATCCGTTCTGGATAACGGTCAATGGTATCGCAACAAAGATGAATGCGTTGTTAACGGCTCAGGCGGCAATGACGCGGTTCCGGCCTTCCTCCTTCGCCTTATAAAGTGCGGCGTCTGCCCTGTTGAGCAGATCGGAAAGCGATGTGTCCGTATCCTGCAAATTGCTTGCACCGATACTGACGGTAAATGAAATTTCCTGACCGTCTTCCAATTCGACTCTGGTTGCCGCCAGGGCTTCGCGTAAACGTTCGGCAGCTTCGAGCGCTGTTTCAAGAGACGTTTCCGGGAGCGTGACGGTGAATTCCTCACCGCCGAAACGGCCGAGGACATCCACGTCACGAAGCTCGGTAATACAGACGTTGGCCAGCGCCTTGAGCACCCTGTCCCCCGCTTCATGCCCATAGGTGTCATTGACGTTCTTGAAATGGTCGGCGTCGAGCATCAAAACGCACAAGGGGTGCTGATATCGTTTGCAGCGCATCAGTTCACGCTCTGAGATTTCGTTGAAGCGCCGGCGGTTGTTGACGCCGGTCAGGGCATCGGTGGTCGCCAGGCGGCGGAGTTCTTCCTCCATTTTCTTGCGCTCGGTAATATCCGTATAGGACGCAATGAACTCGCCCCCGGGCATCGGTCCGCCGCGAATTTCGATGACGCGCCCCGTCGGTCTTTCATGGTCGATCCGGAAGGTCTGGCCGGAGCGCACCAGTTCAAAACGCTCCGCAATGACATCTTCAATCCGATCGGCATCGAACTCGCCGCTGTCGCCAAGCTTCCTGAGGATGTCCATGAAGGGAACACCTTCGACGATCAGATCATGCGGCAGGTCGAAGAGTTGAATGAAGCGATCATTATAGGCTTCGAGTCTCTGCTCATGATCAAACAGGGTGATGCCGGGGTCCATATTGTCCAGCACGCCCTGAATGGTTTCCGCCTGCCTGGCAATCTGTTCGTCGGCATGTCTCTTGGCTTCCAAGAGCAGCATGTGATCGAGCACACGGTTTACCGTTCTGGGCAGCAGATCAAGATAACTGCCGTCGGTTTCCTTGATCACATAGTCGGCGGCCCCCATTCGCATGGCTTCAACGACAACGGATAATTCCGATGAACCGGAAACCATCACGACCGGTGTTTCTTCGGTATCAAGCTCTTTCAGAATTTCAATGCCCGACATTTCAGGCAGCATGTGATCCAGAAGAATGATGTCGAAGTCACCGGACTGCGCCAACTCCAGCCCCTTTGTCCCGTTGTCGCATAGCGTGACCTCGAAGGTGTCGCTTTCAAGCCGGCGCTTTGCCATTCTGGCGACAAAGGCATCATCTTCGACATATAGAATGCGTACGGTCATTCTGATCAGCCTTTCAGGGAATCTATCTTCGCACGGACAGCTTCAAATTCACTTTTCAGCGTCAGGGCAAACGCCGCAATGTCGCCCGGGTCCTGACCCGTTGTTGTTTTTTCAAGGGATTTGGCGGCCTCGGCAAGCCGTTTTGCACCTGCTGTTCCGGCGGACCCTTTGAGCTTATGTGCGTGTGAACGGATATCTTTCCCTTTTCTGTTATCGATGGCCTGCAGCAGATCGTCTATCACACTCTGGTTGATCTCAAGAAAGTCGCCGAGCATTTCCAGCAGCATCTTCTCATCGCCATGGCAGATTCCACGCAGCACCGCTAAATCAAGAATGTCATCCTTCGTCGATGGTGCCGTGTCTGGCGCTGCCTGATATTCCTCTGAAACCGCCGGTGGTGCATCGGGCAGCCACTTGGCGATTTCGCCGGCAAGGGCATCAAGTTTGACCGGTTTTGCGAGATACCCGTCCATGCCGGCACGAATGCAGTTCTCGGCTTCACCCTGCAATGCATTAGCCGTTGCCGCGATGATCGGCGTGTGTTTATCCGTCGCCTCTTCAGCGGCGCGAATGGCCGCCGTCAGCTCGAAGCCGTCCATCTCGGGCATATGGCAATCCGTCAGTACGAGCGCGTATCCGCCGGTCTGCCATTTCTTCAGTGCCTCGGCGCCATTTTCCGCTACCTCGGCAGCATATCCCAAAGTTTGCAGCTGACGCATCAGCACCTGTCTGTTCACGGGGTGATCTTCAACAGCAAGAATCAATCTGCCTGATTTTCGTGCTTCATCAACGGACGGCGGTTCTTCAACCGGCGGGCGGTCATCAATTTGATTGGCCGAGATGATTTCGGACGGTGAAATGATACCTGCGGCGGCGGCGATGGCGCCGGTCAGGCTGTGTTCGCTATAGGGACGCTGCAGGTTAACCCCTTTGGATTTCTTGGACTTTGATTTGCTCTCGGGTTGATTTCGCAGTTTGACGATCCCGGGGGGATTTTGTGCCGAAGCCTCGTCAATGATGGCGCTCGCAAGTTCATCGGGGGAACCGCCGCTGCCCGGCCATCTGCCGATGACGATAACATCATGCATCGTACATTTTTCAAGCATCTCTCCGACCGTTTCGGCGGTATTCAATCGAATCTTCAAGCCGTCTCTGGTCAGATATGTCTCAAGGAATTCACGTTCTTCATTGTCCGGAATACAAAGAAGCACACTCATGTTTCCGAGTTCCGGTTGCGGGATATCCATTTCCGCATCGCCAGCGGGTTCACTGATCTCGAACGGAATGTCGAACCAGAATGTTGCCCCCTTCCCAAGCTCGCTTTCCACGCCGATCCGGCCCCCCATGAGGTCGACAAGGCGGCGCGAAATGGACAGGCCAAGCCCCGTTCCACCAAAGCGGCGGGTGATGGAACCCTCGGCCTGGGTAAAAGCTTCGAAAAGCTTTTCCTGATTTTCTTTCGTAATCCCGATGCCGGTATCGCTGACCTGAAAACGGATCGTGATCCTGCCGTCCTGCATATCGGTTTTGCGTGCGGAGATGACGACCTTTCCGGCTTCCGTGAATTTTGCCGCGTTACCGGCAAGGTTCATCAGTATCTGACGGAGCCGCACCGGATCACTTTTTACCCAGGCAGGTACATTCGGGTCGGTAAAGGTTATCAGACTGACATCCCTGCCCTGTCTGCGAATATTCGGTGCCAGAGTTTCGGCGACGCCGCTGACGATCGAAGACAGTGATACAGGTTCATTTTCCAGGTCCATGCGTCCGGCTTCGATCTTCGAGAAATCGAGGATATCATCGATGATCCTGAGCAGGGCCTCGGCGGACTCGCGAACGGTCCGCAGCATCTGCCGCTGATCGCGTTCGAGTTGGGTCTGTTCCAGCAGCTCGACCATACCGGTGACACCGTTCATAGGGGTCCGGATTTCATGGCTCATCGCTGCCAGAAAGCTGGATTTCGCCTGGTTGGCGGATTCAGCAATTTCCTTGGCATCATGCAGTTCAATTTCGGCTTCCTTCAGCCGCGTGATGTCGACCATCACACCGGCGACACCGGTCGACTTGCCGTCGGTGTTCATGAAGTGCGCCTTTTCGATCATCACATGATGTTTCTTGCCGTCCGCGAATTCCTTCTGGGTTTCGTAGGAATATCTTTTTTTGCCGGGACCCATGGCCCGGTCCTGCGGATCATACCGTTCCGCGAGGTCGGGCCTGTCGATATCAAAGGGGGTTCTGCCGACGACCTCATCCGGCGTCAGCCCCACGACCGCTTCGAAGGCCGCATTGGCGCCGGTGAACCGGCCGTTGTCATCCTTGTAGAATATCGGGTTCGGGATCGTATCAAGGAGCGTGCGTTGAAACAGCAGCTGTTCTTCGAGCCTGGCTTCACGCCGCTTCAGTGTTGTGACCAGATAATCCAGTGCCCGGCCCATGCTGGCGATTTCGTCATTCCCCGATGTCGGGATATCGGCTTCCCGTCCCTCGATGAAGGCCGACATGCTGGATTGCAGGCGCAGCAAGCGGCTGATGACATTGCGGTAAAGATACACCATCGCAAGTATGACCAGTAACGTGCCCGCGACTGCGAGGATCAGTGCCTTGCGTTCAATCGTCGATTTGAGTGACGCGATGGATTGCTGTTCCTGCGCGATGATGTCGTCTGCACCGGCCACGATGGCCTGCGCCGCATCCGTGTATCGCTGCACGAAACTGTTCAGTGCGGCATTGTCGAGACCAGATGAAAGTGATGTCAAAAGATCACGCCGTGTGACCGCGAACTGTGTCTTCAATTCCTCCGGCACTTTGTCGGACAGGCGCTCTGTGACGTCTTCCGTTGTTTTGATTGCACGCGCCATCAGGGCGTACAGGCTATCCTGTTGTGCCGAGGGGGTGTTGTCTCCGAGTGTTTCGGTGATATCGAGGATACGGGTTGTGTGTGCGTCGAGACGCGCAACATCGACACTGATGCTCAGCTGATGTGCGGTCAGTCTATCGACGCGTGTATCGAGCCGTTGCTCATCCAGATAGATGATCCCCGAGATGCCGGCTGCAAGCCCCAGCGCAATGGCAAAAACCGAATAGACACGTGCCGCAACGGGAATGTTCATAACCCGGGCCCGATCAAGCGGCCAGATCATCGCGTAAGCGGCTCTTTGATTTCGCCGGCATGACTTCGATACCGCGCGAGACGACGGTGCTTTCCCCGGTATTCGTATCAAGGGCGACACAGGTCAGGGTGATGCTGAACGGTTTGACACCTGCCGCGGCGATGACCGACAGCGGCTCGCCTGTTTTCAGTTCAACGGTCCAGACCCCGCCTCCGTGATTCCGTCCCTGCGACAAAATGGCTCCCGGCGGCATGTCACCCAGCGTCATGGATATCGAGCCATATCCGTTCGGATCGAATATGGCGGCATCCATCGGCAGCTTGATGGTCTGCATGTCCGTTCCCGGAATTAAAGGGACTAGGCGACGCCGGTCCAGAACATGTGATTTCTTTGGACTGAAGGCGTTGTCGTCCTGATCGGCATTGTCCCAGGCTAGATGCAGCGCTAACGATTTGCGTGTTGCCAGAGGCGGCAGGACCATCACGTTATTCAGTTCAACGGCTTCAAGCTGCCAGCAGCCGTTACCGAGGTTCCGTCCCCGCGACAGCATCGACCCCGGCGGCATACCTGTTACACGGACGACAAAGTCCTTCGATATCGCCAGTTTTGAAAGTGAAAGCGGATGCGGCAGCCGTGTATTGTCGATACCACCCTTGGGAGCGATTGCAGGCAGCCACGGATCAAGGACCACTTCGGCGCCGGTCGGGCCGTGTACGATCATGTCATGCCATTTGGTGACATCGATACCGAGACGATCATAGATTTCGCCACTGTCATCGGATGGACGCGTGCGGATGAAATCCCTGAGATTGCGGAGTTCGCTGATAAAAGCCGGCTTTTGCAGATCCCGATACGTCGCATCGACGATCAGCACATCCCCCGTATCTTCTGTCGGTGGTTCCGGCATTTCCGAAATGCCGGTACCGGTTGCAGATACCGGATCAAATTCATCGTCATCGACAGCTTCAGTAAAAGCTTCAATGGGTTCATCCGCCATTGTCGGCACGGATGCGGGGGCCGGTTCCAGAACCGTATCCGGATTTGCTGTGGTTTCTTCGCCGGAATCCGCTTCTTCCGTGTCCACGGTATCGCTGCTGGGCGCCGCCAGTTCGGAAGGCTGATGCGCCTGTTCCTGTTCGGGCAGTTCCGGCAGTTCCGGTTTTAGCGCATGCCGGACATCGACGACGAGATCGCCCTGCCAGGCAAACCCCGTGTCTTCCATATTACCGGTGGCGGAGATTGCAGGTGAATCTGCCCTGATGAACGTACCGTCTATCTCGATGCCCGTCAGCCGGGGGGCGCTTTGATCGTTTCTGAAGGAATCGTATCGCATGACGATTTCGAAGGGCAAAGCATTGTCGATGTACGGGACCGGGAGTTCGATAAGCGGTCCGTTTGTGGCGGACCAGTTGATCATGCTGTCCAGAACGGACGTCCCATCAGCAAAGATGCTGACCCGCGCCTTGTCCCCACCTGCTCCGGGGGCCAGGTGAATTTTATAGGTGTTTTCAGGGTCTGATATCAGGGGAGGTGTCTCAACACGTATGGTCGCGGACTGTGGTTGCAATCCGACGACGTTCATCTCGATATCCAGATCGAAATCCGGCGTTCCTTCCGGGAAGATGATGCTGAGTTCGCGCAATGCCGTCGCCTGGACAGTCCAGACACCGTTGCTTTCCGTGCCGCTGCTCAATGACGCGCCTGCCGGCAAACCGGTGAACTTAAGGGTAATGTCCTTCAGCCTGGCTTCATCCTCAATGCCGACGGAGACATCGAGATCGATGACGGTCATGGAGTCGGCGAAGGCATCAGGCGTTACAGCAGGTACAGGTTCGGGTTCGGCCGGTGAGGCTATCTCAGATTCTGATTCAAATGTGGGAATCCCGGAATCAGCATGCGCGTTGATTGCCGGTTCGCCAGGCGTGTTTTCGGAAGATTCGCGATCAGAGGGTAATTCTGTCCCGTTATCCGATTTTGACAAGCCGTCCTCGGCTTCCGTTTCCAGTTGCGCTGCTGCTTCCGGTGCGGAATCGGGTGCATCGCGTTCCGTGTCATCAGCGAATTCGTACCCCGTCAGTTCGCTCCATGGGGTATCGGGATCATCACCAACGAAAACCCCTTTCAGCATCACCGAGAACGGCAATTCTTCGTTTTCGGGAACGATCGCAGCAACGCCGTATATCTGATCCGGCAAAAGCAGCCAGAAACCTTCATCGGTCCGGCTCCCCTGGCTCATCACAACTTCACTGGGAAGCCCCCTGATTTCAAGGCGTTGCAGGGTGCCGGCCTTGGCAACGACCACTTCTTCCGGGAATTCAGCGACCAGTTTACGGGCAGCGGGCGCCGGCTTGAAAAAGCTGGCCGCCGGCACAGTTCCGGCACCGGCTTTGGACGTACGCGGCTTGCCGACCGTCTGTGCCAGCCAATCCGTTACACCGGCACCGGGAAGCAGGCCCTTAAGCTCAGAATCTTTGTCGTCGTTCGGCATCTGTCCCTCTTACCCTGCAACCGTGCGAATTTTGAAAAATCCTTCTATGAGTTGCGGGTTGCCCTTCATGTCGCGTAGTGTAACCGGGTCCTGGCAAACGTGCGATAGTTCCGTTTCCTAACATGAATTCAAATATAAGACGTATACCCTAGAATGGCAGAATCCGCGCATATTCTCGTTGTCGAAGACGATGCTTTTGTCCAGAAGGCGCTCCGCCTCTATCTGGAAGGCGAAGGTTATCGAATCAGCACCTGTGACAACGGTGCCGACATGCATGCCCTGATGGCCAAAGACCCGGCCGATCTGGCAATCATGGATCTGAAACTGCCGGACGATGACGGCTTCGATCTGACCAAGCAACTCCGTGAAAAATACGCCGTCGGCATCATTATCCTGACCAGCAAGGACGACGCCATCGACCGTGTCGTCGGCCTGGAGATCGGCGCCGATGACTATGTCACCAAGCCCTGGGACGAGCGCGAACTGCTGGCACGGATCAGAAGTGTCATGCGCCGTGTGACCGAGCGCCGCAGCGCCGGCTCCAAGACCATCGATGCGGAACAGCGTCAGGTATCGTTCAATGGCTGGATTTTGAACCTCGACAGCCGCGAATTGAAGAATCCCGATGGCAGCAAAATCGAGCTGACATCCGGCGAATTCAGCCTGCTCAACGAATTTATCGAAAAGGCCGGCCGAGTTCTGTCGCGCGATCACCTGCTGAGCGCCATTTACAGCCGTGACTGGGAACCCTTCGACCGCTCGATAGATGTCCTGGTGACACGCCTTCGCCGGAAAATCGAGGCGGATTCCCGTCACCCCGAAATCATCAAGACCGTACGCGGCACCGGCTACATGTTTGCCGCAGCCATCAAACGGGCGGATTGACCGGCCCATTTCCCGGATTATATGGGGACTGTATCGATGACTACCCCATTTGAATGAAAGCCAATCACAATGAGTGACGAAGACGACCGCCATACCCTGAGCATCCAGATCGCCAACCAGATCATCAACATGGCGAACAACCGGTTGCAGGAAGGCATGGAAGCTATCGATATTGCCGCCGGCATGCGGCATGCGGCGGCCAATTTCTCGGCCTTTGCGGTGGCCAATTCGGATACCCCGGACGAGGTCGATCCAAAGTTCTTTGCCGAGGAATTCCTGCAGATTTATGCTTATTACCTGGAAAAACACACGGCCCCGGTGCAAACCCAATCCGGGCTGGAAGCACTGATCAATCAGGTAAAGGACGAAAACTGACGGCGCTTGTTCAGTGCCCGGTTCAGTCTCCATGGCAGGGACTGCATTTTTTGTGATTTTTTATCGTCTCTGCCACTTTTCTCGCTTGATTTCCCGGCCCTGAATGGGTACCACCACCCTCGCTGACCGTGTCCCCTTCGTCTAGCGGTCTAGGACGCTGCCCTTTCACGGCGGAAACACGGGTTCGAGTCCCGTAGGGGACGCCAACAGCCTGCAACACAAAGCCCGCCTTTCGGCGGGCTTTTGCTGTATTATAAGGAAATATACAGAAAAGCTGTTTTTGGTGATCTCCTTGAGTTCCACAATAGCAATCATTCAAAAAGCTAATCCTAATCCTATCAGCGATAGGAAGCCCGACGCATCAATTACGTGGATGGTAATCAAGTTTGTCGTGGCTGATTAATGAACGGTAAACTCTGCTTCTTGCCTGAATACGGACACCGTCTTACCTCGATTTAGGTATCCGTTTCTAGCCAGAAGCGGTCGAGAGCCCCACAAAACAAATCAATACCTAGTGACGCATTGACCGATTTTAGGAAGTCTTAGCCAGCGATTTTTTCGGGTCGTAGAAAGGTGTTTCGACAATCGTCGCCTCAACCGTTCGGAGTTCGGTTTCCGCATCAACTTTGGTGCCGATGGCTGTATGCTCAATCGCCAACATCGCGAGAGCAATATTTTTTTCCAAGCGTGGCGAATATACAGCAGAGGTAACCTTACCAATAACTTCGCCATCTTTAATGACTGGCCAAAAAGAACTGTTGGCTCCTGCCAGCGGCTGAATATCAAGCTCCATACCTACCTGTTTGCGTTTCACACCCTCTTGTTTGATCCGGCGTAAGGCTTCCTTGCCGATAAAGTCCACCTCCATATCCAGATCAACCAAGCGATCCATGCCCAACTCAAACGGATTTGTGCTGCTGTCAGCATCGGCATGATAAGACAACATGGCACCTTCGATCCTTCTGATCGTTGAGGTATGGCCAGGTTGGAGACCGTGTCGTTGACCTGTTCTCATGATCGTTTCCCAGAGCTCATCGCCCCGGGAACCATCGCGCAAATAAAGTTCATAGCCGAGTTCGCTGGACCAGCCAGTTCGCGAGATAATAAGGGGTATGCCGTTTAGATCCGCTTCAGCAAGCCAGTAGTAACGAAGGTCTTTGACCCATTCACCGAATAACTCAGTCATGATCTTTCCGGATACCGGCCCTTGCAACTGAAGGGGTGATACGTCCGGCTCGCAGATCGAAACGTCTAATCCGCTATGGATGGCAACGCCCTGCGCCCATAAGAGAATATCGCTGTCTGCCAAGGAAAGCCAAAAGTGATCCTCTGCAAGACGCAATAGGATTGGATCGTTCAGTATTCCCCCTTCAGCATTCGTAATCAGGACATACTTGCACTGACCAACAGCCATTTTGGATAAGTTCCGCGGGGTCAGCATCTGCACAAACTTGGCCGCATCGGGTCCGATGATCTCGACCTGGCGCTCCACGGCGACATCGCAAAGGATCGCGCTATTGATTAGGTTCCAAAAATTGTGCTCACCGTTGGTGAAGTTTCTTGGGATGTACATGTGGTTGTAGACGGAAAACTCCTGTGCCCCCCAGCGCACAGTTGCATCAAAGTAAGGAGATTTTCTGATCTGAGTACCGAACCGAAAGAGCCCAACGCTGTTCATATTCAGTGCCTTTGCGACATAAGAATGACATTCGCGAGTTGTATAGAATTTCTCTAATATAAAGGCCTCTCGGTTTCCGACATTTCGTTGTCTATTGGCGGCTTTGGGTCATTTCTGGAAGTTAACAAATTTGGGTCATTTCCGGAAGTTAACAAACATGACGAATGGATTCTGCTTTCATGGTTCAAGAGGACCAAAATGCATTATCAATCCGGCACAGCATTGTCTCAAACAAGTTATATCCTCTCATCCAGGGATTATTTTCGGGGAGCAATGTTGCGGCATGCTCCCGTCCGGACACCAAAGATTTCGAAATTGAAACTGTTTCAGTAATCATCTTCCGGATCGATTGAACTGATCCCTGAGCACGCTTAGGTGGTAGTCAAATGTGCCGTACAAGGGCGCAGCCATTTTTGTTGCTTAACCGATTACGAGGGGAGCTAACGCTTTATGTCAGAGATGACCGCAGATGAAGGAAAAGACCCGAACAAGGGGTATGTTGCCATATTCGGCTGGTCGCTGAACGCGATCGATGCCATTGACCGGTTTGACCGCCGTTACATCGTCGTCGCGCCGAGCTGGGCCAGGGACTATGCCGAACAGAACAACATCCCGTTCATGTCGTGGGATTTCGAACGTCTGAACGAACGGTCATTCGAATTGGGTGAGAAACTGAAAGAGATCGGTGTCGACGTGGCGATCCCGCTGTTCGAGGAAACGGTCGAATGGGCCGGTGCCGTCAACGCCGTGTTGCTGAAAAATCCGCGTCTGATGAACCAGGCGATGCTGTTCCGCAACAAGGCGATGATGAAGCGCCGCGCACAATTGGGCGGGATTCGGGTCGGTATCTTCGAGGAAGCCCAGAAACGCGAGGATGTCGTCAACTTCCTGCGCCGCGTCAATGAAGCACTATTGAAGCTCGACGGCGATCCCAACGATCCGATTCACGTCAAGGCCTTCGACAAGGCAGGCTGTCTTGGGCACCGTGTCGTGCGCACCCCCGAAGACGTCGACAACATTCCCGATGATGAATTCCCGTCCCTGATGGAAAGCCATCTCGACGGCTGGGAATTCGCCGTCGAGGCCTTCATCAAGGACCGCAAGATTCAGTTCCTGAATATTTCCGAGTATGTGCACCTAGGGTATTCCGTCTTCGTGCCGGCCACCCCCGAGTTGGAGAAGTGGCGCGAACGGGTTACCGAGGAAATCGAAAAGCTGATCGAAGCCTTCAATATCGATTTCGGATTCATTCACCCGGAATATTTCGTCACCAGCGACGGCAAGATGTACTTCGGCGAGGTCGCCTACCGCCCGCCCGGGTTTAATGCCTTTGAACTGATCGAACGCGCCTATGGCTTCAACTGCTATCAGGGTCTGGTGCTGATGTTCGATCCGCATACGACGCAGGATGAAATCGACGATTTCTTCCCCGAACCCGTGAAGGATGCGACCGGACACGCCGGGTGTTTCGGTGTTTATCCACGCCGCCGTGTGGTCAACGAACTGCAAATTCCGACGGAGACGGAAAACGATCCGTTTTTCGAGTTCCACGAACTTCAGTCGCCGATGCAGAACAAGGTCACCAAGCGAAATGCGTTTGGAACGCACTGGGGCCTGGTGTACTTTTTCGGCGATGACCCCTATCGTATGCGCGAGCTTTTACTGGCTCAGGAAGATCTGGACTTTTACGTTTGAGGCGGAGCGCTCCTGGGCAAGCCAGTCTAAAGCAGCAATGACGAGGGAGGACGTTACATGACGGATGCCGTGCGCATCAGCGCCGGGCCGGCTACGGACAACGCGTCCCTGAACTTGCTCGGCAAGCTCGACGACGCCACAACGCGGATGGCCGAAGCACGCGCCTTCGCCAAGCAACGGCACCGCAGCGCGGTTCTCGATATCGCCAGACGCGTGATGCAGTCACCGCAAGGGATTTCGGACGTCTATTCACGGATCGAAAATCTCGAGGCCGCCGGCGTCTTCGAAGGCACCGACTGGGCCGATCCGGACATCCTGCAAGCCGCACTCGCCGGACGGACACTGAAATTCGCGGATACGGCGACAGCCATGCTGGAGGTCCTGAACCATCTGCGCATGCTGGCCGTGGCAAAGCGCGATTACTTCCATCTGCGAATCGCCTCGGAGCACGCGCATAATTTCCTGTCGCAGGTCGTCGGGCTCAATCTGGACATGGTCTTCGGCACCGCGGATGAAGCATCGCGGGCCAGAACCGGCGGCATGGATAACGTATGCCGGCATCTGTATGGCCATATCGTCGCCAATATCGGCCACGATTCCATTCTCGATACCCTGATCAGCGAAATCTGGCGGCTGCAGTCACAGCGCCCGATTGTCGTCGATGACATCAAGGCAATGATCGCGCAGATATCCGTATGGCTGGTCGACAATCCCGGCGGCGAATCAGCAAGCGGCGGCTGGGGTGCGGACAGGCTGATCAGTGCCGTGTTCGGCCCGACAACCGCCTGCCGGGAAGATCCCGGCCTCGCGGTGTTCCAGGAGCGGATCGCATCCATGGACAGCGCGGCGCTTGCGCAGGAAGCCACGGCATTTGCGCGAGCCATGCACGATACGGGACTGGTTTCGGCGTATCATGCGACACTGATGCGTCATCTGCTGAGCGAGTCCCCTTCTCTGATACCGGACGCTCTGGGCCTGTCAGGCACCGGTCACGATTCGGTCAAACGCTATACAAGTCTTGTCTACGCGCTGATAGATCAGGCGGTTCATCCCGAAACCGCGCAATGTATCTATGGCCTGGCGTTGATGCTGGAACGCGGCATTCTTCATATGCCGTCCGTGCCACCCGCGCTTTGGCGGCAGCTGCAGCTTAAACTCGGTCCTGGCGCCAGCAGCATTCTGATCCAATCCTTCGGCACCGTACATGAGCCTAAAATCTATCTGACCGCCGGTGTGCTCTCGGTGCTGGGGCAGCCGCTCGGCATCGGTCAGGGCAACAACCCGACCTGTCAGGCTGCACGCGCGTTGTCGATGTGGTCGTATGCGGACCCGAATTATCTGCTGCAGATCGTCACCTGGGCGGCACGTGATGACGAGGTCGTCTTTACCTTTGAAGGCGCACCGGTATCGTCCGGCACGGAAACCCCCGGGGCAAGGTCACGGCCGTTCGACGTCGATCCCGTCTCCAGCGTCGTCGTGCCGCATCTGGATTCGATCTATGCGCAGATGGGGGCGCTCTGCACCGGCCGGACGGGCGATCCGCATCAGTGGATCAACCGCGAACTTCATGGCTGGTGGGTCGGCCGCGGCTGTGATCTGGCCGTGGATATCGCCAGCGGCATGCTCACGGACTTCGACCGGTTCACGCGGCGCTTCTATGCCGCGTATCATCCCGACTACAACAACGGTCAGCCGGTGATACATCCGCAGCCTGCGGGAATCGCGATGACGGATGGCGCGGCGCGTTATGTCGGCTGGCATGCGATTTCGATCTGCAGGGTCGCCCTGGATCGAAAAGATGTGATGCGGGTTTATTTCTTCAATCCGAACAACGACAGCGGTCAGGACTGGGGTGACGATGTGGTCGTTGCCACGAAGGGCAACGGCGAGCGCTACGGCGAAAGCTCACTCCCCTTCCCCGAGTTCCTGTCCAGACTCTATCTCTTTCACTTCGATCCGCTGGAACAGGGCCACCCCGACGACGTGCCGGCCGCAGAGGTCGCACGTGTTGAGCAGATGGCGCGGGCCAGCTGGGCATCCGACCGATAAGCGTAACGGCCCCGCAATGGTTCAGATGATGTTGTGCACCGGTCCGTAGGGAAACCCGGTGATGTTCTCCGCCCCGTCCTCGGTCACGACAAGAATGTCGTGTTCCCGGTAGCCGCCGGCGGCAGCGGCATGATCAGGATCATTCTCGGGTATCCACAGCATCGGCTCCATGGAAACGACCATGCCGGGTTCGAGAACCGTGTCGATGTCTTCGCGGAATTCCAGACCGGCTTCACGGCCGTAATAGTGGCTCAGAATACCGAACGAATGTCCGTAGCCGAAGGAGCGGTATTTCAGCAATCCCATATCGTCGAAAAGCCGGTTGATCCCGTCGCAGATCCCGGCGCATGTCGCACCCGGCTTGATCAGACTGAGACCAAGTTCATGCGCGGCGACGTTGGCTTTCCATATTTCAAGACCTGCCGCAGTCGGTTCTCCCAGGAACAGGGTGCGTTCAAGCGCGGTATAGTAACCTGAAATCATCGGAAACGTATTCAGCGACAGGATGTCCCCCATCTGCAGACGCCGCGACGTCACAGGATTATGTGCGCCGTCGGTATTGATCCCGGACTGGAACCAGACCCAGGTATCGCGGTATTCCGCATCGGGACGGTTTTCAGCAATGGCCAGTTCCATGGCGTCACGGCCCGCCATGGCGATATCGATTTCGCGAGCATCGGGACGGATCGCAGTGCGGATTGCTTCCCCGCCGATGTCGGCGACCTTGGCGCCAAGACGGATCAGGTCAATCTCCTCGTCCGACTTGATCATTCGGGACGCCATGGCGTCCGGCGCGATATCCACCAGTTCAAGTGCACCAAGTACATCCAGTACAGCATCGCGTTGCGTGAGGGTCATGTGATCACCCTCGATCCCGATGCGCTGACGGTCACCGATGATGCTGCCGACAGCTCGCCAGAAATTGTTTCGGCGCCAGTCGGTGTAGATGATGTTGTCATCCAGCGACCGCCGCCAGGCCTGACCGGCGTCGATATTGGCCGAAACCGTAGTGCATCGCTCAGCGGTGACGACGCAACCGAACGGCCTGCCGAAACTGCAATACAGGTAACCCGAATAATAGGCGATGTTCTGCATGCTGGTCAGCACGACGGCCGGGATATCCCGCGCGGCCATGATCACCCGCAGGGATGAAAGGCGGCGTTCGTATTCGTCCCTGCTGAAGGGGAGCGATGCTTTTTCACCGTTGGGATAGGAGAAATAATCCTGACGTGGCGGCAGGTCGTTCATCATCAATCCCTTGTTCTGGTCCGGCCTTAAGCTTCGCGAAGCGCATCGGGCAGGACTGCGGCAAAAGCATCCAGGTCCTGATCCTTCCCGGCGGAAACGCGAATGCACCGGTCCAGTGGGGCGACGCCCGGCATACGGACGAATATCCCCCGCGCCACCAGAAGGCTCAGCACACGGCGTGCGTAATCGCCATCCCGGCCGCAGTCGATGGTGACAAAGTTTGTCTGTGACGGCAGAACACTCAACCCGTTGTTGGCGGCAATTTCACCGATACGGTTGCGGGCGTTGATGACCTTGCTCTGAACATCTTTCAGGTGAGCCTGATCCCGCAGTGCCGCCAAAGCCCCGACCTGAGCGATTTTATTGACACCGAAATGATTGCGGACCTTGTCAAAGGCACGGGCCATTTCTGAACTGGTGATGGCATATCCGATACGCGCCCCGGCCATGCCATAGGCTTTGGAGAAGGTGCGAAAACGGATCAGATTCGGAATAGACGTATCCAGCGGCGGCGCAATATCGGCATCGGCAAATTCAAAATAGGCCTCGTCGAGGCACAAAACCGTATTCTCCGGCGTTTCCGCGATCATCCGGGCGATAACATCTGCATCGTGTGCCGTACCCATGGGATTGTCGGGATTGGCGATGTAGATCAGCTTGGCATCGTGTGCTTGCGCGGCCGCGATCAGTGCGTCTGGGTCTTCATGGTCATCTCTGTAGGGTACTTTTTTGAGATAACCTCCGAACCCCACGACATGGTAGTTGAAGGTCGGATATGCGCCTTCGGACGTGATAACCGCATCACCCTGCTCCACGAACAGACGGACGACCAGCCCCAGCAGACCGTCAATTCCTTCACCGATGACAATGTTTTCCGGCTTGATGCCGTGATGATGCGCCAGAGCCTGCTTCAGTTCATAGTTTTCGGAATCACAGTACTTCCATGCCTCAGCTGCAGCAGCACTCATGGCAGCGACAGCCGCCGGAGACGGCCCGAAAACGGATTCGTTTGCACCGATACGTGCTTTGAAAGGCGCACCGCGCTGCCGTTCATGGGTTTCCGGGCCGACAAACGGCACGGATTCAGGCAGCGCGCGGACTAAATCTGTAAAGGGAAGCGTCATGTCGGGTTTCAGCCGCCGTTTGCGTCGAATTCGGTGTGGTAGTCAACGATGCGCTGCACTTCGTTTTTGGCCCCGATGATGACCGGGACACGCTGGTGCAACCCCGTCGGTTCGACATCGAGGATGCGGCCGCGTCCGGTTGAAGCCATACCGCCCGCCTGTTCGATGATGAACGACATCGGATTGGCTTCATATAACAGGCGCAACCGGCCACCCTTATCACGAATTTTCTCATCGACCGGGTACATGAAGATTCCCCCGCGCGTGATGATCCGATGCACATCGGCGACCATGGCGGCAACCCAGCGCATGTTGAAATCCTTTTCACGCGGGCCGGTTTTGCCTTCAAGACACTCGTCGATATAGCGCCGGATCGGGGGTTCCCAGTGCCGGTAATTCGAGGCGTTGATGGCGAATTCCTGGGTATCATCGGGGATGCGGATATCCGGATGGGTCAGGACGAACTCACCGATATCCGGGTTCAGGGTAAAGCCGTTGACGCCGTTGCCGGTGGTCAGAACCATCATCGTTGCCGGGCCGAACAGCACGTAGCCTGCACAGAGCTGCTGATTGCCCGGTTGCAGAAAATTCTTCTCGAGTGTCTCATCCGGCTCTTCCGGCATGGCACAGATCGAGAAAATGGTGCCCATCGGGCCGTTGACTTCGATATTAGAGGAACCATCCAGCGGATCGAAAATCAGCAGATATCGGCCCCGCTTCAGGGCTTTCGGCACCGGATAGACATCGACCATTTCCTCGGAGGCCATGGCGAAAAGCTGTCCGCCCTTTTCGCACCAGCCGATGGCCAGTTCGTTGGCCATGACGTCGAGCTTTTTCTGATTTTCATCCTGAACATTGATGCCGACGGCGGCACCGAGTTCGCCTGAAAGCTCGCCACGGCGGACCAGATTGGCAACCCCCTTGCAGGCCGAGGATACATCGTCCAGCAGGAGTGTGAATTCGCCCGTCGCCCCGGTGATCTGGGTCTGCTGGCGCATGATAAAGTGCTTAAGTGTCTCGCGGTAGGACACGGTTTCCCCCGAAATCAATTACATAACCGGTTATTTTATTATAGGCACCGCGATGAAACCGCGGCAGCCGGTTTTTGCTTAGCACATGCCCCCGCGAAGTCCAACGTCAAGCGCTCTCAGAGATCCAACAAATCGACGTCGATCTTGGCTTCGGCAAACATCTGCGAAGATATCCTGAACTGGGTTTTCCAGGGCTCCTTTGAAGTGTCCGGGGTCGGTGAAACCACGCGCTGGATACCGGACTGGATAATCAGCACGGCACAGCGGGCGCAAGGGGGCAGCGGCGTGACATACAGGGTGCAGCCGTTGGCCTGATTCCCGGCGAACATCAGAGCATTGGTTTCGGCGTGAACGACCATTTCATATTTGATGGAACGGTCCTCAAGCCGGTCCGCGGTATCCTCCACCCCGAACGGAAACCCGTTGAATCCCGTCGAAACAATACGTTTGTTGCGGGGGTCGACAATCACCGCACCGACCTTGGTCGAGGGGTCCTTGGACCATTGGGATATGAAACCGGCCAGTTCCATGAACCGTTTGTCCCATTTCGCACTATCCGTCATCGCATCCCCCGTTTTTGAATGTGCCTAGCCGTTGTCCGCAGTGTCTCGGGCCAGAGCAATATCTTCCAGATGGAACTTAACACGTGTCCGCCCCTGCCAGCTATCAGCTTTCAGGCGGCCCGCAACATGTACGGCCTCGTCCGTATGAGACAGCAGCATCTCACCAAGCGGTGTGCCGACGGCTCTAAAGGTAATCCCTTCCAGCGTGCCGCCCCCTGCCCCCTGGGACAGGGAAAACCGGATGTGATCCCCACCGACGATATCGGCAAAGGCGATGTGGACGTTGCGGATAGCCAGGCGCGGTTCCGGATTGCCGGGGCCGAACGGCGCCAGTGCGGATATTTCCCCGGCAAGATCAATCGTCGCGCCGCGCAGTGAGATCGCGCCTTCGAGACGCAGGTCGGGTTTGATCGGCGCGCCACCGGTCTGTGCCGAAATCCGTTGATCCAGAAAAGACCTGAAATCGGCGAGTGCGTCCCGGGCGACAGAAAAGCCCGCCGCCATCGCATGGCCACCGCCTTTGATCAAAATACCCTTCTGTCGCGCGGCGATTATGGCAGCGCCAAGATCGACGCCGTAAACCGAACGGCCGGAACCCGTCCCGGTTTCACCGTTCATGGCAATGACGCAGGCCGGCCGGTGATAGCGTTCGACAAGGCGGCTTGCGACGATCCCGACGACGCCCGGATGCCAGCCGTCTCCGGCGCAGACCACGGTCGCGCCCGGATCAGGCATCTTTTCAACCTGTTGAATGGCGGCTTCGAAGCAGGCGGCTTCGATATCGCGGCGCTCGCCGTTCAGAATATCGAGCCGTGTTGCGATCGCAGAAGCTTCACCGGCATCGTCGGTCCGCAGCAGTTTCGCACCCATGCCGGAATCGCCGATCCGGCCACCGGCGTTGATGCGCGGGCCAAGGACGAATCCCAGATGATAGCTTTCCGGCATCGAATGCAGTCCGGCCACATCCGACAGCGCACGCAGCCCCGGATTGTCCCGTTTCGCCATCACTTTCAGGCCCTGCACGACGAAGGCCCGGTTGATGCCTTCCAGCCGCACCACGTCACAGACGGTGCCGAGCGCAACAAGATCAAGCCAGCGGGTCAGGACAGGTTCCGGCCGGTCTTTTGTCCAATAGCCCCGTTTGCGGAGTTCCCGATTGATGGCTACGGCAAACAGGAACGCCAGACCGGCAGTGCACAGATGCCCATAGACCCGGTCTTCATCCATCCGGTTGGGGTTGACCAGCGCGAGCACGTCGGGCAGTTGCGGTTCGGCTTCGTGATGATCGATAACCACGATATCCAGTCCGGGATCCTTGCCGGCTTTCAGGGCATCGAATGCGGTCGTCCCGCAATCCAGGGCGATGACGACCTTCGCCCCCTGCCCGGACAGCTTTTCCATGGCGTCGGCACTCGGCCCATAACCTTCCTTGATGCGATCCGGAATGTAGACCAGCGGCTCGATGCCCGCCGCGCGCAGAAACCGCGCCAGCACGGCTGATGATGTTGCCCCGTCGACATCATAGTCGGCAAACAGGGCGATGTTTTCCCTGGCCGTGACGGCGTCTGCGAGACGGGCGGCAGCCTTGTCCATGTCGACGAAACGGCTGGGATCGGGCAAAAGATCCTTCAGCGTCGGGTTGAGGAACCTGTCCGCATCTTCAAGGGTGATACCGCGGCCTGTCAGCGAGCGTGCGACAATGTCGGAAAGCCCCAGGGCCTGTGACATGGCGAGCGCTGCGCGTTCATCAATATCACGCAACACCCAGCGCCGGCCCATAACGGACTGTTCGACACCTGAAAAGGCATCGCTTGGCGGTGTTTTGAGGGCCGGGTCAGCCAACCGGCGGCCGGCGGGTGAAGTCGTGGTGGGCTTCGATAAACCGGTAAGTCCCGGTCAGGGAGCGCACCACGAGTGAATGGCTGAGCGCACCGCCATGCTGGCTTTGCATACCGCGCAGGATGGCGCCATACGTCACGCCGGTCGCAGCAAACGTGACATTGCCGCTGGCCATGTCGTGTTCCGTGTAGACCTTGTCGAAATCGTCGATCCCGACATCCTTTGCCTGGGTCCGGTCTTCGTCCTTGCGGGCAAACAGACGCCCCCGCATCTGCCCGCCAAAACCGCGCAGCGCGGCAGCCGAAAGAACGCCCTGCGGTGCAGCGCCGATGCCCATGTAGATATCGACGCCCCCGTCATCCAGTGCGGTTGCAATCGCCGCCGAAACATCGCCGCCCAGAATCAGGCGGACTCGGGCGCCGGCGGCGCGGACTTTTTCAAGTAGCGGACTGTGCCGCGGACGGTCGAGCATGCAGACGACCAGATCGGACACTGGTACCGATTTTGCCGCAGCCAGTGCTTTCAGATTTTCTTCCGGTTCGCGGTCGAGGTCGATCACCCCATCAGGCAACCCGGGGCCGACGGCGATCTTGCTCATGTAGATGTCAGGTACCTTGAGAAAACCATGCCCGCCTTCGGACATGGCAACGGTCGAGATGGCATTCGGTCCGCCTCTGGCGACGATGCTGGCCCCTTCCAGCGCAACCACGGCGACATCCACTTCCGGGCCGTGTCCGGTACCGACTTTTTCATCAATATACAGTTTGTCGACCTCACCCTTGAGGCCCTCACCGACACAGACAGTGCCGTCGATGGCCAGACTGTTGAGCAATTCCTTGGCCGCGGAAATCGCGGCCTGGTCGGCTTCCATATGGTCGCCGGACCCCATGTGACGATAGGCCGCCAGGGCGGCAGCTTCGGTCACACGAACCAGTTCCAGCGACAGGTTTCTATCTTTTGCAGCAGGTTCAGACATGGCTCTATCTTGTCCGTATAGACTTTCCAACTAAAGGAAGTTTACGTGATTGTTTCGAGAAACGCATGTTTCCGGGCAATCGTAACACGAAATGGCGGAAATGAGGGCGATTTCGGTGGCCGGATCCCCGTCCGATGCGCCTTAGAGGGCTTCGATTCGTATCACCACCGGCGGTTCCACGACGGCACCGATCCGGCTGATCTGATCGACGGCCCGGCGCATTGCGGCTTCCTCGGTTTCATGGAGCGTCATCACCACGGGAACGATCTGCCCCGGATCGCGGGAACGCTGCAGCACGGATTCCATGGAAACGTCGTTATCAGTCAGTGCCGTGGCGATCTCTGCGAAGACGCCGGATTTATCGACCACGTTGAAGCGCACGTAATAGGCGCCGACATGCTTGTCCATGGGGCGGGTCGGTAAATCGCGGAGGCTGACCGACGGGATGCCGAACAGCGGCACGCAATGACCGCGGGCGACATCGAGAATATCGGCGACAACGGCAGAAGCCGTCGGACCGCCCCCGGCACCGCGTCCCTCGTTCAGTACTGAATCGACGAAATCACCTTCGGCAACCACGGCATTGAAAGAGCCTTCGACCAGATTGATCGGGGCATCCTTGGGAACCATGCACGGGTGCACCCGTTGCTCGATGACGCCATCGTTTATCGACGCTATGCCCAGCAGCTTGATGCCGAATCCCAGTTCCTCGGCAAAGTCGAGATCGATGGGGGCAATGTCACGGATACCTTCGACATGAATGCCGTCGAAATCGATTTTCGTGCCGAATGAAATGGCAGACAGGATTGCCAGTTTGTGCGCGGTATCGATCCCGTCGACGTCAAAGCTCGGATCGGCCTCAGCATAACCGAGTTTCTGCGCTTCTTCGAGGACATCCTCGAAACTGCGGCCGGTATCGCGCATTTCCGTCAGGATGTAGTTACAGGTCCCGTTCAGAATGCCGTACACGCGCTTGATTTCATTTGCGGCAAGGCCTTCGCTGAGACCTTTCAGGATCGGAATGCCACCGGCTACGGCGGCCTCGCAATAAAGCGCGACACCTGCTTCTTCCGCCAGGGCGGCCAATTCATTCCCATGATGGGCGATCAGGGCCTTGTTCGCGGTAACGACATGCTTGCCGGCCTTGAGGGCGTTTTCGACGAGCGCCTTGGCGATACCGTCAGAGCCACCGATCAGTTCAACGATCAGATCGATATTATCGGCGTCGGCCATCAGGGTCGGGTCGTCGTACCAGTCAAAACCGGAAATATCGATTCCCCGGTCGAGCGTCCTGGATCTGGCCGACACGGCAACGATGTCGATATCGCGACCGGCCCGCAAAGACAGCAGTTCCTTATGAGTCTCGATGACCTGAACCGTGCTTGTGCCGACGGTTCCCAATCCGGCTATGCCGATCCTGAGTGCGCTCATGATGCCTCCTTGCTGCGTTGATCAGCCGGCGACGCATTCACCCCGTGGCTTTTGAGGAAATTCTTGATGTTACGGACGGCCTGACGTGTGCGCTGCACGTTTTCCACAAGTCCGATACGGACATGGTCGTCACCGTGTTCGCCAAAACCAAGCCCCGGTGCCACCGCAACCTCGGCTTCACTCAGCAGCAGCTTTGAAAACTCGATGGAGCCCATGTTCTTGAAAGCAGGCGGGATCGGCGCCCAGGCGAACATCGTTGCCGGCGGTGACGGAATCTCCCACCCGGCTGCACTCAGACCGTCGATCAGAATGTCGCGGCGTTCCTTATAGATACTCCGGACCTCGTCAACACAGTCCTGCGGCCCGTTCAGCGCCGCTGCCGCGGCAACCTGGATCGGTGTAAAAGCGCCATAATCAAGATAGGATTTCACCCGTGCGAGGGCGGAAATCAGCCTTTCGTTACCGACCGCGAAACCGATCCGCCAGCCGGGCATGGAGTAGGTTTTGCTCATCGAGGTGAATTCGACGGCGACGTCCCAGGCTTTGGGCAGTTGCAGGATCGACGGCGGTGGATTGCCGTCGAAATAAATTTCGGCATAAGCCAGATCGGATAGTATCCAGATACCGTGATGGCGGCAGAAATCGACGACTTCCGAATAGAAATCGAGGTCGGCCAGCGCGGCGGTCGGGTTATTCGGGTAATTCAGGACCACGGCGGTCGGCTTCGGCACGCTATGCTGCACGGCACGGTCCAGCGCCGCCATGAATTCAGGCCCCGGCTGAACCGGGATCGAGCGGGCCGCCGCACCGGCTATGATGAAGCCGAACTGGTGGATCGGATAGCTCGGGTTCGGGACCAGAATGACGTCACCGGGGCTTGTGATGGCCTGTGACAGGTTGGCCAGGCCTTCCTTTGAGCCGAGCGTGACGATGGCCTGTTTTTCCGGGTCGACATCGACACCGAAACGGTTGCCGTAATAGCTTGAAATGGCCTTTCTGAGTCCGGGAATCCCGCGCGAATTCGAATAACGGTGGGTCTTCGGATTATCAATCGTTTCCTTGAGCTTGTCGACGACATGCTGTGGGGTCGGCAGGTCCGGATTGCCCATGCCGAAATCGATGATATCCGCCCCCGCAGCGCGCGCACGCGCCTTCATGTCGTTTACCTCGGCAAAGACATAGGGGGGAAGACGTCGGATTTTGTAAAAGTCGCGTTCCATGGCGCTCTTTCATCACAGAAAGAACACGGCGTTACAAGCCTGAAATCGTTAGAAACCGACCCGCGTCAGTTCGAGAGATAAATCTCGGTACGGCGGTTCCCTGCTTCACCCGATGGCATGACTTCCAGATAGATCGGATGATTGTCGCCGACGGCAGCCGTCAGGATTTTTTCGGAAGCAATCCCCATCCGCTGCAATTCCGTCGCCACCTGATTGGCACGTTTGATGGAAACCTTGTAGTTGGCCATCTTGTGCGTCGAGATATCCAGATTTCGGGTCCGCTGGCTGGCATGGCCGATGACGCGAACGGTGGCGTTGTTTTCACGCTGCAGACGGGCGACATCGGCCAGGATTTTGCGGTCATTGGCGTCAAGCCCGCTGGAACCGTTCTTGAACAGGATCGTCGCAACCTTGGTTGAAGCGGACGGCAACGGCAGCGCACCGTTATTCGAGACCGGCCCTGTGGCAAGACCGGCAAGTTGCTGGCTGCCGACATTCTGGAACTGCATGGCGGAGGCCGCCATCGATGTTTCCACGCCGCCTGACGAGATGATAACCGTCGAATTGCCGTCGCCAGCGTTATCAAGGTCGGACGGAATCAGGGAACCCTGATCGGCGGCGCGGGCCTGAATTTCTGCCAGTTGTTGGCGCAGACGATCGCGCATGCCTGGATCGACGCCATAGGTCGGATCGGGACCGCTCGAAACCGAGGTCACATTGCCCTGATCCGTCGTCCCTTGCGCGCTCTGGGTTACCGTCGGGGTGGGCGGTGCCTTCGTCGTGATTGTCGGTGCCGGGGCGGCTTCGGCGGTAGTTACGGGAGTCGCCGGCTGCGGTGCGGGGGCCGCGCCCTGTGCTTCGACCTGCGGTGCTGCCGGGGCCTTGTCTTCGGCATAAAGCGAACTTTGCGCCGCTTCATCCTGGCGCTGCACGCTGTCGGCGTATTTACGGCCTTCGGTATCCGCGGTGAGACCACTGGTCATGTTTTCACGCTGTGCCATCTGCTGATCGACACGGGCAAGGTTCGGGGTCTCGCCCGAGGTCTGCTTGTCGATCTTGCCTTCGTTGGGGTTTGCGCTTTCGTTGGCCGCAGAACTGTTGGAGGAGTCATACCAGGCTGCGGGGTTGATGGCATCCGGCACCTTGGAGCATGCGCTCAGCGCCAGCGAACTGCCGATCGCGATCATCATGCATTTGAGCAGTCTGTGTTGGCCGGTTTTATCCGCCATCGTATCAAGCGTTCTTTTCATTGCGCCCTAAACTCCCTCATCCGTTATTTGCGAACCTGTCCGGTCCGCGAACCGTATTCACAGCTATAACCCTGTGATGACCCCCTGATTGAGCCTATTATTCTGTTATCTTGCCCAATTGAAAGCATAACATACAATCTGTGCAAGATTTTACATTGCTCACAAAGGGTTAAATCTTTACAAACACCGGAATATGTTGCATTGCACAATAGCCATGGCCACATAGGCCTGACAAGTAACAGGTGCGCGGAGTTCCGCGCCCTGATTTTCATGAATATCGTAAACTCGGTAACATGAAATCTCAAATTATCAAAGATTTCTGATAGGTGACGAAATGACTGATCAATCCAAGCAGAAAGTCGATGTCGACGAATCGCAGATTTCGGAAACGATGGCCGATATCGCAGAACGATCGCAACGCCTGGTCCAGGATTTCCTGAACAGTCATTCCAAGCCCGGCTCGTCTTCCGTCGGTATGGAAGACCCGCTGAACATCGGCAATGCCTTCATCGAGATGACGACGAAGATGATGACCCAGCCGCACAAGATGGTCGAAGCCAATATGAATCTTTGGCAGGACTACATGAAGCTCTGGCAGAACACGGCCAGCCGCATGATGGGTCAGGACAACGGTCCGACCGTCGAGCCGGCACGTGATGACCGCCGCTTCAAGGGCGAAGCCTGGGAAAACGATGTCTTCGATTTCATCAAGCAATCCTACTTGCTGACGTCAAACTGGATGGAAAATACCGTCAGTGACGTCGAAGGTCTGGACAAGAAAACCAAGGCCAAGGTCGAATTCTTCACCAAGCAGTATGTCGATGCCCTGTCGCCCAGCAACTTCGTGATGACCAACCCGGAAGTGCTGCAGTCGACGATCGAGAGCCATGGCGAGAACCTCGTCAACGGGCTGCGCAACCTGCTCGAAGACCTTGAGCGCGGCGGCGGCAAACTGTCGATCAAGATGACCGACGAGGATGCCTTCGAAGTCGGAAAGAATGTCGCGACGTCACCGGGTAAAGTGGTATTCCGCAATGATCTGATGGAACTCATCCAGTACACGCCGACCACGGAGAAGGTTTCCAAGACCCCGCTGCTGATCTGCCCGCCGTGGATCAACAAGTTCTACATCCTCGACCTGCGTGAAAAGAACTCGTTCATCAAGTGGGCCGTTGAACAGGGCAACACCGTATTCGTGATTTCCTGGGTCAACCCTAACCGCGAACTGGCGATGAAAACCTTCGAGGACTACATGCTCGAAGGACCGCTGGCCGCCATCGAAGCGATCAAGCAGGCGACCGGCGAAAGCGAAGTCAATGCCATCGGGTACTGCATCGGCGGCACCCTGCTCGCGACCACGCTGGCCTACATGGCGGCAAAAAAGATGAAGGGCGTGAAATCCGCGACCTTCTTCACGACCATGGTCGACTTCGAGGAAGCCGGTGATCTCGGCGTGTTCATCGACGACACATCGCTGAAAAATCTCGAAGAGAAAATGAATTCGCGCGGCTATCTCGAAGGCAGCGAAATGGCCTCGACCTTCAACATGATGAAGGCCAACGACCTTGTCTGGTCGTTCGTGGTCAACAACTACCTGCTCGGCAAGGACCCCTTCCCGTTCGATCTGCTGTTCTGGAATTCTGATTCGACCCGCATGCCGGCGGCGATGCACAGCTTCTATCTGCGAAACATGTATCTCGACAACAAGCTGGTCGAACCCGGCGGGATCACCATCGACGGTGTGAAGCTGGACCTGCGCAAAATCAACGTGCCGACGTACATCATCTCGACGCGCGAAGATCACATTGCACCGTGGATCCCGACCTACAAGGCGACGCAGCTTTACAAGGGGCCGATCCGCTTCGTTCTCTCCGCCTCGGGGCACATAGCCGGTGTCGTCAACCCGCCGGCTGCCGGGAAGTACTGCTACTGGATCAACGACGAGACGCCGGCCGATCCTGAAAAATGGCTCGAAGGTGCCGTTCAGCATGACGGGTCGTGGTGGCCGGACTGGGATCAGTGGGTCAAGGATCAGAACGGCGGTGCCATGGTCGACGCCCGCAAACCCGGCGACGGTAAGCTCAAGCCAATCTGTGACGCACCTGGTACTTACGTCAGCATGAAGGCCGAGGGGTAAGTCTACGGCCTTCCCCTCACCCGGCGCCCGTCCCGGAGAAGTCCGGGACACGCGCCACCCTCTCCCCAGGGAGAGGGTGGTTTTTCGTGCGTCCCCTCTCCCTTGGGAGAGGGACAGGGTGAGGGGCTAGACCTTCAGTTTTGCAATCACGTCCGCCAGCTTCTCCACTCCGCGTTTAATCTCGCGCACCGATGATCCGGCGTAGCCGAGTACAAGCCCGTTACGATCCGGCGTGCCGACATAGAACTCGCTCAACGGATAGATGCTGAGCCCCCGCGCGTTTGCCGCGTCGGTGATGGCGGCATCCTTCAGCCCAGTTTCCGGGCGGATCATGGCGACCACATGCATGCCCGCTTCATCGGGTTCAATCGTCATAACCTCACCAAGCCGCGAACGCACCGCTTCGATCAGAACCTGTTGACGTTCGGCATACAGAAGCCGCATCCGCCGGATATGCGCCGAAAAGTGTCCGCTTTCGATGAATTCGGTCAGGACCGGCTGCATGACGATGGCGGTCTGGTCATCCAGCGAGCGGCGAATTCGGATGATCGGATCGGCCAGCGCCGGCGGCACCACCATGTATCCGAGACGGATCGCCGGGAACATGACTTTAGAAAACGTGCCGACATAGATCACCCGGCCGGTGCTGTCCAAACCCTGCAGGGCTGACAGCGGTCGTCCGGCATACCGGTATTCACTGTCGTAATCGTCTTCGAGAATCCATGCGTTACTTTCCGTCGCCCATTCCAGCAGTTCAAGCCGCCGGGCGAGGCTCATCACCGGGCCGAGCGGGTACTGGTGCGACGGCGTGACGACGGCCATGCGGGCATCGGGCGCACGCCTGACACCTTCGGACACGACCAGCCCCTGATCATCGACCGGCAGCGGGATCAGTTCGGCCTCGGTTGCCGTCAGCACACCGCGAATGCCGGCATAACCCGGATCCTCGATCCAGACCTTTTCACCGGGATCAAGCAGGGCGCGTGCCGCCAGATCAATGGCCTGCTGGGCCCCTGCGGTGACGATGACCTGTTCGGCCACGCAATTCAGACCCCGGACCGCACGCAGATAATCGGCAATCGCGATCCGCAACGGCATATGACCGCCCGGGTCGCCGTAAGATACAAGGGCGCGTGGTGGATTACGCCAGAATTTGGCGATCATCCGGCTCCACTGGGTCCATGGGAACCGGTCGATTTCGGGTAGTCCGGGGCGAAAGGCATCCGCTTTGATGGGCCTGTGCACGCGCGGCCGCGATGCCAGCAACGCCCGGCCCTTTTCCGACAGTTCCGCTTCCGGGATCATGCTCGACGCCCCGTGCCGGGCTGCGGCGGAGCGTGCCGCCAGAACGTCTTCGGGCAGGACCCGCGACACCCGCGTGCCGGAACCGACCTCTCCTTCCGTATATCCTTCCGCGAAAAGCTGGTCATATGCCGCCAGAACCGTGTTTCTGGAAACCGCAAGTTCGTCGGCGAGCGCACGTGTCGATGGCAGCCGGCGTCCGGGGGCAAGACGGCCGCCCAGAATAGCATCCCTGATCTGGTCATAGACCTGACGATGCATGGGGGTGCTGATGTGACGATCGACGGCGACCATCAGCAATGGCGCGTGGTCGGAAACCTGTGGCATGGGACTCTCCAATTGGTACCGTAATTTTGCGTATTAAGGTACTTTTGAAAAGACCATTATGTGATATCGATCATGCCTGTTCATTAAAGGAGCAACCCGATGAACATCACTGTCCGCCCCCTCGCCCGACAGGACAAAGACCGCTGGCGTGAACTTTGGCATGGTTACCTGATTTTTTACGGCCACCCGGTGACCGATCCGCAGACGGAAGAACTGTGGGACAGACTCATGAGTGACGATGCACCGCATTGCCTGGTCGCCTGCACCGGCGAAGGCACCGTAATCGGCATCGTACAGTATCTGTTTCACATCACGACCTGGACGGGACGCGACAAGTGCTATCTGCAGGACCTGTTCGTCGATCCTGAAGCCCGTACCGGTGGCGCCGGCCGGGCCCTGATTGAGGCGGTCTATGAGAAAGCCACTGAAGCCGATGCGTCGGAGGTGTACTGGATGACCCAGGAGTTCAACAGCATCGCTCGCGTGCTCTATGACCGTGTCGGTGAAAAAACGCCCTTCATCAAGTACCGGAAGTATCTTTAAGCCCCTCACCCTCCCACGTGCTGACGCACGCGGGTCCCACCCTCTCCCAAGGGAGAGGGGTGTTTATTTATAATTTTTGCCGTCACCCTGAACTTGATTGGGGATTATCCCCTCAGCATACGTTGCCATAGACGCCGGTTTTATTTGGTTGTAGCCTTCCCGCAAAAGGGGAGGCGACCATGCAGGAACATGTATTCAAGCCCACAATTGTCACCTATCGCGGTCATTATGCAGATGACCACCTTGTTGATGGCCGGGAATTAGGGAGTTCTCTTTCGGGCTTCACAAGAACAGCCAATGTTATTACCAATTTTTATTTAGATGGTAAAATAAATCTTCATCCAAATAGTCAAAAAGTTAGGTATTATGTTGGAGTTCCAAAAGAAAATGGTGTATTATATGAACTAATAGCATTGATGCAGACTGGTCATTTACCAGTTTATACTCCGGCTCTTATTGAATTAGCTTCGGAGTTCTTGCCAGCTATTTGGCGGGCAATAATAGAGAAGTCACTAGGCCGACGGAGTGAATCAGAAGCGATGCTGGAGATAATAAAGGAAATGGCGGAGCGCAAAGACGAATTTGCAAGCAAGGTTCATGATGGGCATATGCGGGACAAGGCGTGGCTTCAAGACCATATTGATCAGCTTTCCGGCAAAATGCGCACTTCACTTGAAGACGCCGCCACACCGGTTGGACGATCCGTAAAGTCAGAAAAACTATGGCCAGGACAAGAGTTTGAAACGGAAATTGATGAGCAGGCGGCAGACGTGCTTCGATCACGCGGTGCGGATCAGGTTGGCGACCAAGTAAATATGATTCTGCGCCTACGGGCAGTTAATCTTGATACTGGATCAGGACAAGCAGAGATTGTTGGGGAAGAGGGAAACAAGTTGTTTGTGAAAATAACAGATCCGGCGCTTCAAACGCCGGAAAATATATATTCACATTCTCTTGACCAGCAGACCGCTATTCACGCTACGGTTAAACCGACGTTACGTGATGGTGAAATAGCAAAGATTTTTATTAGTGATGCCAAAGAAGCCAGCTAAGGATCAAAACAAACCCATCTCACTGTCTGCGGCCCGTAAGTCCGGAGAGGTTGAGCTTTTTATTAAAGAGCGAGAAGCGGAGATCGGGGATATGGATAAGCTAGACGCGACCATCAAGAAGTCGGTTCAAACGTCGTCAAAAGCTCCGAAAGCATCTTCTCGGGACGAGTCCGACGATTGAAGCGGTATTCAAATTCCTTGGCATATTTCGGAAGGTGTTTGCCGGAGACGTGAATGTGCGTTCCGTTGATCCCGCGCTTTAACTGCGCCCAGTAGCTTTCGATCCCGTTGACGCCAGCGCCGTCCTCGCGAGCGTATTCACCACGATTATGGTTCACTTTGACGTGCCGGAACCCGGACTTGTCGATGTCCTTGTAGCCGCCAAATTCGTCCGTCTGGAGCGTGGTGCCGGGTAGAACGTGAGTAAGGATGACGCCTTTCATGGACACTTTGTCGCGGCCCTTAACGACCTGAGTAACGATCTCACCGTCACGCTCAAGCATACCGACAACGCACGTCTTGTTGCCCTTGTAGCCTTGGCCCATACCGGAGATTGAGCCGCCGATAAGCGTTTCATCGACTTCAACGTCAATGCCTACGCCGCCAAGCGGATCGTCGCCGTCCACTTCCGCCATATGTTCGCGGATTTGATGGCCCATGCGCCAAGCGCATTTGTACGTCACGCCCAATTGGCGCTGTAATTCCTTGGCGCTGACACCGTGGCGGGTCGTCGTAAACAGGAAGATCGCATAGAACCACAGTTGCAAAGGTGTCCGGGACTTCTCAAAGAGCGTCCCGACCATCGGATGGATATGGTGTCCGCACCACTGGCACGAAAAGGCACGTTCCGCCTTGATCGGATACCACTTCGCTTCCCGGTTACATTTCGGGCATTCGTGGCCTTGGCCGAAACGAACGTCGAACAGATGCTTTAAACAGGCATCATCATCCGGGAACTTTTGGAAAAACTGACGAAGGGTGGTTGGTTTGGTCATCTCGCTATCTCCTATGCGAGTAATATACCAAATCCATCACCGTATGGCAAGGGGATAATCCCCAACTTGATTCAGGGTCCATATAAACAGGGTGCCGGCGAATACGTTAAGTTATGGATCCCAAATCAAGTTTGGGATGACGACGGAGAAACATCCCAATCTAGATATTCTTCAAAAGCGCTTCCGCCGCCTGACGGGGGGACATATGGCCGCCAAGTGCGCCGTCGACGGCGCGGGTCAGTGAATCACCTTCGCCAATACGCTGGCGCAACAGGTCTTCAGCCGTTTTCAGGATGCGTGTCTCGAGAATACGGCGCTTTCGGATTTCACCCTCACCGCTTTCGATAAGGTGTGTGCGATGCGTATCCAGTGCATCGACCAGGTCTTCGATTCCGAGGCTGGTTTCCGCACTGGTCCGCAAGACCTGGACCTCCCAGCCGTAACGGTTGCGGGCGGTTGAGCCCAGATGCAGCATCGCCTTAAGATCGGCAACGGTCCGGCTGGATTCATCCTTGTCGCATTTGGACACCACATGAATATCGGCGATTTCCAGCACCCCGGCCTTGATGGCCTGTATGCCGTCCCCAAGCCCCGGCGCGGAAACCACAAGCACGGTCTGCGCCGCTTCGGCGATATCGACCTCGTCCTGCCCGACTCCGACGGTTTCGATCATGACCACGTCGAAGCCGGCGGCGTCCAGCACATCCACGGTATCGAGAGCGGCGCGCGCCAATCCCCCAAGCGCCCCGCGCGTCGCCAGCGAGCGGATGAATACGCCGTTGTCGGTCGACAGATCACTCATCCTGACCCGGTCACCCAGAATGGCGCCGCCTGAATACGGGCTCGACGGGTCGACGGCAACGATGCCGACTGTTTTGCCCCGTGCCCGGATTGCCTTGGCCATGGCGTGCACCAGTGTCGATTTCCCGGATCCGGGCACGCCGGTCAGTCCGATGACGTGCGCCTTGCCGGTGTGCCTGTGAATGTCCGCCATCAGGCCGGCGACATCCGCCGGACGTCCCTCAACCCTGGACATCAACCGGGCAATTGCGCGGGTTTCACCGGCAAGAACCCGGCTCAGTGTATCGTCGTTGCCGTCCATTATGCGACACCCAGCCAGGTTTTCATGGCGGCATTCACGGCGTCGGGCTGTTCGAGGGTCGGCAAGTGGCCGCTTTCAGGAATTTTGACAAGCGCCGCGCCTGGAATCAGGTCCGCCATCTCGTCATGTAACGGTGGCGGGGTCAGGGCGTCTTCGGCGCCGCAGAGTACAAGTGTCGGGCAGTTTACCTGTTTCAGGCTCTCCGTGCTGTCCAGACGGCCTATGATGGCGTTTTGCTGACGCATGTAGGCTTCCGGCCCGACGTTCAGGGCTGAGGTGCGGATTTTATCCATCAACGCCGTATCGCTCAGCCGTGACGGATGGACGAATTTCTGGAAATGTTCCTCGATCACTTCGGCAAAACCGCCACCCTTGACCCGTTCGATCAAATCCCGGCGGATCGTCATGCGATCTTCGGTATCGGCATGGGGCGATGTATCGAACAGGCCCAGTCTGGTGACCCGGTCCGGCACCTGGCGCATGATCTCCATCGCCGTATATCCGCCCATGGAAAGGCCGCAGACAGCAAAGGTTTCAGGCATGCCGGCGATCGCACGGGATGCCATGCCCGCAATGCTGTCATCAAGGGTCATGTCGGCGACCACCACGTCACAGTGATCCGAAAGCCCGGCAACCTGTCCGGCCCATAAGGCGTTATCGCAGAGTAAACCCGGTAAAAGCAGTAATGATGTTTTCATAAGCAGACGTTAGATTAAGCTTTCGCTTTGGAAAAGGGCGGAAGTTATTGACTTAAGCCGCTGAAACCATACACTCCGCACAATCCGTTAATGATATTTGCGAGATGCCCGAAACACTTTGGCTTGATTGCGGATTGCAGCAGCATCTCAGGAAAAACGCTTCCATATGAAATTTACCGATCTCGGTCTTAGCGACGAACTCCTCCGTGCCGTTCACGAAGCCGGTTATGAGGAACCCACCCCCATTCAGGAAAAAGCCATTCCGGTGGTCCTTATGGGACGTGATGTATTGGGCTGTGCCCAGACAGGGACCGGAAAGACGGCTTCCTTTACCCTGCCGATGATCGAGATTCTGGCGCAGGGCCGTGCCAAGGCCCGCATGCCGCGCTCGCTGATCCTTGAGCCGACACGCGAACTGGCAGCACAGGTCGCCGATAACTTTGAAGTCTACGGCAAGTATCACAAACTCTCGAAGGCGCTCCTGATCGGCGGGTCTTCGATGGAAGAACAGCTCAAGGTACTGAACCGGGGCGTCGATGTTCTGATTGCCACGCCGGGCCGTCTGCTGGATGTGTTCGAACGTGGTCACCTTTTGATGACCGACGTCAAGGTTCTGGTCATCGATGAAGCCGACCGGATGCTCGACATGGGCTTCATTCCCGACGTCGAAAAAATCGTCAGCCTGCTGTCGCCGATGCGCACCACCCTTCTGTTCTCGGCCACCATGCCGAAGGAAATCCGCCGTCTGGCAGACAAGTTCCTGTCCAATCCCAAGGAAATCTCTGTTTCCGCACCGGCCTCGACCGCTGATACGATCACCCAGGGTCTGATCAAGCTGAAGTCCGCCGGCCGTGCGCCGGGCGCGGCACAGAAGGTCAAACGCGATGCCCTGCGCAAACTGATCAGCGCGCAGAAAGAACTGACCAACGCGCTGGTATTCTGTAACCGCAAACGCGATGTCGATGTGGTTTACCGTTCGCTTGAAAAGCACGGCGTCAACGCTGCCCGTCTGCACGGCGATATGGTGCAGTCGGTACGGATGGATACCCTCGACAAGTTCAAGAAAAACGAAGTCACGATCCTGGTCTGCTCGGATGTCGCCGCACGCGGGCTTGATATCTCGACGGTCAGCCACGTCTTCAACTTCGACCTGCCGACCCATGCCGAAGATTATGTGCACCGCATCGGACGTACGGGACGTGCCGGACGCAAGGGCGCATCCTTCTCGCTGATGATGCCGGAAGAAAAGAAATACCTCGACGGTATTGAAAAACTGATCGGCAAGCCGATCCCGGTCCTCGATCTGGATAGCGGCAACGCCGTCAAATCCGAGAGTGCGGAAACGGCTGAGCAACCTGCCGATAAGACGGAACAAGCCGACAAGGCTGAGAAGACCGCCAAATCGGATGTGCCTGAAAAGACGCCAGAAAAGTCCGAAGAAAAACCGAAGCGTGGCCGCGACCGCAACGCCAAACCGAAGTCCGATACCCAGACTAATAGCAAGTCCGATGCGAAGTCTGATGCAAAATCTGACGAGTCTCCCAAGGCTGCGGAAAAAGCCGATTCCCAACCCGAAAAGAAAAAGCCGTCCCGGTCCGCCCCCAAGAAAGACAACAAGCCGGCGGAAAAACAGCCTGCCAAACAATCCGGCAAGCGTGACAACAAGAAGGACGACGATTCATCCTGGGGTGAGCATATGCCCGCCTTCCTCACCAAAGAGGTTCAGTTCTCTAAAAGCTGATCTGGACTTTTGCGTCACGGAGAACCAGCCGTATGAAAGTCGATATCCTCGGGAACGCCCGCAAAGCTGCGGACATCGCCGCAAAGCTCCGTGTCGATCTTTACTCCGATACCAATTCCAAGCCCACCGCCGGCATGCGCAAGGCCATGGCCGAAGCCGAGTGCGGCAACGAGCAGGCGCTCGAAGACCCGACCACCAACCGCTTGCAGGAACGGGTCGCCGAACTGGTCGGCAAGGAAGCGGCTGTCTATCTGCCGTCGGGCACCATGTGCAATGAAATCGCCTATCGCGTCTGGGCACGGCAGGGTGACGCCATCATCATGGACAAGACCGGCCATGCCCTGTTGTTTGAAACCGGTGGACCGGCGGCGCTTTCCGGCCTGATGATCACCACCATCGACAGCCCGCAGGGTATCTTCAGCGGTGACGATGTCCGCAAGGCCGTTGCCAACCCGGGCCGGCACGCTCCGCGTCCGAAAATCGTCAATATTGAAAATACATCGAATCTCGGCGGCGGGCGCATCTGGCCCATCGATACCATCAGGGAGGTCGCGGATACCGCGCACGATCTTGATATCATTGCGCACATGGACGGCGCCCGGCTGATGAACGCCGTGGTTGAAAGCAACGCGACGGCTGCTGATTTCGCCGCCCCGGTCGACAGTGTCTGGATCGATTTTTCCAAGGGTCTCGGCTGCCCCATCGGCGGCGTTCTCGCCGGTCCGGCAGATTTCATTGATGAAGCGTTTCGTATCAAACACCAGTTCGGCGGTGCCCTGCGCCAGTCCGGCATGGTTACGGCGGCCTGCAATTATGCGCTGGATCATCACGTGGAGCGTCTCCGCGACGATCATGACAACGCCCGCAGGCTGCATGCCGGGTTACAGGAAATTCAGGATGTGACGCTGCAGAACGACGTCTGCGAAACCAACCTTGTTTTCTTTGATGTCGGCGGCACCGGGATCAATGCCCGTGATGTGGCGGCGCAGTTGTTGGAGCGCGGCATCCGGATCGGCGCACAGACCGAAACCCGCATGCGGGCTGTAACGCATCTCGACGTCAGCTCGGATGATATCGATTTCACCCTGACAGCGCTCAGGGATATTCTCGCAAGCTAAGTCCGCAAACACCCCTCACCCGGCGCTGTCCCGGATCAAATCCGTGACAGACGCCACCCTCTCCCCAAGGAGAGGGGGTCATATGCGTGAGTCCCTTCTCCCTTGGGAGAAGGACAGGATGAGGGGCCTCTGGAACATGGGTCACCAGACCTCAGGCTTTTTACCCTCGGCTTCGAGGCGTTTGAACTTGTCCTGCAGATAGCGCTGGAAGTTCTGATCCGTGTACGCACCCTGATGAACGAATTCGAACATCGACAGGAAGTGGAACGGCTTGAAGTAACCGGGCATCCGCGCCACTTCGGTTTCGCCCTTTGCGATTTCATCGGGGGTCGGGAGGAAGACGACCGTCGGCGTGAAGTTGACGCGCCAGCGCCGCGCCAGTTCGCGTTCTTCCATGGCTTTGCCGTCGATGTCCGTGACTTCGCGTGAGCCCCACAGGTTCAACTGTACGACCGTGAAATGCTTCCGGATGTAGTCACTGATTTCATCGCGGGCCAGATTGACCTCGTGCATTTCCTTGCAGTACGGGCAGCCACGTTGCTCAAAGAATACCGCAAGGCGTTTGCCGTTCTGCGCTGCATCTTCGATATCTTCCGCAAGAATAAGAAAGCTGTCGGAGAACCAGGGCTGCACATGCAGCCCGCTTTCGTTGAGCGTTGCGGCTTCTGCGCGCGGCACCATGAAAAATGTCACGGCAAGAACAAGGCTGGTCAGAATACGGCGTGTGGTCCGTGTCATTGTGTCCTCCCGCCCCTTCAGGGCTTTTTGACTAGCCGGATCAGGTCAGCGCATTCATCGTGATGTCGACGACGTCATATAGCTTGTCGGTGTCGGTCTGCGCCTTCCCCATGACAAGGATACCATTCAGGCTCGAAACAAGGAACCGTGCCAGTGCCTTCGGATCATGGGACGGCGAAACCGTGCCTTCACGCTGTCCGCGGATGACGAGGGCGCGAAACGCCTCTTCCATCATCTCAAGCCCGCGCTGTACCCGCGCCCCGGCTTCACTGTCGCGAACAGAGACCTCGACCGCACAGTTGTTCAGAAAACAGCCCCGGCGGCTGTTCGGTTCAGCCATGCGCTGCACGGCGCGGTCGAACAGGGCCCGGATCACCTTGCGTGCCGGGGCATCAATGTGGGCGGCGCCGGAAATCTGGCGGGTAACGGTGCGGATGTAATGATCGATGGTCGACAGAAACAGATCGTGCTTGGAGCCGAAGGTTTCGTACATGCTGGATTTGGAAATGCCCATGGCGTCCGTCAGATCCCCCAGTGACGTCGCCTTGTAGCCGTTCGACCAGAAGACGTTCATGGCACTGGCCAGCGCGTCATCGACATCGAAAGCTTTGGGTCGGGCCATGTTGTTTGCCTCGTATGATTATTCTGTACCGTTCTGTCCAGAATAATCCACGGATATTCATGGCAAGTAAACGCTGTTATCAGGTTTTGATCAGATCAGGCCGGACAGCGGAGAGGACGGATCGGCATACATCTTGCGCGGCATGCGACCTGACAGGTATGCAAGCCGCCCGGCGATCACCGCGTGTTTCATCGCTTTCGCCATGCCGACAGGGTCTTTTGCGCCGGCGATGGCGGTGTTCATCAGAACCCCGTCGCAGCCGAGCTCCATGGCGATCGCGGCATCGGACGCCGTGCCGACCCCGGCATCGACGATCACGGGGACGTCGGTCTGTTCGATGATCAGGCGGATATTGACCGGGTTCTGGATACCGAGACCGGAGCCGATCGGCGCCCCCAGCGGCATGATCGCCACGGCACCCGCTTCCTCGACACGTTTGCAGAGAATCGGGTCGTCCGAGCAGTAGGCCATGACGCGGAAGCCCTCTTCCGTCAGTTTGGCCGTGGCTTCGATGGTTTCCGGCATCATCGGATAAAGCGTCCTTGCTTCGCCCAGAATTTCCAGCTTCACCAGATCCCAGCCACCGGCTTCACGGGCCAGGCGGAGCGTGCGAACCGCATCATCTGCGGTGAAGCAGCCGGCGGTATTCGGCAGATAGGTGTATTTCTTGGGGTCGATGTAATCGACCAGCATCGGCTGATCCGGATCGGTCAGGTTCACGCGGCGCACGGCGACGGTGATCATGTCGATATCCGCAGCCTCACAGGCCAGACGATTGATTTCGTAATCGGCATACTTACCGGTGCCGATGATCAGCCGGGATTTGAAGGTCCGGCCATCAATGACAAGCGGGTCGTCATCCACGGACACACCGTCCGGTGCACCGCCGCCGATAAAATGCACGATTTCGAGTTTGTCCCCATCCGCGACATGGGTTTGGCCATAGGTCGACTTGGGGACGATCTCCAGATTGCGCTCGACGGCGACTTTCGCCGGGTCGAGACCGATTTCACGCAACAGACCGTCGACGCTCAGTTCGGCGCCGAATTCGCGGTTTTCACCATTGATCGTAATGTTCATTCGTCTTTCCTATCGTGCTCCCATAAGTATGGGTCGGCGGCAGCTTTTTTTCAACGCGGCGGGGCCGAGAATTCGTCCTGTTTCCCATGCAGTGCGGCATGATATAAAAATACCGAATCTCCGGGCCTTTCAAGGGCTGTAAGGACAAGATAACGAATGCCGAGCACGATTTTCATTCTGAACGGGCCCAATCTGAACATGCTGGGCACCCGTGAGCCGGAAATTTACGGTTCCGAAACCCTGGCCGACATCGAAGCCAGGTGCCGTGCGCGTGCTGAGAAACTCGGCGTCGGTATCGATTTCCGGCAATCCAACATCGAAGGCGAGCTTGTCGGCTGGATCCAGGAAGCCCGAACGGCTGCGGCCGGCATTATCATCAATGCCGCCGCCTATACGCACACGTCAGTGGCGCTGCTCGATGCCCTGAATACGTGCGACATGCCGATCATCGAGGTTCACCTATCGAATATTCACCAGCGTGAGTCGTTCCGCCACAAGTCGTACATCGCCCGCGCGGCGGACGGCATGATTTGCGGGTTAGGCTCATTCGGGTACGAATTGGCAATTGAGGCCGTGGCGAAACGGCTAGACGGGGGTAACTAGAGAATGTCCAAGGAAGCTAAATCCGGCGTAAAGGTCGATGAGGAACTGATCCGAACCCTTGCCGGTTTGCTTGATGAAACCGGTCTCGGCGAAATCGAGATCGAGGAAGGCGACAGCAAGATCAGGGTCTCGCGCGGCGGCGGCGCTGTGTCCTATGCAGCACCGGCCCCGATGGCACCGGCTTCACCCGCAGCGAGTGCAGCAGCCCCGGCCGCCGATGATTTCACCAACCACCCGGGCGCGGTCAACTCGCCGATGGTCGGTGTCTGTTATCTGTCGCCCGATCCCAAGAGCGATGCATTCTGCAATGAAGGCGATACCGTCAAGGAAGGCGACACGCTTCTGCTGATCGAAGCCATGAAAGTCTTCAACCCGATTTCGGCGCCCAGGTCCGGTACCGTGAAACGCATTCTGGTCCGCGACGGAACGCCGGTCGAATTCGGCGAACCGCTGGTCATCATCGAGTGACCGGGTCCCCGATGATTGAAAAGGTCCTTATCGCCAACCGTGGCGAAATCGCCCTCCGGATCATGCGGGCGTGCCGCGAAATGGGGATTCAATCCGTCGCCGTTCATTCCACCGCCGACGCCAATGCCATGCATGTCCGGCTTGCCGACGAAAGTGTCTGCATCGGCCCGCCGTCGGCCAAGGACAGCTATCTCAGCACCTCTGCCATTCTGTCCGCCGCCTCGATAACCGGCGCCGACGCCATACACCCTGGCTATGGTTTCCTGTCCGAAAATGCCGACTTCGCTGAAATGGTTGTCGAGCACGGAATCAAGTTCATCGGCCCGACGGCGGAACACATCCGCCTGATGGGGGACAAGATCACCGCCAAGCAGGCCGCCCGCGATGCCGGCATTCCCTGCGTGCCTGGATCGGACGGCGAAGTTATTGACTTCGAACATGCCAGGAAATGGGCCAATGAAATCGGCTATCCTGTGCTGATCAAGGCGGCGGCCGGCGGCGGCGGACGTGGGATGAAGGTCGCGCTCAGCGAAGAAGACCTGCACGATGCCTTTGATATGGCCCGCAACGAAGCCGAATCTTCTTTCGGCAACGGTGCCGTCTACATGGAACGCTATCTGGACCGCCCGCGCCATATCGAGGTGCAGGTCCTGGCCGATCAGGAAGGCAATGTGGTGCATCTGGGTGAGCGCGACTGCTCGCTGCAACGCCGCCATCAGAAGGTTCTCGAAGAATCGCCCTCGCCCGCGCTCAATTCATCGGAACGGGCCGCAATCGGCAAAACCGTCGCCGATGCGGTACGAAAGCTCGGTTACTGTTCTGCCGGCACAGTCGAATTCCTCTACGAGAACGGCGAGTTCTTCTTTATCGAAATGAATACCCGCCTGCAGGTAGAACACCCGGTTACCGAGGCCGTGACCGGCCTTGATCTGGTGCGCGAGATGATTCGCATCGCCGCCGGTGAACCGCTGGATTACAAACAGGAAGACATCCGCTTCCACGGGCATTCGATCGAATGCCGCATCAATGCCGAAGACCCGTTTACCTTTACCCCTTCACCCGGGCTTGTGAACGAATACCATGCGCCGGGCGGGCTGGGTGTCAGGGTCGACAGCGGACTGTATTCCGGCTACCGCGTGCCGCCCCACTACGACAGCATGATCGCCAAGCTGATCGTGCATGGCCGCAACCGCGGCGAATGCCTGATGCGGCTGCGCCGGTCGCTGACGGAATTCGTGATCGACGGCATCAAGACGACGATCCCGTTGCATCAGGAACTGATTTTGAATGACGATTTCATCAATGGGGCCTACGATATCCACTGGCTTGAAGAGTATCTGAAGAAAATCGAAGCCGACGGAGGACGATGAGCAACCGGAGTTCAGACGACTTCGAACTAACCCCCGAACTGCTGCTTCGGGCCTATACCGTCGGCGTCTTTCCGATGGCCGAAAGCCGTGACGCGACCTCCATTTCATGGATCGATCCCCGAAACCGCGGCATACTGCCTCTCGACACCCTGCATATTTCAAAAAGCCTGCGCAAAACCATCCGCAAGGGGGCGTTTGAGATCCGCTGCAACAGCGACTTCGCCGGGGTGATTGCCGAATGTGGCAAGCGCACCCCTGAGCGCGGCGAAACCTGGATCAATCCGCAGATCGAACAGGCGGTTATTGAACTGCATCGGATGGGCTACGCCCATAGCGTCGAGACCTGGGTCGACGGCCGGCTGGCGGGCGGTCTGTACGGGGTCGCACTGGGCGGCGTGTTTTTTGGCGAGAGCATGTTTTCGCGGGTCACGGATTCGTCCAAGGTGGCCCTGATCCACCTGTGCGCGCGGCTGCGGATCGGCCGCTTCAAGCTGCTCGACACCCAGTTCGTCACCGATCATCTGAAAACTTTCGGCGCCATTGAAATTCCGGCGCGGGATTTTCTGAAAAGGCTTGAGGCCGCCCTCGCCGTACATTGCCTTTTTCCGGCCTATATCGATAACGACACCCTGCATGCCGAATTCGAGCGGATGTTCAGCGGCGCGAACCAGGCTTGAAACGCGTCACCCTGAGCATACTTGGACCTCGTCACCCTGAACTTGATTCAGGGTCCATAAAGTCTGTTTCTTAATATGGATGCTGAAACAGGTTCAGCATGACGAATGGGATACGACCACAATCACCCTTCCCGTTCGACCATGTCCAATGCCTGTCGTGCGGTTCGGAGCGGATGCTTGCGTTTCAGTGGTGAGTTGAGGAACCGGTTGAGCGCCGCTGTGATGTTGTCTGTCCACACGGCATCGGGCTGGGCTTCGATCTCTTCGGTGACGGCGTGAGAGAGCTTCAGAATATGCGCGGCGACGATGTATTCGAACTGTCCGTGATCGACAGCCCCGTCTCGGGCGCTCCGCGCAACGTCCAGCGGGTTCGGGACACGCCAAGAGTCCACATCCTGTGCAGCGTCCACATAACGTGCGTTTCTGCCGAGGAAACAGCCGATCTGCAACAGGCCCGCCGGCCAGAGTTCCGGAAAATCGGTACAGGCAAGGCGCACGGCATTGGCGAAGGTCAGCGCATGGGTGAAGTCGAGCCAGCCGACGTTTTCCTGAACCGGGCCGTTCGTCGCCAGTGAATAACTCAGGTCCATATGCAGCATCTGCCACGACGCGGCATCGACCAGCGCATTGTAGGTCGTCAGCGGGTCGGCCCCACGGGTGCGGATTTCGTCGAGAACCCGGGCCACGCCGCTGCTCTGCAGGATGTCCGGATCGGGTGCGCCCTGCCCCGGCGTCCAGTCCTGCAACGCAGGTGCATATGCCTTGAATTCCGGGATCAGGTCTTCGCGCGTGGCATAAACCAGTGAGCGGACCAGCTGCAAAAGGACCGGCTCAAGCACATCCCCGCCGCAGGCCTGAACGAATTGCCGTGCCTTGACCACATAGATCAGGGCATGGCCGAAATCCTGATAATGCGCGAGCGCGGCACGGACGAGACTTTCATACAGATCATCGAAGCCGAGACCGGCCTGCACCGCGCCCCGGACATGGGCAATCGCGGTTTCCTCGTCTTCGTTTTCGATCGCGGCTTCGAAGGTTTTGGCATCAAAGACAAAGGCCGCCGTCGTAAACGGAAAGGATTTCTGCCGGCGCGTATCCCATGCCAGATAGGCGACTATTTCGGTGATGCAGGTCAATTGCCGTGCAGCATCGACGGGTGCGGCATGATAAAAATGAAGCCAGTCGGCAGCGACGGCCAGGGCATGGGTCATGCCGTACTCGAACTTGTCATGGGTGAACGAAACCGTGGTGCGGACGGCATCAAGCGGGTCGCCCCCGGCCTTGATGATACGGGCGATTTCACGCGCCATGCGGCTGTAATCGTGACCGTCGAAGCTGTCGAGCAGGTCTTCGATGGCGGCATTGACGATCTGGCTGCGCGGCGGGTCAGCGAGATCGATCTGCACACGCCCGTCTTCGATCCTGACAGGATACCGGCGCAACCGGTCGCCGCCGACGAGTGTCGCCCCCGATCCCAGATCGAATTTCCAGTTATGCCAGTTGCAGGTCAGGATGCAGCCGTCGCTGAGCGTACCTTCGGCCAACGGATAGCCTTCGTGCGGGCAACGGTTGTTGCACGCATAAATATTGCCGGCACTTTTGAAGATGACGATCTGACGGCCTTCAGGCTTCACGACTTTGGGTTTGTCGCCCAATGATGTCGCGTCAAGGACATCGACCCAGTTCGGGGCATGCTGATCTCTGGAAATGCCGTCCATCGTGCGCATCCAACGGTTGTTGACGGATGTAATCTTGACTAATTTTGTCGGATATTTCGCCCATTTTTTGCCTGTGGTTTTTTATCCCCACGGCTAGGCTGGTTAATTGTCGGTCGCGATGCGTTCCTTGCAGTCGAGTACCCAGACGTCATAGACCGGATGTTCAAGGGCATTCAGGGCCGGGCTGGACGCAAACATCCATCCGGCAAAGATCAGCACCGGCTTCTCGTCCGGGCGCTGTTCGGCGATCTCCAGAAATGCCGTGCTTTCCGGGGGTTCTTCGGGCGGGCGTTTGTCGCAATGGTCGACACGGATCAGCAGTGTACCGAAACGCACCGTCGAGCCGACACGGACATCGATGGTGTTGACCCGCGCCGTCACCTTATCAAGGGTCTGCAGCACGGCGACAGCATGGGGATCGGCCCTGGCCGGCAGCACGACAGCGAAAAAGGCAACGAGACCGGCAGCAAGCCAGCCCCGGGCTCTGACAGGAAAGTCCGGATATCGCATGGCGGCGAAAATCAGCCCCCGCCCCCGGTCGCCAGGAAGATGATTTCACCGACCTGGTCTTCCAGGGACTTGAAATCCTTGGTGCGGGAAATCTTGCCGTTCACAGCAAGAACGTCCTTGGAACCGCCGGGCTGGATACTGACGAATTTACCGCCGACGATTCCGGCACTGCCGATCGACGCCACGCTGTCCGTCGGAATTTTCACATCCGAACGGATCGACATTCTGACCACGGCGTCAAAGGTTCTGCCGTCCAGTTCAAGATCATCGACGGTACCGACCTTGATTCCGTTGATGCGGACATCGCTGCCGCTGGTTAGACCGCCGACCTTCAGGAACGCCGCCGAAACGTTGTAGCCCTTAACCGTGCTGACCTGTGCCGTATTCAGGGCGAAGACCAGGAACGTCACCGCCGCCACCAGCACCACTGCGCCCAGGATTGTCTCAACCGCATTTTTCTTCATGTTCACTCTCCCGGAAAATGCCGGTTACTGGGTGTTGGACTTGTTCTTTTCCTGGGCGCGATTGGCCTTGCCTTCGGAAATGATCAGGTCCAGCAGCTCGGACACAACGACTGCGTCCTGCGTAAAGGTAATGGTATGTCCGTTTTCCATCGGCGCTTCCTCGGCACCGGGCTCCAGAACAACGAACTTGGACCCGAACAGACCATCGGTATGAATGGCGGCCGAACTGTCTTTTGGAACTTTGACACCATCCCTGATCCAGAACGTGATGACGGCACGGAAATTCTCGTTGAGCCACATCTTTTCGACGGAACCGACGCGAACCCCGGACAGATATACCGGGTCCCCTTCGACCAGACCGTCAATACGATTGAAGCTTGCAGAAACACGGGTGCCGCTGCCTTCATTGGCAACGTCGCTCCGCCCGCTGTAGAGGTAGATTATCACACCCAGGAAAACCGCGAAGACGACCGCCCCGACCGTGATTTCCTTCGTTTCGACGTTCATTCGGGGGACCACGCCTCGTAATCGCCGGTGGCATGGGCACGCTGGCCACCACGGAAATCATGCCCCTTGGGGCGATAGGCGTTGATCGTGCCGGTCATATTCTGCTGATGCGGTTTCTGCCACGGACGCGACCTGGCCGCTTCGTCGGTCAGCGGTTCCGGTGTCATATGATGAAGCCATGCATGCCACTCCGACGGCACCTTGGAGGCTTCGACTTCGCCCTTGAACAGAACCCAGCGGCGCTGCCGGTTGTGCAGCTTGGCGCCGTTCTTGGCTTCGAAATAGCGGTTGCCGAATTCATCGGCACCGACCTGCCGGCCGTTAAGCCACGTATAAAATAGAGTGCCGATGCTCATCAATGTGCTTATCCGTTCTTGTCTGTCACTGGTCCGGTGCTGATATACAGCGTGCTGGCGGCACCGAACAGGTGCGCGTGCGTAATATCGCATTTCACCTTTGCAGCGGCAAGAAAACTCCGAACCCCGTGTTCCACCTTGACGCATCGGCGGAATCAGTCTGCACAAAGTGCGCGGATCAAACGAATCGCACCTGAATCCACGTTCACCAGGACAACTTGTTTCAAAAGTAACGAATTGCCGATTAACAATATTTCGCGAGGGAGTCTGCCGGATTCCCACCGACCCAAGTAAAATTGGTTAAAATTGGCGGTAAATTTCTTCGCCTGACCGACGTCAAAATTCTGCTGTCTCACAAAAAACCATTACCCCCGGAATTCTGCGGGTCGCGGCGTACTATGAAAATTGTCAACCCAAAATATTGCGTTTTTTTGACGCTCGAGGGACGAAATCTTGTTGAACCTGAATTACAGCTATGTCTAGATATCGACCGTTGCACCTGGGCAGACACGATATCTAGTGTTCATCACTTTATCGCTTCGAGCAGCGGAATAACCGCCGCCGTAGGGCAACCGGGGGGCCGTCAAAGGTCCAGTAGAAACATGAGTTGTAAACCCTAGACATCTATTCGGGGGAAAGATGCGTATTTCGAGACACTACACGACCGACGGCCAATCACCTTATGATGCGCTTGAATTTCGCACCACGACGAGTGAGATCCGCAACCCGGACGGGTCTATCGTCTTCAGGCTCGACGAGCTTGAAGTCCCGAAAAGATTCTCTCAGGTTGCGAGCGACGTCCTGGCGCAGAAGTATTTCCGCAAAGCCGGTGTCCCTGCAGCCCTGAAGGCGGTCGAGGAAAACTCGGTCCCGTCATGGCTGTGGCGCAAGGTGCCTGACGACAAGGCCCTGGCCAAACTGCCGGAAGAAGAACGCTTCGTCGGTGAGAGCAGCGCCAAGCAGGTATTCGACCGGCTTGCCGGCACCTGGACCTACTGGGGCTGGAAAGGCGGCTACTTCGACAGCGAAGAAGACGCCCGCGCATATTTCGATGAAATGCGTTTCATGCTCGCCAATCAGTCCGGTGCGCCGAACTCCCCGCAGTGGTTCAACACCGGTCTGCACTGGGCATACGGGATCGACGGCCCGGCGCAGGGTCATTCCTATGTCGACTTCGAAACCGGCAAACTGGTCCAGTCCCAGTCCGCTTACGAACATCCGCAGCCGCACGCCTGCTTCATCCAGTCCGTCAGCGACGATCTGGTGAACGAAGGCGGTATCATGGACCTCTGGGTGCGTGAAGCCCGGCTGTTCAAATACGGTTCCGGTACCGGCTCCAACTTCTCGGCGATCCGCGGTGACGGTGAGCCCCTCAGCGGCGGCGGCAAGTCTTCCGGCCTGATGAGCTTCCTGAAAATCGGTGACCGCGCCGCCGGCGCCATCAAGTCGGGCGGCACCACCCGCCGCGCCGCGAAGATGGTCGTCGTCGACATCGACCACCCGGATATCGAAAAGTTCGTCAACTGGAAGGTCATCGAAGAGCAGAAAGTGGCGGCCCTGGTGGCCGGTTCCAAGCTTGCCAACACGCACCTGAACGCGGTGATGAAGGCCTGCTGCGAAAGCGAGCTCGATGACGAAAAGAAATACGATCCCAAGGAAAATGCCGAGCTGAAGGCCGCGATCCGTGCCGCCCGCAAGGTAATGATCCCGGAAAACTACGTGCAGCGGATCATCCAGTTCGCGAGACAGGGATACACCTCGCTGGAATTCAAGGAATACAACACGGACTGGGATTCCGACGCTTATGTCACGGTCTCCGGTCAGAATTCCAACAACTCGGTTCGTGTCACCAACGACTTCCTGCAGACCGTTCTCGATAATGGTGAATGGGACCTGATCCGCCGCAAGGACGGCAAGGTCGACAAGCGCGTCAGCGCCGCCAAGCTGTGGGATGATGTCGGTTATTCGGCCTGGGCCTGTGCCGATCCGGGTATCCAGTTCGATACCACCATCAACGAATGGCATACCTGCCCGGAATCCGGGCGCATCAATGCCTCGAACCCGTGCTCGGAATACATGTTCCTGGACGATACGGCGTGCAATCTGGCGTCGCTCAACCTCATGAACTTCCGCGGCGCGGACGGCATTTTCGATGTTGCCGGTTTCACCCACGCCGTGACGCTGTGGACCATCACGCTGGAAATCTCGGTGCTGATGGCGCAATTCCCGTCGAAGAAGATCGCCGAGTTGAGCTATCGTTACCGGACACTTGGTCTGGGCTACGCCAACATCGGCGGCTTCCTGATGGCAGCGGGCATTCCCTACGACAGCGCCGAAGGCCGCGCCATCTGTGCCGCCATTACGTCGCTGATGTGCGGTCAGTCCTATGCGACTTCCGCCGCCATGGCCGAACAGCTCGGCGCCTTCCCGGGTTACGAGCCGAACGCCGAGCAGATGCTGCGGGTCATCCGCAACCATCGCCGTGCCGCGCACGGTGAAAGCCAGGGTTATGAAGGCCTGTCGATCAATCCGGTGCCGTTCAATGCAGGCGATTGCCCTGACGACGCCCTCTCCGCAGCGGCGGCGGAAGCCTGGGACCGTGCGCTCCAGCTCGGCCAGCATCACGGTTACCGCAACGCACAGGTCACGGTGATCGCGCCGACCGGCACCATCGGTCTGGTCATGGATTGCGACACAACCGGGATCGAGCCTGATTTCGCGCTGGTGAAATTCAAGAAGCTCGCCGGCGGCGGCTACTTCAAGATCATCAACTCGATGGTTCCGCAGGCGATGACGACGCTGGGCTACAACACCGAGCAGATCAAGGACGTCATCGACTACGCCGTCGGTCACGGCTCGCTCAAGGGGGCACCTGCGATCAACCACGAAACCCTGAAAGCCAAAGGGTTCACGGACGACGCCATTGCCAAGGTCGAGAAAAACCTGGGCGAAGCGTTCGAGATCAAGTTCGCCTTCAACAAATGGACGCTCGGCGAAGCTTTCTGCACCGAGATTCTGAAGCTTGAAAAGGCATCGCTGGATGACCTCAACTTCAACCTTCTGACGGCGATCGGTTTCTCCAAGGCCGATGTCGAAGCTGCCAACACTTATGTTTGCGGCGCGATGACGGTCGAAGGGGCGCCGCACCTGAAGGAAGAACACCTCGCCGTGTTCGATTGCGCCAGCCCGTGCGGACGCATCGGCAAACGCGCCCTTTCGGTCAACAGCCACATCCACATGATGGCAGCGGCTCAGCCGTTTATTTCCGGTGCGATTTCCAAGACCATCAACATGCCGAATTCGGCAACGGTTGAGGATTGCAAGGAATCGTACCTGCTGTCGTGGCGTCTGTGCCTCAAGGCCAATGCGCTCTATCGTGACGGTTCCAAGCTGTCGCAACCGCTGTCGGCATCGCTGATCGACGATGATGTGGAAGATGCGGATGACGTCGCCGCCGAACTCAGCGAAACGCCGTTGGTGGCTCGCGCCGAAGCCATCACCGAGCGGATCATCGAGCGTTATATCGCGGAACGCCAACGCCTCCCGGATCGCCGCAAGGGTTATACCCAGAAAGCCACCGTCGGCGGCCACAAGGTCTATCTTCGTACCGGTGAATACGAGAGCGGCAAGATCGGTGAAATATTCATCGACATGCACAAGGAAGGCGCTGCTTTCCGTTCGCTGATGAACAACTTCGCCATCGCGGTGTCCATCGGTCTGCAGTACGGTGTGCCGCTCGAGGAATATGTCGAGGCCTTCACCTTCACCCGCTTCGAGCCGTCAGGCATCGTGCGCGGCAACGACACCATCAAGATGGCGACGTCAATCCTCGACTACATCTTCCGTGAACTTGCCGTCAGCTACATGGGCCGCAATGATCTGGCGCATGTCGAGCCGAGTGATCTGACACCTGACAGCATCGGCTCCGGTTCGGCCGAGTCCGACCTGCCGAATAACGATCTCCCGGCCGGGGCCAGCATGGGCTACATGCGCACCAAGTTCCTGGTGATCAACGGCTCCAAGGCGAAGCGCGCCGCAGCAGCAGCTGCTGCACCGGCACAGTCTAACCAGCAGGTGGCTTCCGGCGGCGGCCAGACACAGGTCGTGAGCGAACAGGCAACGACTGTCGCGGTTTCGGCCGAGGTCATGGAAAAGACCGATACGCACATGACGCAGGTCCGTGAAGCCCGGATGAAGGGTTACGAGGGTGATCCTTGCGGCGAGTGCGGCAACTTCACACTGGTCCGCAACGGCACCTGCCTCAAGTGCAACACCTGCGGCGGAACGACGGGATGTTCATGATGGAACACCGCACATGATTAGGGCGATCTCATGAGATTGCATGGAGATCCTCCCTGGGAAACTTGGGGCGCGTACCGGGATTTTGTTCCGGTGCGTGCCCGTTTTTTTGGGGAGCGGTAACGAAAATGGGGCCTAGCGGCCTCATTTTTGCTTGGAAATTCTCTCTAAGTGCTTGGAATATATTCGTTTTCAAATATCGACACATGCCTGCACGGTCTATATTGTCGCGGTAAGACAGAAAACAGGATCGCGATAAAATGGATGCTGCCGCCGGCAAAACGAGTGTGCTCGTCATCGATGACGATGAGATCACCCTCTCCCTGATCGAAACTGTCCTCCTTGATGCAGGGTTTGACGTTCAGACAATGACCGACAGCGAAAACGCGCTGGCTGCGATTGAAAAATCGCGCCCGGATGTCGTCCTGTCCGACCTGATGATGCCGAAAATTGACGGGTTCGAACTGTGCAAAAGCGTGCGTGACAACAAGACCCTGAACAACACCCGTTTCATCGTCGTATCCGCCAAGGCCTATCCTTCCGACGAAGCCCGTGCGCTTGAACTCGGCGCCAACGGTTTTATCCGCAAGCCGATCGATCCGAATACCTTTGCCGAAAAACTGCAATCGATCATAGACGATCAGATATCTCTGACCTTCTGGGGCGTGCGCGGCACGTTGCCGAAAACAGGGTCGGGTGCCTTGCGCTATGGCGGTAACACGTCCTGCGTCACGCTAGAATTCCCCAACCAGCATCTGTTCATTTTCGATGGCGGGTCGGGCATCAAGGAACTGGGCAACAAACTGTTGGCAGGCAAAAAGAAACGCATCAACGCCAAGCTGTTCATTTCCCACCCGCATTGGGACCACATCAACGCAATTCCCTTCTTTGCACCGCTCTACATGCAGGGCAACGAGTTTGAAATCCTCGGCGCCAAGCAGGGCGACATCACCATGCGCGAACTGATATCCGCACAGATGGACGGTGTTTATTTCCCGATCACGCTGACGGAATTTTCCGCGCGCACCTACTTCCGCAATCTTGAAGAGGGTACCCACGACGTTGACGGGATCGAGGTGCAGACGAAACTGCTGGCGCACCCGGGCCGTGCACTGGGCTACCGCGTCAACTACAACAACCGGTCGGTCTGCTATGTGACCGATCAGGAACTGTACCTGAACGACAGCGATTTCTTTGACGCCCACTATGAAAAAACGATGATCGAGTTCATCCGCGGGGCCGATGTGCTGATTACCGACACCACCTATACCGATGAAGAATACAAGACCAAGGTCAACTGGGGGCATTCATGCGTGTCCAAGGTTTGCGAACTGGCACACCGCGCCGAGATCAAGGAACTGTATCTGTTCCACCACGACCCGGATCAGGATGACGACGATATCGACGCCAAACACGTGGCGGCCAGGGCAAAGCTTGAAGAACTCGGCAGCAGTGTCGTCTGCCTGGCACCCAGGGAAGGCGATGTCGTCCAACTCTGAATGCCGCGTACCGGGCGTTCATCATTAAACCGTTAACTTCAACGAAGAGGCATTATCATGGCTGGCAAAATTGAAACACGCTTGCAGGAACTGGGCATCGAACTTCCGGAAGCGGCGGCCCCTGCCGCGAATTACATCCCATACGTGGTCAGCGGCAAGCTGATCTTCATTGCCGGGCAGATCACCTTCAAGGACGGCAAAATCGAATACACCGGCAAGGTCGGCGAAGACCTGAGCGTCGATGACGGCTATCAGGCAGCCCGGCTGTGCGGGCTGAACCTGCTGGCCCAGGCGAAAGCCGCCGCCGGTGGTGATCTCGACAGGATCAAGCGGGTCGTCAAACTGGGTGGTTTCGTCAATTCCGGTCCCGACTTTTCCAATCAGCCGGAAGTCATCAACGGCGCGTCCGATCTGATGGTCGATATCTTCGGCGACAACGGCAAGCATGCCCGCTTCGCCGTTTCCGCGGGCTCCCTGCCCCGCAACGTCGCTGTCGAAATCGACGGCATATTCGAGCTGGTTTGAGCCCCGCACCGTCCAGGCTGAAGATCGTTTCCCTGCTGCCTGCGGCGACAGAGATCGTTGCCGCGCTTGGCTTCAGGGATCAGCTGGCCGGGCGGTCGCATGAATGTGATTATCCAGCAGGTGTCGAAGCGCTGCCTGTCTGCACGCGGCCCCTGATAAAACCCGAAGGCACATCGCTTGAAATCGACACCCAAGTCAAGGATGCGCTGAAAAACGCCCTGTCGATCTATGAAGTGCTGAGCGACCCGCTCCAGCAGGTCCAGCCGGATGTGATCATCACCCAGGACCAGTGCGAGGTCTGCGCCGTCGCCCTGAATGATGTCGAAGCGGCGGTGTGCGATCTTCTCGGCGGCAAGGCCCGGATTGTGTCGCTGAATCCGGAAGGCCTCGACAAGGTCTATGACGACATTTCCCGGGTTGCCGCTGCTCTGGACGCAGACGACGCCGGCAAGGCTCTCATAACCTCAATGCAGAACGGTTTTGAAGACATCGCCAGGCGCACATCCGGCAGGACCAGGCCGTCGGTCGCCTGTATCGAATGGGCGGAACCGCTGATGGCTGCCGGTAACTGGGTCCCGTCACTGGTCGACATCGCGGGCGGGCGCGATCCTTTCGGCACGCCAGGGGCACATGCGCCGTGGCTGGAACCGCAGCGGCTCTATGATGAAGACCCGGATGTGATCATCTTCATGCCGTGCGGGTTCGGGCTGGAGAGGAGCGAAGCCGAGGCGCGAGCCATGCTCGAGAAACCCGAATGGCAGGCCCTGAGCGCCGTCAAAAACAACCGCGTCTACGCCACCGACGGCAACAGCTACTTTAACCGCCCCGGCCCCCGGCTCCTCGACAGTGCGGAAATTCTTCATGAAATCTTGTATCCGGATGACGTCGAACCGAAATACAAAGGAAGCGCCTGGAAGAATATTGCCTGATTCCGGCAACGAATAATAACAGGACTGTCATGCCCGACGGAACAGATCAGCGCGTTATCAAGGTGCTCGGCAGCATCGGCGAGATTCCCGCCGAGGCCTGGGATGCCTGTGCCGGGACCGGCAATCCGTTCGTCCGCCATGCTTTTTTGTGGGCCCTCGAAGAATCCGGCTCGGCCTCGGATGAGACCGGCTGGATCCCCCGCCACCTCGTGATCGAGAGCCCGGACGGCCGCATCGAGGCCTGCGCACCGATGTATCTGAAGACCCATTCCTATGGCGAGTATATCTTCGACTGGGGCTGGGCCGACGCATACGAGCGTGCCGGTGGCCGTTATTACCCGAAAATGCAGTGCTGCGTGCCGTTCACGCCGGTGCCGGGGCCGCGTCTTCTGGTTGCCCCCGGCACCGCGCCGGAGCTGCGTGCCGAGCTTTTGAAACTGATGCTGGCCGGGATGACGCGGGTTGCGGATCAGCTCAAGGTGTCGTCGGCGCATATCACTTTCTGTGATGATGAACTTTGGCAGCTCGGACAGGACGCGGGGTATCTGCACCGTCTGGGCCAGCAGTTTCACTGGCATAACCGGGACTACCGGGATTTCGACGATTTTCTGTCCGCGCTGGCGTCCCGCAAACGCAAGTCCATCCGCAAGGAACGCCAGAAAGTTGCCGACATCGGTCTCGACATCCGCACGCTTCCCGGAACCGATCTCAAAGAGCACCACTGGGATGCGTTCCATGATTTCTACCTGTCGACGACGGACAAGAAATGGGGCCAGAGCTATCTGCACCGTGAGTTCTTTTCGATGATCGGTGAACGCATGCCGGAAAGCATCGTCATGATCATGGCCTTTGACGGTGATCTGCCGGTCGCCGGGGCCCTGAACATGCTCGGCAGCGATTGCCTGTATGGCCGCAACTGGGGCTCACTGCAGTCGCACAAGTTCCTTCATTTCGAATGCTGTTACTACCGCGCCATCGACTACGCCATCGAACACGGGCTGGCGCGGGTCGAAGCCGGCGCACAGGGACCGCACAAGGTTCAACGGGGCTATCTGCCCTCGCCCATCTACAGCCTGCACTATATCCGCGATCCCGGGTTTGAAAGCGCGGTCGACGATTTCCTGATCCGCGAACGGATGCAGATGGAACACGAAATGGAGACCATCGTCGACGTGTACTCCCCGTATCGCCAGACCGGACAGGATTAAGTCCGAGTCACCCTCCGTTAACCTTTTGGGCTTAGTTTTTAAGGCCTCAAGGACGGAGCGTTTACCATGATACGTCTACTGGCCATGGTGCTGGCCGCACTAACCGTGATGGCCATCTTGCCCAATGAAGCGGCTGCTAAATCGCGGTGTGTGCTGATCCAGCGTCAGGGCAATATCGAAACCATGTTCAACACCTGCAATGTCTGTGTGGTGGCGTCGATCATCCGGTCCCGCCCCGGCAATGCTGTCCCCGTCGGCCGGGAATTCAACGTCCAGCCAAGATCCGAATTCCCCGTGCCCTTCAAGGGACCGGGACGGTCGCGCATCAAGTCGGAGCGCCCCTGCAAGGGGGAAACCGGTGCGCAGCAGGACCTGCTTGAAAGCTTCAACAGTCCCGAAGCCAAGCCGACATGCGTCAGCATGGAACGCGGCGGGCAGACCGGGATCGTTCTCGTCAACAAATGCGGATTGTGCAAAGCCGTCGCCATTGAACGCGTGACGGCCGACGGCGGCACCCATGCCCGTGACTACATGGCGCTTGCGGGTGGTACTTCGTTGCCGGTCAGCGCCAAGGGCTTTGCCAGCGTCGGCCTGCTGGCCGAAATCGACTGCCCGCAATAACCTTACGATTCTGTCCAGTCCTGAATGACCTCTTCGGCGGCGGCCTCGCGGACAGGGGGGCGTGGCACCGGCGGTTGACCATCAACCCAGAACGGTAACAGAACGGAAACACCCTTTGCATCCTCAAGACCGGCCTGCGGATGGATCAATTCCCGGGCCGCATTCTGCGGATGCGTCTCAACCTCCGAGATTTCAAGCACCGGGTGATAACAGCAGTCCACGTCAGCCAAAAGACGGTCCCATTCATCGCGTGTGCGTTGGCGGAACAACGCCGCGACCTCGGCGATCAAATCCGTTTGCGGCAAGGGGTCGCTCTGCCGGGCAATCAGGTCATCCCGCCCTGCTGCCTTGCAGAAGTTTTCCCAGAACACGGTTTCGATGGCGCCCAGAGAGACGAACTTTCCGTCCCTGGTTTCATAAACTCCGTAGAACGCACATCCCCCCGTCAGCAGGTTCGCACTCCGCCCCGGAATATCGCCACGCGCCAGCGCCGTCAGCGCCTGGCTCTGCCACGCAAGGACACTGTCGGCCATGGCGACATCCAGATACGCGCCCCGGCCGGTTTGGCTCCGCCCGACCAGTGCGCCCAGGATCGCCGTTACCGACTGCATCGCACCGGCGTAATCCGCCACCATCGGGTAAGCCGGATGCGGGCCGGCAGCAGGACCGGTCAGACCGAGCTGGCCCGCCGCCGCCACATAGTTGATGTCGTGCCCGCCGCTCAGCCGCATGGGACCGTTCTGCCCAAAGCCTGACAGGGCGCAATGCACAAGCCCCGGTTTAAGCTCTCTCAGTATGTCGTGCCCGAACCCGAGGCGCTGCATGACACCGGGACGATAACTTTCCATGAGCACGTCTGCAGAGCGGACAAGTGCCGTGAAATCGCCCTTCCCCTGCGTACTTTTCAGATCGAGGGTGACGATCCGCTTCCCGGCATTGACGAGCGCATGATACGGGCTCGGCCCACGGTCGTTGGTAACGGGATCAAGCTCCCGCATCGGGTCACCCTTGGGCGGCTCAATCTTGACCACATCGGCCCCCATGTCGGCCAGCATCTGTGTCGCGAACGGTCCCGGCAGAAACTGGCTGAGATCAAGAACCCGTATCCCCTTTAGAAATGTCTGCGCCATGGTTCCCCCTGATTTTGACCGGCACAGTTTCACCACCACGGGCACCGGTATCAAGGGGCATCAAGGGAGAACAGCGTGGAACAAGAATGGCAGAAAATGCAGTATTGTTGTCATTGTGCCAAATACGGAACCATCGCACAGTGCACCCATGATGAAACAGCCATCGCCACACCGCATCGGAATCCTGATCTTCGATCAATGTCAGATCGTTGACGCCACGGGGTGCGCCGGCGTTTTCGGTTCGACCAATGTTATCGTGAGCAACATGAATGCCGGCGATCCTTACGACGTCCGGTTCATTTCCATCAAGGCGGGCGCGGTCAGGACATCAGCCGGCGTGGCCCTGTATGCGGACCACGCCCTTGATGAGCCGGGGCTTTGTTTCGACACGCTGATATGCAGCGGCGGCAAAGGCACCTTTGCGTTTTGCGAGGATGCGGCAGCCCTGCAGCGGGTCAAGGATCTGGCTGAAAAAGCGGCACGGCGGGTCTCGGTCTGCACCGGTGCCTTCATTCTGGCGGCGGCAGGTTTGCTGAATGGACGCCGCGCCGTCACCCACTGGGCGTATTGCAAGCGGCTGGCGGCTGCGTATCCGGACATCGATGTCGATCCCGATCCGATCTATATCCGCGACGGTGACGTATTTACGTCTGCCGGGGTGACGTCGGGTATGGATCTGGCACTGTCGCTGGTGGAGATGGATCACGGCCGGGATATCTCGCTCCGTACAGCCCGCGATATGGTCATGTACCTGCAACGGCCCGGATCACAGGCCCAGTTTTCAACGCATCTCGCGGCCCAGTCAACCGAACACAGCGCCATTCGTGACCTGCAGTTGTGGCTGCTGGATCATCTGGATGAGGAACACAGCGTCGACGATCTGGCAGATCGTACGGCGATGTCACCCCGGACCTTTTACCGCCAGTTCAAGGAGGCGACGGGCATGACACCGGCGCGGTTCATCGCCGCCTCAAGACTGGATTCGGCGCGCCGCCTTCTCGAAGAAAGCCCCCTTGCCCTCAAGGTGATCGCCGGCCGCTGCGGTTTCAGCGATGCCGAACGGATGCGGCGCAATTTTCACCGGCACTACGGTGTCAGCCCGGATGATTACAGGCGGCGTTTCGCCAGCCCCAACCTTTAACTTCAAGGAGAATAAAAATGACGATGAACTTCGGTATTCTGGCCTTTAACGACCTCGAGGAACTCGACGCCATCGGCCCATGGGAGGTACTTTCCTGGGCCGCCAAGCAGGAACAGACGGACATGACCGTGTCCATCATCGGATCCGGCAGCCATAACATCACCTGTGCCAAGGGGCTGAAGATCGTCACCGATTACACGACGGACGACCACCCCAAGCTGGATGTCATTCTGGTCCCCGGCGGTCAGGGCACGCGGCCGATCTTTCGCGACGGCGGTCCGGAAATTGACTGGATCAAATCCGTCGCACCGGGCTGCACCTGGGTCACCAGTGTCTGCACCGGCGCACTGCTGCTGCACAGGGCGGGTCTTCTGAAAGGCAAGAGAGCAACCACGTACTGGGCAGCCGTCGATCTGCTGCGCGGCGGCGGTGATGTCGAAGTGCTGGAGGACGTCCGCTATGTCCGTGACGGCAACGTCATCACGTCGGCCGGTATATCCGCCGGGATCGACATGTCCCTGTGGCTGATCGGTCAGATTTACGGCTCGGATTTCGCCCGCTTCGTGCAGAAGGGAATCGAATACTTCCCTACCCCGCCTTACACGGCGGAAGTCTGAGGTTTTAAAAGATTTCGTCGCCCTGACCTGGATTGATCCTTCGAGACGGCCTTGCAGGCCTCCTCAGGATAAGGGCTATAGAACTGTATCCTCATGCTGAGGAGCGAGCATCTCGAAGCATAGCCCCGGGCCCACTGCCATCATGGTGGTCCGGGGCTGTGCAGATACGACGAATCTTTAAACTGCACAAACCTACTCGACGTAAGCCGGCTTCTTCTTATTGCCGCCTTTGCCGCCGCCCTTGGGCCCGTCGTTCTTCTGCTTCGGATAGCTGAACACGGGCAGGCCGTCTTCGATCTCGACCACCACAAGACCACCCTTGGCGAGTTTGCCGAACAGCATTTCCTCGGCAAGCGCCTTCTTGATGTGTTCCTGGATGACGCGGCTGAGCGGACGTGCGCCGAACATCTTGTCGTAGCCTTTTGCGGCCAGCCATTCACGGGCTTCGTCGGTCAGTTCGATCATCACGTTGCGGTCGCTGAGCTGCGCTTCCAGTTCCATGATGAACTTGTCGACGACCTTGGTGACGACTTCCGAACCGAGCGGCGCGAACGCAATGATCGAATCCAGCCGGTTGCGGAATTCCGGCGTGAACATTTTTTCGATCGCTTCCTTGTCCTCGCCGATGCGGCTTTCGCGCTCGAAGCCGATGGCCGGCTTGGCCATGTCGGCAGCGCCCGCGTTCGTCGTCATGATCAGGATGACGTTGCGGAAATCGACGGTCTTGCCGTTGTTGTCGGTCAGCTTGCCGTGATCCATGACCTGCAGAAGGATATTGAACAGGTCCGGGTGGGCTTTCTCGATCTCATCGAGCAACAGCACCACATGCGGGTTCTGATCAACGGCATCCGTGAGCAGTCCCCCCTGATCAAAGCCGACGTACCCCGGCGGCGCACCGATCAGGCGCGAGACCGAATGACGTTCCATGTATTCCGACATGTCAAAGCGGACCAGTTCCACGCCCATGGTCAGTGCGAGCTGTCGGGCGACCTCGGTCTTGCCAACGCCGGTCGGTCCCGAGAACAGATAGGCCCCGATCGGTTTCTGCGGTTCGCGCAGACCGGCACGGGCCAGCTTGATGGCGCTCGACAACTGGTCTATGGCCGGGTCCTGCCCGAAGACGACGGTCTTCAGGTCGCGTTCCAGCGTCTTCAGCGCTTCGCGGTCATCGCGAGACACGCTCTTCGGCGGGATTCGGGCGATCATCGCGACGATGGCCTCTACATCCTTGGCCGACACGGTTTTGCGGCGCTTGCTTTCCGGCAGCAGCATCCGTGAAGCACCAACTTCATCAATGACGTCAATCGCCTTGTCCGGCAGCTTGCGGTCGCCGATATAGCGCGCCGAAAGTTCAACGGCCGTTTTCAGCGCTTCCGCGGTGTAGCGGACCTTGTGGTGTTTCTCGAAATACGGTTTCAGACCCTTGAGGATTTTTATCGTGTCATCGATGGACGGCTCGTAGACGTCGATCTTCTGGAATCGACGCACCAGCGCACGGTCCTTTTCAAAGTAACCGCGGTATTCCTTGTAGGTCGTCGAGCCCATGCAGCGCAGCGCACCGTTCTGCAACGCGGGCTTGAGGATATTCGAGGCATCCATGGAGCCGCCGGACGTGGCGCCGGCGCCGATTACGGTGTGAATTTCATCGATGAACAGGATCGCGTTGTCGGCGTTGACCAGTTCTTCCATGACGTTTTTCAGGCGTTCCTCGAAATCGCCGCGATAGCGCGTTCCGGCCAGAAGCGATCCCATGTCGAGGGAATAGATGGTTGCGCCTTGCAGCACTTCGGGGACGTCGCCTTCGACGATGCGTTTGGCCAGCCCTTCGGCAATGGCGGTTTTGCCGACGCCGGGATCGCCGACATACAGCGGATTGTTCTTGTTGCGGCGGCAGAGAATCTGGATCGTCCGGTCGACTTCCTTTTCACGGCCGATCAGCGGATCGATACGCCCGTCCGCCGCCTTGGCATTCAGATTGACGCAGTACGCATCAAGCGCTTCCGATCCTTTGCGGACGACGTTCTCGCCTTCGGCTTCCTCCTCCGCGCCTTCGACGGTGCGTTCCTCGGAAAAGCCGGGCACCTTGGCGATGCCGTGCGAGATGTAATTGACGGCATCAAGCCGCGACATCTCATGCATCTGCATGAAGAACACGGCATGGGATTCCCGTTCCGAAAACAGCGCCACCAGCACATTCGCGCCGGTGACTTCTTCGCGGCCGGACGACTGGACGTGAATGACGGCACGCTGCACGACACGCTGGAAGCCCGCCGTCGGTTTCGGCTCGGTCACCCGTTCGTTGCGGATGTCTTCGAGTTCGTCATCGATGAAGTTGGTGACGTCCATGGACAACTGTTCGAGATCGACACCGCAGGCTCTCAGTACGGCGACGGCGTCCTGATCGTCGGTCAACGAAAGTAACAGATGCTCCAGCGTCGCATATTCATGATAGCGCTCCGCGGCATGGGCCAAAGCGCGATGCAGCGTCTGTTCCAGATTGCGTGATAGCATGTGTTACTTTCCTTTCGCCGGATTTACCGGCTGCTTTGCCGGCCTGACACAAGGCCGGTTGTTGTATTCTACTCGTCGTCTTCGCCGCCGTCCTTCTCAATCGTGCATTGAAGGGGGTGTTGATGCTGGCGCGCCAGATCCATGGTCTGGGCAACCTTGGTCTCGGCGACCTCGTAAGTATAGACGCCGCAGATACCGACACCGCGCTGATGCACATGCAGCATGATCTGTGTCGCGTCCTGACTCGACTTTCCGAAGAACCGTTCCAGGACATGGACGACGAATTCCATCGGCGTGTAATCGTCGTTCAGCATCAGAACCTTGTACATCGCCGGGCGCTTGGTCTTCTCGCGCGATTTGACGACCACACCGGTTTCATCTTCGTTACCGGTAAACGGGGGGCCTGAGGGCGTTTTTCGTTCAGCCATATCTGTTAAGGGTCTGTCCAAGTCGTTCCATTGTTCTGCCTATAATATAGGTCAAAATTCCGCCATCCAAAATGGTGAAGCAAAAAAGATTTCATTGGACAAAGAAAAAGACCTGCAGCAGGGCTACAGGCCTTTTTTACCCGTCAGAAACGGGAAGGATGAGCGGGCGCCCGGAGTTGGGAGGACCACCGGACGCCCTTCTCAACTGCCAAATCCCAAAAAAGGGGGGATGGGAAATCAGGCAGCGATCGGTTTCGACAGCGTCTCAACCGCAATCGTCAAACGTTCGGCGATCGGCTTGGAAGCCTTTTCCGCCAGTTTGAGGGACTGATCGGAAAGCTTACGGCTTTCCGCAACCGCTTTTTCATACTGAGCCTTGGCAACGTCACTCTGAAGTTCGACGACTTCGGCAATCGAGGTGCAGCCCATCATCTTCTGGGCCAGAGCCACGGTTTCTTCCATGTTGGACTGTGCCAGCTTGAAGATCGAGGAATTGATTTCCTTGACGCCGACCGTGAGGATTTCGTTGGATTCGACGATTGCTTCGATATTGCTTTTCGAGAAGGCAATCATGTCCTCGTACCCTTTGTAAGCGTCGGCACTGGCCTTGGCGGCGGCAGCAAACTGCTCCTCGCTCATGGCAACGGCTTTCTCGACACCTTTCTGGGCAACGGCGGTGTTGGTTTTCACGATCGTTTCAACGGTTTCCTGGCCAGCCTTTACAGCGGCTTCCACAGGTTCAACCGTCGCGGCTTTCGGCGCGGTTTTCGTCGTCGTCGTTTTCTTGGCGGTAGCCATCATTCTATCTCCTGTTTACTCATCGACTACGGATTCGGCCTGGCAACGGCCGCGTGTTCGAGAGATTTACAAATAATCTCATGCTGCAGTGCAGCATCACAGGGTGAATATAGCTTTTTAAGTTCATGTGTCAATGATTTATTGTGCACTGCACAATCATAAGAAAAAGAGATAATTTTATTTAATTTCTGATGCTTAGTTAATTTTACGGGACAGAATCATGTTATTGCGATTGCGAATATCATTGATTTGTCATCCCAGCGTCATCGGAATTAACGTGACAGTAGAAGGCCTGTTAACCCATTCTTATCATCCGATATTGTACCAAAGTCTTGATTAGACGATCAAAATCTCGTCGACGCGGCGTGTTGTTTACTTTTAAGATCAGGCAGCACGACGGAAATGATGAAGACAATGAGATCAAAGAGGGGATCAGAGAATGAGACCGTGTGCGGCCTGGGAACCGACGGTTAGACAAGGACGTTTTGCACTCAGACACCTGATTTATGCCGTTTTGACGGTGTTTTTCGTGTTTGGCGCATCTGCTCTGCCCGCGCACGCCAAGTATGCCAGTTACGTTGTCGATGCTGATACCGGTGAAGTTCTCCATGGAACGAACGAAGAAACCCGGAACTACCCGGCGTCCCTGACCAAGATGATGACGCTTTATTTCATCTTTGACCGTTTGGAAAGCAAGCGCTGGACCCTGGCAACAGAACTCAAGGTTTCCCGCCGTGCGGCCCGTCAGCCGGCTTCGCGTCTCGGTCTTCAGGCCAACTCGACGATCACCGTCGAACAGGCGGTTCTCGCTCTGGTCACGAAATCAGCCAACGATGTCGCTACTGTCGTGGCCGAAAACATCAGCGGCCGGGAAAGAAATTTTGCTCTCAAGATGACGGCGAAAGCCCGTTCTCTGGGGATGTCGAAAACCACCTTCCGCAACGCCTCCGGTCTGCCGCATCGTGCGCAGCTGTCGACGGCCAAGGACATGTCGATTCTGGCCCGTGCGCTGCTCCGTGACTTTCCAAAATATTATCATTATTTCTCCACATCCTCGTTCACGTTCGAGGGCCGCACCCACACCAACCACAACAAACTGCTCAAGAGCTATCCCGGTGCGGACGGCTTCAAGACCGGCTATATCCGGGCCTCTGGTTTCAACCTCGTCGCATCGGCGACACGCGACGGACGCCGCATCATCGGCGTGGTGTTCGGTGGACGTTCATCCGGTCACCGCAACCGTCACATGGCGTCCCTGCTCGACAAAAGCTTCGCCCTTCTCGCAAAACGTCAGGGCAATCAGCTGATCGCCAAGGCACCGGAACAGCCGGCGGGGACGAAAACGGCATCGATCAACACATCCGCCGGCACATCCTCCGGGCGTGAAACCTGGGCCGTTCAGGTCGGGGCCTTCTCACATATTTCCCAGGCACAGGCAGCGGCTGAAAAAGCCGTCGACAAGGCCACCAAGTATCTGAGTGATGGACAAATCAGAATCGTCCCGCTGAAGAAACGCAACGGATCACTGCTGCACCGGGCGCGCATCGTCGGCATCAGCAAACGCGACGCCTACCGCACGTGCCGTATCCTCAAGGATTGCATGGAATTGAAAGCCCCCGCGAACGCCGAACTGGCCGAACGCACCGATTGAAGCCTTAGTATCTAGATCAGAATATTCCGCTTCAGACCGGCCATGAAGCGCTTCTTTTCAAGACGCCGCCAGGCATCCAGTTCCCAGACCTTCGTGCTGAGTTTCATTGCCGGTTTGGGGACGAATACCAGTGCCTCTTCCTCAAGACCGTCTTTCAGACAGACCTTCATTTCCTGAACGTCATATCCGGGGCCTTCATAGCGGCTGAGCCGGGAAGCCTCGATCGGTGAAATCCGCTTTACGAGAATGCCGTCGGTCTCACAGTCCGCATCCGCGATCAATGCCGGGTAGGACGCCCCGGCGACATAGACGCGCTTGAAGCCCTTGAGGACACAGGGCCGCGGTGACGTCCCTGAAAGCGGGCGCCCGAGTATTTCCCGGGCGATTTCCGGTTCACGCAAGGTTCCGTAGAAAAAGTAATTGGACATACCCACTCACCTACGAAAAGTGTGACGGTACGGCAAGACCATTGCCGTTGAAATCTGTGGATCAAATAGCGGACGCTTCAACACCGGAAAGGGACAACTGGGCCCGGACATCGTTGCGCAGGCGCTCCAGCCCTTCCTCGGTATCCGACTCGCAACGCACCACCAGCATAGCCTGGGTGTTCGACGCCCTGAGCAGCCACCAGCCGTATGCAGTCTCGACGCGGACGCCGTCCATATCGAATATCTCAACATCCTCAAGTTGACGCGCGCGGGCCGTGATCTCGTCGACTATCCCGAACTTCCGGTCATCATCACAGTCAAAGCGAATTTCAGGCGTATTGTACATTACCGGCATGGCCGCCAGCATCCCGGTGAACGAGGTGTCGGCCCCAGCGACGCTCGACAACAGACGAACCGCTGCATAGACCGCATCGTCATACCCGTAATAGCGATGCTTGAAAAAGATGTGCGCACTCATTTCCCCGGCCAACGGTGAATTCAGCTCCACCATCTTGGATTTGATATGCGAATGACCGGCCTTCCACATCACCGGGTTGCCGCCCATTTTGCGGATTTCCTCGAAGAACACCCGGCTCGCCTTGACGTCGCACAGGATCGTGGCACCCGGATGATCAGCCAGCACATCGCGCGACAGCATCACCAGGAGCTGGTCGCCCCACATCACATTGCCAATACTGTCGACGACGCCGATCCGGTCCCCGTCACCGTCAAACCCGATCCCCAGATCGCATTCATTGTCAGCAACAAGCTGCTTGAGCTGAACCAGGTTCTTCTCAACCGTCGGATCGGGGTGATGCGCCGGGAAGGTACCGTCGACGACGTCGTTGATCAGAAAATGCGTCCCTGGAAGCTTTTCGATGAGCGATTTCGTTACCGCCCCAGCCGCACCGTTACCTGGATCCCAGGCAACGCGAAGATCCTTGCCGCCCCGATAATCAGACAAAAGACGATTGACGTAATCATCGAATACATCGATGTGTTCGGAAGAGCCGGTGCCGTCGACATAATCCCGCTCAATGACCCGGCGGCCAAGACGCTGTATGTCTTCGTCAAAGAACGCATGTCCCGCCAGGGTCATTTTCAGGCCGTTGAATTCAGGCGGGTTGTGCGACCCGGTGATCATCAGTCCGGCCTCGGCACCGGAGACGTGTGTTGCGTAATAGAGCATCGGCGACGGCCCCATGCCCGAACGAAGCACGGCGATCCCCGACGCCACCAGGCCGTCGACCAGGGCCTGCTCCAGCATCGGTGATGACAGGCGACCGTCATAACCGACACAGGCCTTCCCGAGCCCTCTGGCAGCCATCTCGGCGGCAAAGGCACGGCCGATCGTGTAGAGGTCGTCTTCGCTGAAGGTCTCGCCGACCACACCACGAATGTCATAGGCCCGCAGAATGGATGGGGACAGCGATGCCTTGATCGCGCGTGCCGTCAACGGCCTGTCTCCATGACCGGTCGGCCGATGCTGTGATAATCGAAACCTTTTTCCGCCATATCCGCCGGATCGTAGATATTGCGGAGGTCAACCATGACCGGCGACTTCATCAGGGATTTGACCCGGCTCAGATCGAGAGCGCGAAATTCATTCCATTCCGTAATGATGGTCAGAACATCGGCGTCCGTCAGGGTTTCATAGGCGCCATCACACCAGATGACGTCGTTCAGCAAGTGCTTGGCTTCGTTCATGCCTTCAGGATCGAAGGCGCGAATGGTGGCCCCCGCCTTCTGCAGCGCCGGCACGATGTCCAGGCTCGGGCTTTCGCGCATGTCGTCGGTGTTCGGCTTGAAGGTAAGGCCAAGCACCGCGACCGTTTTACCGGTAAGGTCGCCCCCGGCGGCGGCGATCACCCGCGCCGCCATTTTCTGTTTCCGCTCGTCGTTCAGGGCGACAACGGTTTCGATGATCCTGAGCGGGCTGCCGGCATCCTGTGCCGTCGAGACCAGCGCCCGGGTATCCTTGGGGAAACACGACCCGCCATAGCCCGGCCCGGCATGCAGGAACTTGCGGCCGATACGGCCGTCGAGACCGATCCCGCGGGCCACGTCATGGACGTTTGCGTCGACCTGTTCACAAAGATCAGCGATTTCGTTGATGAAGGTGATCTTCGTCGCCAGAAACGTGTTGGCGGCATACTTGATCAGTTCCGATGACTGACGTGACGTGAAGACAATCGGCGTTTCGATCAGATACAGCGGCCGGTAAAGATCACGCATCACGTCCTTGGCGCGTTCCGAATTGGTCCCGATGACAACCCGGTCCGGGCGCATGAAATCCTCGATCGCCGAGCCTTCACGCAGAAATTCAGGGTTCGAGACAACATCGAAATCCGCATCAGGGCGGGTTTCCCGGATGATGCGCTCGACCTCGCGGCCGGTGCCGACCGGCACCGTGGATTTGGTGACGACGACCGTATAGCCGTCCATGGCTTCGGCAATTTCCCTGGCAGCGGCATAGACGTAACTGAGGTCCGCATGACCGTCGCCCCGGCGGCTCGGTGTACCGACGGCGATAAAAACGGCATCTGCGCCTTTGAGAGACGCTTCAAGGTCTTGCGTAAACGACAGCCGGCCCGCCTTGACGTTGTTTGCGACGAGGTCTTCCAGTCCCGGTTCATAGATAGGCATCCGGCCTTCATGCAGACCGGCGATCTTTGCATCGTCCTTGTCAACGCAGACGACATCATGACCGAATTCGGAAAAACATGCCCCGGAGACGAGACCGACATAGCCGGTCCCGATCATTGCTACGCGCATCAGAAAGCCCCTTTAAACGCTTGAAACACATGGTTTCTGCCACAGGCACCGGGTTCCGGCAAGGCGGCTGAATATGAAAAAGCCGTGACACGGATTCCGGTCTGTTACGACTTCAGAAGAACATCCCGGGCTTCGTTGATTTTAGCCGCCAGATAGGCCGATCCACCACGGTCCGGATGCAGACCGGCGATAAGTCTATGATGTGCAGCCTTGATTTCCGCTTCGTCAGCGGTTTCGTCTATCCCGAGGATGCGAAATGCCTCAGCCCGGCTCATGGTTCCCGAGCCTTCAGCAAACCCTTCATCACCCTGTTGCCCCGTGCCCGCTCCCTGATCGCGCCAGTCGGGATGCATTCTGTCCAGATATGCCCCTAAAAGCCGGGCCGATTCGCTGTCGTGCCCGGCATAATCCTGATACAGGTCCAGAAGCTGCTGAAGGTTCAGGTCGCTCAGATGGGCGCCTTCGTACATGCCGGTTCGGACCGTGCCGTTCATATCGCCGCTGTCATGGTCGAGGCGCATGTCGAGATATTTGCTCGTCACCTCGCTGGCCATGCCGGATGCGCCGCCCGACGACATCCGGGATGTATTCTTGGCCCAGCGGGCCGCATGACGCCAGCGCATGTACATGGGTACCAGAAACGGCAACGCCCAGAACACCCAGATCAGTTTGCCCGTGAACACCAGTAACAGGACGATGATCACGCCGAAAATGATCAGCAGCGGCTTGAGAATACGCGCCAAAGTTCTCGGTTCCGCCGAAACAAACCATTTGCCCGCTAAAAGCAGGAGCAGCATCAGAGCGACGCCCGGGATCAGGTAACTCATTTGCCCTGCCCCATCTGGTTGGTGATCTGCAGGGCGACACCGCCCTTCTGCGCCCTGTTTTCGAGCGCCGGACGCCCGCCCGCCGCAAAGACGGCAACGGCGGCCAGCAATTCACGCAGAATTTCGGCGCTGTTGGCATCGAAGCGCATGCAGGCGCCGCCGGTCAGGGTGGCGATCTGCTGAAACGCGAACTTGGCGACGGCGTCATCGCCTTCGTGAAAGATAAATGCCGGGACCCCCAAAAGACCCAGTTCTCCGGCCGTCTTGCCGAGCGCATCGACATCTTCCTCGACCATGTCACCGACAAAGACCAGCGCGTTCAGGTAACCGTCCCGGGCTTCGTTCACGGCATGCTTCAGAACCTTGCCGATCTGGGTTTGTCCGGCAAGGCAGAACACCGACGTCATGAGCCGCAGCAGCTCCTTTTCATTGTCGGTCCATGGGCTGACCCTGAACTCGCCGAAACCGCGATAAAAGGCCAGCTGGATATCGAGCCCGCCGAGGGCGGACGTTTCAACGAACATCTGCCCCTGAATCCCGGCAGCCGTGTCCCATGTCGGCTGACGGCTGGCCGTCGCGTCCATTGCAAACATCAACCGGCCGCGCTTGCCGGCGTTTTGTGTCCGCTTCGGGGTGACAGCCACCTTGGACAGAAAGGCATCAACATCCCGGGCTTGTCTTTTCTTGTCAGGCAGATCGTCGGCCACACTTCATCCTTTCTCATAGTTCCTTATGAGATAAGCAAAATTAACCGATTTGCGAGGGTTAAGCGAACCTTAGAACTGCTCAGCCGAGGGCGGATTGTTCATGCACCGGCACGGCAGGCAGTTTCAGGCCGTCGACGATGGAAAACACCTCGTCGCGGGCCGCCATGTGCGAGCGGCTGAGCGGTGCGCCACCGGCAGCCTGCTTGAGGTCGAGAATGGTCAGGCCGACAAGGAACAGTTCGCGGAAAATGACCCGTTCCGAAAATCCCGGCAGCACCCGGAAGCCCAGTCTTTTCGAGAGATCGCGGATCGCCCTTTCGACTTCCCGCTTGTTATAGGCATCGAGATTGCTGAGACGGTTTCGCATCACGATCCAGTCAATACTGCCGCCGTCACGCTCGGCTTTGACTTTCTTCGCTTCCCAGATCGCTTCAGCGTAATGGCTTGGGCCCTTGATGGAGGCATCCTGCCCGTCCATGTGCGCCAGTCCGTCGAGATCCACAAAACTGTCGTTCATCGGCGTGATCAGGGTATCGGCATAGGTGTGCGCCAGGAACGAGAGTTGACTGGCCGCGCCGGGGGTGTCGATGACGACGATGTCATGGGTGAAGCAGACACCTTCGATCAGTAATTTCAATCGTTCGACTTCGGCAGCCTGTTCGGAATCGTTCATGCCGCCGAACTGATGTGCCGAAACCCTGTGATGTTCCGGTACCGGATAATCCCGGCCAAGTTTCTTGTTGAACAGTTCACGATTGGCGATATAGCGGCTCAGCGTGCCCTGCCGTCCGTCCACATCAATGGTGGCGACGCTGTAACCCTGCATCATCATGGCAATCGCCAGATGCATGGATGTCGTCGACTTGCCGCTGCCGCCTTTCTCGTTCCCGACGACAATCACATGTGCATGTGTCGCAGTCACGAAAGCCCCCCAAAAACCCGTTTGTTACGTGGCACGCATCCACACAGCCGTATCGTGGAAGACAGCACCGCCATTTGGGTATGCCCGATCAGCACTTATCAATACGTTAATGCCGAGACCGTTTTTGAAATGTTTGTTGGGCCAGATTCCCTCGACAACCACGGTATCGGGCTGCAGGCCGTCAAAGGTTTTGGCATGCACCACAACCTCGCCCAGGTCATTACCCAGCGTCACCTCGTCGTCATCGGCAAGGCCAAGGCCGGCCATGATGTCCGGATGGATCAGCGCCGTCGGCCGCCCCTCTTTCTTGACTGAGGACGGTGTCTCCGTGAACGACGTGTTCAGGAATCGCCGTGCCGGCGCCGCCACCAGCCGATACGGCTTGTCGGGTGTGGCGACATCGATGACCTCGAAATGATCCGGCAATTTCGGCATTTTCTCATGCGCCGCGCCGATCCGGGACCAGTCGGGCTTGAAATGGAACTTCCGGTCCGGGGTGTGAAACCCGTTGAGGAAATGACTTTCCTCAAAACCGATGGAACAGTCGACCCAGCCTTTGGCATGCACCTCGTCGGCACCGGGATGCCCCGTCGCCTTCAGCATGCGGTCGATGATTTCCCACGAACTGAGATCAAACAATTCGTGGTCGGAGCCGAGACGCTTCGCCAGCGCCGACAGAACATCCACGTTACAGCGGGATTCGCCGACGGGGTCGATAATGTGCCTGGCCACCTGCAGATAAAGGTGCCCGCTGCCCTGATACAGATCGTCATGCTCCAGGAACGTTGTCGCCGGCAGCACGATATCGGCGTATTCCGCCGTCGCCGTCATGAACTGCTCATGGACGCAGACAAACAGATCGTCGCGCTTCAGGCCTTCGATCACGCGGTTGGTTTCCGGGGCGACTTCGGCGGGATTGATGTTCTGCATGATCATCGCCGTCACCGGCGGTCCGCCCAGCAGGCTCTCTTCCTCGCCCAGCAGAATACGGCCGATCCGCGACATATCGAGCGCACGTTTCGAGGTGTCGACGCGATCAAGGGCGCGGACAAGCGACTGGTCGACCCCGAACATGTTGCGGTTCGAATAAAGTGCGCCGCCGCCTTCGGTTTTCCACTTGCCGCCGACGGCAGGCAGGCAGGAAACTGCATGCATGTTCGCTGAGCCGTTTCGTGAGCGGGTAAAACCATATCCGACACGGATATAGGCCCGTTCCGTTTCGCCGTAGGCGCGGGCAAAGCTCTCGATTTCCTCGATGCTCAGACCGGTGATCGCCGCCGCCCATTCCGGCGTTCTCGAGCGCAGATGCGCCTCCAGCTCGTCGGGCACGTCCGTATATTCGGCCATGTATTCCCGGTCGGCGAAGCCGTCCCGGAACAGCACATGCATCACGGCACAGGCCAGCGCACCGTCAGTGCCGGGCCGCAGGCAAAGATGCACGTCGGCCTGCTGCGCGCTCGGCGTCCGGTACGGATCGATGACATACAGCTTCGCACCCCGGCCTTTGCGGGCTTTGGCGATGTGCGTCATGACGTTGACCTGTGTCGATACCGGATTGCCGCCCCAGACCACGATCATGTCCGACAGGGCCATTTCGCGGGGGTCAGATCCCCACACCTTGCCCGTCCCGGCCATCCAGCCCGACACCGCCGTGGCAACGCAGATCGTCTCGTCCTCGCGGGAATAGCCCAGCGCATGGCGGAAGCCGTGAATGACATCTCGCTGCACCAGCCCCATGGTGCCGGCGAAATGGTATGGCCAGACCGCTTCGGGGCCGTGTTTCTGTTCTGCCTGGCGGAAAGCTTCGGCGGTGATGTCCAGCGCGTCATCCCAGCTGATGGGCTCGAATCTGCCCTCGCCCTTTTCGCCGATGCGCCGCAAGGGCCGGGTCAGCCGGTCCGGGTGATGGACCCGTTCCCGGTACGCCGCGACCTTGGCGCAGATCACGCCGTCCGTATAGTCGTTGAGCGAATTCCCGCGAACCTTGCCGATCCGGTCCGGGGCTAGTTTTTCAATCTCGAGGGCACACGTGGACGGACAATCGTGCGGACACGTGCTGCGGAGCCACTGGGGCTGATCATCAAAGGGTGCCATGCTAGAAATGTAGCCCCGTGACAGGCCGTCATCAAGCGGTCAACGGTGCAAACACGGATCATCGTGATGCTTGACCCTAAGCGGCTGCGCGTAGAAAATCCGCTTTCATTTCTGCCTGCATTCGGAGTTTTCATGGTTGATCGCGTTGGATGCGTCGTTATCGGCGCCGGTGTTGTTGGTTTGGCGTCAGCGCGGGCGCTGGCAATGGCCGGTCATGAGGTCATTGTCCTCGAAAAAGCCGACATGATCGGCACCGAAACCAGCTCACGCAATTCCGAGGTCATCCACGCCGGAATCTATTACGGCAAGGATTCGAACAAGGCGCGGCTGTGCGTCAAGGGACGCGACATGATGTACGCGTACTGCGACAGTCACGGCATCAATCACAAACGCTGCGGCAAGCTGATCGTCGCCACCGACGAAGCACAACTCGACCTCCTGGATGACATCAAGGGACGGGCCGCAGTCAATCACGTCAATGACCTGACGTTCGTTGATGCCGCCAGGGTTCTCGAAATGGAACCGAACGTAACCTGTTACGGTGCCTTGCTGTCGCCGTCGACCGGGCTTGTCGACAGCCACGGCCTGATGCTCGCCTATCAGGGCGATGCCGAGGATCACGGCGCCATGATCGCCTTCAACAGCCCGGTATCCGGCGGCGAAGTCCGCAGTGACGGTATTCTGCTGAAAGTCGGCGGCGATGAGCCGATGGAACTGCTGTGTGATCATGTGGTCAATTCGGCGGGTCTCTATGCCCAGCCAATTGCGCGCGCCATCGCTGGCATACCCGAAGACACCATCCCAGGTCAGTATTTCGCCCGTGGCGTCTATTTCACGCTCGGCGGCGGCAAACCGCCTTTCACCCGCCTGATTTATCCCGTTCCCGATCCGCTGGGCGGTCTCGGCGTGCATGTGACGGTCGACCTCGGCGGCCAGGTTAAATTCGGCCCCGACGTGGAATGGATCGACCGGATCGACTACACCGTCGATCCGGCCCGGGGCGAGAGCTTTTACGCCTCGATCCGCAAGTACTGGAAGGGCCTGCCGGACGGTGCCCTGCAACCCGGCTATGCCGGGGTACGCCCGAAGATACATCCCAAGGGCTCGCACGCCACGGACTTCGTCATTCAGGGTGAAGACGTGCACGGCATTAAAGGTCTGGTTAACCTCTACGGCATAGAATCACCGGGACTGACGTCTTCCATGGCGATTGCCGAAGACGTGGCGAAACTGTTGCCCGCCTGACCGATTTTCATGGCGGCAAAGGACGGACGGCATGCCGACGGCTAAAACCGCATTGATCCCGTTTCTCAGCGTTGCCTTCGCGGCACTCTGCACGGTGCCTGCGTATGCACAGCAGCAGGCTCCCGCCCCGGGTGATCCGGGATATGTCCGCGTTCAGGGCCAGGACGGCGCTTTGCCGCCGCCGTTGCCGGGGATCAGTGCGCAGCGTGCCCTCATCGATCACCGCGAGGAAATGCGCACCTTTATCCAGCGCATCGCCACCTATGCACACTCCCAGAAATCCAATTTCATGGTCGTTGCCCGCGATGCCGAGGAACTGATCATCAAACGCGATCTGCAGGATGATAACATCATCTCGCCGGCCAGGACGTTCACGCGATCCGTCGATGCCGTCATGTACGACGGCCTGTTTCTCGGGCACAAGGTGATCGGCCAGGCGCCACCGCCTGAGGTGCAGGAGCAAATGCTCGCCAATGTCGATCGCGCCAGGAAAGCCGGACTGCCCATACTGACCATGGAGTTCGCGACGGACCCGACTTCCATCGATGCCGTATACAGGGCAGCCGATCAGCGCGGCCTGGTCGCATCCGTCGCGCATCGGCCATCGAGTGACCTGATCGAAATACCACCCTATCCGCGCCGGCCGTACCGTGAAAACCCGAACAACATTCTTTCCATGGATGATGTGAAGAATTTCATCTATCTGAGCGACCCCGCCGCGTTCGGCCGTCAGGATCAGTTCGCCCTGGAAATCCATGGTACCAATTTCGACCTGGTGATCGTTGATCCGTTCTCCGGACGTGATCCGCTCAGCAAGGCTGCGGTGGAGACGCTGAAGTACAAGAAACTCGGCGCCCGCAGGCTGGTGTTCGCCCGCATGGATATCGGTACCGCCGCCAGCTACAGGTATTACTGGAAAGGCGACTGGCGCGAAGGCAGCCCCGGTTTCATCGCCAACCCCTACCCAGGCGATCCGGACCGCTATTTCGTCGAATACTGGTCACCGGCCTGGCAGGACCTGATGTCCGGCAATCCGCAGTCCTATCTATACGGGCTGATCGCACAGGGCTATGACGGCGTTATCCTCGAAGGAATGCGGAGCTATTTGCTGTTCGAGGGCAACGTCGAAGTCGAACAGGAATTCGCGCCCCTGGCGACATCGGCGAACTGACCCTCTAATTCACGTATCAATCTGTTTTCCCGGCCCGACTTCTGCTATCACAAAGCGGGAAATGGGAGGAACATCAATGCCGCTGCTGCACGATGCGGGGAGCTACGACGCTGTCCGCAATGCCTTCAGATGGGAAATCCCGGACCGGGTCAACATGGCCGAGCAGGTCTGTGACCGGCATGCCGATGCAACCCCCGACGCCACGGGCCTGATCGTCGCCCACCCTGACGGCACGCGGCGTGATTACACGTGGCGTGAACTGCGTCATCTGGCCAACAAGATGGCCAATTTCATGACAGCCGAAGGTGTCAGCCGCGGTGACCGGGTCGGTATTCTCCTGTCACAATCCGTCGAAGCCGCGATCAGTCATGTCGGCGCATGGAAAATGGGGGCGATCTCGATCCCGCTGTTTTCACTGTTCGGCGAAGAAGCGCTCGCATTCAGGCTCATGGACAGCGGTGCGCGGGTCATCGTCACCGAAACCGTGCATTACCCGAAAATCAAGGCGATCCGAGATCAATTGCCGGAACTGAAGCTGGTCCTGCTGATCGACGGCGAAGCCGGCGCAGGCACCCGCGATCTCTGGCAGGGACTGGATAAGGCTTCGGACAGTTATACAAACGTCGATACCGCCAGCACGGACCCGTCCTATATCGTCTACACTTCAGGAACCACGGGAAACCCCAAGGGCGCGTTGCAGGGGCACCGATCGCTGCTCGGGCACATGCCGGCGGTCGAATTCTTTCACGATTTCCTGCCCCAGCCCGATGATCTGATGTGGACACCGGCGGACTGGGCCTGGATCGGCGGTCTGATGAACTGTCTGATGGGGGCATGGTTTCATGGCGTACCCGTCCTCGCTTACCGGGCCGGGAAATACGATCCGGAAGCCGCCCTCAGACTGATGGCCAAATATCAGGTGCGTAACACCTTCATGCCGCCGACAGCGCTGAAGATGATGCGGGCCATTCCCGACATTCCTTCCTTCGGGGTCAAGCTTCGCACCATTGCCTGTGCCGGCGAACCCATGGGTGTTGAATTGCTGGACTGGGGACGCCAGTCGTTCGGTTTGACGTTCAATGAATTCTACGGACAGACGGAATGCAATCTGGTCGTCGCCAACTGCCAGAAGATCATGGACATCAAGCCGGGATCGATGGGGCGACCCATTCCCGGACATGACGTTCGTATCATCGACAATGACGGGAACGAAGTCGCGCCGGGCACGGTCGGGCAGATCGCCGTCAAGGGGCCGGATCCGGTGATGATGCTGGAATACTGGAACAACCCGGAAGCGACGAAGAACAAGTACCTCGGGGACTGGCTGCTGACCGGCGATCAGGGACAGATGGACGAGGACGGCTATCTGTGGTTCGTCGGGCGGGATGATGATGTCATTACATCGTCGGGCTACAGAATCGGACCGGGTGAAATCGAAGACTGCCTGACCAAGCACCCAGCCGTCGAACTTGCGGCTGCCGTGGGCGTCCCCGACCCGCTCCGCACCGAAGTCATCAAGGTGTTTATCAAGCTGATGCCGGGCCATAACGGGTCGCCGGAACTTGAAGAGGATATCCGGGCATTCGTGAAAACGCGGCTGAGCCCGCACGAATACCCCCGCATCGTGGCTTTCGTCGATGAACTGCCGCTGACCTCGACCGGCAAGATCATGCGCAAGGTTTTACGGGACAGGGAAATAGCCCGGCTGGCGGACAAATCCGCGGCAAATCAAGCCTGAAAAAAACCATCCGGCGGATGGCGGCACTTCAGGCCATTTGCAGCGGCTTGACCGAAGCAATCACGAAACCCTCATCCGCCGGGAAACGATTGCCGACAAGCTGACGCGCTTCGTCTGCCGTTTCGGCAAGCACGTCTCGAACCTGTTCATCTGCCCAGTGATCATCAAAAAAGTCGTGGCTCATGTTCTCTTTTACGAGAGAGCGGACTTCCTTGTTATAGATGGAAACCTCAAAAACCCGGTCTCCATTATGTGGCGTACGTTCCATGTACGAAACCCCTTTGCGGTACAACTGACACGCCTCCCCGGGGACTTATCCGTAAGGCCTTTCGTGACCCTTATATGACAATGGTTAGGTGATCATTTTTTCCTGTCAATGTGTAGAAACCGTAAACATTCTGAAATATTCGATAAATCAACCGACGTTGTATATTCGCAACACACGGCGGGTCTTGCCGCCCGCGTCCAAACGCGAGAGTGTATCCGCCCGCCTATCGTAATTGGAGAGTATCCGTGCTGACCGTTGATTATTATTTCACGCTTGTTTCGCCCTGGACCTATCTCGGCGACGCCGAATTCAAGAAAATCGCAGATAAGCACGGCGCGAAAATCCGCCACATACCGGTTAATCTGGGCCGTGTTTTTGAAGCGACCGGCGGCTTGCCGCTGGCCAAGCGTTCGGACGCCCGCAAGGCACTCCGCATGCAGGAGCTCAAGCGCTGGCGGGACTACAGAAACGTGGCGCTCAACCTTGAGCCAAAGTTCTTCCCCGCATCCGACAAGCTGGCCGCCGGCATGGTCATTGCCGCGCAGGAAACAGGGAATGACGTTTACGACTTCTGCCATGCGATCATGCGCGCCGTATGGTCCGAGGAACGCAACATTGCCGACAAGGATACCATGCTCGAAATCGCCGATTCGTGCGGCCTCGACGGCAAGCTGTTGCAAGTCGCAGCTGACAGCCCGAGCGTGAACCAGAAATGGGAGGCGGATACCGACCGCGCCATTGAACGGGGCGTGATGGGCGCACCGTTCTACATCATCGGTGATGAAACCCTTTGGGGTCAGGACCGGCTGGAATTTGTCGAGCGGATACTCGCCGCCGCAAAATGAGTTAGCTCATCCTTCGAGACGGCCCTATGAAAACATAGGGCCTCCTCAGGATGAGGTGGTTCACATCACTTCATGCTGAGGAGAGCGCACAGCGTTCGTCACAAATCCCCCTCATGCTGAGGAGAACGCACAGCGTTCCTCTCGAAGCATGAAGAATATTACGCAAGATCCGGCGGCAGGCTGATGGTACGGGCGATCTCGTCCGTCTTGAAGCCGACCGCACGCGGGTTGAGCACCCCCGGCAGTGCGGCGACACCGAAAAGCTCCTCTACCGCACCTTCAAGCCGCAGCCAGTGCATGATATTGCCGGACGTCAGTTCGATGACCACCATGCCGCATCTGGCATCAGTTTCACGATCCTTGAGATTCTTATCCAGGGCCAGATCGCCGAAGGTCTTTCCATCCCTGCCCTTGGAAATGCAGGCCACGGCGAAATTGCCGACGATGGTCATGCCGCGCAGAAATCCGGGACACATCACAACCGGTTCGAAGGTCCCTGATTTGAGGTCGACACGGCCGAGATACCCGGTGCCCGAGTCCTGCACCCAGAGCGTCCTGCCATGCATGCGCGGCGAATGCGGCATCGACATCCCGTCACAGACGATATCACCGGATCGCACGTCGATTACCACGCCGCCATCGTTACGCTGATCGCGCCAGCCGTCCGCCGTGTCCGACTTCGATACCGCCGTCACATAGGCCGGCCGTCCTTCATGGAGGGCAATGCCGTTCAGATGGCAGCGATCCTCCGGCACATAACCGCTGACAAACCCCGGCTTCCATGCCGGATGAAAACTGTAATCCCGGCTGAGATACGACAGGCAGTTGAACAGGGTATTCACGAACACCAACCGCCCGTCCCCATCGACCGCCATTTCATGGCAATCGATATCGCCGGTCACGTGACTGGCTTTCGGCACATAGACGGCGTCATGACCGTCCGCGCGTTCCCCGGCGTTCAGGGCGTTTTCAAACCGCCATATCTGCCATTTGGAGGCGACATACAAAGACCGCCCGGCGCTGGCGATGCCCATGCATCGTTCGATCGTCCGTTCGGATACAGTGAGTTCGCCGGCCTGATCAAGGCCGATCAAGAAAAGTTTCGATGCCTGGTAGGTGGTGAACGCAAGACTGATCCCCTGCCCCGCCATCCAGGAATTGAAGTACTTGGAGGTAATGATCTCGACGTTTTTTTCCTGCGTGTCGGCATCGTCTTTCGGCGCGCTCTTAGCAGCGGTCTTTTTCGGTGCAGGCGTCTTCTTTGCAGGCTTCGTCTTGCTGTCGGCCATTGATCAGGCGAGACCCCCACCGGGCATAGAGTTCTGAACGGCGACGGAGGCGTTGGAATCGTCGCTGTCGAATACCGTATAGCCCTGCGAAGCCGCTGCCGCCGGCTGTTCCTCGCGTTCCGTCCAGTTGCCGATCCAGTTGATCGTATCGGTCTCGTCCATTGAAACGACAAGCATGTTTGCTTCGCCCACCAGTTGATCAATTGCTTCACCGATATCGAGCACGCTGGCAAAGTCGATGTCCAGCACGTTTGCCATTTCGTTATTCATGTCGATGTGTTCGATCCCCGTCACCATGTTGTTGGCGATCGCTGAAAGGTCGAGATCAAAGCCGCCATTCAGATAAAGAGTATCCTGACCGGTCCCGCCGTCGATCCGGGCGAAGTTTTCACTGCCGATGATCAGCACGTCATCTCCGGCCCCGCCGCGCAGTACATCGGCGCCACTCTCGCCGCCGTCCAACATATCGTTGCCGCTGGTGCCGATCAGCACATCGTCATTTTCCGAACCGGTGGTATCGACGTCGCCCGTGAAGTCACCGCCATAGACGACATACGTCACACCGGCGCCGCCACTGTAATAATCGTAGGAGCCGATGAGAATATCGTCGAAGCCGTCCCCATTGATGTCACCGGCAGCGCTTGCGGCAAACCCGATACTATCAGCGTCAACATTTGCCCCCTCCAGGACAAATCCCTGATCCGGCGTCAGATCGGTCAGAGACATTGATGCGGCATACCCATCCCGGGACCCGAAGACCACATAAGCAGCCCCGGAACCATAATTCGCACTGGGGGCACTGACGATGATATCGTCCAGACCATCACCGTTGATGTCACCCGCGGACGACAGGGTGTTCATGCCGCCCAGATAGGCATCCATGCCATCGCCGATGATTTCAAAACCGTCACTGCCGCTCAGCGTGTCGACATTCAGTGTCGCCGCGTAACCGCCTGCTTTCCCGAACACCACATAAGCGGAGCCGGTGTTGTCGTAAATCGAGTCGGCATTCGGCGCGTTAATGGCCATATCGCTGAAGCCGTCGCCGTTGATGTCCCCAAGCATCGCAACCGACAGCCCCAACAGACTGCCAGCCTGATTGCTGGTCAGGGTAAAGCCGGTGCTGCCGTCTCCGGCCTGGAGTGATGAAAGGTTCACGTTTGCATCAAGACCGCCCGCCTTGCCGAACAGCACATAGGCTTCACCGGCATTCGCCGTTCCATTGGCAAGTCCGTCACCACCTGAACCACCAATGACCACATCATCATATCCATCACCGTTGAGATCACCAGCAATGCTCACCGACAGCCCTGCAGAATCATCGGCATCGATACCGTTTATGATTGTCGTTGCAGCAGCCGTCGTTATGTTCGCCCCAAGCGTTGTTGCGCCATAAATGACGAACGCTTTCCCGGGACTGCCCGAATCCTGTGGTGCACCGATAATGATGTCATTCAGGCCATCACCATTGATGTCTCCACCGCCGGCAACCGCCTCGCCGGTATAATCATCAACTGCGGCGCCTGTAATCTTGAATCCGTCCGAGCCCAATGCATCCAGATCATAAGCGCCGTTGAACCCGCTCGTCTTGCCGAACACAACGTATGCAGCGCCTTCGCTGCTGTAGGAGTTACCTGGTGCGCCGATGATAATGTCATCGATGCCGTCACCGTTGACGTCGCCAAGTTTGGAAACTGAGGCGCCGGCGAAATCGAGTGCCGAGCCGCCTTCGAGCTTGAAGCCGTTCGTGCCGTCGCCAGAAGCAATGCTCGTCAGGTCGATATCGCTCAAACCGCTGGCGGCACCGAAGACAACATAGGCGGCACCGGTATCATCCGTGGCACCGGTTTGATTCCGGTCTGCGTAATAGGCACCGACGATAAAGTCCTCAAAGCCGTCCCCGTTGATGTCTCCGGCAGAACTCAGCGCCCAACCTGCGTAATCATATGTGTCTTCCCCGGTCAGCGTGAATCCTTCGGCATCCGTCATCTCGGTCAGATTTTCTGCAACATGCTCGATGTAGATCGTCGCCCCGGTCGCCGCATGGACCTGTTTGTCGAAGGTCCTGAGTTCACCGTCCACGGTCAGGGTCGTTGATGTCGTTTGACCCCATCCGGCACCGATATCAATGGCGCCGCCGAAGTCCTGACGGGTCACGACGAGCGTATTACCGGACCCGGTCAGCGCATTGGTGCCATCGGTGATCGATACCACGTCCTCACCATCGAGGGTGAGGTCACCGAAGCCGATGTCCAGCACCTCAAAGCCGGAAATCAGGTCGTTGCGAACCTGCGACATGTCGAGACCGTTATGGGCCACGAGCGTGTCGGTGCCTTCGCCGCCGTCGACAAAGTGGAAATCGTTGTCGGAAATCTTGATGACGTCGTTGCCGGCACCGCCGAGCAGAACATCCTCGCCGCCGTCGCCGTCCAGAATGTCATCACCGTCCCCGCCGTAGACATGATCCGCCATACTGCTGCCGACGTAGCTGTCCGATCCGCTGGTCGCCGTAATCGCGTTGGCGACGGCGGTCAGGCTGACAAGGCCGAAGCTGGTATCGATGTCGATATCCAGCAGTGTGCTGCCGTCCCCTTCAAGGCCACGGATCGCATCGAAGTACGAACCGGCCGTCGCCGTCGCAAAGCTGACGACATTGAAGACATCACCGACAACGGGGCTGTAGCCCGAGATGAAGTATGCTTCCAGGGTGCCGTTCAGCGTCATCTGACCGGTCACGGTCAGGCTGTCCCCGACCTCGTCACCGTCGTTGCCGATGTCGAGAAGGATCTCGCTGCTGTCGGTCGCCACCATATCGCCGATGACCTGCAGATTGTCTACGGTTTCAACGGTAAGACCGGCAACATCGATAAACCCGTCGTTCTGGAACACCGTGCCTGTGGCAGAGAAGTCGAGTGTCCCGTTCCCGGTGATCACACCGCCTTCGAGGTTGGTGAAATCGTCGGTCCCCTTGAACGCCAATACCGCGCCGTTGGCGAGAGAGAGTAGCCCGGCGTTGGTATGCACCGGGGTGCCGGGTGCATTGACGTCAACATCCCGATCAAAGGTCATGATCCCATAGTTATGAATATCGGCGTTGATCGTCGCCGTCGACGTAGTTGAACCACCATCCTGGGTGATCGAGAATGAACCGTGGTTTACGAATTGCCGACTACCAAAGACATTAAACTGTATGAAACTGGTCGAGGAATCCGGTTCATTTATGTGGATGCTGCCGTAGTTGGTGACGCTGTCACCGAAATCCAGATATGTCAGCGTGGTCTCGGCAGAGATATTGTACTCGGCACCTTCCATGTTGACGAAGGGTCCGAGAATATCCGCCGCACCCGTGGAAATCAGTGTGCCGTTGTTGATCAGGGTAACTTGCGAATCAAACTCGATATTGCTGATGTCGAGTGTTGCGCCTTCGGCGACCGTAAAGGTCACAGGGGTGCCATCGTACGATACGATATCGACCGCGCTGCCCAGCACTATGGTCGGCATATCGGCGGTGTAGACGAACGAGCCGTCGATCTGAAGCTCATTGGCCGTATTCATGTTGAGTGTGCCGTCACCAGTCAGAACCGTATCCGGACCGACGATTAACGTTTCGACGTCTGATCCGGAACCGATGGTCAGCGTGGTTCCGGCATCAATATCGATCGTGCCGTTTCGGCTGTCGATAAGCAGATCGTCACCGCCAGAGCCAATCAACTGGGCATTGGCATCAACATCAATGATGCCGTTATTGATCATGTTGCCGCGCAGATTGCGGACACCGGACGATTCCGTATTTGTGAACTGAATCGTGCCGTCGTTCTGCAGCACGGCGTTGGCAATATCGATGTCCAATGTATTCGTCGATGACCCGCCGAGCAGGATCAGACCGGCGTTGATGACGCTGGAACCGGTCAGGTCCATGTTGTTGTTTGCCGTCGCCGTAATCTGCAGCGTGCCGTTCGGCGCAATGTACACGTTGTTCGAGATCGTGCTGCCGGTGCCGCTGGCCGTAACCGTGCCGGAGATATCGACCTTGCCGGTGCCGTTGATCATCGCGTTCGATCCGAACGTCGTTGTCCCGGCGAGGATAAGGTCGGTGTCGACCGTGCGCACCGCTGAGCCGGTGATGTTGGCCGTTCCGTTCACGACGACGGGACCTGCCGTTGAGATCGTGCCTTCGACGAAATTGAAGGTCGACGATGCGCCGAACGACATGCTGCCATCACCGGTCACGGTGCCGTTCAGGGTCAGCGAACCGCCGGAAATTTCGGATGTCACGGGCTGCGCCAGGTACAGAATCGTCCCGGAAGCGACGGCAAAATCATCAGGACCGGTATTTGACAGCGCACCCACGGTCATGATGTCGTCCGGGAAACCGCCCAGCGTCGTCAGCATCGGCGGGTTGGCCGTGTCGCCGATCGTTGCCAGTGTGTAGGCATCCGGCAGACCGCCGGTCCAGTTCCCAACGAGCGATACATCGTCGGCACCGCCGACGTCACCACCCAACCAGGTCACCTCACCAAGCGTGCTCACGGTGACGGTCGTGTAATCAACCGCGCCATCACCATCAACTACCTTGACCGTGAAGCTGTCGGGGCCGCTGTATGACGTATCCGGGGTGTAGGCATACGTTCCGTCGGCATCCATGGAAACGGTGCCGTTCACGGCATCGGTTTCAACCGTGAACGTCAGGGCATCGCCATCCATATCGTGCGCGAAGACCCGTCCTTCGAGCGCTGTGTCGACCTCGGTTACCAGATGCCCGGCATCAACCCAGCTCGTACCGCCGCGAATATCTCCGTCCGCCGCGTTGGGGCTGAGATCGTGGACGATGTTGCCGCCCCCTTCGCTGAGCGGCCAGTAACCGACCAGCCCTTGCTCGCCGCCGACCAGTTCGTGGCTCAGGCCGGCCGAAATCTCGGACGGTGCGCGGACATCGTTCCAGACCCGGAAATCGGCGATCTGGCCGTCGAAGAAGTGCTGCATGGCACCGTTGACGCCAAGGAACAGTTCACCGTTCTCGCCGCCGGTCGGGTGATCGGGGTAGGAAAGCGGGCTGCCGACGGCACTGCCGTTGACGTACAGCGTGACCGTCTGCGCCGCCGCATCGCGGGTCAGTGCGACATGCGACCACGTATCCACCGTGATCCCCGTCGATGTAAATACCGCCGGCGATGCATCCGTCCCCCCTTCTTTTTCCTGCACCCACTGCACGTTGCCGCCGGTGGTGATGTAAAGTTCATAGAGGGAATTGTCAGGCTCACCGTCCGTCGCGACCTCGCCGGAGAAGCTGAACACCCGGCCGCCGCCGAAGCTGTCGGGATTGACCCAGAACTCGACCGTCATGTCACCCTTGAGCGCCAGCGGATTGTCGCCCGCGCCATCATGGGCGATCTTCACGAAGCCGCTAGCTCCGTCAAATTCCATGCCCGAGGCATTGCCCGGCTGCGGCGGCACATCCACAGAAACGCCGACATTGCTCAGGCTGACCGTATGTCCGTTGCCAGATGCGTCATAAGCAAAACCGGTCAGGCCGTCATCGAACGGCCAGTAACCGAGCACTTCATTATTTCCGGCGGCGGGCACCCGGCCCAGCATCGCCGCGCGGACGTCAGCTTCGCTGACATCGCGATCCCAAAGCTGAACATTGGAAAGCTCGCCGTTGAAACCGGCAGCTTCGGCATCAATGTTCATGCCCATGTACATGTTACCGGTGACGCCGCTCATATCGAGCGCACTGGCATCCTCAGCCCCCGCAAGCTGGCCGTCGATATACAGTTCAAGCACGTCGCCGTCATAGCTGACGCCGAAATGCGACCATTCGTTATATGTCCAGCCGGCATCGGAACTCAGCGTGATGTTCGTCGTTCCGTCGTAAATCTCGACAATGACTTCACCCTCATCACCGACCGAAACCATCAGCGGATTGGGTGAAGACCCGCTCAGATCATTGATTTCCATGATCCGGTTTTCCGTGGCCGAGGCAGTGACATTGGCCCAGAACGTCAGGGACAGTCTGTCTGACGGAACGGTAATGCTACCGGCATCGGCCATGCTGCCGTTTGCATCCGAGAACGACAGTGAGCTGCGCCCGGTATGCGACAACGCGAGTGTGGACTCCTGATCCGTGACCAGCGAGCCGGACGGCACCGTCGCGTGATTGCCGTTCCCGGTCAGATCGGCGACCGTCGTGCCTGCCCTTTCGTCAGCGCGGAGATAGGTCGTCAGTCCCGGGGTGCCGGGATCAACGGTCGTGTGCATGTTCAGTGCGATATCTTCGTCACTGCGCAGCGTATTCCAGTAGCGTACTTCATCTATATCGCCGACAAGCCCCATCCCGGCTGCCGCGTCCCCGAACGTCAGATCGCCGACGTTCGTAAACGATTTCATTTCGGTCGAGCCTGCCTGACCATCGACAACGATTTCGAAATCTCCGCTGCTGCCGGTATAGCGCAGCGCGACATGGTGCCATTCACCGTCAAGCACGTTGACGGCCGGACCAGCTGCATCGACTGAACGAACAAAACCATCAAGACCGCCGCTGGCATTGAACTTCACACCGAAATCATGCGTGCCGCCGACCGTCGAGAACAGGATGTCACCATCATCCTGGCTGCCATCCGCACGGAACCAGGTTTCGATCGTGAAGTCAGCCTGGATTGTCGTGACGCCGGGCAATACGACCGTTTCGGTATCGGCGAGGCTGATGTGCGCACCGCCGTCATAACCGTCTGCGACCGGCGCGTTATTACGCAGGTTGTCGACCTCGAAGGTGATGGTTTTTTCACTGCTAAGACCGTCGCTATCGGTGACCCGGATGGTAAAGCTGTCTTCGCCGGTAAAGTTCGGCACTGGCCGATAGCTGTACGCCCCCGTCACCGCATCGACGGTCAGTTCACCGAAGTGTGCATCATCGGTGACGTCGAACGTAAAGGTTTCGCCCGCATCGCCGTCAATGACGCCGAGGTTCCCACGCAGCAGCCCGCCTTCCAGCATATTTGTCTGATCGGCATAGATTTCGGGTCCGGTGTCGATCCAGCTGGCACCCGAGACAGTCCCTGTGTTGCCGTTACCGGACTGATCGGAAATTTCCGTCCCGGCACCATCATTCAGCGGCCAGTAGCCGAGAACATTTCCGGCTGACGGATCGAGCATACCATTGATCTCGTCTCGCACCTGCGCTTCGTTGAAGGTGCTGCTCCAGAGACCGACGTTGCTGATGACACCGGTGAATTCTTCAAAGACCTCGGGCGTTGAATTGACGGCGGACCCGATCCGCAGCGCTTCACCGACGTTGAACGTCGGGGTCACAGTATTGGCAATCGTGCCGACGTCGATCCCGTTGACGAAGAACGTAGCGTCATAATCGCTGTCGATGGAAACCGCGACGTGTGCCCACTGCCCCGCCTTCAGGCTCACCCCGGCATCGGCCAGCGCAGACGCCGGGATTTCCAGATCCTCCTGACCGTAATAGGACAGCCGCAGACCGTCGTCGTTGAGGGCGAACGAGAAGCCGTCAAGGGTCGTCTCGGCCTCCTGCGCGATGATGCGCTGTACCCCGCTGAGTGCATCCGGCCTGATCCACGCACCGATTGTGTATTCCGACGTCAGCTGGAAGTACGCCGAATGCGGAATTTGAACGCCCGAGTCGTTCCCGTCGAAGTAAAGACCGTTTCCGGTCGGGACTTCGAGCATCGTCTTTTCTGTAATCGAGGCGCCGTTCTGCAGTGTGCCGTCATTAAGGGTGGGCGACAGGTCGGCGACCGTCCCGTTGGCATCGTCATCAAGCTTCCAGGCCCCGACCAATCCCGGTTCCGTACCGTCAAGATCACTCAGCAGATTGTCGGCAATTTCCGATTGGGTGCGGATGTCACTCCAGATACGGACGTCGGCGATATCGCCTTTGAAGTTCTGCGGGTGCGATCCGTCGTCGTCGTAATCACCGATCATCACCGGCGAGCTATCGCCCGAAACGGTACCCTGCGTTCCGGTGTGGATCAGCACCCCGTCCAGATAGAGGCTCGACGCGTTGGTGCCGGGCTGCATCGTCATCGCGGCGTGGTGCCATTCACCGTCGCGGAGATCGGGGCCGACACCGTTAGCGGGCGTGATGAACGAGCTTCCGGCCGCGCCGAACAACTGGCCTGTAGCCTCGGTGAAGCCGAGCGAGAAAACGTTGCCGTTGCCCGACGTTGGTTTTGTCACCAGCCGGTGATAGGAAGCCCCGGTTTCCTGATCCACCTCGGCGCGGAACCAAACCTCGACGGATAAGGTCGACGTCTCGTAAGCGGCGTTGTCCGGAATGGCGATATTGTCGCCCGTGGACCCGACAATTCCATCGAACGTCGCATGTTTGGCGACATGCGCCGCAACCGCATTGCGATCGAGCACATCCGAGCTGAATTCCGCCCCGTTCTGCAGCGTGCCGTCATTGCTGGTTGCACTGCTGTCGGCCGCCGTCGCACCCGACGTGTCGTTCAGTTTATAATACCCAACGAGACCCGGTTCGCTGCTGCTGAACTCGGCCGCCCGGTTCTCACTGATCTCGGCTGCCGTACGCACATCGTCCCATATCCGCACATCGGCGATATCGCCCTTGAAGTTCTGCGGATAGTCCCCGTCATCGTCGAAATCGCCGATGATGACCGGTTGCGACGAACTCGGCGCCGGCACCAGGATTCCAAGCCCACTGTTGTCGACTTCGGTACCGTCGAGATAGAGCTTCGTACTCCCGACACCGATGATACCTGACTTGACGACCAGTGCCGCGTGGTGCCATTCGCCGTCGCGCATGTCGATTGTGTCGTTGAGGTTCACACCCCCGCCGGTCCCGCTGAGATAGCCGCTGCCATCCAGATAAAGGCTGTATTCCCCGGCGGCGCCGCCATCGGTTTCCTTGGAAATAATACGCTGGAACCCTGTTCCTGTCGGATCGGCGCGGAACCAGGCCTCGATGGTGATGTCAGCCGCGCTCTGAGTGGCGTCATTGGCGATGACAATATTATCGTCCGTGCCGTCGAACGTGGTGTAGCGCGACAGATGCCCGACAACGTCGTTGACCGTCGTAGAGGCCGGCGCGGCGTTGGCGCCATTGCCCGTCAGATCGGCATATGCCCCGTCGGCGTTCTTTTCATCGAAGTCCCAATAGCCGACAAGCTCGCTCGCCTGCGCAATCTCGGCGTCGTTGAACTTGCGTTGGTAGTTGTCCGCGATCTCGCTTGCGGTGCGGGCACCGTTCCAGACCCGGACCTCGTCCATCTGACCTTCGTAATCGCTGGTCAGATCGAGCGCGCCGAACAAAAGCTGGCTTTCCGAACCACCGGCCGCTTCTCCCGAATAGGCGATGGTGTCGATTAGCTCGCCGTTGACGTAGAAGCTGACCTCGCCCGCGTTCGTGTCACGGACGGCGGCCACGTGCGCCCATTCGCCCGCCGAGATCGTCCCGGCACCGGTCGTCGGCACGATATTATTGAGGTCCGCGTCCTCGTGGAAGAAGCGGAGCTGCCCGCCGGACTGCATTTCGAGGCCGTAGAGGACGTTATGGTCCACAAGTTCCTGCGCCGAACCGAACGTCAGAAGGTGCGCGTTCTTCAGGGTCGACGGATTGATCCACATCTCGACCGTAACGTCGCCGGTGATGGCCAGTTCGTCGCCATCGCCACGTCCAGCCACCAATGAGTCCGTGCCGTCGAACTGCAGCACCGTCTCTTGTGCGGAAACGCCCAGAAGCTGCGGCGCATCGACACGCTCGCCGACCGTGACCGAGAAAATCTGGCTGCGTGATGCACCGTTGGCGTCGGTAACGGTTGCCGTGAAGCTGTCCGATCCGGCGTAATTGTCATCCGGAACGTACTTGAAAGTGCCGTTCGAAAGCAGCGACAACTGGCCGTTGACGGGTCCGGTATCCAGCGCCCACGTCACAGCATCGCCCTCGGCATCCGTAGCCTGCAGGATACCGACCAGCGGCGTATCCTCATCCAGTGTCAATTCGGTGCCGTAGATGTTCTGCGCCGTCACGACACTGGTCGCGCCCGTGACCGCACCGTGATTTTCATGCCCTGAATAGTCGTCGGCAGTCCCGGTATCGGAGACCTCATCCAGACGCCAGTTACCGACAAGTCCGGGATGCGGCAATTGCAGGTGGCCGAAGTTGTCGCTGCCGATATCGGATGCATCGCGGACATGATCCCAGATACGGACATCCGACAGCATGCCGTTCCAGCCACCGTAAGTGGAACCGCTGGTATCCGTATCACCGATCAAAAGATTGCTGACAGCGGTCAGAGAACCCGGTGTGTTTTGGATGCTGGCCGTGCCCCCTGCAACACCGTTGACATAAAACGTCGCATCACCGCCCCGGTCGGCGGTGACGGCAACATGAACCCACTGTCCGCTCGGAATGGTCGCCGTTGAGAAGACGTTGCTTGTGTTTCCGTTGGCGTCTTCCATCGCCAGTTCCAGCGTATCATTGTCACTGACACCGAGCATCCAGCCTTTGTAGGCGGAATCCCGATTGTCGATGATCACGTTCTCGGTCCCCATCGTGTCGCGGTAGACCCAGGCTTCGACACTGAAATCATTGGTCCCGGTCGAGAGCTGGTCATTGTCCAGGACCACGATCTTGTCATCACCATCGAAGGACATTGCCTGTACCGGCGGGATCAGGAATTGCGGCTCTGCGCCATCACCCGGCACGATGGTCCCAAGTTCGGCGTCATGGCCATTGCTGGTCAGATCGGTGAAGATGCCGGTGCCCTGATCGAGTTGATCCGGTTCGAACTGCCAGTATGCAACCAGGTTCTGTTCGCTGCCGTTCAGTGTCGAATTTGTGGTATTGGCAATATCGTTTGCGCTGAGCGCCTTGTTCCAGATGCGGACCTCGTCGATTGAGGTTTTCGCCTGTAGTGTCCCGTCTATGGTTTCGCCCATCAGGAGCGGGCCGTAATTGGAGATATCCCAACCACTCGGGTCGTTATCACGGCCAGCAGTTTCAACCCAATCGTCCGGGTTCCCGTCGAAGTAAGCCTCAAACGTACCGGCGTCGCGATCGAGGACGAACGAGACCTCATGCCAGCCGTCAATGCCGGTCAGGTCATAACGCAATTCCGCCTTGGCCGACGGGTCAGAGCCGCCATCGCCCATACGGGCATACAGATATCCGCTTTCGATGAAGACGTTCCAGCCTTCGTAACTCGATGTCTGATTTCCCTTGGAAATCAACGATTGCGGCGATGACGTGTCGCGGAAGTCCGCCATCAACTGAACGCTGAAGCTACCCGCCCCCGGATTCAGGTCTTCGTGATGATCGACCTGGATATAATCATCATCACCATCAAACTGGACGGCGCCCGACGTGGTCTGAGCCCCGAGAATTTGTGGCGCATCGTTTTCAGCAGCAACGCTGACACTGATGGTCCGTGTGATCGTTGCCGAACCGTCACTGACCTTGACCTTGAAACTGTCAGCGCCTGAATAATTATCCGCAGGCGTGTAGATGAAATCGCCGTCGCTGTCGATGCTGACCGTCCCGTGGTCTGCACCCTGTGCCATTGTGAAGGTCAGCCCGGCGGCTTCCGCGTCGGTGGCGACGAGCGAACCATGGACTGCTATGTCTTCGCCGGTCGAGAATTCATAGCTGTAAACCGGCGCGGCACCGTCGACGAAGGTCGGATCGCCGACAACCGTGCCGCTGTTGTCACCCGCGCTGTCGAGGATCGTGTCGCCTGCGGTCGTTGTGCCCAGGTCGTCATTCAGACGCCAGTTGCTGACCAGACCCGGCGTTTCCGGATCGATGTAGCCGTTCATGCCTTCGCGGATGTCGTTGACGGTGCGGACATTTTCCCAGACCCGCACATCGGCAATGTTGCCATTAAATAAATTCGACGCGGAAGCACCACTCTGGCTGCCTACGGCAAAAAGCGTGGATGGATCGATAGTGCCGCCGACGCCCGTTATGGCGTTGTCCGCCTGGCCATTGATATAGAACGTCATCGTTCCGCCCGCGGCTGCCGGATCATAGCTGACGGCAACGTGCTGCCACTTGTTTGCCGCGACGGTGGATGTCGAATATGTCCAACCAACACCGTCCGTTTGCAGCCCGAGTCTGCCGTCCGGCCAGATGATGAAGCTGGTTCCGCCGCCATCCGAAGCCTTCGAGACGATGTTGCCGTAAGCCGATACCGTGTCCGGCTTAATCCAGGCTTCGTAGGTAATGGCGGACATGCTGACCGGTGCACCGTCGATCGAAATGTAATCGTCCGTCCCGTCCAGTTCGAGCGACCGTGCGAACGGGATCGGCGTCGGTGATGTTGACGGATAGTTAAGAGTCGTACCCGTGAGCGTGCCGTCGTTGCCGTTCGCGGTACTGTCGGTGCCGTCCTGATCCAGACGGTAATAAGCGGCCAGGTCTGCTTCGGCGCCATTCAGGCGAGACGTGTAATTATCCGCAATCTCCGTCGATGTGCGGATATCGTCCCAGACCCGGACGTCGGAAATTTCGCCGTTAAAGTTCGTACTGCCCAGACGATTGATACCGATCTGAAGATTGCCGTCAGGTGTAAAGGTGCCGATGTCCTGGTTTGTAGTAAGTGTGCCGCCCGCGGGCGCACCATCCAGATAGGCGGCAAACGTCTGCGACGATGCATCATAGGAATAAGCGATATGGTGCCATTCGCCGTCGTTCGTCGCGTTGGCGCTCAGCGTGAAAACGTCAAGCCCGCCCGTGCCCGCAACCTCCAGGTTCGGTTGTCCGTTATTGACATAGATCTGCATGGCATTGCGGGAGTCGGCATTCGCATCTTCCGTCGACATGATCGCGACGGTGCCGGTCGCGGTCGTCTTGTACCAGGCTTCAACCGTGTGCGAGCCTGATACCGGTGGTGGACTGGCCGTCGTGATTTCATCGGTGGAGCCGTTGAAGCTCAACGTCGGGGCGAATGCATCGACCGGCGCACCGTGGCCGACGACGGCATCGTTCCCGTTGCCTGACAGGTCCGTCGCTGTACCGTCTTCGTTTATCTGATCGAAGCGCCAGTACCCGGCAAGGTTCGTGGTATCGGTGGTGCCATCGAGGCGCTGTTGGTAATTCTGCGCGATTTCCTCGGCGCTGCGGGCTTCAGACCAGACCCGCGCCTCGTCAAGCTCGCCGATAAAGCCGAGCGTCCCGTCATCGTTGTTGCCGATATGCGCAACCCCGGCGGCGATGTTCGGCGACATTTCGTGGGTCTTCTTGAGTTCACCATCGACAAACAGGAAGACGTTATCCAATCCTCCGGGCACGCTTGAATCATACGTGATAGTTGCCTGGTGCCACTGACCGTCGGCGTAGACTTCATCCGTCGCCGTAAACGTGTCATCGCCAAACAGTGAAAAGTCGAGCTTGCCATCCGTGTTCAGATGCAGGCTTGCCCGCTGATTGCTCGCCGCCGCGCCGATTAGCATGAGAGTCTGATCATTGCTTGTCGGCAATGTTGCGTCAGACTTGAACCAGATTTCGTAGGTGAAATCGCCGCTGCCATTGACCAGCCCCGAACCAGTGCCTAGGTCGACAACATCATCGACACCATCGAACTGCAGCGCACCCGACGTCGGTGCCACACCTAGCAGCGCCGGCGGATCGTTATAGGCGGCGGTGTTGATGGTGATCGTTCGCGTACTTTCATTGCCCTCCGCGTCCGCGACCGTCACATCGAAGGTATCGGCACCGGTAAAACCGTCCGCAGGCGTGTACTTGAACAGCCCCGTCGACGTCACAGTGACCGTGCCACCCTGCGTCGTCGCGGCGTCGCTCAGACCGGTGAATGTCAGGCTCGTCGCCCCGTCCGGATCGATGGCGCCGATGCTTCCGGTAAAGGACTGATCCTCATCCATCGTGATCGCGGCGGAAAACACCGGTGCGGCTGCTTCCGTCGCCTGCACGGCAGTCGATGTGCCGTCGTAGCCGTTCACGGATGAATCGCTGATCGCCGAACCGTCTGCACCGTCGAGCTTGTAGTGCGCCAGAAGACCCTCTTCATCCGGCTGCGGGAAGTTCTCGCGGCCCGAGGAGATATCCCCGGGTTCACGTGCGTAATCCCAGATCCTGACGTCGGCGATTTCGCCGTCGAAGAAAATTCCGCTGCTGTTGAAATTTGAACCGATGATGGCCGAGGAGTCACCGAGGTTTGGATTGATCGCGGCACTCGCGTCCGTCTCGCCATCAACAAACAGCGTCGCGATCCCGGTGCTGGAATCGTAGGATACCGCCACGTGGTGCCACAGGCCGTCGTTGACCGTTGCCTGGCTGACCGGTCCGTCACCGCTATTCGACATCTGCAACTTGACGCCGCCGCCGGCAACTGTGCGAAACTGCGTTGCCGTATTGCCGCCGGCGGAGCCAATGGTCAGGATTTCACCGGCCGCAGCAGCCGTCGTCTTGACCCAGGCTTCTTAGGTGAAGCTGCCCGTCCCCGTCGAAAGCGCCGCCGCATGCGCCGACAGATCGACATTCGAAGACGTGCCGTTGAAATCCGACGCCCGGATCAGGTGATTGACGGTCTCGCCCGACGCCGTGTCGTCCTCGCCATCCAGCAAAGGATCACCGGCGTAAAGACGATTTCCATTCGCGGACAGGTCGCCGGCATAGCCTTCATCGTGGGTGTCGATATTGTCGAAGTTCCAGTACCCGGCAAGTGCCGCTTCGCCCGCTGGGTTGGCAATCTTGGTGGCATAATTCTGCGAGATATCGAAGTCACTGCGGGCTTCATTCCAGAAACGGATTTCGTCGATGGCACCCTGCAGGTAACTGTTGTTCGAGTAGGACTTGCCGATTAGCATCGGCTCCGAATTCGACAGGATCAAATCCGCCGTGTTGGAAACATCCCCACTGCCGGACAGCATGCCGTCTATATAGAATTCGGTATTGCCGTCCCGGTCGACGGAAATGGCAACGTGATGCCATCCATCGGCATCGACCGTGCCGGAACTGCTTGCACCGGCATTGAGTTGCATACCGTCACCGATCTCCAGGTTGACGTAACCACTGGAGTCGATGAAGGCATGAATGCCGGTGCCGAAACCGCCCCGCTTGTCGAACAGAATCTGATTGCCGGACAGCGCCGCCAGATCGATCCAGGCTTCGAAGGTGAAATCGTCCTTGCCCGGATCAAGATCGAAGCCGTTATCCAATACCTGCAGATAGTCGTCTTCGCCATCGAGCTGCACGAAAATCTGCGCATCGCTGGCGCCGAGGATCGTCGGCGCATCTGCAGCCGCTTCGATGCTGACTGAGATCTGCTGCGTGCTGATGGCGCCATTGGCATCTATTACCTTGACGGTAAATACATCCGTACCGAAGTAATCATCGTCCGGCGTATAAATGAATTCACCGGTCGCGGCATCGATGCTCAGCGTACCGTGATCCGGATCGCCGTCGCTGTCGACGGTATACGTTAGCGCACCGCTTGATGCATCTTCGGCGGCGATGAAGCCGGTATAAAATGTATCCTCAGTAACCGAGATGTCATTGCCGTAAATTGGTGCCGCGTCAGAGGTGAACGAGGGACCGCCCAACACGGTGCCGTCGTAATTTCCGGTCGCATCAGCTGCTGTCGTTGCAACTCCTGATGCCTCGTCATCAAGACGCCAATTGCCGACAAGTCCGACGCTGTCGGAAGCAACGAAGCCGGACATATTGTCCGCTATTTCCGCCGCCGTCCGGGTCGAGTCCCAAAGCCGCACATCAGCGATTTTACCATCCAGATAGTGACCTTCGTTGTCATCGGCGAAGACACCGATCTTCAGGTCCGTCGCCGGGGTATAATCCATGACCGATCCGGCGATATTTTGCGTTGCGACCTCTTTGCCGTCGACATAGAGCCGCATGGTTGTGCCGTCGTAAGACCCTGCAACGTGGTTCCACGCGGAGAGCTTCAGGGCGGCAGGTGAATCCAGAACCTGCATGACGCCGTCGACGGCAAGCGCAAAGCGCGCCCCGCCAGTGTGGCTCAACCCGAGCGTGTAACCACTCTCGGTCGTCCCGGTATCCCAGCCGTTGGACAGGATCGGATCCCACCCTTCGTAACTGTCGGGATTGACCCAGCCTTCGATCGTGAACGTGGTATCGACTTCGAACGCCGCGTCCTGGCCAAGCACCACATGATCGTCCGTGCCGTCGAAATCGAGCGACCGCGCCACGTTCTCGCCCAGCAGCAGCGGCGATTGCTCAACGTAACCCGGCGCGTTGTCGCCGGTGCCAAATACCGCGCTGCCGACCGCACCACCAGCCAGGTTCGTCACCGTGGTCTGGGAAGGATCATCGAACTTGTAATACGCCAACAAATCGGACTCGTTCCCTGGATCCGACAGCGCCGACAATGCATCACCCGAGATTTCGACTGACGTGCGCTCATCGTCCCAGATGCGGACCTCGGCGATTTCGCCAGAGAACGGCCGTACCGTTCCCGCGAACTCGGTCGTCAGTTCACGACCGATATAGAGTGGATTGTCGTTGGTGTCCGTCTGCGTCGCCAGCGTTGTGGAGGTGCCGAAATCGTACGAACCATCCTCGACACCGTTGATGTAAACGCGTGCGACCTGGCCGTCGTAAGATCCGCTGATGGTGACCCACTCACCAACCGGCAGGCTCGTCGTGCCCGTTGCTCCGACTGGCGCGGCGCTGTCCGGCGTCACCGACATTGTGACCAACCCGTTGTTGATCCCGATCCCTGTGCCCGAGCCAGTACCGCCGGCGCCGACTGGCTTCGCCATCGCGTACATAAGGCCCGATGTGCCGTCCCATTTGACCGTGGCTTCCCAGGTAAAGATATCCTGCTTCAGCGTTTCGTCATGGGTGATTGCCACGTAATCGCTGAGCGCCGCCGTCGCCTCGCCATCGAATGAGAGCGCGCTGCCCGTCAAATCGCCCGGCGGCCCCTGAAGAACCTGCGCGTCATGCCCGTTGCCGGTCACATCGACGGCGGCACCGGAGGCGTTCAGTTCATCGAACGTCCAATTTGCGACAAGGCCCGCCTCCATACCCGGGTCGTCGATACGGACATCGAATTTGCTGTCGATCTCTTCGGCCGTGCGCGCCGTCGACCAGACCCGCGCTTCCGAAATCATGCCCTCGAAATTGCGCTCGCCGTCGCTACGGTCGCCGAACAGCAGATTGTCCGTCGTGCTGATGGGATTCGTGACGAAGGTTTCGCCGACACTGGCGTCCGCCGTCCAGCCGGTATTGGAGCCGTCGAGATAGCCGAGCACCGTGCCTTCCGAACCGGCGCCATCGGCATCGACGGCCATGGCGATGTGGTGCCAGCCGACACTCAGACCCGACAGGTCGAATTCCTGGCTCGCTTTCGAGGCATCCGTCGCGACGTTCGATGTGTTGACGCTGACGGTGAGGACCGTCGGTTCGATGTTGATTGCCCAGCCTGCATCGGCACTGCCGTTATAGCCCTTGCCCATGATGCGTTGGGCGGCGCTGGGGGCGGTGCCGTCGTAATAGAACCAGATTTCGGCCGTGAAATCACCGGCACCCGGATCGAGCGCCGTATCATGGGTGACGGTCACGACATCATCGATACCGTCGAATTGCACCGCACTGGCATTCACCGAAGCTCCGAGAATCTCCGGCGGATCGTTGAGGGTGACGATGACGTCACGGGTCTGTTCCGAACTGGAACCGCCGTCACCGTCATAGACGGTGAAGGAGATCGTGCGTGTCGTGGCGCTGGCCGGCGAACCCACATCTTCGTAGGTGACGGCCCGGGCGATAGCCTGTGCAATGGCAGGCGTGGCGCTGGCGTTGAAATCGACATAAAGCGGCGATGAATCCGTTACACCGCCGGAAACGGTTGCCACCAATGTGCCGTCATAGGAAACATTGCTGCCGTCAAAATTGACCCCGGTGCCGGGCGTACCGCTGTCGGCGATCGACAGGCGATTGTCCGACGAGACACCTGAAGACACGTAAACAACAAGTGAACCATCATCGAAATCGGCGGAGTCCGGATCACTGATGGTAATGCCGTCATCGACGACGATGGCGCCCTCGCCTTCGGTAAAGGTAATCGCGGGAATGAAGCCGTTGTCGCGATCAAAGACCGCGATTTTGGACTCGCCCTTGCCGGTGACGATGACAAAATCGCCGTTTGGCGAGACGACCGGACGGTAAGGAGAATTCAGGCCGTCGACTCCACTGACGTCATCCACGATCACCTTATCAAAGGCTATCACGCCGGTATTCGGATCGCGGTCAAGAACGGCAATTTGTCCGGTCCCGCCATGTGAGGAACCAACATAAATCGTCAGACCATCCGGAGATATAGCGAGCTGCCGCGGCGACGGATGCGGCGACTGAATATTGATCTGCGCACTGTATGTCAGCTGTCCGGTTGTTTCATCGCGTGTGTAGGTCGAAATTTCGCCGCCGTAGTTGGAAAAATAAACCTGATCTCCGTCCGGCGAGACAATCACATCCGTAACCGTAAACAGGCCCAAATTTGATCCTGAGTGTGTGATTTTCTGAACCTGTGTCAGCGAACCATCTGTTTCACTGCGGCTGTAAACGTATGTGCTACGCTCGGACTGTGACGTTGAATAAAGAAATTTTCCGTCCGGGCTTTCGGCAAGGCCATCCGGATAAAAATTGGACTCCGGTGCTTCCTGATCAAGCAGTGTCAAAGCACCGGTCGACGGATTGCGTGAAAATACACTCAGCGTGTGATCGGTCGCCGCGCCCAGGTAGACATTCTTGCCATCGGCGGACATCAGCATTTCCGTCGCACCGTCAAGGCCATCCACGGTGGAATCATCGTCAGCAATCGTACTGTTGGCGGTCAGCAACCCGCTTGAGTCATTGCGGTCGAAGACATGCATGACGCCGCCATCGGTCGCTGCATAAACATGGTTGCCGTCGGGTGAAACCTTGACCGTCGTCACGCCTGTGGCGGCGATGCTGCCGACACTGGTCAACGAACCATCCAGCGGATCGACGCTGAACACCTTCACCGCGTTATCGCTTTGCGCGGCGGCATAGACGAAATCGCTATCCGGCGAATAAGCCAGATCAACAACGCCGCCGACAGACCCTTCAGCTTCGGTAAACGTCAGATCACCAGTCGGCGTCGTCAAATTGTCGGAACTGAGAGTCGGCGATTCGAAAATCGTCACGGAAATACCGGTCGCGGTGTAGCTGACTTCGGCGTACTGGTTCGATGCCAGTCCGGAGGCATTTATGGAATCGAACACGTCCGTCAGATTGGCGTCGGTATCGTTGTAGGTAACGATATCGAAGCTCTCGCCCGCCGCGACGCCCGTCCCGAATTTCAGATTGAGGACGTTCGACGCGCCGTCGAGATCTAGGCTGTCGACGCTTACCGCATCAAAATCGGATGTGCTTGCGATGTCGAAAGTCATACCGCCGTTCGACGTCAGGTCCACATCGCCGGAGATGGTCAGGGTCCCGTCCGGATCGATGATGCCATTGCTGACGAAGGTCACGGAATCGTCGACGACCAGCGTGCCTTCGCCGGTGATGGTGCCGCTGTTGGTGAAGGTCCCGGCTGCGGCATTGACCGTCACCGTGGCCCCGGCAGCGATATCGAGGGTGTGACCCGACAAAACGGTCGTCGCGGCGTCGATGGCGACATCCGCTTCGATCACCGTGGTCCCGGCACCGCCGAAATTGAGATTGCCGTCGATGGTGAAGCCGTTCGATCCGCTAAGCTCAAGCGTTGCCCCGCCGGTAACACTGGCGAGACCTGCAATACTACCGCCCGCGGTCAGGTCGAGCGTACCCGCCTGTACCGTCACGTTGCCGTTCAGATCGACCGGCACATCGATGGCCGTCTCGCCGGTGTTCGATGAACGGTCGAGCGTGCCGCCGCTCTCGACAGTCAGTGTGCCGCTGCCGGTCCCGGCATTGATGCCGTCGGCGTCCTCGAGATCGAGCACACCGCCGCTGGCCACGGTGATCGTTGACCCGTCGGCTAGAATGAAATTCTCGTTACCTGAACTGAGCCGCAGGTCGCCCTCGACCGTCATGTCGACGTTGGTAAAGGTCTTGGTGCCGCTGCCCTGCGAATACGACACGTTGGGACTTGAATCGTTGATGGTGATCGTCAGGTCTTCGACGCTCAGGTCATCGCTGACGGTGCTGCTGACCCCGAAGGTGATTTTTGACATTGCCAGGCTGCCGGTACCGCCGAGCGTGCCGTCCTTAAGATAGAGCGAGCCGTCATCGTCGTCGACGGCGCCGTTCACATACAATTCACCGTCCGTGTTCAATTGCAGGCTGTTGCCGATTTCGCCGCGTCCAATGAACGCTGCGTCGAATTTGAAATCAATGAATTGTTCGACTGTCAGCGAACTGCCGTTGCTGATGGTAATCCCGTTCCCGATCGAAACCGCACCCACGGTGTAGTTGTTGCCGTCGCCGACGGTCATGCTGCCGGACCCGTCGATGATATAGGCATGGTGGACACTGGTCGGGATGACATTAGTCGAACCGGAATCAGGCCCCGGATGTGCCCACGTCGCAGTGTCGCCCCACTGCACGCTGCCCGGATTAGCGTTGGTGCTGGTGGTGATCAGATCAAGGTTGACCGTGACACTGTCAATCGTGGTCCGCGCAAGTCCCGACGTCCCGCCATCGTCGACAACCGTGATATTCAGGCTATCGGTGCCTTCCTGACCATTAACGGTGTAAACGACGCTGTTTGCCGTCGCAAGGACGGTATTGATTTCAGAAAGCGTGCCTTCGAGTGTGACTTCGTTCGTTGCATTGCCGCTAACCGCAACACTTGTGCTGCCAGGATCGATGGTCAGCAATGCCGTTTCACCGTACGTCGCGATGGTGACGGTATAGGTGCCGCCCTGATCGTCACTGTCGGTGATCGCCAGACCGTCAATCGGGAAATTCGGTTCTCCGGCGCCGGAAATCTGCGGTTCGTTGACGACCGCACCGGCGTTGGCAAGCGACGCCTGATCGATATCCGTATCGACCTTCAGTGTCACCGCCTCGCCGCCGACCGTCGCGGTATAGACGTTGTAATCGTTCAGAACGCCTTCAAAATCGATGCTTTCCTGCGACGTCAGAGTCCACGTGCCGTCGGCATCGACGGAGGTCACACTGCTGGTAATTTCAGAACTAAAATCAATGTCATGAATGACGAGCGTATTGTTCTCGTCGGTAATCTTGACCACGCCTGCGGCGTTCAGATAGGCATCGGCGGTATCTACCAGGAAGATGTTTTCGATTTCCCTGATTGCATCGCCGGCATCGTTGACCTGTGTCGGATACACGGCACTGGCGGGCGGCATGCCGTCGACCAGGGTCAGTTCGCTCACGTCCGCGATTACGGTATCGTTTCCGGCTCCGCCGTCGACCAGCGCCTCTTCGCCGGTATACGTAAGCGTGTCGTCGCCATCCTCACCCTTGAGGTAATCCGCACCGCCGCCGCCGAACAGAAAGTCATCACCCTCGCCGCCTTCGAGCGTATCATCGCCGAGGCCGCCGTCGAGTTCATCATTACCGGCACCGCCGCCGATATAGTTGTTGGCGCTGTCACCGGTCAGTGTGTCATCGAAGCGCGAGCCGTTGATGTTCTCGATCCCGGAAATCTGGTCGTTCCCGGCGCCGCCGGTGGCGGTACCAAGGGACAGGTCGACGGTAACGGCAGCATCGGCGGTCTCGTATATGACCTCATCGATACCGTTGCCGCCGATGATTTCATCGTTACCGGCGCTACCGAAAATAACATCATCACCATCATTGCCGTCGAGCCGGTCATTGCCGAGACCGCCGAACAGGATATCGCGGCCGGCGCCGGCATTTATGGTCGACCCGGCAGATGTCGCGAACATTATCTCGCTTCCGGCACTGCCGAGTGTATCGATATCAAACAGGAAAAACTCGTCGGACTCACCCTGCTCGGTAATCGTGATACTTTGCAGCGGCGTTGCGCCGAATGCCCCGAGCACACGGGTTGAATGTTCGGTCCCGTCAGCATCTGCGAAAGTGTATATAAGATCGGTTCCCGACCGTTCCATGCCGCGAATTTCGCGTTCGGTCAGATCAATGATCAGTTTGTCCGTGCCGCTACTGTCAGTGACGATGACGTCGTCGCCTTCGGAAACGATGAAGGTGTCAGAACCCTCGCCGCCGACGAGGGTGTCGTCACCCGCGCCACCGTCGAGGGTGTCATCACCGAACTGGGCATGGATCGTATCGTTGCCGTCACCGCCCTCGAACGTCCCGGCCGATGCGCCGCCGAGCAGCAGATCGTCACCATCCGTACCGGCGGCGGCGATGTTGCTGAGATCAATCGTTGTGCCGGCGAACTGGATTTCCTCGATCCCGGTCAGGGTATCCGTGCCGTCCGCGCCGACAGCAGTCAACGCGCCGTTCGGGTAATGTCCGACGGTCAGGGATTCCAGATCCCCGTCACTGTCGAAGGTACCCGAAAAGACATACTCCGAAATCGAATTGACATAGATCGCGGTATCCGTGCCGGTCCCACCGTCCAGCACATCATCGCCATCGGCACCGTACAGCGTGTCATTGCCTGCGCTGCCGACAAGGAGGTCATTTCCACCACCGCCGCTCAGCGAGTCATTCCCCTGCCCGCCGGACATCTGATCATTACCGGCGCCGCCGGACAGCGTGTCGTTGCCGAGACCGCCGGATACGACTTCATCATCGCCGTCGCCGGAGAAAACATCGACACCGTCACCGCCGAAGAACTGCGTCGTCGCGCCCTGGGCGCTGGCATCGATGGTTTCACCGCTATCACCGGCTTCATAGATCGCATCGGTTACGTCGAGCTTGATACCGCCTTCGAATTCAAAATTGGTAACGTCGGTAAGGCTATCCACCCCTTCGTCACCGTCCGCCGCATTGTCGTCGGTGGCCGTCAGGAAGAAGTGATCCGATGCAGTGGCACCGGAGATATGCGCCAGTTCAGCAGCATTGGTGCTGGCAGCCGATGATACTGCATCGATGTTATTGAAAGACCCCGACAGTGCTGAGGTCACATTCGAGGCAACAATTGCCTGTGTTTCCGCCCGCTCGGCGTAGATATCCGCGTCGACCGTCGGCACACCGGAAAATGCGCCGGTGGCATCGGTCACCGCGTCGTCAATGGCCGTCCTGATGGATTGCAGTTTGGCCAGATAAGCCTCGGCAACTGTGGTGTCGTTGACGCTTTCATCGCCGATCGCCGTAGAAAGGCTTGATATCGTCGTATCGATATCCGTCGACGTCGAAACGGTCGCGAACAGCGATGGATTTTCCACGATAAAATCATCGGTGCCGTTGTCAGTTGCAATAGCGTTGGCTTCCGTCACCAAACCCGTCAATGCAGACAGCGCCGAGGACAGAATGTTCGATGCGTTCTCGAACGGGGCACGGACCTCAGCACTGTCGTCAGCGATGGTGAAATCACCGATATCACCTTCGTAGCGTGCCGTGACCAAGCCGTCATTTCCATGATCGACCTCAAGGATGTCGTCGCCGGTGCCGCCTTCCAGGGTGACATTCGTCGCCGTGTCCGTGACCGACAGGGTATCGGGACCACCAAAGCCCCGCGCCGTACCGGTACCGGTCATGGTGATGTCGTCACCGAAGTCACTACCGTCTTGATCCGTGGCACTGGTTTCCGTAACCGCTTCCAGGTTAAACGTGCCATTGGCGAACTGCAGCGTCTCGACGTTGGTGACGGTATCGGTTTCGCCCGTGGTGTTGTGAACGACCGTAAAGACCCCGGTCGAGACGTTGGTGACCGTATAATCCGCAAGATTGCCGGTGTAGATCGCCCGGTCTGATCCTTCCCCGCCGTCAATGCTGTCATTTCCGGCACCACCGGTGATGGTGTCGTCCCCGGCGCCGCCGAATATGGTGTCCGCGCCGTCGCCACCCAGCAGAATATCCGCACCATCGAGACCGTAGAGCGTGTCATTCCCCGCACCGCCAGTGAGTGAATCGCTCACGCCGCCACCGGTTAATACGTTGGCGTTGCCGTCACCGGTCAGCACGTTGGCCAGTGTCAGCGAACCGGCCAGGTTTTCGATGCCGGTATAGGATACGTTGGAGAGACCGCTTGCCGATCCAGTGTAACTGCTGGCCAGGGTTGCCGTAACGGCGCTGGTGGCGTTTGCGAAGCTGAGGGTGTCAGAGCCCGCGCCGCCGCGCACCGTATCCGTGACGCCGGTCTCCGCATCGATCACAAACGTATCGTCGCCGTCGTCACCTTCGAGGACATCCGCCCCGGCACCGCCTTCCAGCGTGTCGTCGCCGTCGTCACCGTACAGGATATCCCTGCCGTCACCACCGTAAATATCGTCATCCCCGTCACCACCGAAGACAACGTCAGCGCCGCCGTCCGCATCGATGACATCATCGCCGTCCTGACCATCGATGATATCCCGCCCGGCTGTGGACTGGAGGTTGTCCTCGATGGAAATGAAATCCTCGCCGTTCGTGTCGATGATCGTGTTAGCCGTTGCCGCGAACGAGATATGCGACGCGCTGCTGGAGAGATTGCTGCTGAAGTAGCTATTGCTGATCCCGCTGAACCCGGAACCGCCGACCGTATTCAAATGATCGGCGACCGCGCCCATGGCGTGATAGGCACCACGCGCCAGCGCATCGAAGTCACCGGTGTTGTTATTGAAGTGCTGGGTAACTTCACGAATCAGCGTGCCGATATCAGAAATATGATTGGTGACATTCGAGGCTGTGAAGCCGGAAACATTGCTTGCGACCTGGTTCAAAATCGATGTCAGGCCGTTGTTGGAATCGAAGCTGTCACTACTGCTGCCCCCGAGATGCGATGCCAGCGCACTCATGACTTCTTCGATGACTTCCGACTGTGAAAGAGCGGGATGGCTGCCGGTGATGGCCTTGGTCAGAATCTGCACCACGGACATGACCTTGAGACCGGCAGCGAACACCGGTCCGTCCTGGTCGGCGATCGGATCGTAATTCCTGAGATCCTCACCCGCCGGCAGCGATATACCGAATTTGGTCAACAGAAGGTTGTGCGCCGCGTTGGCATTCGCAGAAACACCATTGTCGACCATGTGCTGGATCAGCGTCGTCAGCGGTGTCACCGTGACTTCTGTCGATCCGCCCGGTGCCTTCAGAATGCCCTCGAAGCGCAGCCCGGTGGTGACATCAATACCGCCGGTTATATAGACCGGGTTGTTGGCTAGTGCCTCAGGGATGATCAGGGTGTAGCTGCCGAGCGCATCCGTGGTCGTGAACGTCTCACCGCTGTCGTGGGCCTTGTTGCCGTTTGCGTCGATAAAGACCGTCGAGCCGCGCAGATACCCGTCAATCACGGTGCCGTCGGCACTGACGTCCTGCGGTTCGGTTTCAGTCTGCGTTACCACGTCGTCGTCGCGGTCGTCATCGTCGGGCTGGGTAACCGGGGGCGGGGGCGGCACCAGCGTCACCGGCGGCGGTGAAAACGTATTTACGACAACCGGCGGCGGCGACGTCACGGGCGGTGGAGACGTTGTTGTGATCGGCGGCGGCGGCGGCGACGTTGTATCGTCACCGCTTTCCGTGCTGTCATCCGAGGTATCATCCTGAGATTGATCTTCGTCCCCGCCGTCGGATGACTCCCCATCGGCCTGGGCCTGTTCCGCAGCGGCTTCCGCTTGCGCTTCGGCGGCGGCTTCCGCTTCGGCCTCGGCAGCGGCCTCGGCTTCCGCAGCGGCGGTTGCTTCGGCTTCCGCGGCGGCTTCAGCTTCTGCTTCAGCGCCGGCAGCGTCGGCTTCTGCGGCAGCGGCTTCGGCTTCGGCGGCGGCAGCCTCGGCTTCGGCGGCAGCTTCCGCGGCGGCAGCCTGACGGGCAGCGGCCTCTTCTGCCTTGGCAGCAGCGGCTGCCTGCTTGGCGGCGGCCTGAGCCTGGGCCTGTTGTTCCTGTTCTTCGGCCTGCTGGGCTTCGGCCTGAACTTCCTGCTGCTGTTGATCGACGTCCTGCTGCAGGTGGGTTTGGATCCCGGCGGACTGCGCGGCCTGAACAACCGCGTTTTCCGGACTGCTTTCAATCGCCTGCGCCTTGGCAGCGGCAGCCGCTTTTGCAGCTGTCGCGGCTTCGGCCTGTTTTTGTGATGCCTCGACACCGATCTGCGCGGCTTCCGCTTCCTTGGCGGCGCTCTCGGCGGCGGCAGCTTCGGCGGCGGCGGCAGCTTCAGCAGCGGCAGCAGCTTCGGCGGCGGCAGCGGCTTCCGCTTCGGCTGCGGCGGCAGCAGCGGCTTCAGCAGCGGCGGCGGCGGCAGCCTGTTCTTCGGCCGTGGTGGCGGCTGCGGCGGCGGCTGCAGCGGCTTCGGCGGCGGCAGCCGCTTCTGCGGCGGCGGCAGCGGCCTGGGCGGCGGCGGCTTCCTGGGCCTGCGCGGCAGCTTCCGCAGCCTGCGCATTTTCGACGGCGGCCTGCGCTTCAGCATTTGCCGCCTGTTCGGCCTGGGCGGCTTCATCAGCCTCGGCCTGTTTCTGTTCTTTTTCCTGCTCGGCAGCTGCAGCCTGTTGCTGGACCTGCTGTTGTTCCTCATACGCCTGATTGACTTCGTCGACGACGCTCTGATCCAGAGAATTCTGTGCATTCGGTAGGTTCTTCATGGCCTGGCCGAAGGCCTGACCGAACTGCCGGGCCGTCATCACGAAAGGTTCTGACGGTGCTGCATCCCGGCTGCCGACGGACATCGCCTGAAACGCCTGGTTGATAACCCTGGAACCGGCATCGGTCGACACCGTGATTTCCCCGACGAAATCCCCGCGTTCGTTGGTGATCGCAATGGTCATCTGGCCACGTGCGTTCACGCCGCCACCGCCGGCGGTGCCGCGAATACCGATGGTCGCCGTCGGCGTTTCGACGATCATCGCGTCGACGCCGGTTTTGGCGATCTGACCGGAAACGAAGGTAAACGCTCCCTGCAGCAGTGAAATCGCCGCCTGGCCCTGCTGGGCACTGGCGTCGTAGATCATTTCGTCGAGCACCATGCGGCCGCTTTCGCCGAGCGCGAAGGTACTTTCATCGGCAAACACGATACCGACGGCGCCTTTTTCGCCGGTTTCAAGGACATCGCCCTGGAACACCGGGTCACCGGCCTGCAACTGCACCTTGGTACCGTCGGCGCGGGTGACTTCGACCGTACCTTCGATGGTTTCGACCGTCCCGATCGGCTCGACCTGCGCGATTTCCTGCGCCTGGGCGTACTGGATATCGGTGCGCGGGCCGGCAAGGACCGAAGCGGTTTCACCTTTGAGGGTAATGCCGTCGGCGGTTTTGATGTCGGGGGGAGACGGCTGGTTAAAGTAGTCGCGGACGATGACAAGCTCACCGTCCGGTCCCTTGATGATCAGGTCCGGGCCGGATCTGTCGAAGTCGGCACGGAGAAACCATGCGCCATCCAGAACGATGTCCTGACCGGCTTCCGCCGTGATCAGGATATGGTCTTCATTTGATTTCGGACCATGTCCGGTGCCGGAACCGGAGTCTGGCGGCATATTATTCATATTGGAGCCCCCCACAGGCTCTGTGTCTGGCGGCGGGTACCGCGAAACACTCATAATAAAGTCCCTGTTTGCAGCAGCTTCTCTGCTGCGTATCCTTTATCGGCTCTTATGCTTCCGGCAACTGTGACACCCGTCACTTTTTGCTAAAATTTTAAATAAATTCACCCGGTTGGCCGATTATCCCCAGAAGGGTACTGTAATGAAATCGGATAAAACGGAAAGTCCAATTATTTCCATGCCTTACTACATCGAGTACGCCATTTGAATGACATCACCATGACAGCGACACGGGCCGGTCATTCGGTGCCGGATGTGGAATGGATATTCGGTTACGGTTCACTGATGTGGCGGCCCGGATTCCGCTACCTCGAACAGTGTCCGGCGCGTCTCGACGGATATCACCGCGCGCCCTGTATCTACTCGCATCACCACCGTGGCACACTCGATGTGCCGGGTCTGGTTCTGGGTCTCGACAGGGGGGGATACTGCCTTGGGATCGCCTTTAAAATAGACATTAAAGACCGCCCACAAATCATTGATTATCTTTATGAAAGAGAAATGATCGGCTATGCCTACAAACCAGCCTGTGTCGATCTCGTCATGCAGGAAAACCGCGTCAGCGCCTACACCTTCATCGCCGACCCGGAACACGAACAATATGCCGGTGATCTGGGTCAGGAACGCGCTGCACGGATCATCATGCAGGCCCAGGGGATCAGCGGCCTGAACAGGGATTATCTGCTCAATACCGTACACAAACTGGAGCAGGAAGGCTTCGCCGAACCTGAACTGACGGCGCTTCGCCACAGGGTCCGGATCATGACCGGCGAGATCGACCAGGGCGGCGGCATCTGAGCCTCAAAGATGGAGATATCGGGAAATCCCCGCAAATGATATTCTGCGATTCTCAGGGCAAGAGATTCACAAACTGTTAACCAAGTTGCCGCTAGGATCAGGACCATGGCAGATAATAAAGAATTCGGCGTAAAAAGCGACGGCTCCCGCAGTGAGATGGAAGCCGTTCTCGACGTCAAACTCGAGGTGACGGCAGTGCTCGGCACGGCCTTCATGCCGATCAGCCAGATTCTCAAGCTTGGCCGTGGCGCGGTTGTCGAACTGGACCGTTCCGTGGGCGAGGATATCGAGCTTCATGCCAACAACCAGCTCATCGCCAGGGGAGAGGTCATCGTTGTCGAAGACCGGCTTGGCGTTACCGTCAACGACGTGATCAAAAGCCCCTCCGGTTAAGATCGGGGCCGTCACGGTTTTTAACGAGGCCAGCCATGACGCTTAGCGCAGAAGTCTATAAAACAGCGACTTTGATGATTCAGGAATACGGTGAATTCGCCCCCGCCGGTGCATTCATCAAAGCCGACCAGCTTCGCGATGCGGGCGATGCCGCGGGCCGGGAAATCTGGCTGAAAATTGCACGCGCCGCCGAGGAACTTCTATCCGACGAACGTCCCGTCAACTGCGTGATGCATTAGACGAAGCTGTTTGCGGTAAAAGCGCAAAGCGACCGGCGCGAAGCATTTTTAAGTATTTTCAGGATTTGCGTGTCTCGTACGCCGCAAGAAAGACATCGACGGCCGCCGCCGTCCGTTCAGTGATATCCTTTCCGCTGACCCCTTCCTCGACCCCGAACAGAGCGCGCAACTGGCAGTGGCCCATCGTCATGCCGAAAAACTGCTCTGCGGCGAGTTCCGGATCGCGGACATCCAGTACTCCTGCCCCGGTTTGCCGGCGCAGGTAATCCGCCAGCAGCTTGACGGCCTGTTGCGGTCCGTTGACGTAAACCGTCTCGCCAAGGCCGGGCTGGCGCGGCACTTCCGTCACGATGGCGCGGTGCAGTTCGACACACTCCGCCGCCATGACCATTTGCAGGAATTCCTCACCCAAGTGCGTCAATACATCGCGCGGTGATCTGTTGTCACCCGGCGCCCCTTCCGTGACGACTTCCTCGGCAAGCTGGCTCAGCAGTTCACGGATGCGTTTGTGCACGACGGCACTGAACAATTCGGATTTGCCCACGTAGTGGTGATAGAGTGTCTGTTTCGAGACGCCCGCCGTGTGTGCAATGGCCTGCATGCTGCCGTCGGAAAACCCGACGGTGAAGAAAATCTTCTCGGCGGCGACCAGGATCTGGTCGTCCTTGTCGTGCCATCGGGACTGGCGCGAGGTCTCTTCCCCGTCGCTATCGGTCTGAGACAAATTTTTCCTCAATTCGTAAAACTGGACTGGACTGTACAGTTTACTTCTGATAATTGTGCACTGCAACCAAAATTTACCGGAAGGCATATATGATGAACAGCAAGCTGCGGCAACTTGCCGTCGCAACGGTTTTGTCGGTAACCGTGTGGCCCCTGTCGGCGCACCATGTGCGTGCGCAGGATCAGCCGGGGACACCTGTCGAAGCGGTCAAGGTAAAGACCGAAGCCATCGTCATGGAGACCACCGCTGTCGGCACGTTGCTGTCCAACGAAACGGTCATCGTTCGCCCCGAGATCGAAGGCCGGCTGACCGAAATCGCCTTTGACGAAGGCACGACCGTCAAGAAAGGGCAGCTCCTGTTCAAACTGGATGCGTCGATTTACCGCGCTGAATTGAACGATGCACAGGCCCGCCTGTCCCTCGCCGCGACCAATTTTGAACGCTCACAGGAGCTGTTCAAGAAGAAGGCCGGCACTGAACGCGGTCTTGATGAGGCACGCGCCGCCTACCGTGTGGCCGAGGCCGCCGTCGAACTCGCCAAGGCGCGGATGACCAAGACCACCATCGAAGCGCCGTTCGAAGGCGTGGTCGGTTTGCGCCACGTCAGCACCGGCGATTACGTCACCGCCGGCAAGGATCTTGTGAACCTCGAAGACATCGACCCGCTGAAGGTCGAATTCGCCGTCCCCGAGCGTTATCTGAGCGCCGTCAAGGAAGGCCAGGTTGTGCGGCTGACAGCGGATGCCTTTCCGGACGAGACGTTCGAAGGAGCGATTTATGCCATCAACCCGCAGATCGATACGTCCGGTCGCAGCATTCAGGTCCGTGCGCGTATTTCCAATGACGACCGTAAACTGCGCCCGGGACTTTTCGTCCGCGTCAAGGTCCAGCTCGGCCAGCGCGAACAGGCGATCATGATCCCCGAAGAAGCCCTGGTGCCGCGCGGCAAGGACCGTTTCGTCTTCAAGATCGTCGACGGCAAAGCCGTCGAAACGCCGGTGCAGATCGGTCTGCGCCGGGTCGGCGAAGTCGAAATCACGTCGGGTCTCGCAGCGGATGACATGGTGATTACGGCAGGTCAGCTCAAAATCCGCAACGGCGTCCCGGTCAAGCCGGTCGGAGACGAACCGAAACCGGCCGACGCCCCGAAGGGAAGCTAAAACCGTGAAAATATCAGAGCTTTGCGTTCAGCGGCCGGTTTTCGCGACGGTCCTAAGCCTGGCGGTGGTGCTGGTCGGCCTGGTCAGCTACGACCGCCTGACCGTGCGCGAGTATCCGAAAATCGATCCGCCGGTGGTCAACGTCGAGACGTCCTATTCCGGCGCCAGTCCGGAAATTATCGAAACCCAGGTGACGCAGGTGCTCGAAGAGCAGCTTGCCGGTATCGAAGGCGTGGACTTCATGACCTCGATCAGCCGTCAGGAACAGAGCCAGATCACCGTCACGTTCCAGCTGAACCGTGATCCGGGCGAAGCCGCCGCCGATGTCCGTGACCGCGTCAGCCGTGCGCGGGACCAGTTACCCGACGAAGTCGACGAGCCGGTTATCCAGAAAGTCGAAGCCGACGCACAACCGATCATCTACCTCGCCTTCTCGTCCGACAAGCATTCGGCGATGGAGATCACCGACTACGCCGACCGCTACGTGAAAGATCAGCTGCAGACCCTGAACGGTGTCGCGCAGGTTCGTATTTTCGGCGAACGCGCGTATTCCATGCGCATATGGCTCGACCCGGAACGCCTCGCCGCCTACCGGATGACGCCGCAGGACGTGGAAAACGCGCTCCGCCAGCAGAACGTCGAAATCCCAGCCGGCCTCATCGAAAGCCGCGAACGGCAGTTCACGATCCTGTCGGAAACCGATTTGCGCACCCCCGCCGAATTCAACGAACTCGTCATTCGACAGGAAGGCACCTACCTCGTCCGCCTGCAGGACGTGGGGTATGCCGAACTCGGGCCGCGCAACGATGACCGCATCGTGCGTTACAACAGCCAATCGGCGATTGCGCTCGGCGTCGTCAAGCAGTCCACCGCCAATCCGCTGGAAGTATCCGACGCGGTCCGCGACCGCCTGCCGAACATCCGCGAAAGCCTGCCCGACGGCATGACGGTCGAAGTCGCGCACGACAAATCCGTATTCATTCAGGAATCCATCAACAACGTCTACGACACCATCATCGAAGCGGTTGCGCTGGTCATCGCCATCATCTTCCTGTTTCTCAGGTCGTGGCGGGCGACGCTGGTGCCGCTGGTGACGATCCCGATCTCGCTGATCGGCGCTTTCGCGCTGATGGACCTGTTCGGGTTCTCGATCAACACCCTCACCCTGCTCGCCATGGTGCTGGCCATCGGCCTTGTCGTCGATGACGCCATCGTCATGCTGGAAAACATCTATCGCCACGTCGAGAACGGCATACCGCCGCGCGAAGCGGCGATCCGTGGTGCCCGCGAGATCGGTTTCGCCGTCATCGCCATGACCATCACGCTGGCCGCGGTCTATGCCCCCATCGGTTTCATGGAGGGCACTACCGGCCGCCTGTTCACCGAATTCGCCTGGGCGCTCGCGGGTGCGGTGCTGGTCTCGGGCTTCGTCGCCCTGACGGCAACGCCGATGATGTCGGCGCTGCTTCTCAAGCGGAACGAAAATCACGGGCGGGTCTATCTTGCCGTCGAACGTGTGTTGCAGGGGATGACGAACGGCTACCGCCGCCTCCTCACAAAGTCACTGGGTATGCGCCCGGTGGTGCTGGCGGTCGGCCTTGCCGTCGCCGGCAGTTCGTATCTGTTCATCAACAACATCAATTCCGAACTGGCGCCGTACGAAGATCAGGGCACGATCCTCGGCGTGTTCCTGTCGCCGCAGGGTTCGACCATCGAATACACCGACAAATGGGCGGCGGAACTTGAGAAAGTCTATGCCGAGAATGAAAACATCGTCCGCTACTTCGTGGTATCGGGTTATCCCATCGTCTCGCAGGGCATATCCTTCCTGAAGCTCGATCTGTGGAAGAACCGCACCGTATCGCAGCAGGACGTGGTCAAGCAGTTGCAGCCGAAACTTTTTGGACAGCCCGGCGTGCTCGCATTCCCGGTCAGCCCGCCGCCGCTCGGCCAGCGCACCACCGACAAGCCGGTGCAGTTCGTGATCATGACCTCGCAGCCTTACCTCGAACTCAAGGAAATGACCGACAGGCTGGTGGAAAAGGCACGCGGCAATCCGGGCCTCGCCAACATCGAATCAAGCCTCAAGCTAAACACGCCGCAGCTCCGCGTGCAGGTCAACCGCGACAAGGTCGCCGACGTGGATATCTCGATCGGCGTGCTCGGCCGCACCCTCGAAACCATGATGGGCGGGCGCCAGGTCACGCGCTTCAAGCGCGAAGGACAGCAATACGACGTCGTCGTACAGGTCGCCGACGTCGACCGCGCGACACCGGACGATCTCAGGCGTATCTATGTGCGCAGCGAACGCGGCGACATGGTGCAGCTATCAAACCTGGTCGATATCGAAGAGACCGTCGCCCCGCAGGAATTGAACCACTTCAACCAGCTCCGCTCCGCGACCATCACGGCCACGCTGGCCGAGGGATACTCGCTCGGCGAGGCCCTGGCGTTCCTGCAATCGACGGCAAGCGATGAACTGCCGCAGACGGCACAGGTCGATTACGGCGGGCAGTCCCGTGAATATCAGAAATCAAGCTCGTCGATCTATGTCACGTTCGCGCTTGCGCTGGCGTTCATTTATCTGGTGCTTGCGGCCCAGTTCGAGAGCTTCCGCAGCCCGTTCATCATCATGCTGACGGTGCCGCTCTCCATGGCCGGTGGCCTGGCGGCGCTGTGGCTCGATGGCTCCACGCTCAACATCTACAGCCAGGTCGGGCTGGTGACCCTGATCGGTCTGATCACCAAGCACGGGATTCTGATCGTGGAATTTGCGAACCAGCTTCTCGAAACCGGACGCGACAAGAAAGACGCCGTCATCGAAGCGTCCGTCTTGCGGCTGCGTCCGATCCTGATGACCACCGGCGCCATGGTGCTGGGCGCGGTGCCGCTGGCCGTCGCATCCGGCGCCGGGGCGCAAAGCCGTCAGGATATCGGTCTGGTGATCGTCGGCGGTATTCTTGTCGGCACGTTCTTCACGCTGTTCGTGATTCCGACGGTCTATACGTTCCTCGCCGCCAAGGCGAAAACGGACAAGGGCGCAGCGTCCGAACCCCATACGCCGGCCGAACGGGAAGCCGCCGATTAATAATCAGGAAGCCGGTTTCGGGGGTTCCTTAACGCACTCGAAGGTGCTGACGGATGTACGGAAAATATAGGTGTCGAGGATGGAGCTTTCCTGCACCTTGACCGCCTGCTTGCCGAAGCTGGCGCAGTGCTTGTCGGCCTCGCGCTGGACCAGCAGATTGTTTTCAGCGGAATGCCGGATGGAAATGCTGTTTTCATCCGCCGTAACGACCGAACACCCTGCCAGCACGGCGAGACACATCAACACGGCTAAGCATTTGTATTTTTCCATGACACCGGCTTATCATAGCATTGCCTGTAATGGAAATAATATGCACGCATGACGGCAGGCGAGAGAGGACGGGTTATGAATCTCAACGGGGCTTTTCCGAAACTGACCGATGATGAGCGTGCCTGGATGATCTCGTCCGCCGAAACCCTGACCTACGGGAGCGGCGATACGATCATCGAGGAAGGCACCGTCATCGACAGTCTGCTGATCATCAAGGTCGGTTTTCTAAGGGTAACACGTGTCTATCTGGATGAAATTTGCGCCGAGTTCGCCGGCCCCCTCGGCCCGGGTGAAGTAATCGGCGAAATGTCCCTGATGGACCGCAAGGGCGCCAGCGCCAATCTGGTCGCCGACGGTCCGGCGGAAATTCTCTCGATCCCGAAAGACCTGCTGTTTGCGAAACTCGCAAGCGACGACAGCTTTGCCGCACGCTTCTATGAGTGCCTGTTCCTCGACGTGACACGCAAGCTCCGTTCCACCAACCAACGCGTCATGCCGGTCCCGCCCTGACCTCATCCCCGCGTTCAAACCAAAGACAATAATGTGACTTCACCGTCGCCCATCTACACCGCTTCCCTGCCGCCGGGCATCCGCTCACGCTTTGTCGACAACGGCAACGGCCTGAACATGCATGTGCTCGAAGCCGGCGACCCGGCAAACCCACCGGTGCTTCTGCTGCACGGTTTTCCGGAACTCGCCTTCAGCTGGCGCAAGGTGATGCCGGTTCTGGCCAACCAAGGGTATTACGTCATCGCCCCGGACCAGCGCGGCTACGGTCTGACCACCGGCTGGAGCGCCGATTACAACGGCGATCTGGCGCCGTTCCGGTTTCTCAATCTGTTGCGCGACACCCTGGGCCTGCTGGCGGCACTCAATATCACACATCTGAAGGCCGTCGTCGGCCATGATTTCGGATCGTTCGCGGCGGCGCATTTCGCGCTGATCCGCCCGGACGTCTTCAGGGCCAGCGTGCTGATGAGCGCCCCTTTCGGCGGGCCGCCGTCGCTCAAGCCCAAACCCGCCATCGACATGGACGTGGCGCTGGCCACCCTGCCCCGGCCCCGCAAACACTATCACCGATATTATTCGACACGCGGCGCCAACGGCCACATGTGGGCCTGTGAACAGGGCATTCACGATTTTCTCCGCGCCTACTTCCATCACAAAAGCGCGGACTGGCCCGGCAACACGCCGCATCCGCTCAGCGGCTGGACGGCATCGGAACTGGCCAAGCTGCCGACCTACTATGTCATGGACCTGGACAAGACGATGGCGGAAACCGTCGCCGCGGAAATGCCGGACAAGGCGGCGAACGAGAACTGTCTGTGGCTGCCCGATGACGACCTCCGGGTCTATAGCGACACCTTCGGGCGCACCGGATTTCAGGGCGGGCTGAACTGGTACCGCTGCCGCTTCGTCGACACCTTCATCCGCGAGCAGGAAATCTTCGCCGGGCGCACCATCGACGTGCCGGTGACGTTTATCTCGGGCAAGAGCGACTGGGGCACCTATCAGACGCCGGGCGCGCTCGAAGCCATGGAAAGCGCCGCGGTCTGCCCGGATTACCGGGGTACCCATCTGGTCGACGGCGCCGGACACTGGGTGCAGCAGGAACAGCCCGATGCGGTCAATGAACTGTTATCGGCATTTCTCGCCAAATCTTGATTCAGGCCACCAGCACAGATCAGGATCGGCGTGACATGGCGCGGTTTCAATTCCAGCCGAGTAAACCAGCAGTTTTAAGGCACATGATTGATCGGAGTGACGGTAGCATGCAGAAGAAACCTGTTTGAAGTAACGTTTTCGGTAGCGTTCTGTTCAGCGCCTTCATGCGAAGACGTCACTCAGCAATCTGATTGTCAAATCAGTTCAGATCAAATTTCGGCGGAAAGGAATTATGCCAATCCTACAAGTCAATAATTCATCTGGAATTATTGACTGCCTCTGTGTTCTTTGCCCGGATTTCCGTAAGTGTTTTCCGCGACGTGTCTACAGTTGCGCCGCCGGCTTCAACCGCTTTCAACGCATGTGATTCAGCTTCTTCAAAAAGACCCAATCGAAACAGGACATCCGCCAGATTGTTCAGAGCAAGCGGATTATCCGGCGCACGGCGCACGGCCATTTGTAAAAGCGTTTTCGCATCCTGCAGCCGATTTGTGTCTATCATGATATTGGCTGACGAGATAAGCGGTGCGCTTGCATCCGGCCAATGCCGGGCGGCGAGGTCAAACGCCATTAAAGCGGCCGGCTGGTGACCGGCACGTTCAAGCCCGTTGGACTCCTGTAGCCATTCCGACAAGGTGGAAATTTCAGGTATAGGGCCATTTGGCCTGACAACAACAACGCCCCAATATCCGGAGCGCCGCCACGTGTGCTCGAAGGTTTCCATCGGTATTACGTGCCTGAACGTCGTACCGGACCGCAGTATCACATTTTTCTCAGCAAGGTCGTATCCGACGACAATCGCGTAATGCCATTGCGGCAAAATATCCAGTGCCAGGTTTTGCAAAACAAGTACAGGCCGTCCCCGGGCGACGTTAATGAACACATCGTTCAGGGTCCGAAGCGGCAGGACGAGCCGCCCTTTCCTGCGCGCGCCGGTAATAATTTCGGATTGCAGTGTACCTTCGCGTCCAGGCGTATAGAGACTTTTGGTCAGGTTTTCCGGCGTCGTTTCCAGTCCGGATGCATTCAATACAGCAGCAAGGGCCGCGGGACCGCAATTGAAGCGTGTCTGCGCAAAGAACGGCACCTCGGTGAGTTCAGTAGAGATGGGTAATCCATGCGGTGGTGCCGCAGTAAGTTGTGCGGTCATTGGCGCCGACGCACATCCGCTCAACATCGCCAGCGCTAACATTCCCGCAAACACGTGCAGCTTCAACCAATACCGTCGCATGAATCCTTCGCGATTAGAGTCAGGACTCATTAATGCCATGTATTTCCGGTTACCGAATCCATGCCGATTGCAGGAAAGCAAGCAAAGGACATGACCTAGAATAGACTTGCATGGCCTTTGCCGAAGACGGTGTGTTTCCGGAAAATCCGAAATCCACAAATGCGGAACGGATGGCATTAATGGTTCCCTATCCTAGCTAGGATTCGCCGAGCCTTTGTTTGTGAAACCGAACACGCTGGTGAAGCCAAGCAGGTCGGTGATCAATAAAACGATGAAAATCAGAACCACGGCGCCGATAATACCGCCAATGGCGCCTTGGCCGGCCGGTGACGTTTTGATCTGCTCTGCAAGCTGCGCGACTTCTGCATCACTCAGCGCGGCAACACGAAGCTCGGCCTCGTCGGAATTGACCCCGAAGGCCTCGAACTGTTTTCGCACATCGACACGGTTCATGAACTCGTTCACAAAAGCGCGTTCACCCTCGACAGTCTGAATCTCGGCAACGCGGTCGTTATCGATCAGGGCTGCACTGACGGGCACAATGGGAAGGATGGTAACGCCGAAAGCCATTATCATTGCAGCGGCGATTATTTTGATGCTCATTCGTTTGGAAGACATTTTTTAATTCTCCATTGGTAAAAACAATTGGCGACAAATGTCGCCATGGCGTCCCGGTTATAGCCCTCGATCCCACATTTGAGTGTCAGATGCGCATGCAGCCAGCTCGTCCGTTGAATCGCGCGTCGAAGAATGACGCGTAACGACCCGTTCTGGCCAAACTTGTAATTACGCAATTCACATTTAAAAAAACTGCCGAGCCAATCAGGACCCGGCGAGTTGCAGGAAGAAAACTCAAACATTCGAGAAGCTTGGAACGGCCTAACAGACACGATAGGACGCAATTGCGCTGTTCCATATTGCACATGCTGCTAAATCGACCCCCGCGGACGGAGACCGAGACCGCCTGTCCTGACCTTGAGACCGACTGCACGGCATTCCGGGTAGGGCCGTCGTGACCCTGTCTCAATAACAGCGAAAATTGACCGGCTCAAAAAGGGAAGAAATGATCATCCTTCATCCACGAGCAGGAAATCTTCGCCAAACTTTGATGTAGGTCAATGCCGGGGCGCGGCCCCAGGGGCATTCTGGGTTCAGAACAAACGACCCACCTGAACCAGCAGAGAGAAACATGTCCCATACCCCGCACGAACTCGCCGAACTGTTCCCCGATCATGTCGACAACATCCGCAAGCTGCGCGAAAAAAATGCCCACTTCGCCCATCTGTCCGACCGCTATCATACGCTGAACCGTGACATTCATCGCGGCGAAACCGATGTCGAGCCGATGGACGATGCGCACCTCGAAGAGCTCAAGAAAAAGCGCCTCGCGCTGCTGGACGAGATCAAGGGCATCATCGGCTGATTACCGGAACATCCTGATATCAAAACCCCGCGTGCCATACCGGCGGCGGGGTTTTTATCTGTTCACGATCAGCCCGTCAGCGCCGACAGGTCCGGGGGAGCCAGGGCCAGCGCCGGGTGTGCCCTGATTTTCGCTTCGAGCGCTTTTGCCGCCGACAGCAGATCGAGATCGCCGCGCCGCTTGCCGACGACCTGCACCCCGAACGGCATGCCCAGCGCATCGACGCCCGCCGGTATCGCGATCACCGGATGCCCGGTCAGGGTCAGCGCCGAGCGGATCAGCGAGGCATCGACGTAGTTCTCCATCACCTTGCCGCCGACGGACTTGGGAATGCCGTCCGCAATCAGGAACGGCGACACCGCGTTGCCCGGCACGATCAGCAGATCGATATCGGCAAAGAACGCCTCGAACGCCTTGTAGAGTTTTGTCCAGGCCCGTTCGGCCCGGGCCACGTCGGGCAGCGTCATCGACAGGCCGGCTTCGTAGTTGCTGACGATGCTCGGCGCCAGCAGGTCGCGGTGGTTGGCCACCCGCTCTTCATGACTGGCCACGTAATAGACACAGCGCAGCGTCCAGAAGATATCCCGGGCATCGGTGAAATCCGGATCGTGTGCCCCGCTGTCCCCGAACCACGGTGCGATCTCGTTCATCACCGCGGCGAAGCTGGTACGGATATTCTCGTCGATCGGGGCCGAGCCGCCGAAATCCGTCGACCACGCCATGCGCAGTTTCGACAGGTCACAGTCGGGAAGATCGATGAACCCCTCCGGCGTGCATGGCCCCGCCAGGGCATCGCGCACGTCATTTCCGGCCAGCCCGGCCATCATCAGCGACGCGTCGGCGACGCTCCGGCCCATCGGTCCCTGCACGCTGAAATGGGTGTAATTGAGGGTCCGCGCTTCCCGCGCCACCAGCCCCGGCGTCGGGCGGAACCCGACGACCCCGCACCATGTTGCCGGATTGCGGAGACTGCCACCGGTATCGCTGCCATGTGCTAGTGGCAGCATGCCCGTGGCCAGCGCCGCCGCCGAACCGCCGGACGAACCGCCCGGCGTCCGTTCCACGTTGTAGGGATTGCGTGTCGGCCCGAAGACCCGGTTGGTGGTGTTGGAGCCGGAGCCAAACTCCGGCGTGTTGGTCTTGGCGAGCACGATGGCGCCGGCGGCCCGCAGCCGCGCCACCATCGCCTCGTCGGTGTCGGGCACGTCGTTTTCATGCAACAGCGATCCGAACGTGGTGCGCAGCCCCGCCGTGATGTTGAGATCCTTGATCCCGACCGGCAGCCCGCTCAGCGGCCCCGCCGCATCGCCCGCTGCATCCCCTGCCGCGAAAGCTTTTTCCGCCGCCGCCGCTTCCCGGCGCGCCCGCGCCTCGTCCATCGCCGTGATCGCATTGACGGTGCCGTTGAGGCTCTCGATGCGTGATAAGCAACTGTCGAGCAGCTCAACCGGCGACAGCTCCCGCGCCTTCATCAGACGCCGCGCGTCGATCGCGCTCAGATCACAGGGTTGTGTCATTGAGTTTCCCTTCCCGTATATTCTTTATCCGTTCCGTGGCGATCCCCGCCGGACGGCGGGGTTGCCGGATGCCGTGTGGAGGCTAGCATGTGCGATATGAGGCCGAAAACGTCAACCAGACCTCCAACCGGGCCGTTTGCCTTGCGGAGATCATATTGCTACGCATTTCAGCATCCGAAACTGTGGCCTGATGAACCCGCCGTTTGACGGAACGCCGTGGCGGGGTTCATTGTCACCAAGCTCGGCGAACCCGACCAAATCATGAGCAAACATACATGGAAGCCCAAGCGGTCAATCAGGCAGTTCAATGGCATAGCCGTTCCGGCGACGAAGCGGTTGCGGCACTTCAGTCCCGGAAATCCGGTTTGGCGCCGGAGGAGGTTCTGGAAAGGCTCCGGATCCACGGCACCAACCGCCTGCCCGTGCCGCCCAAACGGAGCCCCGTCCTCCGCTTTCTCGCCCACTTTCATAACATCCTGATCTACGTCCTGATCGGCTCAGCCGCGATCACGGCAAGCCTCGCACACTATATTGATACGGGTGTCATTCTCGCCGTCGTCTTTGCCAATGCGATCATCGGCTTCATTCAGGAAGGGCGTGCCGAGCAAGCCATGGACGCGATCCGCCAGATGCTGGCCCCGCACACCTCCGTTTTGCGGAACGGCAAGCGAATCACCATCGACAGCGCCGACGTGGTGCCCGGCGACATCGTCCTGCTGGAAGCCGGCGAGAAAGTGCCGACCGACCTGCGCTTGCTGGAAGCGAGCGGCCTGCGCATCGAGGAAGCCATTCTCACGGGCGAGTCCGTCCCCGTGGAAAAGGCAACGAAGGCGGTGCCCGAGGATGCCGCGCTCGGCGATCGCATATCCATGGCCTACAGCGGCACCCTGGTGGCCGGGGGCACAGGGCGGGGCGTGGCGGTTGCAACAGGCGGCGCAACCGAAATCGGCCGCATCAGCGGCATGCTGTCCAGGGTCGAGACGCTGACCACGCCGTTGGTCCATCAAATGAACGGCTTCGCCCGCTGGCTGACGATCTTCATACTGATCATTGCCGCCGTCCTGCTCGCTTACGGCTATTTTGTCGGCCACGCCTCGTTCGCGGACATGTTCATGGCCGTGGTCGGCCTCTCGGTGGCGGCGATCCCCGAAGGTCTGCCCGCGGTTCTCACCATCACGCTGGCCATCGGCGTCCAGGCCATGGCACGCCGAAACGCCATCGTGCGGCGTCTGCCCGCGATAGAGACCCTCGGCTCTGTCTCGGTCATCTGCAGCGACAAGACCGGCACGCTAACTCGCAATGAGATGATGGTGGCCTTGGTCGCGTCCGGCACCCGCACCTTTGCCGTCGACGGGACCGGCTATGCGCCGCAGGGCGTTATCCGGCTCGGCGATGCCGCGCACGACGCCGCAGGCGATGCGAATCTTCAGGAGATCGCCCGTGCCTGCGCCCTGTGCAATGACGCCATGCTGCACCCCCATGAAACGGCATGGCGCGTCGAAGGCGACCCCATGGAAGGGGCTTTGCAGGCGCTCGCGGGCAAGATTACGGGCCAGGGCCCGGAAGCCTTCGCCGACTGGGTCCGTGCCAATGCCATCCCGTTCGACGCAAGTCATCGTTACATGGCCGTTCTGCACCACAACCACGACAATGGTGCCTGCATCAACGTTAAAGGCGCGCCGGAACGAGTCCTTCAGATGTGCGCCGATCAACGCGGACCGGATGGCGCCACCGAACCGCTCGACGCGGATTACTGGCACCGGCAGATCGAAAGCATTGCTGCAAACGGCCAACGCGTCCTGGCCCTCGCGGCGCGGTTAGTGTCGCACGACCACCAGACCCTCGACGCCGCCGACCTGGAAGGTAAGCTTACGCTCCTTGGCCTCGTCGGCCTGATCGACCCGCCGCGCAGCGAGGCCATCGCCGCCGTCGCCGAATGCCACGATGCCGGTATCCGCGTGAAGATGATCACCGGCGATCACGCCGGCACGGCGCGCGCCATCGCGCAGCAGATCGGGCTTCAAAACACCGAGCGCGTGCTGACAGGCACGGATATCGAGGGCATGGACGACGCACAACTTGCCGCCACAGTCGTCGAAACTGACATTTTTGCCCGCACCAGCCCCGAACATAAGCTGCGCCTGGTGATGGCGCTGCAGTCGCATGGCCTGACGGTCGCCATGACCGGCGACGGCGTCAACGACGCGCCGGCACTCAAACGCGCCGACGCCGGTATCGCCATGGGCCGGAAAGGCAGCGAGGCAGCCAAGGAGGCCGCCGAACTCGTGCTCGCCGATGACAACTTCGCCTCGATCGCCGCCGCCGTGCGCGAGGGCCGCACCGTTTACGACAACATCAAGAAAGTCATAAGTTGGACGTTGCCGACCAACGCTGGCGAATCACTGACGATTGTCATCGCGCTTTTTCTGGGTATAACGCTGCCGGTGACGGCCGTGCAGATTCTCTGGGTCAACCTCATCACCGCCATCACCCTGGGGCTCGCCCTGGCCTTCGAGCCGACCGAGGAAAACACCATGCGGCGCCCGCCGCGGCCTAGGAACGCGCCGATCCTGACCGGCGACCTGATCTGGCACGTGGTGCTCGTCTCAGCGCTGTTCGTGTTCGCCGTATTCGGTATCTACAGCTACGGGATCGACAGGGGATATGCACCGGAGCTGGCGCGCACCCTTGCGCTGAATACGCTCGTCGTGCTGGAAATTTTCCACCTCTTCTTCATCCGCAACATCTACGGCACATCGCTGACGTGGAAGGCGGTGCGCGGCACCCGCGTCGTCTGGTTGACCGTCGTCGCCGTGACGGCGGCGCAGTTCGCCGTGACCTACCTCCCGCCCCTGCAGAAGGTGTTCGGCACCGCGCCAGTGTCCCTGCCGGACGGTCTGCTGATCTTTGTCGTCGGCGCCGTGTTCTTCGCCCTCGTCGAGGCGGAGAAACAGATCCGGCTGCGCCTGAGACCGGCAACCCGCTGATATCTTGAGGAATCTCCATGCAGCGATCACCGCCCAGCCATAAACTGTCAAACAACTATCAAAAGTGGCCAGCAATTTCAGTGTCAAAAACAAAGGCCCCATAATCGCAATGATTACAGGGCCTTAAATGGTACGCGCTACAGGGGTCGAACCTGTGACCTACTGATTAAAAGTCAGTTGCTCTACCAACTGAGCTAAGCGCGCCCAGAACATGTTCGGTGCCGGAAAGCGTCCTGCCCGGAACCGCCGGGACATTACGGAGACAGGCTCCGATGGTCAACGCCGGATTTGCCGATTATTGCAGTTTTTCGACTTAATTGGGCTGTGCCGTCCGGGACCGGCGCTCAGCCGCTGCCAGAGTTCAGCCGCCGTCCGCATCCAGCCCTTCCGCACCGGCTTTTGCGGCATCCTCGGCGAAGCGCTGAACCAGGCGCTGCTTGACCTCCGGCGTCACGAAATGGCCGATATCCCCGCCCAGACGCCCGATTTCCTTGACGAAACGCGACGAAATGAACTGGTTGCGTTCGGACGCCATCAGAAACACGGTCTCGATATGGTTATCCAGCCGGGCATTCATCGACGCCATCTGGAATTCGTATTCGAAGTCGGAAACGGCCCTGAGACCGCGCACGATCATCGTGGCATTCTGTTCGCGGACGAAATCGACGAGCAGCGTGTCGAAGGGCACGATGCGGATTCGCGCCGCCGCATCGGGGGCCATGCGCCCGAGCGTGCCCTGCAAAAGCTCGACCCGTTCTTCGAGGGTGAACAGCGGCCCCTTGCCGATATTGATGGCAACGGCGACCACCAGCTCGTCGACGATCCGCGTCGCGCGGCTGATGACGTCCACATGGCCGTTGGTGACCGGGTCGAACGTGCCCGGATAGATGCCGATCCGCTTGTCGCTCATGCGCCGGTATCCTCCTCCGGTGCCTCGCCCTCTGGGTCGGCCTCATCATCGCCGTCGGGATCAACAGGGCCGGCGGTTTCGGGAAGCTCGCCCGCAACCACACCGGCCGGGACGGCATCGCCCTCTTCCGAGGTCGCTTCACCGTCGTCTTCATCGTCTTCGCCGTCGACGGCTTCGCGGACCCGCGAGACCGAGACCACGTCCTCGTCGTCGGCGACGTTGAACAGACGCACGCCGCGCGCGCCGCGCCCGACGATGGAAATCTGGTCGACCGGGGTGCGGATGATCTGCCCGCCGTTGGTGACCATGATCACCTGATCGCCGTCGACGACGGCAAACGAGGCGACCACGGTGGCTTCGCCGGCATCCTTGCCGCGATCCAGGTTGATCGCCGTGATGCCCTGCCCGCCGCGCCCGGAAATCCGGTATTCATAGGACGACGAGCGCTTGCCGTAGCCGTCCGCCGTCACCGTCAGGATGAATTGCTCATTCTCGGCCAGTTCGATGAACTGCGGTTCTTCCATGCGTTTCGCCAGTTCCGTATCGCGGGCCTTGTCCTCGTCGCGGTCTTCATAGTCGGACGAGCCGAGACGGCGCTGCGCATGTTCGGCCTGCAGATAGGCGTCGCGCGTTTCGGTATCGATCTCGTTGTGCGTCAGGATCGACATGGCAATCACCTCGTCGTCCTTTTTCAGACGAATACCGCGCACCCCGATCGAGGTCCGGCCCGAGAACACGCGCACGTCGACGACCGGGAAGCGGATGCACTTGCCGCCCTTGGTCGACAGCGCCACGTCGTCGTCTTCGGTGCAGGTGCGGACCCGGACCAGGGCATCGCCCTCGTTCAGCTTCATAGCGATCTTGCCGTTGGCCATGACGTTGGTGAAGTCGCTGAGGCGGTTCCGGCGCACGTTGCCCCCGGCCGTCGAGAACATCACGAACAGGTCTTCCCAGCTGGTTTCATCCTCGGGCAGCGCCATCGTCGTGGTGATCGTCTCGCCGGGGTCCAGCGGCAGCAGGTTGATCAGCGCCTTGCCGCGCGCCTGTGGGGTGCCCAGCGGCAGCTTGTAGACCTTCATCTTGTAGACCATGCCGGTCGACGAGAAGAACAGCACCGGCTGGTGGGTATTGGCGACATAGACCTGGGAGACGAAATCCTCGTCGCGCGTCGCCATGCCCGAACGGCCCTTGCCGCCCCGGCGCTGCGCCCGATAGGTCGAGATCGGCACGCGCTTGATGTAGCCGTTGTTGGTCACGGTGACGACCATGTCCTCGCGCTGGATCAGATCCTCGATATCGTGTTCGTAGGCATCTTCCTCGAGCGTCGTGCGGCGGTCGTTGGCGAACTTGTCGCGGATGACCTGCATTTCGTCGACCAGGATGGCCAGCAGCTTTTCGCGCGAGCGCAGGATTTCCAGGTATTCGGCGATGCGTTCGCTGATTTCCCTGAGATCGTTGCCGATCTTGTCGCGCTCCAGCCCGGTCAGGCGGTGCAGGCGCAGTTCCAGAATGGCGCGGGCCTGTTCTTCGGACAGCCGGTACTTGCCGTCGACGACACCCCGTCCCGGCTCGTCCAGCAGGGCGATCATCGGCGCCACGTCCTCGGCCGGCCAGTCGCGGGCCATCAGCTGGGAACGGGCTTCCTGCGGGTCCGGGGCGTGGCGGATCAGGGCGATGACGTCATCGATATTGGCGACGGCAACGGCCAGACCGGCCAACACGTGCGCCCGCTCACGGGCCTTGCCCAGTTCAAAGATGGTCCGGCGGCGGATGACTTCTTCGCGGAAATTCACGAACGCGACGATGATCTGCTTCAGATCCATCTGCAGCGGGCGGCCTTCGTGCAGGGCCAGCATGTTGACGCCAAAGCTTGTCTGCAGCGGGGTGAAGCGGAACAGCTGGTTCAGCACAACTTCGGGTTCGTGATCGCGCTTGATTTCGACGACAACGCGGACACCCGTGCGGTCACTCTCGTCGCGCAGGTCGGAAATCCCCTCGATCCGCTTGTCGCGGACGTTTTCGGCGATGATTTCCACCATCCGCGCCTTGTTCACCTGATACGGCACTTCGTGGACGATGATCGCAAAACGGTCCTTGCGGATTTCCTCGATCGAGGTGCGCCCACGCATGACCACGGAGCCGCGTCCGGTCCGGTATGCCGACAGAATGCCGTTCTTGCCCATGATCAGGCCGCCGGTCGGGAAATCCGGGCCGGGGATGTGGTTCTGGATGATTTCGTCGATGGTGATGTCAGGATTTTCAATGTACGCGAAGCAGGCGTCAATGACCTCGCCCAGGTTATGCGGCGGAATGTTGGTGGCCATGCCGACGGCGATCCCGCCGGCACCGTTGACCAGCAGGTTCGGGAATCCGGCCGGCAGGACCTTCGGCTCGATAACGGTTTCATCGTAGTTGGGCTGGAAATCGACGGTATCCTTGTCGATATCCTCGATCATCACGTGCGCCGACCAGGCCAGCCGGGCTTCGGTATACCGCATGGCGGCAGCGCGGTCGCCGTCCATGGAGCCGAAGTTGCCCTGCCCGTCGATCAGCGGCAGGCGCATCGAGAAGCCCTGCGCCATACGCACCATGGCATCATAAATCGCCTGGTCGCCGTGCGGGTGATATTTACCCATGACGTCACCGACGATACGGGCCGATTTACGGTAAGGTTTGTTGGCGTCGAAGCCGTTTTCCTTCATCGAGAAGAGAATGCGGCGGTGCACCGGCTTGAGGCCGTCGCGGACATCCGGCAGCGCACGCGACACGATCACGCTCATCGCGTAATCGAGGTACGAACTGCGCATTTCATCGATAATCGAAACCGGCGTCACATCGTCGTGCGGAGTCGCGGGCGGCGGCGCTTCAGGCGTATCTGTCAATTTAAAATTTTCGCTTTGCTATCAGTTACTTAGGCGTCGATGCTAGAGCGCACTGAAAGCGCTCCTGATAGACCCCTGTTTTTAGCATTTTGCGCCCCCTGTCACAACCTTGGGAGACCGAATTCAGGGGCTTTTTTGCGATTATGCCCGGATCGGACATATCGCCGTCTAACCCCCGGAATTCCGGGCTTTTCGGGTGCCGTACCAGACGGCTGTGATGAACGCTGCCGAGACCGGCACGGCGGCGATCATGTTGACTGCGGCCCAGCCCAGAGTTTCATGCAGGGCGCCTGACGCAAACGCCGTCACGGCAACCAGCGAAAACACCATGAAATCGTGCGCGGCCTGGGTCTTGGCGCGTTCCTCCGGGGCGTAGGATTCCGTCAGCAGCGTGGTACCGCCGATGAACATGAAGTTCCAGCCGACGCCGAGCATGATCAACCCGCCCCAGAAATTGGCGAATTCGATCCCCGACAGTCCCGTGGCGATGGCCCCGGCCTGCAGCACGGCACCTGTGGCTATGATGTTGACCACCCCGAATCGCCTGATCAGCGACCCGGTGAAGAAACTGGGCAGGAACATGCCGACGATGTGCCACTGGATGACCGTCGCCGCGTCGTTGAATTCGAAGCCGCAGAACATCATCGCCAGCGGTGTCGAGGTCATCAGCATGTTCATCATGCCGTAGCCCACGGTCGACGACATGGCGGCGACGATAAAGCCCGGTGTGCGCATGATCTCGAAAATCGGCCGCCCGGCGGTGCTCACCCCCTCGTACTTCGGTGTCGGGATGCGGGTGAACTGCAGCAGAACGATGGAAATGAAGCTCAGCACGATGATGACGGCGAAACTTGCGGCAAAGGTCGCGGCGCTCAGTTCCGCCGTCCATTTCGCCAGCTGCGGCCCCAGAAACGCCGCCACCAGCCCGCCGGCCAGCACATAGGAGATGGCGCGGGCGCGGAATTCCTCCGTCGCCACGTCGGCGGCGGCAAAGCGGAAATACTGCCAGAACGCATTGTGGATGCCGAGAAACACGCACCCCACCATGAACAGCCAGAATGAGCCGATATAGACGGCATAGGACGCAATTGCCGCGCCTGTCATGCCGAGCATCTGGCCGATGGTGAACCCCGTGCGCCGCCCGACCCGGGCCATGAACAGCGAAGCCGGAATGGTGGATGCGGTGGTGGCGATGAACTGCACCGCCAGCGGCAGGGTCACGAGCGTCTTGTCAGGCGCCAGGATGACACCGACCAGTGCACTGATCGTGACCAGCATCGAGGTGCCTGACATCGCCAAAGCCTGACAGCATGCCAGAATCAGGACATTTCGGCGCATGTTGATCATGCGGCTAGGACCTTATAATAGCCCCCTCACCCTGTCCCTCTCCCAAGGGAGAGGGGACTCCCGGCCCGCCGCCCCTCTCCTTGGGGAGAGGGTGGCGCGAAACGCCGGGTGAGGGGTGTGGTTATGGACCCTGAATCGAGTTCAGGGTGACGATTCAAAAGGAACACATTCCGTCAGAACGGAATTTCGTCGTCGAGATCGCCGCCCGGGCCGCTGCCGCGTCCACCGCCGGAGGAGGATCCGCCGCTGTCGGGGCCGTCCCATGACGGGGGCTCGTCGTTGCCACCGCCGCTGCCGCCGCCATAGCCGCCGCCACCGCCCCCACCAGGAGAATCGAGCATGGTGAGGACACCCGAGAAGCGCTGCAGGACAACTTCGGTGGTGTATTTCTCGACACCGTCGTTGCCGGTCCACTTGCGGGTCTGCAACGAGCCTTCGAGATAAACCTTCGAGCCCTTCTTGACGTATTTCTCGACAATATCGGCGAGACGTTCATCGAAGATGACAACCCGGTGCCATTCGGTCTTTTCGCGGCGCTCGCCGGATTGCTTGTCGCGCCATTGTTCAGAGGTGGCGACGCTCATGTTGGCGATTTTCTGGCCCGATTGCGTGAAACGGATTTCCGGATCGCGGCCGAGATTGCCGACGAGAATAACCTTGTTAACTGAGCCTGCCATGGGTCCCCCATCTGAATAAATTCGACGGCACTATAACCGTTGATAGATAAGGAGTGGAGTCGTTTTGGGCGTTAAAACCCGCAGTTATCCACCGCCTTGCATCGTTTGTGTCACTGTTCACGGGGAATTGGAAAGGCCGTTTCCTGATATCCCTTGGACTTTGCGATGAAATCGCGCGCGACCTGCAGAATTTCCTCGTCCGGTTCTTCCAGTTTCACAAGGGCGGCAATGCCGATTTCAAGCAGGGCCATGCCATAGACGTACTGGCTGACATTCTGATTCTGGAAAGCAACAAGGGCGTCGGCCAGAACAATATCGGCCTTCTCGAACTCCTCGTTCAGTTCGTCACTCATGGGTATACTCCTCAATCTTCACGCGGCTGTTGCGTCGCAGTCTCGTCACGACAGCCCGGCTGTCAACGTGCCATATCCTACATATAAGGTTCAGAGGGATTTTTTGGCAATTAACAACTTTTAATTGTGTCCTGTCATAATCACTTCACGGGCTCCTGGCAATAAAACCCGGCAAGTTATCCCCTCTCCTTTCTTTACCGAAGCCCCAATCCCATATATCCATCAACGTTTGAGCGATAAACCTGCATCAAGACCAGGACAGATATGGACACCATCAGCGTAAAAGGTGCACGCGAGCACAATCTCCAGAACGTCAACGTGGATATTCCGCGGCACAGTCTGACGGTGATCACCGGTCTTTCCGGGTCCGGCAAGTCGTCGCTGGCGTTCGATACCATCTATGCCGAAGGTCAGCGCCGTTATGTCGAGAGCCTTTCGGCCTATGCGCGGCAGTTCCTGGAACTGATGCAGAAACCCGACGTCGACAGCATCGAGGGCCTGAGCCCGGCGATTTCCATCGAACAGAAGACGACGTCGCGCAATCCGCGCTCGACCGTCGGCACGGTGACGGAAATCTATGACTACATGCGCCTGCTGTTCGCGCGGGTCGGGATTCCCTATTCCCCCGCCACCGGTCTGCCGATCGAGGCCCAGACGGTCAGCCAGATGGTCGACCGGGTCATGGACATGGCCGAAGGCACCCGGCTTTACCTGCTCGCCCCGATCGTCCGCGGCCGCAAGGGTGAATACAAAAAGGAACTGCAGGATCTGGCGCGGCGCGGTTTCCAGCGCGTGCGCATCGACGGCGCCATGTACGATCTCGAAGACGCCCCCGATCTCGACAAGAAATTCAAACACGACATCGAAATCGTCGTCGACCGGCTGGTGGTCAAGGAAGGCATCGAAACCCGCCTTGCCGATTCCATCGAGACCGCGCTCAACCTTGCCGACGGCATCGCCTACGTCGATGACGCCGATGCCGAGCAGACCGAGGCCCCCAAGGGCAAGAAAGGCGGCATCAAGGATCACATGCCCGAGGGCCGCACCGTGTTTTCCGCCAAGTTCGCCTGCCCCATCTCGGGTTTCACCATTGACGAGATAGAACCCCGGCTGTTTTCGTTCAACAACCCGTTCGGTGCCTGCCCGGCCTGTGATGGTCTCGGCACCGAGATGTTCTTCGATGCCGATCTGGTCGTCCCCGACGAATCCAGGACCCTGGCACAGGGGGCAATCGCGCCATGGGCCGGGACATCATCCAAATACTACGTGCAGACGCTGGAAAGCCTCGCCAAGCACTTCGGCTTCAAGCTCGATCAGCCATGGACCAGGCTCTCGAAAAAACACCGCGAAATCCTGCTGTTCGGGTCCGGCAACGAAACCGTGGCCATGCAGTACAAGGACGGCTCGAAAAGCTACGAGATCAAGAAGCCGTTCGAAGGCGTGGTGCCGAACATGGAGCGCCGCTGGCGCGAAACCGACAGCAACTGGGTGCGTGACGAACTGCAGCGCTATCAGACCATCGCGCCGTGCGACACCTGCAAGGGCAAGCGGCTACGGCCGGAAGCGCTGGCCGTCAAAATCGACGGCAAGGACATTTCCGATGCCAGTGACCTGTCCATCGATGAAGCGGCGAACTGGTTTGAAGGTCTGGAAAAATCCCTGACCAGGAAACAGAACGAAATCGCCCGGCGTATCCTGCGTGAAATCAACGAACGCCTGCATTTCCTGTGCAATGTCGGTCTTGAATACCTAACCCTGTCCCGGGCGTCGGGCACGCTCAGCGGCGGCGAAAGCCAGCGCATCCGCCTGGCGTCACAGATCGGGTCCGGCCTGACCGGCGTGCTTTACGTGCTCGACGAGCCGTCCATCGGCCTGCATCAGCGCGACAACGAACGGTTATTGAAAACGTTGGAGCGGCTCCGCGACATCGGCAACACGGTGATCGTCGTCGAGCATGACGAGGACGCGATCCGTGCCGCTGACTACGTCATCGACATGGGCCCCCGGGCCGGCATCCACGGCGGCAATGTGGTTGCGGCGGGCACGCCCAAAGACATCCTCGCCTGCGACGACAGCCTGACCGGGCGCTATCTGTCGGGCAAGGAAGCGATCCCCATACCGTCCAAGCGCCGCCCCGGCAAGAAGGGCCAGAAGCTGACGCTGACCGGCGCCACGTCGAACAACCTGCAGAACGTCGATGTATCCCTGCCACTCGGCACCATGGTCTGTGTCACCGGTGTATCCGGCGGCGGCAAGTCATCGCTGATCATCGAAACCATGTACAAGGCGCTGGCCCGCAAGCTGATGAATGCGCGTGAAGTCCCCGGCCCGCACGACGATCTGAAGGGACTGGAGTTCGTCGACAAGGTCGTCGACATCGACCAGAGCCCGATCGGCCGCACGCCACGCTCCAACCCGGCGACCTATACCGGTGCCTTCACCCCGATCCGCGACTGGTTCGCCAACCTGCCCGAAGCCAAGACCCGCGGCTACAAACCGGGCCGGTTCTCGTTCAACGTCAAGGGCGGGCGCTGTGAAGCCTGTCAGGGCGACGGCGTCATCAAGATCGAAATGCACTTCCTGCCCGACGTCTATGTCGAATGCGATGTCTGCAAGGGCGCGCGCTACAACCGCGAAACGCTGGACATCAAGTTCCGCGGCAAGTCGATTGCCGAAGTGCTGGATCTGACCGTCGACGAAGCCGCCGATTTCTTCAAGGCGGTACCGTCGATCCGCGACAAGATGCTGACCCTGCAACGTGTGGGCCTGGGCTACATTCATCTGGGTCAACAGGCGACGACGCTCAGTGGCGGTGAAGCGCAGCGGGTCAAGCTGGCCAAGGAACTGAGCCGCCGCGCCACCGGCAAGACCGTCTACATCCTCGATGAGCCGACAACCGGCCTGCACTTCGACGATGTCAGGAAGCTGCTCGAAGTGCTCGACGCACTGGTCGAACAGGGCAACACCGTGATCGTCATCGAACATAATCTGGAGGTCATCAAGACCGCCGATTACATCGTCGATCTCGGCCCCGAAGGCGGCACCAAGGGCGGCCACATCGTCGCCCAGGGCACGCCGGAAGATGTCGCAAAGGTGAAGGAGAGCTTTACCGGCCAGTACCTCGCCCCCTACCTCGCCAGCAAACGCACCAAGAAAAAGGCGTCGTGAGCACGGACGATACGCTTTCAGTCCACCTCCGCGAACTGAAGGCCGCCAGGGCCGAGTTCGAGCATCAACTGCGCCGCTTTGGTGATGCAGCAGAACGCAACGGCGGCGTCCTCGGCGCATCGGAAGCCGATGTGAAACGTCTGAAAAAGAACATCGCCGACATCGACAGGGAAATCGCCGAAATCGAGGGGCGTCAAAAATAATCGTCATTCCCGCGAAAGCGGGAACCCAGCACTTTGACGCTACAGCTATTCTGGATCCCCGCCTGCGCGGGGATGACGAAGTTGTGTATCACCCCTCTCCCACCGTGAGTGGGAGGGTGAGGGGCTGTCATAACGACGCCACATTCGGATGCCCTTTTACCGCCCGGCCCGCCGTGAAATACTCCGCCGTCCAAAAGGAGAAATCCCGTGTCCGAAGAATATTCCGAGAGCTTTCACGAGAAACTTGATGCCGATGCGCTGCTGGCGATCCTCGCCGAAGCCCAGAACACGATCCGCAATTACGACACCAAGGCGGAAATCTGCGGTGTCGGTTTCATTCTCGCGCTGGGGATCGTCAAACAGGCCGGCGACAGCATACCGGTACCGATCGAGTTCGCCGGATTCTACGTTCTGGCCGGCTGGCTGATCATCGTCATCCCGATCATCATGTTTGCGCTGGTCCTGTATCCGTCGCGCGTCGACAAGATCGACCGGGAAAAACGCCCGAACAACGTGCTTGGCGTGATGTACTTCGACCCGCGCAGTTTTCCCGACGTCAAAAGCTTCGGCGAAGCTGCCAAGAAATCCGACTGGGCGATGGAAATCGTCTATGAAATCACCAAGGTCTCGATGATCCGCGACCAGAAACGCAAACGCTTCCTGCGGGCGCTGTTCTGGGCTGCCGGGTCGTTCTGCGTCCTTTTCCTGTCCCAAATGACCCGCGCGAATGGACTTTTCTGATCATGACGACAACCGCCTATCCCCTGCCCCATATCACCCCTGAGTTCCTGATTGAACGCGCCAAAGGCTACCTGCCCGACTTCATGGGGGTTGTCCCCGTCGAGATCGCCGAGAAGCGGCTTGTCTGCCGCCTGGATATTCAGCCGCACCACACGGCGCCGAACGGCTATCTGCATGCGGCGTCGGTGATTGCGCTTGCCGACACCACCTGCGGCTATGCCACGCTGGCGCATCTGCCGGACACGGGAAAGAACTTCACCACCATCGAGCTGAAATCCAACCACCTCGGCACCGCCCGTGACGGGGCGATCTTCGCCACCGCCACGGCCCGCCATCTGGGCGGCATGACCCATGTCTGGGATGCCGAAGTCACGGCCGGGGAAACCGGCAAAACCATCGCCCTCTTTCGCTGCACGCAGATGATCCTTAAATAAAGGGGATGAACCCTCTGGCTTCCCTGTCCGCCGCTGCCGCCGCCCTCTTATTGCTGGGGGCCTGCACGGCACCGGAAATCGCCGACTGGCCGCCCCGCGCCCCCGAGGTCGACGAAGACGTGATCCAGCGCTACGTGGACATCTACGGGAATGAGCAGACGGCCCCCGTCTATGGACCGGCGGATATCGATGCCTTGAATCTACTGACGCGCCGCCAGTTGCGAAACGACGCCCCGGACAGCGACATCGAACGCCTGCGCCGTGAACTGGATGGCATTCGCGCGGATATGGAACGCGACCCCGCACCGCCCAAGGCCATGTCAAAAACCGAAATCAACACCATCAAGCGCCGCGCCCGGCAACGCTTCGACAGTCATCATGATCAGCGTATGGAGATGAAGAAGCACGGACTTTAGGTGCGTTTCCATTATACACGTATGGACCCTGAATCAAGTTCAGGGTGACGAGGTGTAAAACATCAGCGGTATGATAAATATCGTCGTCCTGAACTTGATTCAGGACCCATGATTATCGGCGCTTCCGAATGGCGGTGGAGCCCCTCACCCGGTGCTGCGCACCACCCTCTCCACGAGGAGAGGGTTAACGTCCGAACAGGGACCGCATGCCGGCGAAGACTTCGCGAAACAGCCGGCCGATCCGTTCGATATCGGATGAGCCCTGCTTCAGCCGTTCCTGCAGCGTCGAGGAATCCTTGTCGTCCCGGTATTCCCTGGACAGATCAAGGCCACGGTTGAGGTTGATGATCTTTGCCCCGTCTGAAAGTTCGACGGTGTCATGAACTTCACGGCCCTTCGGCACATAAACCGGGGTTTTCGGCGTCTGTGACGTCGAGGGCGATGCAGCGGGTTTCCGCCCCAGCAGTTGCGAGAGCAGATCCTGACGTGCCGTGTTCTGTTGCGAGACTTCGACCATGGGCGGAATATACGCCTGTTTTACTCAGCAGGATATGTAATTCGTCACAGGCCCATCCTTCGAGACGCGGCGCTGCCGCTCCTCAGGATGAGGGATTCATTTCACACCTCATCCTGAGGAGAGCCGAAGGCGCGTCTCGAAGGATGAATTGCGATTAAAGCCAGTCGGGGTTGTCGTTATCGAAGCCGAGCGGGCGTGGTGCCAGCCGGATACTTGCCGGAGTCTTCGAAAGCTTGATCGGGGTGCCGACCAGACGGACCGGACCGACGGTTTCATGCTCGACCGTCGTCACCATGTCCCGCTCGGCCAGTTCCGGTGCTTCCATCACTTGATCCACGGTGCGGATCGCCCCGGCTGGCAGACCTTCGGCATGAAAGGCCCTGAGCCATTCATCACGGGTCCGGGTCAGGAAGGTCGCTTCCAGAATATCGAACAGGGCACGGCGGTTCTGAACGCGGCCCGGATTGGTGGCAAAGCGTTCATCGTCGGCCAGCTCGGGATGCCCCATGGCATCGCACAGCTTGCGGAACTGGCGGTTCGCGCCGATCGCCAGGGCAATCGGATAGTCGCTGGTTTCAAAGGGCCGGTACGGACACACGGTCGGATGATCGTTGCCCAGCCGCGGTGGCCGTTCGCCGGTCATCAGATAGGCCGCCGCCTGATTGGCGAGCAGCGTCACCGCCCCGTCCAGCAACGAGATATCGACGTCCTGTCCCTCACCCGTTTTTTCACGGTGATAAAGTGCGGCGAGCACACCCTGTGTCGCGTACTGTCCGGCGACCATGTCCGTGACGGCGGCGCCGACTTTCATCGGTTCCTGATCTTCGTCGCCGATGATCGACATCAGCCCGCTTTCCGCCTGAATGACGAAATCATACCCGGCACGTTCGGCCATCTGGCCATGACGTCCGTATCCGGATACGGAACAGACGATCAGCCCCGGATTTTCCTTGCGAAGGTCATCGGGTGCCAGACCGAAACGCTCCAGCGTGCCCTTGCGGAAGTTTTCAACCAGGATATCCGCCGTCAGCGCCAGCCGTCTGACCAAAGCCTGCCCTTCCGGTGATTTCAGATCACAGACGACGCTGCGCTTGTTGCGGCCGGCAATCATGAAATAGGCGCTTTCACCATTCTTGAACGGCGGACCGAAGTGGCGGACGTCGTCGCCTTCGGCGCTTTCGATCTTGATGACATCGGCGCCGAGATCCCCCAGCACCATGGCGCACCATGGCCCCGCGAGAACGCGTGAAAGATCCAGAACCTTGATACCGTGAAGCGGCCCCGGGGCCGTAGACTGTGTAGACATGGGCGGGAGTTTATCCATTCCGGGCATGAAGGCAACGCCTCATCAATGGCCTCTCCGGCACTGATTGCCGACATCTACCGGATACGCTAGTCTCGGAATAACCATACCTTGGGAGGGGATATTATGCCGGAAGCAAAATCACCGGCTGAACGCCCGGGCAACATCGCGGGCTTTCCGTTTGCGCAGCGTATCAATACCGTCAGCACCACGGAACCGTGGCAGTGGCTGGCACTTGGCTGGGCCGATCTCAGGCGGTCACGCGGGGTCAGTCTGATCTATGGGCTGCTGTTCGTGGTGCTCGGCTATGCGGTGACCATCGGCATGTATCAGCTCGGATACTATTATCTGATCTGGCCGCTGAGTGCCGGGTTCGTGCTGGTCGCGCCGGTATTCGCGGTCGGTATCTATGAAATCAGCCGGCGCATGGAAAACGGCGAACAACCAACCTTGATGGATGCGTTCGGTGCCTGGCGGCGGGCACCGGGACGAATCCTCGGGGCCGGACTGGCCCTGGCTTTTTTCATGATTCTCTGGCTCCGCGCGGCGGCGCTGATCTATGTGATCAATTTCCCGAACGGCATGCTGACCATCCAGAACCTTCTGAACACGACGTTCTTTTCAGCCGACGGTCTCGCCTTTCTGGCCGTCGGCACCGTGATCGGGGCCTTTTTCGCGGTATCCGCTTTTCTGGTCAGTGCCGTTTCGCTGCCGATGATGCTGGGTGAACGGGCGGATTTCCTGCCGGCGCTGCTGACGTCGGTGTTCGCCGTCACCCGAAACCCCCGCGCCATGCTTGTGTGGGCCGCGATCATTGTCGTCGTCACGTCGGCCGGTATGGTCGCAGCGTTTATCGGCTTGGCCGTGACCCTGCCGCTGATCGGACATGCGACATGGCATGCCTACAGAACGCTTGTACGATCAGAGCCTCATGAAACCTGAGCAGGACGCCCCATGAAACTCACTTTTGTCGGCTGCGGTGACGCCTTCGGTACCGGCGGCCGCTTCAACACCTGTTTTTATGTGGAGGCCGACAAGACCGCGTTCCTGATCGACTGCGGCGCCACCAGCATGACGGCAATCCGGCATCACGGCATCGACCCTAACACCATCGACACGATCTTACTGACGCATCTGCACGGCGATCACTTCGCCGGGATCCCGTTTTTCATTCTCGATGCGCAGCTTTATTCGAAACGTGAAAAGCCGCTGACCGTCGCCGGACCACCCGGCACCACGTCACGGTTGCGGGACGCCATGGAACTGCTGTTCCCCGGCTCTGCCGATGCACCGCGCAAATTCGACACCCATGTGATCGAAATGCCGAAGCTTGAAACAACGACCGTCGGCGAGCTGAGCGTCGAGACGTTTCCAGTCTCCCATGCCTGCGGCGATCCGCCCTATGCGCTCCGGGTCACGGTCGACGGCAAGACCGTCGCCTATACAGGGGATACGCAATGGTGCGAAGGCGTGCTTGGCGCCGGCAAAAACGCCGATCTGTTCATCACCGAGTGCCTGTTCTTCGATAAACAGGTCAAAGGTCATCTCGATCTGTCGACGATCCGAAATCACTTACCGGACATCGCCCCGAAGCGGCTGATCCTGACTCATTTCGGACCGGACATGATGCAGCATCTGGACGACGTGACGGACTTTGAGCTGGCCGAAGACGGCAAGACGGTCAGCTTCTGAGAGCCCCCTCACCCTCCCACGTGCAAGGCACGCGAGCCCCTCCCTCTCCCCGAGGAGAGGGGTATGTTCTGATTTCCCTCTCCCTGGGGAGAGGGTGGCACGCGCCAGCGTGCCGGGTGAGGGGGGACGCAGGATAAAGTCAGGCTGCGACGTCGACGCCCAGCACATCGCGGGCGAACCCGGGATAGGTATCCGCCACTTCTACGCCGACCGAGGAGCGCAACAGGGCAAGACGGTCTTCTTCGGGGGCCGGGGTCTCACCAACCTGTTCCGGCACGTCGATTTCAAATCCCGTGTTATCCAGCACTTCCTCAACCGTGCGGCCGGGGGTCACGCTTTCAAGGCGGAACCGGCGGCGGTCCTTGTCGAAGGCCATGACGCACAATTCCGTCACCAGATATTTCGGTCCACCCGGGCGGTGCACGTCCGGGTCGCTGACGCCAGGGGCCGAAATAAAATCGACCTTGGGCACGAACACGCGCCGGGAATGCTCTGGCCGGAACAGGATCACCTTGGGGACCGTGAAATACATGAACGCCGAGCCGAACGAGCCGGAGAAGCGTTTGTCCACCTGCGGATATGTCCCCGTACCGACAAGGTTCAGATTTGCCTCACCGTCGATCTGCACACCGCCCAGGAAGAACACGTCGATACGCCCCTGCCCGGCAGCGTCGAAGATTTCCCGCCCGCCGTCACAGAACGGATTGGTCGCCTTGCCGTGGATCAGCGAAACCCGAGGCATGCCGCCCCGGACCTTGCGGGCCAGCAGCGCCGCCGCACCGGGAATAGGCGATGCCGCGCCGACGGCGACATGGCGGACATCATCGCTCGCCAAAAGGCGGGCAATGGTGGTGATCAGGAATTCGTCACGGGAATACGTCGTCATTCGGCGGCTTCCTGTGCCCCGAATACGACACGTTGAAGATAAGCATTGAAGCCGTCCTGGGTCCGGGATTCACGTGCATAGGCTGCAAGCTCGTCATGATCGGGGGCATAATGTTCAACAAGGCCGAGCGGTTTCGCGCCCATTTCCGCCTCTGCCAATGCGGTGACATAAAACCCGGGCAGTGTCCCCGCCGCGGTGGCTTCGGACGCCAGAAGACTCTCGTCCTGGATTTTCTCGACCGTCACCAGAAGCGTCTTGGCCGCGTGCGCAATCGTCGCCAGTTCGCGGCGCCGTCCGATCCAGACGTTCCCGTCACGATCCGCAAGCGGGCTGTGAATGATCGCAACGTCCGGGCTGATGGCCGGGATCAGCACGATCCTGCCGTTGCCCTGCCCCAGGGGATCGTCGACCACTTTCCAGTCGTCGCGGTGCTTCAGGATATCCGAGCCGATGATCCCGCCAAGCGGCATGAACGGCACACCTTTCTCGGTGGCCTGCAGCGCGGTGTGGATGGCCGGACAGGTGCTGTCGATGATCTTGACCTTGCCGCTTTCGACGGCGGCGGCAAACCGCGATGCCGGTCCCGCCTCGCCCAGCGAGACGGCGGCGCACTCGACCGTTTTCACGCAACCGGCACCGATCAGCATGTCGGCTGCCAGACCGTTGATCGGGACGGTGAGCACATGCAGGTCCTTGACGCCGCGGCGGATCATCGCGCGGACAAGCGCCATCGGCACAAAGCTGTATTCAGGGGGAAGCGCCAGCAAGGCGCCATCCGGCACCTGTGCGGCAAGTTCATCGATGTCGTTCAGATAATTTGTCATGGCCGAATATTAAAACCGCCGATGCCGATTGGCACGGAAAAACTAATGTCCTGGGTTTTCCCGGACGGCCCGAAGGCCCGATCCGGGACCTATTCCGAATCTCGTACACACCAACATGGGTCCCGGCTCAAGGCCGGGAAACAGGTAATACATATCGTCGTCCTGAACGTGATTCAGGACCCAGACATGCTTCGAGACGCTGCGCTCCTCAGCATGAGGCTTTGTCCCCCCATCCTTACGAGCCCGGCTTCACCGCTTTCCAGTAATCGGTGTTGATGTTCATCATCATGCCGTCCAGGCGCTGTTCGAGACAACGGCGCACGCTGAAGAAACGTCCCTGCGATGTCCGGTACTGGCAATACCCCAGAACGTCGGCGGCCCGGTGCATGCCCGTCCCCACGGATTCACGCGGGCTTTCGTTGAAGGTGTTCTGCCACAGATTATCACGGTCCTGTTTCGGCATACGGCCTCGGGTCGGCGTTTCGCTGAGCAGACGGCTCACCACCTTGATCGCCTCGAATTCCGTGGAATGGACCTTGAAGACCCTGTCCGCCACCAGGTGCAGGGACGCGATCGCGTGTTCAACCTCGCCGTCGCGGATCGGGTTGTCATCCCCGGCAACCGGCATCGGCACAAGCACGCCACCGCCGGCAACGGTGATGGATTTCGGGGTCAGCCCGCGGGCTTCGAGATCACGGACGGAAAATTCGATTTTCGATGCCGTATAGCCGCGCTCGGCACTGACCTTGGCGGATTTGATGGCGACCTCCTGGGTCCGGCCTTCGCCGTCCGTGGCGAGAACCCTGAACACCGAAAGATCGTGCGGTGTATAGACATGGTGCCGGTCCGGCATTTCGCGTTCCGACTGCATGCAGAAGGTGGTCAGTTCAACGCTGCAGATGCCCTTGCCGCATTCCAGTTTCAGCGGGGTCGCCGTGGCGACGACGCCGAGAAGCTGGGGGGCCGCATGGGCAGCCAGCGGCATCGCAACGACGCCGGCACAGACGGCCATGGTTTTCATGAAAGTACGCATTATTCGCCTCCTCATACCCGTGGCACGGATGAAAGCGAATGGAAGGCGACACCTTCAACCGAAGCGCATTTGCCGGTGACTATAACACACGTTGGGCCAGTTGTCGGCCCCTTCAAGTAAAAGTCAGGCCACCGGCAGATATGGCGGCGAAAAATCAGAAGGCGACGGCATCCCGTGCTTCGGCGGCTTCCTCGGGCGTCCACTGACGAACCGGCGTCGGCGCAGCCTGACGGTCCAGCGGCAGGAACGTGCCCTCGCCCGGCTCATCCAGCGTGACCGATCCCAGCGGCGCATTGATATTGACGGCCCCTTCGAGGATCTGAAAACCGTAGTGCGGCTGCCCCGGGGGCATCCCGACCGTCAGTTCACCGGCGATCACCCGCGTGCCGCGGATACCGATGGTGGCGACCGGGGTATTCAGCGCAACGGTGGCAGGCAGGTTCTGCCCGATCCGCCCGGAAACGAACTCGAACACCCCTTTGACATAACGCAGCGACTGCGCCCCGCTTTCCGGTGTGCGGCCGGCCGGCTGATAGACCAGCTCGTCGATGTTCATTTCGGCATTTTCACCGAGCTTCAGGGATGAGCTGTCAAAAAACCGGATTTGCAGACGGGCATTTTCACCGGTCTTGATGACATCACCGATAAAGACCGGCGTACCCGTCGCCAGAACGCTGGTTTCACCGCCTGCGAGGCGGGTGGCCTCGCCTCGGATGCGATCAACTATACCTGCTTCTTCCATCGCGCGGGCCGACGGGACAGCAAGCAGCAGAACAAACAAACAGATGAACGGAAATGAGACGATTCTCTTCATTGTAACAGGCCCGATAACAATTGATGACAAAACTAGGCTGGATCGATTTCTAGCAACAAGCTACGAGATTTACGCAGTGCATAGCCAATGCTTCATGGACGCACAAGCCCATTATTAGAATGGTTTTAATAGTCATTACGTGCCGAATTCGGTTAGCATCGTGGCACGTGCTCTGAAGAAAGGGGGAAAAACATGGCATCGAAAAGTGATTTCGATTCCGATGAATGGAAACTTGTGGCTTCGGCACCGATCATTGCCGCCGCCGTCATTTCCGCGTCCGACGATGTCGGCGAGGACATGGACTCCGAAGAAGAGGAAATCCAGGCCTTCAAAAATTCGCTTGTGCAACTGCGCAAGAAATACGGCAAGACTCAGCTCGTCAACGAGGTGCTTGATGACATCGAGAACGAGGGCACTGGCGAGTTCGACACCCTGTTTGCGGCCATCGGCGCATCCGCATCACATGAATCCCCGCTCGAAGACCGGGTCAAGGCCATCGGCGATGCCGGTGATGTGCTGGAACGGATCGCCGGCAAGAAGGAAGCCAAGCAATACAAGAAATTCCTGATCGATGCGGCCACGGCTGTTGCATCGGCCTCAAAAGAAGGGTTCTTTGTTTTTGGCAGTTCTATCAGTAAAAAAGAAGAGTTCTATTTGCGCCAGATACAGAGCGCGCTGAAAATGTAAGGCGGGGGCGTGACGGCCGAGGGGGATTTCACCGAGGAAGAATGGCAGGAGCTTCGGCGCCTGCCCCTTGTCGTGGCTGCCATCATCTCGGCGGTCGATTACAGCACCGTCTCCGAAGGCAAGGAATACGAAGCCTTTGCCGCTTTCATCCGCAAGGCCGGTGAAAAGCGCCGCCAATCGGCATTCGTCTCGGCGATCCTGGATCAGAGCGTCGAGTCCGACAAGCAGACTTTCCAGGAACTGTGCACCAGCGTGACCACCGCCATGAGCGGAGAAAAGCCGGTCGAAACCGCGCTCCTCTGGATCAAGAAGATGGGCAAGTTGGCGGACGAACGCCTCGATAAGCGGGAAGCCCGTTCCTACAAGGAATTCGCCCTCGACGTTGCGCTGGCCGTCGCCCGTGCGCACAAGGAAAGCGCCCTGCCCTTCGCCAGTTCAATCAGCAAGGTTGAGGATTTCCACATCCGCCGCATGACGACGGCACTGGGGCTGTAGCTCCCCTCACCCAGCGCTTTGCGCCACCCTCTCCCCAGGGAGAGGGTTGGAATGATCCCCTCTCCCCATTGGCCCGCGCCAATGTATTGGCGACGGGAGAGGGAGGGACCTGCGAACATCGTGAGTGGGAGGGTGAGGGGTTCAATCAGCCCCTGAACGAGCTTCTCAGTCGTCGTCTTCGTCGGTGCTTTTCGGCAGGCCAATGGCGCCGCGGCGGTCTGTATTGTCCAGCTTGGCGCCGCGCAGGTCGGCATCGGTGAAGATCGCATCGGTCAGTAGCGAGCCCCGAAGATCGGCATCCCTGAGATCGGCTTCGGTAAAATCGCATTTGGTGAAATCTGCGTTCCTGAGGTTGGCGCCGTTCAGCAGCGCCCCCTTGAGCTTGGCGTTATCCAGGTTGGCGCGCCACTCGCCGCCCCCGGCGCGGGTCGAGACCATGACCTCGCTCAGATCGACCGCGACAAGATTGGCGCCGGACAGATTGGCCCGGCTGAATTTCGAGCCCCTGAGATCGGCCCGGGCAAAGACCGCGCCGCGCAGGTCGCAATATGAAAAGTCCGACATCAGGCATTCCGACTTGGACATGTCACAGCCCTTCATCGTCGCCAGCGAAAAGTCCGCCGCCGACAGATTGACGCCGCTCAGGTTATGATTGCTGAGATCGCTTTTCGACAGCACCGCCCGCTTGCCTTCCTTGCCGTTGGTCTTCATCCATGCAGCATGCTGGGCGATGATATCCTTCATCGACAGGTCCGCGGTTTCGATGCTTTTGGCGATCTTCGCATCCGAGAGATCGACCTTCGAGAAATCGACATTATCGAACATCGCGCCGATCAGGTCCGCGCCCGACAGGTCGGCACCGTCAAGGGTCGTCCCGGTAAAGATCGCCCCATGAAACACCGCGCCGGACAGGTTCGCGTCGGTAAAGTCTGTCCCCTCCAGATTGCACCCGGTCAGATTCGACAGCGACAGATTGGCGCGGACGAACTTGGCGTTCTTGAGATTGCAGTCGGTCAGGTCGGTCTGCACGATGACACTGTCGGAGACCTTGGCGCCGCTCATGTTTGCACCCCGGACCTTGGCTTTTTCCATACCGGGCGTGGCTTCGTTCTTGTTCAGCGGCATCAGTTCGCCCCGCTCGCCCGAGCGCAGCAGGATACCGTCGCGCATGTCGCTGTCCACCAGACTGGCCAGCGTCAGATTGGCCCCGGCCAGGCACGCACCCCGGATATCGGCGCGGTCAAGGTTGGCCCGCACAAGCACGGCGCCGCGCAGGTCACAGGCGAACATGTTCGCTTCAAGGAGCCTGGTGCCTTCGAGTTCGCAATTGCTCATGATGGCGCCGACAAAATCGGCACGGCTGAGATCGCGGTCACTGAAATCGAGATAGGACAGATCCATCATCCCGAACTTGGCGCGTTCGCCGCCGCGTGAGCCTTTCAGAAACTGCTCATGCGAAGCCACGATCTCATCAGCTTCCTGCTGGGTGAGCTTCGTCCACTGACTTTTTTCTTCTTCGTCATGCAGCGCCATGGCGCGTTCCTACTCGTACATTTCCGGCACACCAGCCCCGGCAGTAATCCGGGGCGGGATGCTGGACAAATCAAGTGAACGATTATAAAGACCGCGCGCGTTGCGCACAGTGCCGTAGCTCACTAGTTTCATATTGTCGCCGCCAACCCTTAAACAGCGATTAACCGGGAAATAATGGATAACCAGACCTCGAAAGACCCTGTCCACATAATCGGCGCCGGTCTCGCCGGTTCCGAAGCCGCCTGGCAGATCGCGTCTGCCGGGGTGCCGGTGATCCTGCACGAAATGCGTCCGGTACGAAAGACGGATGCGCATCATACCGATGGCTGCGCCGAACTGGTGTGTTCCAACTCGTTCCGCTCGGATGATTTCGAGGCCAATGCCGTCGGTCTGCTTCACGAGGAAATGCGCCGCACCGGTTCGCTGATCATCGCCGCCGCAGACACGCACCGGGTCCCGGCGGGTTCTGCGCTTGCCGTCGACCGGGATGCCTTTTCCTGCGAAGTCACACAAAAACTGGAGCAGCACCCGCTGATCACCATTGAGCGGGGCGAAGTCGCCGGTCTGCCGCCGGAAGACTGGTCGAGCGTCATCATCGCCACCGGTCCGCTCACCTCGCCCGACCTGACAAAGGCGATCCTTGAAATCAGCGGCGAGGATCAGCTCGCATTTTTCGATGCCATCGCGCCCATCGTCTACCGGGAAAGCATCAACTTCGACGTGGCCTGGTTCCAGTCCCGTTACGACAAGCCATCCGCCGGCGGCGACGGCAAGGACTACATCAACTGCCCGATGACCCATACCCAGTACGAGGATTTCATCGACGCCCTGATCGACGGCGACAAAACGACGTTCAAGGACTGGGAAAAGGACACGCCCTATTTCGAAGGCTGCCTGCCGATCGAGGTCATGGCCGAACGCGGACGCATGACCCTCAGCTTCGGGCCGATGAAACCGGTCGGTCTGACCGATCCGAACAATCCCGACCGCAAACCCCATGCCATCGTGCAACTCCGCCAGGACAACAAGCTCGGCACCCTGTTCAACATGGTCGGGTTTCAGACCAAGCTGACCTATGGCGAACAGAAGCGCATCTTCCGCATGATTCCCGGGCTGGAAAATGCCGAATTCGCACGTCTCGGCGGCATTCACCGCAACACCTTCATCAACTCGCCGAAACTGCTGGACCCTTTCCTCAGGCTGAAGGCCCAGCCCCGGCTGCGCTTTGCCGGACAGATCACCGGATGCGAGGGATATGTCGAAAGCGCTGCCGTCGGGCTTATGGCCGGACGCTTTGCCGCAGCGGAACGGCTGGGGCTTGATCCCGCCGCGCCGCCGGAAACCACCTCCATGGGGGCGATCCTGAATCACGTCACCCTTGGCGCCGATGCCGATACGTTCCAGCCGATGAATGCTAATTTCGGCCTGTTTCCGCCGCTGGACACCGATCACCTGCCGAAGAAACAACGCCCGCGCGGGCGTGACCGCAAGCTCAAGCTGTCCGAACGTGCCCTTGCCGACCTCGCGGTCTGGATCGACGGCGACGCACTTCTGGCGGCTGAGTAACGTTCCCCTCACCCGGCGCTTCGCGCCACCCTCTCCCCAGGGAGAGGGTTGGAGTTTCCCCTCTCCCTCCGGGAGAGGGGATACCCCTAGTGCCGCCCCCTAAATCTTTGATCCCTGTGGATAAAAGAACACACGATGATGTGTGTTTTTCATCGTTCAGCATGTCTAAAAGTTAAAATTCGGTGTATATTTAACGCAGAATCGATTCCGTCCGGCACAACTGGGAACTGCCCTTGAAACGACATGATTTCAAACCCTTATCGTTGAAGGAGGCAGCGTATCTGAACCATTGCCGATGAAACCGCGCCCCGATCAACACATAGATATAGTCCCCCCGGCCGCTTCATCGCGTTTGCCGGCGGGTTTGCGCGTGCTGATCACGGTTCTGAGTGTTGTTCTGGTTCTTGCCGCTTATCCCCTGTCACCGCGGGCGCAGAGCCCCAACGAGGCCCTGTTCAACGCCGTCGAAGTCAACGATGCCGAGGCCGTCGAAGCCGCGATTGCCAATGGCGCAGACCTTGGAGCGAAGAACGCGGAAGGCATGACACCGGCCGATGTGGCGGTTGACCTCGGCCATTTCCGCATTGCCCACCTGCTGCTGTCGAAGCGTACGGCCTCCAAAAGTGCACCGCGGGTCACCGAAAAGGTCAAGGAAGCCCTGAACCAGCCGCGTCAGCGTGTCGCCGCCCCGAAGTCGACGGCACCCGATCCGAAACTGTCCGAACTGGTGCCGCCGAAGAAACCCGAACCGGAACCCCACCAACAGATGGCCGCGCCGCAACAGGCGGCACCGCCTGAAACGACAACGGCAACCGACGAGACTTCCATGCCGTCCGTCGATGCACCGGCACGGATGGCACCGCCACCCGCCGTCAAAAAAGCCCCCGAAAAAGCCCCGCCGCCGCCGATGCAGCCCGATGACGAAATCGCCCGGTCGCAACCGGCCCCCGCCGAACCGGCAGCGCCTGCCCCCAGGCAGTCGACGCAGAACGAAGACGGCTTCATCGATAAATTCTGGAGCGGCCTGAACAGTGTCGTCACCCTGGGCGGCCTGATCGGCGGTGAAGACGCCCGCATCGTCGGTGAACCCGCCCCTGCCCGTGTCGGCAGGGATGGTCAGACTCTCGTCAATCCCGCCGACCGCTTTTCCAGCCGTCCCGCTCCGCCCGATCAGCCCGAAAGCGACAGCGCCGCCGGACGCATGGTCGACCGCATGACCGGCATGGTCGGCGGCGAGCAAGCCCAGGAAAACGAATTCGGTCTGCCGCAAACCCCCGTGGTGCCGCCGTCGGACGGCAGCAATGCCCAATCATCAGGCCGGATGCTGGGACAGGCGCCCGGCACCGTCGGCATCGAAAGCACAACGCCCGGACTGGCCGCGCCTTCGCTGGAAGCGCCCTCACTGGAAGCACCGAGTCTTGAAGCACCCGGATTGGCGATGCCGGACCTTGAAGGCCCTGCCCCCGGGACGGAAACAGCGGAGGTCCCTGGTCTGGCGGCACCGGCGGTTGAAACACCAGAAACGGCGCCGGGTCTTGCCGTCCCCGTGCTGCCGCCGGATGGTGGCGAACCCTCAATCGGGATACCCGGCCTTGCCGAACCGGTGGCGCCGCCAAGCGGCGATCCGGGTATTGAAATTCCCGGACTGGCCGCACCGGAGCTGCCCGACGGGCCCGCGCCGCCGGATCCCGAGCCCCCCTCCCCTGGCACCTCCGGGATGGCCGGCCTTGACATTCCCGGCCTCGACATTCCCGGTGTGGCCGCACCCGCCCCGGAAGTCCCCGGCATCATCCCGCCGCCGTCTGGCGACCCGGACAGCATTCCGGCATTGCCGCCCGGACTGGAGGCCCTGCCCGGCTCGGACACGGGGCAGTTGCGGCGTCCCGGCGGGCTGGTCGAACCCGAGGACCCGACGTCGCTGCCGCCGCCCGGTAACGCCGGTATTCAGCAACGGATCGACCGGATTGATAGAATCCTCAACCGCAATCCGACCCAGAACACGCAACGCTATCTGACACCGCGCGGCACGCAGGAGGAAACGGGCGCCCCCAACAAATATGCGCCCCGCACGGCACCCGCCAAGCCGACTGTGACCACAAGATCGACCGATCCGATGCTGGAAATACCGCAGGGGATTGATACACCGCGGACGGCACCACCGCCGCGCCCCACGGACCGATCGTCCGACCGCGATTCACCCGCGGAAATCCTCCGCCGTGCGCGGGAAAGCGACGCGGTGATGCGCGAGCGGGAAATTCATGAATCCAGACAGGATCGAATCGCAAGAAGAGACCCGCGTCCGCTGGAACCTTCGGGGCATCAGCTCACGGTTCCCGACAAACCGATCACGGCCCGTGACGAACCGTCGTCACGGATGTTCGAACGCTTCCGGAATTTATCGGAAGACCAATATGAAAATGAAGACGTCCACGGTCTGCCGGTGGTGCGTCAGCCGATCCCGACGGAAACCGTCCCGCCGCGCAAGCTCAAGGATATCAAGATTGCCGACATCCCCGCCGACGTCGTCGCCGAAAACGACATCAAGCTGCAAAAGCTCGCGCGTTTCTTTCGCGGCGATCAGGAAGAGGAAGCCGGCATGAAAGCGCCGGAATACACCTCGGAAAACCGGGTCGAGCGCGAACCACTGCCCCGCGTGATCGACAACATGATTCCCGAGAACGATCCGGCACGCGGCCGGGTCGTCGACGACAAGATGCTTGATCTGCGGGGGGTCGAACTGCGCCCCGAACAGCCCGGCACGCAGCAGGGCGCGACACCAACCCGCAATGGCGAGCTTGATCCGAACTTCATCGACCGGCTGAGCAATGTGCTGGGCCCCGCTCCGCAGCAGCCCGGCCTGCCCGGCACCGCACCGGATGCGGAACCCGGCAAGATCGGCCTCAACCAGCTTGATGTGCCGCAGGAGCAGATGGTCAAACCGGCGAAGCCGGTCATTCCCGATCCCTGGACCATGACCGTTGAGCGCAAGGATACCGACGGCCAGCAAAAGACCCTCGGCGTGACCGCGATCTCACCCGAGGACGGTTCCGAAGTCCGCACCGAACAGGGCGTGGTATCGGAAATGGTCGGCCGCATCCGGCAACTGTTCAAGGGGCCGAAGGATATGGAGAAAGGGCCTCAGGTCGAACAACTGGATGACAAGGACCGCCAGGCTGCCGCCGAACGGCTGCTGTCGGATGCGCTTCGCGACGGCGCGCCGACGGCACTCCCCGATCAGGGACAATGGCCGGTGACCGAAGTCGAGACCGTCAACACCACCCCCGGCGTACCGCCGCCGCCTCGCCCCGGCGTGCTGACCCGGACCTCGATGGAAGACGTGATATTGAGCCTGGGTGAATCCGTGACGCTCGAAAACACCCTGCCGCCGCAACAGGACGGCATCGATCCGCTGAATTCCTGCGTCAAAAAGAACCGCGGCACGACCCTGTTCTGTATCGAACCGGTGGACTGGCCGCAGGATCTTCGTCCGGCGTTCGTCGTGCCGACAATTCTTTACACCGGCCCCAGCGCCATCACGCGCTATGACCAGGGCAGCCCGTCGCGTTTTCATGCCCTGTTCGAGTCTGAAATGTTCGAACAGGTGGTGGCCTACTATCAGGCGCGATACGGCGAACCGACGGAAATCTGGAAACGCTCCATCGCGCCGCTCGCCAAACCGCGTATGGACAATCCGACGGTCACCTGGCGCAGCCGGAATTCAAGAACCAACGTGATCACGGTTCTGGAAATACGCAAATTCGACGACAGCCGGGGCGGTTTCCCGGATATCAATCGCGGCGCCGTGATGATGTACCACCTCAACGCGCCGTCGATCTTCCCGCAGGTTTCATCGCATGAACTGATGCGTCTCAGACGGGCCACCAAGTAAACCTGTTCCCCTCACCCGGCGCTACGCGCCACCCTCTCCCCTAGGGAGAGGGAGGGACCCGCAAATGAAATGAGCGGGAGGGTGAGGGCCTGCGGCTCAGGGACGGCCCAGCATCGAGCGCCAGAAAACCGTCAACGGTCTTTTCACACCCGGCGGTCGGGCGGCATACCGGGCCGGGTCTCCGCCGACACGGCGCAGCCCTTTCAGGTAAACGGCGCTCAGGCTGAGTGGCAGGAAAGCCGGTAACGCGTTGCGGCTGATCGTTCGCCCTTCATCCCGGGCAGCCTGCAGATGTTTCTCGGCGGCCGTCAGCAGCGGCCCGGTGATGTCGCTCAGGTCCGGGTTCTGCGGCCACTGGTGCGGCTGCGCCGGATCAAGTCCGGCCTGGGCGCAAAGATCGGCAGGCAGCGTGACCCGTCCCGCCTGCGCCATGAAGGGAATGGCCCGCACCAGCCCGACCATCGCCACCGCAATCCCCGCCGAGCGTAACAGACCATCGTGATGCGCCGGGTCTTCCCCAAGCACACGCAGCGCCATCGCCATGACGGACGATGACGTCTGCTCGGCATAATCTTCAAACGCCGTCAGATCGCGGGGCGGTATGTCGTCCAGATCGGTTTCACGGGCATCGATCAGCGCCGTCAGTTCCTGTTCCGAAATCCCTGCCCGCGCAACACACGTCGTCAACGGTTCGGCGACCGCGTGGGCCGGGGGCGTCCCCGCCATCACGCCCGGCACGGCATCCCGCCAGAACTGCAGCCGCATGCGCCCGAGCATCGGCTCGGAGACGGTCTCGCGGATTTTCGAAAGCTCCAGGTTGAAGGCATATAGCGCGAACAGGTCTTCGCGCACGGCCTCATCGGCGAACAGACTGGCCAGAAACCGGTCGTTGTCGAAATCACGTACCTGTTTCGCGCAATAGCTCAAATCGGCCATTTTGCCACCGTCATCGATCCTTCATCACACAAACACTGGAAACTTCGCATTCGCCACTTATATGGGACTGTAAGGCCGGATTAAAGACCGGCCGCCCCGCTTGCGCTGAATACGTCCGCATATACCCCCGTGGACGTTGCACCGGCGATAAGCGTGGTCTAACGTGCCGTCTGCGTTATCAGACGCCACATTCGGTTAAGTTATTGAACACATGAGAGGGAGCATTATGGCTTTTGAACTTCCCGCACTGCCTTACGAGAAAAACGCACTTGAGCCGCATATGTCGGCCAACACTTTCGATTTCCACCACGGCAAACACCACAACACCTACGTGGTCAATCTGAACGGTCTTCTGGACGGCAGCGACCTTGCCGGCAAGAGCCTTGAAGAAATCATCATGGCGACCGCCGGTGATGCCGGCAAAGCCGGCATGTTTAACAATGCCGCGCAGGTCTGGAACCACACCTTCTTCTGGAATTCCATGAAGCCCGGCGGCGGCGGTGCCCCGTCCGGCGATCTGGCCGCCAAGATCGACGAGGCTTTCGGTAGCCTCGACGGCTTCAAGGATGCCTTCAAACAGGCCGGCGCGACACAGTTCGGTTCCGGCTGGGCATGGCTCGTCGTCGGTGACGGCGGCAAGCTCGAAGTCGTCAAGACGCCGAACGCCGAAAACCCGATGACGCAGGGCAAGACCCCGCTCCTGACCTGCGACGTCTGGGAACACGCCTATTACCTGGATTACCAGAACCGCCGCCCGGACTTCCTGGCCGCGTTCCTGGACAGCCTCGTAAACTGGGACTTCGCTGCCGAGAATCTGGCCAAAGCCTGATTTCACCGACAGTCGACATGATCAGGGCGCGTCCTTCGGGGCGCGCCTTTTTCTTTTCCGGATGATCACTTTCTGACTGTTAAACAGAAAATCGTCATCCTGAACTTGATTCAGGATCCATAATTCACGGCTTGTTATCGGTTTGATTGTATGGACCCCAAATCAAGTTTGGGGTGACGCGGGATACATAAGGGCGCTTCGCACCACTCTCTCAGGGGAAAAACCAACCCTCTCCCCCCGGGAGAGGGAGGGACCCGCGAATGAAATGAGTGGTGGGAGGGTGAGGGAAAAACCATACAAAAAAGCCCCTCGCCCGGGGTGCTGGCGCACACCACCCTCTCCCCAGGGAGAGGGTTTTAATCGACCGCCAGAATGGCCGCGGCGACCCGGCGTTCCTCGGCGATCAACACATTGAAGGTGCGGCACGCGGCGCCCGTGTCCATCCATTCCAGCACGATACCAGCCTCCCTGAGCGCCTGGCGCAAGCCCTTGGGGATCGCCTTGAAACGCGGCCCGCACCCGACCAGCAGGATATCAACCGCGTCACCTTCGGCGATAACCGCGTCCAGGGATGCCATGTCGATTTCGGCGGTTTCGGTTACCGGCCAGAGGCGGGTTTCGTCGGGAAAAACCAGAATGCTGCCGTCGAAAAATTCACCCGTCACCTTGAAGCGGCCATCACCGTAGGACTGGATGAGCTGGCGGTCCTTGGGAACGACGGGGTTGATATCGAGGGACATGCCGTTCGGGCCTTGCTCCTTTAAGATGCGCCCGGCTGCGGCTCGGCGCCTTCATCGGTGTCGTCTCCGGCGAGATTGCCGCGCGCCTTGTCATCGAGGCCGAAGTACAGCAACAGCGGGACCGCGACGCAGATCGATGAATAGGTTCCGACGACGATGCCCCAGATCATGGCGAAGCTGAAATCGCGGATCACCTCACCGCCCAGGAAGAACAGCGCCAGCAGGGCCAGCAATGTCGTGAACGAGGTAATGATCGTTCTGGACAGGGTGTTGTTGATCGACAGGTTCAACAGTTCGCCAAGCGGCATGGTCTTGTACTTGCGCAGGTTTTCACGAACCCGGTCATAAACGACCACAGTATCGTTGATCGAATACCCGGCAATGGTCAGCACCGCCGCCACCGTCGACAGGTTGAACTCGAAATCCAGCAGCGCAAAAATACCGATCGTGGCCGTCACGTCGTGAAGCAGTGCGATCACCGCGCCGACGCCGAACTGCCATTCAAAGCGGAACCAGATGTAGACAAGGATCGCCAGCATCGCCAGCGACACGGCGAAAATCCCGTTTTCGAGCAATTCCGCGGACACCTGCGGACCGACGAATTCGGTCCGGCGGTAATCGACCTTGTCGCCGAGGGCGCTCTTGACCGTGTTTACCGCCTGCTGCTGGGCTTCATCGCCGCCCGGCTGGCGCTGGATGCGAATCAGCACGTCGGTCGGTTCGCCGAATTCCTGCAGCGATACATCGCCGAGGCCCAACGACGAGAGCTTGCCGCGCATGTCGGAAATGTTGGCCGGGCCTTCCTGGTTGCGGATTTCGATCAGAATACCGCCCTTGAAGTCGATGCCGAAGTTCAGGCCCTTGGTGGTGACCAGCGCGATCGAGGTGACGATCATCAGAGCCGAAAACACGAAGAACAGCTTGCGTTTGATGATAAAGCCGATGTCGACGTCGGCCGGGATCAGATTTAACGGTTTCATGTCCAGTCTTCTCCCTTAAAGCGGCAATTCGGTCGGGCGCTTGGAACGCAGCCACGATACCACGAACAGACGCGTCAACATGATCGCCGTGAACATCGAGGTGACGATGCCGATCGACAGTGTCACGGCAAAGCCGCGTACCGGACCGGAGCCGAATGCAAACAGCAGAATGGCGGCAATCAGCGTCGTCAGGTTGGCGTCGATAATCGTCGACAAGGCCCGGCTGTACCCCGCATCGATGGACGAAATCGGCGTCCGACCGGCGCGCATTTCTTCACGGATACGTTCAAAGATCAGCACGTTGGCATCGACCGCCATACCGATGGTCAGCACGATCCCGGCAATACCGGGCAGCGTCAGCGTCGCCTGCAGCATCGACAACACACCCAGGATCATGAAGATATTCATCGCCAGGGCGACGTCGGCATAAATCCCGAAACGTCCATAGGCGATGGCCATGAAGATCACCACGGCAATCAGGCCGACGATACAGGCAATTTCACCCGCAGCGATGGAATCAGCCCCCAGACCGGGGCCGACGGTGCGTTCTTCGAGGATCGTCAGCGGCGCCGGCAAAGCCCCTGCCCGCAGCAGAAGTGCCAGATCATTGGTTTCCTGAACACTAAAACTGCCGGAAATCTGACCGGAACCCCCAAGTATGGGTTCCTGAATAACCGGGGCAGAGATCACTTTGCCGTCCAGCACGATGGCGAACGGGCGTTTCACGTTTTCCGTCGTCACCTTGCCGAACTTCCGGGCGCCGATGGTATCGAAACGGAACGAAACGACCGGCTGGCTGTCGCGTCCGTCGAAGGTCGGCTGCGCATCGACAAGGTTTTCACCGCTGACGGCGATACGTTTTCTGACGAGGATATACTGTTCCTGTCCCGGCGCGGCGCTGGGGTCAGCCATCGGCAGCAGCAGCGAGCCCGGCGGCACACGGCCGGCCATGGCTTCGTCGACGGAATTCTGAATGTCGACCATCTGGAAGGTCAGTTTTGCGGTTTTACCGATCAGGCGCTTGACCCGTTCCGGATCATCGATACCCGGCAACTGGACAATCACCCGATCGTCACCCTGACGCTGAATGGTCGGTTCACGCACGCCGGTTTCATCGATACGGCGGCGGATGATTTCGATGGACTGCTGCACCGCCGAGGTCCGGCGCTCGACGATCTGCTGATCGGTCATGCTGATGGTGATGCGGTCACCGTCGATGCTCGTTTCGGCAGCGGTGTCGATGTCCCGCATCAGCTGCAGCGCTTTTTCGCGCTGATCTTCCTGCGGGATCGTGACCCCGATACTGCGTTGCTGCTTGCCCAGCGCCCGGTAGCGGATGCGCTCACCGCGCAGGTCGGCACGTGCACTGTCGACCAGGGATTCAAGATACTCATCGATGACGGCCTGCACCTCGACCTCGAGCAACAGGTGCGACCCGCCCCTGAGATCAAGGCCCAGATTGACCTGCTTGTGAGGAACCCAGTCCGGCAGTTCCTGGGCCAGGTCTTCGGACACGAAATTCGGCGCTGCAAAGGCAATGCCGAGGAAGCAGATCACCGCCACCAGAAACTTTTTCCAGGTCGGGAAATTGACCATCTAGTCTATCCTGTCGTTTGCGTACCGGGGAAAGGCTCAGCTTTTCGGCTTGTCCTGGGACTCGTCGGCGCTGCCATCATCTTTGCTGTCGGACGCATCCTGTTCAGCCTGATTATCTGCGGGGGCTTCTTCAGGTGTATTGGCGGGCGCCGGTGCTGCGGGCTTCGAGCCGCCACCGAACAGGCCGGCCAGCAGACCGCCTTTTTTCTGGCCGCTGTCATTGGCTGCAGCGCCGCCGACGGGTTCGGTCCGGTTGACGACGCCCGAAATCGTGGCGCGCTGTACCTTGACCTTGACGTCCTTGGCGATTTCGACCGTCAGTTCGTTTTCGTTATCGACCTTGGTGACCGTGCCGATGATGCCGCCGCCGGTGACCACCTTGTCGCCGCGGCGGATGCTTTCGAGCAGTTCACGGTGCTGTTTGATCTTCTTTTGCTGCGGACGGATCAGCAGGAAATAGAACACCACGAAGATCAGGATCAGGGGCAGGAACGCCTGGAACGCATTGCCGCCGCCGGAACCACCTGCTGCTTGTGCGAAAGCTTCGGAAATAAACATCGTATCAACTCCTTAAGACGCTTCAGCCGGGGCGAATGCGCCCACTTATAAAAGTCGCGGGACTATAACGCTCAGGCCCGGAGTTGCAACAGATTCCGAGTGAAATCCGGGGGATTGCGCATTAACGGTTGGTAATATTTAAATTCGGGGAAGCGGGTATTAACGACCGTCGTCCTGAACTCGGTTCAGGACCCATACCTCCCAGCTCAGCATCGGTCTGATCGCATGGACCCCAAATCAAGTTTGGGGTAACGAGGTGGGAATAATAGCGGCTGTAAAACCACCGCCGTCCTGAACTCGGTTCAGGACCCGTGTATCCCTGTCGGGTTTCGGGAAACAGGCGGCGGATGATCGTCTCCATGTGCTGAGCATGTGCTGAAATGTTTGACGCTTCCGAAAGCCATGTTTATTTTCCGCGCCCATGATCGATCAGGAAACCAAGGACCTGCTGGACAGGATCGCCGGCGCGCTTGAGCGTCTCGCCCCCGAGCCCACCCCGGAATGCAGCATCGATGAAGCCGATGCCTTCATCTGGCACGCTAGCGGCGGTCTTGAAGCCGTGCCGAAGGTCAACCGGGTCGATATCGGCCTGCTGCAGGGGATCAGCCGTCAGCAGGATCAGCTGATCGACAACACCCGGCGTTTTACCGAAGGATTCCCGGCCAACAACGCCCTTTTGTGGGGCGCGCGCGGCACCGGCAAGTCCTCGCTGGTCAAGGCCGTGCATGCCAAGATAAACGCCGACAAGCCCGGCGCTCTGGCGCTGATCGAAATTCACCGCGAAGACATTCCCTCGCTGCCGCTTTTGCTGGGTCAGCTCCGGAAAAGCGAGCGCCGCTGCCTGATTTTCTGCGACGATCTGTCGTTCGACGGTCAGGACGAAGCCTACAAGTCGCTCAAAGCCGTGCTCGACGGCGGGGTCGAGGGCCGGCCCGAGAACGTGCTGTTCTATGCCACGTCGAACCGCCGTCACCTGATGCCCCGTGACATGATCGAAAATGAACGCTCCAGCGCCATCAGCCCCTCGGAAGCGACCGAGGAAAAGGTCTCGCTGTCGGATCGTTTCGGGCTTTGGCTCGGCTTCCACAATGTGGATCAGCCGACCTACTTCGCCATCATCGAAGGCTATGCAAAGCATTACGGTCTGGATGATCCGTCGATTGACCTCCGTGCCGAAGCCAACGAATGGTCGGTGACGCGCGGTGCGCGCTCGGGCCGTGTCGCCTGGCAGTACATTCAGGACCTGGCGGGCCGTCTCGGCAAGAAGCTCGACTAGAATTCCTTCACGAAGTACATCGTTCCGCCAAGCATCAGGATCGCCACAAACACGGCGTTGATGACCCTATAGAAGATTTCGCGCTGCGATGTTTCACCGGCGCGGCGGGTTTGTCCGTCGGCGTTGTCCAGCTTGTTGTTTTCAAGCTGCCGGGTGTAGAGGTCTGTGATCTGCGCCGAGGCCCGTTCGTGGGGGTCGCCGCAGTCGGCAAACATTTCGGCCCGGTGCGAGATGAACAACCCGACCAGGCCGACAAACCCCACACCCATCCAGCCGAACCACCGGAAACCGAAGACGATTCCGCAGGCGACGAGAAACGACAGGACGATGAACGGCGTGCGCGGTGAGCGCAGAATCTGCATGACCATCATCATGCAAGTTTAGCAGAATTTTCTTTTTCGCTAACTAAAAAACCCCTCACCCGGCGTGCTGGCGCACGCCACCCTCTCCCCGAGGAGAGGGGAACAAAACCAACCCTCTCCCACCGGGAGAGGGAGGGACCCGCGAACAACGTGAGCGGGAGGGTGAGGGGCACTAAGCCCCGCGAAGATACTTCTCCGGGTTTTGCGGTCGGCGGCCCTTGCGGATTTCAAAGTGAAGCTGCGGGCGATTGACCGAGCCGGTCTGGCCGACGGTGGCTATTTTCTGGCCGCGCTGAACGCGCTGGCCGCGCTGTACAAGCAGATCCTCGTTGTGGGCATAGGCCGTGACATAACCGTCCGCATGCTTGATCAGCAACAGGTTGCCGAAACCCCTGATTTCATTCCCGGCATAGGCGACGACGCCGTTTTCGGCCGCCATCACCGGGGTGCCGAGGGGGGCAATGATGTTGATTCCGTCATTCCGGAGACCGCCGTCCTTGTTGCCGAAGTTCGACATCAGCGGCCCCTTCACCGGCCACACGAAGCCCCTGCCCGTGCGCGCCGCCGGCGGCGGCACCGGGGCCGGCGGTTTTTTCGGCGGCAGCACGGCGATGTCACCGGACGCCGCGGTTTTCGGGACCCGCGCCATCTGCCTGGGTTTGTCATCGGGCGGCGGCGCGGTCTGCGGCGGCGGCGCGGATTGAGCCGTCCGGGCCTGCGGTGCCGGCGTCGAAGGCTGCGATGCCGGGGCCGGAGATTTGTCGTCTTCCGGTATCACCAGTACTTCCCCGACTCGGATGGTATAGGGCGCATCAATGTCGTTGAGCCGTGCCAGTTCGTAGAGGACGGCGTCATAGCGCTGGGCAATGGAATACAATGTATCGCCGGGCGTAACCGTATGCTGCGTGCCACGCGGCAGCGAAATCCGCTGACCGACGACCAGAAGGTACGGCGGCTCAAGATCATTGGCGCGGATGATGGCCGGGACCGGCACCCTGTGACGCCGCGACAGGGCATAGACGGTATCGCCCGGCCCGACCCGGACCGCCGACGCACCGACGAACGATGTATCGCTGCCGACCGAAGAGCGTGCGCGGGTCACATTGCCGCTGGGAGACGCCTGTACGGGCGCGGTCGTGGTTCTGGGGGGCGGCGTGTTGATGTCGCGGGGCGGTGCCGAAGATGGGAACTGGACATTGCCGCAGCCGGCCAGCCCCGCTGTCAGGGGCAGCAGCGCCCAGATGATAATGGCAAAGCGAACCTTCAACCGTCTTCCTCGTCACTGATCAGGGGCACGAAACGCACCAGCCCCAGATCCTCTGTTTCTACGTCATCCGCGGTCTTGCGGACCCGCAGCAGATGTTGCGTACGTTCCTCAAGCCCGACAGGCACTACCATGATGCCGCCGACGTCGAGCTGTTCCAAAAGTACGTGCGGCACATCAATGGCCGCCGCCGTCACGATGATCCGTGAAAACGGCGCCTGTTCCCGCCACCCCATCGAACCGTCACCGTAACGCGTCACGATGTTGTTGAAGCCCAGGGTCGCGAACCTTTCCTCGGCTTCCGACAATAACGCCTTATGTCTTTCGATGGTGTAAACGCGGCGGCACAACCGGGCCAGGATCGATGTCTGATATCCGGACCCGGTGCCGATCTCGAGGATCTTGACCCGATCGTTCAGTTCCAGCGCTTGCGTCATCATGGCGACCACGGTCGGCTGAGAAATCGTCTGGTGCAGGCCGATCGGCAACGGCGAGTTTTCATAAGCCCGTTCGCGGAACGGCGCCGGCACGAAAATCTCACGCGGTGTCAGCATGATCGCGTCGAGCACCGCTTCGTCCTTGATGCCGTCCCGTATCAGCGCGTCCCTGAGCGTGTTCGCATCAAGTCCGCCACCGCTCATTTTAAGCCGCCCTTGATTTTCCGGAGCGTCTGCGTGTCAGTCAGATCAAGCGCCAGCGGCGTCACCGATATGTAGCCGTTGTTGACGGCGGCGAGGTCGGTGCCTTTCAGGAACTTTTCCTCGTCGCGCTGCGGACCGATCCAGAAATACTCATCGCCCCGGGGATCGACCCCCGGCGTCAGACCGCCGCCGATCTTGCGGCGACCCTGACGACAGACGTCAATACCGGCAACCTTGGCCGCCGTCACGTCGGGGAAATTGATGTTCATGAAGATGCCCTTGGGCCAGCCCAGCTTGAAAAGCTGCTTGAGGACTTTCGGCGTCCAGGCCTTGGCCGTCGCCCATTTGACCTTGTGCCGGTCCTCGTAGACCTGGCTCAGCGCAACCGACGGAATGCCCAGCAGACAGCCTTCCATGGCCGCCGCCACGGTCCCGGAATAGGTCACGTCCTCACCCAGGTTGCCGCCCCGGTTGACGCCGGACAGCACCAGATCGGGCCTGGCGTCCTTCATGATGCTGGTAACCCCCAGCAGCACCGCATCCGTCGGCGTACCGTCAACCGCATAGCGTTTGTCCGACACGTGGCGGATACGCAAAGGGCGGCGCAGTGTCAGCGAATGGCTGGTCGCCGACTGCTCGGTTTCCGGCGCACAGACCCACAACTCACCCACATGCGGGCGAATCGCGTCTTCAAGCGTTTTCAGCCCGGGCGCGTTGATGCCGTCGTCGTTGGACAGCAGAACCCGCGCTTTTTTAAGATCGAACCCTGCTTCAGCCATCGGCTTTGAGCACCTTCAGGCCGCCCATGTAGGGCTGCAGGACGTCCGGGATCGCGACCGAGCCGTCGGCCTGCTGGTAGTTCTCGAGGATCGCGATCAGCGTGCGTCCGACCGCCAGGCCGGAACCGTTCAGGGTATGCACGAACTGCGTCCCCTTTTCGCCCTTGACCCGGAACCGCGCGTTCATGCGCCGGGCCTGGAAATCCCCGCATACGGAACAGCTTGAAATCTCGCGGTAACGGTCCTGCGCCGGCAGCCAGACCTCGATGTCGTAGGTCTTGCGCGCGCCCGCGCCCATGTCACCGGTGCACAGCACGACGGTGCGGAACGGCAGGCCGAGTTTGGTCAGGATATCCTCGGCGCACGCCGTCATCCGCTCAAGCTCTTCCAGCGACTTGTCCGGATGCGTCACCGACACCATCTCGACCTTGGTGAACTGGTGCTGGCGGATCATGCCGCGCGTGTCCTTGCCGGCAGCTCCGGCTTCGGAGCGGAAACACCATGTCATCGCCGTAAAGCGGCGCGGCAGGTAATCCTCGTCGACGATGTGATCGGCGACGATGTTGGTCAGCGGCACCTCGGCGGTCGGGATCAGCCAGTATCCGGCCGTGGTCTTGAACAGGTCATCGCCGAACTTCGGCAACTGCCCGGTGCCGAACATGGTCCTGTCGTTGACCAGTGCCGGCGGATTGACCTCGGTGTAGCCGAATTCCGCGGTGTTGTGATCGAGCATGTAGGACGCCAGCGCACGCTCCAGCCGCGCCAGTGCGCCCGACAGCAGAACGAAGCGCGACCCGGCCAGCTTGGCCGCGGTTTCGAAATCCATCATGCCGAGGCTTTCACCGAGATCGACATGATCCCTGACCTCGAAATCGAACGTGCGCGGCTCACCGACGCGGCGCACCTCGACGTTGTCGTCTTCGCCGCCGCCGTTCGGCACGTCGTCCAGCGGCATGTTCGGCAGCCGGGAAAGTGCGTCGTTCAGGGTTTCCGATGCGGTCGCGGCTTCGGCTTCGGCCTGCGCCTGCGCATCCTTCGATTCGGACACCTTCGCCATCACCTCGGACGCGTCCTCGCCCTTCGATTTGAGCTGGCCGATCTGCTTCGACAGCGCGTTGCGCTCGGTCTGTAACTCCTGCGCACGGGTCTGCGCATCGCGCCGTTTGGCGTCCAGCGCCAGCAATGCCGGGCTTTGCGGGTCGAGCCCGCGGCGCGCCATCGCGGCGTCAAAAGCATCCGGATTTTCTCTGATCCACCTGATATCGAACATGGGAAGCGTCGGTCCTTGTTAACTCACGAAATCGCTCTGGCCATTATGCAGCCACGAACGACTGTCAGTTAACATGAAAATCCCGGCGGGACACCCGTTTCGTGCAAGTAATGCCCCTCACCCTCCCACGCGCTAAAGCGCGCGGGCCCCGCCCTCTCCCCATGGGAGAGGGTGGCGTGCGATAGCACGCCGGGTGAGGGGAAACAGAGAACCTATTGCCTGAGCGCCGACGGCGGTCGGCCATACAGTTCGCGAAACGTCGCATTGAATCGTCTGAGGCTGGAAAAGCCGGATTGGAACGCGATCTCGGTGATCGGCAGGTCGGTACTGTTGAGCAGCCGTTTCGCCCGCTGAATGCGGACGGTTTTTGCCATCTGCAGCGGACTGGCGCCTACATGACGCTGAAACAGCCGGGAAAGCTGGCGAGCGCCGATCCCCAGCTTCGCCGCCAGTTCCTCGACGTTGCCGGTATCCAGTGCGCCCCTGTCGATCAGTTTCAGCGCCCGCGACACCGTCGAGCGGGTGCCGTTCCAGGCCGGACAGAACGGGGCCGTTTCCGGCCGGCACCTGAGACACGGGCGGTAGCCCGCCTGCTCCGCTGCGGCAGCGCTCGGGTAATAGGTCACGTTCCGGCTCAGCGGTTGTTTGACCGGACAGACAGGACGGCAATAGATCTTCGTCGTCCGGACGGCCGTGAAAAACACGCCGTCGAACGCAGGGTCGCGGCTGAAGCGGGCGGTTTCGCAGGTTTCGAAATCAAGCATGCCAAATAATACCCAAGGCCCTCTTCCCGGTCGAGATGGCATCCATGATGAGGTCCGATTCCGGCGAGCCGTCTTTACCCCCGCGGCGTATTGAACGCAGACACATCACCGGAGTCCCTGAATGCGCATATCCACCCGAGACTGGCTGTTGCTGATTTCCCTGTCGATCCTGTGGGGCGGATCGTTTTTCTTTACCGCCGTCGCGGTCCGGGAGATTCCCCCGCTGACGCTGGTGCTGTGTCGGGTCGGGATTGCCGCCGTCGCGCTGTATATCTACCTGCGTCTGAACAACACCGTTTTACCGCTCAACAGGTCGGTGCTGGCGGCTTTTGCCGGTATGGGGCTGCTCAACAACCTGATCCCCTTCAGTCTGCTGTTCTGGGCGCAGACCTCGATCACCAGCGGCCTCGCATCCATCCTCAACGCCACGACGCCGATATTTTCGATGCTGGTCGCGCATGTCATGCTTGCGGATGAAAGGATGGCCCCGAACAGGTTGATCGGCATTCTGGTCGGCTTTGCCGGGGTTGCAGTCCTTATCGGTGGCAATGCCGTTCAGGGTATGGACACGACAACCCTCGGCATCCTCGCCTGTCTGGGCGCCGCACTATCGTACGGTTTTGCCAGCGTTTTCGGGCGACGCTTCCACACCCTCGGCATTGCACCGGGCACGGCCGCTCTGGGTCAACTTACCGCGACAACCGTGATGATCATCCCGGTCGTGGTGATTTTCGATGCCCCCTGGGATCTGCCGCTGCCGGGTTTCCCCGTCCTCGCGGCAACCATTGCGCTGGCGCTGGCATCCACGGCGCTGGCGTATCTGATTTACTTCCGGCTGCTGGCCAGCAGCGGCGCCGTCAATGCGGCACTGGTGACACTGCTGATTCCACCGAGTGCCATCCTGCTCGGCACCGTATTTCTGAATGAAATGCTCGAACCCCGGCATCTGCTCGGCATGGGCCTGATCGGCGTCGGCCTGCTGTGCATTGATGGGCGGGTGCTGGGCAAACGCCAACCCCCTCACCCTCCCACGCGCTAAAGCGCGCGGGCCCCGCCCTCTCCCGAGGGAGAGGGGTCGTTTGATTATCCCTCTCCCTGGGGAGAGGGTGGCGTGCGCAAGCACGCCGGGTGAGGGGTGTTACGGTCCGGTTTCTTCTTCCGGTTTTTTCGACTTGGGCTTGTCGTCGTCACTACCGTCATCGTCATCATCGTCATCGTCGTCATCTTCTTCTTCATCGAGACGCTTGGCGCGTTTTTTCTCCGCCATGCGCGACGCGATGATCGACACTTCGTAGAGGATGATGATCGGCAGCGCGAGACCGATCTGGCTGATCGGGTCCGGCGGCGTCAGGATAGCGGCGGCAATGAACGCGCAGACAATGGCGTACTTGCGCTTGGCGGCCAGCCCGTCGGGGGTCACGATCCCGGCGCGGGCCATCAAGGTCAGCACCACCGGCAGCTCGAAACTGATACCAAAGGCGAAGATCAGCCGCATCACCAGCGACAGGTATTCGTTGACCTTGGCTTCCAGCTGGATCGCCAGATGCCCGTCACCGCCCATGGTTTCAAAGCCGATGAAGAACTGCCAGGCGACCGGTAGCACGTAATAGTAAACCAGCGCTCCCCCGGCAAAGAACAGTACCGGGGTCGCCACCAGAAACGGCAGAAACGCCGAGCGTTCATGCTTGTAGAGCCCCGGCGCCACGAACAGCCAGATCTGGCAGGCGACGAACGGGAAGCCGATGAACATGGCGGCGAAGAAGGCGACCTTGACATAGGTAAAGAACGCCTCGTGCAGCGCCGTATAGATCATCCGGCGGTCCCGACCGGTTTCATGGAAGACGTCGGCCAGCGGCTGCACCAGAAAGTCGTAAATCTGTGACGAAAAATAGAAGCAGACCATAAACAGCAGGACAATCGCCGCCGCCGACCATAAAAGCCGGGTACGGAGTTCGATCAGATGCTCAAGCAGCGGCATCTTCGATGAGTCGAGCGCGTCGTCGTCCTTGGCCACGGGCGTCAGCCCTCCCCGCTCTTTTTGCCGGTGTTATTATCGGTATTGTTATCGGTTTCGACCGGTGTCTTCGCCGTCTCGGCAGGTGGTGAAGGCGGTGGTGGCGGCGGCGGCGGCGGTGGTGATGCCGCTTCCTTGTCCTTGTCCGAATTGCCGATTTTATTGACGTCGTCGCCGTAGCCCTGCGCGGCCTTGCTCAGGTCGCCTTCGATATCGCGCATGCCGTTGATATCTCTGGATATCTCACCATCGGGATCAATGCTGTCTTCGATGCTTTTACGGATATCGCCGCCGGTTTCGGCTTCGATCTGCTTGCGCATGTCATCGAGTTCGGTTTCACGCACGATGTCATCGAGGCCACTCTGGAAGTCACGCGCCATCCCTTTGACCTTGCGCAGCGCGCCGGTCACGGTCTTCAGCGTACGCGGCAGATCCTTCGGCCCGATAACAATCAGGGCGATCACCGCGATCAGGAATATTTCCTGCCAGCCGATGTCGAACATGGCGGATGACCTCGATCAAAGGACAAACGAAAATGCGGACGCGCCCGGCGCACCCGCGAACGGATCAGCCTCCGGAGGCCTTGTCTTTTTCGGTTTCACTGGCCGAAACGCTCTCCTTGGCGTCCTGATCGATCGCCTTCTTCTCAGCGTTTCCGGCTTCACTGTCCGACACGGTTTCTTCCTCTTCCTTCATACCCTTTTTGAAGGACTTGAGGCCTTTGCCGAAGTCGCCCATGAGACGGGAAATCTTGCCCCCGCCGCCAAACAGGACCAGGACCACGACAAGGACAATAAGCCAATGCCAAATACTGAACGCACCCATTATTTTGTTCCCACTTTTCTGTCGCGTATTCGTCGAATTTCAATTTCTAACGAGAGCGGTCCGTTAGAACAGCGCGCATTTGAAACGCGACAACGGCGCCCTTCAGCGCCGCACTCTCCCAGTGCCGCTAGATTTGCGGCTCACACCCGAGAATGCAAGGATTTTTCCTCCGATTTCCCCGGCTGTCCCCTCACCCTCCCGCGCGTTTGCTTATGGGTGAAAATGAAAGACGTCGTCCTGAACTTGATTCAGGACCCATAGTTCCTGGCACGGCATCGGTTTGATCGCATGGACCCCAAATCAAGTTTGGGGTGACGATAAAATATAACATTGGATGCAAAAATATCGTCGTCCTGAACTTGATTCAGGACCTATGCCTACCGGCAGATCGTTGAATACAGATCACACCAATCAGGATTGATTTGCCTGATCAGACTGATCTTCCAGGCACGGCGCCACGCCTTGATTTGCATTTCACGTGCGATTGCGGCCTCAATGCCGTCATGAATTTCAAACCACACCAACGATTTGATACCGTAAGTCTTCGTGAAACCGTCAACAGCACCCGTTCGGTGTTCATGAACCCGCCGCACAAGATCGTTTGTCACGCCGACGTAGATCGTTCCGCCCGGCTTGTTAGCGAGGATATATGTGGCACCGCCCTTTTTCATGGATAGGGTTATGGAGGGGCTAGCACTGTTTTTCATGGACCCCAAATCAAGTTTGGGGTGACGGCGAAATATAACAGTGGATGCAAAAATATCGTCGTCCTGAACTCGATTCAGGACTCATGAACCTATTGGGCTTCCTCAGTAATCCCCGCCGTCGGGATCGAGCGGCTCGTCGGGTTCGTGGCGCGGTTCATTGAGCGCATCGGCAGGTAGCGCATCGTCAGCCTCACCATCATTTTCGGATGTTTCGCCGTCGCCGTCTTCACCGAACATGTCCGCCGTCGCCCGGTAGGCGTTGATCGCCGGTGATGCATCGAGCAGGCCGGTAGCCTTCAGCTCATCGATACCCGGAAGCTCCCGCAGGGTTTCCAGCCCGAAGTGGTCCAGGAAACCGTCGGTCGTGCCCCACTGCAGCGGCCGGCCCGGTGTCTGGCGGCGGCCGCGCGGCTTGATCCACTCTTCTTCCATCAACACGTCGATGGTGCCCTTGGAAATGCTGACGCCGCGGATTTCCTCGATCTCGGCGCGGGTCACCGGCTGGTGGTAGGCGATGATGGCCAGGGTTTCGATGGCGGCGCGGCTGAGCTTGCGGGCCACCTCCACTTCCTTGTTCAGGTAATCGGTCAGGTCCGGCGCGGTCCGGAAGGCCCATGACGCGCCCGCACGGACGAGATTGACACCGCGCTTTTCATAGATGTTGCGCAGCGCCTTCAACAGTCCCTTCACATCCGCATCGCCGGGCAGCCGGTTGGCCAGCATGCGCTCGGTCAGCGGCTCAGCAGAAGCGAACAGCAGCGCCTCGGTAATCCGCATGTAGCGGTCCCAGGTTTCCGGATCGACGGTCTTTTCGCCGTCATCGGCACCTGCTTCAGCGTCGTCTTCAACCACATCTTCGGATGCTTCCGCAGCTTCCGCGTCGTCACAGCGCTCAGTATCCGCCAGTTCAGGGTCATTCACCTCGTCTTTCAGGGCTTCCTGCTCGGCAAGTGCTTCCTGTTCGGCAAGGGCGTCGTCATTCGCGTGTTCGGCCATGGGGCGTTCCATTTATTCTTCTGGCTCCGTCGTGGTAGGGCTTCCGGCAGGTTCTGGCGTATCCGGACTGCCGGTGCCGTTCGTGCCCTGCAGGTAAATCGGCCCGAAGGTCGCCGATTGGCGGATGACAACGCGGCCCTCCTTGGCCATTTCAAGGCTGGCGGCAAAGGTCGACGCCACCGCCGAGCGGGTCAGCAACCGCCCCTTCAGGCCTTCCGGCAGGAATGTCCACAGATCGCGCCAGTCCGGCGTCGCGCCGACAAGGCGGCGCAGGCGCTGCAGCGCGTCCTCGACCGTGTAGATTTCAAAGGCCTCGATATGCATCGGGGCGTGGGCGTTCTTGCGCACGTGCTGGTCGGCATAGGCCTTGAGCAGGTCATACAGCGTGGCGTCGAGGATTTCGATCTCGCGCGGCTTGAACCGCTCAGGCTCGCCGCGGCCGAGGAAATCCTGCCCCAGTCGGGGCCGCTCCATAAGTTGCTGACCGGCGTTCTGCATCGCCTGCAGGCGGCGCAGCTGATACTGCAGGGCGGCGGCCATTTCCTCGCCGGTCGGCTCTTCCTCGCTCGACATGTCGGGCAACAGAAGCCGTGACTTCAGAAACGCCAGCCATGCCGCCATCACCAGATAGTCGGCGGCCAGTTCCAGGTTGTGGCGCCGCGCCTCGGCGACGAAGCCCAGATACTGATCCGCAAGCTCAAGAATGGAAATGTGGATCAGATCGACTTTCTGGTCGCGGGCCAGTTGCAAAAGAACGTCGATCGGTCCCTCGAACCCTTCCAGGTCGACGACGAACGAACTCACGACGGCGGGTGCGTCGTTGAGGATCTCGTCCGGGTTCGGGTCGAATTCGATAATCTCGGCCATCAATCGTCCTGCTTCAGCTCAAGCCGACGAGAAACAGGATCGCGTCCTGCACATGGCTCGCCGGTGTGATCACTAGCCACCTGAAAAGGTCCAGATCAAGCCCTATCATGCCACCGATCCACGGCAGTAAAAAGATCGCCCCCAGCACAATGAAGATGCCGGTCCGCTCGAGCCGGACAAGGTGCTTCGCCAGCGGCCACGGCAGAATGCCGACGGCCACCCGCCCGCCGTCCAAAGGCGGGATAGGCAACATATTAAAGACGGCCAATAAAACATTGATCCAAATAGCATTTCCAAGATTTTGCGCGACCCAGTCACGGACATCGCCGTCGAGCATCAGCGCCAGATGAAACGACGCCGCGCAGAGGACCGCGATGGCCAGGTTCATACCGGGACCGGCGGCGGCCACGAGAATCATGTCGCGGCGCGGATTTTTCAGCCGTCTGAAGTCCACGGGCACCGGTTTTGCGAATCCGAACATCATCCGCCCGCCGCTCAGCAACAGCAGCATCACCGGCACGATCACCGTCCCCATGGGATCAATATGCTTGAACGGGTTGAAGGTCACACGCCCCAGCAGTTTTGCCGTGGGATCGCCGAGCTTCATCGCCACCCAGCCGTGCGCCGCTTCGTGCAGGGTCACCGCCAGCAGCACCGGCAGCGTCCACACCGACACCGTGTAGGCAATGCTGTTGAGGTCGAAATCCATACCGCTCGCTTTACGCCTGGCTGTTGATCAGATGAAACCGCCGAACCCGGCGGTGCAGATACGCCGCCGGATCAGGTCCAGGGCGCAATCATGGATTCAAATTGTGACTGCAATTCGGCCATGTCGATGTCTTCGGAAACCGGCATCATCGCGCTTGCCGAACCCAGCCGCTGCATCGACATGCCGGAAAGCTCCGGCAGCACGTCCGAAACCTCGATCATGTCCTCGAGATCGCCGTTACAGTGCAGCACCGCATCACACCCGGCATCCAGCGCCCGGACGACGTTTTCCGAGGCTTTGCCGCTCAGCGCCTTCATGTTGATGTCATCGGACACCAGAAATCCGGAAAAACCGATTTCACCGCGGATCACTTCCTGGATCACGGTTTCCGACAGGGTCGCCGGCTGTTCCGGGTCAAAGGCTTCATAGACGATATGCGCGGTCATGCCCCACGGCGCATAGTACAGGTGCCGGAACGGCAGGAAATCGGTTTCGCGCAGGGTATCGGCATCGGTATCGACGCGGGGCAGTTCCAGATGACTATCCTGCTTGGCCCGGCCATGTCCCGGCAGATGCTTGGCGACCGGCATCACGCCCCCCGCCATCAGCCCGGCGATCACGGCTTCTCCCAGTTCGGCGATCACGGCAGGATCATGCCCGAAAGCGCGATCGCCGATGATGTCGTGGGCATCATCCGTCGGCACATCCAGGACCGGCAGGCAGTCGACGTCGATGCCGAGATCAATCAGTTCGGTGGCAATCAGGTGCGCATTCAGGCTCGCGGCCTCACGTGCCAGGGAACGGTCGTCTTTTGCGATTTTGGCGAACAGGGCCTGCGGCGGACGGGCCTGCCATGTAGGTGGCCCCAGCCGTTGCACCCTGCCCCCTTCCTGATCGATCAGAACCGGCGCATCCGGCCGGTCCACGGCCGCCCGCAGATCATGTACCAGCGTGCGGACCTGATCCGGGCTTTCGACATTGCGTGAAAACAGGATGAACCCGAGCGGGTTGGTGTTTTCGAAGAAATAGCGCTCCTCGATCCCGAGTTCGGTTCCGGCACAACCGAATATGGCGGCTTTCGGCAAAGGGACTCGTTCAGACATCATCAGGCGCCCGGCTTCACGACCAGGCAGCCGAGTTTCCGCTGTTTCAGCCGTTCGCAGAGCGCTTTGGCCGCGTTGGCGTCAGTTAGCGGGCCGGCCCGCAGCCGATAGAAAACCCCCTTCGTCGCGCCCAGATCGATCCGCATGACCTGCAATTGCAGCTCACCCAACAGATCCACATGACGGCGGCGCAGCCTGTCCCATTCGGATTTCACCGCATCCTCGCTGCGTGACGCGGCAAGCTGCACCCGGAAGGTATCGGAAATGTCGGCGCCCGGGGATTCAGGGGCCGGGGTTGCATTCGCTGTCTGTGTCGCCGCCGGTGCCGCAGGCGCTGGCGCCGGCTCTGGTGCCGGTGCGGCCTGCGGGGCCGGCTTCGGCGCGGGGGCCGGTGGCGCACTCGGTGCCGCGGGTGCGGCGGCTGTTTCCATGCCGGTTCCCGTACCTGTGGCGGATGACGCCGAAATCGACGGGGCCGACGGCGGCGGCGGTGCGTTTGCGGAAAGCCTGGCGACATCCTCGGCCGACGGCACGGGCGCAAGCGGTGCCGGTGCCGGGTCGCTCGGCGTCAGGCGGACCGGCGCACCGGCATTCAGGTCGGCCGTGCCGCGCGGTGCGGTCCCGGTCACGACCGATGAGGTTTCCGGAACAGTGCGTTTCAGGACTTCATCGACAGCCACCGGTTTTTCCGGCGACGGCAGCAGCCGTTCGACGCGGGGCTGGGTCGAGGAGCCGTCAACGACACCGTAGACCAGCCGTCCCTGGTTGGGGACCTGCATGCCGCCCGGATTTTCCGGGCGTATCTTGATCGGCGCCGGATCGGCGGTCACGACCGGGACGTCGCCATCCGCCGGGTCGAGCATCATCATGATCCGGTCACCGAAGCCGATCCAGATTCCACCGGCAACCAGGGTCAGGCAGACAAGTCCGCCCAGCACTTTCAGGGTCGTCCCGGAACCGGAACGCGCGGTATCGCCGCTGTCGTCGTTGTCGTCGTCGTCCGGATCCGGTGGCGATACCTTCATGTCGGGTTTTGCCGATAGTGCCATTCTGATCACTCCAAACTACGCGGCGTCATCTGCCGAATCGCAGTTATTATACGCCCGCCGCACAGTGGGTAACAGGCTCACGCCCGAACGCGCAAGTCGCTATACTCTGGAAACTGCCGAATAACTCGGGCGGCAGACGCCGATACCCGGTCTCCGGCTCAGGAGGTACGGGACTGCAGGTCAAAAAGCCTGCGATGTTCATCCAGTGCAAGCCGGTCCGTCATGTCGGCGATATAGTCACAAACCAGCTCAGCCGTCTCGCGGGTCCCCGGTTTTCCTGCATTTTTACGCCATTCGGTCGGCAGGCACCCCGGTTCGTCCAGCAACAGCTGGAACAGGTCCAGCACCACCCGGCGGGCTTTCGACGTCATCCGGTTCAATTTGTAGTGACGGTACATGTTGTCGAACAGGAACTTTTTCAGCGCCTTGTCGTTGGCGCGCATTTCTTCGGAAAACTGGGCCACCGGGTGATCCAGATGGCGGATATCGGCTGCCGTCTCCGGTCTGGCGGCATCGATTCGCTTCTGTGTCTCGCTCAGCAGGTCCCCGACCATCTCCCCGATCAGCCGGCGCACGGCCTCGTGGATGGTTCGCGACTGATCCAGATCCGGGTACCTGTCGCGCACCTCTCGGAACATCGGACCGACCAAGGGCACATCGCTCAGGTCCTCGATCGTGAACAGGCCGGCCCGGAGACCGTCATCGATATCGTGGTTATTGTAGGCGATATCGTCGGCAATGGCGGCGACCTGCGCCTCGGCACTGGCATAGGTGGCCAGTTCCAGATCCTGCGCCGCCGAGTAATCGAGAATGCCGCGCGGCAGGTCTTCGAGCTTCTTGCGCCCCCTGAGCAGCGGCCCGTTGTGTTTGACCACGCCTTCCAGGGTTTCCCACGTCAGGTTGAGGCCGTCGAAATCGGCGTAGCGGGCTTCCAGCTTGGTGACCACCCTGAGCGACTGCGCATTGTGATCAAAGCCGCCGAACGGCTTCATCATTTCCTTCAGCGCATCCTCCCCGGCATGGCCGAACGGCGGATGTCCGAGGTCATGCGCCAGCGCCAGCGTCTCGCCCAGGTCTTCGTTGAGCCCCAGACACCGGCACACCGAGCGTGCGATCTGCGACACCTCAAGCGAGTGCGTCAGCCGGGTGCGGAACGAATCGCCCTCGTGATTGACGAACACCTGGGTCTTGTATTCCAGCCGGCGAAATGCGGCGGAATGAATGATCCGGTCGCGGTCGCGCTGGAACGCGCCGCGGGTCTTGCTTTCCGGCTCGGGATATAGTCGCCCGCGGCTGTCCGCCGAACGGCAGGCGTACGGTTTCAGGGGCGGCCGCTCGGTCGAGACCGGCTCAATGGGCTTTGCTTCATCCATACGCCAAGGGTAGCTCACAGCCTGTCCGGCGGCAACGCCGGATGGCCCCTCTCCCCATCGGCCCGCGCCAATGTATTGGCGACGGGAGAGGGAGGGACCCGCGAATACCGTGAGCGGGAGGGTGAGGGGCACAACGGCACAATCCCCTCACCCGGCATGCTGACGCACGCCACCCTCTCCCCAGGGAGAGGGTTGGAGATTACCCCTCTCCCATTGTTACCGGGAAACCAGAACGTGCGATTGACACCGAATTCTGCTAGACTACATATAAGTGACGATTAAAGGAGACACCGATGCCCGACGGCTCGACCAACACCGAAAACCTGATCATCACCGACAGCTGCGCTGCCAGGATCGCCAGAGTGCGTGAAATTCAGGGCAATGACGACCTGATGCTGCGGGTCACTGTCAACGGTGGCGGCTGCTCGGGGTTCCAGTACGCCTTCGACCTGACCGACAAGACCTCGGACGAAGACATCACCTTTACCCATAACGGGGCTGCCGTGGTCACCGACGAAGTCTCGCTCGGGTTCCTTGCCGGGTGCACGGTCAACTTCAAGGACGAGCTCGGTGCCGCCTTTTTCGAGGTCGACAATCCGAACGCCACGTCCAGCTGCGGTTGCGGCACGTCGTTTTCAATCTAGGCCGCCCGCCCCTTTATGACCGTTATTGCCACATGGAACGTCAACTCCATCAAGGCCCGCCTGCCGCGCGTCGTCGAATGGCTGGATGAATTCTCGCCCGACGTGGCGCTGCTGCAGGAACTCAAAAGCACCGACGACACGTTTCCCCGCATGGAAATCGAAGCCGCCGGCTATCACGTCGAAACCGTCGGCCAGAAGACCTACAACGGTGTCGCGGTATTGTCGAAGCAGCCGATCGAGGTCATCCACCGTGCGCTTCCCGGCGACGATGCCGACGAACAGGCCCGCTATCTGGAAGCCGATACCTGCGGATTCCGCGTCGCCTCCATCTATCTCCCGAACGGCAACCCGACCCGCGACGACAACGGCGCGGACCATGAGAAATTCACCTACAAGCTCGGCTGGATGGACCGGCTGATTGCCCGCGCCGAAGCGCTGATGGCGGAAAACACCCCCGTCGTGCTGGCCGGCGATTACAACATCTGCCCGGCCGATGTCGACGTGTACGACGCGAACGCTTTTGCCGACGATGCGCTGTGCCGCCCGGAAAGCCGCAGGCGGTTCCGCACGCTGCTGCACATGGGCTATACCGAAGCCTGGCGCACCCTGAACCCGGACCTGCACGCCTATTCCTACTGGGATTATCAGCGCGGTGCGTGGCAGAAGGATAACGGCCTTCGGATCGATCACCTGTTGCTGTCGCCGGAAGCCGCCGATCTGCTGGATGAAGTCGGCATCGACAAGACGCCGCGCGGCAGGGAAAAGGCCTCCGACCACACTCCCGTGTGGGGCCGGTTCTCGCAGCTCGCAGCCGAACAGGCCGCCTGAGTTTTTCCGTAACGGCTCCCCCCTCACCCGGCGTGCTGACGCACGCCACCCTCTCCCCGAGGAGAGGGTTGAATAATACCCCTCTCCCATCGGGTGAGGGAGGGACCCGCGAACGACGTGAGTGGGAGGGTGAGGGGCACGTATAGACACACCACCGGCCAGCCCCCTCACCCGGCGTGCTGACGCACGCCACCCTCTCCCCGAGGAGAGGGTTAGAGATTTCCCCTCTCCCCATTGGCCCGCGCCAACGTATTGGCGACGGGAGAGGGAGGGACCCGCGAACGACGTGAGTGGGAGGGTGAGGGGCACGTTCAGCCACATCACCGGCCAGCCCCCCCTCACCCGGCGTGCTGAGGCACGCCACCCTCTCCCCAGGGAGAGGGTTGGAGCAAACCATCATCCTGAACTTGGTTCAGGATCCATATGCCCCGGCACGGCATCGGTCTGATCACATGGCCCCAAATCAGGTTTGGGGTGACAATGTGAGAGAGGGGTCGGCCTACTTGTTGAGCTTGTCGCCGACCTGGCGGATGCCGTCGACCAGGGCCTGACCGTTGGCGCCGCCGTCGCCCTTCATCCGGTTCTGGATGACCAGCTTCATGGCGTCGATGTGCACCTTGATGGCCTGCACCTCGGCGGCCCCGAAGGAGTCGTTGCGCTCGATCAGACGGCACAGTTCATTGGCGATGACGGTCATCAGGTCAAAGCCGAAGCTGCCGCCCTGCCCCTTGATGTCGTGGGCGATCTGAAACACCTGCTCGGCTTCTGGCTTGCGGTCGCCGGAGGCCGCGGCCAGCGCCTTGTAGGCGGCTTCGATACGGACGAGATCTTCCTGAACCCATTCAAGATAGCTGTCGGCCATTTCGGCGATGACGTTCTCGGCGCGCTCAAGGGTCGCCAGATCAACCGCGCCCGGACCGCCTTCGCGAACCTTGTCCTTCAACGTGTTGGGCGGGTTAATGATTTCCATGTCATCGTCAGCCATCTGTTGTTTCGTTCCCTTACCGGTGGACGAATTGCTGGTGGAGCTTAGCAACCAAGAACTGAGGTTACAATATCGCCCATTAATTACAGAAGTCCAAGATTTCTGAGTTCAACGGCCATCTCATCCGGCAAATCCTCGGCGCCGGCGCCGATGTCGTCCAGATCGCGCGGCGCGTCGGACGGGTCCAGATATCGCCAGCCCTGAAAGGCGCGGAACGGCCGGGGCTCGGTCAGGACGTGTTCGCTGTCATATACGATGGCGCAGGCCGGTTTGCCGTCCTTGTTGGTGGTCTCGCGGAGATCGGTGATTTTTTGGCGCAGCCGGATCACGCCCTTGATGACCCAGTAGATCGAGCCGCCGTCAAGGACGTCGTCGGCGCGGCGCGGAAAGGACCGCGTGACGTGCATCAGTTCCAGGGGTTCGCCGGCCTTCTTTTTCAAATCGAGTCGGCGCTGCTGCACATCGCGCAGGTGCTGAACATTCTCGATGCCGACGCACAGCTTGATGATGTTGACGCTCACAGGACGCGACTCATTGGGCGGCTGCTGCCGCGCCCAGGCGGGCCAGCGCTACCTTCGAGGCCGGTGCCCGGCCGATGGCGTCCGAGATGAAACGGCTGGCGTCGAGCAGGCGGTCGAGATCAATGCCGGTGTCGATGCCGAGACCGTTCAGCATGTAGACCACGTCTTCGGTGGCGACATTGCCGCTGGCGCCCTTCGCATAGGGGCAGCCGCCGAGACCGGCGACGGCGGTGTCGATGACGGCGACGCCCTGCTGCATGACGGCCAGGAGATTCGCCAGCGCCTGCCCATAGGTGTCGTGAAAATGTGCGCCCAGCCGCGCGACCGGGATATCGGCGGCGACGGCGTCGATCATCGCCTGCGCTTTCGCCGGGGTGCCGGTGCCGATGGTGTCGCCGAGCGAAACCTCGTAACAGCCCATGGCATCCAGTTCGCGGGCAACGGCGGCGACGGCGTCGGGTGCAACGTCCCCTTCATAAGGGCATCCCAGCACGCACGATATGTAGCCGCGGACTTTCATGCCATCAGCCAGCGCGGCGTCGGCCACCGGGCGGAAGCGCTCCAGGCTCTCTTTGATCGAGCAGTTGATGTTTTTCTGCGAGAACGTCTCAGTGGCGGCGCCGAAGATCGCGATCTCTTCCACGCCCGCCGCTTTCGCGGCTTCATAGCCCTTCAGGTTCGGCACCAGCACCGGGTACGAGACACCGGGCTTGCGCCGGATGCGGCGCATCAGCTCGGCGGTATCCGCCATCTGCGGCACCCACTTCGGCGAGACGAAAGCCCCCGCTTCGACCACGGAAAGACCGGCATCGGCAAGCCGTTCGACGAGTTCGATCTTGGTGTCGAGCGGGACCGTGTCGGGATGGTTCTGCAGCCCGTCGCGGGGGCCGACATCGACGATCTTTACGTGCTTGGGCAGGTTCATTTCTATCCGTTGCTCCGTCGCCTCTCCTTCGAGACGCGCATCAAAGTTGCCGCGCGCCTAAGGATGAGGCGCACTTCACCCAACCTCATCCTGAGGAGGGACCGGGAAATATTACCGGGCCCGTCTCGAAGGATGGCATGAAATCAAGCCGGCTCGAAAATGACAAGGGCGATACCGTCGTCGACCTGATCTCCGGCCTTGCAGCGGAGTTCGCTCACGGTGCCGTCGGCGGGTGCGGCGATGGTGTGTTCCATCTTCATCGCTTCGAGAACCAGCAGCGGCTGGCCACGCTTGACCTTTGCCCCCGCCTTGACGTGAACATGCGTCACCTTGCCCGGCATCGGCGCCGTCAGGTCACCCCCGGCGTCGGCGTCGTCGGCGGCGGCTTCCGCCGGATCGAACAGCCTGAAAATGCAGCGCCCCGCTTCGGTGAAGACGACGAGGGTATCGTCGATGAAGGCGACATCGGCGGGCAGATGCACGCCGTCGATCACGGCGCGGCCGTCGCCGGTCAGTTGTCCGGTCACGCATTCCTCGCCGATGACCAGCGTATAGCCGCCGTCGGTGCACGCCTTGGCCGTCACCAGCAAGGGCTGATCGTCGATGATGTCACACAGGAACACATCCTGATGGCCGCGGTCGATCAGCCGCCAGCCGTCGGTGCGGAACCAGGGCGAATACGGATCGCCGGAACCTTCGGCCCGCCGGCACGCCGCCGCACCGCGTTCGCGGATCACGGCGAGCGCGGCAATCGCCAACGCGCTCCGGTCCGCCGGATGGACCCGGCGCCAGCCCAGTTCGGGCGGCTTCATGCGGTCGAGCCAGCCGGTATCGACCTTCGCCTTGACGAACTTGTCGTCGGCGGAAATCCCCAAAAGGAAATCCAGATTGGTCTCCAGCCCGGCAATCTGCGTGCCGGCCAATGCGGCCTGCAGTTTCTGCAAGGCATCAGGGCGGTCGGTCCCGTGCACGATGATCTTGGCAATCATCGGGTCATAGTGGACCGACACCTGATCGCCCTGCACGATCCCGGTGTCGATTCGCACCCCCGGGGTTTCGGCGAATTTGAGATGATGCAGGGTCCCGGTCTGCGGCAGGTAGCCCTTGTCCGGGTCTTCGGCATAGAGCCTTGCTTCAAAGGCATGACCGTCGATCGACAGTTCGTCCTGCGTCAGCGGCAGTTTCCCGCCCGCGGCGACGGAGAGCTGCCACGCCACCAGATCCTGCCCGGTGATCGCTTCGGTGACCGGGTGTTCGACCTGCAGGCGCGTATTCATCTCGATGAAATAGAAATCCTTGCCGGCGAGCAGAAACTCGACCGTGCCCGCGCCGACATAATCGACGGCCCTGGCCGCATTCACAGCCGCCTCACCCATGGCTGTTCTGAGAGATTCCGTCATCCCCGGTGCGGGGGCTTCCTCGATCACCTTTTGATGGCGGCGCTGCAGGGAGCAGTCGCGCTCGAACAGGTGCGCATAGTTGCCATGGCTGTCGCCGAAAATCTGCACTTCGACATGACGCGCCGTGGCCAGATATTTTTCGATCATCAAGCGCGGGTCGCCGAACGAGGACTTGGCCTCGCGCTTCGCGCCGTCGATGGCGTCCTTGAGCGCGGCTTCGGACTTGACGACCCGCATTCCCTTGCCGCCGCCCCCGGCGGAAGCCTTGACCAGCACCGGGAAGCCGATCCTGAGGGCTTCTTTGGTGAGTGTCTTGGTATCCTGTTTGGCGCCGTGATAGCCCGGCACCAGCGGCACGCCGGCCTTTTGCATCAGCGCTTTCGACGCCGATTTCGAGCCCATGGCCCGGATCGCCTCCGCGGACGGGCCGACAAAGATCAGACCGGCGTTCGCAACGGCGTCCGCGAAATCCGCATTTTCCGACAGAAAGCCATAGCCCGGATGCACGCCGTCAGCCCCGGTTTCAAGCGCCGCCGCAATCACCGCATCGGCTTTCAGATAGCTCTCCGATGCCGGGCCGGAACCGATCCGGACCGCCATGTCGGCGATGCGCACGTGACGGGCATCTTTATCCGCATCGGAATAGACGGCGACGGTGGATATCCCAAGCGCCCGCGCGGTGACGATGATCCGGCACGCGATTTCGCCCCGGTTGGCAATCAGCAGGCGTTTGATGGGGGAGAGTTTTGCCACGGTTCAGTCTTTCACCCACGCGGCCTTGCGTTTCTCAAGGAACGCCTGAACCCCTTCCTGCCCTTCGTCGGAGGCACGGACACGGGCGATGTGACCGGCGGTATCGCGCACCACCTTTTCGTCCTGCGTCGCCGAGGTGGTGATGTAGGACACCAGGTTCTTGACCTCGCTCAGCGCTTTCGGCCCGCCCTTCAGCAGATCGTCGACGACTTCATTGCGGCGATCTAGCAGGACGTCCGCCGGCACCACATCATGGACGAGGCCGATCCGCATCGCCTCGGCGGCCGAGAATTTCTCCGCCGTCAGCATGTAGCGCGTCGCATGACGCTCGCCGACGGCATGAATGACATACGGGCCGATGACCGCCGGGATCAGACCCAGCCGGACTTCGGACAGGCAGAAATGCGCCGCGTCCGAGGCAATCGCGATATCGCAGGCCGCGACAAGACCGACGCCGCCGCCATAGGCCGGCCCCTGCACAATGGCCACGGTCGGCTGACGCATGCGGTACAGGGTCGCCATCAGCTTGCCCAGGTTCTTGGCGTCTTCGAGGTTTTCCGCGCGCTCGTATTCGGCCATCCGCTTCATCCAGTTCAGATCGGCGCCTGCGGAAAAGCTTTTCCCTTCCGCGGCCAGAACCACGACCCGGACTTTCGGATCGTTGTTGAGACCATGCAGTTCACGGCGCAGCCGTTCGATCAGAACGTCGTCAAAGGCGTTATGAATTTCCGGGCGGCGCAACGTGATCGTGGCGACACCGCGTCCGGAAATTTCCGTAATCAGCGGGGCTGTGGTGATATTCTTGGCCATGTCTCTCTCCTCGCTCCGGTTACATCCGGAACACGCCGAACGTCGTCTTTTCAATCGGGGAATTCAGGGCCGCCGACAGCCCCAGTCCCAGAACCATGCGCGTTTCAGACGGATCGATGATGCCGTCATCCCATAGCCGCGCACTGGCATAATACGGATGTCCCTGATGCTCGTACTGCTCAAGGATCGGGTCCATGAAGGCCTGCCTGTCCTTTTTCGCCCACGACTTGCCGCGTGCCTTCATGCCGTCCTCGCGCACCGTCGCCAGAACATTCGCCGCCTGCTCGCCGCCCATGACGGAAATCCGTGCATTCGGCCACAGCCACATGAAGCGCGGTGAATAGGCACGCCCGCACATGGAATAGTTTCCCGCACCAAAGCTGCCGCCGATCACCACCGTGAATTTCGGCACGTTGGCGCAGGCCACGGCGGTCACCATCTTGGCGCCGTCCTTGGCGATGCCGCCCTGCTCGTATTTCTTGCCGACCATGAACCCGGCGATGTTCTGCAGGAAGACAAGCGGAATACCGCGCTGCGCACACAGTTCTATGAAGTGCGCCCCCTTGAGCGCACTTTCAGAAAACAGGATGCCGTTGTTAGCGACGATCCCGACCGGATAACCGTGAATGCGGGCAAAGCCCGTGACCAGGGTTTCGCCGTACAGTTTCTTGAATTCGTCAAATTCGGAACCGTCGACGATCCGGGCGATGATCTCGCGAACATCGAAGGGTTTCCTGAGATCAACCGGCGCAATCCCCGTCAGTTCGGCGGGATCGTAAAGCGGATCAACCGGCTTCCGCAGCTCGATATTCGGATTTTTAACTCGATTCAAGTTACGAACTGCCTGACGCGCCAGTTGCAGGGCATGCAGGTCATCGCGGGCCATATGATCGGTGACGCCGGATATCTTGGAATGGACCTGTGCGCCGCCCAGATCCTCGGCCGAGACTTCCTCTCCGGTTGCCGCTTTCACCAATGGCGGGCCGCCCAGAAAGATCGTGCCCTGCCCTTCGACGATGATGCTTTCGTCGCACATCGCCGGCACATACGCGCCGCCCGCCGTACACGACCCCATGACAACCGCGATCTGCGGAATGCCGGCTGCCGACATGTTGGCCTGATTGAAAAAGATACGCCCGAAATGTTCCTTGTCCGGAAACACCTCGTCCTGACGTGGCAGAAACGCGCCGCCGCTGTCGACCAGATAGATGCAAGGCAGGTTGTTTTCCCGCGCGATTTCCTGTGCCCGCAAGTGCTTCTTCACGGTCAGCGGATAGTAGGTGCCGCCCTTGACCGTCGCGTCGTTGGCGACGATGACGCATTCCACGCCTTCGACCGGCCCGATGCCGGTGATAATCCCGGCCGCCGGGACATCGTCTTCATAGACCTGATAGGCGGCGAACTGGGAGAACTCCAGAAACGGCGCACCGGGATCGATCAGATTGCGGATGCGTTCGCGCACCGGCAGCTTGCCGCGTGCTTCATGCTTGTCGCGTGCCGCCTTGCCGCCCCCCTGTTTGATCCGCGCCAGTTTCTCGGAAAGATCGGACAGCAGATCGTCAACCGCCGCACGGTTGGTGCGGTAGCCGTCACCCCGGGTATCGATATTGGTCTTGATCACGCTCATCCGTTCATTCCTGGCCGCTTTACGGTCATGCTTTACTTGCTGCTTTTCTGTGCGACCGGGCCACCCGCTTCTTTCCAGGCTTTGAAGCCATCGGCGAACTGCACCACGTTATCCATGCCCATGTCCTTCAGCGTTTTCGCCGTCAGCGCCGAGCGCCATGCCGCTGCACAGTACAGGACATAGGTTTTGTCATCATCGGCGAAGACTTCCTTGAAATACGGGCTTTCCGGATCGACCCAGAATTCGATCATGCCGCGCGGGGCATGAAAGGCACCTGGGATCATGCCGTCGCGTTCCAGTTCACGGACATCGCGGACATCGACAAAGACCAGGTCCTTGGACCCGTGCCGGGCAATGGCGTCTTCCAGTGAGATCGTTTCGATCACCGCTTCGGCTTCGGCCACCAGATCGGCGATACCTTTTTTGAGTTTTTTCGTCATTGATCTATTTCCTTTTTACCAGCCGCCGGCTTTCAGCCAGCGCTTGACCATCCATAGTCTGTCCGCGCCCCAGAACCCCTCCCCATCGACAATGATAAACGGAGAGCCGAAGACACCCTTGGCAATGGCGGCGGACGTCTCGTCTTTCAGCTTCTGCTTCACCGCATCGTCATCGCAGGCGGCGAGAACGTCATCTTCGGCAAATCCCTGCCGGGCCGCAATGGCGGCAACGGTTTCTTTTGAAGAAATATCCCGGCCTTCACCGAAAAATGTCGCGAAGCAGTCCCATGCATATGCCTTGGCTTTGCCCGCGTCCTGGCCGTCGATCCAGTAAAAGATGCGGGCGGCCGCGACGGTTGCAATGGGGAACGGGTCCGGCATCGTCCACTTCAGATCCTGAAACCGTGCCAGCCGGGCCCAGTCGTTCTTCACGTAATCACCCTTGATCGGCACCGTCACCGGCGGCACGGCACCGGTGTCCTTCATCGCCGCGCCCAGCAGCATCGGCTTCCACAGGCAGGTGCGCCCAAAGTCCGCAACCATCCGGTCGATCCGGTCGGCCGCGAAGTAGGCATAGGGCGATGAAAAATCGAAATAGAACTCAACGGGGTTTGGCATTTCTTTCCTCTGTCTTCCTTCGTCGTCCTGAACGTGATCCAAGTTTCATAAACATGCTTCGAGACGCTTCGCTCCTCAGCATGAGGTTTTGGTACTGTCCTCATTTTGAGGTATTGCTCCTGTCCTCATCCTGAGGAGGCCTGAAAGGCCGTCTCGAAGGATGAGCCGCCCCCTCACCCTGCGCGTTACACGCGCTTCCCTCTCCCCGGGGGAGAGGGTATCACGAACAACCATCCCTCTCCCTAGGGAGAGGGTGGCGAACGAAGTGAGCCGGGTGAGGGTTTTTTCCATTATGACGTCCCCAGAGCCCGCGCGATGACCATGCGCTGCACATCGGAGGTGCCTTCGTAAATCTGGCAGACGCGGACGTCGCGATAAATGCGCTCGATCGGAAAATCCTCGACATAACCGTAACCGCCGAGTGTCTGCATCGCGCCGGAACAGACCCGTTCCGCCATTTCCGATGCAAACAGTTTGGCCATCGACGCTTCCTTGAGGCACGGCGCCCCTTCTTCACGCAGACGCGCCGCGTTCAGATACATCAGCCGTGCAGCCTCCACCTGCGTTGCCAGATCGGCGAGCCGGTTACCCACCGCCTGATGCTCGATGATCGGCTTGCCGAAGCTTTTGCGTTCCCTGGCATAATCGACGGCATAGTCCAGTGCCGCGCGGGCCATGCCGACCGATTGCGCGGCAATGCCGATGCGGCCACCTTCCAGATTCGACAACGCGATGCGATAGCCCTGGCCTTCTTCCCCCAGCAAATGATCGGGGGTCAGGCGGCAGTCGTTGAAGGTGATCTGCGCCGTGTCGGAGCAGCGCTGGCCCATTTTCTTTTCGATGCCGGTGATCTCATAACCCTGCGTATCGGACAGCACCACGAAGGCCGAGATTCCCTTACGTCCTGCGTCGGGATCGGTGACGGCGAAGACAACCGCAACGTCGCAATGCTTGCCCGAAGTGATGAACTGCTTGGTGCCGTTGAGCACGAAATGATTGCCGTCGCGGACCGCGCGGGTGCGGATCGACCCGGCGTCCGACCCGGCTTCCGGTTCGCTCAGCGCAAAGGCCCCCAGCATCTTACCCTCGGCCAGCGGGCGCAGGTATTGTTCCTTGAGCGTATCCGAGCCGAAATCGGCAATCGGTTTCTGTCCGACACCGTTGTGCACGCTCATGATGGTCGAAACCGCACCGTCGCCCGCGGCGATTTCCTCCATCGCCAGCGCGTGCGCGATCATCCCCGTATCCGACCCGCCCCAGTCTTCGGGCGTCAGCATGCCCATGAACCCAAGTGTTCCCATCTCGGCCAGTTCGGCGGCAGGGAACGCTGCCGTCCGGTCCCGTTCACTGGCACCCGGCGCCAATCGCTCACGCGCGAAGTCGCGGGCGGTCTCCATGATCATGCGCTGTTCGTCGGTCAGGTGCATATGCGGACTTTCACTCCCCCTCACCCTCCCACATGCTGACGCACGTGGGCCCCTCCCTCTCCCAAGGGAGAGGGAATTCCATACGCCCCTCTCCTTGGGGAGAGGATGGCGCGAAGCACCGGGTGAGGGGCAATTCTCACCACGGCAGCGGTGTGCCGTCGTAGTTCAGGAACTTGCCGGTATCGGCGAAGCTCAGTTTTTCGATGGAAGCCCGCAGATGCTTGATGCTCTCGCTCGGCGTCAGCGTCGCGTTCGGTCCGCCCATGTCGGTCTGCACCCACCCCGGATGGAACATCGTCACCGCAACACCGGTATCTGCAATCTCCTTCGCATAGTTCGCCATCACCATGTTCAGGGCGGTTTTCGACGAACGATAGATATATTCGTTGCCGGGCGATTGGTCGGCAATGGAGGCCATGATCGACGAGATGTTGACGATCAGCTTGCGCTCGCCCGCCTGCACGTTCGCCAGAAGCGCCCGGGCGATGAACAGCGGCGCCATGGCGTTGGTCTGCATGACCGGGGTCCAGTCTTCCAGCGTGGCGTCGGCGGCCTTGACCGGTTTCGGCCCATAGACGCCGGCATTGTTGATCAGCACATCGATGGCGCGGCCGTCCAGGTCCTGCACGAAACGGTTGATGGAGACGTCGGACAGCACATCAAGCCCGTAAACGGCGATGTCGCCTTCGATCTGCGCCAGCTCGCCGACACCGATCGGATTGCGGCAGGTCGCAATCACCGACCAGCCGTCAGCGGCATACTGTTTCGCAAATTCCAGTCCGAGGCCGCGGTTGGCACCGGTGATCAAAACGGTAGGCATTCAGAATTCTCCTTTTCGATTTCTCATGTGCCCCTCACCCGGGGGGAGAGGGTCAAGCCACGAGAGTCCCTTCTCCCTGGGGAGAAGGACAGGATGAGGGGGTAATACATTCTCAATTTCGCTCAGTTCATCCGCTCAATGGCAATCGCCGTCGCTTCACCGCCACCGATGCAGAGCGAGGCGATGCCCTTTTTCATGTCATATTTCCTGAGCGCGTTCATCAGCGTCACGATGATCCGTGCCCCGGATGCGCCGACCGGATGGCCCAGCGCACAGGCGCCGCCGTGCACGTTGACCCGGTCATGCGCAAGGTCGAGGTCGCGCATCGCCGCCATGGTGACGACAGCGAACGCCTCGTTGATTTCATACAGATCGACGTCGCTCTTTTCCCAGCCGGCTTTCGCCAGCACTTTTTCAATCGAGCCGATGGGCGCCGTCGTGAACCATGCCGGTTCCTGTGCGTGCGTCGCGTGCGCGGCGATCTTCGCGAGCGGGGTCAGACCGCGTTTCTCGGCTTCGGACAGACGCATCAGAACCAGTGCCGCCGCCCCGTCGGAGATCGACGACGAATTGGCGGGCGTCACCGTGCCGTCCTTGCGAAACGCCGGTTTCAGCGTCGGAATTTTTTCAATGTTGGCATTGTGCGGCTGTTCGTCCGTGGTCACGTCGATATCGCCCTTGCGGGTCGAAACCGTGACCGGTTCGATTTCGCTTTCGAAGGTACCGTCGTCGATTGCTTTCTTGGCGCGGGTCAGGCTTTCGATGGCGAAGGCGTCCTGCTGTTCGCGGGTGAACTGATAATGGGTCGCCGTGTCTTCGGCGAACGTCCCCATCAGGCGGCCTTCGTCATAGGCGTCTTCCAGCCCGTCGATGAACATATGGTCCTTGACCTGGTCACCATGACCTAGGCGGTATCCCTGACGTGCTCTCGGCAGGATGTAAGGCGCGTTGGTCATGCTCTCCATGCCGCCGGCGACCATCACGTCGTGTGCCCCGGCGAGGATGTTGTCATGTGCCAGCATCGTCGCCTTCATTGCCGAGCCGCACATCTTGGACAGCGTCGTGCAGCCGGTCGACCACGGCAGGCCCGCCGCGTGTGCCGCCTGTCTCGCGGGCGCCTGTTTCAGACCGGCGAACAGGCACAACCCCATGACGACGTCTTCGATATCTTCCGGCTTGACCCCGGCACGTTCGACGGCAGCACGGATCGCCGCGCCGCCGAGTTCGGGCGCCGACATGCCGGAAAGCGCGCCCTGAAAACCGCCCATCGGGGTGCGGGCGGCACCGATGATCACTATCGGGTCCTTATCGGCCTTATTTGCGCTTAAAGTCATTAACGTCACTCCTCAAAACCGGAATTCATGCAGGTTTATGCAGGTTTATGCAGGTCTTCTTGCTTCTCTCAGGTGGCCAGGTTCCAGACCGCGCCCCCCCAGACCAGAAGATAGAAAAGTACGGCACCCCGCGCCGCGATACCCCATTTTTTCTCCCCGGCATGTACCGCCGACCGCCACACGGTAATCGTCGACCAGGCGCCGAACAGGATCATCATCCCGCCGATCGGGTACATGATGAAGATCGCAGCAGTCATCGAATCATTGACCCGTTCGGGGTCGATGGTCAGCCCCGCGACGACACCGATGACCAGTGCGCCGACTGAAAGTGCCAGCACGATTCCGTGGCCGAAAAAGAACCCGCCCCAGAACGCAACCCACAACGGCAGCCTGCCCTGCAGCCCGCGGAGCCAGAACGGACCGTCCGGGTGCGGACCTTCGAAACCGTGTGCGCCCTTGCCGGTTTTCCTGTCCAGACCGAGCCGGTTCGCGGTGCCGTAAATATCGACAAACACCGGGCCGCCGCCATGATCACCGCCGCCGACATTATCTGCCATATCAGGATGTTTCCTCGAACAGTTCCCGGCCGATCAGCCAGCGGCGGATTTCGGACGTCCCGGCGCCGATCTCGTAAAGCTTGGCATCGCGCAGATAACGCCCGGTCGGGGTCTCGTTGATGTAGCCCATGCCACCCAGGCACTGAATTGCTTCAAGCGCCATCCACGTTGCTTTTTCGGCGGCATAGAGAATGGCGCCGGCGGCATCCTTGCGGCTCGTCTGTCCCTTGTCACAAGCCCGCGCAACGGCATAGACGTAAGCCTTGGCGGCATTCATGGTGGTGTACATGTCCGCGATCTTGCCCTGCATGAGCTGGAATTCACCGATGGATTTGCCGAACTGCTTGCGGTCATGCAGATACGGCACCACCACGTCCATGCAGGCCTGCATGATGCCGAGCGGACCGGCGGCCAGTACCGCACGTTCATAATCCAGACCGCTCATCAGCACATTGACGCCCCTGCCTTCGCCGCCGAGGATATTCTCTGCGGGGACTTCGACATCCTCGAACACAAGCTCACAGGTGTTGGACCCGCGCATCCCCAGCTTGTCGAGCTTCTGCGCCTGTGAAAACTCGCCGAACCCGCGTTCGACGATGAACGCTGAAATACCGCGCGGACCGGCATCCATATCGGTCTTGGCATAGATCACATAGGTGTCGGCATCGGGGCCGTTGGTGATCCACATCTTGTTGCCGTTGAGGACATATCGATCACCCTTTTTGTCGGCCCGCAGCCGCATCGACACCACATCCGACCCGGCGCCGGGTTCACTCATCGCCAGCGCACCGACATGTTCGCCGCTGATCAGCTTGTGCAGATACCGGTCTTTCTGTTCCTTCGTACCGTTGCGGCGGATCTGGTTGACGCAGAGATTGGAGTGCGCACCGTAGCTCAACCCCACGGACGCTGACGCGCGGCTGATTTCCTCCATCGCCACGCAGTGTTCCAGGTACCCCATCGCGGCACCGCCGTATTCTTCCTCGACCGTGATCCCGAGAAGGCCCATATCCCCCATCTTGCGCCAGAGGTCCTTGGGAAAATCGTTGTCCCGGTCGATGGAGTCGGCACGCGGGGCGATTTCATCAGCAGCGAAACCACTGACGGACTGACGCAGCATGTCGGCGTCATCACCAAGACAGAAATTCAATGTCGGATATTCATTGGGAATCATGGTGTGTTTCCGCCCCGTTTGCTCGTGTTCTAGAAGTAGGTACGATGTGCCGGAATACTAGTTAACGTTTACGTTAACGTCAATTATATGTGCCGCCTTATAACAAGGACAATGCCACCGCTATGGCAACCACACCAAGTGATACACTGAATCCTATAGCCACAACGGATTGCACGGAGTCCAATATTACCCTGAGCATGGCAAAAAACAGACCTGAAAAAATTGAATATGAAATGAGTGATGTCCAGCCCCGCCAAACCGTGACATCCCCCCCCAGACCATGAAGCACAAGCAAACCCAGCCAATAAGCCGCATATGCGATCGGTACGGCGAACAGCATCGATGCCATGAAACGGTGCGTTTCCGTTTCACGAAGGCGGCCAACGCCCGTATGCGCCACGGACCAGATGCCCGCATTTGCGGCATACAGAATCACGGAGATGACAATCCCAGCAAGCGCACCTTCCATGGGTGACGCTGTCATGATATGCGATGTCAGCGACCAGACGGCATAATACGGAAGCGCGACCATCGCGAGGATGGCGCCTAGTCCGGCCAGAACGGCACGAATTAAAGCTGCAGACCTCATTTCCGCAAGGAGCAGATGCGCCAGCACCGATATCATGATCGACGCATAACATATGATCATGAAGGGCGATCCCCCCTGAAGCGCATTTGCAAGAGCTGCAAAGGGCAGGATCATGAACAGAACGATCGGCGCAATCGGACCGAAGACATTGTCCCGGTCATAGTCCTGAACAGCACGTTTGACGGCAAGATTGAACGACGCCCGGATATGGGCAGCCGGTAAAGGTTTATCGCTCGCTGCGGTCATACGCTCCTGAAGAAGCAAGCCAGCAACGACGACAAATGCAGTCCCATATATTGAAAGAATGACGGATAACAAAATCATTGGTTTTAAATCTGGCCTCCTCCCCAAACCGCCATCTGGCAGATAGTATCCTGCTCTGATCTCGTATGCGGCGGATATCTTATAATTCAGGCCCGCACGCGGACCTATATCCCAATTAAAACACAGCGTATGAAGTTCAGCCGCGAATACCCGACTGACCGACGATGCGCATGAGCGTCTGCTGCATCAGGGCACAGAGCTTTGTCTCGCCATTCTTGCGGACAAAGACTTCCCCCTTGGTGACGGTCAGGGTGCGCCCTGGCTTGATGACTTCACCCCGGGCCATCAGCAGATCACCATCTGCCGGCGAGATCAGGTTCAGTTTGAATTCAACCGTCAACACGCCGTCGTCAGCGGCAAACAGGGTCGCCCCCGCATAACCGCCCGCCGAGTCCACAACCGCCGCCACCCCGCCGGCATGATAGAATCCGTGCTGCTGGGTCAGGTCCTCGGAAAACGGCATTTCGATTTCAACCAGACCCGGCTCGACACGGGTCATGGCCGCGCCAAGATGCGTCATCAGCCCCTGCCGGGCGAAACTGTGACGCACCCTTTCGGCAAAGTCCGGGTCGGCGACATCGAATGCCGCCATGGTCAGGCGCCGATCCTGAGCGGCGAAACCAGACCTTCCAGCGTTGCCATGACGGAAAGCGGTGTCAGCTTGCCGGTCGCCGGGTTCTCTTCCGTCGGGACACCGGCAATGGTGAATTCAAAGCTTGTCGAGTCACTGTCCAGTTTGACCGTATGCGTATTGCGTTCAACGGCAGGATCGGCCCAGATTTCATACATCGTGTCATCCGGCCCCGCGCCCGCAAGGCTCAGCGCCACGGCGACATTGACGTTGGCCGGAAACTTCTGCGCAGCATCGCGAACGGACCCCTTGTAGAGACAAAGCGGTTCTTTCAGGTCTGACAGATCAATCCCCTGCTCAATCACGAACGGCGCCTTGACCAGTCCCTTGGGCGGTTTGCGCGTTGCCATGACCAGCGAATGAATGGTGCCGTGACGCGCGGCGTTGACCGCGTCGAACGCCATCAATGCGCCCGTCGGCACGATGATCCGGGCCCCGGTCTGTTTGGCTTTCTCGATCAGGTCAGGACGTTCAAGCAACTGCGTTACCGTCACCGCAATCAGGATTTTCCCCTGTTCAATCGCCGGTTCGGCGAGATCGAAATAACGCGATGGCGGCAACCCTTCGACAATGATATCGGCCATCCCGACCAGGTCTTCCAGATCGACAATCGGCGGCTTGACCTTGAAGTCGGCGATCTTTTTCTGCGCCCCTTCCTTGTCGTTGGCGGAAACGGCAACCAGCTCAAATCCATCGACCCCATTCGCCAGCCAGCGTGCAACAGGCAGACACACCGCACCAAGTCCGGCGACGGCAACTTTATAATTCTTCTTGGAGGTCATGGGGTTCCTTTCAGGATGGTTTTGTTTATTTGTTCTGTTTTTGCGACAATAATTGCACGCACTGTTTCTCAAGCCGGTTCATTTCCGACAACGAGTCCTCGATATCCTTTTTCTGGCTTTCAAGCACGCTTTTACGTTCACGTATCACGTCGACAAACTGCTTGAGCTGGGTGACTTCGCTGGGGTCGGCATCATAAAGATCAATCAGCTCGGCAATTTCGTCCAGGGACAACCCCAGTCTTTTACCGCGCATAATCAGGCGCAGCCGAACACGGTCACGCGGGCTGTATATCCGCCGCTGACCTTCACGGGTTGGCGAAATCAGACCCTTGTCCTCATAGAAACGGACGGTGCGGGTCGTGACGCCGAATTCCTTCGCCAGTTCGGCGATGCCATAGGTTTCACTCATCCCGGAATGCTAGGCGAGGTTTACGTTTACGTAAAGTAGCGATAATGCGCCCCTTCGAGACGCAGCCCAACGATGTTTTGGGCTGCTCCTCAGGGGGAGGATTTCTCACTCATGACTTCATTCTGAGGAGGCCCAAAGGGCCGTCTCGATGCCTCATCCTGAGGAGGCCCAAAGGGCCGTCTCGAAGGATCGGCAGGATTTTCTTCCTCAGAGCAGAACCAGCGCGGCCAGCCCGAGAAAAGCGAAGAAGCCGACCACATCCGTGACCGTGGTCAGAAACACGCTCGACGCAATTGCCGGGTCGGCACCAAAGCGTTCCAGCATGATCGGGATCGTGGTGCCGGCAAGCCCGGCAATGATCATATTGATGACCATCGCACTGGCGATCACGAAACCGAGTGTGGAACTGCCGAACCAGAGCCAGGCGACCAGACCGCTCAACACCGCAAAGGCGACGCCGTTGAAGCAGCCGACAATGATTTCCTTGGTAATAACACGGGACGCATTGGCAGCCGTCAGTTCCTTGGTCGCCAGGGCACGCACGGTCACGGTCAGGGTTTGCGTACCGGCATTGCCGCCCATGGAAGCGACAATCGGCATGAGCACCGCCAGTGCCACGACCTCTTCAATGGTGGCATCGAATATCCCGATCACCATCGACGCCAGAATGGCGGTCAGCAGGTTGACGACCAGCCAGCTGAACCGTGCCCGCGCCGTTGAAATCGAGGCATGATAAAGATCGTCCTCTTTGACGCCCCCCATGCGCATGATGTCTTCTTCGTGTTCTTCATGGATGACGTCGACCACGTCATCAATCGTGATCGCCCCGACAAGCCGGCCGTGATCGTCGATCACCGGCGCGGACACAAGGTCACGCTGGCGGAACAGAAAGGCCACGTCTTCCTGGTCGGTGGCGACCGGGATTTCGTGCATTTCCTCTTCCATCACCTCGGTGACGGGCACCTGACGGCGGGATCGCAATAACGCACTGAGGGAGACGGCACCGACCGGATGGCGCCGCGCGTCGATAACGAAAATGTCATAGAATATGCTGGGAAGTTCATCCTCCCCGGCGTCCGCCTTGCGGCGGATGAAGTCGATACACTGACCGACGTTCCAATGCGATGGCACCGTCACCACTTCGCGCTGCATCAGTCGCCCGGCGCTGTCCTCGGGATAGCTCAGGCCTTCTTCGATGAACGAGCGGTCTTCGTCGGGTATCTGTTCGAGAAGTTCTTTCTGACGTGCTTCGTCCATCTCCTCCATGACCATCAGCGCATCGTCACTGTCGAGTTCGGAGATGGCGGTGGCGGCATGCTTCACACCGAGAACTTCAAGCACGTGTTCGCGAACGGTCTCGTCCAGTTCCGACAGGACTTCAGGATCAAAGATATCGCGGACGATGCCGATCAGCCGTTCACGGTCATCGGGGCTCAGACGTTCCAGCAAATCGGCGAAGTCGGCATAATGAAGTTCGGCAACGAAGTCACGGACACGGTCGTACTCGTCCGCTGCGATCGCTTCCAGGATCAGGACTTCGGGGCCAACAGTGATTTCAGACGTATCAGCGTCCTGGGCGTCCTGGGCGTCCTGGGCATCCTGTTCGCTGATCTTGTTTTCGTCTTCCGCCATTGCGCCCTGCCTGACCTGTTCGGGAATTGCAGGAAACGATATCGGGACCGAAAAAACGAAACCCGCCGAAGGGCGGGTCATTTACGATCGATGCAGGAGAACCGGCGAAAAGGAACCCCGGCGCCAGCATTCATCTTTGACCCGAATACGTCGTCCTGGGGACTCCCTGATTGTCGTTAATCGACTGAAAAATTGGTGCGGTCGAGAAGACTCGAACTTCCACCCCTGTTACAGGACAGCGACCTCAACGCTGCGCGTCTACCAGTTCCGCCACGACCGCACTGCGCGTTCAAGTATCAGGTCGATGCGCGGTGGTCAAGCGGTCAGATGCACCTTTATTAAGGGCAAAAAAGGCGGAAATCCGGGATTCCCGAGCATTCTGACGTGAAGCCCCTTGCGGGCTTTGAAGCCGTCCCCCATAAAAACCGCATGGAACAAACCGCAGACCTTGTGAAAACGGGTGCGACCCCGCCGGATGGCCTCGAATGGCGCATCAGTGATGAGCTTGTCGCCTACCCTGATGCGCTCGCCTTCATGGAACAGCGCGCCGCGGATATCCGCAACGGCACAGCGCCGGAATGCGTCTGGCTTCTGGAGCACCCGCCGCTTTATACCGCCGGCACCAGTGCCGCCGATGAGGAGCTTCTGGATGGCGGCCGCTTCCCCGTCTATCAGACCGGACGCGGGGGCCGGTATACCTATCATGGTCCGGGGCAGCGCGTGGCTTATGTGATGCTTGATCTCAAGAAGCGCGGTGCGGACGTCCGCAAATATGTCTACGACCTCGAGGAATGGGTGATCCGCACCCTGATGGGCTTCAACGTCATCGGCGAGCGCCGCGACGGCCGGGTCGGAATCTGGGTCCGGCGCGGGTCGCCCGCCAACCCGGCTTCGCGCGAAGACAAGATTGCCGCGATCGGCGTTCGGATACGCCGCTGGGTGACGTTTCACGGCATTTCCATCAACGTCGAGCCGGACCTTGAACATTTCTCGGGGATCGTGCCGTGCGGCATCGATGAACATGGTGTGACGTCGCTTTGGGATCTCGGGGTCACGGCGACCATGCCGGATGTCGATACGCAATTGCGCCAGAGTTTCCGGGACGTGTTCGGGGCGTGAATGCGAGGCATCCTGAACCAAATTGGAGACGACGGTATTTTGTACCCGCTGTTATACCTACATCCTTCACCCCAAACTTGATTTGGGGTCCATGCCTTCAAGCTGAGATTGTGCCGGGCATTATGGGTCCTGAATCAAGTTCAGGACGTCGATAAGAATTTCACCCGATGGCTGCGTCACACCACGCCAGTACCGTTTCTTCGTCGAACGGCAGGCGCATTGCCAGTCCATCATGAAAAGCGCGCCAGTCCGCATCGAAATCTTCACGCACGGCGACCAATATCGGGATGTCCGCCAGCATCGCCTGTTCAATGACACGCCGAAAACCGTGCCCTTCGACTTCCGCCTTGCCGAAACGGTTGATGACCACAAGCCGGGGATGGCGATCAAGTGCGTCGACGATAAGCTGCGATATCCCGGCCAGCGCCTGGGAGTCCAGCGCACAGCCCTCGGCCCCTGCCCCCAGGTCCTGTGAGAAATTATGGATCCGGCCGTTTTCAACATCCTTCAGGTTCAGCGCCCCGCTGCATTCGGCGCATTCTTCGGGGGATGCCTGAATAGCACCCGCGATAAGGACTTTTTTATCCTGCATGGATCTGACGCAGGCAGCCAACAGGGCATCGACGGGTTGCCCTGACTTAAACGCGATATAACCTATCCGGTTCATGGCGTGCTGTTCTATGCGTCCGCTGCGGTGCGTCGGCGCAGTATGTGAATGGTGATGAAGGTCAGAACCTCGTCCCCATCCTGATTGACGGCGGCGTAGCGGATACGCGCCATGCCCCGGTCGGGTTTCGACGACGATGGTTTGCTCTCTATCACTTCTGCGGTTGTACGGAGCGTATCGCCCGGCCGGACCGGTTTCAGCCAGCGTAGCTCATCAATACCGGGAGACCCCATCGAGGCGGATTCCAGATATCCGGTATCGTGGATCAGCCGGAACGCGATGCACAAGGTGTGAAAGCCGCTTGAAATCAGTCCGCCATAGGGGCCGGCATTGGCTGCCGGAATATCGATATGGAACGGCTGCGGGTCCCACGCCCAGGCGAAATCCAGTATCTGCGATTCCGTCAGCGTCATGGCGCCGCTTTCAAACCTGCGGCCGACGGTAAAATCCTCGAAATACAGTTCTTTTTCCTGTGCCATGCGCCCCCCTAGACAGTCGGCTTTTTTTCGAAGCCGTCAAGGCTGACGGCGTCGCTCTCCGATACCATGATATTGTCGACACGGGCCAGCGGCGGGCCCTTGCGGCATAGCTTCAACATCGTCTCGACATCGGCTTCGTTGCCGCTGAAGACGGCCTCGACCCGGCCGTCGCGCAGATTGCGCACCCATCCTGCAATACCGAGACGGTCCGCCTGCTGTGCCGTCCATCCGCGGTACCAGACACCCTGGACACGGCCTTCGATAAAGACGTGAACGGCTTTCGGCACGTTACTCGAATTCGAGAATGATCTGGTCGACGGCAAGATTGGACCCGGCCTCGGCCTTGACGGCGGAGACGATGCAGTCCTTTTCGGCGCGAAGCACGTTTTCCATCTTCATCGCCTCGACGACGCAGAGCTCTTCGCCGGCCTTCACTTCCTGGCCCTCCGTGACGGCAACCGACACCAAAAGTCCCGGCATCGGCGACAGCAGCAGCTTCGAGGTATCCGGCGGTTCCTTGACCGGCATCAGCGCATTCAGCTCTGCAACGTGCGGTGACAGCACCCAGGCATCGGCGCGGATACCGCCCTGTGAAATTACGTAGGCGACCGTCGAGCGGGCAACCTGGAAGCATACCACCTCGCCGTTGACGTCGGCACGAAATAGCGGCTCACCCAGCTGCCAGTCGGTCTTGATGGTCATGTCCTCGCCGTCGACGGTCAGGCTGACCGAACCGTCTGACACCGCGCCGACGGTGGCGTCATGCTCGCCCTCGGCAAAGACGACCTTCCAGTCCGTCGAAACCTTGCGCATGTGCGCCGACTGCTGCCCGGATATCTGCGCCGCGCGGGCCTGATAGGCGGCATGCATGACGGCGGCGACGGCGGCGAACAGTTTCGGGTTCTTCGGTGCCGTGTCGGACGGGTTGAAACCGTCGGGGAATTCCTCGGCGATCAGGTTGGTGGTCAGGCGGCCTTCGATGAAACGCGGGTGCGTCATCAGTGCATTCAGGAACGGAATATTGTGCTGCACGCCGTTGATCAGGAACTCATCCAACGCCCGCTGCATGCGTTCGGTGGCCGCCGCGCGGTCCGGCCCGTAGGTGATCAGCTTGGCGATCATCGGGTCGTAGTACATGGAAATCTCGCCGCCTTCGTAGACCCCGGTGTCGACGCGGACAGCGTCCTTTTCCTCGACCGGCGGGCGGTACTTCACCAGCCTGCCGATCGACGGCAGGAAGTTGCGGAACGGGTCTTCGGCGTAAATCCGGCTTTCGATGGCCCAGCCGTTGAGCTTCACGTCTTCCTGTTTGAACGGCAGCTTCTCGCCGTCGGCAACGCGGATCATCAGTTCGACCAGATCAAGCCCGGTGATGTATTCGGTGACCGGATGTTCGACCTGCAGACGGGTGTTCATTTCGAGGAAGTAGAAGTTCTTGTCCTTGTCGACGATGAACTCGACCGTCCCCGCCGAGTGATAATCGACGGCGGCGGCCAGCGCCACGGCCTGTTCGCCCATGGCTTTCCTGGTCGCTTCGTCGAGGAACGGTGACGGCGCTTCCTCGATCACCTTCTGGTGGCGGCGCTGGATCGAACATTCGCGTTCGCCCAGATAGACCGTGTTGCCGTGCTTGTCGGCAATGATCTGGATTTCGATGTGACGCGGGTCTTCGATGAATTTCTCGACAAACACGCGGTCATCGCCGAACGACGACTTGGCTTCGTTGGTGGCGCGGATGAAGCCGTCCTCGGCCTCTTCGGCGTTCCAGGCGATACGCATGCCCTTGCCGCCGCCGCCGGCGGAGGCCTTCAGCATCACCGGGTAGCCGATATCATTGGCAATTTTGACCGCTTCCCTGGCGTCGGCGATAGCGTCCGGATGCCCCGGCACGCAGGACACGTCGGCAGCGTTGGCGAGCTTCTTGGACTCGATCTTGTCGCCCATCGCCGTGATCGCCTTCGCGCCCGGCCCGATGAAGGCAACGCCTGCCTTGTCGAGTGCCTGGGCGAATTTGGTGTTCTCCGACAGAAAGCCGTAACCGGGATGCACCGCGTCCGCGCCAGTCTGCTTGATGGCGGCCAGAATATTGTCGATGACGAGATAACTTTGATTGGTCGGCGCCGGGCCGATGTTGACGGCCTCGTCGGCCATCTGCACGTGCAGGGCATCGCGGTCCGCATCCGAATAGACGGCCACCGTCGAAATGCCCATGGCCCGCGCCGTCTTGATGACCCGGCAGGCGATTTCACCGCGGTTGGCGATCAGAATTTTCTTGAACATGTTGTACCCTTGGTTATCTCGCTCCCGGGTTATGTTTTACGATGTGCGGCACCGGCTTTCGAGGCTTTTTTGCAACCGCGAAGAAAACCCGCTCAATTCCGGCCGAACAGACCGTCGAACAGTCCCATGACCCAGGCGACATGGACCGCAAGGACACTGCCCCATCCCACCATCGGCAACACGAACCAGGGGTTTTCCGGTGTCGAGAACAGATTCAGGGGCACCAGAACAGCCATCACAATGAAGTAACCAACCAGATGGAACGCCAGCCCGCGCAACCGCTGCCGGGCCCGTGGGGAATTTTCAGGATTCGCGTTTTCGGGAAGTTTGTCTCTCATGGGTCAATTCTAGTAACATAACGCCTCGAAATAAACGGCACCCTTACAGTCCTTTATCGTCCCGGCCAGAACGCCAGCTTATCTTCCCGGCCTGAGTGCCAGCCACATCGCACCGCCGACGATCATGACCGCACCGATGATCGCGCTCGGCTGCGGCCACTCCCCGAATATCAGAATGCCGAAGATCGCCGCGAAGATAATCCCGCTGTAACGCACCGGCACCAGCGCCGTCGCATTGGCCAGCCGGAACGCATAGATGTTCAGCAACTGCCCGATGATGGCAATCGGCCCCATCGCGACGATCAGCAAAAATGCATCGAGGCTTAAACTTTCCCAATAGACCGCCCCCACCACCAGAACCATGGCGGCCGCCATCACATTGACCTTGAACAGAATGCGGCTGGCGCTTTCACGTGCCGCCGTGGCACGCAACAGGACCACCTCGCCGCCCCAGGCAATGGCCTGGGCGAAGGCTGCCAAAACGCCGGCCACGGCCAGGCCGGCAGCAGAGGCCGTCCCCGGACCGGCGACAATGACGGCACCGCAAAGCGCGATCATGGCGGCAACAGCTTCGCGGACTCCGACCCGTTCGCGCAGGAACAGCACCGCGAACAGCAGCGTGAAAACACCGTTCGTCAGTGCAATGGCCTGCGCGTTGGCGAGCGGTATCCGCGTCACCGCATAAGTCCCGAAAGCCAGGGAACAAACACCGCAAGCCGCGCGCGCAAGATGCATGAAAAACAGCCGCCGTCCCGACTGCTGCACGGCGGCGACCGCCTGCCCCCGGACAACATCGTTTATGAAGAAAGGCGCGATACACACCGCCCCGGCGGTATAGCGCAGAAAAGCCACCTGTACCGCAGGCACGCTTTGGCCGACAAACTTCGGCAGAACCCACATGAACGCGAACAGGCCGGAGGCACTCGCCGCCAGCAACATGGCGATCAGAACATCCCGGCGCAGCACGGCATTGGGTGAGTTACCTGAGGATGGAGATATGATGGCGACTGTCCAATTTTTAGGTTAATTGTCTGTATATTCAGTTTAAAATCATGCTAATCAAACCGCGTGTTGCATGAATATGGTGACATCAGCCGCAAAGCAAAGGTTGTTCTCTGTCGCAAAGGAAAAACAGGCCGGAAGCATGACCGATCAGCAGGAAGACATCGTTGCCGCAGAAAACTGGGATTTGATCATCCATAGCCTGGACAGGCTTTCGGAAGGCATCACCATCATCGATTCCGAAGACAAACTGGTTTTGTATAATACGCAGGCTGCAGAATATCTGGGACTTAAGCGGGATCAGATCGGTGCCGGCGTTTCACTGCATGATCTGAAGAATACCCATAAAAATGGTGAATTCGATCCGGGCTCACTGCTCATGCAGCAGCTGGATGCGTCACGTCAGGGGAAACCGCAGTTTTTTGAACGCGATCTGGATGGCGGACGGATTCTCAGCGTCCGCGCCAACCCGATACCGGGTGGCGGCGTGATTACGCTTTATACGGACATCACGGAGCGTAAAGCCTTCGAGAAACGTCTGATCGACATGGCCACCCGTGACGAACTGACCGGTCTGGTCAATCGCCGCGAATTTTTTACCCTCGCCCATCATGAGGAAGAACGCGCCAAGCGCGAGGGCCATATCGTCAGCGTGATGATGGTCGATGCCGACTATTTCAAGAAGGTCAACGATACCTACGGCCACGCCGTCGGTGATGACGTGCTTCGCGACCTGTCCGAAAACTGCCGCAAAATTTTCCGCAAGACAGATATCGTCGGCCGGTATGGCGGCGAGGAATTTGCGATTGTCCTGCCCGGTGCGAACGAGGATATGGCAAAGATTATCGCCGAACGGCTGAGATCCAGTGTTGCCGAGAGTGCCGTCAAATCCGATCAGGGCGACGTGCATTACACCATCAGCATCGGGATCGCGTGCGCCACGGGCAAGGACTTCAAAATCGAAGAAGTTCTGGATCGTGCCGACCGTGCGCTCTATACCGCAAAGGCACAGGGGCGCAACCGCGCCGTTTTCGATACAGCTGCCTGAGAGCAAACATGTCCAGACCCATGACGATCGCCGTCGCCCAGTCCGGCGCGGTCCAGAAAGCCGACACGCGCGAAGCCAATGTGGCGCGCCTTTGCAGGATGATGAGCGACGCCGCAGATCAGGGCGCTGATCTCGTCGTCTTTACGGAAATCGCACTGACGACATTTTTTCCGCGCTATTACGCTGAAGACCGTGCGGACATGGACCACTGGTTCGAGCGCGAAATGCCGAACGCCGCGACACAGCCCCTGTTCGACCTGGCCCGTGAACGCGGCGTCGGGTTTTATCTGGGGTACGGTGAACTGACCCCCGAGGGACAGCATTTCAACACCTCGGTCCTTGTCGACAAATCCGCCGGCATCGTCGGGAAATACCGCAAGGTGCACCTGCCCGGTCATGATGAATTCGATCCGGAACGCCGTTTTCAGCATCTGGAAAAACGATATTTCCTGCCGGGCGATCTGGGCTTTCCCGTCTGGGAAACAATGGGCGGCACCATGGGGATGTGCATCTGCAACGACCGCCGCTGGCCCGAAACCTTTCGGGTCATGGGTCTGCAGGGCGTGGAACTGGTTCTGCTCGGCTACAACACACCGTCCGCCAATTCACAGAATGACAGCGAAAGCGCGGATATGCGGAAGTTCCATAACCGCCTGACACTGCAGGCCGGCGCCTATCAGAATGCAACCTTCGTCGCCGCCTCGGCCAAAGCCGGGACGGAAGACGGTCATCACATGTTCGCCGAAAGCTGTATCGTCGCCCCGACAGGTGAGATCATCGCCATGGCCGAGACAGAAGATGACGAACTGGTGATCGCCGAAATCGACCTGGACGACACGAAGTTCGGGAAGTCGACGGTGTTCGATTTCGGGCGTCATCGCCGCATTGAACACTATGGCACAATTTCGACACAAACCGGTGTTATCAAACCATCCAGAACCTAGTTTGATCGGCGACATAAGCCAATTGGCATACGAAGCCGAATTACCCTAGACTTCAACCAACACGTTAACACCTGATACCGGATACAAAGGCCGTTCAGAGCCTGTAAATGAGAATGAGCGGGCTGTAGCCTTGCGCTGGAGGGAAAAAATCATGTCGGCAAACGACGTCACATTCAGGCCGGCCACGCGCGACGATGTGCGTGTGATCGCCGAGCTTTTTCAAATCTCGTCCGAAGGTGTCGCAGACTATGTCTGGAGCCAGATGGATGATCCTGAATACAAGGACCTGCCGCTGGTCGAACGGGGTGCAAAACGTTACCTGCGTGAAGGCGTCGATTTCTCCTATCAGAACTGCGACATGGCCGAAATCGACGGCACGACGGTGGGTATGCTGCATGCCTATCCGATGGGTGACGACGTCGGTAATCCGCCCGAGGACATGGACCCGATCCTGCGCCCTTATGCGGAACTGGAAGAACCGAAGAGCCTGTATATCTCGGGGCTTGCGCTATATGACGAGTACCGGGGTGCGGGTATCGGCACACGCCTTCTGGATTTCGCCTATAAGCGGGCACGCGCGGAGGGCATGAAAAAGATCAGCCTGATCTGCTTTGAAGACAACAAGGGTGCCTATCGTCTTTATGAGCGCGAGGGTTTCCAGACGCGCAAGCGCCGCCCCGTCGAATACCACGAACTGATCCACCATGAAGGACACGCGGCGCTGATGGTGCGTGAAGAGTAGAAGGCAGTTCGGAAACAGCATCCTTCGAGACGCGGCTCTGCCGCTCCTCAGGATGAGGTCGGGATCATAAATTCCTCATCCTGAGGAGGCCCGAAGGGCCGTCTCGAAGGATGGGAATGGTACCGGCTCGATACCTGTTAGTACCCATGAACCCCAAATCAAGTTCAGGGTGACGATGAAAGTATCCAAGGCCGCCTAACCTGGCGCCACCCCCGCGCAGGCGGGGGCCCAAACCGACCGCTGTTTTGGATTCCCGCCGTTGCGGGAATGACGAGGGGACATACGGGAAGATAGTGTACCCGGTTACCGCCCCGGTCTGCGGACCGTCCGGAATGACGAGTAGTAGCTCACAACGGAATGTTGTCGTGCTTCTTCCAGGGGTTCTGGAGATCCTTGTTCTTCAGCATGCGCAAAGACTTGCAAAGCCGTTTCCGGGTCGAGTGCGGCATGATCACATCGTCTATGAAGCCGCGTGAACCGGCGATGAATGGATTGGCAAAGCGGGTCCGGTATTCCTCGGTCCGTTTGGCGATCTTGTCGGTATCACCGATGTCGGAACGGAAAATGATCTCGACCGCTCCCTTCGGCCCCATCACGGCAATTTCCGCCGACGGCCACGCAAAGTTCACATCACCGCGCAGATGTTTGGAACTCATCACATCATAAGCACCGCCGTAGGCCTTGCGGGTGATCACGGTGACCTTCGGCACCGTCGCTTCGGCATAGGCAAACAGCAGCTTGGCGCCGTGCTTGATGATGCCGCCGAATTCCTGGCTGGTCCCCGGGAGGAAACCCGGCACATCGACGAACGTCATGATCGGGATGTTGAAGCAGTCGCAGAAGCGCACGAACCGTGCCGCCTTGATCGATGAATTGATGTCGAGACACCCCGCCAGCACCATCGGCTGGTTGGCGACTATGCCCACCGTCGAGCCTTCCATCCGGGCAAAACCGATGATGATGTTGCCGGCATAGCTCGGCTGCAGTTCGAAGAAATCCCCCTCGTCGACCACCTTGGTGATCAGTTCCTTCATGTCATATGGCTTGTTGGGATTGTCCGGGATCAATGTATCCAGGGACATCTCGATGCGGTCGTGCGCGTCCGGTGTCGGGCGGACCGGCGGTTTTTCCTTGTTGTTGAGCGGCAGGAAATCAACGAAACGGCGCATGTAGAGCAGCGCTTCCATGTCGTTGGTGAAAGCCCTGTCGGCAACACCGGATTTGGTGGTGTGGGTAATCGCACCGCCCAGTTCCTCGGCTGTCACCGTCTCATGCGTCACGGTTTTGACCACATCGGGGCCGGTCACGAACATGTAGCTGGTGTCTTCGACCATGAAGATGAAATCGGTCATCGACGGCGAGTAAACCGCGCCGCCCGCACATGGCCCCATGATCAACGAGACCTGCGGCACCACACCCGACGCCAGCACGTTGCGCTGGAAGACTTCGGCATAACCGGCAAGGCTGTCGACGCCTTCCTGGATACGGGCACCGCCGGAATCGTTGAGGCCGATCACCGGTGCGCCGACCTTCATCGCCTGGTCCATGATCTTGCAGATTTTATGGGCGTGGCTTTCCGACAGTGAGCCGCCGAAGACCGTGAAATCCTGTGAAAAAACGAAGATAGGACGGCCGTTGACGGTGCCGTAGCCGGTCACCACGCCATCGCCCGGTGTCGAGGTTTCCTGCATGCCGAAATCGACGCAGCGATGCTCGACGAACATGTCCCATTCCTCGAACGAGCCTTCATCCAGGAACACGTCTATGCGTTCGCGGGCCGTCAGTTTGCCTTTGGCGTGTTGGGCTTCGATACGCTTTTCGCCGCCGCCCAGACGGGCACGTTTGCGCCGTTCTTCAAGCTCAGCAATGATTTCCTGCATGGACGTTTCCTCGTAACCAGTATCTTCAGACCGGGAGAATGTTCCCTAATTTTTTGTGCGGTGCAAGGTAAGGTATCTGACCGCCGCTTCGACATCGTCCCTGAGGGCGCGGAGTCTGATCTCGGCATCCCGGTCCTTTCCCCACAATTCACTTTGAAAAGTCTCGTCCAGTTGGGATGCCTCGGCTGCCTGTTGCCAGTCCAGATACCCGTCCATCGCCGCCAGTGCGAGAGTAAAGGAGCCAAGTGTCTGTGTCAGAACCGCCATCGACGCCAATTCATGATCGTCCATCGCATCAACGGCCGCACGGGCGCCCTGCATGGCCGCCGGGTCCTGATCCTGAGCAATCAGAGCCGTTGTCACACGCAGGGATATGCCGCGTGCCTCGGCAAGCCAGTCCAGCACCGGCTGCCAGGTGTCTGTCTGTCTCTGGACAAGATCGTGGGGAGCCTCGGCACGGTAACACAGCAGATCCGCACCGCAGAACCGTGTCATCTGTGCACGGATGTCGTCACAGTTGGGCGCAACCTTGTCGATCGCGGTACAGGCGATCTGGGTCAGCGGCATGGTGTGCGGATTGATATGCTCTTCCTGTGCGTCCCACTCCGCGGCAATGGCGTCCGCCAGAGACGGGGTTGAAACCAGGACATCCGCCTTGCCCGGCGTCTTCACCGTGCGGCCGTCGAGGGTGATCTGATAACCACCCTCGCCCGGCATGACGCCAACGGATTTATAGAACCGCTTACGCAAGTGCGCGGTCTTGTCTGCCGCCTTCAAGGCGGGCGAAACGTCCGTCATGGGATCGGCTCTAGTTCCCGAACAGGGATTTGATCCCCTTGGACACACCATCAACGACACCGCCTGTGCCGCTGTCCTGTTTCGCCGGCTCGGACCCGCCCGACGATGACGAACCGCCACCGGCAGACTCCATTTTCCCCGGGATAACCGTTTCACCGGCCAGAGCGGGCGTGCAGTAATCGGTCGTATCGATTGAGCCGACGGCCCGCTTGGCCGCACTTTCCACAAGCAGGGAAAGCCCCATGGTCGCGAACGCCGCCGCGCCCTTGGCGACGGTGCCAGCCGTGTTGCCGAGCAGAGCCGCCTTATCCAGTGACCACTCCGGCTCCAGGAACGTGCCCGTAATCGCCACCGGAACGATCGCCGCACTGGCCAGGCTGGTCTGCTTGGCACGCGGATCGACGACCAGGTTCAGTTTCTCCTCGCGCAGATCAACGGTGCCGACGCCGATTGCCGACAGGCCGCCGGTTTCAAAGACGATCGACTTGGCACTTGCGATGCCGTCCTTGATATCGAAATTGACGACACCACAGCGCAGCGTCTTGTCATCTTTCGAGTTGAAGCCCGGCAGCGCCGACATCACATCCGACGACACGATGTTCAGCGCACTGCTGTCGATCCGGCCGTTTTCCGTTTTCACGAAAAGCATCCCGTTCAGACTGGCCATCAGGGCGCGAACCGAACCGCCGGCACCTTTGATATCGACATTGGCATCAAGTTTGCCGGTCGCGATATCCGTCAGGCCGCGCTGTTTCAGAAGTTCGCCGTAATCAAGTCCGGACGCGCTCAGTTTCGCGACCAGTGTCGGCACGCTGACCGCCCCATTCAGGCCGACATTGCCTTCGACCCTGGTCCCCGCGATCATGGCCGAGAACGGCTGTACCTGAAGATTGCCGCCCTTGAGCGTCAGACGAACCGACACATCATCGATTTCGTTTTGTTGAACGATGATCTTCTTGCCGTCGAATGCGACCTTGGCGTCAACGGCCTTGAGGCCGTCCAGCGGCAGCGGGTCTTTCGGGAAGACCCGGCCGTCTGCCGGTTTTTCCGCCGGTTTCTCTTCCTTGGCCGCGGATGGCGGCAGCAGTTCATCGAGATCAATCAGGTTCGATGTCAGCGTAACATCGACATTCGGCTTGTTGCCGAGAACTGCGGTCACATTCCCCGCCAGATCGGTTTTACCGGCCAGAAGCGTCATCCCGCCCAATGTCGCGGTCTTGCCGTCAAATTTGACCTGAGACGCCAGGTCGATCTTGTCGGCACCGATTGCCGGCACATTCTTCAGTTCCGGGACGATATCCGCGGCTTCACTGAGGGTCTTCTTCAACGAAGCAACATTGACGGCCAGCTGACCATCAACGGCAATGCTGCCGCCCGGTGTTCCGAGCTTGCCCTTGTAACTGGTCTTCACACCCAGCGCTTCAGCAACGATATCAACCGGGTATACGCCTTCCGAGGACGTCATCTGCGCCACGGAGCCCAGCGAACCTGCCAGTGTGAAGATTTTCTCGTTCAGACTGCCCTTGGCATCGATCTTGACCGGTGCATCAACCGAGCCCGCCGCCGCCGTCAGTTCATCCAGCGCGACGCGATGTTCTATCCCGGTTATGCCGTCCCTGTAGGTGACCTTGATGTCACGCATGACGACCTGGTCGACGGACGGCAGCGTGGCTGCGCCGCCGCTGCTATCGGCTTCGGCAGGTTTTTCACCAGGGGCGAATTCCCAGTTCCCGACCCCGTCCTTGTTGGTTTCGGCCAGCAGATCGACACCTTCAACCAGAAGCCGGTTAACGACGATCTGACCGCTGAGCAATGGCAACAGAGACACTTCGGCGGCAAACTTCTCAACTGTCACCATGGCCGGCTTCGTGCCCCAGTCGGCATTGGCAAACGTCACGCCGTTCACCGCAATCGCCGGATTGAGTGAGATTTCCAGGTTCAGATCACCAGCAATCTGCAGATCCCGTCCGGTTGCCTTCTTTGCCTGTTCAGCGATTTCGCCCTTGTACTGGTTGAAATCCATCGACCCCAGAATGGCGACGCCGGCGACAACGACGGCGACCAGCACGACAACCAGGCCGCCTGCGATTTTGATCCATTTGCTCATGAGGCAATATCCTCCATGTTTTTCAAATATGTCTCGAGTTCGGCCCAGGTCTCAAAAACCCGAATGGCACCGGCTTTCATGAGATCTTCCGGTGAATGGTACCCCCAAGCGACGCCCAGTGCACGCACACCCGCAGCGCACGCCATTTCCATATCATATGTGGTGTCACCGATCATCACCGTGTCAACGGGTATGGATTGGGTTTCCATCATCGCCAGATGCAGCATCTCCGGGTCGGGTTTGCCACGCGCAACGTCCGCCGTCTGCAGGGTCGAGAAAAAACCACCCAGATCATGATGATCGAGAGTTTGCTTCAGGCCACGCATGGATTTTCCGGTCGCGACACCCAACGTCCATTCAAACGATTTAAGGCTCGCCAGCAGGGCCTGCGTCCCGTCAAACAGGGGTTCGTCCAGCGTGCCGCCTTTCCGCAACCGTTGCCAGGAATGCGAATAGGCGTCGACCATGTCGCCGATATGGGGGGCCGGGATATGATGACCCGGCCCGTTATCGTTGGATACCAGTATCTGTATGGCTTCGGCCAGGGGCAAGCCTACCACCCGGCGAACCCTGGAGATCGGCGGCGGCACCAGTCCCACCTGCCTGAAAGCATCAGACATGCAGGAATTGATGGCATGTTGACTGTCGACAAGGGTTCCGTCGCAATCGAAAACCGCTAGTTTTTTTGACGAGGACAAATCCTCTCCCGGTATTCAGGTTGTTGAATATGCCGATATTTTCATCTGATATGAGCTTAACGGCCATGATCACTTTTCACAATGCGTGATGAGGCTTGATTCCGCACCCACAACACAGGCACAATGGTAGTGAAAAAAATGTGGACAACAGATGCATCTGCAATTGTCCATTAGCAGGGAGGAGTTTCTTAAAGGGGACTCTTGGCAAATATCTAGGGGTTACGCCCAAGTAATCCTGATGGCTTCGGTTTATAACCGGATAGCGTCATCAGGATTTGGCGGAGTGGCCACTTGGATTACTGGATCACTCACTAACATTTGGGGACCGAAAATGAAGTTTTTGAAATTCGCATTGGCCATCGCACTGTTGCCGCTTCTTGCTGCATGTGCTGCCGGCCCTGACATTGCTGCAACAAAAGCAATGTCGAATAAAGGCAGCCCGTTCCACATGGCGCTGCAAAATGAATATATCAAACTTGCTCAGGACGAAGCCGACGAATACGACACGGAAGACGCCTTCTACTTCAACAGCAAGGCCGTCGCCGCTGCCAATGGTGAAGACGTCCAGCCGCAGCCGATCAAGGAACGCAAGATCAAGGGTGCGGCTGCAGATGAGCTCGAAGCTGCTCACATCGCACTTCGCGGTGAACTGCTGTCCGGTGCCAAGGAATGGGCGCCTCTGGAAGCCGCCAAGGCTCAGGCCAAGTTCGATTGCTGGCTGCAGGAGCAGGAAGAAGGTGACCAGCAGGATCATATAGATGCCTGCCGGATTGCATTCGACGAAGCCATGGCGAAAATCGTCACCATGCGTCCGCGTCCGGCAGCACAGGCACCCGCCGCCATGCCGGCGAAGCCGCTTGCCGGTCCGTTCGTTGTCTACTTCGACTTCGACAGCTTTGATCTTTCCGCGACCGGTGAAGCCGTGATCAAGGAAGCCGCTGAAGCTGCCAAATCCGGTGGTGCAGGCAAGGTCGTCGTGACCGGTCACACCGACACCCGGGGCGATGCCGCCTATAACGAAGGCCTGTCGCGTGCCCGTGCTTCGGCAGTCCGCAATGCGCTGATAGTTGAAGGCCTGACCCGCGATCAGGTTGAACGTTCGGGCGCCGGGGAAACCTTCCCCGACAAGTCTACCGGCGACGGCGTCAAAGAGCCGCTGAACCGCCGCGTCGTGATCACGCTGTCCCGCTAACACGGACAACGTTCACGTGGAATCAAGCGCCGGGCCATCGGGTCCGGCGCTTTTTCTTTTGCCTGCCCTGCCCTCCCTTAATTCAGGCGGACAAACCAGTCACAGCAGTTAAAAAAAGGGCCGCCAAAAGGCGACCCTAGGGGGAGTGTGACCGTCTCCGGGCACGGCCCGGAAGCGGCGATAGAACTGAATGTCCGGAAACCGGACGTTTAGCCATCAGTTTGGTAAAACCAATGACATGAAGCTATGGGGGAAAGCTGACGTCATCCTGACGAGATGCAGGTTACTTGATGGCGGCCTTGCGTTTGGCGGAATCGTCGAAGGGCGGGAATACCAGAGAGAACTCCGCACCGCCGGAGGCACTGTGACCGATGGAAACCTGGGCATCGTGAATGTCCGATATCGTCTTGACGATATGCAGACCGAGCCCGGCACCGGCACCGCGCCGGTCGGTCCGAGTAAACTTCTCGAACAGACGGGGCCGCTCTTCCAGCGGAATGCCCCGGCCTTGATCCGAAATACGAATGGCGGCCGGGTCTTTTGAAAGTTTTATTTCCACGGCCGAACCACGGGCTGAGTATTTTATCGCATTCTCGATCAGGTTCCGGACCGCATGTTCTATGGCACCGCCATCACCATGAATCATGATAACGCCGCTGTCCCCATCCAGTTCCAGACTGCGCTCTTCCTTGATGGCCAGTGGGGCAAGGCTGCTGACGACATCCACCGTGATCCCATACAGATCGCATTTTGCATCATCGGGCAGAATGAAATGCTCATACCGGGTGAGGGTCAGAAGCTGCTCGACCATGCGGGCAAGCGTATCGACTTCGTTCTTTAAACCCTGCACCTCTTTGCCGCTGCCGAGACTGTCCAGATTGGCCCGAAGCACGGCCAGTGGCGTCCGCAGCTTGTGCGCCACGTTGGCTGCGAAGTCCCGGTGGGTCGTGATGCTTTTCTTCAGGGCCTCCATGGCACGCTTCATATCGGTGATATCGCGCGCCATCATCAGCGTACCGCCATCGGGCAGCCGCTCTTCATCGACATACAGCCAGCGCCCTGCGCCGGCCTCGATCTCGAAGGGACCGCTTGTTCTTTGCCGGCGGGCCAGTCTGCGCTTGATCCAATCCTCACTGGAATCAACCGCCTCGGGATAACGTCCGGAACTCACTTCAGCACGCAGCAGGTCTTCGAACAGACTGCCGGGATGGGCAACGTCGCCCAGATCCTTGTTTAACTGGCGGAACCGCGCATTCGAGATCACCAGCCGGTCTTCTTCGTCATACAGCGCGAAATAGCCCGACAGCACTTCAATCGCATCCGCAAGCCGCACATTGGCCCGTTCGACACGGATCAGTTCCGTAATGTCCTTGGCAATCCCGGTCGCACCGGCAAATTCACCCGTTTCCTCGCTAAAGCGCGGCAATCCGGAAACACTGAAATGGCGGGTTTCCTCTTCGAACCCGACGGCTTCGAAACTCTTGTCACGAAACGGCCGTCTGAAATCCGGCGGCGTTGATTCCCCCCCATCATGCAGTCTGAATATACCGATATCGTCAAACGTCTTGCCGATGACCTGCACCGGATGCAGACCGAGGCGGTCAATGATGCGTTCGGATACATAGGTGAATTTGTTTTCGCCGTCGGTTTCCCAGACCCAGTCCGAAATCAGTCTTGTCAAATCTTCAAGGCGGCGAAATGCCTCGGTTGCCCGTTCTTTTTCCGAGCCCGATATCGAGGGCCAGCTCCTGGGCCGTCGCTCAGCCATGATCTTTCAGTCGCATTTCGAGTTCACGGAGGGCCCCAAGATAATCGGAACCGCGATGCCACATCTTCAGAACATCGACCGCTGCTTTCCTGGGGGTGTTGGTGAAGAAAGAACTGAGCTTGGGCTTATGCGCCTCGACTTCTTCCCTGGTACCGGCTTTGGCCAGATGGCAATACTCATAGAGCTCCATGAATTCCTGCTCGCTCATGCCGATGCCGCGGCAGGCGATGGCCAACCCCTCACCGCCTGTCTCAAAGACAAGGCGCTGGATCAGATGCTCGCGAAGTTTGGAAACCTGTGCGAAAAGCGCAACGAATAACGGCACCTCACCTTCCCTGAGTGCGGTCGTCAGCATTTCGACAGTCACCAGACCTTCTTCGCGCAGAGCGTCTGCAAGCTCGGACACTTTCTTCTTCTGCGAACGTCCCGACGCGGCGATTTCCTCGGTCGTCGCCTGCTCCAGCAATTCATCAACAGTTGCATTGTCGAGGTTGAATGCGGAAATGATGTGCTGACGCAGTGCCGCCGACACCCAGAGGAACATCTTCTTGGCCAGCAACGGCGACAGATCGTCCCGGCTCAGAATGGGTTCCTGGAAACTGTCGACGCGGCGCGACTGTTCAACCAGATATTCCATGGTGTTCGTTGAAATGCGGGCGTTTTCATTCTTGAGAAGCGAAATGATGACCGGTTCACGGCCGGTTTCCACAATGGCATCGGATACATGTTCCGAAATGCCCTTGCGCATGGTAATGGCCAGCATGTGTTCTTCGGTTCTGAGCTTGATCACTTCAATCAGTTCGGCATCCCTGAGCAATCCTGATTTAGACAGGATCGGAAACGCGACATTGATTTCGTCGTTGGCAAGCTTGGTCACGAGATTGCGGGGCACGTCATCCATCAGGGCCAGGCGACCGGCAACGGCCTGACGCACGGATGATTCGATATCGTTGATGATCGACTGCAGGATGCCGTACATCTGCGCGCGCTGGCGTTCGCTCAGAACACTGGACTGGTTATCAAACAGGTCGATGATGATATTCGTGAGTTCCGAACGGCTTTGCGATGATTTCTGCCGCGCCAGCGACATCAGGAATGCCGCATCGAACTTGGTGTCGTCCTCACCGGCCATACTTAAGCTTCCTCCTCCGAGAGAAGATATCCAACCCCCCTGATCGTATGAACCGTAACACTTGCGCCGGCTCCTTGCAGACGTTTTCTCAGTCTTGAGACATGGACCTCGACGGAATTTGACGAAACCTCTTCATCAAATCCGTAAATCTTGTCCTCCAGAACATCCTTCGGAACCACCCTGCCCTTGCGGCGGAGAAGCTGTTCAAGCACTTCCATTTCGCGTCTGGATATGGGTGTGGTTTTATCATTCACCCGGACTTCACGGGCCGTCGTATCGAATTCGATGTTGCCCTCGCTCAGCACCGTTCCGAGCACACCACCCGGCCGGCGCAGCAGGGCCCGCACCCGCGCCAGAAGTTCTTCCATGGCGAACGGTTTCAGCATGTAATCGTCGGACCCGGCATTCAGGCCGCGGACACGGTCCTCGACCGCATCTCGTGCGGTCAGGATCAGCACCGGGGTGACATCGCCGTCATCACGCCATTTTTTCAGAACATCGAGACCGTCTTTGTCGGGAAGCCCGAGATCAAGGACAACGGCGTCGTAATCAACTGTTTCCATAGCTGCATCGCCATCACCAGCATTGTAGACAACGTCAACCGTAAAGCCGCCGCTCTCCAGGCCTTCCTTGACGAAGGCCGCGAATCTTTCATGGTCTTCAACGAGCAGAAGTCGCACGTTTATCCTCCGATATCACACGGCAATATTCGGCACAGTGTTGAACCGATTCAATTCAATAGCAGCACATGAGAAAGATATCGATATGATATCAGCCACAAATTCCCCAATATATCAAAATTAGTCCCCTAAATCGAAAGGGCAAGCGTTGAACCTTTATAGCTCAAGAGGTTGAGCTTGTTCGTCATCCGGGTCAAATCCCAGGGTCTTCCACGTTTCCAGCATGTGTTCGGGCAATGGCGCGGTAATTTCAATCGGCGGTTTGTTCTTGCGCGGAATTGACAGAGCCCGGGCATGCAGATGCATTTTCCGGGAAATACCGGCCTCGAAAACAGCGCTGTCGCGCTCGCCGTATTTGCCGTCACCAACTATGGGGTTCCCCATCAACTGGCAATGAACACGAAGCTGGTGGGTGCGGCCGGTCAATGGTTCCAGTTCAAGCCAGGTCACGGCCTTGCTGGCATTGTCGATGACCCGGAAGCGGGTTTTCGCCGATTTCCCCATGTTTTCGTCGACCTTGACCAGATCGCCCCGTTGTCCGGGAAGCTTGGCCAGCGGGGCATCGATCATGCCGCCTTCGTGGGGCGGTCTGCCGACAACGGCCGCCCAGTATATCTTTCTGGTATCACGTGCCTGAAACGCCTTCGCGAGACGCGCTGCAGCGGCCCTGGTGCGGGCCAGCAGCAGCACGCCCGAGGTATCCTTGTCCAACCGGTGCACAAGGCGCGGACGCTCCTTGGCGCCCAGTTTCAGGCGATCCAGCGCCCCATCGATATGTGTGTCCGTGCCGGAGCCGCCCTGAACCGCGAGGCCGGGCGGTTTGTTGATCGCCAGCATGTCGTCATCGATATAGATGATGCAGTCCTTGAGCATATCCCCGAGCCGGCCCGCCGCCTCGACATCCATGCCGCCCAGTTGCGGGCGCTCGGCGGAATCCGCGGGAGGCTCGTCGATATTCGGGGGGATACGAACCGTCTGGCCTTCTTCGATCCGGTCCGCAGCCTTGCAACGTGCGCCATCCAGGCGGATTTGTCCGGTCCGAAGCAGCTTCTGCAATTTTCCCTGCTTAAGTTCGGGGAAACGATTCCGCAGCCAGCGATCCAGGCGCTGATCACCCTCACCTTGCTCAATCACAATATTGCGAACGCCGCTCATCGATTTGTACTCATGTCAGGATCGACCGCAGCACCGTCATCCCCGCCCACAAGGCGCCGATACTGGCGAGTACAGACACTACCAGATAAAGCATTGCGGACGCGGTCTCGCCGCGGTTCAACATCGTCACCACGTCGAGCGAGAACGTCGAAAACGTCGTGAAGGCCCCCAGCAGACCGACAACCACCATGGCCCGGATTTCAGGGCTTGGCGACCACGCCAGAGCCGAAATCTCGATGACGGCACCCAGCAGAAATGACCCCGCGACATTCACGAATATCGTCCCGTACGGGAACCCGTGTCCGAACAGCGAAAAGGCGGCCTTTTCGACGCCAAAACGGCCCACGGCACCGATGGCCCCGCCTGCCGCTACATAAAAAATCATCGAGAGGTTCACGTATCCGTATCCTTGCGGCGTTTCTGACGCAGTGTATCCCAATATTGCAGGCGTTTTGCAATCTCGCGTTCAAACCCCGTATCCCTGGGGCTGTAAAGCTGTTGTCGGTTGATGTCATCGGGGAAGTAATCCTGGCCGGAAAACCCGTCATCGGCATCATGGTCGTAGGCATAACCATCACCGTAGCCGATCTCCTTCATCAGCTTGGTCGGCGCGTTCAGGATATGTTTGGGCGGCATCAGCGAACCGGTATCGCGGGCCAGCCGCTTGGCAGCCGACTGGGCCTTGTAGGCCGCATTGGATTTTGGTGCGGTTGCCAGATACAGCACACACTGCACGATCGCCAGTTCCCCTTCCGGCGAGCCGAGCCGCTCGTAAGCTTCCCAGGCGGCGATGGACTGCGGCAACGCATTGGGATCGGCGAGGCCGATATCTTCCGATGCAAACCGCACCAGACGGCGGGCGACATAGCGCGGGTCCTCGCCCCCGGCCATCATCCGTGCAAACCAGTACAGCGCAGCATCGGCATCGGAGCCGCGCAATGATTTGTGCAACGCCGAGATCAGGTTGTAGTGCGCTTCCTGGCCCTTGTCGTAGAGCGGCTGGCGGCTCTGTACCACATTGGCCAGTTTCTCCGGGTTCAGCTTCGTCTCTTCGCTGAGACCGATCAGGATATCCGCCATGTTCAGCAGATACCGGCCGTCACCGTCGGCCATCGCCCGCAATGCCGTGCGGGCATCATCATCAAGCGGCAGGCTGCGGTTTTCAGTCGCCTCGACCCGTTTCAGAAGCTCTTCCAGAGCATCATCATCAAGCCGGCGCAAAACCAGCACCTGGGCTCTCGACAGCAACGCCGCATTCAGCTCGAACGACGGATTTTCGGTGGTGGCACCAATCAGCACGATGGTGCCGTCCTCAACAAAGGGCAGAAACCCGTCCTGCTGGGCGCGGTTGAAGCGGTGAATTTCATCAACGAACAACAGGGTGCCCTGCCCCATCTCGCGCTTTCGCCTGGCTTCCTCGACGGCTTTTCTGACATCCGCAACCCCGGAAAACACGGCCGACAACGGCATGAACGCCATGTCTGTCGCCTTGGCCAGCAACCGGGCGATGGTCGTCTTGCCGGTGCCGGGCGGCCCCCAGAAGATCACCGAGGCCAGCTTGCCGGACTGGATCATCCGGTTCAGCGGACCCTCGGGCCCCAGGATATGATCCTGACCGACGACATCTTCCAGGGTTTTCGGCCGCAGACGGTCTGCCAGCGGCCGGGGCGCATCGGCTTCAAACAGGGTACTCAAGGATGCGCCCCCTCATTCTTATCTGAGATGCGCCGCGAAAAACTCCTGCGACCGGTCACGGGCAAGGTTAGCCGCCGCTTCGTCATAGTGTTCTCCGCCCTTGCGGGCAAAGGCATGGTCATTGCCCTGATAATCGAACAGCGTCGCCTTGCTGTTGCCGTCCAGTGCAGCGTGAACTTCTGCCTGTTTTTCCTTCGGCACGAAACCGTCTTCCGTGGCGATATGCAAAAGCACAGGCGCATTCAGGGTCTCGCCCACGTGCTCTTCCAGCATCACCCCGTAATAGCCGACAGCCGCGTCAACCCTGGTCCGGGTTGCCGTCAGGAACGCCAGCCGTCCGCCCAGGCAGAAACCGACCGAACCGACCTTGCCGGTGCAGGCATCCAGTCCGCGCAGATGCTCGATGGTGGCATCCAGGTCATCGACACCTTTTTCAAGATCAAAGCCGTTGAACAGCTCGAATGCCCGTGCCCACTCTTCTTCCGACTGGTCGGTGATCTGAATACCCGGTTCCTGACGCCAGAACAGATCCGGGCACAAAGCAACAAAACCCGCCGCCGCCCAGTCATCCGTGAGGCCGCGCATGACCTCGTTGACGCCGAAAATTTCCTGAATGACCACGACCCCAGGTCCCGACCCGCCTTCAGGCAGGGCCAGATACCCCATAAAGTCGCCGCCGTCCTTCGATTTGATGGTGATTTCCTGTCCGCTCATGCCGGTTTCCTCCCGTTCAAAGTTGTTGCGAAGAGCCTAGCGCATCACCGCAGGCGGGCCAAGGAACTGCCGCACCGCAACCAGCCGTCAGCCTCTGAAAACGAAATCGTAAATCTTGCCGCGTCGTTCGACGCGGATCCGCCATTCTCCACCTTCATTTGAACTGACTGCGGACTGCACTTCGTTGACCGTCGAAACCTTGTCTTCGTTGATCTGACGGACGATATCACCGGGCCGGAAGTCGAGCCGGTCTGCGATCCCGCCCCGCCGTATCCTCAGGATCACGACCCCCTCACCAAAGGGGTCAATATTGTACTTTTCACCCAGAGCCGGTGACAGATTGGCGATCACTGCATCCCCCAAAGGATGCTTCCCGGAAAGTTCTGTTTCATTAGCCGGCGGCTCATTCGGCGCCGGTTGCATATCGATGGTGATCGGCACCACCTGATTGCCGCGCATGACCCGAAGGACGGCCTGATCGCCGACCGGCAGTGTCGCGATGCGGTATTCAAGATCATCCGGTCCGGCGACGGCATGGCCGTTGACCGCAAGGATCACATCCCCGGCACGAAGCCCGCCCAGACCGGCTGAGCCGTTCTTATGGACGAGATTGACGATAACTCCCTGCGGACGCTTCATACCCAGTGAAAGGGCGATATCCGAGGTCACCCCCTGCCCATAGGCACCAAGCCAGGGCCGGATGAGTTGCCCGTCCCGGGAAATCCCCTGGATCACGGCCCGGACCATGTTTGACGGCACGGCGAAACCGATCCCGTGCGAGCCGCCGCTTTTCGAGAAGATAGACGTATTGATACCAACCAGTCTGCCGTCCATGGAAAGCAGCGCCCCGCCGGAATTGCCCGGGTTGATCGCGGCATCGGTCTGGATGAAGGACTTCAGTTCGGTATCGCTGCCGACGGACCGGGCCAGCGCCGAGACGATCCCGCTCGTCACCGTCTGTCCGACACCGAAGGGATTGCCGATGGCGAGCACCAGATCACCGACCTTGAGTTCATCGGAGTCCCGAAGCTCCAGCGCCGGCAGCGGCTCGTTTTCGGAATCGATGCGCAGTACCGACAGATCGGTCTTGTCGTCCGACACGACGATTTGGGCTTCGAATTCGCGCTTGTCGGCAAGGACGACAATGATCTTGTCCGCCCCTTCGATGACGTGCTGGTTGGTGACGACCAGCCCATCGGGGCTGACGATCACACCTGATCCCAGCGAATTCTGCTGTTCCGAGCCAGGACGTCCACGGTTGAAACCGAGACCGAGATCACCGAAAAACCGGCGGAAAAACGGATCGTTGAACAGCGGCGGCACCTGCCTGTTGGCGACGATTTTCTGGGTATAGATATTGACCACCGCCGGCGCCGCCCGTTCGACCAGCGGGGCATAAGAAAGCTGAACCTGGGTACGGTTTTCGGGCACCTGACGCTGCTGGGCTGATACCGGGAGCGCGGCCAGACAGACGACGGCAAACAGGGAAACAATGAAATTGTAAAAACGCATGGCCAATAGATAGGCTGTCAGATATTGCATGTCGATACCATTGCACCGACAATTTTCCACTTCATCCCCGCATTCCGCGAGGGCATCTTCACATGCTTCGAGACGCTCGCCATGCTCGCTCCTCAGCATGAGGTCTTGTTCAGAACGATATGAATGCAGGGTAAGAATAAACAAAAACGGCGCCCAGAAGGACGCCGTTTTCAAAACCTGAATGACGCGGCTTATTCGGCGTCGGCAGCTTCCATTTCCGCTTCGACACGGGCACGGTCTGCGGCACCCTTGGCGTCGGGATCGCGGTCGACAAGCTCGATGATCGCCATCGGTGCGCTGTCGCCATAACGGAAACCGGCTTTCAGCACACGGGAATACCCGCCCGGACGGTCCTTGTAACGTTCCGCCAGGGTCGAGAACAGCTTGGCGACGGCGGCGTCATCGCGCAGAAATGCAAAAGCGCGGCGGCGGTCATGCAGTTCACCCTTTTTGCCGAGCGAAATCATCTTGTCGATGAAGCGGCGCAGTTCCTTGGCTTTCGGCAGGGTCGTCTTGATCTGTTCATGGATGATCAGTGACGTCGTCATGTTCGAGAACATCGCCTTGCGATGGGTCGACGTCTTATTGAGCTTACGATAACCGTTATTGTGTCTCATTTCAGGCTCCTCGGTTTTTGCCCACGCGTGCCATTTTACCCGTGGGTCATCTGGTTTTTAATTCCGGTCCGGCGCCCGAAGACGCCGCCCGTATCAGAAGATTCCGATCAGAACGGATCTTCCAGTTTCTTGGCCATGTCTTCGATGTTTTCCGGCGGCCATTCGGAGATTTCCATGCCCAGGTGCAGACCCATCTGCGACAGCACTTCCTTGATTTCGTTCAGGGACTTGCGGCCGAAGTTCGGCGTGCGGAGCATATCGGCTTCGGTTTTCTGGACCAGATCGCCGATGTAGATGATGTTGTCGTTCTTGAGGCAGTTCGCGGAGCGGACCGAGAGTTCAAGCTCATCGACCTTGCGCAGCAGATTGCGGTTGAACGGCAGTTCGTCACGGCTTTCCTCGATCACCTCACCCGACGGCTCATCGAAGTTGATGAACAGCTGCAGTTGATCCTGCAGGATACGGGCGGCAAGCGCGACGGCATCTTCGGGCGTTACCGCACCGTTGGTCGTCACGTCGAGAAACAGCTTGTCGTAATCGGTGTCCTGGCCAACACGGGTGTTTTCCACCTTGTAGGCGACTTTGCGGACCGGCGAGAACACGGCATCGATCGGAATAAGGCCGATCGGGCTGTCATCGGGACGGTTCTGAGCCGCCGGCACATAACCCTTACCGTTTTCGACGGTCAGTTCCATGCTCAGTGATGCCCCGTTATCAAGGTGGCAGATCACCAGATCCGGTTCCATGATTTCGATGTCGGGACCGGTTTCAATCATCGACGCGGTCACTTCACCCGGGCCGTCGGCCTTGAGCGTCATGCGCTTCGGCCCTTCGGCCATCATTTTAAGACCCATCGACTTGATATTCAGGACGATGTCCGTCACGTCTTCACGTACGCCGGCAATCGAAGAGAACTCGTGCAGCACACTATCGATCTGGATCGACGTGACAGCTGCGCCCTGAAGCGACGACAGCAGAATGCGACGCAGCGCATTGCCGAGCGTCAGACCGAAACCGCGCTCAAGCGGTTCAGCGACGACACTCGCCTGACGGCTCGGGTCATTACCCGGTACGACTTCGAGTTTCGAGGGTTTAATCAGTTCTTGCCAATTTTTCTGAAGCACTTCAGTGACCTCGCGCTCACAAATGATAGCGGCGTCCTTGAAATCAAGGGCGTCGCCTTTTCCTGCCCGGGTCAGTTGCGGCCGATCGAACCGTTCCTGCCCGAAATGAAACTTCCCCGGATAATAACCGGGAAAGAGGGTCTTAGACCCGACGACGCTTTCTCGGCCGACAACCGTTGTGCGGGATCGGCGTAACGTCGCGAATGGCCGTAATCGTGAACCCGACCGATTGCAGCGCACGAAGCGCCGATTCACGACCGGATCCCGGGCCTTTAACTTCGACCTCAAGGGTCTTCATCCCATGCTCCATCGCGGCGCGGCCGACGACTTCACCGGCAACCTGGGCAGCATAAGGAGTCGACTTGCGCGATCCCTTGAAACCCTGTGCACCGGCGGAAGACCAGGCAATCGAATTACCCTGGGCATCCGTGATGGTGATGATGGTGTTGTTGAACGTAGAATTGACGTGGGCAATGCCCGCTGCAATGTTTTTACGTTCGCGGCGGCGTGGACGCGCCGTTGCTGCTGCTTTGGCCATGATATTTCGCCCTTAAGCTTTCTTCTTACCGGCAATCGCCTTGGCCGGGCCCTTGCGAGTCCGTGCGTTGGTGTGGGTACGCTGACCGCGCACCGGCAGTTGCCGGCGGTGACGCAGGCCGCGATAGCAGCCCAGGTCCATCAGACGCTTGATGTTCATTGCAACATCGCGGCGAAGCTCACCTTCGACCGTCAGTTCCTGATCAATCATATCGCGAATGCGGGTAACTTCGTCGTCAGACAGTTCGTTGACACGACGTTCCGCGGCAATTCCGCAAGCTTCACAAATTTTAACAGCCGTGGTACGGCCAATCCCGTGAATGTAGGTCAGTGCGATGATCGCACGTTTTCCAGTCGGGATATTTACACCAGCAATACGCGCCAAAGCTCGTACTCCTTAAACTTTGGGTCGAAACGGACAGCCACCGGTTGATTGAAGAGCGCGGATTATATAAATCCACACCGCCAAGTCAACTCTTCAGCTAAACTTTTTCGATCCCCAATCCTTGTTAATCCAAGATCGCATACAGGGATTTTGTAACGTTATCAATATCCTGCATGCCATCAACCGTCTTCAGAGCCCCTTTATCCCTGTAATAAGGAATAATCGGAGCTGTTTGCTCATGATAAACCACGAGCCGTTTTTTCAGCGTTTCCGCATTATCATCGCTCCGCGCACCGCCGGTTTCGGCTGCGCGCTTGTCGATTCGCGCGAACAGAGCTGTTTCATCCACTTCCATGGAGATCACGCAATCAAGCTTAAGCCCCTTCTCCGCCAGCATGGCGTCGAGAGCCTCGGCCTGCGCAACCGTACGCGGGAAGCCGTCAAGGATGAACCCGTTGGCGCAGTCCGCTTCCTCGATCCGGTCGGCGATGATACCGACCACGATGTCGTCAGAGACCAGATCGCCACGATCCATGACTTCCTTGGCCTTGATACCCATTTCCGTCCCGGCGGCAACAGCGGTCCGCAGCATGTCACCGGTCGAAAGCTGGACGATCCCGTATTTTTCAACCAGGCGCTCGCACTGGGTCCCTTTGCCGGCCCCCGGAGGCCCCAACAGAATAATGATCATGCCTTGCGCCCCCTGAGCTTGGACTTCTTGATCAAACCTTCGTACTGGTGCGCCAGAAGATGTGACTGCACCTGTGTCACGGTATCCATGGTCACGGTAACGACGATCAGCAGGCTGGTCCCGCCGAAGTAGAACGGCACCGACCATCTGGAAATCAGAATTTCAGGCAACAGGCAGAGAAGCGCGAGATAACCGGCGCCAACAACGGTCAGACGGGTCAACACCCAGTCCAGATAGTCGGCGGTATTCTTCCCGGGGCGGATACCGGGCACAAAACCGCCGTACTTTTTAAGGTTGTCCGCCGTCTCTGCCGGATTGAAAACAACCGCAGTGTAGAAAAAGGCGAAGAAGACGATCATGCCGATATACGTGATCAGGTACAACGGCTGCCCACGGCCCATATAAGCTGCCACGGAACTCATCCATTCCGGACCGGAACCGGCCGAGAACTGGATGATGGTGATCGGCAGCAACAGGATCGAACTGGCGAAAATCGGCGGAATGACGCCGGCCGTATTGACCTTCAGCGGCAGGTGCGAGGTGTCCCCGCCCGACATCTTGTTACCGCGCTGGCGTTTCGGATACTGGATCAGGATGCGGCGCTGGGCGCGTTCGACGAACACGATGCAGAAGATGACCGCAATCGCCATCACGAACAGGGCGATGATGATACCGGTCGACAACGCGCCGGTGCGGCCCAGCTCAAGCGTACCAGCAAGTGCACGCGGCAATTCCGCGACAATGCCGGCAAAGATGATCAGTGAAATACCGTTCCCGACACCGCGAGCCGTAATCTGCTCACCAAGCCACATCAGGAACAGCGTGCCGCCGGTCAGGGTAATGACCACAGTCGCACGGAAGAACAGGCCAGGGTTATCGACCGCAACACGGCCGCCCGACGACATGCTTTCCAGCCCGACAGCAATGCCATAGGCCTGCAGAATACAGATCGCCACCGTCAGATAGCGGGTGTACTGGTTGATTTTCTTGCGGCCGGTTTCGCCTTCTTTCTTCATCGCCTCAAGCTTCGGCGAAACCGCCGTCATGAGCTGCATGATGATCGACGCCGAAATGTACGGCATGATGTTCAGCGCGAAGATGGTCATCCTGGACAGCGCGCCGCCGGAGAACATATCGAACATGCCGAGAATCCCGCCGCCCGTCTGATTGAACAGGTCCTGCAGGATCGTCGGATCAATTCCCGGAATGGGGACGAAGGTGCCCAGCCGATAGACGATAAGCGCACCCAGCGTAAACCAGATGCGCTTCTTCAATTCCGTCGCCTTCGAGAAGGCGCTGAAATTGACGTTAGAGGCGAGTTGTTCGGCGGCGGAAGCCATTCTCTATTATTCTTCCTCTACCGGATCCACGGCTACAACGTCGCCTTCGCCACGCTGTGCTTCATATTTGGCCTTGCGCTCGGCGGAAAGGCGGTCGCGTTTGCGGCCCTTGCCCTGCGGGCGCTCTTTCTTCTCGGCAACCTTGACGGAACCGCCGGCTTTTTCGACGACGGCGATCGCACCGGCGGATGCATGCGCGACGTCGAGTTCGACCTTGGCGCTCAGCTCACCCTTGTTCAGAAGACGGACACCGTCCTTGGACTTGCGGACAACACCGGCAGCCAGGAGTTCGGTTGCGGAAATGGCCTTCTTGGCGTCCAGATGGCCGGCATCGATGGCCTTCTGCAGCTTGCCTGTGGTCAGCTCGGCAAAATCCTTGGTGAACGGGTTGTTGAAGCCACGTTTCGGCAGGCGGCGATACAGCGGCATCTGACCGCCTTCGAAGCCCAGCAGCGAAACCCCGCTCCGCGATTTCTGGCCTTTTTGACCTTTCGCAGCGGTTTTACCCGTACCGGAGCCGATACCCCGGCCAACACGCTTGCGGTTCTTCGTCGCGCCGGCGTTATCTCGGATTTCATTAAGTCGCATCACCAAATTCCTTTTGCGTCCCGGGTTTGATATCGCCCGGTGGTGGCCCGATATTGGGAAGTAAGCCTGTTAGGCCTGTTCCTCAACCCGAACCAGGTGCTTTACCTTGTCAATCATGCCACGAACGGCGGACGTATCTTCGAGCGTCCGCGTTCTGTTGATCTTGTTCAGACCCAGACCTTTGAGCGTATCGCGCTGTGCGCCCTGACGCCCAATCGGGCTTTTGGTCTGGGTGACCGTGACCGTTGCTTTCTTGTCAGCCATCTTTCGTTCCGATCCGATCCTGTTTATTCGGCGCTCACGCCGGCATCGCCGCGACGGGCAACGATATCGCCGACCTTGAGGCCACGGCGTGCCGCAACGGCACGCGGGGATTGCAGATTTTTCAGTGCCTCGAACGTCGCCTTCACCATGTTGTGCGGGTTCTGGGTGCCGTTTGACTTACAAACGACGTCATGAACGCCCATGGTTTCGAAGACGGCACGCATCGGACCACCGGCAATGATGCCGGTACCCGGAGGCGCCGAGCGGAGAATAACCTTCCCCGCACCAAACCGGCCGTTGATATCATGGTGCAGCGTGCGGCCTTCGCGCAGCGGCACACGGATCATCTGGCGCTTGGCCTGATCGGTGGCCTTGCGGATCGCTTCCGGCACTTCGCGGGCCTTACCGGTACCGTAACCGACGCGGCCCTTGCCGTCGCCGACCACAACCAGGGCGGCGAACGAGAAGCGGCGACCGCCCTTCACGACCTTGGCGACGCGATTGATGTGAACCAGCTTGTCGACCAGTTCATCGCCATCGTCATTGCGATCCCGGTTATCGCGGTTATCGCGGTCACGACCACGACCACGGCCACGCTGGCCGCCACGTTCCGGTGAATTGTTATCTGCCATTCGTCGCTCTCCTAGAAGCTCAGGCCGCCCTCACGGGCGCCGTCTGCGAGGGCTTTGACACGCCCGTGATACTTGTAGCCGCCGCGGTCGAAGAAAACGTCCCCGACACCCTTATCGGCGGCGCGTTTCGCAATCAGCTTGCCGACTTCGGCAGCAGCATTGCGGTCTGCACCGGTTTTAAGCGCGGACTTGAGGTCCTTGTCCAGCGAGGACGCGGCGACCAGTGTCTGGCCTGTCACGTCATCGATGATCTGCGCGTAAATGTGCTTGCCCGAGCGGAACACGGAAAGCCGCGGACGCCCGGAGGCCAGACGTTGCAGACGCGCACGCGTGCGCATGGTCCGGCGTTTAAACAGGGTTCTTGCGTTCGACATCTTACTTCTTCTTTCCTTCCTTGCGGAGGATGAATTCGTCATCGTACTTGACGCCCTTGCCCTTGTAGGGCTCCGGCGGACGATACGAACGGATTTCCGCGGCCACCTGGCCAACACGCTGTTTCGACGCCCCGCTGATGACCAGCTGGTTCTGTTCCGCAGCTTCGATCTTGATCCCTTCGGGGATCGGGTAACGGACTTCGTGGCTGAAACCGAGCTGCAGAACGACATCCTTGCCCTGGACCTGGGCACGGTAACCGACGCCGTTGATCTCCAGCTTCTTCGTGAAACCTTCGGACACGCCGATCACCAGCCCGTCAATCACGCTGCGGGCAGTGCCCCACATCTGACGGGCGCGTTTGTGCTGGGCCAGCGGCGTCACGGTGACCTGGCCGTCGGCCTGCTCTACCTTGACGTCATTGGTCAGTGTTACCGACAGCTCACCGAGCTTGCCCTTGGCCGTCACGACATTGCCGTTCAGTTCGACGGTGACACCGTCCGGCACTGTGACTGGGTTACTTCCTACTCGCGACATGGCTTCAATCCTCGTTTCATTCCTGGGGTGTTCTTAGAACACCTCGCAGAGAACCTCTCCACCCACGTTCTGGGCCCGTGCTTCGGCATCCGACAGCACGCCACGCGGCGTCGACAGGATGGCGATACCGAGACCGTTATAAACACGGCTCAGATCACGCACACCGGAGTAAATCCGGCGGCCCGGCTTGGAAACCCGCTGCAGGCTCCGGATCACCGGATCACCTTCGTGGTATTTCAATTCGATTTTGATCTCGGAAATGCCAGGACGTACATCGCTTTGGTCGAAACCGCGAATGAAACCTTCGCGTTTCAGCACTTCGAGAACGTTTGCACGCAGACGCGAAGCCGGGCACGTAACCGAGCTTTTGCGGGCCTGTTGCCCGTTGCGAATACGGGTCAGCATATCGCCGAGGGGATCCGTCATCGACATTGTCGTCTCTCCCTTACCAGCTAGACTTGACCATGCCCGGGATCTGACCAGCGGAGGCCAGTTCCCGAAGCTTGATGCGACAAATGCGGAACTTGCGATAGTTACCGCGCGGACGTCCGGTCAGCTCACAGCGCAGGCGCTGACGAACCGGTGCCGAGTTACGCGGCAGTTCGGCAAGCTTCAGACGGGCATTAAAGCGGTCTTCCGGGGACAACTCGGGGTCCTTCGCGGCTGCCTTCAACCGCTCACGACGACCTTGGTACTGCTTCGCCAGCTTGGCGCGCTTCTTGTCCCGTTCGATCGAGCTTTTCTTAGCCATTACGCTCTTCTCCTCTTGCCGTTCAGTTCGCGAACGGCATGTTGAACGCCTTGAGCAATGCCTTCGCTTCGGCATCAGTTTTGGCGGTCGTGCAAATCACAATATCCATGCCCCGGATCGCATCGACCTTGTCGTAGTCGATTTCCGGGAAAACAATCTGTTCCTTGATGCCCATGGCGTAGTTGCCGGCACCATCGAAACTTTTGCCGTTCAGGCCGCGAAAATCGCGGACGCGCGGCAGGGTGATCGTCACCAGGCGGTCAAGGAATTCGAACATCCGGGCGCGGCGTAGCGTCACTTTGCAGCCGACGATCATTTCTTCGCGCAGTTTGAAGCCGGCAATCGACTTCTTGGCGCGGGTCACGATCGGCTTCTGCCCCGTGATCGCGGTCAGGTCGGCAACGGCGCCGTCCATTTTCTTGCGATCCTGGGAGGCTTCGCCAACACCCATGTTAATCACGATCTTGTCCAGACGGGGTACTTCCATCGGGTTCGCATAGTTGAACTCCGATCTCATGGTCGGGACGATCTCGTTTGCGTATATTTCCTGCAAGCGTGGGGTCATTTTCCTGCTCTCCACCCGCTCAAGCGTCGATGACTTCGCCGGAACGCTTCGCGAAGCGTACCTTGCGGCCATCATCAAGCTGCTTGAAACCAACACGGGTCGGCTTGTCGTCTTTCGGGTCGACGTGGGCGAGATTGGAAAGGTGAATGCTTGCTTCCCTTTCGATGATCCCGCCGGCCGACGTCTGCGACGCCGCCGTGTGGCGTTTCATTTTGTTCACACCGCTGACCACGGCACGGTTCGCGTCCGGGTCGACCTTGACGACTTCGCCGGTCACACCCTTGTCACGGCCGGTGAGAACCATCACCCGGTCACCTTTTTTGATCTTCTGAGCCATTACAAAACCTCCGGCGCCAGCGAGATAATCTTCATGTACCGCTTGGCGCGCAGTTCACGGGTCACCGGGCCGAAGATACGGGTCCCGATGGGCTCGCCCTGCTTGTTGATCAGCACGGCGGCATTACTGTCGAACCGGATCGCGGTCCCGTCCTTGCGGTTGATGTCCTTGGCGGTGCGCACGACAACAGCCTGCATCACATCACCCTTCTTCACTCGACCGCGCGGAATAGCGTCCTTCACGGAGACGACAATAATGTCGCCCACCGACGCATACTTGCGCTTCGAACCGCCCAGCACTTTGATGCACTGGACCCTTTTGGCACCTGAATTGTCGGCGACCTCGAGGTTTGATTCAGCCTGAATCATCGTTCCGGTTCCTTTACTTAGACCAGGGCGCTCAAGCGCCTTCGGTCACAACTTCCCAAGTTTTACGCTTCGACAACGGGCGGCATTCACGGATGAACACCTGATCGCCCACTTTCGAGGCATTGTTTTCGTCGTGAGCCGCATACTTTTTCGACTTCTTGACGTACTTCTTGTACAGCGGATGCATGACCCGACGCTCAACCAGTACGGTGATCGTCTTGTCCTGTTTGTCGCTGACGACGACGCCTTGCATGACACGTTTTGGCATTTTGTCGTTCCTTACCCTTGTGCCTGAGCAGTTTCGCGCTCAACCAGCACAGTCTTGATACGCGCGATGTCACGGCGCACATGCCGCATCTGCGAGGTTTTTTCCAACTGACCGGAGGCCGCCTGAAAACGCAGGTTGAAAGATTCCTTGCGCAGGTCGGCGAGCTGGTCTTTCAGCTCATCGTCGGTTTTGGTCCGGATATCGGCCGCTTTCATCTGATTAACCCTCTTCACCAATACGCGACACAAAGCGCGTCTTGACCGGCAGTTTCGCTGCCGCCAGTTCGAACGCCCGGCGGGCGACATCGGCCGGCACACCATCAATTTCGAACATGATGCGGCCCGGCTTGACCTTGGCGACCCAGTATTCAACCGAGCCCTTACCCTTACCCTGGCGCACTTCAGCAGGCTTCTGCGTGACAGGCACATCCGGGAAAATACGGATCCAGACACGGCCGGCACGTTTCATGTGACGGGTCATGGCACGACGAGCCGCTTCGATCTGACGCGCGGTGACGCGTTCCGGCGTCACGGCCTTAAGGCCATATGCACCGAAGTTCAGTGACGTCCCGCCCTTGGCCATGCCGTGAATACGGCCTTTGAATGCCTTGCGGAACTTTGTTCTTTTCGGAGACAGCATCGCTCTATCCTCTTCTTAAGCCCGCTTAACGCTGCGGCTGCTGTTCGAGTTGCAGCTTTTCCATCGCCATCGGATCGTGGGCCATGATTTCACCCTTGTAGATCCAGATTTTGACACCGCAGATTCCATACGTGGTCAGCGCACGCGCTTCACCGTAATCAATGTTGGCACGCAGCGTATGCAGCGGAACGCGGCCTTCGCGGTACCATTGCATACGGGCGATTTCAGCACCGCCGAGGCGGCCGCCGCAGTTGATACGGATACCTTCGGCACCCATGCGCATCGCCGACTGAACGGCGCGCTTCATGGCGCGGCGGATCGAAACCCGGCGCTCCATCTGCTGGGCGACGTTTTCGGCAACCAGCTGGGCATCGACTTCCGGCTTGCGGATTTCGACGATGTTCAGGTGCACTTCGGCATCCGTCATATCGGCGATTTCACGGCGCAGCTTTTCGATGTCCTGCCCCTTACGGCCAATGACGACGCCCGGACGTGCGGTGTGAATGGTCACACGGGCTTTTTTCGCCGGACGCTCGATGACGATCTTCGAGACACCTGCAGCAGCAAGCTTCTTGCGCAGGAAGTCACGAATTCGGATGTCTTCGTGCAGCAGCTCGGCATAGTTGCCGTCGGCAAACCAGCGGGAATCCCACGTGCGGTTGATTCCCAGGCGTAGCCCGACCGGATTTACTTTCTGACCCATTAAACCGTCTCCTCACGCTCGCGTACGATCAAGCGCATATTGCTGAAAGGCTTTTCGATGCGGCCGACACGGCCACGCGCACGGGCGCGGAACCGCTTCATGACGAGCGCCTTACCGACACTCGCTTCGGCCACATAAAGGCGGTCGACGTCGAGCTGGTGGTTGTTCTCGGCATTGGCGATCGCGCTTTCGAGAAGCTTCTTCACATCCTGTGCGATACGACGGCGCGAGAACATGAGCTGCGTCAGCGCTTTCGCGCAATCCATGCCGCGAATGCTCTCGGCAACCAGATTGAGCTTACGGGGGCTGACGCGAATATGTTTCGCGAAAGCCATCGCTTCGTTGTCATTCAACTGACGCTCAGCGGCCTTCTTGCCCATGATTAACCCCTCTTCGATTTCTTATCGACGCCGTGACCGTAGTAGGTCCGGGTCGGCGAGAATTCACCGAATTTGTGGCCGATCATTTCCTCGGTCACCAGGACCGGGACAAATTTCTGGCCGTTGTAGACGCCGAACGTAAGACCGACGAACTGCGGCAGAATCGTGGACCGGCGCGACCAGATCTTGATGACCGTATTGCGCGTTGACCCACGGGCTACTTCTGCCTTCTTGAGCAGATACCCGTCGACGAACGGACCTTTCCAAACGGAGCGTGGCACTGTCCCGCCCTCCTTTATTTCTTACGGACGTGCCGGCTGCGCATAACGAGCCGATCCGTCTTTTTGTTGCTGCGCGTTTTCTTACCTTTGGTCGGCTTGCCCCAGGGGGTCACCGGATGGCGGCCACCGGACGTCCGGCCTTCACCACCACCATGCGGGTGATCGACCGGGTTCATGGCGACACCACGGACCGACGGGCGTTTACCGAGCCAGCGCTTACGGCCGGCCTTACCAAGATTGATGTTCTGCTGATCCGGGTTGGACACGGCACCAACGGTCGCCATGCACTCGGCACGAACCAGACGGATTTCACCGGAGCTGAGGCGAACCTGGGCATAGCCCTGGTCCTTACCGATGATCTGCGCATAGGTTCCTGCGGAACGGGCCATCTGGCCGCCCTTACCCTGTTTCATCTCCACATTGTGGATGATGGTCCCGACCGGCATCGCCGCCATCGGCATGGCATTGCCCGGCTTGATGTCCACGCCCGTCTTGCCGGAGACGATTTCATCGCCCACGGAAAGGCGCTGCGGCGCCAGGATGTAAGCCAGTTCATCGTCCGAATACTTGATCAGAGCGATGAAGGCGGTCCGGTTCGGATCGTATTCGATACGTTCGACAACCGCTGTCACGTCCAGTTTGTTCCGCTTGAAATCGATCTTGCGGTAACGGCGCTTGTGTCCGCCGCCAATACGGCGTGCAGTGATGTGGCCCTGGTTGTTCCGGCCGCCCTTCTTGCGCAGACCTTCGGTCAGAGACTTGACCGGATCACCTTTCCACAGCTGCGAGCGGTCGACGAGGACCAGGCCGCGCTGACCGGGCGTATCAGGTTTATATTGTTTAAGTGCCATTGTTCAAATCTCCCGTCAGACGCCCGTGGTGACGTCGATGTGGTCACCCTCGGCAAGCGTCACTACGGCTTTCTTGTAATCGCTGCGGCGACCGGGAAGACCACGAAAACGCTTGGTCTTGCCCTTTTGGCGCAGCGTGTTGACGGCCGTTACCTTGACCTTGAACAGCTCTTCGACAGCCGTTTTGATCTCGTGCTTGTTGGCATCGAGCGGCACTTCGAAAGCCACCTGATTGTGTTCGGACATCAGCGTGGTTTTTTCAGTTACCAGCGGACGGCGGATCAGTTCGAAGATCCGCTCCTTGCTCGGCTGAAAATTTACAGGGCTATAGCGGTTCATTTCAGGCGCTCCACGAGTTTGTCAACGGCGCCTTTGGTCAGAACCAGCGTGTCACGGCGCAGAATGTCGTAAACATTGGCTCCCATGCTCGGCAGCACGTCGATACCGACAATGTTGCTGGCGGCGCGGGCGAAATTGTCGTCGATGGTTTCGCCGTCGATGATCAGGGCATGGCCCCAACCGAGTGCCGACAGTTTCTTGACCAGATCGGCGGTTTTCGGCGCCGACATCTTGGCTTCATCGAGAATCACCAGCTTGCCTTCGGCACACTTTGCGCTGAGCGCGGTGGCGAGAGCCAGCTTGCGGACCTTTTTCGGCAGATCGTGGCTGTGATCGCGGGTCTGCGGACCGAAGACGATCCCGCCCCCACGCATCTGGGCAGCTGCACGGAAACCCTGACGGGCGCGACCGGTGCCTTTCTGCTTGAACGGCTTGGTCTTGGTGGCGCTGACGTCGGAGCGGCCCTTGGTCTGGTGGTTGCCGGAACGGCGTTTGGCAAGCTGCCACTTCACCGCACGGGCCAGCAGGTCCTTGCGCGCTTCCAGACCGAACACCGCATCATCAAGATCGATGGAGCCGGATTTCTTGTTTTCGAGACTGACCACATCAAGTTTCATGGTCTTATTCCTTGTTCTCGGTTTCGGCTTCAGCAGCCATTTCTTCGGCCAGAGCCGCTTCTTCAGCTGCTTCGTCCGGGGCCACGTCTTCTGCGATCACGAGGCCTTCTTCTTCAGCCGGTGCTTCGTTTTTCAGACCGGCCGGCAGCGGCGCATCTTCATGGCGCGGACGCTTTACGGCATCGCTGAGGTAGACATATCCACCCTTGGCACCCGGCACAGCACCGCGGACCAGGATCAGGCCACGCTCGGCGTCGACGGCGGCAACGATCAGGTTCTGCTGGGTACGGCGAACGTTACCCATCTGACCGGCCATCTTCTTGCCTTTGAAAACCTTGCCCGGATCCTGACACTGCCCCGTCGAACCATGCGCACGGTGGCTGACCGACACACCGTGTGAGGCACGAAGACCGCCGAAACCGTGGCGCTTCATGGCACCGGCAAAACCCTTACCGTTGGTGATCCCGGCGGCGTCAATGAACTGACCGGCCACAAAGTGGTTGGCACCAAGCTCGGAACCGACGTCGACCAGATTGTCAGCCGATACGCGGAATTCCGCGAGTTTCTTCTTCGGCTCGACCTTGGCTTTGGCGAAGTGACCGCGCATCGCTTTCGACACACGCTTCACTTTGGCCTTACCGTAGCCAACCTGGAGCGCGGTGTAGCCGTCACGCTCTTCGTTGCGCTGGGCGACAACCTGAACCTCGTCAAGGGCCAGCACGGTCACCGGGATGTGTGCTCCACCCTCGGCAAAAATGCGGGTCATCCCCATTTTCTTTGCGATTAAACCGGTACGCATATCACTGTTCCCAATTACGGCGCTTAAAGTTTGATTTCGACGTCGACGCCAGCCGCCAGATCGAGCTTCATCAGCGCGTCGACGGTTTGCGGGGTCGGGTCAACGATATCCAGAACCCGCTTGTGGGTACGGATTTCAAACTGTTCACGCGACTTTTTATCGATGTGCGGCGACCGCAACACCGTGAACTTCTCGATCCGCGTCGGCAGCGGAATCGGGCCACGGACATTGGCACCCGTACGTTGAGCCGTATTCACGATCTCGCGTGCGGATTGATCCAGAACGCGGTGATCAAATGCCTTAAGGCGAATACGAATATTTTGTTGTTCCATGGCCTTCGACCTTCATAGTTGCAAACGCCCCCGGAAGAATTCCGGAGGCGAAGCAAATTTCTCGTTACTCGATGATTTTCGCGACGACGCCGGCACCAACGGTGCGGCCGCCTTCGCGGATGGCGAAACGCAGACCTTCGTCCATGGCGATCGGTGCAATCAACGTCACGTTCATCGAGATGTTGTCGCCCGGCATCACCATT
>JAVJQZ010000008.1:0-333178 GCA_040218645.1 Rhodospirillales bacterium
CCCCTCACCCGGCGCGTTGCGCCACCCTCTCCCCAGGGAGAGGTTAGTAGCCCCCTCACCCGGCGCGTTGCGCCACCCTCTCCCCGGGGAGAGGGGTTTCCTGCCCTCTCCCATCGGGAGAGGGAGGGACCCATGAGCGCATGCGAATGGGAGGGTGAGGGGCGCGTTCATCACGAACCCTCCCCATCCAGTTTCTGGGCCATCCAAGCATCGGCGCAGCCCTTGGCCAGCGCCCGCACACGGCCGATATACGATTGCCGCTCGGTCACGGAAATGACGCCCCGGGCGTCGAGCAGGTTGAACAGGTGCGACGCCTTCAGACACTGGTCATAGGCCGGCAGCACAAGCTCCTTGTTGTTTCCGGCGTCGAGCACCGCCTTGCATTCGGCTTCGGCGTCCTCGAAGTGCTTGCGCACCATTTCCGTATTCGCGTGTTCGAAGTTGTAGGTAGAATATTCGACCTCGGCGCGGTGGAACACGTCGCCATAGGTTTTGCCGCCTTGTTCTTTTGGAAGACCATTCCAATCCAGATCATAGACGTTCTCGACCCCCTGCACGTACATCGCCAGACGTTCGAGGCCGTAGGTCAATTCGACCGGCACCGGGTTACAGTCATAGCCGCCGACCTGCTGGAAATACGTGAACTGGGTCACTTCCATGCCGTCGCACCAGACTTCCCAGCCGAGACCCCAGGCGCCCAGCGTCGGGCTTTCCCAGTCGTCTTCGACAAAACGGATATCGTGCATGTCAGGATCGATGCCCAGTACGCGCAGACTGTCGAGATACAGTTCTTGCACATTGGCCGGGCTCGGCTTCATCAACACCTGATACTGGTAATAGTGCTGCAGCCGGTTCGGGTTCTCGCCGTAGCGCCCGTCGGTGGGGCGCCGTGACGGCTGCACATAGGCGCAGTTCCAGACATCGTCCGGGCGACCGAGCGCGCGCAGCGTCGTCGCCGGGTGGAACGTCCCCGCCCCCACTTCCATGTCGAACGGCTGCAGGATCACGCAGCCCTGATCCGCCCAGTAAGCTTGCAGCTTCAGGATCAGATTCTGGAAGCAGGTTTCTTTGTTCGCTGTCTGCGCCATTTGTGGGTATTCGGTCCGTTTCGGTGCAGCGCAACATACGGGCCGAGGGGCCGGTGATCAAGGATTGAGGGCAGTAATTTTATCATGCGAAACACGCCTGCGGCTCTGCTCGCGATGAGGCGGCTCATCTAGCCCGGATACGGACAGTCCTTGCGGCCGCACGAACGGGCCCCCTCGCCCGCGACAAAGGCGTCACAGACCGTACAGCGCACCATGTCCTCAACGGGATCGGCGCTGCCCTGGGTCTCGCGCCGCGCCTCACGCACCTTGTCGTGGCGCTTGCGGTCCTGCACTTCCTGACGGCGCTGGAGGTACTTGAACCCGTGCCAGACGGCAAAGATGATGCCGATCAGGATAAGCAGTTTGGGGAGTGAAAATCCGAACATACACCCTTTTACGTGTCCGAGCGATTCGCGGTCAAGTTATTAGCTGTCTCAGAGACGGTAGCGGTCCCAGATCATCCGTTCCTCGACCGCGGCGATCAGGCCGTCGGCCCAGATTCCGGCGTCCGGCCCGCCGGCAGCACCGAAGCGCCGCGCAAACCAGCCCCGGCGCTGTTTGAAGACCGGCGTCTTGACCCGTTCGCCGAAGCGGTCGCGGAGCGTCTGGCGCAGTTCACCGATCCCGTCAGCGAGGCCCAGATCGACGGCCCGCGTCCCGGTCCAGAACGCACCCGAAAACAGCTTCGGATCGTCTTTCAGCTTGTCGCCCCGGCGGTCGCGGACATAGGCCTTGAAGCTGTCGTGCATGTCGCCCTGGATTTCCTTGAGCCGGGTCACGTCGGCTTTCTTTTCCGGCAGGAACGGGTCCATGAAGGACTTGTTGTCCCCCGCCGTGTGCAGCCGCCGCTCGACGCCGATTTTCTTGATCGCCTCAACGAAGCCGAGGCTCGACGAAATGACGCCGATCGAGCCGATGATGGAATTGTCGTCGACGATGATTTCGTCGGCCGCCGCCGCCAGCCAGTAACCGCCCGATGCCGCCACGTCCTCGCAGAACGCGATGACCTTCTTGTCATGCTGTTCGGCCAGATGGCGGATGCGTTTGGCGATCAGGGCCGACTGCACCGGCGAGCCGCCCGGCGAATTGATGATCAACGCCACGGTGTCGGCGCGTTTCAGCTTGAACGCCGCATCCAGATTTTCGGCGACACCTTCCAGCGTCAGGCCCTTGCGCATCGGCCCCATCCGGCCGATGACGCCGGAAAGCGGGACCACGGGAACGACCGGGGGATGATCGCCGGTCACCATTTCCCTGAATTTCGGAATGACGGTATCGGACAGGAAACCCATGCGTGTGCTCCTAATGTATATGAAAACGTGTCTTGATCAGGAAATGGGCAGCCTTTCCGCATCCCGCAACACCGCCTGGGCTTCGGCGGTGAAGTCCCCGCCGGCGTCATGCAGCACCAGACGGCGGCGCGTGATCCCGGCACCGTCCCCGCCCCGCACTCCCTGAACGATCGCCCGCTTGACCGGACGGCCGTCATCGACCGGCACCAGATCGAGACAGTTCAGGGCGCCGAACCGGTCCGACATCAGCGCCGCGATCCCGTCGACGCGGTCATGCCGGTGAATGATGCTGAGCGTCCCGCCGTCGCGCAGCCGGTCGGCCATGAAGCCGAGCCAGGTTTTCAGGTCCGCCGTGCTTTCGACGGTGGCCAGCGCCCGGGCCGGGTTCTTCGGGGCCTGCGCCGCATGGGCTTCCAGAAACGGCGGGTTCGACATCACATGATCGAACAGCTTGTTCTGAAATGCAGGCGGCGGTGCGGCAATATCCACGACGGCGAAACCAACACGCTCTTCGATCCCGCTCCGGGCCGCCGCACGGCTCGCCAGCGCGATCAGGCCGGGTTGCACATCGACCCCGGTGATCCGGCTGTCCGCCACCCGGGCCGCCAGCGCAAAAGCCGCCGCGCCGGTGCCGGTGCCGCAATCCAGCACCTGATCGCTGGGCCCGGCGGGCACGACCGCCGCCAGCAAAACCGGGTCGATGGCGGCGCGGAAACCGTCCTTGGGCTGCAACAGCATTGCCCGGCCACCCAGAATGGTGTCCTCGCTGACCCGTTCCTCCGCTTCCTCGACCACCGCCCAGGCCGGCCAGTAATCGTCGTCATCGACCATAACCCGTTGTAAGGCGGTCATGTTCATCGGTTGCAGGACACTGGACGCAAAGCCGTCGAGGACCATTGCCTCGATGCCGTCCGCAGCCAGTTCGGCCTGCAGATACGACAGGAAGACGGGATCGTTGGTTCGGACGATTTCACGCATCGATAACCTGCTATTCTCTGTTCTTGCCCACTGTAATGGCGGTCCTTATGCTTTCAAACATGTTTGGCCGATGGTCGGGCAGGATTGGCCCAAGCGCCAAAGACGAAACGGCAGAGGATATTAACAGTGGGTGTCGTCGTAAGCCTGGACGGAGAACGCGACAAGCGTCCGTCACTCGATGAACTGCATGCTCTGATCGCCGATGACCTGAAAGCGGTCAACGATGAGATCGTCAAACGCATGCAGAGCCCGGTTGCGCTGATCCCGCAACTGGCATCACATATCGTCGCTGCCGGCGGCAAGCGTTTACGCCCGATGCTGACGCTCGCGTCCGCGGAACTGTGCGGCTATTCAGGCGGCAGCCGTCACGTGACCCTGGCGACCTGCGTCGAATTCATTCACACCGCCACCCTGTTGCATGACGACGTGGTCGACGAGAGCGAACTGCGCCGCGGCATGCAGTCCGCCAACGCCATTTTCGGCAACAAGGCGAGCGTGCTGGTCGGCGACTTCCTGTTCTCGCGGTCGTTCGAGCTGATGGTCGAGGACGGCTCGCTCAAGGTGCTGGAAATTCTCAGCCGCGCTTCATCGGTGATCGCCGAGGGGGAAGTGCTGCAGCTTCTGACCACCAATGACACCGAAACCGGTGAAACCCAGTATCTGGAAGTCATCAAATCCAAGACCGCACAGCTGTTCGCCGCCGCGTGCCGGATCGGCGCCGTCGTCGCCGAGCGACCGAAGGTTGAGGAAGATGCGCTGGAAGCCTTCGGCATGAACCTGGGCATCGTCTTTCAGCTGATCGACGATGTCCTGGATTACCGCGCCGAGCAGGACAAGCTGGGCAAAACCGTCGGCGACGACTTCCGCGAAGGCAAGATCACGCTGCCGATCATTCTCGCATTCCGGCGTGGCACCGAGGAGGAACGCATCTTCTGGCGCCGCTGCCTCGAGGATCTGGAGCAGTCGGATGGCGATCTGGAAAAAGCCATCGGTCTCATGGAAAAGCACGGCGCCCTGACAGACAGTGTCGACCGCGCCCGCCATTACGGCGCCATCGCCCGCGACGCACTGGGTATTTTCAAGGATTGTCCGGAAAAACGCGCGATGATCGACCTGATCGATTTCTGCATTCAGCGCGTGCACTGAGACGGACAGAACCGGGTCAGAGCTTTCTTATGATTCCCTGATGGCTTCGTCCCCGTCGTAATCGGCGATCCCCGCATCCAGCGCGTAACAGGCCAGCCTGACCGATTTCGGGATCTGCACGCTCTTGCCGTCGCGCTCACCCTTTTCATAGTACTGGATCATGCGCGGCTTCAGCCCCAGCATTTCCGCCGCCTTTTTCTGCGACAGCTTTCTGGACTTGCGCCACTTCTTGAATTTCTTGCCGTTCATTGCATGCTGTCCCAGCAGATGTTTCCACGTCTCAGCCAAGTGCACCCCATAAGTGTCACCCCACCCGTCATATAGCAGAAATATGACAACTGACCAATTTTACGCACCAAGTGCGTTTTCTCAAGCCGCCTGTCGAGAAATCGCACGGAATTATTTTTCACGAAAGCCCGTTGGCTGTTCTTGCTCTTGGGCAGTGTCAGGGCTATAAAGCGCGCCGGCCCAGACGGAGTGTAGCTCAGCCTGGTAGAGCACTGTCTTCGGGAGGCAGGGGCCGGAGGTTCAAATCCTCTCACTCCGACCAATGTTATCAGGGGGTTGCTGTTTTGTAGGACAGGGCCCCCTGGTACCAGTGACCCAGGGTCCTTTAACGCCCTTTCTAATGATTTGTGTCGTTTACATAAACAAAATTTCGCGTGCGCTAACGCATCAGGACATGGCCTCTTAAGCTATCTGTTTGCGATGGCTTTCTGCCAATTTTCCAGAAGCAGTCATTTTTGTTGAGATCGCCTTAACAGATTTTTGAGTTGCGCTATCGGCGCGGGTTTTGTTCAGTAGCGGAATGAAGAAGTTGGGCCTCCGTCTAATCTTGTTGCTTGCCTTGGTCTTGGCGCCTCTGGGCGGGGTCCATGCGCATATGACCCTCGACGCGGGACAGTCGGTAACCGTGGATATGGACCACGGATCCTCGCACCATCATTCCATGCCATCGGAGTTCACAGACGACGTCGTCGTAGACTGTTGTGCGCTTGAGCCCGGCGCGTGCACGCAGTTAGCTGCTGTCTGGTCCGGGGGATGGCACGTCCTTCCCTTTGCGTTCCAGGTCGTCAATCACACGATCGATCAGGTCTCTCTTGTGGGCCGGTCTGCAAAAGTTCTTAAACAGCCTCCCCGGCACATCTGAATTGTCTTTTGCGATTCTGTTCCTCATTGCCATTTGGCAATGAGGGCAAAACGTCAATCAATTCGGAGTGTTAAAATGTTCGTATTCAAAAACAAAGTTACTTTTCTTGGGGCCGCCCTCGCTTTCGCGGCCGCTATTCTCAGTTCACCCGTCATTGCGGCCGGTAGTGGCAGTCACGGCCACGGCGGCGGCGCGGTAATCGGCAAACCGGCCGACGCCTCGGCAGCGTCCAGGACTGTCATCGTCACGATGTTCGACAATTATTACGAACCGGAAAACCTTAGCTTCAAAGAAGGCGAGACGGTCCGTTTCATCATCAAGAACGAGGGCTCATTCGTGCATGAGTTCAATATCGCAACAGCAGCCATGCATAAGGCACACGCGCCTGAAATGATGATGATGATGGAGCATGGTGTGCTGGAGCCCGATAAAATAAATTGGGACGCCGCCAAGAAAATGCAGGAATCGATGGGGCACGGCATGCACGAAGAGCCCAACAGCCTGCTGCTGGAACCAGGTAAATCCGGCGAGATCGTCTGGACGTTTCCGGATCATGCCGACTTGGAATTCGCCTGCAACGTGCCGGGGCACTATGACTCCGGAATGGTTGGGCATATCAAGCTGACCCATTAATCGGCGTTCTCACGCAAGGATGTACAAAATGAAAACGGAACACATGCTTCGCGCATGCGCTGTTGCGCTTGCACTCGTCTTGCCCGCTGCCGCCGGACACGCCGCAGAATATAATCTCACCGTCGATCCCATCACTATCGACACCGGCGAATTCAGCCGTTCCGGCATCGGTTATAACGGCGCGTCACCCGGTCCGGTTCTACGTTTCAAAGAAGGTGAAGACGTTGTCATCAACGTCAAAAATAATCTGGTTACGCCAACGTCCATTCACTGGCATGGCCTTATCCTTCCGTACCAGCAGGACGGTGTCCCCGGCATCAGTTACGACGGGATCGCCGCAGGTGAGACGTTCACCTATCGTTTTCCGATCGTTCAAAGCGGGACCTACTGGTTTCACAGCCATACTGGCTTTCAAGAACCGGATGGCGCTTACGGCGCGATCGTCATTGAACCAAAAGGCCGCGAGCCGTTCCGCTATGACCGCGAATACGTTATTCAGCTAACAGACGCGCATCCGCATCGTGGCAACCGCATCATGCGGAACCTCAAGATGATGCCGGACTATTACAACCGCAAACAGCAGACCATCGGCGATTTCTTTTCGGACGCCGCCAAGATGGGCTTTTCCGATGCGCTGAACGATCGATTGGCGTGGGGCGATATGCGCATGATGAAAAACGACATCGAGGATTTGCAAGGCTATACCCCGCTTATCAACGGAAAATCAGCGGCACAGAACTGGACCGGCTTGTTCAAGGCGGATGAGCGGATTCGTCTGCGGTTCATCAATTCCTCTGCCATGACGTATTTTGATATCCGCATTCCCGGCCTGAAGATGACCGTCATCCAAGCCGACGGCAACAACGTGCAGCCGGTCAGCGTCGATGAATTTCGTATTGCCGTCGCTGAAACTTACGATGTGATCGTGCGCCCGGAAGAAGACAAAGCATACACCATCTTTGCCGAATCCATGGGACGCACGGCTTATGGCCGCGCAACATTGGCACCGAAGGAAGGAATGACCGCCGAGGTCCCGGAAATGCGTGAAGATCCGGTGCTGACGATGGCCGACATGGGTATGGCACATGGCGATCATGCAGCCATGGGTCACGGTGATATGAAGATGGATCACAGCGCCATGGGCCAAGGCACACAGCCAATGACCCACACCATGCCGGATGGCACAGTCATGCAGGGGGAAGCCCATGCAGGTCACAACATGACAGCATCTGGCAGCGGTCAGATGGACCACAGCGCACACGGCGCCATGGCGGCGGCGGACGATCCGTATTATGCGGCAGGCAGTGGTTTGGCACCGGTTGCGGCCAACGGCGGCAAATTCCTTTCGTACAGTGATCTCCGTGCACAGAAACCGCTCTATGAGGACCGGGAGGCGACACGCGAGATCGAAATCCGTCTGACCGGCAATATGGAGCGCTATGTATGGTCGCTAAACGGAATCAAGTATGCCGACGCCGAACCGATCCGCCTTCAATACGGCGAGCGCGTTCGGTTCAAGTTCATCAACGAGACCATGATGACGCACCCCATGCACCTGCACGGCATGTGGTCCATCCTCGACAATGGCAAAGGCAAGTGGGACCCGATCAAACACGTCGTTAGTGTGTCGCCCGGGACCACCGTCTATATGGAGACCGAAGTCGACGCTCCCGGACAATGGGCCTTCCATTGCCACCTTTCGTATCACGCCGACAGCGGGATGTTCCGAAAAGTCATTGTTGAGGGCGGCCCGAAATCCACGTCCTCCAGCCCAAATGCTGAGGGGACTTGAACATGCGACACTTAATTACCGCTGTTTTCTCTCTGCTGGTGCTGGGGATGGCAACCGCGCCCGCAGCCCAGGCCGAGGCGCTAATCTATGGCATTCAGATCGAGCAGCTCGAATACCGCACCGGCGACAATGACACCGATGTCATGGCTTGGGACGGTGACGCCTTCATTGGCACGGATGAACTGAAGTTCGTTCTCAGAAGCGAGGGGGAGTTTGAGACCGACGGCAACGTTATGGAAACGCTCGAAACGCAAGGCCGCATTCAGGTACCGATCTCGACTTTCTTCGATGCCGCTGCCGGTATTCGCATCGACACGCCCGAAGGCCGTGATCGCGTGCATGGCGTGGTTGGCGTCAAAGGATTGGCGCCGCAATGGTTTGAAATCGACGCCGACCTCTATCTATCTGATCATCCTTCGTTCCGTTTTGAAGCGGAATACGAAGCGCTCATTACGAACCATGTCATTTTGATCCCGAGCGTTGAGATCGACTTGCCCTTCAACGATGACCCGTCGGCAGATATCGGCGCTTGGGGGCCAAAGGTCGAGATAGGCGCAAGGCTCAGCTATGATCTCATCGACCGAGCTGTCTCGCCCTATGTCGGCATTCATTACGAGCGCTATTTTGGTGAGACGGAGAACATCAAGGTCAATGAGGGAAAAGAGGGAGATTCGCTTTGGTTCGTCACCGGCGTCCGGCTGATGTTCTGATGTGATGAGTCCGACGCGTGTAATACGCGCGCCACGTCATCCCAAACGGAGAAAAATCATGACCCTGTCGAATACGAATTTATTGGCAATCCTGTTTTCGACCATTTTGCTCTCAGGTATGTCTGTCAGCGCAATTGCCGCACAAAAGGGCATCTTCGAAAACCCTGTTGAACCGAAAATGACCCCGGCCCTCAACGTGGGGAAGATGAATTACGAGGCGTATTGCGCGTCCTGTCACGGCAAGACCGCGAGAGGCACCGACAAAGGCCCGACATTTATCAGCAAGATTTATCATCCCGGTCATCATGCCGACGGTGCATTTTATCTGGCATCTCGGAATGGCGTCCGCGCACACCATTGGCCGTTCGGTAATATGCCTCCGATACCTGAGGTCAATGACCAACAGATCAAAATGATCATCGACTATGTGCGGGCGATACAGAAAGCCAACGATCTATTCTGACGTGGCAACTGTTTAGCCAAGAAGCGTTGTTTTCCTCTCTTCGTACTCGGCTTTATCGATTTCGCCTTTTGCGAAGCGCTCATTGAGGATCGCCAGAGCGCTGCCCGCTGCGCCTGTCTTGCCGCCAGTACGGACGCCGAAGCCGAGTAATTTTGCGACGACAACCGCCGCAATGACCAAGAAGATGAGCATGAAAAGCATCATCATGGGACCTGCGAACCAGTTACCCCACATCATGTGATGATCGCCAGAGTAATATGGCTCCTGCCCAGCACCTGCCGACGAATGGAGCGTTATAAATGACGAGACGAAAACCGTGCAAATAGCTGCAACATAGGTCCTAAACATTTTTTATCCTTCCACATGAGGGGGGATTCAAAGCCACATAGTGTTCAGTAACACCCCCGATGCTCCACACCGTGCACCTATCGCTATTGGAGGTCATTGATCTGGATCATGAACCAATTTCTCAGTCCAGAACCGACAGGTCGATTTAGCACGATGGAATGTCTACTGTTGCCATATTCGGACCAGCGCATCTCATAAATCCAAGACTGAAAACCCACCATGAGCAGACGTCGTGAATTTTGACCTAAAACTTCATGAGCGCGAAACCAAACCCAGTTTGATGCCGACTTTACAAATCAAGGAACCCTTCGCGCTTCGCGGCGCGAGGGGTTTTTTCTGGCCCGCCACCAGAACGGAAATCACGAACGCCGATCCGCGCACAAGCCCGGGCAAGGGTACCCCCATGGTGCATTCTACCATGGGGGTAAAAAATCGTGACAAACATGATCCGGGCAGTTTCCTTCTATTCACCCGTAAGTTAGTGTTTCGATAATTAAAAAAATGACCGGCTTCTGAGTGTAGACCCATCCTTACAGCATGCCCGCTTTTCGGCAGAAAGGCGGGAATATTGGCGTATTACGGAACGGGCGAGCACTTATGGCGAATGTCACCGACGATGTCCTGAATTATCTTTTCGACGCCGCTTCATTCATGCCGCACGGCGTGTGTCTTGCCTGGCGGCCGGATCTGGTTGCCCTGCACGTGGTGTCCGATCTCGGCATTTTTCTCGCCTATTCAACCATACCGGTGGCCCTGATCTACTTCGTCAGACGGCGCAAGGATCTTGAATATTCAAAACTATTCGGCCTGTTTGCCGCATTCATCCTGTTCTGCGGTGCGACGCACGCCTTTGCCATCGTGATCCTGTGGTATCCGTTGTACGGCATACACGGCGTGCTGAAGGCTTTGACGGCCATCGTTTCAATCATGACCGCCGTGATGATATGGCCGATCATTCCAAAGGCGCTCGCTTTGCCATCCCCCAGTCAATTGCGCAAGGCCAACGAAGAGCTTCTTGCTGAGATCAAACAAAGAAAACAGGTCGAGGAAGAGCTGCGCCAGACTCAGTTTCAACTGGAACAGCGGGTCCACGAGCGCACCCGAGACCTGTTGGAAAGTGAGAACAGGTTCAAGGATTTTGCGGAAGTCTCCGCAGACTGGTTCTGGGAACAGAATCAAAATCTGCGTTTCACCTTCGTTTCCGCGACCAATGACGTCATCAACCGGCTCACCCGGGACTACGTCGGGAAAACGCGCCGCGAAACCGGCATCATGGGAGTATCCGAGCAGAAACTGCAGGCCCATGAGGCGCTTCTGGAAGCGCACCAGCCCTTCCAGGACTTCAAATTCCAGCACCGCACGGACGACGGGTCGATGGTACACCTCAGCATTCGGGGAAAACCGGTGTTTGATATGGACGGGATTTTCGCCGGTTACCGTGGCACGGGACAGGACATTACCCGGCTTGTCGATGCCGAGAACGCCATCATTGCCGAGCGTGACAAGGCGGAAAGGGCGAGCCGGGCCAAGTCGTCATTCCTCGCCAACATGAGCCATGAATTGAGAACCCCGTTGAACGGGATCATCGGTTATTCGGAACTTCTGACATCCGAAGCCGCGAACGTATTCGATTTCGACAAGCGCCAGAGGATCATCGAGGACATTCATAAAGCGAGTGTACATCTGTTGTCGATCATCACGTCCGTTCTTGATCTGTCACGGATCGAATCCGGCCATGAAGAGGCTGCCAGGGAACATGTGACCCTTGGCCCGGCAATCCGCAAATGCATGGACATGATGCAGGGCGTTGCCCTGAACAAGGGGTTGTCGATGCAATATGCGAACGAGCCGGATCCGATCACGGCGCACGTGGATCCCAAGCATCTGAGTCAGATCATCATCAACCTGCTGTCCAACGCGGTAAAATATACGAACGAGAATGGAACGATCAGCATCAATGTCGGCAGGGATCGGGACGGACTTGTCAAAATCGAACTGAGCGATACCGGCATCGGCATTCACCCACAGGATTTACCCCGCGTGTTCGAGGAATTCGAGCGTGCCGGAGACGTCAACACATCCAACGAAGGCGGGACCGGACTTGGCTTGCCGCTGGTCAAACGTCTTCTCGAATTGAACGGCGGTGCCATAAAACTCGAAAGCACGGTCGGGGCCGGCACCACGGCGATCATTACCCTGCCGGCCTGAGCTGGTAGCGCTAACCATCCATCGTATCGAGGCAGCGCGATGGCGGAAACCGGACGTCGACGCGCGTTCCCTGGCCCGGCGTGCTTTCAAGCCTGACCACCGCCTGATGCAGGTCCGCCAGCTGGCGGACAATCCCGAGACCGAGCCCGCTGCCCTTGTGTGTTGTCGCGGCATCGTCCGATATCTGCTGAAACGGCTGGAACACCAGTTCCTGTTTGCCCGCGGGTATGCCGACCCCCGTATCCGTGACCGACATGACGACGCTGCCGTCGCGGTTCTTTTCCAGTTTCAGCGTCACTTTCCCATCTTCGGGCGTGAACTTGACCGAATTGGACAGCAGGTTCGTCATGATCTGTATGATCCTGCGGCGATCCCCGAGAAATGGTATGTCGATCTCGGGAATTTCTATGCGCAATTCGGGATGTGCCCCCGTCAGGGTACGTTCGAAATCGCCGGCCCCGGAACGCAACAGCCCGGCCAGTTCGAAACGTGATTCATGCAGGGTCATCTTGCCCGCTTCAATCGCCGAAAGATCCAGAATGTCCGAGATCAGATCCAGCAGATAGTTGCCCGAATTGCGGATGTCATTGGCGTAGTCATCAATCCGGGACCGGTCGCCGGCATTGCTGTTCTGCAACTTGATCAGTTCCGCAAAGCCGATGACGGCATTCAGCGGTGTCCGCAGTTCATGACTCATATTGGCGAGGAATGAGGATTTGGCGTGATTGCCGCGTTCCGCTTCGACCTTGGCCGCGCGCAACTGGATTTCGGCCATCGCGCGCTGATACATTTCCCGCGTCGCCCGGCGGTTTTCCAGATACAGCATGAAGATGCTGACCCCGCCCGAAATCAGCACGACGATCAACGACACGGCGACAAAGAACAACCACTTCTGAACCTGCGCGTTGGAGTCGGCCTTGGCGTATGTCACCCGGTCCAGAGCGCGGATCAGCATCCCCCTGAAGGGCTGCCTGAATTCCTTGACGCGCTCATAGACCTCGGCCGCGCTTTCAGGTGTCAGTGACGCGATCTGCGGTTCCGACTGTTCAAGTATCTCGGCGTATCCGGCGATCAGTGTGTCATATGCGGGATCGGCTTCGGCGATCATGCGCACCTGCCCGCGTCTCAGGACATAGAGGCGGCTCCAGAACGTATCGAATTCCTTTTTGACCGCTTCTGCCGTTTCCGCATCCGGGTTGATGATATACGTCTGCAAGCGGTCAAGGAATGCCAGCAGGCGGATATCTCCCTGGCTCAGCGTCCAGATGCCGTCCGTCGCCGGATCGTTGCGGATTTCCACCTGCAGCGTGCGAAGCTGATAGATGCCGAAAAATGAACTCGCACTGAAGGCAATGATGATAGCGAACAGCAGAGCGCGGACGGAAAATAACGAAGCGCGCATCAGTGAATGGTCATCCGCTCCAGTTGCCAGACAGAATGAACCGTTTTCGGACCATGCTTCAGCCCCTCATGCGCATCCCAGGGATACACCACCCACAAGGGTCCCTTGTCGCGGCGGCTGAGGGGTTTGCCGTTCAGGGCGAATGCCAGGATCACGTCATAATCCGTGAAATCCTGCATCGGGATTTCGCTGAAGTATTCATCGATGGCCCTGGCGGTCACGGCCGTCCCCTTGGCGCCGACTTTCTCCATAAGGCTGCGGACCAGCACCCCTTCGAAGGTCACCACCCCGTTGGTCCAGTTGCTGGACGTTTTGATCGTGGTTACGCCGATGGCCTTCAGTTCCGCCAGGGTAAACCGTGCCTTGCCGTCATCACCGCTATGATCGATTTTGCCGTCGACGGTCAGGATGACGGCATCGTCCTGAGCCTCGCCTGTTGCCGGTGCCATGCACAGGATTAGGGCCGCGAAGATCGAAACCGCCACAAAACGAACGGTCTCAGGAAAAGGCGTTCTGAACGTCATGGCTACGTAATCAATCCTTATTGCTGTCATCGTCTGATAATCCGTCGACTCTGATCTTGGTCCGAAAAATCCGGACAGTCCATGCCGGACGGAAAATAAGATCAGGAATTCAGGCCCGGGCCTGAACGGAAAAGCGCAACGGCTGCCGGGTTCTGCCGTAAAGCCAACGCTTCATACCACAAATAAATGCTGTGCTTTCGGGTATGCGCTGTTACACTGCCGCCATGGACACACACGCAGAAATCAGACCCCAAACCGATGTCGAAAGTTTTTTCGACCCCGATACCTATACCCTGACACACCTCGTCACCGATCCGGCCACGCAAACCTGCGCACTGATCGACCCGGTACTGGATTTCGATCCGAAATCGGGACGCACGTCGACACGTTCCGTGGACCGCGCGCTGAACAGAATCACCGAACGCGGTCTGAAGCTGGAATGGGTGCTGGAAACCCATGTCCACGCCGATCACCTGAGCGGTGCCGATTACATCCGCAACAAGACGGATGTCCGCGTCGGCATCGGCGCGAATGTCTCTCTGGTGCAGAAGACCTTCCGCGATGTCTTCAACCTGGCCGACGTTCCGACTGACGGCAGCCAGTTCGATCATCTTTTTGCCGACGGTGAGGAAATCCGGATCGGCGAGCTTGCCGGGCACATGATGTTCACCCCGGGCCATACCCCGGCGTGCGGGACATACGTATTCGGTGACGCGGCATTTATCGGCGACACCCTGTTCGCGCCCGATTACGGCAGCGCACGTTGCGATTTTCCCGGTGGTGACGGCAAAACCCTCTATGGCTCGATCCAGAAAATCCTTTCGCTGCCCGATACGACACGGCTGTTTCTCTGTCACGATTACCAGCCGGGCGGACGCGATCTGGTGGTCTGCAACACCGTTGCCGAACAGCGCACCGCCAACATTCATCTGCAGGCGGCAAAGGATGCCGCAGCATACGCGAAAATGCGTGCGGACAAGGATGCGACCCTGTCGATGCCGGTGCTGATCCTGCCCAGCGTGCAGGTCAACATCCAGGCCGGCCGGCTGCCGGCCCCCGAAGACAACGGCACCCGTTACCTGAAACTCCCGCTCGACACGCTTTAGCCCCTACCCTGACTTTCTTGCGCAATGCTGGAAGTCTCCCCCCAATCGGTGCTATCGATGGCGAAACCGGCGTGGCTGATCCGCCCGGACAAGAATTCAGTACAGTTCTCATGGGGGACACATGCGTAACGCCGTCATCGGCCTGATCATCGGCATCGTCGCCGGGATCGTCTTCGGCACCACGGTCATTGCGCCCCGTCTTGCGCACAACGTGAAGCAGGAAATCGGCATCGCCGAAGCGCCGCCACCGGCAGAGAAGCCGAAGCCGGATCCCGCATCCGCTGACGGCGCCACGGCAAAGGACGCCACCCCGGATGCCGGTACGATCGAAAAACAGGCCAGGGCAAACGTGCGGCGTTTCAACATGGCCAGTGCTTATGGCGAGGGACTGGCCGGGCACGGTACGTTGGCACGGCGCCTGGAAACCACCGTGTGGCGGATTTCCGACGGCACGCTCGATGTCCGCTTCAACCCACCGGGCGCACTTGTGCCGAATGCCGAAGCCGTTGACGCGGTGATTTCCGGTGCCATTGATGCCTATTTCACGGACATGGATGTCCTCGCCGGACGCGACCCGTCCCTGTCGCTTCTCGCCGGACCGCCCTTTGGCGCGTCGGTACCGGCGTATCTGGGCTGGATGACGGCAGGCGGCGGACGGGAGTTGCTGGACGGACGCCTGAACGAAATGGGCCTGGGTGGGGTTCCCTGCGGGATCATCCCCCATGCCGCCGGGGGCTGGTTCAGGAAACCGCTAAAAACGGCACAGGACTTCAAGGGCATGCGCATCCGGGCCAGCGGCCCGGCAGGTGACATGTTCAGACACCTGGGTGCGGAAGTCGTGGATTTTTCATATGCGGAAACCCTGATCGCCATGGAATCCGGCCTGCTCGACGGTGCCCAGATATCCGCGCCGCATGTCGATCTCGCCCTGGGTGCGCAGCGCAGCGGCTGGACCTACTATGTTCCGGGCTGGCGCACCCCTGCCAAGGTGTTTGTGCTGCTGATGGCAAAGGACACGTGGGCCGCCCTTAGCGAAGTGCAGCGGGCGCAGCTGGCAACGGCCTGCAGCGACAACATCCGCCATGCCATTGCCACCGGCGAAGCCCTGCAGTTCGATGCCCTCAAAGAGATCATCAAATCGGGGGCAGACGTCCAGCCGTGGCCGGGTGAAGTCACGGATGCCATGCGTACGGCGTGGGATGAAATCACCCAGGAATTGCAGAAATCCAATCGCCCCTATTCCCGGATTCGCCGGTCCTGGCGGCAGTACGTCAAAGGCCAGTCGGTGTGGGAAGATCTGGTCCGGCCACGCTAGTGAACTTTCACTCATCCTTCGAGACGCGGCATGGCCGCTCCTCAGGATGAGGTGCAGGTTTCCTCCCTCATCCTGAAGAGGCTCAAAGAGCCGTCTTGTGCGCGAAGCGGGCGGAACGCCAAGGATGAGTGCCCCGCCGCGCAACGAAAAACGCCGCCCCCGAAGGTGCGGCGTTTCCGTTTAATCGAGAACGATGATCAGGCTTCGCCGGGCTGTTTCCCGCGCCTGCGCTGCATCACGATGATCAGGCCGAGTATGCCGAGAGCCGGTATCCAGAAGATTTCCTTCGGCAGTCGGTCTGACGGCAGCTCGACGATCATGACCTCCCAGTCGAAGTCGATCTTCGCCTTCTCGGCCGGGCTGCCGAAGCCGACATCGGCGACGATCATCTTGCCATCGCGCTCCTCGAGCCCGAGGCCTGCGTTGGACAGCAGACGTTCGTGCCCGTCTGCCATCTTGTCACCAAGCGGCAGGACGACGAACTTCTCGACGCGCTGACCTGTTGCAAGGTTCTCACCACCGACCTTGACCCGGATATCCGCCCCCGACTTCATGTCGGCGGCCAGTTCATCGATCTTCGTTGCATCGACCTGATGATACGGCGGCCAGACCATATCCAGCCAGAACCCGGGCCGGAACAGGGTGAACGCGATCAGGATCAGCAGAACCGACTCATACATCTTCGAGCGGGCAAAGAAATATCCCTGCGTGCCCGCCGCGAACACCAGCATCGCCGCCGTGGCCACGATAAACACGATGATCCCGTCGACCCATCCGACATCGATCAGAAGCAGATCGGTGTTGAAGATGAACAGGAACGGCAGCATCACGGTCCGCAGGCTGTAGAAGAACGCCACGAACCCGGTCTTGATCGGGTCGCCGCCGGAAACCGCCGCCGCGGCGAATGACGCCAGCCCCACGGGTGGCGTCACATCCGCCATGATGCCGAAGTAGAACACGAACAGGTGCACCGCGATCAGCGGCACGATCAGGCCTTCCTGCGCCCCCAGCTGAACAACGACACCGGCCATCAGCGACGACACGACGATGTAGTTTGCCGTCGTCGGCAGGCCCATGCCGAGGATCAGGCTGATGACCGCTACCAGTACCAGCATTACCATCAGATGGCCGCCGGAAAGGAATTCGACCAGTTCCGCCATGACCTGACCGATCCCGGTCAGCGACACCGCACCGACGATGATACCGGCGGTGGCAGTGGCGACACCGATCCCGATCATGTTGCGGGCACCATCGGTCAACCCCATCAGAAGATCGGCAACACCCGATTTGAAGGCGCCGACATAATCACTTTCGCCGCGGAAGAACGCCTTCAGCGGCTTCTGCGTCAGCACCTGGAAGATCAGCAGCGCCGTGGCCCAGAACGCCGACAGGCCGGGCGACTTGCGCTCAACCATCAGGAACCAGACCAGCACCACGATCGGCAGCAGATAGTGGAAACCGGTTTTCGCGGTCGGGCCCATTTCCGGCAGTTCGACGACCTCGGCATTCGGATCGTCCAGTTCAAGATCCGGATACTGCGCGGCAAACCGAACCAGCACGACATAGATCACCACCAGAACGGCGGTCAGGACCAACCCGGCATTATCGCCGAACACACCCTTCATCCAGCCGATGCCGTAATAGGTGATCGCCGCCAGCACGGCGGTCACGGCGATGCCGATCAGGAAGCCGTTGACCTTTTGCATGACCGAGCGCATCGGCCCGGACTTGGGCAAGCCCTTCATGCCGCTTTTGGCGGCTTCAAGGTCAACCAGATAGAACAGCGCGATGTAGGAGATGACAGCCGGCAGGAAGGCGTGCTTGACGACTTCCTGATATGAAATGCCGACGTATTCAACCATCAGGAATGCCGCCGCGCCCATCACCGGCGGCATGATTTGACCGTTGACCGAGGAGGCGACCTCGACGGAGCCGGCTTTTTCAGCCGAAAACCCGACCCGCTTCATCAGCGGAATCGTGAAGGTCCCGGTCGTCACCACGTTGGCGATGGACGAGCCGGAAATCAGGCCGGTCATGGCCGAGGCCAGCACCGCCGCCTTGGCCGGACCGCCGCGCAGGTGACCCAGCGCCGCGAACGCGACCTTGATGAAGTAGTTCCCGGCACCGGCCTTGTCCAGCAATGCGCCGAACAGCACGAACAGGAAGACGAAGCTGGTGGAAACCCCGAGCGCAATCCCGAACACGCCTTCCTGGGTGATCCACAGGTGCGACATCGCCTTGTTGAACGAGGCCCCCTGCCAGGCGATGATTTCCGGTGCGTATTCACCGAAGAAGATGTAGGACGCAAAAACCATCGCGACGATCATCAGTGGCGGGCCGAGCGCACGGCGCGTGGCTTCGAGCAGACACACAAGCCCGATCGCCGACACCGTCAGATCGGCGGTGTTGGGCAGACCCGGACGGTCGGCCAGTGATGTCGCGAAGACGGCGAGGTATGCCGCACAGCATGTCCCGACAATGGCCAGCACCCAGTCAATAATGGGGATACGGTCCTTGGGTGAATTCTTGAATGCCGGATAGGCCATGAAGGCCAGGAAGATGGCGAAGCTGAGGTGCGTCGGGCGGGTATGCGAGTTGTTTGGGATCGGAATGATGTCCGCGAACATGAACGGCAGCGGCGATGCGATCCACAACTGATAAACGGACCAGGCAATGGCGACGATGGTCAGGAACTTCCCGACGCCACCTACGGGGTTACGCCCGCCGGTATCCGATGATGCGACAAGATCGTCGAGATCAATCTCTGACAGCTTGTTCTCGGGAGCCGTTTTCTCACTCATGTCCGTTTTCCTTCTCGCCCCTGCCGGTCATATGCCGGCTCTGTAAGCACCCCTGAAAAGTCCCGTTGCAGCGAAAATTGCCGCACTTGTTCGGCTTATTATGCCGGTTGCCCGGCGTTGTTTTTCAAATGTCCAAAAAGGATCGGGGGCGGACCAGAGCCCGCCCCCGATAACCGGCTTACTTAACCAGACCGGCTTCCTTGTAGTATTTGGCGGCCCCGCCATGCAGCGGTGCGGAAAGCGCATCCTTCACCATTTCCTCTTTTTTGAGGTTGGCGAATGCCGGATGCAGCTTGGTGAAGGTTTCGAAGTTTTCAAACACGGCCTTGACCACGGCATAGACGGTGTCGTCCGGCGTTTTGGTCGAGCTCACGAACGTCGCACCGACACCATACGTGGGGGTGTCCGCGTCCGTGCCGGTGTACATGCCACCGGGGATCGTTGCCGTACGATAGAACGAGTTGTCGGCGACCAGCTTGTCGATGGCCGGACCGTCAACGGCGACCATGTTCGCTTCGCAGGACGTGGTCGCTTCCTTGATCGAACCCGACGGGTGACCGACCAGGAAGAAGAACGCGTCGATCTTGTTGTCGCACAGTGCCTGGGACTGTTCGGACGACTTGAACTCGGTGGCCAGCGCCAGTGCGTCCGGACCCATGCCGAGGGCTTCGGCCATGACTTCCCAAGATGCACGGGTACCCGAACCCGGGTTACCGATGTTCACGCGCTTGCCCTTGAGGTCCATGACGTGCTTCACGTTTGAGTCCTTGCGGGCGACGATGGTCACCGGCTCGGCGTGAACGGAGAACACCGCACGGAGTTCCTTGAACGGGCCCTGGTCTTCGAACTTCGACGTGCCGTGATAGGCATGATACTGCCAGTCGGACTGTGCAACGCCCATGTCCAGCTCGCCGGCACGGATGGTGTTGATGTTGTAGACGGACCCGCCGGTGGATTCCACCGAGCAACGGATGCCGTGTTCCTTGCGGCTCTTGTTCACCAGACGGCAGATCGCACCACCGGTCGGGTAGTACACACCGGTGACACCACCGGTACCGATGGAGATGAACTTGCCGGCGGCATCTGCGCTGCCTGCGGCAAACGAGAGACCGATAACGGCGGCGCTAACCGCCAGAGTTTTCTTGAAGTGCATTATTGTGACTCCTCCTTGAGATTTGATTTAGTTGAGTTCTCCAAATCACTTAAGACATCTCCCGGCCGGGGTTTGCCCCGGCCTGAAAATGCCGAATGCCGGACGGTCTTTTTGACCGGCCTTGAACTGACCAGACGTCATGTCCGATCGATCGATCGTCGCAACGCCTACTAAAAGGGTCGGCCAACGAGCGAATTCCGTGTGTGATAAGTTTGTGGCGCTCCCTACACCATGGTTCATGATATTATGAACATCATGCCTCATGATGTCTATGGTGCTAGGGGCACCCCCTGATTTCAGCCTCCCTGACGCGGTCATTTTTATCCCGTCTGTCATTAATGGGAAAAAGTGTAGCACAGCATTCAAAGCACGCAAGACACCGCTGCCTATGCCGATATTCGCACAAATCAGGCCTTTATTTCACCAAGAGAGGTTTCGACCGCGCCGGCCAGTTTGTCGACGAGTTCATCGAGCTGTTCATCATTGATGATAAACGGCGGGGCAATCAGCACATGGTCGCCGTTCACCCCGTCCTTGGTACCACCGCCCGGATAACAGATCAGGCCCGCCTCGAACGCATGCTTTTTGATCCTGAGGTGCAGCTTCTGCGACGGATCGAAAGTTGACTTGCCGGCTCGGTCTTTGACCAGTTCAAGACCGATGAACAGACCGCGCCCGCGAATGTCGCCGACATGGGCATGGTTGCCGAAGCGCTCATGCAGCTTGTCGACCAAGTGTGCGCCCTGCCGCCGGACCGCGTCGAGCAGATTTTCGCTGTCGATTTTCTTCTGCACCGCCAGCGCGCCGGCACAGGCTGCCGGATGTCCCATATAGGTGTGACCGTGCAGGAAAGACCCGGAGCCTTCGATAAAGGCGTTATAGATTTTGTCCGTGACCATCGTCGCGCCGATCGGCTGATACCCGGCCCCGAGACCTTTGGCGATACAGACGATATCCGGCACCACGCCGTCCTCTTCGCAGGCGAACAGATACCCGGTCCGGCCCATGCCGCTCATCACTTCGTCCAGGATCATCACCACGCCGTACTGATCGCAGATCTCGCGGATGCGCCTGTAATAGCCTTTAACCGGCGGCAGCACGCCGGCGGTGGCGCCGCCGACGGTTTCGGCGATGAATGCGGAGACGTTTTCGGGGCCGAGGCGAAGGATTTCGGTTTCCAGTTCGTTGGCGATGCGGAGCCCGTATTCTTCCTCGCTCTCGTCGCTGTTCTGATCGCGATACGGATAGCAGGGCGCGATCAGCGATGTCTCGACCAGAAGCGGCGCATAGGGTTCACGTCGCCAGACGTTGCCGCCGACGGCAAGCGCGCCCAGGGTATTGCCGTGATAGCTCTGGCGCCGCGCGATATAGCGGCCGCGGGCAGGCTCGCCGCGTTCCAGGTGATACTGCCGCGCCATCTTCAGCGCCGCTTCGACCGCTTCCGACCCCCCGGACACGAAGTAGGCTGCGTGCATGCTGCGGTGTTCATCGCGCGGTGCACGGGCCACCAGATAATCGGCCAGTTCCTCGGCGGGTTCGGAGGTGAAAAAGCCGGTATGCGCAAACGGGATCCGGTCGAGCTGGCCCTTGATCGCGTTGATCACGTCCTGGTCGGAATGGCCGAGGCAGGACACCGCCGCGCCGCCCGAGCCATCCAGATAGCGTTTGCCGGTGCTGTCGATGATATAAATGCCGTCGCCCGCGACGGCGGTAGGCATCCCGGTTTTCGGTGCGCGGTGAAAAACATGTGTGCTGGATGACATCGCCCCGGCCTTTTTTCTTGTGAGTTGTGATCTTAAACCGAACCACGTTTACCGGAGCCTTGCAACTCTCGACAGGAGGCAATGCAGGCGGCATTGCGGGCGTCACTCCGCGATTGCACCCCGACCCGGCCATGCTAGGATGCGCGCTCAAACAGGGAGACGTTGATGGATCTTAAAGAACATATTCGCGGCGTGCCGGATTTTCCGAAACCGGGCATCCTTTTCTACGATATATCGACCCTGCTGGCGCATCCCGATGCCTGGCAGGTGGCGCTCGGACGTCTGGCCCGGATCGTTTCCACCTATCAGCCCGACGTACTCGCCGGTATCGAATCCCGCGGCTTTCTGGTCGCAGCCCCGCTTGCCGCCAAGCTCGGCCTCGGCTTCTGCATGGTCCGCAAGGCGGGCAAGCTGCCGGGTGAGGTCATCAGCCACGAATACGATCTCGAATACGGCTCCGACACGATCCAGATTCAAGCCGACGCGATAGCCCCCGGCCAGCGGGTCGTGGTGCTTGATGACCTGCTGGCAACCGGCGGCACGCTCGGCGCTTCGCTGGCCCTGTTCGACAAGGTCGGCGCCAAGGTCGTCGGCGCGGCATGCATCATAGAACTGACTTTTCTCGGCGGCCGTGACAAAATCGGTGTGCCGTTCGAAGCTCTTATTGAATACGACGAGTAAACACGACGATGGAAATCATCTGGGACATGCTCGACCGCCGCGTCATCGACGACCTTGTCGCCGCTGACGGTGCGGAGCGTGTGCTGGGGGCACTGATGACGGACACCCCCGAGCCGAAAACCCGCGCACAGCGGATGTGCGAATTGGCCGTTGCCGGCAACATTCCGGAACTGACCCGCCAGACACAGGACTTTCAGGCCTGGGCCGAACATCATGGCCTGCGGCGTCTGGTCAACACACTGATCGAGCTGGACCGCGTCCTCGGCCTGCCCCAGCGCGGCCAGGCGATCCTGCAGGCACAGGCCCTGACCCGCTTCATCGCCCAGCATCTCGACGAAGACCTCGATGCCTTCAAGCGGGCGGTAGCGTCTGACTGATCCCCTCATCCTGTCCTTCTCCCAAGGGAGAAGGAACTCTCGCAGCAACATCCCTCTCCTTGGGGAGAGGGTGGCGAGCAAAGCGAGCCGGGTGAGGGGTCAGCGATTACCCATCACCAGCTTCACGGCTTTCTTGATCACCGTCGGCAGGGCGTGCGCCGGAAAGTCCTCAGGCCGTACCCAGAACCCGTCTGCATTCGCACCCTGTCGCGCTGTGGTGCGCAGCAGCCGGATGGTCAGGCGGAAATGGGTAAAGACGTGCACCGCCTCACCGGGCACGTCATGCCAGTCCGCGTCCAGCGGCCGGTGATCCGCAATCTCCTGATCGTCCGGCCAGACCCCCTCTCGCCACGGTGTTGACGGCAGTTCGGTCATGCCGCCGAGCAGACCGCTTTCCGCCCTTTTGCGCAGCAGCACCGCTCCTTCGGCGTTTTCGATCCAGAACATCACGCAGCACCGCTCCGGGCGTTTGGCCTTCGCCGCACGCGCCGGCAGACGTGCCGGATCGCCCTTTGCCCGGGCGCGGCAGAAACCGGCCAGCGGACACATCAGGCATTTCGGCGACGTCGGCGTGCACACGGTGGCCCCCAGATCCATCATCGCCTGGGCGAAATCGCCGGGCCGGTGCGGATCGGCGAACGGCGCAGCCTTGGCGGCGATCTCCGTCTTCCCCGCAGGAAGCGGCGTTTCAATATGATAGAGTCGGGCCGTGACCCGTTCGATATTGCCATCCACCGGCATTTCCGGCAGGTCGAAGGCAATCGCGGCAATGGCCCGCGCGGTGTAGGGGCCGATCCCCGGCAGCGCCAGCAGGCCGTCGAGCGTATCCGGAAACACGCCGCCATGGTCGTTCGCCACCACCCGGGCGCACTTCAGGAGATTACGGGCGCGGGCGTAATAGCCGAGCCCCTGCCACGCCACCAGAACCTCGTCCTGATCGGCGGCGGCCAGGGATGAAACGTCCGGCCAGCGTGCCATAAATTCGCCAAAATACGGACCGACGGTGGCGACCGTGGTCTGTTGCAGCATGATTTCCGACAGCCAGACCCGGTACGGATCGGGACGTTCGCCCGGCTTTGCCCGCCACGCAAGATCGCGGCGGTGCGCGTCATACCAGTGAAGGAGCGCCACACGAATGTCATGGAGGCTGTTATGATCGGCTTTGGATATACGTTTGTTCTTGGTCATTTGCTTCCCGGGCATCATGTCCCCGGCGGGCGCCCGCACGCAAGCGAACACAAGATCGCGAGTTTGCCAACCACCTCTTGCCCCGCCCCGGCCACACCCCTACGATCCCGGAATAATACGTCCGAATGACCGCGCAACGGCAACAGGAACCCACACCGGCCATGTCCCAGTACGGACCCAACGCCAACATCCAGGCCGCCCGGCGCGCGCGCTCGCAACCGCTTGGCCGGATGATCAACGGCCTGACGCGCAAGGCGCTGGACAAGCGCGGTTTCGTCGATGCCGCCATCGTCAATGAATGGCCGAGCATCGCCGGAGAACTGATCGGCTCGCACAGCCTGCCCGACCGCATCCGCTTTTCGCGCGACCGCAGCCAGCCCGGTACGCTGTATCTGATCCTTGAAAACGGGGCGCTGGCGACCGAGGTCATACATTTTCAGCCGATACTGCTGGAACGGATCAACCGCTTCTTCGGTTTCCGGGCCGTCGGCGACATCAAGATCATCCACGGCCCGTTGCCGAAAAAACGAACCGACAAACGCCCCCCGCTGCCGCAAATCCGGCCCGAACGGATGGCCGAAATCGAACAAAGCCTGTCCAGCGTCGGCGATGACGAACTCAAAGACGCCCTGACCCGGCTTGGCGAACACGTGGCCCGCCGCCGCGCCGCCGACAAATGACCATATAATCCGACTGTTCAAGAATGGAGTTCTGATAGATGCTGATTTCACGCCGTGCCCTGATGGGCTTTGCCGCCGCCGCACTCGCATTCGGTTTTGCACCGGATGCTCAGGCCAAGATCGTCGATACCGAGGCCGCGATGACCGAACTGGTGACCGGCAAGGCTGATGCGCCTGTTGAAATCATCGAATATGCCTCGCTTTCCTGCCCGGCCTGTCAGCATTTCCACGCCAACGTCTATCCGGTGATTAAAAAGGAATATATCGACACCGGTAAGGTGAAGTTCATCTTCCGCGATTTCCCGACCAACTCGCCGGGTCTCGCCGCGGCGATGATCGCCCGCTGCGCCGGCCCGGAACGTCATCAGGGCATGGTCGATATCTTCTTCGACACCCAGCAGCAGTGGGGCCGCGCCGAAAACCCGCTGCAGGCTTTGACCATGGTCGCGCGCATGGCCGGCCTCGGCCCCAACGACGTTGATCAGTGCATCCGCAATGCCGATCTGATGAACGGCATCCAGGAAATAGCCCGCAAGGCCAACAAGGAAATGGGCGTCAACGCCACGCCGACGGTATTCGTTGCCGGGGAAAAGGTCGAACATGCTATGGAAGTCGACAAGCTCAAGGCCGCCATCGACGAAGCGCTTAAAGCGGCGCAGTAAGCCCGCGCCCTCTCCTGCGGAAGTGGGCGGCGCCTTGCGCCGGGCCCGGGGTTTCGGGCCCTGAACTTATCCCCAGAAATACCCGAAAGCGGCTGCTGAAATTGCTCGACTCGGGCTGCAACCGGCCCCTATAGTCCCCCAATATGTTGTGTAAATATGACAAAAAGACGCCATATTTACATAATATCAGGTATACTCAGGGTCTTAGGCCGTTTGCCGGGGACCCCGACACACGATCCCCTGCCGGGTTTTGGGAGCATTAACGAGCGTGCTGCATTTCAAGAAATTGCGCCTCAGCGGGTTCAAATCCTTCGTCGAACCGACGACGCTGGATATTGACGCCGGTCTGACCGGGGTTGTCGGCCCCAACGGCTGCGGCAAGTCGAACCTTGTCGAAGCCCTGAAATGGGTCATGGGCGAGACCTCGGCCAAGCAGATGCGGGGCGGCGAGATGGATGACGTCATCTTCTCGGGCACCGACCGCCGCCCGCCGCGCAACGTCGCCGAAGTGGTGCTGACCCTCGACAACGCCATGAAAGGCGCGCCGGTGCAGTTCGGCGAAGGTGACGATCTCGAGATCGCGCGGCGCATCGAACGCGAAAAGGGCTCATTATACAAGATCAACGGCGCCGACGTCCGCGCCCGCGATGTACAGCTGCTGTTTGCCGATCAGGGCAGCGGCTCGCGCTCCACGGCGCTGGTCAGCCAGGGCAAGATCGGCGCGGTGATCGCCGCCAAGCCGACCGAACGCCGCCTTCTGCTCGAAGAAGCCGCCGGTATCCGCGGTCTGCACTCCCGCCGCCACGAAGCCGAACTGCGGCTGAAGGGTGCGGAAACCAACCTCGACCGCCTCGACGATATCCTCGTCACCCTTGAATCGCAGATGAACGGGCTCAAGAAACAGGCTCGCCAGGCGACCCGCTACCGCAACCTGTCGGACCTCATCCGCACCGCAGAAGCGACACTGTTCTATCTGCGCTGGACCACGGCGGAAAAGGACCTTGATAAATACCGCGTACAGCTCAGCGAAGTCGAAGCCGAGGTCAACCGTCTCGGCGTGATCGTCGCCGAGGCCGGCACCGAACAGGCCGAAGCCGCCGCCGACATTCCGGCGCTGCGCGACGCCGAAGCCGCCTCGGGCGCCGCGCTGCAACGCCTTGTCATTGCCCGCGACGGCCTGGACGAGGAAGAAAAGCGGATCGAAGCGCAAGCCGCCGATACCCGCCACCGCATCGAAGAGACCATCGCCGACACCACCCGCGAACAGTCCCTGATCACCGACGCCGAAGCGGCCCACGCCCGGCTGTCCGAAGAGCATGCAGCCATCGTCGCCGCTCGCGAGGGCGAGGAAGAAAACCGCGAACGCGCCGGCAGTGAACTGGCCGCTGCCGGGGAGGCCGTGGAAGCCCATGAAACAGCGTTGTCAGGCCTGACCCAGCGGGTCGCCGATACCGAAGCCCGCCGCGGCTCTTTGCAGCGCCGGCTCGATGATCTGACACAGCGCCAGACCCGTCTCGGCGGACGGCTCGAAGAACTGACCGCCGAACGCGCCCGGCTCGAAGCCGACGCACCGGAAGCGGATGCGCTGAGCGATGCCGAAGCCGATCTGGCACGCACCGAAAGCGCCGTCGGCGATGCCCACGAGGTTCTGGAAGCCGCCGAGACGGCACAAAAGACCGCCGAAGCCGAACGCGAAGCCCTGCGCGGCACGCTCAACGAAGCCCGCGACGCCGCCACCAAGCTGGCCGCCGAACGCGAAGCGCTGAGCAAGCTGCTGGATACCGGCGATCCCGACATGTTCCCGCCGCTGATCGATGCGGTGTCCGTCGAACCCGGATTCGAAATTGCGCTGGGCACAGCGCTGGGGGACGAAATCGAAGCCCCGATCGACGAGGCCGCCGACATTCACTGGCGCGCCCTGCCACCGCTCACGGATGCCCCACACCTGCCGGCCGGCGCAACGCCGCTCAGCCAGTGGGTGCAGGCTCCGGCCGCGCTGGCCCGCCGTCTGGCCCAGATCGGTGTGGTCGATACCCTTGCCGGTGCCGATGCGATGATCGCCCGGCTGCGGCCCGGCCAACGGCTGGTGACCCGCGACGGCGCCCTTGTCCGCTGGGACGGCTATACCATCGCCGCCGGTGCCACCACGTCCGCCGCCCGCCGTCTGGAGCAGCGCAACCGGCTCCGTGAACTTGAAGGCCAGGCCACCGGCGCCAACCAGCGCCTTGCGGATGCCGACAGGGCTTTTGAGCAGGCCCGTGAACTTGTGCAGCAACGGACCGAAGCCGTGCAGGCCGCACGTGACGGGGTTCGCAACACTGAAAAAGCCCTCGCCGATATCCGCGAAGCCCTGTCGAAGATCAAGGAACGCATGGCCGCACACGGCTCGCGTCTGGCCGCCGTCGGTGAGCAGATCACGACCCAGGAAAGCGACCTTGCCGAAGCCGGCGGACAGCTTGAGGAAGCCCGGGGCGAACTGGCCGCACTGCCCGACATCAACGGCGACCGCACGCAGATCGAAACCATGCGTGAAGAACTGTCGGGGCTGCGCACGCATCTGATGGAATGCCGCGCCCGCCATGACGAGATCGAACGCATGGCCCGCGAACGGGCTCAGCGTCTGGAAGCGATCAGCCGCGAGACCCAGTCCTGGGCCGACCGCAAGCAGGGCTCCGGGTCGCGTCTCGAAGAACTGACGGCCCGCCGTACCGAGCTTGAAGCCGTGCGCGAGGAACTGGCGGCAAAACCGGCGACGCTCAACGAACGCCGTCAGGCCCTGCTCAGCGAGATCGAGAAAGCCGAACAGAACCGCCGCGATGCCGCCGACAAGCTGCAGACCGCGGAAACGCGCCTCGCCGAAGCCGACAAGAAGCTTCGTACCGTCGAGGCCGACATGGCCCGGGCACGGGAAAACCGGGTCCGCGCTGAAGGCAGCGTCGAACAGGCGCTGCAGACCTGCCACGCGATTGCTGAACGGGTCGACGACCGGCTTGAATGCCGTCCTGATCAGCTATTCGAGATATCCGGTCTCGACCCGGAAAAAGACCTGCCAGACCTCGAGCAGACCGAGCGCAAGGTCGAACGGCTGCAGCGCGAACGCGAAACCATGGGACCGGTGAACCTGCGCGCCGAACAGGAAATGCGCGAACTGGAAGAACAGATCGAAACCCTGAATACCGAGCGTGAAGACCTGATCAAGGCCATCGACAAACTGCGCCGGGGAATCTCGGAACTGAACCGCGAAGGCCGCCAGCGGCTGCTGCAGTCATTCGAGGAAGTGAACACACACTTCCAGGAACTGTTCCAGAAGCTGTTCGGCGGCGGTCAGGCACACCTGGAACTGACCGAAGCCGACGATCCGCTGGATGCAGGTCTTGAAATCATGGCCTCACCACCCGGTAAGAAAATGCAGAACCTGACCCTGTTGTCGGGGGGTGAGCAGGCCCTGACGGCGCTGTCGCTGCTGTTCGCGGTGTTTCTCACGAATCCGTCGCCGATCTGCGTCCTCGACGAGGTCGACGCACCACTTGATGACGCCAACGTCGACCGCTTCTGCGCCATGCTGGAACATATGTCGAAGCAGGAAAGCACCCGCTTCCTGGTCATCACCCACCACCGTATGACCATGGCCCGCATGGACCGGCTGTACGGGGTGACGATGTCGGAACGCGGCGTCTCACAGCTGGTTTCCGTCGATCTCCAGAAAGCCGAGCAGATCAGGCAGACGGCTTAAGCTCAGTTCGCAACAGGCCCCTCACCCGGCTCTCCGCGCCACCCTCTCCCCAGGGAGAGGGGCGGTGATCCGTGAGTCCCTTCTCCCTTGGGAGAAGGACAGGAAGAGGGGAAATCCCGCGCCCGCAAATCAAAGCTTGCGGGGCCGGGTTATTTTGCTACAACAGCCGGGACTTGGGGACGGACATGGGGTGGCATGGTCATGTTTTTGAGGCGGAACAACGCCTCGGGGGATACCAATGACATCCGATGACGACAACACCAGGCCGCCGCCGAACGACCTCGACAGCTTCGGGCAGAAGCTAAAAAAAGCCCGGGAATCAGAGGAATCACGGCGGCTGTGGAAAAGTAACGTAAATAGGCCGCCACAGACGGCTCTAGGGCTTGCTTTTCGGGTGTCTGTCGAGTTAGTTTCCGCCGTGGCCGTGGGGCTGGCAATTGGCTGGGTCCTCGACGAGTGGCTGGATACGCGTCCCTGGGCCATGGTGGTGTTCATTATTCTGGGGTTCGCCGCAGGCGTGATGAACGTATATCGCATGGCCTCTGGTATGGGTAACACCATGGGCTATAGAGAAAAAGAAGACGCGTCCGGGCCTGAAGCTCCCGTGACGCCCGAGAAAGGGACAGATCGACGTGGCTGAGGGACAATCCCCACTCGCACAGTTCGAGATCAAGAAGCTCGTAGATATCAATATCGCGGGCATCGACGCATCTTTCACAAACTCATCACTGTTCATGGTGCTGACGGTTCTGACCGTCACCCTGTTCCTGGTCGGCGGCATGCGCAAAAGCGCGCTGATACCGGGACGCTGGCAGTCCATGGCGGAACTCAGTTACGTGTTCATCGCCAATATGCTCAAGGATACGGTGGGCAGCGAAGGCCGCCCCTATTTCCCGTTCATCTTCACGATCTTCATGTTCATCCTGGTCGGCAACATGTGGGGCATGATGCCCTACTCGTTCACCTTTACGAGCCATATCGCCGTCACCTTTGCGATGGCGTTCTTCATTTTCATCGGCGTGACCCTGATTGCCATCGCCAAACACAAGCTGCACTTCCTGGCCTTCTTCATGCCGCCGGGCGTGCCGATGGTGATGGCGCCGCTGCTGGTCCCCATTGAAATCATTTCCTACCTGTCGCGCCCGATCAGCCTGAGCGTTCGTCTGTTCGCCAACATGCTGGCCGGTCACACGCTTTTGAAGGTGTTCGCCGGTTTCATCATCTCGCTGGGTATCGCCGCGGGCTGGCTGCCGTTCGTCTTCGTCGTTGCGCTGACGGGCCTCGAATTCGTGATCGCCTTCCTTCAGGCGTTCGTGTTCACCATTCTGACGTGCCTTTACCTGAACGATGCGCTGCATCTTCACTAAGGTACGCGGATATTGTTTTTAACTATTGAACTAAACTAGAAAGGATCTGACCCATGGAACTTGAAGCTGCAAAGCTCCTCGGTGCCGGCCTCGCCGTTATCGGCGTTATCGGTTCCGGTATCGGTATCGGTAACATCTTCGCATCATTCATCCAGGCCGTTGGCCGTAACCCGTCCGCTCAGGGCGCGGTTTTCCCGATGACGATGCTGGGCTTCGCGCTCGTTGAAGCCATCGCGCTGTTCGCGCTGGTTATCGCACTGGTCATTCTGTTCGGTTGATTTAAGGCTGGTTTCTGGGGGCGCCGGAACTGTTCCGGTCCCCCGCGAAATCCGCCGCTTGAAGCGGGGATGTCATGCCTCAGTTAGACGTCACCACATTCGCACCGCAGCTGGTCTGGCTGACGATCACGTTCTGCGCGATGTTCTTCATCATGTGGAAGATCGCGGTGCCGAAGATCTCCGACGCGCTGGAAACCCGGCAGATGCGACTGGAAGACAATCTGAAGAAAGCCGAGGACCTGCAACGCGAGGCGGAAGCCACGCTTGCGTCTTACGAAAAGGCCCTGGCAGACGCGCGCGCCGCGGCGCACGCCGACATTCAGAAAATCCAGCAGCAGCTCCAGGAAGCCGCCGCCAAGGAAGAAGCCGAACTCGGCCAAAAGCTCGATGCCAAGATCGCCGAAAGCGAGAAAGCCATCGCCGCCGAAGTTGAAAAGGCCATGGAAAGCGTTCGCGACGTGGCCATTGATGTGGCTGCCGATGCGGTTGAAAAGCTGACTGGTGAAGCGCCTGCGGGTAACAAGATCGAAGGCGCCGTTGACGGCGTCCTCGGTGGCAAGGCCTGAGGGAGATCGAGATGCTACATGATCCCACTTTCTGGGTAGCCGTTGCACTGATCGTCTTCGTGCTCCTCGTCACCAAGCCGGTGTCGAAGATGGCGACCAAGGCGCTCGACGACCGCGCCGAGAAGATCAGGAAAGAGCTGGACGAAGCCGAACGGCTGCGCAACGAGGCGCAGGACCTGTTGGCCCAGTATCAGCGCAAGCAGCGTGACGCCGCCGGCGAGGCCGAGGCGATCATCCAGCACGCCAAACAGGAAGCCGAACGCATGGACCGTGAAGGCCGTGCACGGCTCAAGGCTTCGCTGGAACGCCGCGAAAAACTGGCAATGGACCGTATCCAGATGGCCGAGCAGCAAGCCGTCGATCAGGTTCGCGCCCGTGCCGTCGACGTTGCCATCGCTGCCACCCGGCAGGTGCTGGCGGACAGCCTGAGCGCAAGCAAGGCCAATGCCCTGATCGACGATGCCATCAATCAACTGCCGGATCGGCTGCACTGATCCGCTTCAGCGCCCGATCAGAAATCGATTTGAAAAGAGAGGCTTTCAGGCCTCTCTTTTTTTATGCGGGGATAACCGGTCTTGTTCGCTTCCCCTTCTCATCAGCGCCCGCTACGCGTATAAGTGAGCCATGAAATCAATTCTCTCATGGCTTCCGGTTCTAACCGCCCTGACCTGCCTGACGGGACCTGCCGACGCGCAGTCGGCATTCAACGGGGAAGTCCTTGTCGCCCCGCCACCGCCCAACTGGACCGGCGGCGCACCTGAAAAAACCGAGAAGGGTCTGCGCCGGGAATGGCGGCGGAACTTCCTCATCGAAGGCGGTGTGATCGAACGGATCGTCATCATCCGCTCGGAAAACCAGAAAGACCGTGTCGCCCAGCTTGCCGCGCGAGACGTGTCCAAGGACATGACCGCCAAGTGCGCCAAGCCGACCGTCTCGAAAATCGAACGCACCAAGGGTACCATCGGCACCAAGGCATCCTTCACCGTCCAGTGTTCGACCATCAAGGATACGCCCCCCGGCACCGCCCTGTTCGCCATGGGTACCGTCTACATCGGGGATTTTTATACCTATACCGTGCGCCGGATATGGCAGGGTCATAAAGACGATCCCGGCAGCCCGGCAAATTCGCCACGCACCGGTGAACAGTGGGCCACGTACTTTGCCCGCATTTCCGTCTGCAACACCCTGACCGACACCTGCAATCCGGCCCAGGCCGAAATCGTCCATGCCGATCCCCGTTTCAGGACCATGCGCGCCCTGCCCGTCTCGGCCAAGCCGGTGGTGCCGCTGGCGGATGCCATGAAAGCTGCCGGTGCCTTCGGCACCCTGACCGGCCGTGCAGAGGTTTGCGGCGAGGACGTGGAACCGCTGACATCGAAAATCCAGCGCATGTTCAACTATGTCACCGTGAACGATCAGGATTCGGCCAAGGCACTCAAGGCTTTCAAGGCGGCGCAGGCCCGTGGCGTCAAGCTGCAGGAAACCAAATCCAGGGAATCCTGCGGAGAGATACTGCGCGATTTCCGCCAGCACCCCAGCCGCGTCGGCGCTTTCCACCGCTATATCGAACGGTTTCTGTGATCCCGGTCATGAGCAGCGGCATCACGATCATCGACGCTTCCGGCTCGCCGACCGATCTGGGCCATGCCATCGGGACCGCCGTCGCCGCATCGTTCAAGGATGCGGTCATGCGGAATGCCGAGTTCACCGAAACCCAGAAACATTTCGCCGGCAGCGATTACCTGAAGGCGCTCCGCGATGCGGCAACGCAGGCCTACCCCCGCCACATGCGCGAGCTTGAAGCCATGGCCGAAGCCATCGGCACCGACAGCGAGACCCTGTTTCTGTGGAACTGCCGTGGCGATCTGCGCTTTCCCCCTGAAACCGCATCGGCCCGTCTCGACGCCATGAGTGACGCCTGCACGACCGTGATCTCGGCCGGTGACTTCGCCAATGACGTCCCCGCCGTCATCGCCCATAACGAGGACGGGTCGGGCGACTTCATGGAACACCGTTACTGGCTGCGCGCCCGGCCCGATGATGCGCCGGCGTTTGAAAGCTATCTGTATCCCGGTATGCTCGCCGGACACAGCGTCGCCGTCACCGATGCCGGGCTGGTGCAGACCATCAACAATGTACGCGCCGATGACCTGAAACCCGGTATCCCGCGCCATTTCATATGCCGTGCCGTTCTTGAAGCCGACAGCATTCCCGGCGTGATCGCGCACCTGCGCCGCCCGGACCGGGCATCCGGCTTTCACCACGCCATCGCCATGCAGGGTGTCGAAACACCGATGTCGATCGAAGCCCCGGCCTCGGCCAGCGTGATCAGGACCGTCGACAGCGCGGCCGGTCACGCCAACCACCTGCTGGATTCGCACTTTGCCAAAATGAAGCAGGCCGTCACCGCCTCGTCCGATTACCGCCAGCAGGCCGTTGACGGTTACCTGGCCAAGGGTGGCGATCCGAAACAGGCGGAAAACATCCTGTTCCAGCGCGGTGCCGCCGGAGAACAATCGGTCCTGCGCCGCCCCGGCGACGGCGGCGATGATTACGGCTGTACCCTGGTCACGGCGATATTCCGCATCCATGCCGGGCGCGTTGAATGGTCGGTCCATGCCGACCCGGATCACCAGGACGCCATTACCGGCGCCTACACCTGAGTTTCTAATCCCACTGCGCCCGGTTTGCGGGCTTATCCCTATGCGCCCGGCTTGCGGGCTTATCCCTATGCGCCCGGCTTGCGGGCTTATCTCTTTGCGCCCGGCTTGCGGGCTTATCTCTTTGCGCCCGGCTTGCGGGCGACAAACCCATGCCAGCCGATGGTCCCGCTTTCCGCCAGTTCCCGGCCCAGCGTCCACAGCGCAAAATTGTCCGCCAGCATCTCTGCCGGGAAGTCGACCCTGAGAACGTCCATGGTCGCCGTCATCCGCCCCGTCAGGTTGGCGAAATGCCGGGCCATCTGCGTCGACCAGTCCCAGCTTCGGACATCATCAAACCCCGTGCGCCGCAGCAGGTTCGTAAAATCAGCCGCGCCAAACAGATCGTCCGACCCGTGCCGGGCACAAAGTCTGTCGCGCACCAAAGGCGTACAACGTCGGCGGTTCGTGGTCTGATCACTGAAGACAATCCGCCCGCCGGGCCTGAGAACGCGCAAGGCTTCCGCGAACACCGCGGGTTTGTTCGCAGCATGCACGGTCGCTTCCTGACACCACCAGACATCGAAACTGTTATCTGCAAACGGCAGTGAGTGAAAATCTGCCGGGGCGCAATCAATCCGGTTTTCGAAACCCGACATCGCCACCAGTGTCCGGCATGCCGCCAGATGATCCGCGTCGAAATTGGTGGCAGTCACGGACACCCCCCGTTCGCGCACCAGATACCGTGCTGTCGCCCCCCAGCCGCTGGCCGCTTCCAGAACATGCTGGCCGGAACGCAATCCCGCCCGGAGCGCCATCTGGCGCTTGGTTTCCACCACGGCGGCTTCCAGCGACGTGGCCGGGGTTTCATAGACCCCGAAATGAATGCTGTCGCCCCAGATACGCGCATAAAGGCGGTCGATCCCCCGCCGTCCGTAGTGCAGCTGTCCGCCGGCCGTCTTTAGCTCAACCCCGTCCATGAAAATTCTCCCCTGGTCCTCGCATAAGCCGAAACAGCGGCGCCGCGCCGCTTCGCACAAGGCTATGCAAGGACCGGAGGGGAAATTGACGATCAGGGATCAGATAACCGGGTGGCATGACGGGACAGAAACAGCTGTCCTGAACACCATCGACAGATACGAACACGTCCTGGCGGGCTATGGGATGAAGCTTGAGACCGGCCGTGATTTCAGTGTCTTCAAAGACTTGCACCAGGGACTCGACAAGCAGCCGGTGATGCCGAACTTCGATCCTGCCGTGTCACCGCTCGATACGGACGACGCATTCTGGATGACCGGTATCGATCGTGACGGGGACATCGTCATGACACAGTGCGTCCGCCTGTATGACTGTCAGGGGATAACCCTTGCCTGTCTGCTCCATGATCTGCGGGCGTTCTATGCCGATCCGGCGCGGCATGTCGGCGCGGACGAGAGTTGCCGGGTCCATGCCCCGGTGGCGACACGGATAACCGGCCGCATCGCCTATCACGGTGAGCTTTGGCTTGCGCCGACATATCGCGGGCGGATGTTGAGCGACCCCGTGTCGAAGTTGCTGATGGCGCTGGTGGTTCTGAAATGGGCACCGGATTATCTGTTCGGACTGGCGCAGCCGGGCATCGTCACCAAGGGTGTGGCGGCACGCTATGGCTACAGGAACATGCAGCCGGACGGCATCATCTGGACACGACCGGGCATGGGAACCCTCCGGGAATGGATTATCTGGAACGACCGGGAAGACCTGAAGACGATCCTGATCACGCCATGAAGGGTATGCCGATGTCCTGAGATACCTCACAGACCGAAGCCACAACCGGGACCCCAAGACGGTCACGCATGGGCAATACCAATCTGCGATACGGCACCCAGATCGGCTCATCCCCGGCGCGGCGGATCACCGCGCGGATATGATCGTAAACCGGCTGGCGGGTATCACTGACATGCCGATAGGTGGCACAGACCCGCTCGTCATACTCGAAATCCGGCTGCGAGCGGTCACAGCGCCGTCCCACCGCCGTCCGTGCCCAATCCCGGCCAAAGACCTGAACCGCACTGGTCGAGGCGCCGATATGATCGAAGGCGAATTGCTCACCATTGCGGATTTCACGAAACATGAGGGTATGCGGCGCCAACGAGCCCAGCGCTTCACTGTCACCGGTTGCGTATGCTCTCCCGGACTTCTCCCAGGTCATAAATGCTGCCGCCAGCAGACCGCCTTCATGCAAAACACGATCCGGATCGTACGCGGCCTGCTGTGTGCCGGTATAGGGCCGGGCATGCCGATAGCGCCCGATAGACGCCATCCGGGCCAAAGCCCGCGCCTGGGGATTCATCCCGGTTTTCGTCTCCACAGAGAATATTTCCCGGCTCCAGGCGCCCCAGCGATACTCGAGGTCGATACTGGTGCCGGGTGCACGGGATGCCAGAAAATGCGCCGCCGTCATCATCGCGGGCGGGGCAACATGACGAACCGCCCAGCGCACGGTGACGGACCTGGATGTTGCAACGATTTCGGCCATGCCGAGATAGCCGAAAGCCCGATGCCTTGCCGACCGTCCAGCCTCGACGCAACCGTGCCGGAGATAACGGCCGGCATCATCAATCCACCAGCGGCCCGACAGGTTCGGGTCACTCAGATCAGGTTCAACAATGACAGTTCCAACACGCATTGATCCATGTCCTGCATGGATCATAACAGGACGTTAGTTCGTGTTGTAGACTTTAAGCAGTTGCAGGAAATTTGCTTTTACGTCGTCGTCATCGATGCGATCCAGCTCTTTTGCGAGCTGCAGAGCACGGCGAGAAATCTTTTCGTCGTCCGTCTTGTCATCGGCGAGACCTTCAAAGAAAAAGCTCACAGGCACATCGAGAATACCGCACATATCCCAGAGACGGCTTGAGCCGATCCGGTTCGTACCCTTCTCGTATTTCTGAACCTGTTGGAAACTTATACCAAGACGCTCGCCCAGTTGAGTCTGTGTCAGACCACGCATGATGCGCACTTCTCTGAGTCGATGACCAACATGAACGTCGGTGGGATGGGGCATTTGTTGTCCTCCTTGGGGCGTTACGAGTATTTTGAAACGTACAATTATACCAAACTCAGGAATGTGACGGCACGCACAATTCCATATATCCGGCTATTCTTTTACAAAAATAGTTACAAAAGTTGTAATTGCGAGTCTCTACCATTGATGATGTCCAGCCATTCCTCTTCCGAGATCACCCGGACACCAAGATCTTCTGCTTTCCTGCGCTTTGATCCTGCACCCGGGCCGGCGACGACGATGTTGGTTTTCCCGGAAACCGATCCCGCGACCTTGGCCCCCATGGACTCGGCGCGTGCTTTCGCTTCGGACCGGCTCATGGCTTCGAGGTTTCCGGTAAACACCAGCGTCATGCCGCTGATGGCGGAACTTCCGGTGTCCGCGGCAACGAAATCCTCGATCTCCAGCACCTCTTCCAGCTCTGACAGCACCTCCAGATTATGTGCCTCGGCAAAGAAGCCGATCAGGTCATCCGCCATCGACGGGCCGATTCCATCGATATCGATGAGTTCGGCGTAAGCTTCCGTGTCTCTGTCCGCAGCCGCGATCATGGCGTCGCGCCAATGCGTAAAACTTCCATAGCGGCTTGCCAGCAGCCTTGCCGTGGCCTGTCCGACCTGACGGATACCCAGTGAATAGATGAATCGTGCCAATTCTATGGCACGGCGGTCATTTATTGCAGAAATAAGGTTTTCGGCCGATTTCTCGCCCCAGCCGTCGCGCCCGGATAGGTCGTCGCGCTTGTCCGCAAGCCGGAATATATCCGCCGGCGTCCTGATGATCCCTTCCTGCCAGAAGGTCTCGATATGCTTGCCGCCGAAGCCTTCAATATCAAAGGCGTCGCGCGATACGAAATGCTTGAGCCGCTCGACCGCCTGCGCCGGACAGATCAGACCGCCGGTACAGCGCCATGCCGCCTGTCCTTCTTCGCGCACCGCAAGGCTGCCGCACTCGGGACAGGTATCGGGCATGCTGAACGGGTCTGGCGCGGGGCTGGGGCGGGCCGACAGATCAACTTCAAGCACCTGCGGTATGACATCCCCGGCGCGCTGGATCAGCACCCGGTCGCCTTCGCGAATGTCCTTTTCACGGATGTAATCCTCGTTATGCAGGGTCGCACGCTGCACCACCACGCCGCCGACGGTAATCGGCTCAAGGTGTGCAACCGGTGTCAGTGTGCCGGTGCGCCCGACCTGGATATCGATCCTGCTAACAATCGTCGTCGCCTTTTCGGCGGGGAACTTGTGCGCCGTCGCCCAGCGCGGTGCGCGGCTGACAAACCCGAGACGTTGCTGCCAGTCGAGCCGGTTGACCTTGTAGACCACCCCGTCGATATCGTAATCGAGCGCCGCCCGGTCTTCGCCGAGGCGTTTATAGAGTGCCATGGTCTCTTGAAACGTTTCGCACACCGTTGCATAGGGATTGACGGGGAAGCCCCAGGCTTTCAGCCTTTCATAGAACGACCATTGATCCGGCCAGTCGATTTCGCCGCCGTAGCCCTGCCCGTTGACACCGCTGACGTATCCCCAGGCGTAGGTGAAAATCTTCAAAGGCCGGGACGCCGTCACGGACGGGTCTTTCTGGCGCAACGACCCCGCCGCCGCATTGCGCGGATTGGCGAAGACCTTGCCCCCGGCTTCATCCTGCCGCGCATTCAGCGCCAGGAAATCCGCCTTCGACATGTAGACTTCGCCGCGGATATCGATTTCCGCCGGGGCATTGGTAATCGTCATCGGCACGTCCGACAACGTGCGCAGATTTTCTGTAACATCCTCACCTTCGCGCCCGTCGCCCCGGGTCGCCCCCTGCACGAACTTCCCGTCCCTGTACCTGAGCGAGACCGAGAGACCATCGATCTTGGGTTCGGCGACGATCACCACCGGCTCGTCCGGCGTCAGGCTCAGAAAGCGCCGTATCCGGTCATAGAATTCAACAACGTCGTCATCGGAAAAGGCATTGCCGAGCGACAGCATCGGCGGGCTGTGCTGAACCTTGCCGAAGCCCGCCGCAACACCTGCCCCGACACGTTTGGACGGGCTGTCGTCGCGCACCAGATCGGGAAACCGGGCTTCGATCGCGTTATTGCGTTGGCGGAGCGCATCATATTCGGCGTCTGAAATCCGAGGCGCATCGTCCTGATAATACGCGGCGTCATGAGCCGCGATCTCGGCGGCCAATGCGGCAAGCTCATCGAAGGCATCGTGCTTCAACAGCCTGTCGACCGGAATATCCCGCAACGAGTTTTCTTTGTCGCTCACGCCGCCGCCCCTTTCAACAGGCTGTCGGCGGCCGCACGGGCTTCGCTGGTCACGGTCTCACCGGACAGCATACGGGCGATTTCCTCGCGCCGCGCGTCACCGTCCAGCGGCACGACCTCGGTCCGGGTGACCTTACCGTCCGCGCCCTTGCGCACATACAGATGCCGGGCCCCCTTGGCTGCCACCTGCGGCGAATGCGTCACAACAAGTATCTGGGCCCCGTCGCCGAGCCGTTGCAACCGTTCACCCACAGCCGCCGCGACCGCCCCGCCGATCCCGGCATCGACCTCATCAAAAACCAGAACCGGGACCGGATCGGCTTCGGCAAGCACGACCTTGAGCGCCAGCATGAAGCGCGCCAGTTCACCGCCGGACGCGATCCGGTTCAGCGGGCCGGGGGCGCTTCCCGGGTTGGTGGCGACACGAAACGCCACACGGTCCATGCCGTGCGCCGCCCATTTGTCTTCATCCAGCGGCGTGATCTCGGTATCGAAGCGTGCCTGTCCCAGCTTCAGGGGTTCCAGTTCGCCCGCCATCGCCTTGTCGAGTTTCGCGGCAGTCTTGCGGCGTTCGGCACTGAGCTTTTCCGCTGCCTCGCGAAATGCATGGCGGGCCTTGTCGAGTTCGGCCTTCAGCCGGGTCAGGTTTTCGCCCCCGGCATCGATATCCGAAAGCTCCGTTTCCAGCTTCTTCTGGACATCGGCCAGTTGATCGACCTCGACGTGATGTTTGCGGGCCAGTGCGCGAAGCGCGAACAATCGTTCCTCGGCCTGTTCCAGTTCCTGCGGGTCCATGTCCAGGTCCGCCTCGGCGCGTTCCAGGAAACCGCCGGCATCGGCAATTTCGCTAAGTGCGCGTTGCAAGGCGCCCAGACTTTCATCCAGCCGGCCACCGGCCTTCGGCGCGGCGCGTTCAACGTCGCCCATGGCGCGGGTCAGCTTGTCTTCGATCCCGTCATCACCGGCTATCGCCTGCCTGGCCGTGGTGATCGCGGCTGAAATCTGCTCGCCGTGCTGCAGCATCCGGCGTTGTTCGGCGAGAGCCGTTTCCTCGCCCGCTTCGGGCGCCATCTGACGCAATTCATCGACGGCGTGACGCAGGAAATCCTCGTTCTCGCGGGCCAGCCGTGCGGACTCTTCGGCGGCCGACAGCGACGCCTGCAATCCCAGCAGTTTTTCAAAGTGGACTGCCACGTCCGCCGTCAGGGCATCAAAACCGCCATAGGCATCCAGAAGGGCCCGGTGACCGGCGGGGTCCAGCAGGCGTTGGGTTTCGAACTGACCATGAATTTCGACGAGGTATTCGCCGACGCGCTTCAGCAGGCCGACGCTGACCGGCTGATCGTTGACGAATGACTTGGTCCGGCCGTCATCGCCCAGCACACGGCGCAGGATCAGTTGATCGTCGCTGGCATCAATGCCGTTGTCTTCCAGCTCCTGACGGGACGGATGACCGGCCGGGACATCGAAAACGGCACTGACAACGGCCTGATCGGTGCCGGTCCTGAGCATCCGGGCTTCGGCGCGATAGCCCAGCGCCAGCCCGAGCGCGTCCAGCAGGATCGACTTCCCCGCGCCGGTTTCACCGGTCAGCACCGCAAGGCCGGACGTGAAATCCAGATCAAGCTTGTCGATCAGAACCACATTCCGGATCGACAGATGGGTCAGCATGGCGGGTGGGCTCCTGGCGTCGGTCGCGGCACCGTTATCACCAAACCTTGTACCAGGGCTTTTCTTCGGGTTCCTGGGCAGGTTTGCCTTCGAACAGGTGATACGAATCGGTATACCATTCGCTGCCGGGGAAGTTATGGCCCAGCACCGACGCGGTCTTGCGCGCCTCACTGGTCACGCCCAGGGCAAGGTAGGCTTCGGTCAGGCGGTGCAGCGCCTCCGGCACATGTGTCGTGGTGTCGTATTTTTCCACCACCGTGCGGAATCGGTTGATCGCCGCCAGATAATGTTTCTGGATCAGGTAATAGCGCCCGATTTCCATTTCCTTGCCGGCAAGGTGATCATAGGTCAGATCGATCTTGATCTTGGAATCGCGGGCGTATTCGGATTCCGGGAACCGCTTGGTCACCTCGGTCAATGCGTTGAGCGCCAGTTCCGTCATTTTCTGGTCCCGGGCAACATCCGAAATCTGCTCGTAATAGCAAAGCGCCTTGAGATAATAGGCATAGGCGACGTCACGGTTCGCCGGATGCAGCTGTGTGAAACGGTCCAGCGCGATGATCGCATCATCGTAGCGGTTGCTCTGATAATAGGAATAAGCCGCCATCAGCTGCGCCTTGGTCGCCCAAACCGAATACGGGTGCTGGCGCTCGACCTCGTCAAACTCACGGGCCGCTTCCCTGTAGCGTTCGTCCTGCATCAGGGTCATGGCACCGTTATAAATATTGGCGACCGGACGCTCGACATATTCCGGCTCTTCTTCCGCGGTGCACCCGGCAATCGAAACGCCGAGCAGCACAACGACGATGCTGAGCTTCAGGGAGCTTTTTAAGCGCACTTTCGGCATGACTGTCCCGTCAGGATCAAGGGCTGTAAACATGGGGGAGTATATCATGCAGGGGCCGCGAAACCGCAAGGGCTGAGACGCTTCAGTTCCCTAATTTTCGGGCATTTACGCGGGAATCGGACGTGAAAGCTGAAACGGCGTGATCGCGCCGGTTTTCAGACGGCTGCTGCCAGCGGTTCAGCGGTAATCCCGCCGTCAACGGCCAGATTGACCGCATCGCCGCTCAGCACATCCCAGGTCCATGCGCTTTCATCGGCAAGCAGGGTTCTGAGCAGCTTGTTGTTGGCGGCGTGACCGGAGCAGACACCTTCGAAACGGCCGATGATCGGCGCCCCGGCAAGATACAGATCGCCGATCGCGTCCAGCACCTTGTGACGGACGAATTCATCATCATAGCGCAGGCCGTCTTCGTTCATGACGCCGTCGTGACCGACGACAATCGCGTTGTCGAGGGAGCCGCCCTTGGCCAGACCGGCTTCCCAAAGCGCTTCGACCTCGTGCAGGAAGCCGAACGTGCGGGCCTTGGCCAGTTCCTTGCGGAAGGCACCGTTGACGACCTTGAGGCTCATTTCCTGACGGCTGACGACGGTGCTGTCGAAATCGATCGCAAAGTCGATGACCTGGGTCTCGGCGGGCGAAATCGCAACATGGCCGGAGCCGTAGGTAACTTCGACGCGCTTGAGCACGCGGATCACGCGGCGCGGCGCATCCTGCTCGACGATCCCGGCGCATTCGATAAGAAATACGAAAGGCTCGGAACTGCCGTCCATAATCGGCACTTCCGGGCCGTTGATTTCGATTTCGACGTTGTCGATGCCGCAACCGGCCAGCGCGGCCATCACGTGTTCGACGGTGCCGACGGTCACCCCGTCCTCGTTCCCGAGAACCGAGCACATCCGCGTATCGACAACATGGTCCCAGCGGGCCGGAATAACCGCACCCGCACCCTGAATGTCGGTACGGTGGAAGACTACGCCGGTATTCACGTCGGCGGGCTTCAGCGTCATGGAAATCTTGTTGCCGGAGTGAAGACCGACACCGCTGCAGTTGATCGAAGATTTCAGCGTCCGTTGGCGAACGACCGGCTCAGTTGTGTTACGTGCCGTGGTCGTGGCTGTATCCTGCTGATCAAACATTTTGTCGTATAACCCCCGGGCGTTTGCCGCCCCTAAAGTCTTCTGTGATTTGTTGATCATCTGTGTAACAAGCGGCTTCGATCTACTCAAATCAACATTTGTTTCAGATTATTACGATTAATCCCTTTAAATACAGTTACTTATATAACCCCTGTCACAATCCTGCCACCATACAGCTGAACGCAAAAGGAGCGCCCCGAAGGACGCCCCTTTCACCGATAGGAGTCTCAACCGTTCAGGCTCAGTTCGCCTGACGGCGCAGGAAGGCCGGGATGTCGAGAAGATCATCCTCGTCTTCGGCGGATTCCTGTATCCGGTCCTGTGGATCAAGCCCGCCCAGCGTCGGCTGCGGCATCGATTGCGGTGCCGACTGGCCGACGGCGGCACGGGCACCACCGCCACTCGGCGTCATGATGCGTTCCGCTTTCGGCTCGCCATTGTCGCGCGGCGCCGGCGCTTCCGCCCGCTGTCCACCGGTGACCCGGTCGATCGCGGCCTTGCCGGTCCCGGTCACGAGTTCGAACAGGCTGGACTTGGACTTCGCCGGTTTCTTGTCACTCGGCACCTTGCCGCCGTTGATCAGATCGGCTTCCGCCATCGGATCGGCTTTTTCGGCCACTTCACGGCCGTCATCGGCAACACCCGCAGCGGGCTTCGGAATGAAGACATCCGTTGCCCCCATCTTCGGCGTCGCGGCAACAGGCGTTTCAGCCGTTTGTTCAGCTGCCGCCGGGGCCGCAACAGGTTCATCTTCCTGTGCAGCGGCAGGTTTCGGCGCAGCGGCTTCCGCCGGGGTATCATCGGCTTCGGCGCTTTCTTCACCGGCTTCATCGGCAACGGCCTTCAGATCGGAGTCCGCTTCTTCGTCAACTTCGGCGGCAGCTGCCGGGCGCGGCGCATCCTTGATTTCAAAGGCCGAAGCCTCTTCGATCTCGTGATCCGCATCGCTGTCGGCTGCCGGTTCATCGGCAGCGGCAGCCGGCGTCGGCTGATCCGCTTCGGCGGCAGCAGCCTGCCTGGTTTCCGCTGCGGCAGCGGACGCAGGCTGGGCCGCGGGCACCCGGCGTGCGGGCATTTCCTCGGCTTTCGGCGCTTCCGGTTTGATCTGGCGAACCATCGGCGTTTCGCTGACGGTCAGCACCTGCGGACGGGGCTGTTCAGAAGCCACCGCATCGATGCCGGTCGCGACCACGGATACCCGCATGGTGCCGTCGAGTTCCTTGTCGAAGGCGGACCCGATGATGATATGTGCATCGTTATCGACTTCGCTGCGGATGCGGTTGGCCGCTTCGTCGACTTCGAACAGTGTGATATCCATGCCGCCGGTGATGTTGATGAGCACGCCCTTGGCGCCCTGCATCGAGGAATCGTCGAGCAGCGGGTTGTTGATCGCCGCTTCCGCAGCTTCCAGCGAACGGCGTTCGCCGGAGGCTTCGCCGGTCCCCATCATCGCCTTGCCCATTTCACCCATGACAGAGCGGATATCCGCGAAGTCGAGGTTGATCAGACCCGGCATCGTCATCAGGTCGGTGACGCCGCGGACGCCGGAATACAGCACTTCGTCGGCCATCGCGAAGGCATCGGCGAACGTGGTGTTTTCATTGGCGATCCGGAACAGGTTCTGGTTCGGAATGATGATCAGCGTGTCGACGTAGTTTTCCAGATCCTGGATCCCTGCTTCGGCGATGCGCATGCGGTGCGAACCTTCGAACTGGAACGGCTTGGTGACAACCGCCACCGTCAGAATGCCGCGTTCCTTGGCCGCCTTGGCAATGGCCGGGGCTGCGCCCGTACCGGTGCCGCCGCCCATGCCGGCTGCGATGAACACCATGTGCGCACCGTCAAGCTCGGCCATCACCTTGTCGAGGCTCTCTTCGGCCGCGATCCGCCCGACGTCGGGACGGGACCCGGCACCCAGGCCTTCGGTGACGTCAGCGCCAAGCTGCACGCGGCGGTCGGTCTTCGCCCGCACCAGTGCCTGTGCATCGGTGTTGGCGACAACGAAGTCCACACCCTGCAGTTCCTTGGCGATCATGTTGTTGACGGCATTGCCGCCGGCCCCGCCGACACCAAGTACGGTGATCCGCGGCTTCAGTTCCGGGGTATCTTCGCCCCCGGGGACGCTAATGTTGATACTCATGTCAATCTCCGCTCCTATCGGTTTGATGTGACCTCGTGACCAGAAGCCCCTGCGCAACAGCGCTGAAACCCTGGAATTCCCAAATAACGTTCATGTCAGAAATTCTCCCTTAGCCAGTGGCCGAGGCGCCCCAGCCAGCCTGACGGCGGCTGCGTCATGTTCATGTCCGTCTCGATCGGCACTTCGGCGACGGCAACGGCGTACTGCAAAAGCCCCGATGCCGCCGAGAACGCCGGTCCGGCAACGGCTTCCGCCAGACCTTCGATGGGCCGTGGGCAGGCCAGACGCACATGATGCGCAAAGACCTGCGACGCCATTTCCGTGATACCGGTCAGTTGCGATGTCCCGCCGGTCAGCACGACACGCCCGGCAAGCTGGGAGAACCCGGCCTTTTCCAGACGTTCGTGGGCCAGGTCGATGATTTCCTCGACGCGCGGACGGATGATCCCAACCAGCATCGACCGCGGTACCTGTACGGTGCCGGTTTCATCGTCTTCGCCCACCAGGGGCACCTGGATGACCTCGGCGTCGTCGGAAGCTGAAGGCAGGCAGGTGCCATAGAGGTTCTTCATGCGCTCGGCATGGCCGAACGGGGTCGACAGGCCGCGCGCAATGTCATTGGTGATGTGATTGCCGCCGACGGGAATGATGTCCGTGTGCACCAGTTCACCGTCGAAGAACAGCGCGATCCCCGTGGTACCGCCGCCGATATCGATGCAGGCCGCGCCCATTTTCTTCTCGTCATCGACAAGACAGGCCAGAGCGGATGCGAACGGCGAGACAACCATCGCATCAACGTGCAGGTGGCAACGCTCGACGACCGCATGCAGATTTCTGAGCGGTGCCGTCTGTGCCGTGACCACGTGCACGTTGACGCCAAGGGTTTCACCGAACATGCCGATGGGATCGCGCACACCCCGGTTGCCGTCGACGGTGAAGCCGACCGGCAGCTTGTGAACGATTTCACGATCTTCTGGCATGTCCTTGAGCAGTACCGACGGGTCCATCAGCCGCCGCATGTCGTGTTCGGTAATGCCGTGCCCGCCGATGGACACATCGCACGACACGAGTTTCGACTTCGGCTTGCCGACGGAAACATTGATGACGACACGTTCGATATTGTCGCCGGCCATCTGTTCGGCGCGTTCGACGGCGGCACGGATCGCATGTTCGGCAGCATCCATGTCGACAATCGCGCCGTTGCGGATGCCGTGCGCCTGATGCGTGCCGATGCCCACGACCTTTGGCCCGCCGGCACCGTACGGGCCGCGTTCCACGTTGGGCTTGGCAATCAGACAGCAAATCTTTGTTGTGCCGATATCAAGCGCGGCAACGAACCCCGATCTTGGTTTCAGCGTGGCGCCGTTTCTTTTCATTCGTGTCACTCTCTCGTTCCCACTCAACTCACCCGTTCTGCGGGCCTTGTCGTTATCGTCTGCGTCAGGTTTCCTGTCCGCTCCCCTTGGGGCCGGTCTTGACGATCATCCGGTCCGGGATCCGCAGATCCAGAACCGTGACGTTCTTGTCCAGCACCCGGTGATTGCGGTGATAGCTGGCGAGCCGCGTCCACGCGCCCTGTGCATCGTCTTCCGGCAGACGCACGTCGATCCCGCCCTTGAGATGCAGATTCCAGCGCCGGCCGCCGACCCAGGTCGCGGCCTTGACCTGTGTCATCAGTGTCGGTTCGGTGCCGATCATCGCGATCAGTGCAGACGCGTGCTGTTCGGCGCCGTCGCCGACGACGACCAGAAGATCCGCATAGGGATCAAGCCCCTGATCCAGAATGACCGCGCCCTCGGCGTCGATCAGGTGAAGTTTCTCGTCCTTCTGCCAGAGCGCCAGCGGTTCACGCTCGACGATGCTGACCAGAATGGTATCGGGCAGCATGCGTTCGATGGTCGACGCCCGGACCCACGGCAGCGCTTCCAGCCGCTGCTTGGCATCGATGATGTCGAACGCCAGGATCGGCGCACCGCGCGATACGTTCAGCGCCTTGATCAGCACATCCCGGTTGGTTTGCTGACGGCCCGACACCATGACTTCCTGCACCCGAAAGCCCATGGAGGCGGTCGCCGAAATCGCCTGCCAGCGAACGCCGTCCGCGAAGCGGGCCGCACTGCCCGAGGTGATCGACCACCAGCCGCCTCCGGCGGCGGTGCCCATGATGACGGCGGCGATAGCGGGAATGAACCATGTCCGGCGCCACAGCGGGCGTACCCGCGGGCGCGGCTGAGAACGGTTCCCTTGCGCTTCGGCTTTCCTGTTTTGCTTACGCGCAAAAATCATACATCGCACTCCGCGTTATCGACCATCCAGGTCACCAGTTCGGGGAAGGAAATGCCCATATATTCCGCCTGCTCGGGCACCAGTGACGTCGCCGTCATCCCCGGTTGCGTGTTGACCTCCAGGAGATACAGCTGCTTGCCGTCGTATCTGAAGTCGGCCCTTGAAACGCCCCGGCAACCGAGAGTCCTGTGAGCCTGCAGGGCGTAATCCAGACAGGCGTCGTAAGTCTCCTGGTCGATGTCGGCGGGAATCACGTGCTTCGATCCTCCCGTTACGTATTTTGCCTCGTAATCGTAAAAATTTCGTTCCGTTGAAATATCCGTGACGGCGAGCGCCCGGTCCCCCATCACGGCGACGGAAAATTCCTGCCCGGCAATGAACTCTTCGACCATCACCCGGTCGCCGTGCGGCCAGCCTGTCCCCTCGAAACTGAGCGCATTATCACCCTGCTGGACGATGTGCACCCCGACGCTCGACCCTTCGTTGCAGGGCTTGATCACATACGGCCGCGGCATCGGGTCTTCGGCACGGATGTCCTCTTCGCTGGCAATCACGTGTTTGGCCAGCGGCAGGCCCGCGTCCTCGAACAGGCGCTTCGCGGTCGGCTTGTCCATGGCCATCGCCGACGCCATCAGACCGGAGTGGGTATAGGGAATATTGAGGATGTTCAGCAGGCCCTGCACACAACCGTCTTCACCCCAGCGGCCGTGCAGGGCGTTAAAGACAACGTCCGGTTTCGGATAAAGCCGGGTGATCAGTGCGCCCATGTCGCGCTGCACGTCGATCGGCGTCACATCGAAGCCCGCTTCCTTGAGCGCCTTCACACACGCCGCCCCGCTCGACAGCGACACCTCGCGTTCGGCGGACCAGCCACCCATCAGAACAGCTACGTGTCTCGTCATGAGTTCATCTCCCGGGGGCCGGTTGTTGTTGATTGACCGAGACGCCGGATTTCCCAGTGAAGCTGGATGCCCGATCGTTCCTTCACCCGGCGGCGCACCTCCTCGCCGAGCTGTTCCAGATCTCCGGCCGTGGCGTCACCGGTGTTGATCAGGAAATTGGTGTGGGCTTCGGATACCTGCGCACCGCCGATCCTGAGACCCCGGCACCCGGCCGCATCGACAAGCTGCCAGGCCTTGTGGCCGTCCGGATTGGCAAAGGTCGAGCCACCGGTTTTTTCCCGGACCGGCTGGGACGTCTCGCGCTGATCCTGAATCTCTTTCATCCGCGCCCTGATGGCGCCGGGGTCACCGGCCCGACCGTTGAAGACGGCGGCGGTGAAAACAAGCTCTTCGGCGACATCCGTATGGCGATAGGCAAATCCCATGTCGGCGGCCCGCAGCGTCCGGAGATTGCCGCTGCCATCAACGGCGCTGGCGCTTTCGAAGATATCCGCGATTTCCGTGCCGTAGGCACCGGCATTCATCCTCAGCGCACCGCCCACGGTGCCGGGGATGCCGACCATGAATTCCAGTCCGCCGACCCCGGCGTCGGCGGCACGGCGGGCGACGTTGATGTCCGCTGCCGCAGCACCGGCTTTAATTTGTGTGCCGTCGGCTTCGATCCCGGCGAAAGCCTTGCCGAGACGGATGACGATGCCCGCAATCCCGCCGTCACGGATCAGAATGTTCGACGTGCCGCCGATCACCGTTACCGGCACACCAGCGGGTTTCGCGGCCATGAAGGCCTGCAGATCGTCAATATCAGCCGGTTCGAACAGCACCTCTGCCGGGCCGCCGACCCGGAACCAGGTATAACGCGCCATCGGCTCGTCGGCCCGCAGCCGTCCGCGCACCGCAGGCAGACGTTCGATCAGATGCGGCGTCATGCGTTCAGCTGCCATCATTCGCCGCCTCCCGCATGCTCTTGCGCAATGCTTCCAGTTCGCCCGGCAGCGCATTGGCCCAGGCGGAAATGCTCCCCGCCCCCAGGCACACCACGTAATCACCGTCCCCGGCCATGTCGTTGATGGTCCCGGCAAGGGCGTCCGGTCCGTCCAAAGCGATCACGGTCCGGTGTCCCCGTTCGCGAAGACCCGCCACCAGTGAATCCCGGTTGATGCCTTCAATCGGCGCTTCGCCGGCGGCATAGACGTCGGCGACAACGACCGCGTCGGCGGCGTTGAAGCAGGTACAGAAATCCTCGAACAGATCGCGCAGACGGGAATAGCGGTGCGGCTGGACCACGGCGATCACCTGTTTGCTGGCGACGTCACGCGCGGCCTTCAGGACCGCCGCGATTTCAACCGGATGATGGCCGTAATCGTCGATCACCGTGATACCGTCGACGGTGCCGGTATGGGTAAAGCGGCGCTTCACCCCTTCGAACCCGCCGAGTGCCTTGTTCAGCACCGCATCCGTCAGCCCCATCTCGGTGCCGATGGCCACCGCGGCAAGGGCGTTCTGGATGTTGTGCACGCCGTGCATCGCCAGCTTCAGGCTCTTGATCTCACGGCGCTCACCGGTCTTGCGATTTGAGATCGTGACATCGAATGACGTGCCACCGGGCTCGCTGACGACATTCGCGGCGCGGACATCGGCCTGCGGGCTGAAGCCGTAGGTAATGATACGCCGGTCGGAGACGCGCGGAATCATCGCCTGCACTTCGGCGTGATCGATGCACAGCGCGGCAAAGCCATAGAACGGGATGTTTTCGACAAAGTCATCGAAGGCTTTGCGGAGCGCATCGAACGTGCCGTAGTGATCCAGGTGTTCGGGGTCGATGTTGGTGACGACCGCAATGGCGGCGGGCAACTTCAGGAAGGTCCCGTCGGACTCGTCTGCTTCGCAGACCATCCAGTCGCCGTCGCCCAGCCGCGCATTGCTCCCCCAGGCGTTGATAATCCCGCCGTTGATTACGGTCGGGTCCATGTCCGCCGCTTCAAGCACGGCGGCAATCAATGACGTCGTCGTGGTCTTGCCATGCGTGCCGCCGATGGCAATCGACCATTTGAGCCGCATCAACTCGCCCAGCATTTCCGCGCGCCGGACGACCGGGATCAGCTTTTCACGGGCGGCGCGCACTTCCGGATTGTCGGACTTGACCGCAGACGAGATGACGACAACCGATACATCGGCGACGTTTTCCGCCGCATGTCCGATGGAAACCTTGATGCCGAGATCACGAAGCCGCTGCACATTCGCGCTCTCAGAGATATCCGATCCCTGAACCGTGTAGCCAAGATTGCTGAGAATTTCGGCGATACCGCTCATGCCGATGCCGCCGATGCCGACAAAGTGAAGGGTACCGATATTCAGCGGGATCGCTCTCATTTCACCGCCCTTTCGTTATTTTTGTTTTCGTTGGCCAGCGATTTCTCGACCAGATCCGCCAGGCATTCGGTCGCGTCGGGACGCCCCGTCTTGCGGGCGGCTTCAGCGGCTTTTTCAAGGATCATCGGCATGCCGAACATTGATTCCAGGCGCGATGCCAGGCTTTCCGCCGTGAAGTCCGTTTCCGGGATCAACCATCCCGCACCGACTTCATCAACCGCATGCGCGTTCAGGGACTGGTGATCGTCGATGGCATGGCGGTACGGCACCAGCAGCGCCGGGCGCCCGACAGCCAGCAGTTCGGCAACGGTCGACGCCCCAGACCGCGAAATCACCAGATGCGCCGCCGCCAGACGTTCCGGCACATCGTTGAAGAAACTTTCCAGCTCGGCATCGATGCCGAGCCGTTTGTAGGTGCCGCGCACCTGTTCAAGGTCTTCAGGCCGGCATTGCTGGGTAATGCGGATACGTTTCTTCAGCGCATCCGTCAGTTGCCCCATGGCTTCGGGAATGACGTCGCTCAGAATGCGCGCCCCCTGCGAACCGCCGAGTACCAGAATGTTGAAGGGCCGGCTGTCAGTGAAACTCGGATACGGCGTGTCGCGCACCGCCAGCACACCGCTTCTGACCGGCATCCCGGTGTGCGTCACCTTGCGCTGCGACCTGGCGGGAATGCCCCGGCTTTCCGGGAAGGAGACGGCAATGGCCCGGGCCCGGTCCGCCAGCAGCCGGTTGGCACGGCCGAGGATGGCGTTCTGTTCGTGCAGCACCGTCGGCATTTTGGCGAGGCTGGCCGCCATCATCGTCGGGATCGACGCATAGCCGCCGAAGCCGACGACGGCGCTCGGTTTCATCTCTTTCAGCAAGCCTCGGGCCTGCCACGTGCCGAGCGCCAGCTTGATGACGCTTTTGATCTTGGCGATCGGGCCCTTGCCGGCAATTCCCCCGGCGCGGACCCGATGGGTGTCGATTTCGCCCAGCGCACCGCCGTAGGCATCGCCGCGGCTATCCGTCAGCAGGGCCAGTCGGTATCCGCGGCCCTTCAGTTCGCGGGCCAGCGCTTCCGCCGGGAACACATGACCGCCGGTGCCGCCGGCTGCGAGGACGATCAGCGGTTTATCGGCCATAGCCACCCCCGCTCTGCTCGGGGCGCTCACGGGTCAGCGCCAGTACCATGCCCATGCCGACGGCAAGCGCCAGCGTCGACGAGCCGCCGTAGGAAATAAACGGCAACGTCATGCCCTTGGGCGGGATCAGGCTAACGCTGGACGCCATGTTGATCAGTGCCTGCACGGCGAACTGCGACAACAGCCCGGTCACCGCCAGAAGAACGAACAGATCATCACGCTTCATCACCCGGCCGAAGCCCCTGAGCACGACAAACGCAAACAGACCGACCAGCACCAGACAGGCCAGCATCCCGAACTCTTCACCGGTCACGGCAAAGATGAAGTCCGCATGCGCATCGGGCAGCACTTCCTTGACCCGGCCCTCGCCCGGTCCGCGGCCGGCGATGCCGCCGCGCTGAAAGGCCTCGATGGCACGCGCCGCCTGATAGCCGATATCGGAGTCCGGACCGAAGAAACGGTCCACGCGAAGCTGCACGTGGCTGAAGGTGAAGTACGCCCCGACACCGGCGCCGACGAACAGCACCCCAATCATCGCAACGAAGATCAGCGGCAGTCCGGCGACAAAGAACTGCGTCCCCCAGACCACCGACACGACAATGGTCATGCCGACATCGGGCTGCAGCAACAGGATGGCGACCGTGACCAGATACACCGCTATCGACATCTGAAATCCGGGAAACCGGTCATCCATGCGCTGGCGTGCGAACAACCAGGCGGCGACCACGGCAAGACCCGGCTTGACGAATTCCGACGGCTGCAGCGAGAACCCGGCAATCGACAGCCAGCGCGTTGCGCCCTTGATCTCAGCGCCCAGGAACAGGGTCAGCAGCATCAGGAACAGCGAGACCAGCGTGCACAGGATCGCCAGCCGGCGAATGCCCTTCAATGACATCAGTGAAACGCCGAAGATGGTTAATGCGGCAAGGCTTAAAAAAACCGCCTGGCGTTTGATAAAATGAAACGATCCGACATCGATGCGTTCAGCGACGGCGGGCGAAGCGGCGAGGGTCATGACCGCGCCGAAGGCCAGCAACAGGGCAATGGCGGCCAGTGTCCAGCGGTCGACCGTCCACCACCAGCGCCCCAGCAGACTTGTATCCGTCCGGTTGAGTGCGCTCATGCAGCTCCTCCCGATCCCGGGAACACACCCGGTTCTTCAAACGGATCGATATGCTCACCCGGCAGCGCTTCAACGAAATCGCGGAACGCATCCCCCCGCGCTTCAAAACTCGAAAACTGATCCCAGGATGCACAGGCCGGCGCCAGCAGCACCACGGCGCCAGGTAGCCCTGACTTTTTGGCATCCGCAAACGCCGCCTTGGTTGCGGCTTCAAGATCGCCGGAAATCGTCAGCGGCACCTTGCCGTCCAGCTCGGCGGAAAACTGCATCGCCGCCTCGCCGATCAGATAGGCATGGCGGACACGGTCCAGATACGGCATGCAGCCCTTGAGCCCGCCCTCCTTCGGCCGGCCGCCGCAAATCCAGTAGATATCATCGAAGCAGGCCAGCGCCCGCGCCGCCGCTTCGTCATTCGTCGCCTTGGAATCGTTGATGAAACCGACGCCGTCGACAAGCTCCAGCGGTTCCTGGCGATGCACCAGACCGGGATAGCTGTTGATGCACGCCATCACCGCATGCGGCTGAATGCCGGTCATCTTGCACGCCGCATAGGCCGCTGCCGCATTCTGCCAGTTGTGCACACCCTGCAGGGTTGCCACGGTCTTCAAATTCATGACCGGGGTTTCCTTGCCTTCGGTATCGTCATAGAGCACACCGTCGAGCACATAGACCCCGCCGTGCACGCGTTCCTTGGCGGAGATGCCGACAACCAGCTGCTCATCGGCTTCGTATAGCTCTTCGTAGATTTTCCGGCAGAAATCGTCATCGACGCCGATGACCGCTGTCCGCGGTTTGGTCTGACGATGGAAAATCTGACGCTTGGCGGCGATGTAGCCGTCCATGCCGCCGTGCCGGTCCAGATGATCGGCGCTGACGTTCAGCAACACACCGACGTCGAAGGTGATCGAGAAGGTCAGCTCGAGCTGGTAGGACGACATTTCGAGAATGTAGGTCCCATCCGGCCCCAATGGTTCCAGCGCACACGCGGGCATGCCCAGGTTGCCGCCGATTTCGGCATCGCGTCCCGAGGTCTGGAAGATGTGCCCGATCAGCGCGGTTGTCGTTGACTTGCCGTTGGTGCCGGTGATCCCGACATAGGCGGCATCGCGCTGGGTCCGTGCCAGCAGTTCGACATCGCCGATGATCTCGCAGCCCGCTTCACGGGCCATGCGAACGACCGGATGCGGCTGCGGATGGGTGTGCGGAATACCGGGGCTGAGGATCAGCGACGTTGCTTCGCGCCAGTCGATGGTCGTCAGATCAACGATCCTGATCCCTTCTTCCTCCGCGGCGCGGGCGCGGGATTCTTCATTGTCGTCCCAGGCCCAGACCTCGGCACCGCCACGGTACAGCGCCCTGGCCGCCGCCAGACCACTGCGGCCCAGACCGAGTACCGGCGTCGGCAGACCATCGAACGGAAATACTTCAATCATGAACGGCTTACCTCAACTTCAACGTGGCGAGGCCGGCCAGCGCCAGAACCATGGCGATGATCCAGAAGCGGATGACGATGGTCGATTCCGCCCAGCCTTTTTTCTCGAAATGATGATGCAGCGGCGCCATCGCAAAGACGCGCTTGCCGGTCAGCTTGAACGACACCACCTGCACGATGACCGAAACGGTTTCGAGCACGAACAGACCGCCGACGATGGCCAGCACCAGTTCGTGCTTGGTGACGACGCTGACGGCGCCCAACGCGCCCCCCAGTGCCAGCGAGCCGGTGTCGCCCATAAACACCTTGGCCGGGGGTGCATTGAACCACAGGAAACCGAGCGCGGAACCGACAAGGCCGCCGCACAGCACAGCCAGTTCACCGGCGCCCGGCACATAATGAATCTGCAGGTAATTCGAAAAGATGGTGTTCCCGGCCAGATACGAGATCATCCCGAAGACACCGGCGGCAATCATCACCGGAACGATGGCCAGACCATCCAGACCGTCGGTCAGGTTGACCGCATTCGATGAGCCGACCATCACGAAGATCGCGAACAGCACGAACATCCAGCTGAGATTGATCAGCAGGTCCTTGAAGAACGGTACGGCGAGCGTGGTCTGCAATGGGGCAGGCAGGTGGCTCAGCACCCAGAACGCCGCGACCGCCGAAATCGACAGCTGCATCGCCAGCTTGAGCTTCCCGGCCAGTCCCTTGGAGTTGCGCTTCGAGACCTTGAGAAAATCATCCAGAAAACCGATCACACCGAAGCCGACGGTTACGCCCAGCACGGCCCAGATATATGGATTGGTCAGATCGGCCCACAGCAGTGTCGAGCTGCACAGCGCCAGCAGGATCAGCACACCGCCCATGGTCGGCGTGCCTTTTTTGGTCAGCAGGTGGCTTTCCGGGCCGTCATCGCGGATCGGCTGTCCCTGTCCCTGACGGGCCCGCAGAAGCTCGATCATCACCGGCCCGAACAGGAAGCTGACGATCAGCGCCGTCATCATCGCCCCGCCGGTGCGGAAGGTGATGTAGCGGAAGACGTTCAGCGCGCCGAACTGTTCTGCCAGCGGATAAAGAATGTGAAACAGCATGTCAGCCACCCTCGCTTTCGGGGGTGACGTCACCCATGTTGCGAATGGCATCGATGACCCTGGTCATGTGCGCACCCGCCGATCCCTTGACCAGCACCAGATCACCGGCGCGAAGCTTCTTCACGACCTTGTCTGCCAGTTGTGCGGATGTACCGGCACTGCCGCCGTGGAGGTCATCGGGGAGTTCATCAAGGATGTCCGACATGTACTGACCACAGGCGAACACCAGATCGAAATCGTGTTTCCTGATCTCTTCGGAGAGGCCCATGTGTGCTTCGCGTGCGCTGCTGCCAAGCTCCAGCATATCCCCCAGGATGACGACCCGGCGGCCGCCCCGGCCGGGCTTGCTGGCCGCCAGAACCTCAAAGGCGGCGCGGACGGCAACCGGGCTTGCATTATATGTCTCGTCGATGACGCCAAGGACACCGTCATCGAGCAGGACCTCAAAGAACTGGCCGCGTCCCTTGGTCGGCATGACCGATGCCAGCGCGGCTGCGGCAATTTCCAGATCGGCACCAAGTGAACTTGCCGCCGCCAGCACGGCGATGGAATTCAGCGCCCAGTGCTTACCGCGCATGGCGATCCGGTATTTCATATGCTGCGAGCCGACGGTGGCTTCGACACGCGCACCCTGCGCATCAGGCTCGTAGGCCAGCAGCCGGGCGTTGGAAAATGAATGAACACCGAAACCCCAGACCATCCTGGCCCCGGCGGCGCGGGCCTTTTCGGCAAGCCGGTCGTATTGCGGATTGTCGCGGCTCAGCACAACGGCGCCGCCTTCGACCAGCCCGTCAAAGATTTCCGCCTTGGCGTCGGCGATTTCCTCGATGCTGTTGAAGTATTCGATATGGACAGGCGCGACCGTGGTGATGACCGCCACATGCGGCCGGGCGATCTTCGACAGCGGTGAAATTTCCCCGGCATGGTTCATGCCCATTTCAAAAACGCCGTAATCGCAATCGGCCGGCATTCTGGCCAGCGACAGCGGCAACCCGTAATGATTGTTCAGATTTCCGGCCGTCGCCGCGACCTTGCCCTGGGCACCGAGCGCGGCGGCCAGCATTTCCTTGGTGCCGGTCTTGCCGACGCTGCCGGTCACGCCGCATATTTTCGCGGCGGTGCGGCCACGCGATGCGCGGGCCAGGTCGCACAGGCCTTCCGTCGTATCACGGACCATCAGCAGATTTTCCGCCGCAATATCCGCGTTGAAGCGTTCTTCGACCATCGCCGCCACGGCACCCTTGGCGATGGCAGCGGCGACATGATCATGGCCGTCGTGGTTGGGGCCCTTCAGCGCCGTGAACAGATCACCCGGCGCCAGCGAACGGGAATCGATCGAGACCCCGGTGGCGTTCCAGTCGGCGGAGACACGGCCCCCCGTTGCCTCGGCAGCGTCCTTTGCGGTCCAGAGCGGCGTCGGTGACAGTTCAGCCATGTGCACCTCCGGCCCCGCGTTCCTGTAGGGCGGATTTCACTTCTTCGGCATCGTCGAACGGCAGAACCTGATCGCCGACGATCTGACCGCGCTCATGCCCCTTGCCGGCAATGACCAGAACGTCACCTTCGGCAAGTCCGTCAATGGCGGCGCGGATGGCTTCGTGGCGGTTGCCGATTTCCGTCGCACCGGGCGCACCGGCCAGCGCCTGACGGCGGATGTCTGCGGCATCTTCGGTGCGCGGGTTATCGTCGGTGACGATCACCACATCTGCATGACTGACGGCAGCGCGGCCCATTTCCGGGCGTTTGCCGGAATCCCGGTCGCCGCCGCAGCCGAACACCACATGGACCCGTCCCCTGGTGTGCGGCCGAACCGCCTTCAGCATCGTAACCAGTGCATCCGCCGTATGGGCGAAATCGACATAAATACCGGCACCGCTTTCATGGGCGCCACAGAACTGCATACGGCCCGGCGCCGCCTGCAGGCGGGCAAGCCCGTCAACGGCGCGGGCGGGCGAAACGCCGAGCGCGGAAGTCAGCGCCAATGCCACCATCGCGTTGGAAGCCTGGAAGGAACCGATCAGCGGCATCTGCAGATCGTGACGGGTTCCTTCGATGTCTATATGGAGATCAAGGCCGCTCGCCACCGGCTGTGCATCCAGAATACGGAACTGGCAGCCCTCGGATGTCCCGACCGTGATCACTTCAAGCCCCCGGCGCCGCGCCGCACTGGCAAAGGCCTCGGCAAAACGTGCATCCATGTTCACCACAGCCTGACCACCGTCGATGGTCAGGGTATCGAACAGACGCAGCTTGGCGGTCAGATAGGCATCTTCAGTTTTATGATAGTCCAGATGATCGCGGCTCAGATTGGTAAATGCACAGGCGCGGATACGCACCCCGTCGAGCCGGCGCTGATCCAGCCCGTGGCTCGACGCCTCGATGACCAGATGATCGATACCGGCGGATTTGATTTCCGCCAGATCGCGATGCAGATCGGATGGATCGGGCGTCGTCAGCGCACCGGAAATCCCGGCAAGTTGCACACCGTCCGCGGACGTTCCCAGCATGCCCAGCGTGCCGGCATTGGCGGCAGGCAAACCTGCGGTATTGATCAACTGGCGGGCGAACCATGCAACCGAGGTTTTGCCGTTGGTACCGGTAACGGCACCGATGTGCGCCGGCTGTCTGCCGTAAAAGGCGGCGGCAAGCTGCGCATAGCGATGGCGGGGATCGAATTCACGAATCACCGGAATATCCAGGGCGGGCAGATCGCTCGCGTCCATCGGTACGATAATCGCAGCCGCACCCTGGCGTACCGCATCGTCAATAAATCTGCGCCCGTCGGTTTTCGACCCTGGCAGGGCGGCGAAGACATACCCCGGCCCGACACGCCGCGAATCACAGGTCACCCCGGTAATCTCGATGCGGCTGAGTGCGTCGTCCATGGCGTTCAAGGTGTCTTCATCCCAAGTGTCATTCGGCCATAAATCATTGAGCCGCAAAGGCCTGCTCCAGCGCTTCACGGGTCTTTCTTGCAATACGATCGTCGGGCGTCTCGTTTGCCGGGACGCGGGTTTCCTTCGGTGGCGGTTCCGCCTTCTGTCGTGGCATCGGCGGTGGCGGCGGGACACGTGTCGGCGTCGTTACCGATGGCTTTGCCGCCTCGAGCGGACGGATCACGCCCGAAGAGACCGAAACCTTTTTGACCAGGCCGTCGCGGCTGGCGATCTTCGGTTCAGTACTCGGTGCTTTTTTGAGTTCGTCATCGATCAGCGGCAGCGGCAGTGGCTCTTCCCCGGTCATGTCCGGGTTAATACCCAGCAAGGGGCCGATCTGAGATACGACACGGCCTACCACGGGTGCGGCAACCCAGCCGCCGGTGGCGTAATTGAAAGTCCGTTTGTTGCCGACCGGCTCATCGATCATGGCGAACACCACATAGCGTGGGTTCTGAATCGGGAAGGCGCCGACGAAGGATGAGATTTTCGCTTTCTTGCGGTAACGGCCATCGAACTGCTTTTCCGCCGTACCGGTCTTGCCGCCGACGAAGTACCCTTTGGCTTCGGCCTTGCGGCCCGTTCCCTTGGCCACCACCAGACGCATCAGCTGGCGCATCTTGTCCGACGTTTCTTCCGTCAGGATGCGTTCACCGGCAACCGGCTTCGCCGGATCGTGCTTCAGGAGCGTCGCCGGGCGCAACGTCCCGCCATTGACCAGCGAGCCGATGGCGGCCGACAACTGGATCGGGGTAACTGCAATCCCATGACCGTAGGAAATCGTCATGGTGTTGATTTCACGCCATGTGCTGGGGGTCAGCGGGCGGCCGATTTCCGGGAGTTCCAGCGCTGCTTCGCGCATCAGCCCGAAGCGCTTAAGATATGCCTGCTGACCGGCGCCGCCGACATCAACAGCCATCTTGGCGGCCCCGATGTTTGATGAGTGCACAATGATCTCCGGGACGCTGAGCCAGCGGTTTTCCGGATGGAAATCGGAAATCGTGAAACGCGAGATACGGATCGGCTGGGTCGCGTCATAGCCGCCCTTCATATCCACGGTGCCGGTATCCAGCGCCATGGCCGCCGTAAACAGCTTGAAGGTCGAGCCCATTTCATAGACGCCCTTGGTGGCGCGGTTAAAACGTGCTTCGCCCTGATAGGTCGCGCGGTCGTTGGGGTCGAAGTCCGGCAGAGACACCATCGCCACGGTTTCACCGGTCTGCACGTCATAGACGACACCGGCCCCGCCGAGCGCCTTGAACTCAGTGACCGCCGCGGTCAGCTCGGCACGCAGGATCGATTGCACGCGAACATCCAGCGACAGCGACAGTGGTTCCCCGCTCTGTCGCAGACGCTGATCGAAATACGCCTCGATCCCGGCAATACCGTTGCCGTCGATATCCGTCGCCCCCAGCACATGCGCGCTCAGCGGCCCATGCGGATAGATGCGGCGCTCTTCGGAAATGAAGTCGAACCCCGGCAGCCCCAAACGGTTCGCGGCCATTTGCTGCTCCGGTGACAGGTTCCGCTTGATCCAGACGAAGCGGCCCTTGCCGGCCAGCTGATCGGCCAACTTATCGGCATCGACGTCAGGAAATACGGAAGCGATGCGATGCGCCGAAACCACCGGGTCGATGACATCCTTGGGATCGGCATACAGTGATGCGGTCGGCAGGCTCGATGCCAGCACGACGCCATTGCGGTCGACAATATCTGCACGGCTGATCAACGCCGGGGGTTGCGTCGCCAAGGTGGCGCGGTCGTCCTGTTCGCCTTGACCGATGACGGCAAGATCGACGAGCCGGACGCCGATCCCGGTGAAGGCCAGCGCGATGACGGCGGCTGTCACCAAAAGACGGTTGCGTCCGGTTTCAAGCGCCTGCTTGCCGAACCCCTCGATACGGCGATGCTCACTCGCCGGCGGTAATTGCTTGTTGTGCTGCGCGTGTGCGTTCATGGCCTGGCCTCCGCACCTTTTTCCTGTTCCGCCACGAGGCCGGCTTCGGCGTCGCGGTCCGGCAGGGCATCCAGCATCCGCTCGGCATTGCCGATCCGTTCTGCATCAAGCGGCCCGACCTCAAGATACTTTCCCGCCAGATGGCGCAACCGCGCTGGCTGGTTGAGGTGGGCCCATTCGGATTTGAGAACGTGAATGTTTTCCTGTGTCTCGACGATTTCACGGCTGAGATCGCGCATCTGGGCATCCAGATCCTGGACCCGGTATTTGATCACGAACAGTGCAACGCTGGCCGCGGCGGCCAGCAGGAGCAGCAACAGGGTTGAGCGTTTGATGATCATGTTCTTTCCCTCACGCCGCTTCCGGCAGCGGGGCGACGGTCCGCACCCCCCACCGCAGTCGCGCGGAACGGGCACGCGGGTTGTGCCGGACCTCTTCGTCCGTCGGCACACGGCCACGGCGTTCCGGCACATCGAAAATACGGATGTCCACGTCATCCATGATCGGCATATGACGGGACGGCTGCGGGCCGGAACCGCTCCGCTCCTGGAAGAACGTCTTCAGACGCCTGTCCTCCAGAGAGTGGAACGAGACCGCGGCCAGACGGCCACCCTCGCGCAACAGCGCAGCGGCGGCAGCCAGGCCGCGGTCCAGCTCGGCCAGCTCCTCGTTGACATAGATCCGGAGCGCCTGAAACGTGCGCGTTGCCGGATCGATGCCATCCTTTGACCGCCGGACCACACGGCGCACCAGTTCGGCCAGCTGGCCGGTGCGGGTGATCGGCGATTGTTCGCGTAGCTCGACGATGGCGCGGGCGATCTTTCGCGATGCCCGCTCTTCGCCGTAGCGATAGATAATGTCGGCCAGTTCCTTTTCGGCGAGACGGTTGACCGCGTCCGCCGCACTCATGCCGTCACGCTCCATGCGCATGTCGAGCGGCCCGTCGAAGCGAAACGAAAAGCCCCGCGCCGGTTCGTCGATCTGCATCGACGACACGCCCAGATCGAGGGCAATGCCGTCGACCTGATGTACACCGACGCCCGCCAGCAATTCCTTCATGTCACCGAAACGGCCCTTCAGGACCGTCAGGCGGTTACCGAAACCGGCAGCCATTTCGTTGCCGGCGGCGGCGGCATCGGGATCGCGGTCAATCCCCCACACGGTGCAGTCGGCGGCTTCCAGAAGCGCACGCGAGTACCCGCCGGCACCGAAGGTCGCATCCACGTAAACGGCCCCGTCGCGGGGCGCCAGAACATCCGTCACTTCATTCAAGAGAACCGGGATATGCCGTTCCGTCATGGCTCAGCCCTCCCCGTTCTTTGCGGCGTCACTGGGACGGCGCAACTTGAGGGTAAGACCGCGCGACTTCGCGCGTTCGAAGGCCGGCTTGCGGGCATTCTTGTAGGTGCCCGGCGCCCACATCTGAAACGTGCGGCCGCGGCCGACAAAGGTGATCTCGTCCCTGATCCCGACGTCGCCCAGAAATTCCTCGGGAATGACGATCCGCCCTTCGGTATCGAAGGGGAGCCGCTGCGCACTTTCGACGATGATGGAAAGGTCGTCCTGCTCGTCGGAGAACATCGGCAGGTCTTCCAGACTGTCGACGATTCGCTCCATGAAACTCTCGGCACAGGCCTCGAGCGCGGCCTGGCGAAACGACGGGAACACGAAAACGCCCTGAAAGCCTTCGCCTTCAAAGAGCGCACGAAAGGTCTTCGGCACCGAAACCCGGCCCTTTTTGTCGACCTTATTCGTCTGTGTTCCCGTAAAGACGCCCATTTAGGGCTCCTTAATTCCAACGCGTTATAAACGGCTTCTGCCGTCATCCCCCCGAATACGTGACCGAATTTGGCGCACGTACCCTTTATGGGATATTTTGGGATATCATGGGTTTTTATGGGCGTCAATGGATTCTGTTGCCTATGGTTAACGAAAGCCCAAGGAAATCCCGAGGGAATCCGCGCTTTCCAGCGTGTCCTTATGACGCGTTCAGATGGCAAAACGATGGGTGGATTTGGGTCTTTTCGGGGCGGGAAATTAGGCCTGACATTTTCCAATCGTCATTCCCGCGCACGCGGGAACCCAGAAAATCGCCTGAACCTTGCATATGCTGGGATATGGAAAAGCAGGGTTACGTCTACATACTCGCCAGCAAACGTAATGGTACGCTTTATACCGGTGTAACTTCCGATCTCGTGCGGCGTGTCTGGGAACACCGGAACGGTGCCGTTGGCGGTTTCACCAAAGAATACAATGTGAAGCTATTGGTGCACGTCGAATGCTTCACCTGCATTGAGGACGCCATTCGCCGAGAAAAGGCCATCAAAAAGTGGTACCGCAAATGGAAGCTGGAACTAATAGAGAAAGACAATCCGGGCTGGCAGGATATCTGGCCTGACATCGCTGGGTCCCCGCTTTCGCGGGGATGACGATATAAATAATCAGATTGTTTCGTCATTCCCGCAACGCCCCCTCATCCTGTCCTTCTCCCGAGGGAGAGGGGGAGATGCTTTTAAACCCTCTCCCCCTGGGAGAGGGTGGCGCAAAGCGCTGGTGAGGGGACGTGCATAGAGAACCCGCTTTCGAGGGAACCCGGAAAGCAGAGGGGATGCCTACAGGTAAAAAAGCCAGACGGTCTGTAAGCCGGGTTCTGTCCGCGCCCGAAGGCGTTGGATGACCATTCATCTGGGACGCCCGTTGCCGGACGCCTCGCGCAACCTACCCGGACGATAGCGCGGGGATGCGCCTGTGCCGAAGCACCATCGTCCCTATTCGGTTTTGCTCCCGGTGGGGTTTACCATGCCTCGCGCGTTGCCGTGCGAGCGGTGCGCTCTTACCGCACCCTTTCACCCTTACCCGCATGAATGCGGGCGGTTTGCTTTCTGTGGCACTTTCCCTAAGGTCGCCCTCGCCGGGCGTTACCCGGCACCGTATCCCCGTGGAGCCCGGACTTTCCTCCCTCCGCACCTTTCGGACAGCGAAGAGCGGTCATCCAACCGTCTGGCCGGCGGACATTATATAAGAGTGTGCACGGCGGCAATAGCCCTGCGAGTTTGCGCATCGATCACCCCGTCCAGGCGATGCGGCGAAAAGTGCCGCTGAAAGGCGATCACGGCAGCGGTCTCGTCACTGATGTCGTAGCCGATGTCGGACAGCAGCCGCGGCACATCGTTAGCATCGCACGGCGTCGCTGACGTCTGAGGCCACAGCCCGATCCCTTCTGCCGCCAGCCTTTGCCAGTCGAACAATTCGCCGGGATCGGCCTTGCGCACCGGGGCGACATCGGAATGCCCGACCACGTTGCGGGCCGGAATATCGTGCCGCACGACGATTTCACGACAGAGCGGGATCAACACCCGGTACTGCACTTCGGTGAAGGGCCGATAGCCGAACTCGTGCCCCGGATTGACCAGTTCGATGCCGATGGACCGGCTGTTGATGTTCGCCGCGCCGCGCCACATCGCGACACCGGCATGCCAGGCGCGATCTGCTTCATCGACGAGGGGAAACAGCGATCCGCCCTCGTCGATCAGGTAATGGGCGCTGACTTCGCAGGCCGGATCACAGAGCCGCTCAAGGGCGTCATCGCGGCCCAGCATGCCGGTATAGTGCAATACCAGCATGTCCACCGCGACACCGTCCCGGCTGTTGTAGTTCGGCGATCCTTGATCCGGCCTCATGCCGGCGGGCCCTCCAGGCTGGAGATTCGCCTGGCCCGGCGCGACAGCACGATCTGGCGCACGGTGATCAGCGTCACCCCGGCCAGAATCATGCCGCCGCCGATCAGTTTGCTCAGGGTCAGCTCGTCGCCCATGATCGTCACCCCGCTCGTCACCGCGATCAGCGGCACCAGCAGATTATAGGGCGCAACGGCCGTGACGTCATACCTGTTGAGCAGCCAGTACCACAGGCCGTAACCGGCGATGGAACTGGCCAGGGTCATATAGACCAGACCGTACCAGAACCGGGGCGGTGCGTTGTCGAGACGGACCAGTTGATCGGCCTCGAACAGATACGACAGACCGAGCGCGACGGGCGCCACGATCAGCCCCATCCACGCGATCAGGCTGATCGGCGACACGCCTTCGATCTGCTTGGCGCGGATCGACCCCAGCGCCCACATGAACGCGGCAACGACGAGAACCAGCAGGGACGGCACATCGACCCCAGCCGTCGGCACGCCGATCAGCACGACGATCCCCGTAAACGCCAGCGCCATGCCGCCCATGCGCCAGATGCCGAAGGTTTCCTTGAGCATCAGCCACGCCAGCAAAACCACGAACGGTGTACCAAGCTGCAGGACGATTCCGGTGGTTGAGATATCCAGAAACTGGATCGCGTAGAACATGATCGAAAAATGCCCGACCCCCATGATCAGCGCATAACCGATGATATCCTTGAAGCGGCTCTTCGGGACGCGCAGGAACGGCGACAGCAGGATCGCCAGGCAGGCAAAGCGGATCGCCGTCACGAAATACGGCGGCACATCCGTCACCGCGACTTTCACAGCGACGAAGTTACAGCCCCACAGTGTCACGGTTGCAAGAGCGGCGAGAATGCCGATCAGCGGCATGGCTTATTCCTTATCGTCGCTGCCTCGCCCTTCGAGACGGATCCTCCTCAGGGTGAGGCGGACATGCAATCCTCATCTGGCCTCATCTTGAGGAGCGCAACGCGCGTCTCGAAAGATGGGGATACGATGGAGACTAGTTGAACCCGCGTGCCTTTTTGATGCGGTCGTAAGCGTCGTTGATCTTCGCCAGTTTGTCGTTGGCCAGTTCGATGAATTCTTCGGGCATACCCTTGGCCATCAGGGTATCGGGATGGTTTTCGCGGACCAGGTCCCGGTAAGCTTTCTTGATCGCGGCGTCGCTGGCGTCCTTGGACACGCCGAGGATTTCAAACGCATCGTCGGCACGGACGGACCGGCCGCCCTCACCTTTCCAGCCGCCGAGATAAATCGTCTGCAGTCGGTCGAAGTCGCGATCCGAGAAACCGAACAGCAATGACACTTGGCGCAGATACTGGATTTCGCCGGGATGGATTTTGCCGTCGGCCTTGGCAATGTGGAACAACGCGCCGATGATTTCCTCAAGCACACGCCAGTCGCCACGGAACATCTCGCCGATCTGTTCGGCAAACGGCTCGAACCCTTCCGACGTACCTTTCGCTTCATCGAAGATGCTGGCGACCGTCGGCACGTCCTCTGGCTCGATATGGAACAGTTGCTTGAAGGCATCGACCTCGTCACGCGTCACCCGGCCGTCGGCCTTGGCCATTTTCGCCGACAGCACGATGACGGCCGTCGTAAACGCGACCTGCTTGTCGTCCTGGTTGAGCGTGCCGGTCTTCTTGTTCTTGTCGACCACGTGATGCCCGGCAACGGCGCCGATGATGGCGCCGATGGGTCCGCCGACGGCAAACCCCGCGACACCCCCGATAACCTTCCCCCATACACTCATGGTGCGCGTTCAACCTCCGCTGATGTTGTTTGAGCCGATCCGGCCGGCCAGCGGCAGCTTGATCGCAGGCTCCGCCAGATCAACACCGAACGTCAGGCCGAGGATATTGATCTCAAGCCCTTCTTCGCGCGCCGCCAGCACGCCGAGCAATCCGAACAGCGAGACCTGATACCCGGTGCCGCTGGGTGCTGCGGCAAAAAGCTTGCCGCCGGGAATGTAATCCTTGCCGATCGCCGTCGGCGGCAGATCCAGGCTCAGTTCCGGCACCGCACGTGCCACATGGGCGACGAAGGTGTTGGAATTGGGGCCGGGCCAGACCGTATAATTTTCGTTATAGGGGTACGATTCCACCGCCGCCTCGACCCTGCCGATCAGTTCGTCGACACCGTCACCGCGGATATCCGCCAGAATTTCCGGCGGCGAGCCGAACCATCGGCCATCCGGGGCGCGTTCGGAAACCGCCACGGCATCACCGCCCCTGCGGGCCCGCCAGCCCATGACTTCATAAACCTTGAAACGCGGCGCATCCGTCGGCTTCACCGCAATCCACGTGTGAATGCCGAAATATCCCCGCCAGTTATAGGCCCGTGCGCCATAGACCTGAATGACCGGCTCACGGACGCTCGCCGGGTCAGGCGCGATCCCTAACGGCTCACGCGATGCGGTGCGCCAGTCAGCACGCACGTTATGTTTGTCCAGAGCCGTCACGGCGGAACCCGCGACAACCAGTGCAAACATCAAAGCCACCCGGCGCCAGAATTTCCAAGTTCGCAAAATCCCTCTCTCCGTTCCCTGCATCGCGGTCCGATTTCCACGCTATCGTAACAATCGCCGGAACACCGGCTTTAAGATAATCGGCATTATGTAGATAGGAAACTGTCCAACCGCAAAAAAGAGCGGCAGGTCGGAATCCACGCTGGCCGGCAAAACCGCCAGAATTATGGCAAGATTGCGCGTACCCGAGATAAAACCCGCGCTGAGCGCACCGCGCCGCCCGACACCCGGCACCAGAAACAGAAAGACACCGAAGCTCAGCACCATCATACCCGTGTAGACCGCAAAAGACAGCGCGGCGACATAGGCGATATCCGCCGGATCTCTGAGCAGATGACCGGTCAGGCCGTCCATGATACCGACCGCGAACCCTATCAGCAGGACCACCGATAGCCCGTCAAACAAGGGCGCCGCACGTGTCACCTGCTGCTGGCTCATCATCCGGCGGGAAAGAACAGCCATGACGGCGGCGGAAACCACCAGCGCGATCATCCGCCACATCATCGCCAGCGGGTCTGCCCCCATATCGAATCCAAGCAGGGTCAGGGCCGCCACCGGCAGGGTGATCGGCACCAGCAACGTCGCGAAAACCAGCACGATCAGCAGCAACGCCCCGTCGAGACCGAAGATCACACCGAGCGTCGGCGTTGAAAACAGCGATGACGAGGCCGCGGCCAAGATCATCGCGGCTTCCAGACCGGGACGCAGATCGACCCCCATCAACAGCCCGGCCATCAACAACGGCGAGACGATCAGCATCCAGATGACCAGCGCCACGACCAGCAACGGCCGGCGCATGTGCTGGACCAGTGCGCCCCATTCGATGCGTAACATCGCCAGATACAACAGTCCCCACACCGCCACGGCCAGCCAGGGCCGCAGCACGTGCGCCAGATCCGGCAGCACCAGCCCGACGAACACCCCGCCCGCCATGGCCTGTGTCGCGTAGCGTGCGAGAAACGCCAGTATGCTGTTGAAAAAACCCAAACCTGCTCCCCCGTCTTGCCGTCTGCGGCGAATTCGTGCATCGATTGCTGAGCGGACGCCAGCGCCGCGCTCGACGCCGCAAGTGGAGACTTTCCCGGCCCATGGATCAAGACCCGGCATTCACCCGTCCTGAAACACTTGCCTTCACGGCGCGCCGGACATCGTTCGCCAGAGTGCTGATGTTGAATGCGCTGCTGACCCTGATGACGCTGGGTATCTACCGGTTCTGGGCCAAAACCAGAGTGCGCCGTTATTTCTGGCGTAACATCCGGTTTCTCGACGATCCGCTGGAATACACCGGCACCGGGGGCGAACTGTTCGTCGGCTTTCTGATCGTCATCGCGATCCTGTTTCCGCTGGGCCTGATCTACAGCGCCATAGGCGCCGTGGTGCCGCCGGACCATCCGGAACTCGAGATCGGGCTGGAGATCGCCTATTACATCGTCCTGTTCGCCCTGCTGCAGATCGGCTTTTACCGGATGTGGCGCTACCGCATGAGCCGCACGGCCTGGCGCGGGGTGCGGTTCGGTCTCGACGGCTCGACCTGGAGCTATCTCAGGCTGTCGGCCGGCTGGTCGGTGCTGTGCGCACTCACCCTGGGGGCCGCATATCCCTGGATGCAGATCGATCTGTGGCGCTATCAGGTGCGCCACACCCGGCTCGGCGATCAGACATTCCGTTTCGATGGGGATGCCCGAAAGCTTGTGCTCTACTGGCTGCCGGTCTTCGCCGCCATCGTCATCAACGTCGGCGTCGCCGTATGGGCGGCGATCACGTACGGCATCGATACCGTGATCAGGATCGGCACTTTAGCACCCGAAGAACGCGAGATGCTGATGACGATTATCGGGGGCACCCTGATCGCCGACATCATCGGTGTCTTCGGCTATCTGTATTACCGCATTCGCCAGACGCGGCTGCAGATTTCCGGCCTGCGGTTCGCCGAGGCCCGGTTCCATTCACGGTTGGGGTTCTGGCGTCTGTTTCTGTTCGGTTTGCTGGCTGCGGTTCTGGTGCTGGCCATGTTCGCCGTGATCATCGGTCTGATCGCCCCATCCGTGTATCCGGAGTTTCTTTCCATGCGCCGGGGGAGCGTCGATCAGGGCATCCTCGGCAACCTGTTTCTTTCCGGTGCGGCCCTGTTCATCGCCGCGGTGATTGTCTCGCCTTTTGTCTGGACCCTGCTGTTCCACTTTGAAGTGATCAAGCAGACCGTGAGGACGACAACCATCGACAACCTGCACGTGCTGGAACATGCCGCGCAATCATCCGCGCAGGGGCCCCGGACCGGGGAAGGCCTTGCCGATGCGTTGGACATCGGGGGGTTTTGACCTTGCCCAATCGCGCTCTTTCATTGCGTACTCTCATGAATGTCATCCCCGCGCAAGCGGGGACCCAGCCGGAATATTTCTAGGTTCCCGCTTGCGCGGGAATGACGAAGGTAAAGCCATTGACGTATGCCGTATCATTCAACGACGGAAAGACAGCCCTCAGACACAAGGCTGAAGCTGAAATTCATGGCGACACGCTCATCATTAAAGATACCCAGGGCCGGGTACTTGCTAACTGGCACCTTGCCGACATCCGTTTCGCCGACCCGTCGCATCGGCACCCGCCGCTTCGTTTCAGGCTCCGCGACGGCAACGCCCGCCTATCATTACCTGCGGACGACGAAGGCCGGTGGCTGACAGACCAGTGCCCGAACCTGACGAAACGCGACGGCGGCGCCATCAAATGGCCAACCTGGGTCGCAGCCGGGATTCTCGCGCTGGCCTCCATCGCCGGGATCATCGTCTATTTGCTGCCCGCCGCCTCCAGCGCCGTTGTCAGGCTGGTCCCGCCTTCGCTGGAACAGAAGATCGGGGCGGAAGCCAGACATCAGATTCTCGAACTGCTTTCCAAAGTCAGAAAAAATGAGACCCCACTTGTCTGTACGGGCCCCGCCGGGCGGGCGGTGCTCGACAAATACGCGAACGAACTGGCGACACTGATGGAAGCCCCGTTCCCGGTCCGTGTCACCGTGGTCCGGCTTCCCGTGGTCAATGCCCTGACCCTGCCGGGGGGCGAAATCATCATCCTGTCCGGGTTGCTGGACAAAGCGGAAAGCGGCGATGCCGTGATCGGCGTGCTGGCCCATGAAATCGCCCACGCCGTGCGCCGCGACCCGTTACAGGTATCGATCAAGCAGACCGGGGCGGCGCTGATGGTCAGTCTGCTGGTCGGCGACATCTTTGGTGGGGCGGCGTTGAGCGGCGTTGCCTCCAGCCTCGTCGAAAACGGTTACAGCCGCGACGCCGAAGCTGCCGCCGACTTTCTTGCCGTCACCGCCATGAACCAGCTTGGTCTGACCGCCGTGCCGCTGGGTGATTTCGTCGCGGCCATGGACCATGAAAATCCGCTGGCCGACATCATCCCGTCGTTTCTGAATACGCATCCGAGCGGCGAGAACCGGCGCCGCGACATCCTTGCCCTGTCGCAGGGTCACGGCCGCGCCATGAGCGGCTACGACTGGCGCAGCCTGAAGAATATGTGCCGGTGAGCCGGTGAGCGTTCCGATGACCCTGCGTTTCAAGCAACAGGGTTAATTTTTTTATCCCGACATGTGCGGACCGTCACAGACGGCAAGGCGGACAAGGCCTTTAATGGTTAACGTCCACTCAGAGACCGTGCTCAGAATGAACACGGCTCCAGGTAAAAGGAGGCAGTTATGAAGTTACGTATGAAAGAAATCATGAATGAAACTGTCGGTGCCGCCCTTGGAACAAGCGTCGGCATCTGTGTCATCGGCTATGGTGTGCTGAACCTCGTGACCAACAGTCTCGAAGCGCTTTTCTAGAGCCCTTCGCGGCCATCCCCTGCGCCTCAGGCTTCAGGCGCGTGCCCGATGATCCGCGTGTGGCGTTCGACATAGGCGTCCCAGCAGGCCGGATTGACCAGCCTGGGCGCACGTTTGCCGTTCAGCACCTCGATCCACTGTTCCGCACCCCACTTCGCCATCTTGTAATTACAGACATCGGTGATGCCGGCGGCGTGCGGGGTCAGCAGAACGTTTTCGAACTGCATCAGCGGGTGTCCCGGCCCCGGCGGTTCTTCGTTGAACACGTCGACCCCGGCACCGTTCATCTGCCCCTTGGCCAGCGCGGCCACCAGTGCGTCCTCGTCATGCACGTAATGGCGGGCCGTGCTGATGAAGTACGCTTCCGGCTTCATCATCGCGAACGCGTCAGCACCAATCATGCCGCGGGTCTCATCGGTCAGCGGACAGTGCACGGAAATGAAATCGGATGTGCGGAAAACGGTTTCGAAGTCCGCCTTGACGGCATCGCGCTCGGCGAATGCAGCGTCCGGGATGTGCGGATCATATGCGATGACGTTCATGTTCAGGGCATCCTTCGCAATCTTCGCGGTGCGCTTGCCGATGTTGCCGAGACCGATGATGCCGAGTGTCTTGCCCGTCGCCTCAAGGCCGGGATAGGCCATGCGGTCCAGCCCCGGTGCGGCACGCATCATGCGGTCGTGACGAATCATGTTCTTGCCGAGGGCGAGGATCATGCCGATGGCGTGTTGTGCGACGCTGTCGGAATTGGCGCCGGAATTGTTCATGACCATAATGCCCATGTCCGTCGCGGCGGCATCGTCACAGGCGTCATACCCGGCCCCCAGCGATGCGACCGCCAGAAGGTTCGGGCATTTTTCCATGAACGCCCGGTTCGGCCGCCAGCGCGGCTGCATTTCGGTCTTGGCCAGCATCTGGTAACCGTGCGCATTCTTCATGATCTCGAAGACCTTGTCTTCGTCGTCATCCTGCTCAAGGCGGATCAGTTCGATCCCCGGCGCGTTTTCGAGAATTTCCACGGCAATCGGATGGGCCCATGTATCGAAATAGACAAGGCGGCGTGTGTTGGCGGTCATGTTGAAATGTTCTCCCTCTTGAGGCGATAAAGTGAAACCGCCCCGCCGATGCGTCAAGGCTAAGACGACTGTCTTTCGGCAATCGCCCTCGCCATTTCCGCCACCCGGGCCAGGATCGGACGCGAGGGATCGGCGATATAGGACGCCGTATAGCTGAGTGCTGTCGGGCACCAGTCGCACGCAACCTCGATCAGCCTGCCATCGGCGAGCGCGTTGACCGCGAACACCCGCGGGATCGACGCGATACCGACCCCGCGTTCCGCCATGCGCTGGATTGCCGAGAGGGATGATGACGGGAACAGCCGCACGGTATCGCTACCCTGCGTCTTGACCATTTCACTGATTTCGAAATAGGGCCGGGTATTTCGCGGGAACGTCAGGATCGGATAATTGCATATTTCCTGCAGCGTCATCCGTGTTGGCCCGGTCATGCCGAGGTCTGGCCGCTTCACCCAGATCAATTCGTAGGCGCCGAGCGGGATGTTGGTCACGGTGTATTCCGATACCGGCCCCATCAGCAGGGCGATATCAATGGCATGATCGACCAGATCGTTCCTGAGGTTCGACGTCACATCGACAGACATTTCGACATCGAGAGCGGGAAACGTTTCCTGCAATTCGAACAGCAGATCGGCAAGCCATGTCTGGACGATGCTTTCCGACGCACCGAGCCGCAACAGGCCGCTGACTTCCGGCTGAATACCGGCATGATCTCGCATCGCCTGTACGGCAGCGAGGGCTTCTTCGGCATACTTCAGCAGATCCCGGCCCGGCGTGGTCAGCCGCACATCCCCGCCGTCGCGATCAAACAGGGAGATTCTGAGTTCCTCCTCCAGGTTGGCGACTCGGCTCGAAATCGCCGGCTGCGTCGTATAGAGCCGTTCCGCCGTTCTGGAAAAACTGCCCAGACGCGCCACCCACAGGAACGTTTCAAGCTGCTTGAGATTCATTTTCCCGGTCCCGTCCGCCTGCTCATGATTATAAAAATCTTTTATAACTACTTCTAAAAATTATAAATTCGACTTCAATAGATGCAACCTGCATATATTTCTATCGACAGTCGGCGCTGGATCGGGTGCCATAGGGGTGGGGAGGACATATGGGAAACGCAGCCGAAGCCCGCGTGGCGCATCCATCAATGGAATATCAGGATTTCGCCGGTCTCAGCGCTGCTGAAGCCCGGGCACATTTTCGCGCCGGATCATACCGTGGACACACCGCAGGCATGGCGCCGGGGATGCTGCAGGGGAACGTCGTGATCCTGCCGGCGGAATATGCTCTGGATTTTTCCCGCTACTGCCAGCGCAACCCGCAGCCCTGTCCGCTGATCGGCGTCTCCGACACCGGCGACGCCATGATGCGCACCCTGGGGGATGATATCGACATCCGCTCCGATGTCCCGGCGTACCGGATTTATGAAAACGGCGAACTGAAAGACGAAATCACCGATATCCGTCACCTGTGGCGGGATGATTTCGTGGCCTTTGCGATCGGCTGCTCGTTCACCTTCGAGGACGCCCTGATCGAAGACGGTATCCGGCTCCGCCATATCGACGACAACAGGACCGTCGGCATGTATGTCACCAACATCGAAACCGAACCAGCCGGTCCGTTCTCGGGCGGCACAGTTGTCTCCATGCGGCCTTTGAAAATTCACGATGCCATCCGCGCCAGCGCCATCTGCGCCCGCTTTCCGCACGCCCACGGACAGCCCGTGCACATGGGTGATCCCGCGGCCATCGGCATCCATGACATCAGCACCCCCGACTGGGGCGATTCAACCGAATTCAGAGATGGTGAAATACCCGTCTTCTGGGCTTGCGGCGTAACGCCGCAAAATGCAGTCAGATCGGCGCGTCCGTCGATCTGCATCACACATGCCCCCGGCAGCATGCTCGTCACCGACGTGCCTGCCTGGGCGACGGATTCCAAAAAACCTAAATCGTAAAACTTAAGGGAGAATTCAAATGAGACGTCTTAATACCATCGGCCTTGCCTGTGCCTTCGGCATTGCGGCCATGTCGGCCACCAGCCCGGCATCGGCAAACGATGTCACCATCAAAGCGGTTGGCACCTGGGGCAACCTGACCAACTATCAGAAACATGAAGGCCCGTTCTGGAACGACGTGATCGGCAAAGCATCCGGCGGATCGATCAAGGGCGAAGTCAAGCCGCAGACCGACCTCGGGCTGAAGGGCTTTGAAATCATGCGCCTTCTGAAGCAGGGCGTGTTCAACTACGCACACGGCGTCATGGGGTACGTGTCCGCTGAAAACGCCATGTTCGACGGTGTCGATCTGTCGTCGCTGGCACAGGATATCGGCACGGCACGTAAAGTCGTCGACGCCTATATGCCGATCATGCAGAAGAAGTTCGAAGAAATCTATGACTCGAAACTGATGCAGCTGTATCCGTTTCCGAGCCAGAACCTCTGGTGCAATGCCGAGATCAACAGCATTGACGATCTGCAGGGCAAGAAAATCCGGACTTACACCGCATCTCTTGCTGACTTCGTTGAAGGCGTCGGCGGCACCTCGGTCACCGTGGCATTTGCCGAAGTGATCCCGGCGCTGCAGAAGGGCGTCGTCGATTGCGGCATCACCGGCACCATGCCGGCATATAACGCCAAATGGTATCAGGCTGCGACCCATGCCTACACCATGCGCGTTGGCTGGGGCATGGCGTTCGGCGCGATCAGCCTGAAAACCTGGAACAGCCTGTCCGCTGACCAGCAGAAAACCCTGCAGACCGAAATCGACAAGCTGACCGAACGCATGTGGGATGAAACCGCCAAGGAAGACGCCCTCGCCATTCAGTGCCTGACCGGCAAGGAATGCCCGCTCGGTCCTGTCGGCGGCATGAAGCTGGTTGAGCCGTCCGCCGCAGACATCGTGAAGCAGAAAAAGATTGCGCAGGATGTCGTTGTCGCCAACTGGGCCAAGCGTTGCGATGACGAGTGTGTCGCGACCTGGAACGAGGTCGTCGGCCCGATCCTCGGCATCACCGCGAAGAAATAAGAAAAAGCGCAAGACCGGCCGGGGAGATGTTACAGCCTCCCCGGCCATCGCTTTGAGGGAGCACGCTGGTGAATTTTCTGGACAAGACCTTGAAGGGCCTGGACGGGATCGCATTGCGCCTGGTTTGGCTGGGCGGCGCGCTTCTGATCCTCGCCGCACTGATCGTCACCGTAGACGTGATATTGCGGAAACTGTTCAATATTTCCATGGCCGGTTCGGACGAGCTGAGCGGATATGCCTTCGGCATCGCCACCGCCGGATCGCTGACCTACGCCCTGCTGCATCGCTCGAACATCCGGGTGGATGCGCTGTATCAGCATATGCCCGTGTGGCTGCGCGCCACCCTCGACATTTTCGGGCACGTTCTGCTGGTCGGATTCCTGGCTTACGTGACCTGGCGCAGCGGCCTGCTTGTCGCCGACACCTGGGCCAACCAGTCGCGCTCGATTACGCCGCTTCGGACGCCGCTCGCCATCCCGCAGACACTCTGGCTGGCCGGGTTGATCCTGTGTGTAACCACCGGTGTGGTGATGACCGTCGCCTCGCTGATCGCGTTCGTCAAACGTGACTGGGCGCGGCTGCAGGAAACCATCGGCATCAAGTCCCTCGACGAACAAATTGAAGAAGAAAGCTGAGCCGCCGCCATGATGATTCAAGCAATCGTATTTCTGATGGCGCTGGTGATCCTCAGCGTACCGATCGCCGCCGTGCTCGGCTGGCTCGGCCTGTTCATGTCGAATTTCCATTCGTTCATGCCGCTGCATCTGGCGATCGGCGACATCTTCTGGCAGAACAGCATCGAATTCCTGCTCGTCGCCATTCCGATGTTCGTCCTGATGGGGGAAATCCTGCTGCGCTCCGGAATCACGGAACGCATGTACGAAGGCATGGTTCAATGGCTGGGCTGGCTCCCGGGCGGCCTGATGCATTCCAACATCGGCGCCTGCGCCCTGTTCGCCGCGACATCCGGCTCTTCGGTTGCAACGGCCGCGACCATCGGCACCGTGGCGCTGCCGGAAGTCGAGAAACGCAATTACAATGAACGCCTGTTTCTCGGCACCATTGCCGCCGGCGGCACGCTGGGCATTCTGATTCCGCCGTCCATCAACCTGATCATCTACGGCCTGCTGACCGACACCTCGGTGCCCGAATTATATCTTGCCGGTTTCATTCCGGGCATCCTGCTGGCCGGCCTGTTCATGCTGACCGTTGCGATTGCCTGCCTGATCCGTCCGAAATGGGATGGCGATCCGGAGCCTCAGGACTGGTCTGCGAAGATCCGCTCACTGTCGGGTCTGCTGCCGCCACTGCTGATCTTCCTCGTCGTCGTCGGGTCGATCTATGCCGGCGTCGCCACACCGACCGAAGGCGCGTCGCTGGGCGTGATCGCGTCGCTGGGCCTTGCTGCCGCCAACAGAACGCTGACCATCGACATGCTGAAGCGCGCCATTGAAGGCACCATGCGGACGACCGCGATGATCATGCTGATCATCCTTGCGGCGATATTCCTGAACTTCATTCTGGGGGCCGTCGGCCTGACACAGGCGCTGGCCGATTTCATCACCGGCCTCGGGCTCAGCCCGATGCAGACCATGTTCATGATCGTCGTCTTCTACATCATCCTCGGGTGCTTCATGGAAACCCTGTCGATGCTGTTGACGACGGCACCGCTGATTGCACCGGTGGTCATACAGCTCGGCTTTGATCCTGTATGGTTCGGGGTGCTGCTGATGGTGCTGCTCGAAGCGGCGCTGATCACACCGCCGATCGGCATCAATCTGTATGTCGTGCAGGGCATCCGAAAGACCGGCGGCCTGAACGATGTCATGATCGGCACTATGCCGTTCGTGCTTGCCATGTTTGCGATGATCGGCCTGTTACTGGCCTTTCCGCAAATCGCACTCTGGCTACCACAACAGTTCTACTGACCTTTAACGACCAGGGGATCGCACACCACAGGTGTGCCCCGAACACAGGAGACTATTGCCATGTGGCAAATCTGGATCGACCGCGGTGGCACTTTTACCGATCTCGTCGCCCGCAAACCCAACGGCGAACTCGTCACCCACAAACTGCTGTCGGAAAATCCCGAACAGTACGAAGACGCGGCGCTGCAGGGCATCCGGGATCTTCTGGGCATCGACAAGAGCGCATCGATCCCGGCGGGCAAGGTCGACGCCGTGAAGATGGGCACCACCGTGGCCACCAACGCGCTTTTGGAACGCAAGGGCGACCGGACCGCTCTGGTCATCACCAAAGGTTTCGGCGATGCGCTCCGGATCGGGTATCAGAACCGGCCTCGCCTGTTCGACATGAACATCAAGCTGCCGGAACTGGTCTATGAAACCGTGCTCGAGGCCGATGAACGGGTCACCGTCGACTGCGAAGTCCTGACCCCGCTTGACGAAAACGCCCTGAAACAGGGTCTGCAGAAAATCTACGATGACGGCATCCGATCCGTCGCCATCGCCTTCCTGCACGGCTACAAGCACACGGCGCACGAAATCCGCGCCGGTGAAATCGCCAGGGACGTCGGCTTTACGCAGGTTTCCATCTCGCATCAGGTCAGCCCGCTGATCAAGCTGGTGTCGCGCGGGGATACCACCGTCGTCGATGCCTACCTGTCGCCGATCCTGCGCCGGTATGTGGACCGGGTCGCCGCCGATCTGGAAGCCGACGGTGCCGATGGCCCACGGCTGATGTTCATGCAGTCAAACGGCGGACTGACCGACGCCAAACTTTTCCAGGGCAAGGACAGTATCCTTTCCGGTCCGGCAGGCGGTGTCGTCGGCATGGTCCGCACCGCGCAGATCGCCGGTTTCGACAACATCATCGGTTTCGACATGGGCGGCACGTCGACCGACGTCGCCCACTTCGACGGTGAATACGAACGCTCGCTTGAAAGCATCGTTGCCGGGGTCCGCATGCGCGCCCCGATGATGAATATTCATACCGTCGCCGCCGGCGGCGGATCGATCCTGATTTTCGACGGCGCACGGTTCCGCGTCGGCCCGGAAAGCGCCGGGGCCAATCCCGGCCCGGCATCCTATCGCCGTGGCGGACCGTTGGCTGTTACCGACTGCAACGTGATGCTCGGCAAGATCCAGCCCAGGTATTTCCCGAGCGTGTTCGGCCCGAATGCCGACGAACGCCTCGACGGTGAGGTGGTGAAGGAAAAATTCGCTGAACTGGCCGAACGGATCGCGCGTGAAACCGGGGAAGCCAAACGCACCCCGCAAGACATCGCCGAAGGTTTCCTGACCATCGCCGTCGAGAACATGGCCAACGCCATCAAGCAGATTTCCGTCCAGCGCGGCTATGACATCACCCATTACGTGCTGAACTGTTTCGGCGGTGCCGGCGGGCAGCATGCCTGTCTGGTTGCCGATGCCCTGGGCATGAAAACCGTGTTCGTGCATCCGTTTGCCGGCGTGCTGTCGGCATACGGCATGGGTCTGGCCGATATCCGCGCGCTCCGTGAACGCTCGGTCAGCGAACCGGTCGACAATGACGCCGTGGCCCGCATCGAACCGTTGCTGGACGAGATGTCAGCCGATGCCCGCGCCGAAGTTTCCTCGCAGGGGATCGTCGAAAAACAGATCAGCGATCACCGCCGCGCGCACCTGCGCTATGAGGGCACTGACAGCGCATTGGTCGTCAACGTCGCCGACGCCGAGACCATGTCGCAGGAGTTCGAAGACCTGCACCGCCAGCGCTTCGGGTTCGTGCCCGAGGGCCGCAAGCTGGTCATCGAGGCGCTGGCCGTCGAAGCCGTCGGCGCCACGGAAAGCATGATCGATCCGGAAATGGACAGCATGCCCGACGCCGCCCCGATGCGGCCGCGTGACACGGTCCGCATGTATTCCGGCGGCGAGGAACACGACACCCCCGTCTATGCCCGCGAGGCTTTCCTGCCGGGCGATTCCATCGAAGGGCCGGCGGTCATCACCGAGGACACGGCCACCACCGTCGTGGAGCCGGGCTGGCAGGCGTACATGAACTCGCGCGGGCACCTGATCCTGAAACGGGTCAAGGCCCGTCCGCAGACCTACGCCGTCGGCACCGAAGCCGATCCGGTGATGCTGGAGATTTTCAACAACCTGTTCATGTCCATCGCCGAACAGATGGGCGCGACCCTCGCCAACACCGCCTATTCGGTGAACATCAAGGAACGCCTTGATTTCTCGTGTGCGATCTTCGACATCGAAGGCAATCTGGTCGCCAACGCGCCGCACATGCCGATCCACCTGGGGTCCATGGGCGAGAGCATCAAGACCGTGATCCGCGAGAACGCGGGCACCATCAAACCAGGCAACGTCTATGCCCTGAACGCGCCCTATAACGGCGGCACCCACCTGCCCGACGTCACCGTGATCACGCCGGTGTTCGACGAAGCCGGCAAGGACATCCTGTTCTATGTCGGCTCGCGTGGTCACCAGGCCGATATCGGCGGACGTACACCGGGTTCCGCACCGCCGGATTCAACACACATCGATGACGAGGGCGTGCTGATCGACAACTTCCTGCTCGTCGAGGAAGGCAAGCTGCGTGAAAAGGAAACCTATGATCTGCTGAAATCCGGCAAATATCCGTGCCGCAACTCGATGCAGAATATGGCCGACCTGACAGCGCAGATCGCCGCCAACGAAACCGGCGTGCGTGAATTGCGCAAGATGATCCAGCACTTCGGTCTCGACGTGGTGCATGCCTATATGGGCCACGTGCAGGACAACGCCGAGGAAAGCGTGCGCCGGGTTCTCGATGTCCTGTCGGATTGTGAGTTCACCTATCCGATGGACAACGGCGATCAGATCCAGGTGAAAATTACCGTCGACAAGGAAGCTCGCGAGGCGCTGGTCGACTTCACCGGCACGTCACCGCAGGGCAATCACAACTACAACGCACCTTTAGCCGTCTGCAAGGCAGCGGTGCTGTATGTGTTCCGCACCCTCGTCGACGACGAGATTCCGTTGAACGAGGGGTGCCTGAAACCGCTCAAGATCAAGGTGCCGAAGAAATCCATCATCAGCCCGGAATACCCGGCGGCCGTCATCGCCGGAAACACCGAGGTTTCGCAATGCATCACCGATACCCTGTATGGCGCACTCGGTGTGATGGCGTCTGCGCAAGGCACCATGAACAACTTCGTTTACGGTAACGACGTCTACCAGAACTACGAAACCATCTGCGGCGGCACCGGCGCAGGGGACGGCTTTAACGGCTGCTCGGCGGTGCATTCGCACATGACCAACACCCGGATGACCGACACCGAAGTGCTGGAAAACCGGTTCCCGGTCAGGGTCGAGGAATTCTCTATTCGCCGCGGCTCGGGCGGCGCGGGCAAGAATCACGGCGGCGACGGCGTGGTTCGGCGCATGCGCTTCCTTGAAACCATGACCGCCACCACCCTGTCGAGCCATCGCCACACCGACCCGTGGGGGCTCAAGGGCGGCAAGGCAGGCCAGCGTGGGGAGAATTCCGTCGAACGTGCCGACGGCAGCATCGACAAGCTGCGCGGCAATGACGAAACCGAAATGATGCCGGGCGACATCTTCGTGCTCAGAACGCCGGGCGGTGGCGGATACGGGGAACCGGAGTGATGACCGGAGAGATATAGAGGCCGAAAGCCACCTTTAATTTGCGATGATTTAGCGCTTCTTAACGCAAAATCTTGTATGCAGAACGTCAAACCGGTATTTTTGAGGCGAATCGCTTTGCGATGAGCATACGGGGAGTATTCGGCTGCACGATGCGGACGGATAACGACAGGACAACTTGGAGCGCGGCTTTGCCACTTAAACGGCTGACGATCTGTCTGACCTTGAGCGCGGCCTGTATCGGTGCGCCGCTGTCCGTCGCCGCCAATCCCATTGAGATCGAATTGACCGGCCTGTTGACCGAGCACCCGCAGATCAAGGCTGCCGAGAAATCCCTGCAATCGTCGCGTCAGGGCGTGAAGTCGGCCATTGCCGATTTCTATCCGACAGTGTCCGTGAACAGTGACGCCGGGTACGAACACATCGACAGCCCGTCGGCCCGAAGTGACAATGCCCCGGAAGGTACGCCTTACGGCAGAACCCGGAATACCGCGTCGCTCACCGTGACGCAGAACCTGTTCAACGGGTATGCCACGGCGTCGGCCATCCGGACCGCCCGGCTGAACCGTGAACTGGCACAGATTTCATTCGAGGGCACGCGGCAGAACACGATCTTTGAAGGTATCCAGACCTATATTGACGTGTTGCGACAACGCCGCCTGATCCAGCTCGCCGTCGAAAACGAAGCCACCATCCAGCGCCAGCTCAACCTCGAAGATGAACGCGTTCAGCGTGGGTCCGGTGTTGCCGTTGACGTTCTGCAGGCGAAATCTCGTCTGCAGATCGCCAAGGAACGCCGCGTCAATTTCGAAGGCGCGCTGGAAGACGCGATCAGCCGATATACCCAGGTCTTCGGCCATCCGCCGGACATTGATTCAATGCTCGACCCCGAACCGCCGATAGACCTGATTCCGAGCGAACTGTCCAAATCCATCGATATTGCCATTGTCGAGAACCCTGCCGTCGGCAATTCCGGCACCACCGTCGAAGTGGCCCGCGAGCGCCGCCGTTCGGTTCGCGCCGAACTGTTCCCGTCGGTCGACCTCGAAGGCAGCTACAACTACGAAAAGCACAACAATGCGACGCTCGGCACCCGGCGTGATTATTCGCTTGTGGTTTCCAGCACGTGGGAGCTTTTCTCCGGCTTCTCGACCCGGGCCTCGATGGCGCAGGCCGCGTACGACTATCACGCCAGCAAGGATCAGCATGAATTCACGGTCCGCAAGGTGATCGAGCAGAGCAAGCTTGCCTGGCAGTCTCTGCTGACTGCCCGCGAACGGCTGGAACTGCTTGAGAACGCGGTCAACATCGCCTCCGAGGTGTTTGAAAGCCGCAAGAAACTGCGTGAAGCGGGGAAGGAAACCGTGATCAACGTTCTCGATGCCGAAAACGAGGTCAACAACGCCCAGATCAACTATACATCGGCCTTCTACGATGAACGCCTTGCGGTCTACCAGTTGCTTCTGGCCATGGGACGGCTCGATAGCAAGAACCTCGCGCTCGGTTTCTGATGTCCCTCCTCGTCAGCTTCGATGATATCAAAGATGCCCGCGCGCGGCTGCATCCGTCCGTGCGCCGAACCCCGATCCTGCCGGTTGCCCGCGACAGCCGGGAAATCGGCAACGAACGTCTGTCTGTCAAATGCGAGAATCTGCAGGTCACGGGGGCCTACAAGATCCGCGCCGCGTTCACCATGCTTGACCGCCTGAGCGCGGATCAGAAATCCAAAGGCGTGGTGCTGACATCGAGCGGCAACTTCGCCCAGGCCTTCGCCTTTGCGGGCCGACTGCTAAACGTTCCCATCGTCGTCGTGATGTTAGGCGAAACCAGCGCTTACAAGGTCGCCGCCACCGAAGGCCATGGCGCCGAAGTGGTCTACTGCGACGATGCCCTCAACCGTCAGCCAATGGTCTTTGACGTCGCCAAACAGCGCGGCATGACGGCCATCGATACCTGGGAAGAATACTGGATTACCGCCGGGCATGCCTCGCTCGGCATGGAAATCTGTGAAGACGCTGGAGACCTGCAACAGGTTCTGGTGCCGGTTTCATCGGGCGGTGTCGCCGGCGGTGTGGCGGCAGCAGTCAAGCACATGCGCCCCGACGTAAAGGTGATCGGCGTGCAACCGGAACGCGCCAACGCCGCCTATGTATCACGTCAGAACGGAGAGCCGACGGCGATCGATTACTGGGACAGCATCGCCGACGGCCTGTCGGCGCGGCGACCGGGAGAACGCCCGTTCGCACATCTGGAAGCCTATCTGGATGACATCGTTTTAGTGTCGGAAAACGATATCGGCCGCGCCTTTGTAACCTTGCTGACCCGTGCCAAGCTGCTGGGAGAGGCTGCGGGCGTCGTCGCCAGTGCGGCGTTCCTCTCGGATAAGGTCGATACATCCCTTAAAACCGTGGCCGCGCTGACCGGCGGCAACCTGACCCGCGACAGCATGGACAAGCTCTACGCGCTGGCCGAAGGCTGATTTCAAGAACCATGAACCCGGACGCAGAAAGACCCGGCCAAAGGCCGGGCCTTTCCTCGGGAACGCCGGGTTAGCTCCGACGCCCTGGGGGAAAATCAGGAACCCCCGTTGAGCGCAGATCCGGCGAGGGTCTCTCCCGAAACCCCTTGGGTACTATCGTTGTCGGCTAAACACCGCATCGCCTGAATGCGGCCTTCAACATCCTGCGCATAGGCGGCCAGTTCATCGCCCCGCAGCCACAGTTTGCTCTCATGGAAAACCAGTATCGATTTCCGCCCTATCAGTTCGCGGGTATGTTCGGCGCGCTTTTCCCAGGTTCGGATATAGGCATCCCAGTCCCCCTTGTAGGCAGCATCGACGTAACGCGACAGCGCACCTTCACTGACCTTGCCCCAGACCTTGTTTTCAGGAACCTCCGGGCAGCCGGCCAGCACCTGTGACGCCGGGAGCAGGATCATCAGAGCCAGAAAGGCGCCGGTAACTCGTATGACGTTCTTCATGGTGTTACCTGCAGTCGACTTCGGCGTCATATTTGAACGGGCGCTCGTACCAGCTGGGCTCGACGAACAGGCCGACACGGGCCGTGCCGATGTTCTTGAGGCGGAATGACGCTTTCTGGCCTTTGGCAAAACGCATTTCGCGTTCGGAAATTTCTTTCGTCTGACCGTCCCTGATCTCAAAGACCTTGAGCTTGCCGAGCATGGGCCACTTGTCACCGAGGTTGACGATCTTGAACATCGCCGTGCCTTCCATGCAGGCACTGAGGATCTCGACGTTGACGTTGGCCCCGCCGGTCTGGGCCAGATCGAGCAAATCGACATGAACATCCGGACGCTGCTGCAGCGGCACCGGAATGCTGCGCTGCTGGGCACCGGCCACACCGACGATGGTGGTTACCAGCGTGAATATCGAGATGATGGCGAGAAGTCGTAAGTACACGGTTCCATTCCTTGAGCATTTGCCGACAGGTCATGCCCGCCGTTGTCCCAAGGAATACAACTGCTTTGTAAGAAGCTTATGTCGATGTCGTTAGCGTTTGTTACAAAGTGTAAAAAACTGCGTTCCGCGCCGGTTTCAGTCCTGCAGGGCCGCCATGACATGGCCCAGCATGCCATCAATTTTGGCCTGCTCCATCCAGCGGAACACGCCGACAATATCCAGTTCCTGATCGATCCAGATCAGGTTCGATCCGGCACCCAGGGCAAAGAAACTCGATGCCGGAGCACTCGGATAATAACCGCGGTCCGTGTTCAGCCACCACAGAAAGCCGTAAACCTTGTAGATGTCGATGGCCGTATGCATCTGTTCGACCCAACCGGCATCAAGGACCTGATTTCCGTTCCATGCGCCGTTGCGTGCAATCAGCAGACCGAACCGTGCATGGTCGTATGTATCGATCCACATGCCGCCGCCCCAGTGCGTCCCGCCCGGCACGGACACCATCGGTTTGCCGTCGACCATGACTTCGGAATTGGAATAGCCGTGCCACTGCCAGTTGGCCGACGCGCCGATGGGATCCATGATCCGCTCCTTCAGGACATCCGGCAAAGGTCGTTTGAACATGTGCAGCAACGCCAGCGAGAAAACGTTGACCCGGACATCGTTGTATTCCCAGAACGTCCCCGGTGTTTCCATCGGGCGCTTCTCGCCCTTGCGTTCATTGGTCGATCCGGCACCGACCTCGCGGTAATGATCGACCTGATCGGGCTTGTCGAAAAGCGTACCCGACCACTCGCTGGTCTGGGTCAGAAGATGCCGCCAGGTGATCTTCGAATTGTGATCCCCCTGAAATTCGGGAATGTCGATATCACCGGATACCGGGGCGTCGATGTCCCTGATCAGGCCGTCGGCGACGGCGACGCCGCACAGAACCGCCAGATAGCTTTTGGCGATCGAAAAGGTCATGTCGATGCGGCCCGGATCCCCCCAGCTCGCAGCGATTTCACCGCCGCGCAGGATCAGACCGGCCGGGCCGCCGCGCGGCTTCAGCGGACCAAGGAACCGGTTCCACGGTTCGGGTTCGATCTGGGTCAAGCCCGGCACGCTGCCGGCGTCTTCCAGATCACGCGGCCATGAACTTTCGCTGGCTTCGGCATAAGCCATGGCCTGGTCCAGTTTTGCACGGTCGAATCCAAGGTCCTGCGGTTCGCGGGTGGCCCATTCGCCGGTGCCGGAGACCGGCGGCACATATGTCGAAGCTGTCACGTGATTATCTCCTGGAAGAATTATCGAGCCGTCAAAATACCACACCGTCCCCGTCAACCAAGGTCTGAGTTTTGTATTCCGCCGACAATCAACTTTGCATATGATGCTATTATATAATCAGGGAGGTGTTCATGTTTCGCTTCGTCAAGCTGGCCTTGTTATCCGGGCTGTTATGCGTTGGAAGTCCGAGCGGTTCTTTTCTGTCACACGATGCACAGGCCGAGGACCTGCGGTTTTTCAAGATCGCTTCGGGGTCGAGAGGCGGCACCTATTTCCCCATCGCCTCTTCGCTGGCGAAGGTCATTTCCAATCCGCCCGGCTCGAAATCCTGTGAAAACGGCGGGAATTGCGGCGTGCCATCGCTGACCGCGACAGCGCAAAGTTCCGGCGGCTCGGTCGCCAACGTCGATGCGCTCATGTCCAAGAAGTTTCCCGCGGCCATTGCCCAGTCTGACGTCACGTACTGGTCGTATACCGGCACCGGGCCGTTCCGGACCCGCAAGCCGAACACGTTACTCTGTGTTCTTACCAGCCTGTATCCGGAAGACGTGCATCTGGTGGCTTCCCGCGCGTCCAGAATTGAAAGCATGGAAAACCTGCCCGGAAAACGGGTTGCCCTGGGTGAACGGGATTCCGGGGCCCTGCTCGGCGCCCAGCTTCTGGTAAGGGCCTACGGTCTGCAGGAAGGCAAGGACTTCACGCCCTCATATGTGAATTTCAACGGCGCCGTCGATGCCATGAAGGCCGGCCAGATCGATGCTTTCATCACGGTCGCCGGGCATCCAAGCGAGAGCATTACCGACATGATCAAGTCAGAGGGTGCGCATCTGGTGCCGGTCATCGGCAAGGGTCGTGAACTGCTGGCGGAAAAATCACCGTTCTATGCCCTGTCGGAAATTCCCGCCGGAACTTATCCCGACCAGACTCAAACGATTAAGACAGTTGCCGTCACAGCGCTCTGGTTGTCCAGAACCGATCTCGATCAGGAATTCATCTACAAGGTCACCAAGGCTTTCTGGAGCAACAAATTCGCCCGCGGCATCCTTGATGCTGGACATCCCAAGGGTAAATCGATCACCATGGCGTCTTCATTCGACGGGGTTCCCATCCCGCTGTGCGTCGGTGCGCAGAAATATTACAAGGAAATCGGCCGCCTTAAATGACCTCCGCCAATCTGCTAACTGCCAGCGATGCCCTGCAAGCCTTACGTGCCGGGGAACTTACCTCCCGTGACCTTGTCGATGCCTGCATCCAGCAGGCGGAATTACGCGAAGATGACGTCGGCGCGTGGATTTACCTGAACCCCTGTCTGGCCCGCGAACAGGCCGATGCCTGTGATGAGGCGAAGGCGGCCGGCCGTGATCTCGGGCCGTTGCATGGAATTCCGGTCGGTCTCAAGGACATCATCGATACCGCCGACATGCCGACGCAAAACGGCTCCGACCTGTTCGAGGGGCGCCGGCCGGTCACCGACAGCACCATCGCCCGCCTGCTTCGGGATGCCGGGGCCGTGGTCATGGGCAAGACCGTCACCACGGAGTTTGCCCTGACCGCCTCCGGCAAGACCAGAAATCCGCATAATCCGGCGCACACACCCGGCGGCTCGTCGTCCGGTTCCGCTGCTGCCGTGGCCGATTTCCAGGTTCCGCTGTCGGTCGGTACCCAGACCGGCGGTTCCATGCTCCGCCCCGCGTCCTTTTGCGGCGTCTATGGCTTCAAGCCGACCTTCGGCTCCATTTCCCGTGCCGGCATGTTCACCCTGGCCCGTCCGCTCGATCACCCGGGCATCTATGCCCGCTCCCTGGAAGACATTGCCCGCACCGGCGACGTGCTGATGGTCAAGGATCCGGCCGACCTGGACATGCGCGGCCACCTCAAGTCCAATCTTCTTGAAAACTTCGGTGCGCCGGCAGATACGCCGCCCCGGATCGCGTTCGTGAAGGGACCGATGTGGGCTGATGCCGAGCCCTACATGAATGACCTTTTTGCCGGGGTCATGGACAGCCTGAAGGGACATGCGCAGGAAGTTGAACTGACGGGGGTATTCGATGATGCCCTTGATTGCCAGAGCACCGTGATGATGGCCAACGTTCGCGCCAATATCGGCGATTACTGCGACAACCACCCCGACAAGGTCCGCGACGAGACCCGCCGCCGCAATGCCCAGGGCGAAGGCATCACCGCAGAAGCCTATGTGCGGGCCATAGAATTTCGCGACACCATTGCCGCCGCACTAGATAAACTGTTCGACAGCTATGACGTGCTGATCACCGCCGCCGCCCCCGGCGAGGCACCGGCCGGACTTGAAAACACCGGCAATGCCGTGTTCCAGAAACTGTTTACCCTGACCGGCGTGCCGACGGTCAGCCTGCCCAAACTCAAGGGTCCCACGGGGCTGCCCATCGGGCTTCAGGTCGTCGGCCGCCACGGCCACGATGCCGAGCTTCTGCGCCATGCCCACTGGATAGAGGATGCGTTTTGACGGCCCGCGTTGATCAGGACCGACTCTGGAATTCCCTCATGCAGCTTGCCGAAATCGGCGCCACGCCGAAAGGCGGGGTCTGCCGGATTTCACTCAGCAAGGAAGACTGCAGGGCCCGGGACCTGTTTTGTACGTGGGCGCGTGAAGCCGGCTGCGACATCCGGATTGATACCATCGGCAACATCTTTGCCCGCAGACCGGGCCGCAATCGCGATGCCGAACCGGTCGTAACGGGCAGCCACATCGACAGTCAGCCGCTCGGCGGCAAGTTTGACGGCGCCTACGGGGTCATGGCGGGACTGGAAGTGATCCGTGCCCTGAACGACGCCGGCATCGAAACCGACGCCCCGATCGAAGTCGTGGACTGGACCGACGAAGAAGGTGCCCGGTTCTCCGCCGGGTGCATCGGATCCGGTGTTTATTCCGGCCACCGTCACCTCGATGATGTGCTGGCCCTGACGGACGCCGAGGGGATGAGCTTCGCGGATGCGCTGAACGAAAGCGGCTACGCGGGGACGGAAGCCGTCGGTGAAAACACCTTCAAGGCGTATTTTGAGGCCCATATCGAACAGGGCCCCATCCTCGAGGACGCAGGACTACCGATCGGCGCCGTCGTCGGGGCGCAGGGTCAGCGCGGCTTTCTGGTGACCGTCACCGGGTTCGACGGGCATGCCGGGACCCTGCCGATGTCGAAGCGCCGGGATTCGTTCATCGGCACGGCAAAAATGGCGGTGGCGCTCAGCGACCTGGCGAGCCGATACGAACCCGCCGCCGTCATCACCATCGGCCATGTTCAGGTCAAACCGAATTCACGCAACACCGTTCCCGGCCAGACCGTTTTCAGTATCGACAGCCGCCATCCTGACAGCAGCGTTCTGCAGAAAATGGAAGAGGACATGTCGCGGATCATCGACGGTATCGCCGCTGATTGCGGACTGGTCACGGATATCAGGGTGATCACACGCGCTGAACCCGTCATCTTCGATCCAGCCTGCGTCGACGCGGTCCGGGATGCCTGCCGGGACCGTCAGATCAGGTTCATGGATATCAACTCGGGTGCCGGTCACGATGCGTGCAAGATCGCATCCGTTGCCCCCACGGGCATGATCTTCGTGCCCTGCACCGACGGTATCAGCCATAACGAGATGGAGCATGCAGAACCCGAGAATCTGGCGCTCGGGGCGCAGGTTCTTCTGGATGCCATGTTGAAGGTTGCACGGTAGGCTGGTGCTTCGAGACGGCCCTGCGGACGGCCTCAGGATTCCGGTTTAACTTTTTCCGTGACGTCAGCCATCTTCTTGGAGACCTGCTCATACTGATATTCCGGGATGATGTAGACCCAGCCTTTGGTACGCGCGGCAATCTCGCGTGCCTGTTTGGCGGCGTCGGAGTTTTCATCATCACCGATGTATTTGGCCGACACCGTCATGTACTGGGTCTCGCCCTTCTGCCACATCCGGGTCGTCACATGGATGGCATCGATGCTGAAGAACTCGGTGACATAGGCGTCCTTCGGATCAAGCTCGACCGATCCCTCGCGGCGCGCATCATTCAGCACAAACCCGCTCAGAATCGCCGCCACATTACGGGGTGCGTACTCACTACTGAGTTTCGTGCCCTCGGGCATGTTTTCAAAAACGAAGTCCCCGCTCGCGCCTTCCTTCGGAATGACGATCAGCTGCTCACCATCGGGCTGTGTCACTTCGGCGCGCGCAATGCGCTCCGTTTGGATATCGACGATTTCACGCTTCAGCCAATCGCGGCGTTCGACACCGATGTCGACCAGCCCGCGGACCAGCCACGTCTGCTCTTCTCCCGGGCGGCGGACATACATGCCCCCGGTCGTCGTTTCCGGCAGGAAGAAATTGGCGCTGCCGACAATCAGTTCAGCAATGACGTTACCGTCTGCATTCTTTAGCGTCACCTGATGGCCGCTGGTATTTTTCTGCGTTGGATCGCCGAGGTTGAGGTTTTTGAAACGGTCCGGGTTTTTGGTTTTCGCTTCGAGCAACTCCATGTTGGAAAGGCCGAAGATCACCTTGTTCACCAGATTGGCATGCACCGGATAGCCATCGCTCTCCTTGAGGCTCCAGCTTTCACCGTCCCGCAGGAATGTACTCGTCTGACCTCGTTGCTGTAACGTCATTTCGCTGACATCATCGGCGTTTTCAAGCAAATCGGGGAACAGGCGTTCGCCCTTGAAGTTCGTGCTCTGATAATCGACCCGCGTTGAGACGCCGTAGGCCGCTGCCGCGACGCTCACGATGGCGGCCAAAAGCAGAATGCTGACGGTTCTGGGTGTCATCGTCGCCCCCTATCCTTCGTGCTTGGCCACAGCATACCGGCGCGCCCGGCGGGCCCGGCCGATCATAAGCCAGACAAGTGCAATCGCGCCCAGCAAAAGCGGGATCGCTGCAATATTGATGAACTTCAGCAACGCATCCAGATCATCGATATCCTTGCGCAGTTCATACTGCACATCGCGCAGCTCCTTGCGCAGGCTGATCATTTCACGGCGGTATTCCTCGGCTTTCGCCTTGTCCGCCGGGCTGATGACCAGCTCACCGCCGGCCTGTTCACGATTGAGAAGTTCAGCCAACTCGCGCTTGATGTTGTCGATCTGCGTCGCCAGTTCCTGTTCCTTGTCGCGGAAATTTCGTTCGGCTCTCTTGCGAACATCATCCACATACGTGAACGATCGAACCGCTTCGGTCCGCGCCCGCAAACTCATCAGCGCGTTCCCGCCGCTCATGTTTTCAAGCGCGTTGACGGCAAAGTCAGCGTTATTGGCGAACGGGACGGAGAAGGTTTGTCCGAAAAGCTGACGCGACTGCATCCAGAACTGCTCGTGCAGCATGTCGACGTCCGACACCACGACGATGCTCACGTTTTCTTCAGCCGTCTTCACCTGATCTTCCGGTTTCGGGTCCGCCGGCTGGGTTTCCTGCTGAGATTCAGGTTTCTGGGGCGGACCGTCGGGGAAAGCCGTCGACGGTTTTCCGGTGATGCGGGCAGCAACCGTTTCACGTACACCGGCCGGTTTGAAATCGCGGAACAGCGAGACCACGTCCGGGTTGGCGCGGATCTTGGCGACATCAATCTCCATCGACTGTTCCGTCGAGCGGATCAGCGGCTCCATCGTCGTGCCCTTGCCGTCGACCGGTCGCAGGATACCGGCATTGGCCAGCGTGATCCGCTGCAGATCGGCGGTGATGGCATCATCCGTCTTGAAGTTACGGGGCAGCAGGGAAAGCCATGTCACATAATCGGTGACCGCGGTCTGGCCGCGCAGGTTGACGTTGACCCGCCGGGCGCTGTCCAGATCACCCAGCACCTTGCCGTCGACCAGCTCGACACCCCATGCCGTCAGCATCCTGTCGAAATCGGAACGGCCGGCATTCCCCTGGCCCCGCATCATCGCGACTTCTATTTCCGAGTTGGAATCGACATAGACCAGTGCTTTGCCGCCCTTCAGGACGAACTGGTCGATGTTGTACATCAACTGGTCGTTGATCCCCTTGGGGTGCACGATCAACAGCGCATCGACGTCATCGGAGATCGTCGGATCATTGACATTGATGATCGTGATATCGAAGAACTCGCGGACCTGTTCCACGAACGCCCAGGCCTGGCCGCCCTCTACCCGTGGGCCGCCCGCAATCGGCAAGCTGGTTATCAGTCCGACCAGCGGTTTCTTGCCGCGCGCCAGCTTGAAGATCAGTTTCGTCAGATCGTATTCGAGAAAGTTCTCACGTTCCGGGCTCAGATACGCAATGCGTTCCATCTCGTCGACGCTGTTCGTGGCGACCAGCCCGAAGTACCCGAGATCGCCGGTGTTATCCAGCGGCACGCCCTGCAACCCGAAGGCCACCGCAAGGTCTTCCTCGTCGGTGAACGGTTCCGGGCTGTACAGTTCGAGATTGATCTTGCCGCCGGAAATATCGACGTAGCGTTCGAGCAGCTGACGGATCCGGTCGGCATAGGTTGCGTGACCGGAATTCAGTTCGACAAGTCGTTTTGAGACGAAAAGCCGAACCGTGATCGGCTCGTCGATGCTGTTGAGGATTTCACGGGTGCCGTCGGAAAGCGTAAAGAGATTTTCCTCGGTCAGATCAAGCTCGACCCCGCGAAATGTCGTGTTCGCGAAGATGTTCACGGACAGAAAGATCACCACGCCCAGGATGACGGACAGGCCGGCCAGCTTTGCGCGATCGATGTTGGCGAATGTGTTCATGGTGCGCCCCTCATCGTCCCTTGTTGATCTCGACCGCGAGGATGTTGAAAAACAGCCACATCACGATCAGCGAGCCGAAGAAGATCACATCCTTGAGGTCGATCACGCCGCGCGTAACCGCATCGAAGTGGGTCAGGAAGCTCATCGAGCGTAGGGCTTCGATCAGAACATCCGGCGCCCACGCCTGGAAGAAATTAAGCACCAGCTGGGCGCCCGACATGGTGAACAGAAAACACACCGTGGCGGCGATGATGAAGGCAATGACCTGATTCTTGGTCATCGCGGAAATGCAGGCGCTGATCGCCAGAAAAGCCCCGGCCATGACGAAGCTGCCGATGTAGCTGGTCAGGATCACACCGTTGTCGGGACTGCCGAGCACGTTGACCGTAATCCACATCGGGAACGTCAGTGCCAGCGCCAGGCCGCAGAACGCCCATGCCGCCAGATACTTGCCGAGCACCGCATCCAGCGTAGAGACCGGCAGCGTCATCAGCAGTTCGATGGTCCCGGACTTGCGCTCTTCCGCCCACAGGCGCATGCCGATGGCCGGCACTAAAAGCAGGAACAGCCACGGGTGATAGGCAAAGAATGGGGTCAGGTCCGCATTGCCGCGCGTGAAGAAGCCGCCGACATAAAACGCGAAGGCCCCGGTCAGTGCCAGAAAGATGACGATGAAGACGAGCGCAAGCGGGGTTGCGAAATATCCCTTGAACTCACGTCTGGCGATGATGGAGATGTTACGCATGACTGGCCTCCGTCGCGGATGTCTTGGAATCGGGCCCACGCGTAATATCGCGGAATACGGCATCAAGGGCGCCTTTTTCGGTTTTGAAGTCGCTGACAGGATGCCCCTTGTCCTTGAGCATCGCGGCAATCTCGGGCGCGATCGGCGCACCGGATTTGGATGTCACGCTCAGTTCGCAATAACCATCGAATACATTGCCCCTGGAGACCTCACCAACCATGGCAAGGGCGCGGAGATCGCTCGTCAGGCTGTCCGCCGCGGCAATTTCGACACGCACATGCACCGCATTATGCAGCGGCGAGCGGCGTAACAGGTCGTCGGGTGTCCCGTCGGCGAGAATCCTGCCGCGTGCGATGACCACGGCGCGGGTGCAGACGGCTTCGACTTCCTCAAGAATATGCGTCGAGATCACCACCGCCTTATCGGCGGCCATCTGCTGAATAAGGGTGCGGACCTGATGCTTCTGGTTCGGATCAAGTCCGTCCGTCGGCTCGTCGAGGATCAGCACCGGCGGGTTGTGCAGGATCGCCTGCGCCAGACCGACACGGCGTTTGAAACCCTTGGACAGGGTTTCGATGGGCTGGTCCATGACCCCGCCGATCTCGACACGCTCCAGCGTGCGGTCGATGGCGTCCTGACGCTCCTTGCCGCTCAGCTTGCGGACATCGGCGATGAAATTCAGAAATCCGCGCGGCGTCATGTCGCCGTAGCACGGTGCACCTTCGGGCAGATAGCCGATGCGCTGCTTGACCCCGACCGGGTCCTTGGTGACATCGATGCCGTCGACGCGGGCAATGCCCTCGGTCGGCGCCAGGAAACCCGTGACCATCTTCATGGTCGTCGACTTACCGGCACCGTTCGGCCCCAGAAACCCCAGCACTTCGCCCCGGCGGACCGTCATATCGATGCCGTCCACGGCGGTTAAAGGTCCAAACCGCTTTGTTAAGCGCGAAAGGGCGATCATATCCGCCATGCCTTCGAACTCCCTGCGTGTTGTTTTCGGACAAAAAATAATTTGCCATAAGCGCGATTCAAGCCCCGAGACGGCACTTGTGAAATCACACGGTGCATGGACTTAACATATTGACCCAAAAAGGAAAGACCGGACTCGTAATCTGAACACTTTGTAATGCGCTGCGGTTTTTCTCCGCGGATTGTCTCCAGGAATTACCTCAGAGAATGGATTGGCCGGTTTTCTTCCAGTCGTCCAGAAATGCCTGCAGCCCCTTGTCGGTCAGGGGATGCTTGAACATCTGTTTCAGCACACTTGGCGGCACCGTTGCCACATCTGCCCCCATGCGTGCCGCTTCGACGACATGCATCGGATGGCGGATCGAAGCGACCAGCACTTCCGTGGTGAAGTCGTAATTGCTGTAAATCTCGCAGATTTCCTCGATCAGGCCCATGCCGTCCTGGCCGATATCGTCCAGCCGGCCGACGAACGGCGAAATAAACGCCGCCCCGGCCTTCGCTGCCAGGATCGCCTGTGCCGACGAGAAACACAGCGTCACGTTGACGGACGCGCCGTCATCGGACAACGCCTTGCAGGACTGGATGCCGGCTTCGGTGAGCGGCACCTTGATCGTCACGTTCCCGGCAATGGCCCGAAGCTTCCTGGCTTCGGCCAGCATGCCGTCGACATCGGTGGCCGTGACCTCGGCGGACACCGGCCCCGAGACCAGATCGCAGATTTCCCTGATGGCTTCCGACATGTCGCGGCCCGACTTGGCGATCAGCGACGGGTTCGTGGTGACGCCGTCAACGAGGCCCAGCTCGTTAAGGGCGCGGATTTCCGCCACATCGGCGGTATCGACGAAGAATTTCATTTTCTTGGTTCCTCCCAGTGGGGAGCATCATCCGGAATGGCGGCGGGGAAATCAAGCCTCGTCAGACTAGTTCGTCTTCTGCCACGGTTGCGGCTCGCAGCCGGTCATATCGGCATTCGCCCACAGGCTCTTCAGGGCACACGTAAAGCGGTCACCGTCTTCGCGCGTCGACAGAAAAGCGAATACCGCCAGCCAGACGAAAAACGTCGCCACCACCACGGTCTTGAAGATGGACGCAACCTTATCGCGCGCCATGAATGTCTGAAGCCGCTTGCGGTTCTTGGCAAACGTCTCCATCACCCACACAATCATGTGGATGGGTTGGCGCAGATAGGCGATCAGCCATGATTTGAGTTTGTTCTTATCCATGATCGATATCGGTCATTCGCAAACGGGAGACGATCCTTGCTGACGATCCAACGACTGTCCTATGACGACGCGGCCATTCTTATAAGCGGTGCCGAGGCGAAAGCCCAGGAAATCGGTGTCCCCATGTGCATCGCCGTGGTTGATGAAAGTGGTCATCTGATCGCCTTCAAACGCATGGACCACGGCAAGGCGCTGTCGACGACACTGGCCCAGGACAAGGCCTACACGTCGGCTATTTCCAGAAAATCGACCGCCGATTACAATGAAGCCGCGGTGCCGGGCAGTCTGGTGAATGGGATTCAGATGGCCGCCGGGGGGCGTTTTTCCACGGTCGGCGGCGGTATTCCGGTGGTTGTCGATGACGCCGTGGTCGGGGCGATCGGGCTTTCGGGCGGCGCACCGGAGCAGGATATGGCCTGCGCCGAAGCGGGCCTCAGGGCGTTCATGGGATCGCGGGACTAGCCCCACGAACCTGTCTATAAATCCTTCCTGCGGGCCTGTTCTTCCCTGATGTCCTCGTAAAGGCCATACAGCGCGGCGACAGAGATAATCACGACGATAATCGTAAACGGCAGTGTTGCGATGGATTCCGCAAGGCCGCCGACAAACAGCAGAAACAGCCCGACACCGATCACGCCCGTAATAATGCCATCCATAAGTTTCACCCTTTTCCTTCGTCACAGTATGCCATAGCCGGCATGGCTTGTCGTCCGGCGTCTCGCGTCCTCAATCGTCTTCGGCATCGACACGGCGTGTCAGCCATGCCGCCGTTTTTAAAAGCCGTTCATCATCACCCTTCTTGCCGACGAGTTGCACCCCAAGCGGCATGCCGTTTTCCCCGTTCATCAGCGGCAGCGTGATTGCCGGCATCCCGGTAAAGGTCCAGAGCGTACTGAACGCCGGGTTGCCGGTCGCATCCAGCCCGACCGGGGCTTCTCCCGGCGTTGCAGGCGTGATGATCGCGTCGAAATCTTCAAACACCACATCCAGGCCCGTTTCAAACATCCGCATGCGGTCGATCCCGATGTTGTAGTCGACGGCCAGAACCTTGCGTCCGCGCGCCACCATTTCGGTCAGTTGCGGGCTGATCTGTTCCGGCGCCCGCATGAAGTCGGCAGCAAAATTCTTCGCCAGATCGGCTTCCATGACGCGGCGGTGCAACTCGAAAATCTCATCATAGACGTCGGCCAGCGGCACCTCTTCGGCACGTTCGCCGAGAAACGCCGTCAATTCCTCAAACGCTGCTTTGGTGCCGTCCTCGGCCTGATCCCAGGCCGGGGTTTTGACAAATGCCAGACGCGGCTCAATGACCGGATCATCGGCCTGCGCGGCGAGAAGATGTGGCCTTGCCTGGGGCCGCATGTAACTGTCAGCGGCATCAAATCCGATCACCGCTTCGGCCATCAGGGCCGCATCCTCGATACTGCGTGCAAACACACCGACCTGATCGAGCGGTGGTGACTGGCGCAGAATGCCGCTCCTGGAAATCAGGCCGAACGACGGCTTGTAGCCGACCACGCCGCAGAACGATGCCGGACGGATGGTCGAGCCGTTGGTCTGTGTGCCGAGTGCGGCCGGCACCATCAGTGCCGCCACGGCGGCTGCAGAGCCGCTCGACGATCCACCGGGTGTGCGGGCCGGGTCATGCGGATTGGTGGTCTTGCCCGGGGCATAGACGGCGAACTCGGTGGTGACGGTCTTGCCCATGATCACCGCACCGGCTTCACGCAGTTTCGATACCGTGAACGCATCGTTCAAACAGTTTCGCCCGGTGTGGATGGGGGAGCCAAGTTCGGTCGGATAATCGGTCGTGTCGATGATGTCCTTGATCCCGACCGGCACCCCGTTCAACGGCCCCGTCGGCTTGCCTTCATAACGCAGCTTGTCGCAGGCCCGGGCCTGTTCGAGAGCGTGCGCCGCATCAAGGCTGGTCCAGGCTTGCACCGTCGGTTCGAACGTGTCGATCCGCTCCAGGCAGGATGCGACCAGTTCCTCCGACTTCAACTGACCGTCGCGAATGGCGGCTGCGGCTTCCGCAGCACCGAGTGCGTGTGCGCCTTGCATGTCTTACAGCCCCTGTGCCCGGATCAGCCCGGCCCGAAGAGGTATTCAGGCAGCCAAAGCGCAATCCCCGGGAAGTTATACAGCAGCACCATCGAGAAGATAACGATCCCAAGATACGGCATGATGCCCGAGAATATCTGCATCAACTGCACATGTGGCGGGGCCACGCCTTTCAGGTAATACGCCGCCATCGCCATCGGCGGTGTGAGGAACGACGTCTGAAGGTTCAGCGCGACCAGCATCCCGAAGAACAGCGGGTCGACCTGGAAATGCTCCAGCAGCGGCAGGAAGATCGGCACGAAGATGATGATGATCTCGGTCCATTCCAGCGGCCAGCCGAGCAGGAAGATAATGGTCTGTGCCAGTATCAGGAAGCCGACGGTGCCGACATCGAGATGCAGGAACCAGTCCTTGATGATGTCGTGGCCGCCGAGATACGAGAACACGGATGCAAACGTCCACGATCCCACGAACAGCCAGCACACCATCGCCGAGGTCTTGGCCGTCAGATAGACCGCTTCCTTGAGGCGTGTCCACGTCAGCGAGCGATACAGCACGGCCAGCAACAAACCACCCGCAGCCCCGACGGCAGCGGCTTCCGCCGGTGTCGCCAGCCCCATCAGAATTGCGCCCAGCACCGACATGATCAGTACCGCGAGTGGAATGAATGAGGTCATCAGTTCATACGCAACATGACCGATGGTCACATCGACGGTTGCCGGTTTCGGCGCCAGCTTCGGGTTGATGGTGGCGCGGGTCACAACGTAAATCATGTAGAACCCGGCCAGCAGCAAGCCCGGGAACAGGGCCGCCGCGTAAAGCCGCAACGGTGAGATTTCGGCGATGGCTGCATACACGATCAACATGATCGACGGCGGGATCAGAATGCCGAGGCAACCGCCGGCGCAGATCACGCCGGACGCGAACTTGACGTCATACTTGGCTTCCAGCATCGCCGGGAACGCCAGCATCCCCATCAGGGTCACCACGGCACCGATGATGCCGGTCGCGGTCGCGAACACGGCACAGGTCGCCAGTGCGGCAACGGCCATCGATCCCGGCAGATGCCGGGCCGCGAGCTGGAAACTGAAGAACAGCCGGTTGACGATATTCGCCCGTTCAACCACGTATCCCATAAATAGAAATAGGGGTACCGCAACCAGCACATCGTTAGACATCACCGAGAATGTATTCTGCACAAACAGATCGAATATTCGGTTGTCGAACAGTGTCTTCATCCTGAGCGGATCGAAGTAGGCGTAATAACCGAACCCCAGGCCCATGGCGATCAGGGTAAAAGCAATCGGAAAGCCCAGCAGCACCACAAGGATGAACAGGCCAAGCATCATGATGGCAATTTGAGGATCAGTCATTACTTGGTCTCCGGATGGGCAATGGCGGGATCTGCTTTGCTCAGATCCTCTTTCTCATGCAGCAGCATCGTTTCGGTTTCCTGCACGTCATGCAGCCGGGGCGGCCAGGCCCCGTCGCGCATACACTGGACACAACGGACGGCTTCGGCGATCCCCTGCAAAAGCAGCAGGACTCCGGCAACCGGGATCAGGGTCTTGAAAAAGTAAATCTGAATACGCGCCGGACTCGACCAGCTCACTTCTTTGTAGAACCAGGCGTCGGCAGCGTAATAATATCCGTAATAAATCAGGCAGAGCGCGCCGGGCAGCAGGAAGATCGTATATAGCAACAGATCAATGCCGGCCTGCCACTTCAGCGGCATCAGGCGATAGACGACGTCGCCTCGAACATGTGCGTCCTGAGACAACGCATAGGCACCGGCCATCATGAACAGCGCCCCGTACATCTGCACGCTCATGTCGAAGGCCCACACGGTCGGGCTATTGAGGACATAACGCACGAACACTTCGTAGCATGTCGAAAGCGTCAGGATCATGATGCACCAGGCGAAGGTTTTGCCGCTCCAGGCGCTGAGACTATCGATGAAATGCAGGATACGGGTCATGTCACCCAACCTCGGTCTATATTAAAGAAATTCTTAGGTGGAAGGGCGGCACCGTTATCCGGCACCGCCCTGACCATCTTTTACACTGAACGCCTGGCTCAGAAAGCCTTACCGAAGTAATGCTCATAAGCCGCCTGATAATCAGGTGCGTTCGGCAGGGCATAAGCGCCATGACGCTTCGCCCAGGCTTTCTGGGAGTCCACCACCTTCTTGAAGAACGGATCTTCCTTGCTGATGCGGTCGACAACGATGTCCCATGCCTTGAGCTGGTCTTTCATGACCGACGTCGGCGTGCGGTAAACGTTGACGCCGAACTTTTCCTTGAGGACCACGAGATCCGCGGAATAACGCTCCATCGCCTTCCAGGCCATATCCTGGGATGCGGCTTCGGAAGCGTATTCGAGGATTGAACGCTGCTCTTCACCGAGGTTATCGAAGAGCGTCTTGTTGAAGATGACTTCGAAGCATTCCTGCGACTGGTGGAACGAACCAAGGTGGTAGTGCTTGGAAACGTCCTGCATACCGAAGTCCTTATCGGCGGTCGGGTTGTTGAACTCGGCCGCATCGATCAGACCGGACTTCATGGCCGGCTGAATTTCGCCGCCCGGAAGCTGAACCACGGACATCCCCATTTCCTGCAGAACGTCGGCGGCAAGACCGACGGTGCGGTACTTGAGGCCCTTCATCTGCGAGGAGTCCTTGATCTCCTCCTTGAACCAGCCGAGCGGCTGCGCCGGCATCGGACCGGTGAAGAAGCCGACCAGATCCAGTTTCAGCTTGTCGTGCATCAGTTCGTAGTAAAGTTCCTTACCGCCGCCGTAAGCGATCCAGCCCATCAGTTCGTTGGCCGACCAGCCGAAGCACGGACCGGTACCGAACAGCGAGGCAACAGGTGATTTCGAGTACCAGTAAGCGGTCACGAAGTGTGCGCCGTCGAGCACGCCCTTGTGCACGGCGGTCTGCATTTCGGCGGTTTTCACAACGGCGCCGACGCCCAGCAGGTCGATTTTCATCGCGCCGCCCGACATCTTGTTGACGCGGTTGACGTAATCCTGGGCCATTTCGAGGAAGATGCCACCGCCCCACGCAGCCTGAACTTTCAGGGTCGTGGCGGCTTTGGCGATATGCGGTGCCGCAACAGTTGCGGCGGCTGCACCGGTCGCTGCAAGGGCGGAACCCTTGAGAAACTTCCGGCGTGAGACGGTTTCGGTTTTCTTGGACATGTATATTCTCCCAAAGTTTTTAAAAGCCCCGTGTCAAATTCAGGCCTGTGACCTGTATAAGCGCGGAACCTTGTCCTGAAGCGGGCCGAATAAATTCGAACCCCCTTACTGCAGGCCTTTTACAACAATCCGGTTTGATCCGGATAAATGCCGGGGACCCAACCCTGTTTCCTGTGCGTTACTGTTTGTCAGTACGCTTTTTCATTATCGATAACGTACGTCCGATGACCATGAGCGTCAATCTCTTGGTATACCAGCGGACATCCTAGGCAACCCGGTCTTTCGGTTCCTTACCCGCGAAGACCGCGTCAATGTTATCGAGTGCGCGAAATCCCATGGCATCACGGGTTTCATGTGTTGCGCTGCCGATATGAGGCAGCAGAAAAACGTTATCCAGTTCACGGTAGCCGGGATGAATGTCCGCCGGTTCACCGTTAAAGACATCAAGACCCGCCGCCGCCAGCTTGCCGGATTTGAGCGCGGCAATCAGGGCGTCGTCGTCAACCACCGCGCCGCGGCTGGTGTTCACGACGATGGCGCCGTCCGGCAACTTTGCGATCCGCTCGGCATTCAGCAGGCCCCGGGTTTCCGGGGTCGCCGGGCAATGGATCGACAGCACGTCGGCGTGCGCGAGCAGATCATCGACGTTGTCGTGGAAGGTTGCGCCCTTCTCGAGATCAGCCGACAGGCGAGAACGGTTGTAATAATGGATATCCATGTCGAAGCCGCGCGCACGATCCGCCGCGACACGGCCGACACGGCCCATACCGATGACGCCGAACCGCTTGCCCGTGACCTGAGAGCCGACCATGAACGCCGGGCTCCAGTCTTTCCAGGCCTGTGTCCGCACCAGCCGTTCACCCTCGGAAGCCCGCCGGGCCGCCGCCAGCATCAGCAGCATGGCGATTTCAGCCGTGGCGTCCGAAAGGACATCCGGCGTGTTGGTGACGATAATGCCGCGCTTTTTCGCAGCCTCGGTATCGACGTGATCATAGCCAACAGAAAAATTGGCTACCACCTTGACCCTGTCGGAAAGTTTTTCGAAAACGTCGGCGGTGAAATGCTCGGAATGGCAGGGCAGGATCGCATCGGCCTGAGCAGACAGTTCGATCAGTTCTTCGGATGAATACAGCTTGTCGCCGGGGTTCAGGATAGGATTGTAATCGCGTTTGAGCCGCGCTTCGACGGCATCCGGTAATTTGCGCCCAACAAGTACGGTCGGTTTTTCCGACATTGGCCCCCCAGGTATGTTTCAATGACACTTATGTATTGTGTGTCTTAATATGCTGTCTGTCTTGTTCAGGGCACTTTCATGTGCCCAAACCACTTCTCCTTTATGTTGTCCTCCTGACCTCCAGGGTCAATGAATTTTTTATGCAAAAAACGACTCTTGGATTTTCAGAGATACCGGCCGCGTTCCATGATCTCCAGCGTGTAATCGTGATAGCTCATCCCCAGCGCACGGGCCCGCCTGAGCCGCCGGAGCACGATTTCCTTGGGCGGTGATGCCCAGGCCTTTTTGTAGGCTTTCGACCAGCACCAGCGTCTCCAGCTGCGCTCGGCATTCATTTCCAGCGGCGGTCCGCCGTTGTGGCCGATCCCCGGTATTTCACCGGTCCCGGAACCGGCATCTGGTACGCATACCGGGGATGGATAAACAGGTGTGGTCATTTCTTATTGTTTCCATTAAAATATACATGTGTCTATTATAATGGATAAACATGACGAATAAAGCCACGACCGCCCTGCCGCCAACAAACGACGACCCGCTCAGTGCCAATCTGGCCGCGCGTATTCGCCTGGAACGGATGTCCCGCGACTGGTCGATTGCCGAACTTGCGGCAGCGTCCGGTGTGTCGCGAGCAATGATTTCCCGGATCGAACGTACCGAGGCCAGCCCGACGGCGGCGCTGCTGGGCCGGCTGTCCGGTGCGCTTGGCCTGACCGTTTCCCAGCTTCTCGCCCGTGCCGAGACGGATGGCGCGCGCCCTCGTCACTTGCGCGGTGCGGACCGGATACCGTGGATCGATCCCGAAACGGGATATATCCGACACGCCCTGACGCCTCCCGGCGCCGACCCCGAGATGGTTTTGATCGAACTGCCACCGCGAAAATCGGTCGGGTATCCGGCATCAAGCTATAGCGTGATGCGCGGACAGTCCGTCTGGGTGATGTCGGGCCGGCTGACAATCCGTGAGGCCGGTGAGGATACGACCCTCGATGCCGGCGACAGCCTGGCGTTCGACATGACGGCGTTAAAGGACCGCACCTATATCAACCCATCCGAAACGGACGTGGCGACCTACGTCGTCAGCGTTGCGCGGCGTTAGCCCCCGCCTCTTCACATCCCCTCTCATTCATATCCCGGCGTGCCTTGCGGCGTGACAGATAAAGCCAGAGCCCCGAGACCACATAGGCCGTCGGTAACAGGGCAATGACCAGCCAGAGCGCCCGCACCACCGGCCCGGCGAAATCTCCGGTATGAATCCAGTACCGCGCCCGCCAGAACCAGTTTGCCGCATCCAGATCATCGGCCCGTGCGACAGCCAGTACCCGGGGCGGGTTGCCGCCGACCCAGACCTGATCGACCCTGATCTTGTCGTCCCCCCCAAACCCCATGCTCATCGGCTTCCCCGGCTGCGGCGCCCGGAAATGGAGGAGTTTCCTGTCCGGAAAAACGGCTTGCCCGGCAGCCACGGCAGCATCGATATCCTGGATATCCCCGACCCCCGTCATCGACGGTTCAGTACGGTGGATGATCTCCTGTCCGGTCACGGCTTCGACCACGTCTTCGATCGGACCGTGCCAGTAGAGCGACATCCCCGTGAAAGCCACCGTCACCAGAATGACGGCTGTCAGAACACCGCTTAACTGATGCAGTCGCAGGACGACGGTGCGCGGCCGGCGCGTGAAATCGACCTTCAACCGGGACAGCCGTTTCGGCGGCACCAGCCAGAGCGCCAGCCCGATCGCCATCTGCACGATTACGATCAGTGACACGGTGGAGATAAAATGCCGTATCCAGGGCGTCACCACGGGATCGCTGGTCAGCCATCGCCGGTGCAGCCCGTTGACGAACCCGTAGGGGCTGTCGGTATTTTTATAGTGATCAAGCACATCGCCGGTATACGGGTTGAGATTAAGAATTCCCGCACCGTCGGCGAGCCACAACGTCCAGGCCCGGTCCGGTTCCCGGCCAAGACCGAACGACCAGACCCGCACGCCGGGTTTCTGTGACTCGATCCGCTCCAGTAAAACGCTGTAGGGCAGCGGTTCTGCATCCGGCGTCGGTGCTTCGGCGGACCAGTATTCCGGCGAGACGGCGTCCTGCAGTTCATGGCCATAGACCAGCAGGACCCCCGTCAGACTCAACACAAGCAACGGCAGCGCGGCGCCGAGCGAAAGCCACAGGTGCAATCTGCGCAAGGTTCTGTATTGCATGATGATAACTCTTCCCGGCGCCGGCTGACTTACAGTGTATGATCAAAGCCGAGCCAGAAAACCCGGCCCAGATTACCGTCGGTGTCGGTATAGCTGCCGGTGATCTCCTGACCGAATCCGCGCTCGTCGGTAATATTCTCGACCCTTGCGCGCACCACCCAGTCCTCCCTGGGTGCCCAGGAGATGCCCAGATCGAACCGTTCAAAGTCGTCGCGCTTGGTCGTGGCCCCGCTTGCATCAACGGCTTTATAGCCCGTCGAATAGAAAGCCGTGCCCCACACGTTGACGGTATTCGTCAGGGTGTAATCGAGCCGCAGGGACACCTGATTTTCCGGTACCGATGCAACCTGCGTGCCCCAGAAGATGTTGTGATTGACCTCGGTCCCGTCGCTGCGGGTCGCCGACACGTCAAGTACCCGCATGTACCCCGCCGAGGCGGTCAGGTCTTCCGTCACGTTGGCGAACACTTCAACTTCGAGCCCCGACTGATCGACCTCGACGCTTTCGATGGCGCTGTTGTTTCTGCGCGGCACGTTCTCCTGCACGGTGTTGTAGAGGGCCACGTCGAAATAACCGCCCTGCCAGCCCTGATTGAAGCCGACCTCCATGGTCCGCGCCTCGACGATCCTGTCGCCGTCACCTGCGCTGCTGAGGGCATCGGTGCCGAAATTCCCGTACTTGCTGAAGAAACGGTTGAAACCGGTGGCGTAACTGCCGCGCAGTTTCGTCTTCTCCAGCACGTTGTAGGCGGCACCGGCCTCGTAACTCAGCAGTTCGTCCTTATCGAGGTTGCCGGCCTGACCGATGCCGTTCAGCACGATGTCGTTCTGGAACCATGTGTAACGCAGCCCGCCGTTGACGACGAGATTGTCATCGATTGTGAATGCGTTCTCGGTATAGACCGCATAGTCCTCGAACTCGTTGTCCCACTGCTTGTCGCGCCTGGTATTCACGTGCATCAACTGCGCCCCGAGCGAGCCGTCGTATTCAACGCCCTCGCTGACAGTGGCTTGAGTAAAATACTCGCCATAGAGGATGTTGTTTGTAATGCCGCGATCCCGGTTCCGGTCGGGCCAGCGTGAATCGCCGTCTTCATAGACGTAGCCCAGACGCACGCTGTTGTCTTCGCTGAGCCGGCTGTCGAGCGTGGTTGCGCTGTAGAATGTCCGGGTATCGATATCATTGACCGCGCCGTTGCGGTAGATCCGCGGATCGCTCCGGTCATAAATGCCAAGGAACTCGATACGGGTATCCTTGTTGAAATTGTAGCCCGCTTTCCCCAGGCCGCCGAGGACCACCTGCTGTTCCAGGTTTTCCGGCTTGCCGTTGTACGAACCATAGAGACCGCTGCCCGCGAGGTAGTAGTCCCACTGCTCCGTGCTGTCGGCGGCCTCGCCCTGCATCAGCCCCTCGCCCGCCGTACTGGTGTCGACGCTGATGGCCTGATGATCCTTGTAGTTCCGGCCCGATTTGATGCGGGTGTCGATGACACCACCGTCGGTGCCGTCGCCGTAGCTCACCCCGCGGCTGCCTTTCATGACCGCCATCCGGTCGATGGCGATGGTCGGCACCAGGGTGTTGGTGTACCCGCCCCCTTCCTGGCCCTGAATCCGGATCGCGGGCCCGCCGTCGATCGAACCTGCCGCACCGAAATCACCAAAGGTCCTGATCTTGCTGCTGCCGCCAAAGCGGTCACCAGAGCCCGGCTGGTTGATGATGCCGGGGACGTTGTAGCGGAGCGCATCGCCCGAGTTGACCGGGTTGAGGTTCTGCAGCACCGCCCCGCCCAGATAGGAATTGGAACGGTTGGCGTTCATGCCCTTTTCGACGTCGCGCATCAATTCCTGTGAGCGATGCACCGACGAGCCTTCGACCACGACCGGGTCAAGGACGAACGTCTCGGCGTGTATGGCGGATGTATGTGATGCAAGCGTGCCAATAAAAACAGCGGCTGTGCCGGCCGCTCTCGTATATCGAAACATAGGTCTTCCTCTCTTTGAGCCTTCGGATGGGCTCCCCCCCCCGGGGAAGCGGTGATACACCCCTAAAGCATCAAAAACTTATATGCAAATGATTCTTAATTGCATTTGAAGAAGACAGAGTTATCCCGCAAGCGATCACCCCGCACAGGGCGCGGAAAACCGGGCACGGCGGGTGCGTTAAAAAAAATCGGATGGGTGACGGTATCGCTCAGTTGGCGGCGATGGATTTGATCCAGCCGGCGATGTGCGCCGCCGCGTCACGGGGGGCCGCCTTGTGATCGGTGTCAGGCTCGAACATTTCCGTTCCGGGCGCGGATGGCAGCATCGCGAACCACTCGTCCTTTTTATTTCTGAGGCCCTTGTAATCGTTCACGGGCACGATGTTCAGGACCGGCAGACTTCCCGGCAGCTGCGCATAGCTCCGCTCCTGATTGAGCGGCGTGTCCATGGAAAACCATGCGCGATAGAACCGCGCCGTCAGGCGGATCGGATATTCACCTTTCGAGCCCTCGAAATCCATGTACTCCGCCGTTTCATCCCCCCTGCCCGCCGCGATCGCGGCATCGGCTTCGGCAAGACTGGGTGCCACTTTCTTCTGCCAGAACCTGGAAGCCACGTTCCCCCCCGGCGCAACCAGGATCAGCCCGGTCAGCGGCCGCTGGGCGGCATAGTAAGCGGCGAACACACCGCCAAGGCTGTGCCCGGCCAGGAACGTTTTCGTCACACCATCGGCTTTCATCTTCTCGAAAGCCTGATCGATTTCGCCGACGGCGGTTTCGGGCAGGTCGTTGTATTGCCGTTTCTTCGACCACGGCATTTCCAGATTGGCGACGGCGAATCCCTGCTGCGCCAGATGTTCGGCCAGGGGCCGCACCAGGCCGCGCGGCATGCCGCCCTTGCCGTGCAGGACAACGACACCGATCTCGGCCGCCCGGGCCGCCGGTGAGAAAACGACCGCAAGACATGACATCGCAAATGCCATGCACAAGGTTTTTAGGGGGTGCACAGAACCGAGACGTGACAACATTCTCAGACCCAGATTCCAACGGCCAGGTTGCCGGAAACGCCATCCGAAGCTACGGAACAATGAATAATGCTGCGCCTTTTTCAGCGCCGTGAATAGGGGGGAAATGCATTCCCCATCAAATTCCCGGAGAGGGATGGGGGCTTGCTCCGGCGGTTTCCGGACGAAGCAACGGGCAAGCCGCTCAACGGCATCAAGAAGTTTTGGGATGACGTGTGCATTGCCGCCAAGATCGACAATTGCCGCATTCACGATCTGCGGCATACATTCGCATCGCACTTGGTATCGATCGGCATTAGCCTTACGATTGTCGGGCGGCTGCTCGGTCATACGCAGCCTCAAACGACACAGCGCTATGCGCACTTGGCAGATGATCCCTTGAGGACGGCAGCAGAAGATTTCAGTGAAAAGCTTAAGGATATCACAAGACCTCTTGAAGGTACTTAAATGATATTCAGGAATATTATTAATTCTGAATTAGATTCACGAAAAGGCTGCAGTCCGGGCATCGATAAACTCGAAGAATCTTCTTGGCAGCAAGAGACTGGCGTCTACCAACTGGCAGGCAGCAGCAGAAGATATTTGGACTTTGGGGGATAATTTCACTCCAGCCGCAGAGGACCTCCCTCGCACGTAGTCGCAGCAATACTGCATGAATTTTGTAAAGAACCAGATCAAGTATTTTCCACGAATAAGCGCTCGTAGGCCGAACGTCCGCACACGCTGGATAAGATTTCTAATCCTCGCCCGATCATATTGCGACGCATCAACGCCGATCTCGGATAGGTACTTAGCTAACCACCCTGGGCGCCGCCGGTACACTACGCCATCGGAGGAAACCATAAGATGCTTGTTAATATTTGAATTCTGGAAGTTGGGCCGATTTCCGAAATCCTCGTACTGGGCCAATGAACATACCACCACCGGAGACAGCAACTTTTCGAGCCTTGAGCATTGAGAGATGAATTTGTCTTTCAACTCCTCAAAGAGTGGCTCCCCGTCGTACAGCCCAATATATTTCTCTACAAAGAACTTGAACGACTCTTCGCAGCACACGTAACTCTCGATCGAATACTCACATGAAACGAAGAAACTATTATCCAGATTAAAATCTATCCCCAAAAATTCATCAAAATCCTTGTCCATCAAATAAATATCATTTGGGATAGTCCCGTATTTTTGTCGAATAAGCTCGTATACCCTTAATAATGCTCCTTTGCCCTTACACACCTTCACAAAAAGTCCGCGTTTGGAAATCTCGCTATTCGTAGCCAAAACTGGTCGATAAAAATCGACGTCCTCTTTTCCTTCGAAGAAAGCATATACATGATGTGGATTGCTTGAGTATTGGCGCTCGAACACAAAAAAGACGGCACGCGCCTCTTCCGCCTTACTCTGAAGGAATTGAAGATAATTAGTGCTCACTAATTTGGCTCTGTAGATCGACAGAATTTTTGCTGAGGTCGTTTTCGATAATGAACGGAGAATGCGTAACAGCAAAAAGGAGTCCGCACTTACCGCTAGCAACTATATCTGGCAAGAATTGTGGCTGCCAAACGACAGAGAGCGATAGCTCTGGTTCATCAATAAAGAACAAAAACCCTTCTTCGCGCGATAAATATAGATGTGAAAAAAGCGAGACGATTTGCTTTTCACCGGAAGACAAGTCCTTCCAGTCTAATTCATTCTCTCCTTTAGCTGATATGCTTAGCTCGTAGTTGTTTGGATCAAATTCTACTCGCTTCCTCGAACCTAGGTATCTGTTCACTACAGAAACAAAATCGTTGATTGGTCGCGCCCGCTGATCGATGTCGTTGATCGCATCAACAAGTTTCAAAAAATATCGAGCGACATGTAAATCGTTAGGAGTACGGTCACCATCTTGGACTCGTTTTACCGAACTTTTTAATAATTCTTTATCTTTTTCATTCAGTATTTCTTCTTCAACCCTAATCAATATCTTATCGATATCGTCTTCTGTAAGTTTCTTAAGGTTTTCCCTCCTAAAAGAAGCGCCTCTAATAACATCCCTAAGATAAGTCCCCGAAAGGCTAGTGAGCGTATGCCGGGCAAATTCTTTCAAATCCGAAATTGAGTCACGTACTTGTTCCTCAACATCCTGCATACCGAACTGAACTATTTCAGTGTAACGCTCCTTATTTGTTTCGATGTGAACTGGATCATCTTCATATTCATGCAACTGCTCATACAAATCTGGGAATATTGATTCTAGTTCACTCTCAATTCTTCGGTACGTCGGTAAATACAAAACTTTCTCAGGGAACGCCTTGTGCAGTTTATTTATAACTTCATTAAGTTTTTTTCTAATTTGATGTTCACGCTTCGGCATATCTTGCAGAAAACGACGCTGTATCCGTTCCAACTGCGCAAGGGGTACACGCAGAAGTCTGGCGATCTCCGCATAATCATGATCGGAGACATCTCCACTAATGAAATACTCATAGTGAGACGTACCTTTCAGGCGCTCAATTCGATTTAAAATATTTACTGGCAACCCCGGGTAACGACGCCGATAACGCGAACTGCTATGCCTTCGATAATCGACAACATCTTCGAAAGTCACCTTCACAACAATGTTGCCCGCTTTAAGCGTGAGCTTTTCAAACTGTATTTTGGACAGCTTTTCCCATTGCTGAGTCACTAATTGATAAAGAATATTGAGGACTGTGGTCTTTCCGCACCCGTTCTCACCGACAAGGACCATACGATTGTCCAGGAAGTTAAGTGCGATATCCTGATAGCCGTGTAGTCTTTCGATCTCAAATTTCGTTAGTTTATACGCCATCGCGAGATTCCACACACGTTTTGCAAATACGGACGCGAACAACGGTCATATCTATTAATGTGTTCGCGTGAGACCACTCCTCCATGGCCTATTGCACTTTATCAAACTACATCAGTGTTTTCGTTACAACGATTCGTCTTCGATTATGCCACATTTCTTCAAATGGTAGAATTTAATGCGCTGTCAGCGTTTCCCGCCTATCACATTTTCCGACATTTATTGTTCATATACCCTCGGGTTCAGCAGATAATCATTGCGCTTTCTACCAATTTTAGAAGCGTCATGGACTGAGTTTGCACACGCCCAACTAGCATTTTCCAGCACACTGACCGCGCGTTGAATTCGCGACGAGTTAGATTGGCCTGTCAAAATGCTACCTCTCATTAACTCTCTCGTGTACAATTTTGACGGACGCTTTAGCAGCACCCAATTTGCAATTGCTGCTGCATCTCGGTGTGTGCTGGCCATGGCCGCAACACCAAACACCCGCAAAGCCATCGGAAGCAGATAATCATCGATCATTACCGTTGCGGCTTCGACGGCTTGCTTGCAGACGTGATCGACGCCCATTCCGTCCGCCGCATTCCAAAGGCGTTCAAACGTCAAAGCGAGGCGCAGGCAAGCACCCGGCATCATGCCTTACCATCCGCTGAGCGCATCGCCTTGCTGCCTCTTATATTGCCTTAACGATATACCTCTTGCTACCGCAGCCATAGAGCAGCGCACACTCAGCCAGAAATCTGTTTGTCTATTGCTTCCCCGGGAAGACAAAAGGCCTGGAGGATTATCGAGAAATCCACCCTAACCCTTTGATATTATTGGTGGGCGCACAAGGACTCGAACCTTGGACCCGCTGATTAAGAGTCAGCTGCTCTACCAACTGAGCTATGCGCCCCCAATGTTGCGGGCGCTGTATGGCCCGCCCGCTGGAGAGCCGGGGATATAGCAAACCCCGCCCGCTCCCGCAAGAAGTCTCGGATGCCGGTTGCTATTGCACCTGGATTGGAAAAAAGCCTTTCGTTGGGCCTTAGCAGCTCAGAGGCCCTAGAGCCCTTCGGCCTCGCCGCGGCGGCCGACCGGCACATCGCGGTGCACGCCGACGCCGATCACCAGCCCGAACCCGATCATCAGCGTCAGCATCACCGTGCCCCCGTAACTGACCAGCGGCAGCGGCACGCCGACCACCGGGATCAGCCCGGTCACCATGGCGATGTTGATGAACACATAGAGGAAGAACGTGGTCGTGATCCCGCCCGCCACAAGGCGGCCGAACTGGTTGCGCGACTTGATCGAGATGACGATCCCGTAGGTGATGATCAGCGTGTACAGCACGATCAGGCCGAGCCCGCCGACCAGCCCCATTTCCTCGGCCAGCATGGTGAAGATGAAATCGGTCTGCATTTCCGGCAGGAAGTGCAGATGGCTTTGCGGCCCCTGCATGAACCCCTTGCCCATCAGGCCGCCGGACCCCAGCGCGATCTTCGACTGGATGATGTGATACCCGGCGCCAAGCGGATCGGTCTCCGGGTTGAGGAACGTGAGAACCCGTTTTTTCTGGTATTCGTGCAGGAACTGCCAGGCAATCGGCGCCGCGGCAAGGCCGCAGATTCCGACCACGGCAAACTTCCACAGCCGGACCCCGGCCAGGAACATGACGGCAGCCCCGGTCATCACCACCATGATCGCCGTCCCCAGGTCGGGCTGGCGCAGGATCAGCACCGCCGGGGCGCCGATCAGCACCATCGGCACGAGCAGACGCGGGATGGAGCCGATATCCTCGATGGCACTGGCGTTGAAGTAGCGTGCCAGCGCCAGCACCAGGAATATCTTCATCAGTTCCGACGGCTGCACGTTCACGAACCCCAGCGAAATCCATCGCTGTGCGCCCATCCCGACATAGCCGGCGACTTCGACCCCGACCAGCAGTGCCAGAGCCAGAAAATACAGCACATACGCATAACGGAGCCAGATCCGCAGATTGATGGTGGCGACGACGATCATCACCCCCATGGCCACCCCGAAGCGAAGCATCTGCCGTTTGGCCCAGGGCAGCATGTCCCCGTCGGCCGCGGAATACAGCATGGCGAAACCGACACCGGCGACAAGGACGATCAACAGCACCAAAAGCCAGTTGATCGATATCAGCTTGCGCCCCAGCGTCAGTTCAGGTGTCGACAGGCCGGACCGCATCAGGTGTCCCCTTCCGTATGTGCGAGCAGGGGACGGGTATTCCGGTCATCTGGCCGGTTATCTGGCCGGTTATCCGGTTGCTGCCGGGTGTCCGCCGCTTCGCCGCCCGGCTGACCCGAGAGCGGGCCCGCGGGCTGGCCCTTGTAGGCAATGGCCGCGCCGGGACTGGCGGAATCACGGTTATAGGCTTCGACCAGCACGTCGCGGGCGATCGGCGCCGCCGTTGACGATCCCCCGCCGCCGTGCTCGACCACCACCGAAATCGCATAGCGGGGATTGTCGGCCGGTGCATAACCGACAAACAGCGCGTGATCGCGGTATTTCCAGGGCAGATCCTCGTTCTTGCGCACGCCCTGCTCGCGTTCCAGCTTGGTAATCCGCCGCACCTGCACGGTCCCGGTCTTGCCGGCCATGGGAAAATCATCGATGCCGGTTGCCGAGCGCCGCGCCGTGCCGGTTGCATGATTGACCACCCTGTCCATGGCCTCGGTCACCAGTTGCAGGTGGCCCGGCGGAATGTTCAATGACGGAATGGCCGACGGCGAGGCCGGCACCTGCGCCGTGCCGCCGATGGCCCGGGTCAGGCGCGGCACCACGGCCCGCCCGCCGTTGGCGAGACGCGCCGTCATCAGCGCCATCTGCAGCGGCGTCATCAGCACGAAGCCCTGACCGATCCCAGCAATCACCGTTTCACCCTGATGCCAGGGCTCGTCACGGGTCGCGCGTTTCCAGTCACGGGTCGGAATAAGGCCCCCCTGCTCACCCGGCAGGTCGATCCCCGACGGCGCATCCAGCCCGAATTTCCTGGCCGTCGCCGCGATCCGGTCGATGCCGGTCCGCTTGGCGATCTCATAGAAATACACGTCGCAGCTTTCGGTGATCGCTTCCTGGGCATCGACGAAACCGTGTCCGTGCCGCTTCCAGCAGTGGAACTTGGCATCACCCAGTTCGTATTCACCGGAACAGTGAATCTTCTGATCCGGTGAAATCACCCCTTTTTCCAGTGCCGCCAGCAGCACCATCATCTTGAACGTCGAGCCCGGCGAATACACCCCGGCAATCGACTTGTTGATCAGCGGGGCGCGTTCGTTATTGACCAGTTCCTGCCACTCGGCGGAACTCAGGCCGCGGTTGAAATCGTTGGAGTCATAGCTCGGGTTCGAGACCATCGCCAGCACGTCGCCGTTACGGACATCCATGACGACAACCGACGCGCTTTCATTACCCAGGCGCTGGGCAATGTACTGCTGCAGTCCCATATCCAGGGTCAGCATCACCTCGGCGCCAGGCTGGCCTTCACGGCGGCTCAGTTCACGGATCATCCGCCCGAAGGCATTCACCTCGACTTCGGAGCTGCCGCCGGTGCCGCGCAGTTCCATGTCATGAACCTTTTCGATCCCGGCACGTCCGACACGAAACCCCGGCAGTTTCAAAAGCGGGTCTTCATCGATGTCCTTTTCGGAAACCGACGCCACATAGCCCAGCACGTGCGCCGCCTCGCCACCATAGGGATAGCGGCGGCTGCGGCCGACATCGATCATCAGACCCGGCAGATCAGGCGCATTGATCTCGATCCGCGCGACTTCCGACCAGCTCAGGTTTTCCTTCAGCGTCACCGGCACGAAGGCGCGGTTGCGGCGCACCTCGCGGACGATGCGGCGTTTGTCGCCGTCCGACAAAGTGACGATCTTCTGCACATGGGTCAGCACTTCGTCGATTTCGCTGCCCTTGACGTCTTCGGGGACAAGCTGGAGCCGGTAATTCTGCTGGTTTTCCGCAAGCGGCCGGCCAAAACGGTCAATGATCCGTCCGCGCGGCGGGGCCAGAAGCCTGAGATTGATGCGGTTTTCATCGGCAAGCGTCGCATAGCGGTCGGCTTCAACCACCTGCAGGTAATACAGCCGTCCACACAGCGCCGTCAGCAGCACGGCCTTGCCGCCGGCCAGCATGGCGGCGCGGCGGGTGTAGATTTTCTGGCGGTCCGGATCCCTGTTCATGCTATGCCATTGACCTTACTCAACCTGCAGAAATCCCTGGCTCCATCGTGTAAACATCCACGACAGTACCGGGAAGACGGCAATGGTCAGACCGAACTGATAGAGTGCCGAGCGGGCCTGGATCAGCTCACCCGCACTGATCGACAGCAACAGCCATTTCAGCGCCAGCGCCCCCGCCGCGACAAACAGAAAGCCGATCCAAACGATCACGAAGGACTTGCCGAAAAAAAACGACCGCTGTGCCAGCGCCGCACCGAGCACGGCAAGAAAAATCAGGGCACTGATCCCCAGCGGCAAGCCGGACAGGAAATCGTGCAGAATCCCGATCAGGAACACGGCGATCGCCGGCATCAGATCCGGCCGGTAAACGGCCCAGAAATAAATCCCGATCAGCGGCAGCATCGGCGCCACCTGGGCAAATCCCGGAATGTGAAAGGGGATCGTATTGATCAGCAAAAGGACAAACGTCAGCGCAAACGGCGTCAGTTCACGGGCAAATCGGTCGACGCGGTGCCAGAATGACGGTTTCATCGCGCCACCCTATTTCACCTTATCGGTACGGCCGGATTTGAATTCGATGATCCCGTCGAGACCGTAATCCAGCACCTGAATGATTTCCAGCCGGGCCGGATCGACAAACGGCTCGACCTCGATCCCGGATTCCCCGACAACGCTGACAACACCGACCGGCAGCCCCGGCGGCAGGGCCCCGCCATGCCCCGATGTCACGACCCGGTCCCCGGGTGTGGCGACCGCATCGGGGGGCAGATGCACCAGCCGCAGCGTCTCGCCGTTGGTGCCGGCAACGACACCCCGGACCCGCGAGCTTTCAATGACCACGGGAATGCGGGAGTTCAAGTCCGCCAGAAGCAGCAAACGCGACGAACGCAGACCGACTTCCTGAACCCGGCCGACCAGACCGGCACCGGTGATCACGGCCTGTCCCTTGCGGACACCGTCGCGCGAACCGGCGTTGAGGATCATGGTGCGGGCGAAGGCACCGCCGGAATCACCGATGACGCGCGCCGAAATACTTTTGGTGCCGGGTGCCGGAACGAATTTCAGCAGCTCGCGGAGCGCGTTGTTTTCGGTTTCCAGCTTCCGGGCAATGGCCTGCCACTGCAAAAGCCGGTCCTGGCTGGCACGCAGACGGGCGTTTTCTTCGCGCAGTGCCAGCAGGGTCTTGCCCTCGCCGACCATGTCATGAATGACGTCCAGCGGCCGCGATACCGCATCGAGGATCGGTGCAACGGCGTCGGTAACCTGAGCGCGGGCGCGTTCAAAGGCTGCCGGCTCCATTTTTCCGACAAGCATAAGCGCCGCCGCGGTGACGATCAGGCCGATATACGCAAATCGTTGCGCAAAGGTCCGGACCGGCGCGGCAATGCGGCTGATGGAACGTTCGCGGTCGTTCAAACCTGCTCACCCAGTCTTCGCGTTATTGCCCAGAAAACGTCGCCGGACCGCGAAGGTCATCCGGCCACAGTCACAACATCAAATCACGCCCGAGCAGTCCCGTCGGCGGGATGCTCAGTACATGGTGGTCAGTACGTCTTTCAGACGTTTCATTTCCTCGAGCGCACGGCCGGTGCCCAGCACCACGCAGCTCAGCGGATCATCGGCAATCGACACCGGCAGGCCGGTGGAATGACGAAGCACGAAATCGATGTTGCCCAGCAGCGCCCCGCCGCCGGTCAGCACGATCCCCTTGTCGACGATGTCGGCAGCCAGTTCCGGCGCCGTATGTTCGAGCGCGACCTTGACCGCCTCGATAATGGCGCCGACCGGCTCGGCCAGGCTTTCGGCAATCTGGCGTTCTGAAATCACCAGTTCCTTCGGTACCCCGTTCATCAGGTCGCGGCCCTTGATTTCCATGGTCCGGCCGTCGCCGTCATCCGGCGGACAGGCGGAGCCGATCTCTTCCTTGATCCGCGCGGCGGAACCTTCACCGACGAGAAGGTTATGATTGCGGCGGATGTAGGCGATGATGGCTTCGTCCATCTTGTCACCGCCGACGCGCACCGAACGTGAATAGACGATCCCGCCCAGTGACAGGACGGCAACCTCGGTCGTGCCGCCACCGATGTCGACGACCATCGAGCCCGTGGGCTCGGTCACCGGCAGACCGGCACCAATGGCAGCGGCCATCGGCTCTTCGATCAGGTAGACCTTGCGCGCCCCCGCGCTTTCCGCCGATTCCTGAATGGCGCGGCGTTCGACCGCAGTCGAACCCGACGGCACACAGACCACGACCAGCGGGCTCGCGAATGTGCGGCGATTGTGCACCTTGCGGATGAAGTACTTGATCATTTCCTCGGCGACTTCGAAGTCGGCGATCACGCCGTCACGAAGCGGGCGGATGGCGCGAATGTTGCCGGGCGTACGGCCCAGCATCTGCTTCGCTTCCTCACCCACCGCGAGAACCTGTTTCTTCCCCTTGACCTCGGCGATAGCCACCACGGAAGGCTCGTTCAGCACGATCCCCCGGCCCTTGACGTAGACCAGCGTGTTCGCCGTCCCCAGATCGATCGCCATGTCGGCGGAGAGAAATCCGAAAAGTCTCGAAAGCATAGGCTCAAATATCCAATACAGCCTTAAGGTTCACCGAATCCGACACCCCCGTTCTTATAGAAAGCGGGGGCCGGAATTGCTAGGCCGAAAGCGCTTCCGGCGCGGTTTTTTGTCTTTTTACCAATAGTTTGTTCAAAGCCATGATGTAGGCGCGGCAACTTGCCACAAGGGTATCCGTGTCTGCAGCCATGCCGTTGACGGTTCGGCCGTTCTCTTCAAGTCGTACCGACACCTCGGCCTGGGCGTCTGTGCCCTGGGTCACGGCATGCACCTGATAGAGCTGCAGGCGTGCATCGTGCGGGAACAGTTCCTTGATGCAGTTGAAGGCGGCATCGACCGGACCGTCGCCGGTGGCATCGCAGGATTTCTCCTCGCCCTGCACCGCCAGCGTCATCGACGCCTGGGGCGGGTTGTGCACGGTACCGCATTTGACTTCCAGTAAAACCAGAGAAATCACATCGTTGACGCCGACACCCTGATCGTCGATCAGTGCGATGATATCCTCGTCAAAGATGTCTTTCTTGAGGTCGGCCAGGTCCTTGAAGCGTTTGAAGGCGGTCTGCAGCGCGTTATCGCCCAGATCGTAACCCAGGTCCTTGACCTTGTCCCTGAACGCATGGCGGCCGGAATGCTTGCCCAGCACGATGTTCGACTTGGTCAGACCGACCGATTCCGGGGTCATGATTTCATAGGTTTCGGCGTTTTTCAGCACGCCGTCCTGGTGAATGCCGCTTTCGTGCGCGAACGCGTTGGCGCCGACGATGGCCTTGTTCGGCTGCACCTGAAAACCGGTGATCGACGACAGCAGGCGCGACGCCTTCATGATGTGTTCGGTCTTGATGTTGGTCGTATACGGCATGGCATCGGCGCGGGTCCGGAGCGCCATGACGATTTCTTCCATTGCCGCGTTGCCGGCACGCTCGCCGATACCGTTGATGGTGCACTCGACCTGTCGTGCACCCGCCTTGACCGCGGCCAGCGAGTTGGCAACGCCAAGCCCCAGATCGTTGTGGCAGTGCACGGAAATGATTGCCTTGTCGATGTTCGGCACCCGGTTCATCAGCATGGTGATCAGTGCCGCGAACTCGTCCGGCACTGCATAACCCACAGTATCGGGGATATTGATGGTCCCGGCACCGGCGGCAATCGCGCTTTCGACGCAGCGGCACAGGAAATCGTGTTCCGTGCGCGACCCGTCCTCGGGCGACCATTCAACGTCATCGGTGTGCGTCCGCGCGTGCCTGACGCTGTCGATGACGGCCTGATGCACGTCGTCGGGCTCCATCTGCAGCTTGTATTTCATATGCAGCGGCGAGGTCGACAGGAAGGTATGAATCCGCTTGCGTTCGGCCGGCTTCAGCGCTTCGGCGGCGCGGTCGATGTCCCCCTTGGTGGCGCGTGAAAGACCGCAGATAGCCGGGCCTTTGATGGTCTTGGCGATCTCGTTGACGGCCTCGAAATCACCGGCCGAGGCGATCGGAAAACCGGCCTCAATAACGTCCACGCCCATGCCCGCCAGGACTTCGGCGATGCGCAGTTTTTCCTCAAGGTTCATCGAACACCCGGGCGACTGCTCACCGTCGCGCAGCGTGGTGTCGAAGATGATGACGCGGTCTTTATCGATATTGCCAGCCATGGCGTTCCTCACATTCGTCCTGAAATGGAACGAATCCCTTACGGGACAGTCTCAGAATTGGGTTTCCATAAGCTTAACGCCCGAAAACGCAAGAAAAAAGGCGGGATTGGGGTTTTACGCAGAGCCCCCTCACCCGGCGCGCAAGCGCGCCACCCTCTCCCCCGGGGAGAGGGTGATCAAAAAAGAAAACGGCCCCGGTTTCCCGAGGCCGCTTCTTGTTTGATCCGCTCTCTCCTTCGAGACGGGCCTGCGGCCCTCCTCAGGATGAGGCGTTAACTTTTCGGACCTCACCCTGAGGAGCGCACAGCGCGTCTCGAAGGGCGAGGTCCGAAAACAGCCAGATCAGTTCTTGGTCTTGTCGACCAGCTGGTTCTCGGCGATCCACGGCATCATGGCGCGGAGCTTTTCACCGACCACTTCGACGCCGTGTTCGGCGGCAATGCGGCGCGATGCCTTGAAGCTGGCCTGACCGGTCATGTTTTCGCTCATGAAGTCCTTCACGAAGCGGCCGGTCTGGATGTCCGTGAGGATTTCCTTCATGGCTTTCTTGGTATCCGCCGTGATCACACGCGGGCCGGACGCATAATCGCCGTATTCCGCGGTGTTGGAGACCGAGTAACGCATGTTGGCGATACCGCCTTCATAGATCAGGTCGACGATCAGTTTGACCTCGTGGCAGCACTCGAAATAGGCCATTTCCGGTGCGTAACCGGCTTCGACCAGAGTTTCGTAACCGGCCATGATCAGGTGCGACAGACCACCGCAAAGCACGGCCTGTTCCCCGAACAGGTCGGTTTCGCATTCTTCCTTGAACGTGGTTTCGATGATGCCCGAACGGCCGCCACCGATACCCGACGCATATGACAGCGCGACTTCGAGTGCGTTGCCGGTTCCGTCCTGGTGCACGGCGACGAGGCACGGCACACCGGCACCACGGACATATTCGGAACGCACCGTGTGGCCCGGGCCCTTTGGTGCGATCATGAACACGTCGAGGTCGGGACGCGGTTCGATCAGCTGGAAGTGCACGTTGAGGCCGTGCGCGAACGCCAGTGCGGCGCCTTCCTTGAGGTTGTCTTTCAGGTGATCACGGTAGAGCGCGGCCTGACCTTCGTCCGGCGTCAGCACCATGACCACATCGGCCCAGGCGGCGGCTTCGGCCGGGCTCATGACCTTGAGGCCTTCGTTCGAGGCTTTCGCGGCAGAGCCGGAACCTTCGCGAAGACCGATGGCGACTTCGCCAACGCCGCTGTCGCGGAGGTTGAGGGCGTGGGCGTGGCCCTGGCTGCCGTAACCGATAACGGCGACCTTCTTGCCTTTGATCAGATTAACGTCCGCATCACGGTCGTAATAAACTCGCATTTTTCTCTCCCCTGAGATCTGGGTGTTCTTGAACTAAAAAAACGGTGTCGCTGAAATTGCTGAGGGTTTTTACAGCGATGACGTGCCCCGGGCAATGGCGGCGACGCCGGTACGTGAAATATCTGCAAGACCCAACGGCCGCATCAGATCGATGAAGGCGTTGAGTTTGCCCGTATCGCCGACGATTTCGAAGACGAAACTCTCGTTCGTGCTGTCGACGGCGCGGGCACGGAAAATGTCGGCAATGCGCAGGCTTTCTACCCGCTTGTCGCCGGTGCCGATGACTTTGACAAGGGCCAGTTCGCGGTCCACGTGCGGGCCTTCGAGCGTCAGGTCGGACACCCGGTGCACAGGCACCAGACGGCCCAATTGTGCCTTGATCTGTTCGATGATCATTTCCGTCCCCGACGTCACGATGGTGATCCGGCTGAGGCTTTTCTCGATATCGACTTCGGCCACGGTCAGGCTCTCGATATTGTAGCCGCGTCCGGAAAACAGCCCGATGACGCGTGCCAGCACGCCGGGCTCGTTGTCCACCAGAACGGAAATGGTGTGAAAATTGATCTGTTTGTCGATGGTCATGCTTCAGGTCCTTGAAATGAGGGTCATGGGGGCCGCGTCCGGATCAGACGAGGACCATCCCCTCTTCCGAAATCGGTTTTGCGGCCTTGTCGTCAGGTCCCAGAAGCATTTCGTTGTGTGCCGCGCCTGACGGAATCATCGGGAAGCAGTTCTCCGTCGGATCGATCTGCACGTCGGCGATGACCGGACCGTCGGTTTCGATCATCTCTTTGAGAATGTCGTCGACCTCGTCGGGTTTGGTCGTGCGCAGCCCCGTCATGCCGAAGGTGTCGGCCAGCTTGACGAAATCGGGCAGGCTTTCCATGTAGCTTTCCGCATAGCGGCCGCCGTGCAGAAGCTCCTGCCACTGGCGCACCATCCCCATATAGAAGTTGTTGAGGATCAGGCACTTCACCGGCAGGCGGTACTGCGAAATCGTCGACAGTTCCTGCATGTTCATCAGGAACGACGCTTCGCCGGAAATATCGATGACCAGGCTGTCCGGATGGGCGACCTGTACACCCATGGCGGCCGGCAGGCCATAGCCCATGGTGCCGAGCCCCCCTGACGTCATCCAGCGGTTCGGCTCGTCAAAACCGATATACTGTGCCGCCCACATCTGATGCTGGCCGACCTCGGTGGTGATGTAGGTATCCTTGTCCTTGGTCAGTTCCTGCAGGCGCTGCAGCACGTACTGCGGCTTGATGATGTCCTTGGGCTGCGTGAATTTCAGCGAGTCGACGGCACGCCAGTCGGCGATCTGCGCCCACCATTTGTCGAGTGCGGCGGCATCGGGTTTGTATTTCTTCGCTTTCCAGCAGTCGATCATTTCACGAAGCGCATGCGCCACGTCGCCGACGATCGGGATGTCGACCTTGACGTTCTTGTTGATCGAGCTGGGGTCGATATCGACATGAATTTTCTTGGAGCCCGGCGCGAACGCATCCAGACGACCGGTGATCCGGTCGTCGAAGCGCGCACCGATACAGACCATGACGTCACAATCGTGCATCGACATGTTGGCTTCGTACGTGCCGTGCATGCCGAGCATGCCGAGGAACTGCTTGTCCGACGACGGATAGGCACCGAGACCCATCAGCGTCAGCGTGCAGGGATAGCCGGTCGTGCGGACGAACTCGGTCAGCAGCCTGGAAGCTTCCGGACCGGAGTTGATGACCCCGCCGCCGCAATAGAACACCGGCTTCTTGGCAGAGGCGATCAGCTCGACAGCTTCGGCAATCTTGTCGCTGTCGGGGCTGAGACGCGGCTGGTACTTCTTGAGCGGAATTTCTTCCTTCGGCGTGTAGTCCCCAGGCGCCATGCAGACGTCTTTCGGCAGGTCGATGACGACCGGTCCGGGACGGCCGGAGCGTGCGACATGAAACGCCTCGTGCATGACGTGCGAAAGGTCCTTCACGTCCTTCACCAGATAATTGTGCTTGGTGCAGGGGCGCGTGATGCCGGTGGTGTCGCATTCCTGGAACGCGTCGTTGCCGATCAGGTGCGTCGGCACCTGGCCGGTCAGGCAGATGATCGGAATGCTGTCCATCAGCGCATCGGTCAGGCCGGTCACGGCATTGGTCGCGCCCGGGCCGGAAGTCACCAGCACCACACCGACCTTGCCGGTCGAGCGGGCATACCCCTCCGCCGCGTGCACGGCGCCGCCTTCCTGACGGACAAGGATATGGCGAATCTGGTTCTGATTGAAGATCGCGTCATAGATCGGCAGGACAGCGCCACCCGGATAGCCGAAGATGACTTCGACACCCTGATCGGCCAGGGCCTTCAGGATTATCTCTGCTCCGGATATTTGCGTCGTGCTCATCGAACCGTTCCTTGTGCGTTACATCAAACAAAAATTGACGGCCGGCAAGAACTGCCCCAGCCGTCCTGATCGTGCATTAAAGCGCCTGCCTAGCAGGAGCGGCGGCAACCTAGAGGCTCATGCCCGGGGGGTCAACAAAAACTTGCGAATAAATGAAAAGATTTTTTCATCATCTCTTTCCAAATATTTCTCTTCAAGGCACAAATCCGTACGAATCTGACGCCGAAACCAGGTCATCTGCCGTTTGGCAAGCTGCCGGGAAGCCGTTTTCGCCTTGCTCACGGCGGTTTCCAGGTCCCATTCCCCGTTCAGGGCCTTGCATAGCTCGGCGACACCGACAGCCCGCGAGGCCGGGAGGTCCGGGGCCAGCCCTAACGCACTGAACGCCCTGGCTTCTTCGAGCGCGCCTGCGGCCATCATCGCATCGAAGCGGGCATCGATGGCGGCATACATTTCGTCACGGGGCGGCATCAGAACGATGTTCAGATAGCGCGCCGCATAGCCGGGCGCGGAAGCCTGCTCGCCCTGCCAGTCGGACAGCGTACGCCCGGTGGCGGCAAACACTGAGGCGGCCCGGATCAGGCGCTGGCGATCGCTTGCAGGCAGGCGTTCCGCCGCTTCAGGATCGACGGCGCCAAGCTCGGCGCGGAAGGCTTCACCGCCGATTTCTTCAAGGTGAGCGGTCATCTGCGCAACGGTTTCCGCCGGGACTTCGGGGATCGGCGCCAGCCCGTCGGTGAGCGCTTTCAGATACAGACCGGTGCCGCCGGTGACCACCGGAATACGGCCGCGGGCGTGGATGTCGGCCAGCACGGTCTGCGCCATCTCCAGCCAGCGCCCCGCCGAGCACCGTTCGGACGCGCTCAGACAGCCGAAAAGATGGTGCGGCACCCGGGCCATCTCGGCATCATCGGGACGTGCCGTCAGTATGCATAATTCTGCATAAACCTGCATAGAGTCCGCATTTACCACCTCGCCGTTAACCAATTTAGCGGCTTTTAAGGCCAAATTGGTTTTTCCGCTTGCCGTTGGTCCGGCGATGATGACAACGGGCAATAATTCGTCCAATTTGTGCCTCCTGATTTCTGAATGCCCGGAGCCCACCCGCATGCAATCCGTCCTGACCCTGATCGCACCCGAGGACACCCCCCTTGGCGATGCCATTGTTGGCGAAGTTCGCGCTGCCCTCAACACCCTCGGTGCGGAAACATCGCAACCGGCATGGTTATGTGACGGTATTGCCGCCGATATCAGCTTCGAGCACCTGTCGAACGATCAGGCCGACGCCTGCGCGCGCGGCATCATCGGGTCTTCCACCGTCGACGTGATTGCCCAGCACACCGCAACCCGGCGCAAATCGCTTCTGCTTGCCGACATGGACAGCACCATCGTGACGTCGGAAACCCTCGACGATCTGGCGGCGCATGTCGGCCTCAGGGACGAGATCGCGGCAATCACCGCCAGGGCCATGAACGGGGAACTGGACTTCAAGGAAGCACTCAGGGAGCGTGTCGGCAGACTCAAGGGCCTGTCCATCGACGCGCTGGAAAGCGCCTGGCAGGAGGTTGAACTGTCAAAGGGCGCCGAAACTTTGGTCCGCACCATGGCCGCCAACGGGGCCCGCTGCGTGCTGGTGTCCGGCGGTTTCAAATTCTTCACGTCGCGCGTTGCCGAACGCTGCGGCTTTCATGAAGACCTGTCCAACGATCTGGTGATCGCGGACGGCAAACTGACCGGCGCCGTCACCGAACCGATCCTCGACAAGGACGTGAAACTGCAGACGCTGGTCGAACAGGCACGCCGGCTCGGGATCGCCTTGAGCGACACCGTCAGCGTCGGGGACGGAGCCAATGACCTGCCGATGCTGAAAGCGGCGGGACTGGGGGTCGCGTACCGGGGCAAGCCGAGCGTCCGCATCGACGCCCCGGCCCAGCTCGACCATGCCGACCTGACCGGGCTTCTGTATGCGCAGGGGTATCGCGTCGGGGAATTCGTGCGCTAAGACCCCTGTCCCTCTCCCGAGGGTGAGGACTCACGCATCCTCAGCCTTCTCCCTGGGGAGAGGGAAGGACCCGTAAACGAAGTGAACGGGAGGGTGAGGGCGCACGCATCACACCCTCTCCCCAGGGAGAGGGTGGCGCACTTGTGCGCCGGGCGAGGGGACGTAGAGGCCTAGCCCTTGTCGATGCGGATCGCGACGAAGCGCAGGCCCTGCCCGCTTTCGACACGAAGCAGCACGGACTTGCGGCCCTGCGCCTTGGCTTCGTCGACCTTGCGCGAAACATCGGCGGGATTGCTGACATCGGCCTGGCTTACCTGAATGATACGGTCACCCGGCTGCAGGCCTTTTTCGGCCGCCGGGCCTTCGGCATCAACTTCGGTGACGACAACGCCGCTGGCCTTTTCATCGAGCTTGAAGCGCTCACGAGCCGCCGCATCGATGGCCGAGACCTTGAGGCCGAGGCCATCCACCGTGCTTTCGGTGCCGGTGCTGTTGCTGTTTACCGAAGCAACTTCGACCGGGGTTTCCTTGAGGGCGCCCACGGTCACCTTGACGGTTTTTTCCTTGCCGTCGCGCCAGACCACGACATCGACCGTGGTGTCGGGTTCAACATCGGCGACGATGCGCGGCAGACGGCGCATTTCCGGGACTTTGACGCCCCCGAATTCAAGCACGACGTCGCCCGGTTTGATGTCCGACGCGGCGGCCGGTCCATCCTCGACAATACTTGCGACCATCGCGCCCCGGGCGCTATCGAGGCCCAGGCTTTCGGCGATTTCCGGCGTCACCGACTGGATGTGCACACCCAGCCAGCCGCGCCGCACTTCCCCGTTCTTGATCAGCTGACGGATCACCGGGATCGCGGTCGACGTCGGTACGGCAAAGCCGATCCCGACGCTGCCGCCGGTCGGCGAGAAGATCGCCGTGTTGATACCGATCACTTCACCGTCCATGTTGAACATCGGGCCGCCCGAGTTGCCGCGGTTGATCGAGGCATCGGTCTGCAGATAATCGTCATAGGGACCGGAATTGATGTCACGGCCGCGCGCCGAGATGATCCCCGCCGTCACTGATCCGCCGAGGCCGAACGGGTTGCCGATCGCCACCACCCAGTCGCCGACGTCGCTGGCATCGGAATCACCCAGTTCCGCGACCGGCAGATCGCCGTCATAGGTGACTTTCAGCACGGCAAGATCGGTTTTCGGATCACGCCCGATCAGTTCCGCCTTGAGCCGCGTGTCGTCGTGCAGGATCACGGAAATCTCGTCGGCGTCCTGAATCACGTGGTTGTTGGTGACGACGAACCCCTTGGCATCAACGATGAACCCCGAGCCCAGCGAGGTCGCCTTGCGCGGACGCTGCTGCTGGCCGTTGCGTTCGAAGAAGTCCTTGAAGAAATCCTCGAACGGCGAACCCGGCGGCAGTTGCGGCATATCAAGACCGCTGCGGCCTTCGACCGTCTGCGTGGTCGAGATGTTGACCACCGTCGGCAGCAGTTTCTTGGCCAGGGCCGAGAACGATTCCGGTGCCCCCTTGGCAAACGCACCGCTCGCCTGAAGCGCAATCGCCAGCGCGGCCAGCACCGCAAAGATACGGGTCAGCCAGATCATGGTGGCGGCGGTTTCATCTGCCTTGACAGCTTTCACGGCGACGCGGGTATTTTTCATCGTTCAATAACCTCTTGATCAGAAATCCGATTAATTAAGTGCACATCTCTCTACGGTCCGTCTATGCATCAAATGTGTCGGCATCATGGCCTTGTCCAGTGTTGCGGGGATAAACCGGGCTTTTCACGACAAATTGATGGCGCCTGCACCTCTATCCTTCGAGACGCTCGCTTGCGCTCGCTCCTCAGGATGAGGGTTGCTTTTGCATCTTCAAACATCCGCCTCATGCTGAGGAGCCCCGGTGATTCCGGGGTGTCTCGAAGTATGAGGTGGCTTGCTGCTCACCCCGTGATCAGACGCCACAGCCGCACACACGACCCCCATTGATCATGGCTTCGATAGTTTCCACATCTGGAGTAGAGAAAATGCTGCGCGAGCTTAACGCGCCCGAAGGCTCCAATCACCTGAAACGAAAGGAGCATATTCCCATGAGCCTATGGAAAATCATACCTGTCGCCACCGCGGACGACCCGCGCTGGCTCGACCACCGGGTGTGGCGGGAAATCGTCGTACGGGCAGACACCGCCGGCGACGCTTTACACCTGGCCGTCACCATGGACAAACGTGCACTGACCGGCGTCGACACCGTCGGGAACGAATCCCAGGCCCTGACGAGCGGCCTCAGCGACGAAAAATTATACCGCGTGGCACCCCTCGACGCGGACAGCTGCAGCTTCGACCACAACGGACCGGACGGCGTGCTTTCAGCAGAATAACCCTAGGGGTACATGGGAGGAAATGTGGGCCAGGGACCGGCCTGGAGATATCAGGCGTAGGCCAGTACAACCCATGTCACAGCTGTGACCGCCAATACGGTGCCGACAATGAGCATATAATAGGTGCTGCGCCCGCTTGATCCCTGGCGCATCTCGGATGTGTCCAGGTCTTCGGGTGCTTTTTTGGTAGCCGGATTATGACGATAGTCGGTCATTTATCCTCCGTGTAGTCTCCTGTTCAATGAGCGTCATCGCTCGCGGGCATGATCTGCCCGATACCATTGAGGTGGTCAGGTCATGCCAACGTGTAAAGTCCGGGCAGGGTAAAACGTCGGATGGTCCGGTTCGCAGCAGTCTTTATCACCGCCACAGCAGGGGCGATGTCCGGACGCTTAACCGCTGATCAGACGCCACAGCCGCCCGAACTGTTCGCGGGCCTGTTCGCGGTGCGTGCGGTATTCGACATGCGCCCCCGGCGCCGCGTCCGGGTTCAGGTCGATGGAAAACAGGGCGCTGATCTCGTTCGGCACGAAAGAGTAGCGCACATCGATGATGCGATTGGGCCTGGCCGGATCAAGCGCTGAAAACCCGTCCGAGAAATGATCGAACCGCCTGACGTCCCGAGCCTGTTGTGATTCCTTGTCGAGCCACGGCAAATCCCGCGCGATGTCGAGTTTGGCCACGCTGGTGCCTTCGTAGACCCGGGGCGCAAGACTTACGCGGAGCGCATCCACATAAAAGTTGCCATCCGCTTCATAGACGCTTTTCCAGACCACGAGGTTGCCGAAGCTCGGCTTGATTTCGACACGCACCGGCGCATGACCGCGGTATGCCGCCAGTTCCGCCGCCATACCGCGTGCGCCCTGATGCTGTGCCCATCCGAGCCCCAGATACAAAAGCGCCCAGACCAGCCCGATCCGTGCCGGGCGCGGATCGCTGCGCACGGCGGCCATGATGACGCCCAACAACAGGGGCAGCGTAAACAGCGGATCGATGATGGAAATGATGCTCCAGGAATAGCGCGTGTCGACGAACGGCCACAGCAACATGGTGCCGTAGGACGTGGCTGAATCCAGAAGTGCGTGGGTCGCATATCCCAGCGTGCACAGAAGCGCGGTCTGCAGAAAACTCAGGTGCCAGCGATGGCGCAACACCCCGTGCAGCGCCAGCGCCACGATCAGCCCGCCGATGGGGATGAAGATCAGGGAATGGGTGAACTGACGGTGATATGTCAGAAACAGCAGCGGATCGCTGGCCGATGAAATCAGGATATCCAGATCGGCGGCCATGCCGCCAAGCATGCCGATGAACCCGGCGACGGCGAGCTGGTATTTATGCCGGCCGGCCCCGTTTGCCGCGCGCCTGGCCCAGACCGACTGCGGCAATGCGGCGCCCAGCGCCCCCTGCGTCAAAGGATCCATATCATTCCACGTCTAGAACCAGGCGCTCGTCGCCAGCGTGAACAACAACGCGGATACTGCACCGATGGTCAGGATCGTCCGCAGTCGCGCAAACCAAACGGTCGCATTGTCTGCATTAAATATCCGGAAATCAATCACACCCGCCGCCACAAACCCGAATATAAGAACACAAAGCCCCGTAACCGGTGGCAGGAAAAGTGCGCCCCAGGCTACGAGCGACGGTGTCACACCCCAGCCAAGATGAAGCCAGTCGGCTTTTATCCTGTTCACGGCCGCAAGCCCCCAGTGCACACCGCCGAGAAACGACAATATCAAGGCACCGTATGTCATTTGTGCGCGAAGGGCGGTTTCGCTCAAGCCGGGATCGGCATTCGGCACAAGGACGGCCAGTCCCCAAAATGGCAATAGCCCAGCGATGCCCAGGAGAAGGGCAGGACGTGGCACACCGACGGGCGAGGTCTCGCTCTTCATCCCGTCGACAGTGCGCGGAATCGTCCGACAAGACGAACGACAAGCGGGCGAAGCGGCAAAAACATGCGGTAGAAAATTTCCATGACATGCACGGCGCCCGTCACGGCGGCGATGTTTCCGAACCAACGCCATCCGGGGAGCTGTTGCCAGACATGTACAAAGGCACGCGCCCCGGACAGGACGGTGCCGTCACCGCGCATGACATGAAACCGGGCAAGCAACGCTTCACGCGGCATTCCCGTCTGCAACGCAGTCCCATCTTCCGATACATCGATTAGAGTCAGGCGGCCGTTGCTGTCGGCATTGCGGTAATGCTGTATCTCGGCGCGGCAAAGGGGGCACGCACCATCATAGAATACAGTCGTTTGCGATTGTTCTTTCATCATATCGCCTCTAACCCGTACGGCGCTCCTGTTCCAGCCGGTGCATGGGCTTGCACCTCACCGAGATCGATGCGGCAACCATGTATCTGGTACGAATATCACCGCAGAACGGATCTCATGCCTGGTATTTATACAGTTCGGGATGTGCAGTCTTATGCCGCCACTGCCTGGCATCGGCAAATGCGCACGGGTGTGGCCTACCCCCGGATGAACCAGACGATCACGAAGCCGAGCAGCGCCGCGCCGATACCGAACGCCCTGAGCGTCGAGACCGGCTGGCCGATCACGTGCAGCATCATCTTTTTCATGGCGTCGGGGAACAGCGCATAGCAAACGCCCTCGATCACGATTGCGAGACCGAGGGCGGTTACAAAGTCCGTCATATCAGACGATCAACAATACCGGTGACGTTACTGGCGCGTGCTTGGCGCGTCACGCGGACCGGAATTGTTGAAGTAGCGGAAGAACTCGCTGTCCGGTGACAGCACCATCGTGGTGCCGTCCTCGAAGGCTTTCCCGTAGGCTTCCATCGACCGGTAAAAACGGAAGAACTCTTCATCCTTGCCGAACGCGTCGCCAAGGATCTTGTTCTTGCCGGCATCGCCCTCACCACGGAGGATTTCCGAGGTCCGGTTGGCTTCGGCGAAGATGACGGTCCGCTGCCGGTCGGCTTCGGCCTGAATGGTCAGCTTGAGTTCCTCACCCTGGGCGCGGATTTCAGCGGCCTGGGCAATACGGTCGGAACGCATCCGGTTATACACCGATTGCAGGGTTGCTTCCGGCAGATCGGTCCGGCCGATCCGGAGATCCACCAGTTCGACCCCGAAGCGGGGAGCCTGCGTCTTGAGGGTGTCGAAGATAAGATTCATCACCTCGACACGCTTGGGTGACAGAATTTCCGCAAGTGACACCTTGGCGACCTCGGCACGAACCGCCGAATTCAGCTGTGAGCCGAAAACCTGGCGGAAGTTACGGTCGGTCTGCGCCGCTTTGAGGAACTCCAGCGGATCGACGATCTTGTAACGCGCGAAACTGTCGACGTTGATCCGCTTCTGATCCGCCAGCAGGACTTCCTGCGGCTGCGGGTCGAGATCGAGGATACGACGGTCGAAGTAACGCACGTTCTGGATAAACGGCATCTTGAAATGCAGTCCCGGCTCGGGCACCGCACGCACCGGATTACCGAACTGAAGCACGAGGGCCTGCTGACGCTGGTCCACCGTGAAGGCGGCACTATAGAGCGCAATACCGCCGGCAATCAGTAGAATGGCAAAAATTGCTAATCCGGACTTTTTCATTGTTGTGTCCCTCCGCGTTTCTGCAGTTCGTTCAGCGGCAGGTAAGGCACGACGCCGTTCGCACCCTTGGCATCACCATCGATGATGATCTTGTTGGCGCGGCCGAGAACATCCTGCATGCGTTCCAGGAACAGACGCTGCGTGGTCACGTCCTTGGCAACCGCATATGTATCAAACACCGAAATGAAGCGGGCAGCTTCACCCTCGGCTTCCTTGATCACCTGCTCCTTGTAGGCCTTGGCGGCAGCGATACGCTTTTCCGCTTCACCCTTGGCCCGAGGGACGATGTCGTTCTTGTAGGCGTTGGCCTCGTTGACGGAACGCTCCTGGTCCTGCTTGGCCCGCTGCACGTCGTTGAAGGCGTCGATCACTTCCTGCGGCGGATCGGACTGCTGCAGTTTTGTCTGCGTGATCAGGATACCGGCACCGTATTCATCGAGAATCCGCTGCAACAGTTCCTTGGTGTCCGCTTCGACTTTCTGACGACCGCCGGTCAGTACGTTTTCGAGCGCCGCCTGGCCGACGATTTCACGCAGCGAACTTTCGGCAGCAATCTTGATCGTGCCTTCGGGGTCGCGAATGTTGAACAGATAGTCGGCAGCGTTCTTTATTTGCCACTGCACATCGAAATCGATGTCGACGACGTTCTGATCGCCGGTCAGCATCAGGCTTTCACTGGGCACATCGCGGTTGGCGCGACTGGCCCCGCCTTCGCCCCGATAACCGATCTGGACCGTGTTCACACGCGTCACGTTCGGCGTGTAGACGGTACCGATCGGAGACGGCAGCCAGTAATTCAGACCCGGGTTGGTCCGTTTGACGAATTCGCCGAACAGCAGTTCCACGCCTTCCTCGTCCGGCTGCACCCGGTAAAAGCCGCTGGCCAGCCAGATACCGACAACCGCGATGCCGATCAGGATGATGCCCTTGGCACCACCGCTGCCGCCCGGCATGAAGCCTTTGATGCGTTCCTGAACGCGGCGCAGCGTTTCTTCCAGATCGGGGGGCTGCATACCACCGCCACCACCACCGCCGGGTCTGCCGCCGCCGCCACCGCCCCAAGGGCCTTGACCGCCGCCACCGCCGCCCCATGGGCCGCCTTGTTTATTCCATGCCATTGATAATCCTACCTTGCTTTCCTGCCGTCCGGTCTGCATCCATACACAATGCACCCGGCTGATCTCTTGTAATTTAGCCCAATCGCGTTAACTACTTGGGCGAAAGGGCGGTTCGCGTTATAGGACAGCTGAACCACCCTGACAAACATAGTCCATACGGACCCTGACTGATATCGGTTTAAATTCTGGAGTTTGCAACCATGTCCGACATTACAAATGACACCATTCTGGATGCCCTCAGGAATGTCACCGATCCGATCAGCGGCAAGGACCTTGTCAGCGCCGGAATTATCCAAGGATTACAATCACGTGACGGCAATGTCGCGTTTGCCATCGAAGTCCCTGCGGAAAAGGGTGCCGAGATGGAACCATTACGCAAACAGGCCGAAGATACGGTTTTTGCCCTGAACGGCGTGGTCTCGGCGACGGTCGTGCTCACCGCCGAGCGCCCTGCAGGGGCTTCGCAGCCGCAGCAGGACCATGGTCATGCACACGGCGCAGGACACACCAAACCCGGCCAACCGGTGCCGCCGCAGGGCCAGGGCGAACTGATGCCGGGCGTCAAATCGATCATCGCCGTCGCCTCCGGCAAGGGCGGCGTCGGCAAATCTACGACGGCGGTCAATATTGCGCTGGGCCTGTCCGCGGGGGGCCGCAAGGTCGGGCTTCTGGATGCCGACATCTACGGGCCATCCATGCCGCGCATGATGGGAATTTCCGGACGCCCGAACTCGGCCGACGGCAAGACCCTCGATCCCATGGAGAATTACGGCATCAAGGTGATGTCGATCGGCTTCATGGTCGACGAGGAAACGCCGATGATCTGGCGCGGCCCGATGGTGCAGTCCGCGCTCGAACAGATGATGCGCGACGTCAACTGGGGTGAACTGGACGTGCTGGTGGTCGACATGCCGCCGGGGACGGGAGATGCCCAGCTGACCATGGCGCAGCGGGTGCCGCTGACCGGTGCCGTGATCGTCTCGACACCGCAGGACATCGCGCTTCTGGATGCCCGCAAGGGTCTCAACATGTTCAGAAAAGTCGATGTGCCGGTGTTCGGCATCGTCGAAAACATGAGCTATTTCCTGTGCCCCGATAACGGCAAGCGTTATGACATCTTCGGGCACGGCGGCGCCAAACGGGAAGCCGAGCGCCTGGGCGTCGACTTCCTGGGTGAAGTGCCGATCGAGATCGCGATCCGTGAAAATTCCGACAACGGCACGCCGATCACCGTCTCCGATCCGGAAAGCCAGAGCGCGGCCAACTACCGCGCCATCGCCGGCAAGGTCTGGGACAGGATCGAACAGGCGACCGGATCGAACCGCGCGCCGAAGATCGTCATACAGTAAGCCGGAACGGATGCCCGCCCGCCCGCACATCTTCAGACTTGCAGCCCGGGCGGTTCTGGTTGCCGCCACACTCGCCGTTGGACAGTTCAGCGCCCTTCAGGATGCGGCGGCGGAAACCGTCGTCGCCCTGCCCGGCGCCGAATGCCGCGAAGTCCGCGCGACGTTGGAACTGTACGTGCCGATCGCGCCGGGGTTCCGCCAGCTTGAAATGCCGTTTCCCGAAAACGACGAGAAAATCCAGGGCACGCTGTGCCGTCTGGTGGCCGTCGGCACCGGCGTCCATGTCGAAAACGAACGTATCCGGACCCTCAAGGACATGCAGGGATATGTAAAAGGTGCCATGACCGAAGCGGGCTGGCGGGAAACCGAGCAGACCAGGCGGTTTGCCGGCCGCTCGAAGCACGGGCGTCATGTGTTCGCGGTGACCCGCAACAATGCGATCTGTGTCGCCACGATTCAGGTCGACATGGTCCCCGGCGTGGAGCCGCCGCGCGGTGCGCTCGAGGACGGCACCATCTATCTCGGCTCACTGAAGCCGCACCAGCGCGAATGGTGGGTCGCGGTCGACTGCTTTCATTTCTGAAACTGTGAATTGCGCCTCATCCTTCGAGACAGCCCTTCGGGCTTCCTCTGGATGAGGTAAAACATCATATCCCCCTCATCCTGAGGAGCCCGCATAACGGGCATCTCGAAGGATAAGCCCTCGCAACCCCTCTCCCGGGCAAGGCGGTGCGTGACGGCGGGGATTTGACAGGATGGCAGCCGGGTAAGCTCACCCGTCACCACGTGTGGCCGGAAGCGTGAAATGAAACTGCGAGCCTTTGCCTTCCTCGCTCTCGAACCAGAATTCGCCACCATTCAACTCGACCATCTCCTTGCAGAGGCTAAGCCCGAGGCCCGTCCCCTCTTCGCCCTTCGTGCCTGCTGTCGATGAAAGCCGTTCAAGGTCGAAAATCCGGTCGACCCGGTCCTTCGCGATGCCAACGCCCGTATCGCTGACGGTCACCTGCGTCATGCCGGCATTCTTGCTGGCCGAGATTTTTATCTCGCTGTCGGCATACGAGAACTTGATCGCATTCGTTATCAAATTCCGAAGCACCGTATCGACCATGTTCGGGTCGGCATAGGCTTTCTCGTCCGTCACGCCGCTGACGATCCGAATATTTTTCTCGTCCGCGACGGGTGCAAGAATGTCGATGCTTTCCCGGGTGACGCTATCAAGAGAGAGTTCCACCGGCGCAAAATTCGCGCCATCGATTTGCAGGCGGGACCAATCAAGAAGATTCCGCAGCAGGTTGAAAACGCCCTGCCCACGCTCGTTGACCTTTCCCGCGAGTTCAACGAGTGCTTCCTTGTCGTAAAGATGGGCCTGTTTCGACATCAACTCCGTTCCGGCAAGCAAGGCGCTGAACGGCGAAATGAGTTCGTGGGAAATGATCGAAAAGAACCTGTCCTTGACGTCCGACTCGTACTTCAGTTGCCTGTTCAATGTTGCTTCGTGTTCAGCAAGCTCGGCCATCTCGACGGCTTTCTGCTCCAGGCGTGCATAGAACAGATTGACGGCATAAAGCACGGTCACGAGCGTGAGCACGATCGCGGCAAGACCCACGAAAAAATTCGAAATCAGACTTTGGCGTATGCCGGCGAGGGCCTGCGCTTCTTCCTGTTCGATGAATACCCACCAGTTCAGCTCCGGGATATGACGGGCGCTGACCAGCATGGTTTCGCCGTTCCGGTCGTACTCGAAAAAGCTCTGCTCGGACGTCAGCATTTCGTCCGCGATGCCCGACACCCCCTCGGCTTCATGTATATTGTCTTCGCTGATCGATGCATCGTTCGACCGCACCATGATTTTCCCGGCGTCGTTGACGAAATAGACGTGGCGTGAATAGTTTTCCCTGTAGCGTGCGACGACCTTGGCAAGCGCATCGAACGCAATACCCACGCCGGTTGTCGCGATGTAACGGCCATCATAAGCAAAAACTTTCTGGTTGATGAAGATCGTCAGCGCGTCCTGTTGCTCTTCATTCATATCCACATTGATTTCGTGTTCCCCGTCCATCTTGCGGACCCGGAAATACCAGGCGTCTTTCGGATCTTCTTCTGACACGATCTGAGAAATACCCGAAAAGTGATAATACCGGCGGGTCTTCTCCGAAACCAGGAAGCTGGTGAACAACCCATACTGCTTCCGGATTTCATCGAGATAGCGGATTATTTTGTCGGGGTCGGCCTCCCCCTCCAGTAGCCAGTCCCTGACGAACGTATCGTCGGCCATCATCTTTGCGACGAACACGGGCCGAAGCAGATCGCGCTGGATTTCCGAATAGATGTTATCGCTCGTCAACGGCAGTTCATGGCCGATCAGGGCTTCGCGCAGACTTTCCTTGGAAACCTTATAGCTGATCAGACTGCTGACGCCGAACCCGACAATCAAAATGATGCCGATAACGGCGACCAGACAGGTGCGAACGGATAATCCAAACTCTGATTTTACCATAGCAGGTTGATTTCATCCTAAGAACAGAAGGTGTTCCTGTCTTTATGCGACTTCGGGATCGCTTTTTACAAGACTTGGTATATCACCAAATTGCAGGAAACCTTATCCGCACAGAAGCTTTTGATCGAATCGCCACCTGACCGGCGACATCACAAAAATTTCCTTGCCAGATCGACGGTGGATTTCCGGCCCAGTGATTTCCTGTGACGGCGCAGCCAGTTCGTCGTCGCCGTGCGGCCGGACTGGTTGAGGAACGCCAGCACGTCCCAGTGCGGCTGCAGGTGACTGTCCGGCTTCAGTTCCGCCGTGTAGCGCGAGCCGTCCAGCAGATGAAAGCGGTGATCACGCATGCGGATCGCATAGGCATCGGTCTGCACCGACTTGCCGTTCGTCATCCGGCGCACGGTCTCGATCAGTTCGATTTCCTTGCGCAGCGGCTGGCTGAACATGATGCGGTTGACGTTGCCCTGAATGTCCCTGGCACCCGTCGGGACCCCGGCCAGGGGGGTGGGCGTCAGCCGGACGATCATGGTGTCTTCGGCTTCGGCGTGTTCGATCAACGGCAACAGCGGCGGGTTCGCGGAATATCCCCCGTCCCAGTAGTACCGTCCCCCGATCCTGACCGCATGGCGATACGCCGGCAGACAGGCCGAGGCCAGCACCGCATCAAGCGTGATTTCGGCGCCCATGAATATCCGTCCGCGCCCGGTGCGGGCTTCTGTCGCATTGATGAACAACCGCACCGGCGCATGTTTGCGCAGACCGTCGAAGTCGATCTGGTCTTCGAGAATCAGTTTGAGCGGATCGATCTCAAGGGGATTGAATTCGTAGGGAGACAGCACCCTGGACATGGCGCTGAAAAACAGATGTGCCGGTGACGGATCAAGCTGCGGCGCTTCGGCGGGAACGGAATCGAGAGCGCGGCGGCCCGGCTCATACCCGTGCGATGCATTGACGGCGCGCCATACCTGCTCAAGCTTGCGGCGTGCGCCTTCGGCACCGTCTTCCATGTATCCGGCGGCAAATGCCACCGCATTGACGGCCCCGGCACTGGTGCCGCTGACACCGTCAATGGTGTAGTCGTCGAGTTCCAGAAGCCGGTCCAGCACGCCCCATGTGAATGCACCGTGGGCGCCGCCACCCTGAAGGGCAAGATTGAGCCGTTTCAGAGGATGACGGCGCCTGGGGAGATAGACTTTATTCGCAGACGTTGCCGTGTCTGCGTCAACCGGATCGGGTTCAGCTCCTTCCGGCGGGGCCTTTTCAGGCTGCGCCGTTGCGGGGCCGGGCCCGACAGGTTCCTTTAATCCCTCAACGTGTACCAGCTGAGGGATGAATGCCGGGGTTGGCGGTAATGCTGCGAAAGCTGTGCAGGATGCGCGTCACCCCGCTCGCGATGCCGTGCCCAATGGCAGAAAACAGGCTGCGAACGGCTTCGGACCGCATTTTCTCGGCGTCCTTGCGGAACCGCTTCAGATCTTCCGGGGTCACGTCCTTGTAGGAAATTTCGCCAATGATCGGTTTCATCGTCTTAAGCTCCATCTTTTGAGTCTGTTTCGATATTGCGTTGCAACATCGTTGTTGCATTGCAATATAATGATGGCGCAGAATTATCGGAATCCCCCGCTTGGTCATAAGGCCTGTGCGCTGGCGGCAAATATAAAAGAAAGTGTCATGGATATAGCTAACCAGATGATATTGTTTGCAAAAGTCGTTGAAACCGGTGGGTTTTCAGCGGCCGCCCGCGATCTCGGGCAGACCCCGTCGGCGGTCAGCCGGCAAATCGGCAATCTCGAGGACCGGTTGGGGGCCAGGTTGCTCAACCGCTCGACCCGAAGAATCTCTCTAACCGAGGTGGGACGGGAGTTTTACGACCGCTGCATGGCCATCGCCCGCAGCGTCGAGGAAGCGGAAGCACATGTGCTGTCACGCCTTGATCATCCGCAGGGAACACTCCGGGTTTCCGCCACGTCAGCCTTCGGAAAAGCCCAGCTGATGCCGATTTTACCCCGGTTTCTGGCCAAAAACCCGGATCTCAAGCTGTCGCTGGAACTGACCGACCGGGAAATAGACCTGATCGGCGAAAAGATCGATGTTGCGATTCGCTTCACCGAGCAGATCAGCGATACCTCGATGGTGGCCCGGAAACTGGCCAGCAATCAGCGGATTTTTTGCGCTGCACCAAGTTATATCGCCCAGAACGGCAAACCGGACACGCCCGAAGACCTGGCGCAGCACAACTGTCTCAGACTGTCGACGGTCGAGAAGTTCAATAACTGGCAGATGAACGACGGCGAATCGAAGTTTGCCAGCCGGATTAGCGGCAATTTCGAGACCAACAGCTCCGATGCGCTCTACCATGCCGCGCTCGACGGTCTCGGTATCGCCAAACTTTCGACCTATCTGGCGCATGAAGCGCTCAAGGACGGGCATCTTGTCCGTGTCCTGCCCGATTACGCGGAGGATGCGTCGGACGTACTTGCGATCTATCCGAACCGCCGCAACCTGTCCCCCAACGTCCGGGCCTTCGTCGATTTTCTGGCCGCCGAGTTCGGTCAGGTGCCGCCGTGGGAACGGAGCCTGGAGCGTCAGCAGACCAACGCCGCCTGACCGTTAACCGCCGAACATCTTTTTCAGGTTGTCGAATCCGGTCTGGTAGACATCCGCAATCGCCTTCAGGGCATCATTGTCAGCCGCCCCCTGCGCTTCGAATTCACTCGACCATTCAACGGTCGCGTTATCTCCCTCGCCAGAGACCTTGAGCGTCGCCGTGTAGTTCTTTACCGGCAACGGGCTGTCGACGATCGAATAGGTATAGGTGCGCGAATTGTCGTCCTTGTGCTCCAGCTTTTCGACAATGGAGCCACCGCCGGCGAGGCTCAGCTTTCGCGTCTGTCCTTCCTCGGTCAGTTCGGATTTCTCGACACCTGGATGCCAGTCCGGCAGCGCGTTGAAATGCCCGATCATTTGCCAAAGCTGATCGGCGGGAACGTTCAAATCCTGAGTCATTGATACTTTCGGCATGTTCTGTCCTCCGCTACTTTGATTTTGATTGAATGCGGATATTGTAACCAAAGCGGGTGATTTTTTCGATGACATGGATCAATCGGACCAGTGCCACCGCCGATGTGAACGGCATCCGCATGCATTACGTGCGTGCCGGACAGCCCGGCAATCCGCCGCTTGTTCTGCTGCACGGCTGGCCCGAGTTCTGGTACACGTGGTCGAAGGTGATGCCGGCGCTCAGCGACGTCTATGACGTCATCGCGCCAGACCTGCGCGGCTTCGGCGATACGGAAAAACCCACCGGAAAGGCGCTGGAGACTTACCGGATCGACGATCACGTCGATGACATTCTTGCCTTCATAGACGCCCTCGACCTGGACCGGGTCGGGATCGTCAGCCACGATGTCGGCGCTGTGGTGACACAGGCCCTGGCACACAAGGCGCCGGAAAAGCTCCGGGGGCTGTTTTTCTTCAACTGTCCCTACGGCGGCATCGGGCCGCGCTGGTGCGCACCGGAACACCTGAATGACATCTGGTATCAGGGATTTCACCAGCAGCCGTGGGCCGCCGATCTGCTGGCCACCAGCCGCGATGCGATCCGCCTGTATTTCGGCAATATGCTGCGCCACTGGGCGCACGACCCGGCGTCCTTCACCGATGCCGATGTCGAGGCATGGACGGACAACTTCGCCAAACCCGGCAATCTGCAGGGCGGCTTCAACTGGTATTCGGCGATGTTCCCAACCCGGCTTGCCATCATGCGGGGCGAAGCCCCCGCACCGGTGCCGATCGACGTCGCGACCTGCATCCGCTGGGGCGAGTTTGAACCGTTCATGCTGATCGAATATACCGACAGGCTGGGGGAGTATTTCTCAAATCTGGATTTCGCACCGGCTCCGGATGCCGGTCATTTCGTGCACTGGGAAAAGCCGGACTATGCGATCCGCGAGATCATGGGGTTTTTCGGGAAGCTCTAAATCATCCTTCGAGACGGGCCTGCGGCCCTCCTCAGGATGAGGTGCTACCAAATATCCTCGTCCTGAGGAGGCACGAAGTGCCGTCTCGAAGGATGAGCAGGCAAAAAGCCGTCTCGAAGGATGAGGTTTAAAGCCTGCGTTCCAAAGTCACGAAACTGAACGCCGGGCCGTCCGGAGTTTCGGGCGGGTGACGTTCACGTGCGGATTCCTGCCATTCGGCGGGATCGATTTCCGGAAACACGGTATCGCCGTCGACCTGGGCGTGGACCTCGGTCAGTTCGATGATGTCGGCATCGCGAAGCAATTCAGCGAAAATCTGCCCACCGCCGATGATCATGGCTTTCTCGGCCCCGTCCTGACGGCACAGTTCCAGGGCGCCGGAAATCGTGCTCACCGTATCCGCGCCTTCGAAATCGGCGTTATCGTCGCGGGTGATGACGATGTTGCGCCGTCCCGGCAGCGGAAACGGCAGGCTTTCCCATGTCAGGCGGCCCATGACGACCGGGTGGCCCATGGTCACTTTCTTGAAGTGCTTGAGATCGGCGGAGATTTTCCACGGCAGATCGCCGTCCCGGCCGATGACCCGGTTCTCCGACATGGCGACAACGAAGACGATCTGCATGTTTTCTCCTTGCTGCACCTCGCCCTTCGAGACGCCCCGGACCAGTCCGTGGCGCCTCAGGGTGAGGCTAATAAATAAACCTCATGCTGAGGAGCGAGCGTAAGCGTACGTCTCGAAGCATGGCGGCATACTAAACCGCAATCGGCGCTTTGATGTGCGGATGGGCTTCGTAGCCTTCGAGGGTGAAGTCCTCAAACCTGAAGCCGGCGATGTCGGTGACGTCCGGATTGAGATGCATGACGGGCAGCGGTAACGGGTCACGCTGCAACTGCAAGTCCGCCTGTTCCAGATGATTGGCATACAGATGCGCATCACCCAGGGTGTGGACGAAGGTGCCCGGTTTCAGCCCGGTCACCTGCGCCATCATCATCGTCAGCAGCGCGTAGGACGCGATGTTGAACGGCACCCCCAGAAACACGTCGCAGGACCGTTGATAGAGCTGGCAGTTCAGACGCCCATCCATGACCTGAAACTGGAACATGCAGTGGCACGGCGGCAGCGCCATGTCGTCGATGTCCGCCGGGTTCCAGGCACTGACGACCATCCGCCTTGAATTCGGACGCTCGCGAATTTCTCGGATTACCCAGTCGATCTGATCTATCGTGCGGCCATCCGGCGTCGCCCACGAACGCCACTGGCGGCCATAAACCGGCCCCAGCTCACCCGACTCGTCGGCCCATTCGTCCCAGATCGACACCCCGTGGTCATTCAGGTACTTGATGTTGGTGTCCCCATTCAGGAACCACAAAAGCTCAAAGATGATCGATTTCAGATGCAATTTCTTGGTGGTCAGCAGCGGAAACCCGTCAGCCAGATCAAAGCGCATCTGATAGCCGAAAACCGCCTGCGTGCCGGTGCCGGTGCGGTCGCCGCGCATGATGCCGGTTTCGCGGATGTGTCTGAGAAGATCGAGATACTGTTGCATGGCGGGATTTTACGCGGGCCCCGCATGCTGTGCCAACACCTCGCGTGCCGCGTTCAGGGCGCGATCTGGCGTGATCTGCGTAAGGCAATGATAACGCCCGTTTTCCAGCGGGTGGATGCACTGCCCGAGGCAGCCAGCGCAGTCGATGTTGGGGACGTCGAAACGGATGTTTTCCGGCATCATGCGCGAATCATACGGCACACTGTCGACGATGTGGGCCGCAGACGCCAGGCACAGGGTCGGCGCGCCCGCCCCCGCCGCCAGATGCATGATCGAGGTATCGACGCTGACCACCAGCGCGGCGGCGCGGATCAGGGCCGCTTTGGATGCCAATTCACTTTCATCGACGCGGACACCATCGAGGGCCGCCAGCCCGTGGTGCTGCGGCGCACGGGCAAGGTCGCCCGGCCCCGCAGACAGAATAATGTCGTGGGTGTCCCGGAACGCCTCGACAAGGGCAATGAAGACCTCCGGTGCGGCCTCGCGCTCGGCAATGGCCGAAAACGGATGCAGGACGATATGCGGGCGGGGGCCCGTCACCGCGCCGGGCAGGCGGTCCGGGTCGAACCGCACCACCGGCGGCGGCGGTGCCTCGCCCGTCAGCGCATTGGCCAGTTCCCACCATCGGATCAACCGGTGTGCCATCGCCGGATCGGGCTCGACCCAGCGCGAGTACCACGCCCGGTGCTTCTGCAAAGCCGCATCGTGCTTGGGCCAGCTGCGCGGGCTGAGCGCGAAACGCTCAGTGGCGCCGGACGCCATGATCATCAGGTCATCCACGGTCGGCAGACGCAGATGATCGGTACTGATTGCGGTTCGGACGCCGAAATCCCTGATCTGGCGGCAGACCGCCACCCGGTAGGCCGAAGCGCGGATGAATTTACGGTAATCGACCGGCATCATGCGGACCCGGTCCGGGAACAGGAAACTCGCCAGCCGGCTTTCGGCACGCACCACCAGCCAGACAGGCTCGTCTTCGGGAACCAGCGCCATGAACCGTTCGATCATCAGCGAAAACAGGATCGTATCGCCGAGCCCGCCGCTGGAAACCAAAAGCAGCCCGTGCTTGTCGGTCCGCGCCTTGGCGGCCATGCCGGTGATGATGTTCTCGGTGATTTTATGAATGATCGACAGCGGCTTATCTCCCTTTGGGCATTCTAGCCGCCGCGGGCTTTCTGGCAATCAGTGGATCGCCCCCTGTTCTGTAATAAAAGATTATGCCAAGCTTGCCCGGAAAGGGAGAAGTCGCATGCGTGTTGTCGTTCTTGGGGCCGGGATCATCGGCGTAACCACGGCGTATTATCTGGCCAGGCTCGGTGCCGAGGTCGAGGTGCTGGACCGCCAACGCGAACCCGGCATGGAAACCAGTTTCGCCAATGCGGGCGAGCTTTCCTACGGCATGACATCGCCATGGGCCGCGCCCGGCATTCCACTGAAAGCCATCAAGTGGATGTTCATGAAATACCGGCCACTGCTTTTGCACCCGCTGCTGAGCCCGTCCATGTGGGGCTGGTGTGCGCAGATGGTCAGGAACTGCAATCCGGAATCCTACGCGATCAACAAAAGCCGGATGGTGCGGGTATCCAATTACAGCCGCGATGCCCTGACCGATCTGATGAAAGACGTGGATATCGACTTTGAACTCCGCGAACTGGGGACGTTGCAGCTGTTCCGCAAGCAAAAGCAGCTCGACGGCTCCAAAGCCGATCAGGACATCCTGGCGAAGTACGACTCGCCCTTCGAGGTGCTGGACCGTGACGGCTGCATCAAGGCCGAACCGGGCCTGGCTCACGTCGCCGACAAGTTCGTCGGCGGCTTGCGGCTGATCGCGGACCGGACCGGGGATTGCCGGATGTTCACGCAGGCGCTGGCCAAAAAGGCCGAAGAAATGGGCGTCAAATTTCATTACAACGTGACCATCAACGGCTTTGCCATGAACGGGAAGCACATCGAAGGCGTGGATACCACCGACGGCCGGGTCACGGGCGATCGCTATGTCTGCGCCATGGGGCCGTATGCGCCGGTCCTGCTGAAGACCATCGGCATTCGCCTGCCGATCTATCCGATCAAGGGCTATTCCATCACCCTGCCGGTCACCGATTCCGACGCAGCGCCGCAATCGACGATCATGGACGAGACCTACAAGGTCGCGATCACCCGGCTCGGCGACCGTATCCGCGTCGCCGGTCAGGCCGAGATCATCGGCTACAACAAGGATCTCGGCAAACACGCCACCGACGCCGTGCGTCACGTGGTCGGCGATCTGTTCCCGAAGGGCGGCGATATCTCGCAGGCACAGGGCTGGACCGGGCTGCGCCCGATGACCCCCGACGGCACGCCGGTACTGGGGCCGACGCGCTACGACAATCTGTTTTTGAACACCGGCCACGGCACGCTGGGCTGGACCATGTCATGCGGGTCGGGGCGGCTGATCGCCGACCTGGTGATGAACCGGCCTGCGGAAATTGATCTCGACGGTCTGACCGCAGCCCGCTACGGGCAGTAGCGCTTTCCCCGCGCCACTTGCGAAAAACCCGCTTTGAGCGCATATTACGAGTGCCGGTTCGTCCGGCTATGGTGATAAACGCTTTTCGGAATAAGCGTTGCGGACCCGGGGGCGGTACCCGGCACCTCCACCAAGTTTTCCTGTCCCGATACGGGGTCAAAACAGGATAAGTTGATGGGGGTGAAACAGGATCGACGCGCGTAGTAAAGGTTAAGTTTTCACTCGGCATGGTTCCGCCGTTACCGGGCCATTTTCACAAGTGCCAACGACAATCAAGCACTTGCGGTCGCGGCCTAACACGCCTTAGACCACGGGGTTCGGGGGGCACCTGGCAACAGAAGCCCCCCACTTTATTTCAGCACCCGCCTCATCCTGAGGAGCGAGCAAAGTGAGCGTCTCGAAGGATGCGGACAGACACGGCATTCTGTCTTTAACCATCCGTGCTGAACGTCTACAGTAACGCCATGATTGATGAAGACAGCGATATCCTGAGATATGATCTGTGGATCGAAGACGCGCTCCGGGGCGTGATCCGCCGTTCGCTTACGACCATCGAAGAAATGGGGCTGCCCGGCGATCACCATTTCTACATCACGTTTCGCACCGACCATCCGGATGTCGACATCGCCGACTGGCTGACCGCCGAATATCCGGAAGAAATGACCATCGTGCTGCAACACCAGTTCGAGTCGCTCAGCGTCGGCGAAGACGGATTTTCGATCAAGCTCCGCTTCGGCGGCCGGCCCGAGCATCTGCTGGTGCCGTTCGAGGCCATTACCTCGTTTGCCGATCCGTCGGTCAGTTTCGGTCTGCAGCTCAAGTCCGTTGACCTCGACGAGGATGACGATGACGGCGACGAACTGACGCCGGAAGAACTGGGCATCGATCCGACCGCGCGTCTCAACGACACCGGCATGGATGACGAACGTGGTGACGATGACGAAAAGAAAACCGGCGAAGTCATCGCCCTTGATTCCTTCCGCAAGAAATAACCACCCGGCGCTCTGAGAGCGCATTCAGAGAATGAGCAAGCCATGAGCGATTACGTGCACCACACCATGTTTCCGCTGGGGCCCGATGAGACCCCGTACCGCAAACTGACCGACGAGTATGTCAGCGTCGAAAAATTCGGCGATCAGGAAATCGTCAAGGTCGACCCGAAGGCGATCACCCTTCTGACCTTCGAAGCGTTCAAGGACGTCTCGCACCTGTTGCGCCCGGGGCACCTTCAGCAGCTCAGAAATATTCTCGATGATCCTGAAGCATCCGATAACGACCGTTTCGTGGCGTTTGACCTGTTGAAGAACGCCAACATCGCGGCCGGCGGCATCCTGCCCATGTGTCAGGACACCGGGACCGCCATCGTCATGGGCAAAAAGGGCCAGAACATCTGGACCGGTGGCGGCGACGAGGCAGCCATTTCCGAAGGCGTGCAGAAAACCTATCTGGAAACCAACCTGCGCTATTCGCAGGTCTCACCGATCGACATGTTCGCGGAAGTGAACACCGGCGACAACCTGCCGGCACAGATCGACCTCTACGCCGACGAAGGCGATGCCTACAAGTTCCAGTTCGTCGCCAAGGGTGGCGGCTCGGCCAACAAGACGTTCCTGTATCAGGAAACCAAGGCGCTTTTGAATGAAGCCCGGCTGATGGATTTCCTCGACGAGAAAATCCGCACGCTCGGCACCGCGGCGTGCCCGCCCTATCACCTGGCCATCGTCATCGGCGGCACGTCCGCCGAAACCTGCCTGAAGACGGTGAAGATGGCGTCGACCCACTATTACGACGAGCTGCCGACACATGGCGGCAATCATGGCCAGGCCTATCGTGATATCGATTGGGAAGAGCGCGTGCTCAAGATGACCCAGGACATGGGTATCGGCGCGCAGTTCGGCGGCAAGTACTTCTGCCACGACGTCCGCGTCATCCGTCTGCCGCGCCACGGCGCAAGCTGCCCGGTCGGCATCGGCGTATCGTGCTCGGCGGACCGCCAGATGAAGGGCAAGATCACCAGGGACGGCGTGTTCCTGGAACAGCTTGAACACAATCCGGCCAAGTATCTCCCCGATATCACCACCGAAGCGCTGGGCGGAGATGTCGTCGACATCGATCTGCGCCGGCCGATGAAAGAGGTTCTGGCCGAACTGTCGAAACACCCGGTGAAAACCCGCGTTTCGCTGACCGGCACCCTGATCGTGGCCCGCGACATCGCCCACGCCAAGCTCAAGGAACGCCTTGATGCCGGTGAAGGCCTGCCGCAGTACTTCAAGGACCACCCGGTCTATTACGCCGGTCCCGCGAAAACGCCGGAAGGCTACGCATCCGGCTCGTTCGGGCCGACCACCGCCGGGCGTATGGACTCTTACGTCGAACAGTTCCAGGCTGCGGGCGGCTCCATGGTCATGCTCGCCAAGGGCAACCGCTCGAAAGCCGTTACCGACGCCTGCAAGAACCATGGCGGGTTCTACCTCGGTTCCATCGGCGGCCCGGCGGCGCGTCTGGCACAGGACTGCATCACCAAGGTCGAACTGCTGGAATACGAAGAACTGGGTATGGAAGCGATCTGGAAGATCGAGATCGAAAACTTCCCCGCCTTCATCGTCGTCGACGACAAGGGCAACGATTTCTTCGCCGAGTTCAAACGACCGGTCCCGGCTTAAGCCCCTCACCCGGTGCGCTGACGCGCACCACCCTCTCCCAAGGGAGAGGGATTTCAACGCGTGAGTCCCTTCTCCCCTGGGGAGAAGGACAGGATGAGGGGTCATGAAAAGAAAGACGGTAGAATGATTGTCTATTCTCGATTTCAAGCGAATACGCCTTCATGTCCCTGCTGACCGCCCTCTTCGTCGCACTTGGTCTCGCCGCCGACGCGTTCGCGGCGTCGGTGTCGCGCGGCTGTCTGGTGCGCGAACGGGTCGGCATGTATGCGCTTTTGATGGCCGTGCTGTTCGGCGGCTTCCAGGCGCTGATGCCGTATATCGGCTGGCAGGCGGGCGCACCGGCGCAGAAGTTGATCGCTGCGTGGGATCACTGGGTCGCGTTCGGCATCCTGTTCGCCATCGGCGCCAAGACCATCCACGAGGGCTTTGCAGACGATGACAGCGAGGACAGCGACGCCACGCCGAAATCCCGGCAGCTGACGCTGGCGGCGCTTGTCGTCACCGCCATTGCCACCAGCATTGACGCGCTCGCCGCCGGGTTTGGCTTTGCCCTGGTCACCGATGATCTGTGGCTGATGATCGTCGTCACCGGCATCGTCACCTTTGTCCTGTCATGGATCGGCGTGCATCTGGGCTGCCGCATCAGTGCGATTGTCGGTCAGCGCATGGAAATCGTCGGCGGTATTGTGCTGATCGCCATCGGTGCGAATATTCTGTATCAGCATCTGTCGGTGTAGGCCGGAAACATGCTAAGAATCGTCACCCTGTCTTGATTCAGGGTCCATAATAAATATCGTCATTCCCGCGAAAGCGGGATTCCACCGCAATCTCCGGCGGATATTCCGGATCCCCGCATGTGCGGGGATGACAATGAAGGGATGAGAGGCAACCGTGACCGACAAACGCATAGAATCAGACAGCATTGGTGAGATCGAGGTCCCGGCCGACAGGTATTGGGGGGCGCAGACCGAACGCTCGAAGCGCAACTTCCCGATCGGCGACGCCCGTGAGCGCATGCCGATTGAACTGATCCACGCCTTCGCGATCCAGAAGGAAGCCGCCGCCCGCGCCAATGTCGCGCTTGACGTGCTCGACGAGAAAATCGGTGCGGCGATTTCACAGGCGGCGTCCGAAATATCCGACCGCAAGCTGGATGAGCATTTTCCGCTGGTGATCTGGCAGACCGGGTCCGGCACCCAGACCAACATGAACCTGAACGAGGTCATCTCCAACCGCGCCATCGAGATCATGGGCGGTGAAATGGGATCGAAATCACCGGTACACCCGAACGATCACGTCAACGCCTCGCAGTCGTCGAACGACAGTTTCCCGACGGCCATGCACATCGCGCTGGCGCTGGAAACGACGGAGCGCCTAATGCCGGCCATGGACGGGCTGGAAAAAAGCCTCACCGCAAAGGCCGACGCCTTCAAGGACCTGGTCAAGATCGGCCGCACGCATCTGCAGGACGCGACACCGATGACGCTGGGCCAGGAATTTTCCGGTTACGCGCACATGGTCGCGGAAAATATCGAGCGGCTGAAGAAATCGCTGAACCAGATATACGAACTGGCGCAGGGCGGCACCGCGGTCGGCACCGGGCTGAATGCGCCTGAAGGCTTCGACACCCTGTTCGCAGAAGAAGTCGCCTCGATCACCGGGCTGCCGTTCCGCACCTGCCCCAACAAATTCTATGCACTGGCCAGCGAGGACGCGCTCGTCAATCTTGCGGGCAAGCTCAACACCATCGCCGCCAGCATGATGAAGATCGCCAACGACATCCGCTTGCTGGGGTCCGGCCCACGTTCGGGTCTGGGCGAGCTGATCCTGCCCGCCAACGAACCGGGATCGTCGATCATGCCGGGCAAGGTCAATCCGACACAGGCCGAAGCGCTGACGCAGGTCTGCTGCCAGGTCATGGGCAACGCAACCACCGTCACCGTTGCCGCGTCGCACGGGCATCTGGAACTGAACGTGTTCAAGCCGGTGATCGTCGCCGCGTGTCTGCGTTCGATCCGCCTGCTCGCGGATTCCATCCAGAGCTTCCGGATCCGCTGCGTCGACGGGATTGAGGCCGATGTCGCCCGCCTCACCGAACTGACCGACAGATCGTTGATGCTGGTCACCGCGCTGACCCCGGAAATCGGCTACGACAAGGCCGCCGAGATTGCCAAGAAAGCGCATAAGGACGGCTCGACGTTGAAACAGGCCGCCCTCGACCTCAACTATCTGGATGAAGCCCGGTTCGATGAACTGGTCCGGCCGGAAACCATGGTCGGCCCCAAAGGAACGACGCATGACGCCTGACGCCGAGACCCCCGAAACCCTGTCCAACAGCACCCTCGACACCGCCGAGATCCGTCAGGCGCGGATCGATCTGGCGGCGTGCTTCCGCATGGCGGCACGGCTCGGCATGCACGAAGGCATCTGCAACCATTTCTCGTTCATGGTGCCGGGACGCGACGATCTTTTCATGGTCAATCCGGACGGTTACGCATTCGATGAGATCACCGCGTCGAAACTGCTGATCTGCGATTTCGACGGCAATGTCGTCGAGGGTGAGGGCACGCCGGAAGACACCGCGTTCTTTATCCATGCCCGGCTGCACATGCGCCACCCGACGGCGCGTGCGGCCTTTCACACGCACATGCCCTACGCCACGGCGCTCTCCATGCTCGACGGTGAGCCGCTGGTCTGGGCCGGGCAATCGGCGCTCAAGTTCTATGGCCGCACCATCAATGACGAGGACTATAACGGCCTCGCGCTCGACACCGACGAGGGCGACCGCATCGCCGACGCCATGGGCGACAGGGAAATCGCGTTTCTGAAAAACCACGGCGTAATGGTCACGGGCCCCAGCATCGCCAAGGCGTGGGACGATCTGTACTACCTTGAGCGCGCCTCGGAGGTGCAGGTCATCGCCATGAGCACCGGGCGCCCGCTGAAGGCCGTCGCCCCCGACATCGCCGCCAAGACCGCCCACCAGATGACACTGGGTACACGCGACAGCGCCGGGCTGCACCTTGAAAGCGTCAAACGTATTCTCGCACGCGAAGAACCGGATTTCGTGGCCTAAGCGTCATGATAGATATTGAACCTCATCCTGAGGGCACCATGGGCCCCGCCCTTCGAGACGCCCCGGATGCAATCCGGGGCTCCTCAGGGTGAGGCCATGGTGTGTCTCGAAGGAGAGGTTCCCGAAGAATCGATCATAAAAGGGGAAAAAACATGACCGACGTCACCATCGTCACCGGCGGGTCCCGCGGCATCGGCGCCGCCACCGCAAAACTCGTCGCCAGCCACGGCCATGCGGTCTGCGTCAACTACGTCAACGACAAGGCGGCGGCGGACGCGGTTGTTGCCGGCATCGTCTCGGCGGGCGGCAAAGCCATCGCGGTCAAGGCGGACACGTCGAACGAGGCCGAAGTCATCGCCATGTTCGAACAGGTCGACAAGGAACTCGGCACCGTCACCGGCCTTGTAAACAATGCCGGCATCAACGGCAATCGCAAGCGGGTCGAGGAACTGACCTCTGATGAGATCACGCACCTGCTCGCCGTCAACGTGACCGGCTGCATCATCTGTGCCCGCGAAGCGATCAAGCGCATGTCGAAAAATCACGGCGGCAAGGGGGGCGCCATCGTCAACGTCTCCAGCGGTTCCGCCAATCTCGGCAATCCGGGGATCGGCGTGCTGTATGCGGCGTCCAAGGGCGCGCTGAATTCCTTTTCCATCGGGCTCAGCCAGGAAGTCGCCGCCGAGGGCATCCGCGTCAACGTGGTGGCTCCCGGCATGACCCGCACCGACATGCCGGGCGAAGATCGCCTCAAGGCACAGGCCGGAAAAATCCCCATGGGCCGGGTCGCCGAGCCGGAAGAGATCGCCGAGGCGATCTGGTTCCTGCTGTCCGACAAGGCGGGCTATATCGCCGGTGCCAACATCCGCGTCGGTGGCGGACGGCTGTAAGCATGCCGGACTACATCATCGACGGGCCGAGGAAAGCACCGCTGACACTGGCGCTGGCGCATGGCGCCGGCGCACCGATGGACAGTGACTGGATGAACATGGTTGCTGCCGCCGTCGCCGAGAAAGGCTTTCGGGTCGTCAGGTTCGAATTCCCCTACATGGCCGAACGGCGGGTCACCGGCAAAAAGAAGCCGCCCAATCCGGCACGTATTCTTGAAGCCACGTGGATGGAGGTGATCGCCGATCTGGGGACGGACAATCTCGTCATCGGCGGAAAATCCATGGGCGGGCGCATGGCCAGCATGGTCTGCGATGCCGCAGGCGTGCGGGGCGTGGTCTGCATGGGCTATCCATTTCATCCGCCGGGACGTCCGGAGAAACTGCGCACCGAACACCTCGCCACCCTGAAGACACCGACCCTGATCTGTCAGGGGGAGCGGGACCCGTTCGGAACCAGAGACGAAGTCCCCGGCTACACGCTTTCGAAAAGGATCAAGGTGCACTGGTCCCCCGACGGCGATCATGGCCTGAAACCGCGCAAGAAATCCGGTTATACGGAAGAAGAAAACATTACCGCCGCCATCGACGCCATTGCGGCGTTCATGAACGGACTTTAATCCCCTCACCCGGTTCGCGTTGCTCACCACCCTCTCCCCAAGGAGAGGGGTTCATCTGCGCACCCTCTCCTTGGGGAGAGGGTGGCACGCGCATGCGTGCCGGGTGAGGGTATCTCGTCTCTTGGCGAAAGCAGCGGAACCGCCTAGCATCGCCTGAGGGAGACAGCCATGAAACTCGATCACATCAATATCTGGACCGACGACCTGGACGCCACGACAACGTTCTTCGCCGACATACTGGGACTTGAGAACGGTTTCCGGCCGCCGTTCAAATTTCCGGGTGCGTGGCTATACGGCGACAAGGACACTCCCGCCATCGTGCATCTGGTCGCAACCGCACCGGAATCCGGCGGTACCGGCGCCTTGGATCACGTCGCCTTCAAGGATACGGACTTCGACGGCCTGAAACAGCGGCTCGATGCCCACGGTTATGACTACGAGGTCCGGGTCATCCCCGATACCGGCGACCGGCAGGTGTTTTTTGTCGCCCCGTTCGGCCTCAAGATAGAAGTCAATTTCCCGCCCGGCCCCACCTGAAACCCAGCATGAGCAACGATCCCACGGAAATCCGCAAACGCTCGGTCAACATCGCCGGGCATGCCACCAGCATTTCGCTGGAAGACGCGTTCTGGACGCGGCTGAACGCCATTGCCAGGACGCGCAGGGTCAGCCTGAGCGCCCTGATCCGCGACGTCGACGAAGCCCGCACCGGCAACCTGTCGAGCGCGCTTCGCGTGTTCGTTCTGGAGAACCGTTCGGAGGACTGAACGGACAGCTTCATCCTTCGAGACGCCCACAAGTGGGCTCCTCAGGATAAGGAAACGAACCAGGCCTCATCCTGAGGAGGCCCGAAGGGCCGTCTCGAAGGATGAAGGCCTGCTTACTTGAATAACTGCTTGAGCAGATCCGCCGGATCGATTTTCTTCTGCTGTTGTTGTTGCGGCTGGGGTTGCGGGGGCGGTGTTGCCGAGCCGCTGGTGTCGCCCTGTGGCGGCGGCGCGGATTGCTGCGTCGAAGAACCCCCGCCGCCGAGTATCCCCTGTATCAGGCTGCCGACACCCGGCGCTTTCTTTTCCAGCTTGTCGAGGCCCGGAATCTTGATGCCTTCACCCCCGGCACTCCCGGACCCGCTGAAGGACTGAATCTTGACGTTCGGCTTGTCGATGTTACCGGTGACCTGGAACGGGATTTCCGTCGGCAGGCGAGCCACGTTCGCCAGCACCGCGCCCAGAAGCCCCTGATCGACCTTCATCGTGCCGCCGATGTTCATCGACCACAGCGGCAGATTGATGTCGCCCGAGATATCACCTTCGTAAATGTTCGACAGTATCTTGGTGTCCTTGGTGTTGATCCTGCCGTTGGAAATGGTGAACGAACTGGTGACGTCGGTTTCGCCGATCTTGGTCTTGCCACCGGCACCGATGATGCTGCCGAGGCCGGTGTTGAGCACTTCGAAAACCTGCATCAGCGGTCCGAGCGCCAAACCGATCACCGGCAGATCGTTGAGCGACGACTGGCCCTTGATACCCCGGACCTCGATCGCCCCCTTGCCGTCAAGTGCGCCGATCCAGTCCGCAACGCTGTTCCCGGCTGTTGCGACGTCGATACGGGTCGTCAACTTACCGGTCGTCCCGGCAATGCCCGCCGCCTTCGAGGCGGCACCGACATCCATGTTGCCGAGGGTGATCAGCCCCGCCAGCGTCGGCTTCGGCCCCGATGCATTCACGCTTGCCTGTGATTGGACTGAGCCGCCAAAGACCACGCCGGAAAACTCGTTGACCTTGAGCAACCCGTTTTCGATACCCCCCAGCAGTTTGGCACCGTCGAGGTTATACTCGTGATAGGAAATCCGGGGCGCGGTCAGGGTGATGTCCGCATCGGCGGACTTCAATGCCGACAGATCGACCGGCGCCGTCGACCAGCGTTCGGATATCGTCGCGATCAGGTGTTTGAGACCGGCCTGCCCGCCTTCCGGTACAATGAACCGGGCCGGCATGACGCGGGCCGGTCCATCGGGATCAAGGGATGCGGACTTCCCGGCCGGCAGGAACGGATCAACGACCACATTGCCGGTCGTCAGCGTGGTGACGACCCTCGGACGCACACCGGACAGGTTGACGGTCCCCTCACCGTTGATTTTTACCGCCCCCAGCGCAGCCGCCAGTTTCGAGAACGTGAAAGCAGACGGGCCGCCCTTGACCGTCGTCGACAGATCGATCCCGCCGATATCGCCGGATGGCCGGTAATCGGAACCGAATTTCCGGAGCAGACCCGCCGTATCGGCATGCCGCAGCCTTAGGCCGAGATTGAACATGTTGGCCGGGTCCAGCAGCTTCAGATTGCCGTCCGCCTGCAGGGTTGCCGCCATCGCCTTGATGGTCGAATTCAGGGACGGTTCGATCAGGCTGCCGTTGACGTCGGTGGCGATGTCGACCTTGCCGAGGGTCTTAGCCGGGACCGGCAGTTCGGCACCGGCCAGGGCCGCGATCTTCGCAGGATCACGGAGTTCGGCGCGAAGCGCCAGCGCCTTCGCCGTGGGTGTCCGGTCCAGCCCCAGAAGTGCGCCGCTCATCGACACCCCGGATGACAGCACATCGGCTACGGTGAATTTGTTGATCGTCAGATCACCTTTCACAAGGCTGAGATCGGCCGCGACATCACGGATCGGGATGCCTGATGTTTTCAGCATCCCGACATTGACGCGGACGTTGGCATCGAAATCCGCCAGCGGTCTGAGCGCATCGAACATGCCGCCGTCGCCGGTATCACCGGGGTTTGGTGCCTTGCCATCGGCGGGGGCTTCCTTGGATGCGCCGCTTTCCGGCACCGGTGACGTGGGTGTTTCCGCCGCTGCCGGTTTATCCACCAGATAGGCATCGAGGTCGATCTGATCGACAATCACCGACGCGCCCAGCCCAAGCCGTTGACGCAGCAGAATGTTCGCGGCCCCGTTCACGTTGGTCTTGTCAAAAGCCAGGGCCAGTTTGCGGATGACCACCGTATCCGGCGTCACCCCGGCTTCGACATTCAGGCTCGTCGCGCCCGGCTTTCCGGGCTTCAGAGCGGCAGTGTCCACACCCGCCCATTTCATCAGGGTCTGCGGCTCGGCAACCTTGGCCTGAACCTGTCCGTCGAATGACGGTTTGCCGTCCTTTGCAGTCAGGAAACCGAATACCGCCAGATCGGCGCCGCCCGGCCCCTGCAGCGACAATTGGGACAGGTTGAGCTCACCGTTCGCGAGATCGGCATTGAGGACAGCATTGCTGATCTTGTCGCCCATGATAGAGATTTCACCGATCCGGAACGACAGCGATGCGGCAATCCCCGACGGCATGGCAAACGGCGTTGCCGCTGCCGACGGGTCCGCACCGGCATTTGCAGGCTTCGATCCGCCGGCGGCCGTTTTCGCGGCAGAGGCGCTAGCGCCCGAAGATGCCGGGGGTGCCACTGTTTTCAACCAGGGTTCGGCATCGATTTTATCGATATTCATCTCGGCGGTGATTTTCGGCACACCGTTGAAATTTCCTGACACCTTGCCCTTACCGACGGCGCCGCCGAAATTGAGACTCAGATCGTCCAGCGCCAGGGCGCTTGCAGAAGCATCGAGCGTGCCGTTCATCAAAAGAGACTGGCTCAACGGTGCCGGCAGCTCTGCACCATCGGCCAGCGCACTCACGACCTTGCCGATGTCCGGGCTTTCCAGTTTCATCGTACCGCGGAAACGCGGTGCCTCTTCCAGATTGAGCACCGTCCCGGCAAGGCTCAGTTTGGCACTCTCGCCGCCGACCATCACGCCGAGATCAAGCGGGAACGTACGCCCACCGACGATTTCACCGATTTCCGCATTGATCCCGAGCCGCATGCCTTTCGCCACCAGCGACCCACGGGCGCGGAACGGTCCGGAAACAAGTGACGCTGCTTCAAGCGTCACGTCGATATCGTTGATGACTTCATTGGTTTTCGAGCCCGCGTCCTGATAGGTAAGCGACCCATCGACAATTTCAAAATTCCCGATCGCAATCCCCGGACTGGAAGAAGCGCCATTACCCGATGGCGAACTGCCGGATGCCGTCTGTTCGTCAGTGCCCTTGGCGGTCGGTGCATCGAAGACCCAGGTGGCCCGGCCATCGGTCAGCACTTCGAGGTGCACCTGCGGCTCAACCAGCCGCACCGTTTCGACGCTCAGGTTACCACCCAGCAGCGGCGCCAGGGCAATGCGAACTTCGACAGAGCGAAGCGAGACCAGATCCGGTGACTGCGCACCTTCGATACTGGACAGGGAGACCTTTTCCGCGATCAGCGCCGGGGCGGGCAGCACCTTGAGATCGATATCGCCCGCGATCACCAGTTCCCGACCGGTGAACTTGCGCACCTGTTCAGATATTTCCGGCTTATAGGCATTCCAGTCGATGAAATTCGGCACGATCAGAACCGCCCCAACGGCGAGGACGAAGAAACCACCGATAAACCAAAGAATCTTCTTCACGAAGTTATCTCCCAACCGGAACAGCTTCCGGTATGAATATTACGATTGTCCGCAGACGACGCTGACGGTGCAGGCATGGTAACTGTTCACTCAGGTCCGGGCAATCGGCTGAACATAACGGTTCCGTGACTATATGAGCCGATGCTCAGGTAACGAGTACGGCGCGAAAATCATTCACGTTTGTATATGTCGGACCGGTGACCAGAAGATCGCCGATATTGTCGAACAGCGTATACGCATCATTGGCTTCAAGGGCCTGAGCGACGCTGAGCCCGGCGGCTTCGGCCCGTGCCAGGGTCGTCGGGTCTATAAAGGCGCCCGCGTTGTCTTCGCTGCCGTCGACCCCGTCGGTATCGCAGGCCACGGCATAAATGCCGTCAGCGGCGCCGAGGCGTTCCACCACCCCCAGAAGATATTCCGTATTTCGCCCGCCACGGCCGTTCCCGGTCATGGTCACTGTCGTCTCGCCACCCGAAAGAATGACGCAGGGTGCCTTGGCCAGACCCGAGCCGTTCTTGCACTGCATCGCCAGTTCAGCGTGTTCACGGCCGACGTCACGCGCTTCACCCTCGACCCGGTCGCCGAGATCGACAACCGCGAACCCGGCCGCCCTGGCGACCGCCGCCGCGGCTTCGATGCTTTTGTCGGGCTTGGCGGCGAAAACGAGGTCGTTCCCGTCAAAAATCGCGGACCCCGGTTTCGGAGTTTCATCCGCCCCCGCGTCGAGATGACGGCGCACACTGTCGGGCAGCTTCATGTTGTATTTGGCGACAACTGCAAGTGCATCCGCAAACGTCGTCGGATCGGGCACCGTCGGCCCGGAGCCGATAACCGCCGGGTCATCACCGGGGACATCGGAAATTAGGATGCTCAGCACCTTCGCCGGGTGCGCGGCTGCCGCAAGCCGGCCGCCCTTGATCGCCGAGATATGCTTGCGCAACGTATTCATCTCACCGATGTCGGCACCGGAGCGCAGCAACTGACGGTTCACTTCCTGCTTTTCGGCGAATGTGATGCCCTCGGCGGGTGCGGTCAGCAGGGCCGACCCGCCCCCGGACATCAGCGCAATCACAAGATCACCCTCGCCCGCGCTTTCCGCCATTTCGAGAATGCGCCGTGCCGCTTCCCGCCCGGCATCGTCAGGGACCGGATGCGCGGCCAGCACGATATCGATCCGATCACAATCGACTTCATAACCGTATCGCGTCACGACGATCCCCGAGAGGTCCGTCTCCGGCCAGGCGTTTTCAATGGCTTTGGCCATCGCCGCTGACGCCTTGCCGGCCCCCAGCACGATGGCTTTGGGCGGGGCCGGCGGCAGGATCGGCGGCACCCGGGATGCGGGGTCGGCGGCATGGATGGCGGCGTCTGCGAGCTGGCGCAGCAGGTCTTTGGCTTCAGGCATCTTGATCGTCCTACATTCGTATGATTTTGCCGGGGTTCATGATGTTCCCGGGGTCCAGCGCGCGTTTGATGTCACGCATCACGGACAGGGCTTCGCCATGTTCGGCTTCCAGAAAACCGATCTTGCCGTACCCGACGCCGTGTTCTCCGGTACAGGTGCCGTCCATCGACAGTGCGCGCATGACCATACGCTCGTTGAGCGCCTCGGCCCGCGCCATTTCTTCGGTATCGTCCGGATTGACGACGATGACGAGATGAAAATTGCCGTCACCCACATGACCGACGATGGGCGCGGTCAGGCCGCTTTCGGCAATATCCTTCTGGGTTTCAAGAATGCATTCGGCAAGCCTGGAGATCGGCACACAGACATCCGTTGCAATCCCCTTGGCGCCGGGTTTGAGGGCGATCCCCGCATAGTAGGCATCATGCCGGGCCTGCCAGAGCTTCGAGCGCTCTTCGGCTTTGCTGGCCCATCTGAATTCGGCGGCCCCGAAGTCTCCGGCAATGGCCTGAACCTGTTCGACCTGTTCCACGACGCTTTGTTCGGAGCCATGAAATTCAAAGAAGAGTGTCGGCTGCACCGGATAATCGAGATCGGAATACCGGTTGCAGGCATCCATCTGAACATCGTCCAGCAATTCGATGCGGGCCACCGGGATTCCCGACTGGATGGTCAGGATGACCGTATTCACGGCACTTTCCATATCGGGGAACGAGCACACCGCCGCCGATATCGCTTCGGGGATACCATAGAGCCGGAGCGTTACTTCCGTGATGATGCCGAGCGTGCCTTCCGACCCGACGAAAAGCCGTGTCAGATCATAGCCCGCCGACGTTTTCTTGGAGCGCCGGGCGGTGCGGATGATGCGCCCGTCTGCCATGACGACTTCAAGCGAAAGAACATTTTCACGCATGGTGCCGTAGCGAACCGCATTGGTGCCGGAGGCGCGGGTTGCGGTCATCCCGCCCAGTGACGCATCGGCGCCGGGATCGATGGGGAAAAACAGTCCGGTATCGCGCAGATATTCATTCAACTGCTTGCGGGTCACGCCGGGCTGTACCCGGCAATCCAGGTCCTCGGCATTAACGCAGAGAACTTCGTTCATCTGTGAAACATCGATGCTGACGCCGCCTTCAAGCGCGGCGACATGCCCTTCGAGCGAGGTCCCGGTGCCGAAAGGAATGATCGGCACACCGCGTTCGGCACAGGCGCTGACGACCCTGGACACTTCATCCGTACTGTGGGCAAAAACCACGGCATCGGGCGGCATGCACGGGTGAAACGACTCATCCCTGCCATGCTGCTCGCGGATCGCATCCGCGGTCGTCACCCGTTCGCCGACGATCTGACGCAACACACCCAGCAGTGCATCGTCAAAACGGCTTTTTACGGCTGATTGCATCGCCTGTCTCCCGGTCCGCATGGAAAATACGTGATGGCGTCAATTTATACCAACTTGCAGAAATAAACACCTTTTGCGACGGTTCTAGACAGATGTTTATTTCTGCAAGTTGGTATTAAGCTGCCCGGCAGGATTCCGCAAAGCCCGATGATATGTTAATCTGGATACATGCTGTATCTGATCTTTGCCATTCTCTGGCCGCTGGCGTTTGTCGGTCTTTATTTCGCTTATCCGCTGATCTTCCCGGACAAGGCGCCGCCGAACGAGGCGATCCTGTTCATGGCGGCCCTGCTCGGCATGGCAGCCTTCACTTTCGCCGGTGCGCTGCGCATTCTCGGTTTTCTGCGGGACGACAGGATGCGCAAAGAGAAATCACGCGCCGAAGCCGCCAATGACGAGCCTGGCTAACGTGCTGACCAAAAGCGGCTCAGGGGAATGGAATGCGTCTGATGCTGGGGCTGGTAGCATCACAAAGCATGTAAGCCTTTACGGACGTGCCGTTCAGCAGCCTGCTCAGGTTTTCCTGTCGGCAATCGCGGCCTGCAGTTCTTCCAGTCGCTCATCGATCCCCGGCATCGTCGGATAGATTTCCTTGACCTGGATCAGAACGTCGAGCGCCTGCGCCTCGAGCCCCGTCGACTGGTAGATCATGGCAAGTCCCGACAGGGCGCCGAAATGGCGCGGTTCCAGGGACAGGGTTTTGCGGATATCGCGTACCGATGCTTCCAGATCGCCCAGATAATAGGAAACGGTCGCGCGTTTGTTCCAGCCTTCGGCAAAGTCGGGATCGGCGGTGGTGACCCGGCTGAACAGCGCCAGGGCCTGTTTCAGCCGGCCATCGTTCATGGCCAGCACGCCTTGTGCAAAGGGGATGCTCGCCGTCCGGTCGTCCGGCAGGCTCCAGATCCGCCAGATCTGTCTTTCCGCTTTGGCGGATACATCCGGGTCTGTCGCGGTTTGCAACTGCCGGAACAGTTCATCCAGCTGCGCACTGTTCTGATCCGCTGTTGTCGGCGCAGGGACCATCAACATCGCCAGTGCAAGTAGCGCAAATAGGTGTTTCATCTTCCGGATATGGGGCCGGATACGAGGATTGTCCAGCATCAGGCAGGGTCCTTGTGCCCCGCGGGAGCGGCATTGTTCGGCAGACTTATCGTGACGCTTGTCCCCTCTCCCAGGACGCTGTCGATAACCAGGGTCCCTTTATGCGCCTCGACCAGGGATTTGACGATCGTCAGACCGAGCCCCGTTCCCGTCCCCGCGATGTGGGCATTGCTGTGGGTCTGCGCGAAGGGCTCTGTAATCGTATCCAGTTGGGAGGCATCGATGCCGATCCCCGTGTCGCTGACCGAGAACGCAAACCGTTCATCATCACATTCGGCATGAACGGTGATACTGCCGCCCGGATTGGTGAACTTGACCGCATTCGTCAGCAGATTGAGCATGATCTGGTAGATCGAACGTTTGTCGGCATACATGGGCGCCAGATCGTCAGGAACTTCCCTTTTCAGGTGCAATCCCTTTTCAGCCAGCTGGCGTTCGACGTTGCGGATGCTGTCCCTGAGGATTTCATCGAATGAGAAAACCTCCATTTCCATTTGCCGTTTGGAGGCTTCGATGGCCGAGAAATCCAGAATGTCGTTCACCAGATCCAGCATGTGCCGGCCGCTGCCATTGATGTCTCCGGCATATTCCTTGTAATTTCTGGCGCCGAGCGGACCGAAATACTCTTCCTTGAGCATTTCGCTGAAACCGATAATGGCGTTCAGCGGGGTGCGGAACTCATGGCTCATGGTTGCCAGAAATTCGGATTTTGCCCGGTTTGCCGCTTCCGAAGCCATCAGTGCATCGGCCACGACTTTCTGGTTCTTTTTGCTCTCCGTGATGTCTTTGCCGACCCCCCGGTAACCGATGAAGTTTCCTCTGTCATCGAACGCCGGACGGCCGCTGATGGACAAATATGCCTTGGAGCCGTTTTCTCTGATACGGGTATGCTCAAAATCTCGGAACGGGAGATGAAGATCCATTTTTTCCAGCATCTGCTGATATGCGTCAGGATCTGCATCGGGCGCACCGACCTGACGCCGCGTCTTGCCGATGAGTTGGCCTGGGGGCACCCCGGTTACTTCCTCAAAACGGCCCGAGAAATACGAAAACCGCAATTTGCTGTCGGTCTCCCAGAACCAGTCCGAGCTGATATCGGCAAAATCGGCCAATCGTCCCTGCGTTTCCCGAAGGCTGAGGTTGCTGCGCAGCAATTGAAACAGCGTCAGCGGCAGAACGACGGAAAAGATCAGGCCGAATAACAGCAGAAGATTGGCGCCGGCACGTGAATAGGTTTCCGTCACCTTTGCTGTCGGCGCGATCGAAACAGTCCACTCCCGGTTTGCGACGGTGATTATTTTCTGGATCGATTCAGACAGATGCGGGGCTGTATGATTTTCATAGAGAACCTCCCCGGTGTCTTCGATATGCAGATCGTAATGCCGTCGATCATCGGACGGTAAAGCATTTTCGATCAGATCATTCGCCCTGAAGACAATGTTGATAAACCCCTGGATATCGTCGCCTTCAAAAACGGGAATATACGCCACGAAGCCTCTGCCACCCTGGGCAAGGAAGATCGGCTGCGAGAGTTGCACATTCCCGGAACGTACGGCTTCGCTGAGTGCTGCATTTGGACCCGGCAGTTCCCGGATTTCGAGGCCGATTGCATTTTCGTTACCCGTGACCGGATTGACCCAGCGAATGACACCGTACTTGTCGACCCAGTTGATGGCCTGGATATCCCTGAAACGCTGCAGTTTCGGTTTAACGATGGCGGTGAAATCTTCAGGCTCATCGGAACGGTAATCGAGCCATTCCTGACGGATCAGTTCGCCGAGGACGAGCCTCACATCCAGATGTGCGCCAAGGTGTGCCGTGACAAATTCCAGATATTCATGGGAATCCGAAATCTGCTGCAGGAGATGGTAGCGGTTGATTTCATGCCAGGTGAAAGCCGTCGCGGACAGCAAAAACCCAAAAACCAGAACTGGTATCAGCACGACGTTATGAAAAAGCCTTCTGAGAAGGCCCTGCACGCCCTTTTCGGCATAGTCGGTCATTAATGGGTCCTGACCCTGGCAAGCCTCATGGCACCCGCGCCTCATGAAAAGCCGCAAACCGCGCCCTTGCAGCATATATTGCCACGATTACCGGGACATTTCTATGTTGTGGATATCCGAACCCCTTGCGCCTTTGCGCAAAAGTGACCTTGCGCCTTTGCACAAAAGAGACCTTGCGCCTTTGCGCAAAAGGGTCAGATAGAATCGGGGCGCGGTCCGCCGGTCACCCAGTCCAGCAATTCAACCGTATGCAGAACGGGGGGCGTATTCTCCCCCTCCATGGACGCGGATATCTGCGTCAGACAGCCGATATTGCCGGTCGCGATACAGTCCGCGCCCAGGGCCTTCAGGTGCGCTGCCTTGCGGGCACCAAGCTCTGCTGCCCATTCGGGCTGCATGATATTGTATGTCCCGGCGGAGCCGCAGCAGAGATGTGATTCCGCCGGCTGCACCACCTCGAAACCGGCAGCGCGGAGCAGGTCCACCGGCTCGGTTTTCAACTGCTGACCATGCTGCATGGAGCATGCCGAGTGATAGGCAATCTTCGGACGGGCTTCGCCCGTAAGGCCGGTCAGTCCCAGTTGCAGGAGGACTTCGCTGACATCGCGGGTTTTCCCGGAAATCACCCTTGCCCGCGCCGCCCACTGGCTATCGTGCCTGAGCATCCAGCCGTAATCCTTGACCGTGGTGCCGCACCCCGACGCATTGATAACGACCGCATCGATGGCGCCATGCGTCTGTTCGGCAGCTTCCCAGGCGGCGATATTCCGCTTTGCGGCATCGTGGCCCTGTTCTTCGAGCCCCATGTGGTGGACCAGCGCACCGCAACAGCCCATGTTGTCGGCAATCACCACCTCGCAGCCCAGACGATTGAGCAGCCTGACCGTGGATTCATTGATCGACGGGCGCAGAACCTGTTGCGCACAGCCGCTGAGCAGGGCGACACGCATGCGCGTTTCGCCATCGGCGCGAAATACGCCCGGGCTGTCGACACTGCTGGGACTGTTGATGCGGTCAGGCGCCAGTTCCAGCATCGCCTTGAGCCGCGCCGGCATCAGGTTTCTGAACGGACGGCCGAGCCAGGCGCCGATCAGCGACAGCCGGAATATATCCGGGGACGGCAGCACCCTGGCCAGCAGCCAGCGCAGGCCTGCGTCAGCAATCGGACGCTTGTGGGTTTCAGCAACAAAGGTCCGCCCGTAGTCGACCAGATGCATGTAATCGACACTGGCCGGACAGGTGGTCATGCACGACAGGCACGACAGGCAGCGGTCCAGATGTTTCGCCAGTTTCGGCGTCGCCGGGCCGCCGCTCTCGAACGCTTCCTTCATCAGGTAGATGCGGCCGCGCGGGCTGTCCAACTCGTCACCCTTGAGTACGAACGTCGGGCACGTCGCCGTACAGAATCCGCAGTGCACGCATTTCCGCAGAATGTCGTTGGCCGCCTCGATATTCGGGTCGGTCAGCTGGGCGATGGAAAAGTTGGTCTGCATGCTGCCCTATACCCCCGGATACATACGCCCGGGGTTGAGAACACCTTCCGGATCGAAGCCTTCCTTGATCTTTTCCGCTATCAGGCCTTCGGCAGCGGAAAGCGGCTGGAACACCGGCACTTCGCCACGGATATCCTGTGACGCCCGGATCAGTGTCGCATGACCGCCGACGCCTGCCACCACCGAGCGCACGACCTCGGCCCCGGCATTGGTGACCGCTTGCAGGCCCAGCCAGACCTGGCCGCCGCCCCAGTCATAGATCACTTCGCCCTTGAGGGTTTCGAGTATCGACAGGGCAACCTTTGCGCCTTCCGCCGGGGGCACGGACAGCCGCCACACGAACGCAAGGTCGTCGCGGCCGGCGAAGGGGCGCACATCACGGACTTCGCGCCAGAATGTCCGGGAGTTCGAGGTATGCAGTTCCTCGATATTACCGAACTCCCGCAGTTCATTGCGCAGGGCCTCAACCCTGTGTTCAACCGACGGTGCCGGTCCTTCGAGCCTGAGCGCCGTCACCCCGCCGCCCACGGCATTCACGTAATCCACCGATGAAGAGATCGCCGCATGCGCCGGCAGATGGGCCGCACCGGATACGTCGTGCGCACTGCCGAGCGCCATCGACATCACTTTCATCGCCGCATGATCGTAAACCCCGTCGACGCGCCATCGGACCAGCAGGGTGCGGACCTTTTCCGGTTTCGGCAGGGTTTTCAGGGTCACGTCAGACAACACCGCAAGGGTGCCGAACGAACCGGCCATGAGCTTCGACAGGTCGAACCCGGTGACGTTCTTGACCACGGTGCCGCCGGACTTGAAGATTTCGCCCCGCCCCGATACCGCATGGAAGCCGAGCACATGATCACGCGCGGCGCCTTCCTTGATCCGCCGGGGGCCGGCCAGATTGGTGGCAACGATGCCGCCGATGGTCGCCCTGTCGCCGTCCGTGCCCAGTAGCGGCCCGAAATCGGGCGGCTCGAACGACAGATGCTGTCCGGCATCGTCGAGAGCCTTGTTGATCTCCTTCATCGGCGCCCCGGCTTCGAGGGTCATGAACAGTTCTTCCGGCTCATAGGTTTTGATCGCCGACATTGCCGACATGTCGAGGGTCGCCGCCGTCTGCATCGGCCGACCGAAATCACGCTTGCTGCCCCCGGCAACGACGTCCAGCGGTGTTTTTTCCGACACCGCCCACTGGATGGCGTCCAGTATCTGGTTTTCGTTTTCGGGTTTCAGCGTATCGGTCATGGCGTCGGCGTCTAGAATCTCGGGATATCGGGGAACGGCAGCTTGCCGTGGTGAACGTGCATCCTGCCCAGTTCGGCGCAGCGGTGAAGTTCGGGATAGACCTTGCCGGGGTTCAGCAGGTGCCCCGGATCAAAAGCGCATTTGACGCGCTGCTGCTGTTTCAGATCATCCTCGGTGAACATCGCCCCCATCAGATCGCGCTTTTCGACGCCGATCCCGTGCTCGCCGCTGAGCACCCCGCCGACTTCGACGCAAAGCCGCAGAATATCACCGCACAACGCTTCCGCCGCGTCCAGTTCGCCGGGCACGTTGGCATCGAACAGCACCAGCGGATGCAGATTACCGTCACCGGCATGGAACACGTTTGCGACACGCAATCCGTGCTTTTCGGAAATGCCCTGCATCCGTTCCAGCACTTCGGCGAGTTTTTTGCGCGGGATCGTGCCGTCGACACAGATATAGTCGGGCGAAATCCTGCCGATCGCGGGAAACGCGTTCTTTCGCCCGGACCAGAAGCGCATACGCTCTTCTTCGCTCTCGCTGATCCGCACCGTCGAGGCATTGGCGGCACGGGCGATTTCCTCGACCCGCTCGACAAGATAGGCGACCTCGGCCTCCGGGCCATCCAGTTCAACGATCATCAGACCTTCGACATCGAGGGGATAGCCCGCATGCACGAAATCCTCGGTGGCGTGAATGGTCGGCTTGTCCATCAGTTCCATGCCGCCGGGAATGATCCCCGCGGCGATCACATCGGCGACACAGTTCCCGGCATCGATCATGGTCGGGAATCCGATCAGCAGGGCGCGGGCGACTTCGGGTTTACGCAGGATTCGCACCGTCACTTCGGTGATCACGCCCAACAGTCCCTCGGAACCGGTAATCACGCCCAGCAGGTCATAGCCGCCGGCATCCAGGTGCTTGCCGCCGAGACGGATGATCTCGCCGTTCATCAGGACCATTTCCACGCCCAGCACGTTATTCGTGGTCAGCCCGTATTTCAGACAATGCACGCCGCCGGAATTTTCGGCGACATTGCCGCCGATGGAGCACGCGATCTGCGATGACGGATCGGGCGCATAATAAAAACCGGCATGTTCGACCGCCTGGGTGATGCCCAGATTGGTGACACCCGGCTGTGTCACGACACAGCGGTTTGCGTAATCGACTTCGAGGATTTTCTTGAATTTACTGAGGCCCAGGGTGATCGCGTCGGCAAGCGGCATGGCCCCGCCGGACAGTCCCGTCCCGGCACCGCGCGGCACGATCTTGATGTTATTCGCATGGCAATACTTGAGGATTTCCGAAACCTGCTGGGTGGTTTCCGGCAGCACCACGATCAGCGGCAGCTGCTTGTAAGCCATCAGCCCGTCGCAATCGAAGGCGCGCAGTTCCTCGTCATTGTCGATGACGCCTTCGCCCGGCACGATTTCGCGCAATGCCGCGGCCAGTTCGGAGCGGCGGGCAATGACGTTTTCATCAGGTTTGGGCATCTGCATGGCAGCGGCTCCCGTCGTATTCTTTTTTTATTATGGTCGTTCGTTCGAGATCACAGTGTGCCACGGAAAATCGGGGCCGTCACCCGGGACGTGGCCGTAATCACCTGCCAGGAAGGGCAATCAAGGCTCAAGGCAATCAAACCAAAAGGCAGACAAACGAAAACCGCGCCCATGTCCGCATGGGCGCGGCCAGAGGATCGCTCAAACGCGGCTCAGCCCTGGCGGGCTTTGAACCGCGGGTTGCGTTTGTTGATGACGTAGACCCGGCCGCGGCGGCGCACAACTCGGCAGCCTTTTTCACGCAGCTTGGCCGACTTCAGCGAGTTTCTGATTTTCATAACTCGATCCCCGGCTAATAAATAAAGCCAAAACAGTATGACATGTCCCCGGACCACCCAGGAGACGAAAGCGCGCGGAACATACGGTTCGCATAAAGGGCTGTCAACGGGGAAAGAGCGTTTTTAAACCCCGAAAAACCGAGAATTCCCTGTCTTGCATCCATCAAAAGGTCGGCTATGCTGACCTATATCCACCGAAGGAGCGTGTATGCCCGACCCCGTGCCCACCTCGTCAAACACCGGCACAGACAGCCAGACCGAGCAAAAAAAAGCCGCAGACAACCTGCGCGGCATTATCTGGATGCTCGCATCGACGCTCTGTCTCGCATCCATGCATACCACGATCAGCTATGTGTCCGACACCGTGCACCCGTTCGTCGTGGTGTTCTGCCGGCTGCTATTTGCGTTGATTATCGTGGTGCCGTTTTTCTTCAAACAGGGCCTGGCACCCCTCAAAACCGACCGGATCGGACTTCTGATCCTGCGCGGGCTGCTGAACTTCTGCGCCATGGTGTGCTTTTTTACCGCCCTCAGCCTGTCGCCGATCGCCGACGTGACGGCTTTATCATTCTCGGCCCCCCTGTTTGCCACCCTGCTTGCCGTGATCCTTCTCAAGGAACGGCTGGGCTGGCGGCGGATCGCCGCCATCATCGCCGGGTTCATCGGCACACTGGTGGTTCTGCGACCCGGATTCGAGGAGATCGGGACCGGGAATATCCTGGTCCTGACGGCAGCCGTGTTCTGGGGCGCATGCGTGATCATCATCAAGAACCTGAGCAAGACCGAATCCTCCGTCACCATCACCACATACATGTCCCTGGTCATGGCGCCGCTGGCCCTTGTCCCGGCCCTGTTCGTGTGGTCATGGCCGAGCATGGCCGACCTCGCGTTGCTGGTCCTGCTTGGCCTGATGGGCGGGTGCGGCCAGTTCTGCGTGTCGCAGTCGCTGAAGTACGCTGAAACACACGTCGCCATGCCGTTTGATTACGTGCGGCTGGTGTGGGTCTCGATCAGTGGATATGTGATTTTCGGCGACGTGCCGGATGCCTTCGTCTGGGGCGGCGGGTCGCTGATTTTTGCCTCGACCGCCTACATTACGATCCGCGAACACCAGAGACGCCGCCGGATCACCGCCGAAGCCAGCGGTGCCGAGGTCATTCGATAAGCTCTTCCAGCCATTCCCGGGTCCGCACCGACAGGCGGTCCAGGAAATCTTCCGGATTGCGGGTCATAAACGTTTCGGCCAGTTGCGTCCGTCGGCCTTCATCGGCGGCCAGCCGTTCGACGATGACCCAGCGATTCCATTCCACGGTGACGTTCCAGTTCGGATCGGTAAAGTTCGTGTTCGGCAGGCGATAATGATAGGTCGGCCGGGACTTGATCAGCGGATCGTCGAGCCGTGATCTGACCCGTTCTTCGTCCAGATGCATGAACAGCGGCAGCATGTCGAGTTCGCGGTTCCGCGTCGGATTGTCGAGAATATAATCATCGATCAACGCCGCCATGTCCGGCGCATACCCGGGATGCAGGATGCGTCTGGCATATGATAGCGGGAACGGATCCACATACGGCAGCAGTCGGCGCATGGTATCGACATCGATGCGCCGCCGCAGCAACGGCGACATCAGGATATAGGCCTGCAGCACCTTCAGAATGTCGGCAGCGTCGTCGGACGGCACTTCCGGATTGAGCTGAAGGCCGAAGGCATAGCTGAATCCGTCCGCCGTTCCTTCCGCCCCCGCTTCGCGAAGCGCCTGCACCAAACGGTCAAAATCCGCGAGGGAGCTGAGCGGCGCCGGCGGGCCGACGATTTCGGTTGGCACGAACCCGCTCGACAAATCCCCCGCAAGCTTCCGTGCTTTCAGCCCGAATTCGTCATCGCCCGGTTTCGGATGAACGAGTTGCGCGTCCAGTTCGACTTCGAAGTCGCCGATATCCGTATTTCTGACTTCACGGATGTGTGGGCTTGGTTCGCAGACCTCACCGCCGAAAATTTCCTGCACCAGCGCCGCCGCCTTGCCGATGCTTATTCCGCCGAATTCGATTTCGACCCCGATGCGGCGCGGGTCACCCTCGGCATTCATGGTCTTCGGCGGCTGGCGGCATGACGTCATATCCGGACTATACAGGACCGGATGCAGAGTCGACAGCACGTATGGAAGCTGTTTATCTTCAGCCATGGACGAACATTCATCCCTGCTCGCCAATCAGCGGCATCTTTTCGATATCGAAGACGGCGTGATCTTTCTGAACGCGGCCTCCAAATCCGCACTATTGAAATCGTCACTCGAAGCCGGCCGCATCGGTGTCGGCGCAAAAGGACACCCCTGGGCCATCGACGAGCCGGCCCGTTATGTCCAGGCAGATGATATCCGAGACCGCTTTGCCAGCCTGATCGGCGCAAAGGGTGACGATATCGCGATACAACCCGCCGCCTCCTACGGCATCACAACGGCGGCAAAAAATCTGCACCCGAAAGCAGGCCAGCGCATCCTGGTTCTCGAAGGCCAGTTTCCTTCAAACGTCTATGCCTGGCGTCATGTCGCCGAGCGCACCGGGGCCGTCATCTCGACCGTACCCTGGCCCGCGGACGGCGACTGGACCCGTGCCGTGATGGAGATGATCGATACCGACGTCGCCATCGCCGCCCTGCCGCCCTGCCACTGGACTGACGGCGTGCTGGTCGACCTCAAGGTGATCGGGCCGGCCCTGAAGTATGCCGGCGCCACGTTCCTTGTCGATGCGACGCAATGGGTCGGCGCCGTGCCGATCGATGTCGCCGACATCCACGCGGATTATCTGGTCTGTGCCGCCTATAAATGGCTTTTGGGACCGTACGGTCTGTCCTTCATGTATGCCGCACCTGAATTTCAGGACGGCCAGCCGCTCGAAGACCATCTGTTCAATCACGGTGGCGTCGACAGCATCACCGGCGGTCTCGGCTATCCGGACGGTTTTACCTCCGGCGCACGCCGCTACGACGCCGGGGAGTATCTGAGCCTGATCACCCTGCCGATGATCCAGGATGCGCTCCGGCAGTTGCAGGACTGGCAACCGGCACGCGTGGCCGCCACGCTGGCACCGATAACGGCACGAATTGCCGAAGGCGCCGCCGGTCTCGGCTTCAAGCTCGCCGATCCGGCCTTTCGAACCCCGCATATTCTCGGCATGCGCCGCGAAGGCGGTTTTCCCGACGATATTCTGAGCCGTCTCGCCGCCGAAAACGTCTATGTCAGCTCGCGCGGCGGCGCCATCCGGGTCAGCCCGCACCTGTTCAACGACCTTGCCGATGCGGACGCTTTCATCGCGCGAATCGAAAAGGTGCTGCACAACACCTAGATCGGTTCGCCTTTAGACTTATTTAACCGGAAAATATGGGGAAACTTGAAAAAATATAAAATTTTTTATTTAATTTCAGTGCTATAACGTCATCATAATTTTTTCATTAAGTGATAAGGCTCACAGCCAACCGGGCCCGGATACCCTATAAATAGTGTCATCAGGTTCGGGAAAACACGTATCCCCGAGACCACGAACAGGCAAACCGCCGGTGACGGCGGGGCGCAAAGCCACCGGCCTCAAAAACAATAACAACGAGGCAGCGGAGCTACCGAAGGGAAAGGGAATTTGACCATGTGGATATCCGATATCATCAGTTCCAAGCGCTGGTTTTTCACAAGTCTTCTGATCACGCTCATGATTCCGGGCGTGGTTCTGGCAACGCTCAGCTATTACGCCGAGGACATGTCCCAGGAAGAAGCGCTCGAAGTCGCCGCCGTTGCCGTCAAGAACTACATTGACGAGAACCCGCCCCGCCAGGGCTGGACGGCGACCAAAGTCCACATCAACAAGGACAACAATCTTGTCGTCGACGTCCATGTGCCGCGCTTCGATCATGCCGAAGTCATCCGCACCCGCTCCGAACGGATCCGGTATTCATACCTGAAACTGGCATGCCCGCCTGAAAACGCCTGGGTCTATGAATGGCTGCACGGCAAGGATCGCATCTGGGTCAACCTGCATCATCACGGCAAGTCCCTGATGGAAGCACCCTGCCCCAGCAACAAGGACAAAGGTTTCTTCTCCTGATCTGAACACGTTCCACCGAGACCAGAAAAGGCCCGCCGCCACCCCGGCAGGGCCTTTTTTCGTGCTGCTACGGCATTGCCTATTTCCCCTGCGACGGGTTTATTAGCGCCGGTTGAATTTTAGACGAGAGGACGGCACATGCGCGCGATGGTTTTCAAAACACCGGACGGTCCCGATGCTCTGGAAGCCGTGGATATGCCCATGCCCGAACCCGGCCCCGGCGAGGTGCTGGTGAAGATCGGTGCCACGTCCCTCAATTACCGCGACCTGCTGATCGCCAAAGGCGGCTATCGGTCGCGCCAGAAGCAGGCCGATCTTGTGCCGCTGTCCGACGGCGCGGGGACCGTCGAAGCCGTCGGTCCCGGTGTTTCGGCCTTCAGCCCCGGCGACCGGGTGACGGCCTGTTTCTTCCTCGACTGGCCGTCCGGCACCGCCAGCGAGCATGCAATGGAGAGCGATAGCGGGCGCACCGTCGACGGTATGCTGCAGGAATATCGCGTGATCCCGGTGATGGGACTGGTCAAAACGCCTGATCATCTGAGCGACGCCGAGGCCGCAAGCCTGACCTGTGCCGGGCTGACAGCATGGTCCGCCATCGTCCGTCTGGGCCGGGCCGAACCCGGTGACTGCATCCTCACCCAGGGTACCGGCGGGGTGTCTCTGTTTGCGCTGCAGTTCGCCAGAATGAACGGCTGCCGGGTCTGCGTGACCTCGTCTTCCGATGGCAAGCTCGAGCGCGCCAAATCACTCGGTGCCGAACATGGCATCAACTATGCCACCACACCTGAATGGGGTCAGCCGGCCAAGACCTGGGCCAAGCAATCCGGCGGTGACGGCGTCGACAACGTGATCGAGCTGGGCGGCACCGAAACCATGAAACAGTCCCTGATCGCGGTTCGCCCCGGCGGCACCCTGAGCCTGATCGGCGTGCTGTCCGGCGCAACCACCGGCAATGTCCTGCTGCCATACATCATCAGCCGGGACGTGCGCCTGCAGGGGGTAACGGTCGGCCCACAGGACGCCATGAACCAGATGTGCAAGGCGATTTCGGCAGCCGGCATGAAGCCCGTCATCGATAAGGTCTTCCCCTTCGAGGACACCGCAGAAGCCTATCGGCACCTCGCCTCCGGGTCGCATTTCGGCAAGGTCTGCATCTCGGTTTCAGGGGACTGACGATTGCCCCCCGCAGCCACCGCTTTCGCCCCGCGCCATTTGCGTGGCGCCCTGTTCATGCTGCTCGCCGCCGCGCTTCTGGCGGCGACATCAATGCTGGCCAAGATTCTCGGCAACGATGCCTATGGCCCGGCACTGCATCCATTACAGATTTCCGCCGGACGGTTCATATTCGCTTTCTCGGCACTTCTCGTCATTGCGCCGGCCCTCAAGCTGAAATTTCAGGGCACCCCGTATCGCTGGCATTTCCTGCGCTCGCTGCTGGGCTGGCTGGGCGTCAGTTGCACCTTCGCCGCGGCAGCGCAAATGCCCCTCGCCGAAGCAACCGCCATCAGCTTCCTCAGTCCGATCTGCACCATGATTTTCGCGATCCCGTTTCTGGGCGAAAAAGTCGGGCCGGTGCGCTGGTCTGCCGCCGCGATTTCACTGATCGGCGCACTGATCCTGATCCGGCCGGGGACCGACGCTTTTCAGATCGCCGCCCTGATTGCCCTCGCCGCCGCACTGTTCATGGGCATGGAGATGGTCGTCATCAAACGGCTCAGCGACGGGGAACCGGCGATCCGTATCCTGTTCGTCAACAATGCCTTTGGCGCCGCGATTTCACTGAGTGCCGGTCTCTTTTTCTGGGTACAGCCGACAACCGAACAATGGGTCCTGCTGGTCACCCTGGGTCTGATCATGGTCTGTGCGCAATCGTGCTTCATTCAGGCCATGAAATCCGCCGACGCCAGTTTCGCAGTGCCGTTCTTCTATATGACGCTGGTGTTCGCCGCGATTTACGACTTCGGCCTGTTCGGCGTGATCCCGGAAATACTGAGCTGGCTCGGCGCGGGGATCATCATCGCCGGCGCACTGTTCCTCGCCTACCGCGAACGGCAGATCGCCAACCGCCGGCAGACCTGACCCCAGACCTTTATTTCAGGACCGACGTGAAGGCGGCATCGAGGATTTCCAGTCCCCTGGCGATCTCGTCCTCGCTGACCGTCAACGGCGGCGCGATCCGGAACACACTGGCCAGACCCGGCACGTTGGCGATATTCATGCTGAGACCGTTTTCAATGCAGTGAGCCGTCACCGCATCACCGATCTCCGGCGACGGCGTCTTGCTGGCGCGATCGGCAACGATCTCCACGCCCAGCAACAAGCCCCGCCCGCGGACATCGCCGATCGGCTCATGGCGCTGCATGAGATCACGCAGTCCCCCTTCAAGCAGGGCGCCCATTTTCCGTGCCCGCGCACAAAGATCATCGCGTTCAACGATGTCCAGCACCTTGAGGCCGACCGCCGCCGGCAGCGGATCATTGACGTGCGTGGTATAGAACAGGAACCCGCGCTCATGGCAGGTTTCCTCGATCTCGCGGCTGGTCATCACGGCTGACAGCGGCAGACCGGCACCGAGTGTCTTTGACAGGGTCAGGATATCCGGGGTCACGCCGTCGCGATCGAACGCGAACATCAGCCCGGTCCGCCCGAGACCCGTCTGCGCTTCATCCAGAATCAACAACATGCCGCGTGCCTCGCAGTGATCCTTGAGGGCGCGTAGATATCCTTCCGGCAGATCAAGAATCCCCCCCGTGCTCAAAATCGGTTCGGCTATGAAAGCGGCGAGATTGCCGGTGGATTGCCGGTCGATCTGGGCAAATGCATCGTCCAGTTCCGAGCGCCAGTCGAAGCTGCCGCCTTCAAACCGGGGGCGGTACGGATTAGGTGCAGGGATCGACAGGCTGCCCGGCATGGTCGGCCCATAACCCTTGCGGCCCGCGGCATAGGTCGCAGCCGCAGCAGCACCGGTCATGCCGTGCCAGGACGCGCTGAAGCCGACAATCTCGTAGCCGCCGGTATAGAGCTTCGCCATCTTGACGGCGGCCTCGTTGGATTCCCCACCGGTGCTGAGCAGCATCACCTTGTCGAGGCCCGCCGGCGTTACCGCCGCCAGACGTTCGGACAGGGCCACCACCGGTTCGCACAGCATGCCGCTGAACAGATGATCCAGCGACCTGACTGTCTCGGAAACGGTTGCAACGATGTCGGGGTGACTGTGGCCGAGTACGGAACTCATCTGACCCGACGTGAAATCAAGGATCGCATTCCCCGCCCGGTCATAGACATAGGATCCTGCAGCAGACGCAATCTCCAAGGGCATGAAGTGGGCACCATATCGGATCAGCGCATCATCCGCGCGCTTCATGAAAGCAAGGTCGTTCAAGGGTCAGCCTCCGGTTTGCGTCCCCATGCCGGGCCGCGGGTTTCATGAATCCTAGCAACTGGCGGCAGCGTTCGGTTCTTCTAATTCAAGGGTTTAAAAGAATTATTATCAATGAGTAGCCTCTGAATTACATTAAGATGCCAAACTGTTCGATTAATCGATACACAGGACGCGAATAATGGATCAGATCGACAAAAATATTCTCAAACGGCTGCAAAAGGATGCTTCACGTACCACGGCGGAACTAGCCGACGATGTGGGCTTGTCCCTTTCGGCCTGCGCCAAGCGGGTTGCCCGGTTGCGCAGGAGCGGCACCATCTCCGCCGTGATCGCCCGGCTTGATCCGAAAAAGTTCCCGAAACCGGTCTCCGCCGCCGTCATGGTGACGTTGAGCGCCCCCAAGGCGGATGTCTCGTCACGGTTCGAGCGGGCCATGGCCAAGATCAGCGAGGTTCAGCAGTGCCACGTTGTCACCGGCGACTTTGATTTTCTGCTGATCATCAAGGCGCCGGGGATAGAGGAATATCACGATTTCGCGCAATCGGTCCTGGGGACGTCCGCCGACGTACACGCCTATAAAACCACGTTCATCCTGAAAACCGTCAAGAATGACGACATGATTCCGGATTTCTGTTTTCAGGCCTGAGCTTTATCTCGTTTTGCCGGCACGGTCTGTGCCGCCGGGAATGTGATACGGACCGTGAGACCGGGGCCGTTATCGCCCAACGTCAACGCCGCCTGGTGCAGCTTGGCGACGGCGGCGACCAGTGACAGCCCGAGACCGCTGCCCGGGGTCGAACGGCTGCCTTCGAGCCGGACAAAGCGGTCCAGCACGCGTTCGTGTTCACTGACCGGAATACCGGGACCGCTGTCACGAATTTCGACATAAGGACGGCCGTCATCCTGACCTGCTTCGACGCACACGGTGCCGCCGGCCGGCGTATACTTGAGCGCATTGTCGAGCAGATTGACCACCGCCTGCGAGATCAGGTTCGGGTTGCCGCGAACACCCAGGCCCTGTTCGATATCCGTTTGCAGCGACAGACCGGCTTCTTCGGCAGCCGGCTCGTAAAGCTCCACCACATCACAAAGTCGTTCCGTGAGATCGACCCATTCCAGCTTTGAGCGGTCGAGACCGGACTCCGCCTCACCGATCAGCAGCAGTGCACTGAAGGTCTTCAGCAGTTCATCGGTCTCGGCCATGGTCTCGCCAATGGCATCGCGATAGGCCTGCTTGTCCTGATCGCCCATGAGCGTCACTTCAAGCCGTGTCCGCAGCCGGTTCAGCGGCGAGCGCAGATCGTGGGCAATGTTGTCGGTGACCTGGCGCAGACCGGTCATCAGCGCCTCGATCCGGTCCAGCATGTCGTTCAGATTGCGGGCGAGCCGGTCCAGTTCATCATCTGTGCCGCTAAGCGGCACCCGGCGTGACATGTCGCCTTCCATGATTTCACCGGCCGTCTTGTTGACGCTGTCGACGCGGCTCAGCCAGTGCCGCGCCATCAACAGACCGCCGCCGAGGCCAAGCACCAGTGCCAGAGCACCGATCCAGATCATCGACTGACGCATTCGGCGTTCCAGGCGTACCTGATCCTGCACGTCGTAACCGACCAGCAGATGAAACCCGCCCGGCAGCACCAGGTGACGGGCGTGGGCGCGGTGTTCGACCGTACCGCTGCCGATGGAGCGCTGGTAATCGAAATCAAGCCATTCGCCGGGTTGGGTATTCGGCGGCCAGGCATTCAGGTTCCCGGCGATCGGGCGGCGGTTCGGATCGGTCAGCAGATAGAGGCTGAGCCGCTGACCCTGAGATCGTTCCTGAATGACCTCGGTCAATCCGAACAGGCCGGCCTGCCGGTAATGTTCGGCAAGGCCGGTAATTTCGGCCTCGATGGTTTCTTCCGTCTGTTCCGCAACGAAGACCGCCGTATTCCAGTACAGCAGCGCGAACAGCATGGTCACGGAGAAGATGGAGAGGACCGCATAGCCGAGCGCCATGCGGAACCATGACGTTCGGACCAGGCGGACACTAATCAGGCGCATGCATCCGGTATCCGGCGCCGCGGACCGTTTCCAGCAACTGGGTCTCGAAGCCTTTGTCGATCTTGCCGCGCAGGCGGCTGATATGCACATCGATGACGTTGGTCTGCGGATCGAAGTGATAGTCCCAGACATTTTCCAGGAGCATCGAACGGGTCACCACGCGCCCGGCGTTGCGGAGCAGGTACTCGAGCAGTTTGAACTCTCTGGGTTGCAGATCGATCTTGCTGTCACCTCGGGTGACTTCGCGGGCGATCAGATCCATTACCAGATCACCGCAGACCAGCCGGGTCTGCGCATCCGGCGCGCCCTTTCGGCGGCCGAGCGCTTCGACCCGGGCCAGAAGTTCCGCCATCGCGAAAGGCTTGACCAGATAATCGTCCCCGCCGGCCTGCAGGCCGGTAACACGGTCATCGACCTTGCCGAGTGCACTCAGGAACAGCACCGGTGTTGCCACGCCCTGTGCCCGAAGCTGTTCGACCATCTGGATGCCGTCCATCTTCGGCATCATCCGGTCGACGATCATGACCTCGTGCGCTTCGTTCGCCAGACCCAGTGCATCTTCGCCGTTATCGGCGACATCGACCACGTGGCCTGCCTCTCCAAGTGCCTTGGCGATATAGCTCGCGGCGTCCTTGTCGTCTTCGACTACCAGTATTCGCATTGGATTTTTCCGTTCATATGTAAACATTTAGGCCGAATGACGCGTCAGCGCCAAGCTTCTATATAAAAAAAACTTTGCCGAAGCATCATCCCTCCCGGAAAAAAACGGATGAGCGGCGCCGGGTTTGACCGGTCACCGCCCATCCCAGGGGGGGAGGAGAAACAAACGGGGCCGGCGGAAAGGGGGGATCCGGCCGGCCCCGGGGGTGTGGGGCTGCTTGTTCAAGCCGCCCCGACAGGGAACGCGATAAACCGCTGCTGATCGCCTCGTTTGACCAGCGCGAGAACGGTTTTGCGTCCGTCCTTGCGGGCCTGATCGAGCCGTTCGGTCAACTCTTCCGGCGACGAGATATTTCTGCCACCGGCCTTGGTGACGACATCACCGCGGCGAAGACCCTTTTCGGCGGCGGGGCTGCCGGGTTTGACCTCGACGACCACGACACCCTTGGTGTCTTCGGACATACCCAGTTCACGGGCGATGTCCGGGTTCAGGGACTGCACGGCGAGACCGAGCTTGCCGGTTGCGCTGCCGGTTGTCGTCGCAGACGCCACATTCTGGCTGACCGGCTGCTTGCCGATCCTGACGGAGAGGACTTTTTCCTCGCCGTCACGCCAGACGGTGACGTCGCTCTTGTGTCCGGGATCGATATCGGCGATCAGGCGCGGCAGTTCCTTCAGTTCCTTGATGGCTGCGCCATCCACCGAAAGAATGACGTCACCGGATTTCATCCCGGCGTCAGAAGCCGGGCTATCGGGATTGACGTCTGCCACCAGTACACCATTGGTATTCCTGAGACCCAGGCCTTCGGCAATGTCATCGTTCAGGGACTGAATGCTGACGCCCAGCCAGCCGCGTTCAACGGTGCCTTTGGACTTCAGTTCAGCCACAACCTTTTCAGCAATTTGCGACGGGATCGCAAAACCGATACCGACATTGCCGCCGTTGGGCGAGAAGATCGCCGCGTTGACGCCGACCACGTTCCCGTTCACGTCGAATGCCGGACCGCCTGAGTTGCCGCGGTTGATCGGCGCATCGATCTGCAGGAAATCGTCATACGGACCGGCGCCGATGGTGCGGCCACGGGCTGAAACGATCCCGACGTTGACGGAATGACCCAGACCAAACGGATTGCCGACGGTCAGAACCCAGTCACCGACGCGGACATCTTCGGATTTGCCGAAGTTCACGTAGGGCACGGGCTTGTCGGCATTGATCTTGATCAGTGCGAGGTCGGTCTTGTCGTCAAGCCCGACCAGTTCAGCCTTGGCCTCGGCGCCGTCCTTGAATGTGACGGTGATCTCATCGGCGTTATGCACAACGTGCTCATTGGTGACGATAAAACCGTCAGGATCGATCACGAAACCGGACCCGGCACCGACCCGCTTTTGCCCCTGGGGGGGTGTTTCAGGGCTGCCGAACTGCTGACCCGGTGTATCCGGCATGTTGAAATAGCGCTCAAAGAATTCACGCATATTGGCAGGGGCGTCCTGCAACTGCGATTGGACAGTCTGGGCGCGGGATGTCACCTGAATGTTGACAACTGCCGGTGATACCCGCTCGGCGATATCAGCGAAGCTGACCGGCAGGGCACTGTCATGTGACTTTGGCGTGAGCACGGGGGCCTGTGTTTTCGCATGCAGGGGCATGACCGAAAAGGCACTGCCGACCATGACTGCCGCACCCAGCGCACACACCGCAACAACGCTTTTTTTCATGCGTCTGCGGGGCGCAGGAGTGGGTTTTTTCTTCAATGTGTTCTGTGAAAACATGATCCGTCTTCCTTGCATCTGATAAGTGGTTTGCTCACCACACACCTGCAAAATAGGGAGACCGACATTACGAGGGTATTTCCAGAGCATTAATTCTCGTTCATGTTGGCGTCATGCTCGAAACAACCGGCGCTTTCAGCGCTACAAACATGTCTGTCTTATGCGCGCTTGTCCTGCAGGTGTGGGGCGTCGCGCGAACGATCAGACACCTGGATGACCGCATGCTGCTGGTGCTGTTCATGGCAACCGTAGCCCTTGCGGCACGCAGCGGCGCATTGCTCGGCGGATTACTGGAAGCGGACTTGATGAGCGAAATACCGGTGCTTGCGGTGTCTGCGGCCGTCTTGGCGGCAAGTTATCTTTACAGACCCGAGCAAGCCGACCTTGATCTGGTCGGCCGCACACTGCTCGACAAATCACCGAACCCGATCATGCTCAAGAAAGCCAGCGGCGAATACGAGTATATCAATCCGGCCTTCATGGAGACTTTCGGCGTCACGGATAAAGACGTCATCGGCCTCAAGGCGGAAGACATCTGGGAAGAGAATCTCAGTCAGGCCGCCATCGCATCCGACAAGAGGGTCCTCGAAACCGGCCAGCCCAGCACCCATCGGGTGACGTTCAAAATCGCCGGCAAGCCTGAGAGTGCCTGGGTGATTTCGAAATTCGCCATGCCGATGCCGCATGGGCCCCTATGCATCGCCACAGTCTATACGGATCTGTCCGAACAGGTCTGGCTTGAGAAACGGCTGGCCGAAAGCGAAGCCCGGATTCAGACCCTGCTCGATAATTCGCCCTCGCCGATCTATTTCAAGGACAGGGAACTGCGGTTCATCCTGGTCAACCGCCGCTATTGCGAAGTCTATGGCGTTTCCAACGACCAGATCAGAGGCAAGACATCCATTGAAGTCTACGGCGAGGAACTCGGCGGAACATTCAGTGCCCATGACCATGAAGTTCTGGAAAACCGGAGCATGATCACGCACGAGGAAAACCTGAACGATACGACGTTCATGACCATGAAATTCCCGATCATCAACAACACCGGCGAACTGATCGGCGTCGGCGGGATCGAGACCGACATCACGGATCGTGTGGCAGTCGAAAAAGCCTATCGCAAGGCCCGGGATGAAGCGGAAATGGCCAACCGGTCCAAATCCACGTTTCTTGCCAACATGTCCCATGAATTGCGGACGCCGCTGAATTCGATCATCGGATTTTCCGACAGTCTGCTGGCCGGCACGCTTGGCCGGGTCGAAGACCCGAGGCACCGGGAGTATCTGCAGATCATCCGCACCGGTGGGGAGCATCTGCTGCACCTCATCAACGACATTCTGGATTTGTCCCGTATCGAAGCCGGGAAGATGTCGCTCGAGGAAACAGAGGTCGATCTGAAAGGCGTTTTCACCGATTCCATCCGCCTGACCGCAGAACGCGCCGGCAAGGAAGGGATCTACATCGACAACCGCATCCCCACCGGCCTGCCGAAGATTATCGCCGACGAGCGCCAGCTGCGTCAGGTGCTTATCAACCTGCTGTCCAATGCCATCAAATTCACCGACCCCGGCGGCAAGATCAGCGCTTCAGCCGGCCGCACGGATGACGGCGGCATCGAAATCCATATAGAAGACAACGGCGTCGGCATTGGTCCGGAAGACCTCAAACGTGTTTTGCAGCCGTTCGTACAGGTCAGCGATGCCCTGACGCGCAAGCACCAGGGTTCAGGGCTCGGACTTGCCATCGTCAATTCCATCATCAGCCAGCACGGCGGGACGTTCACGCTGGAAAGCACGCCCGGCGAAGGCACGACCGCGATCATTATTCTGCCGCCCGCTCGGGTATTACCTGACGACGCCTGATTTGTTTCGTCTGTTGCCGCCCACTCCGCCTTTCACCGCACAGGCAATATTTGTTCGACAGGCAAACCAATCCCCGGTTTCGGACGTATCAGGTATATGCTTAACCGGATTCATCCCGCTCTGACTGCTCTGGCATTGCTGATACCCACCGTCTGTCTGCCATTACAGACCACCCGGGCAGAACAGCAGGAGAGATTTGATCCTGTCCGGGCCTACGGTGGCGAAATCATCTTTGACATCTATCGCAAGGATCGGCTGATCGGCGCTCATACCGTGACGTTCGAAGAGGATGGCACCAATCTCCGCGTGCGCAGCAAATCCGACATTAATATCCGCATTCTGGGGTTGCCTTTGTACAACTTCAGCTATTCATCGCTGGAGGTATGGCAGCATGGTCAGCTGTTTTCCATCGAAGCGGAAACCGACGATGACGGCGATAAAAGCATGATGCGGGCACAGCGCCATAACGGCATGCTGGCGGTTTTCAGTGCCACCAGCCAATCCCTGGCTCCCGGCGGCATCTATCCCACGACCCACTGGGATGCGGGCGTGGTCAACTCGACGCAGATTCTGAATACCATAACCGGACAGATCAATACCATCACCGTGCAGGACCTCGGGATCGAAACGGTTGAAACCGGCTCGGGAAACCGCCTGGCCCGGCACTTTGCCTATCGCGGCGATCTCGAAACCGACCTCTGGTACGATATCAAGGGCCACTGGGTTAAGATGCGCTTTCCCGGCAATGATGGTGTGGCCATAGAATATCGTTGCCGCAAATGTGGATCCGTTCAACATCCCGGCAAATCCGATGCCAATGCAGGATTTGCCCAACCTCAGGATGCGCCCTCATGACCAGCGGGTTTGATGAATACTGCACCTTTCTGCAACGAATCGATTCCGGCTGCGTCGCCGAATTGCGAAGCCACGCTGCATCCGATGTGCATTTCAGGGATCCCTTCAACGACGTCCATGATGTCGAGGCCATGATCGATGTTTTCGATGACATGTTCGTGCACGTGAAGAACCTGAACTTCCGGATACATCACCGCATGAGCGACGGCGATGTCTGCGTCATCGTCTGGACACTCTCCGGCCGGCTGATGGACCGTGACTGGTCCGTCGACGGGGCCAGCCAGTTGCGCTTCAACGATCAGGGCCTTCTGGTCGAGCATATCGACCACTGGGATGCCGCCGCCGGACTTTATGAAAAACTGCCCGTGATCGGGTGGGTGTTGCGCAGGCTCCGCAAGCGGCTCGAAGTATCGAAATAATCCGGCATCAGGCAGAGCCGTGAAGCAGAATGTGTTTCTTGATCAGGTCGGCCAGATTGCGTGACTGCATTTTTTCCATGACCTTGGCGCGGTGGACCTCGACGGTCCGCTGTGAAATATCCAGCTCATAAGCGATCTGCTTGTTCATCGCCCCGTCGACGACCAGCCGGTAGACATCAACCTCACGCGGGGTCAGCGTTTTGTAGGAAGCCTTGACGGCGGCTTCGCTTTCGGCGTTTTCCAGTTGAATTCTGCGATGCGCGATGGCGCGTTCAACACTTTCCAGCAGGGCCTGATTGTTGATCGGTTTTTCGTGAAAATCGAAGGCGCCGCGCTTCATTGCCTCGATCGCCATCGGCACGTCACCGTGCGCCGTCGCCAGGATGATGGGTACGTTGACGCCGTCCTGATTGAGCTTCTCCAGAAGTTCAAGACCGCTCATGTTCGGCATCCGGACATCAAGGATCAGACACCCTGCCGGTTCCGGATCAAACGTTTTCAGAAACTCCAGCGCACTGGCATGGCTCTTCCATGTCAGATCAATGGACTCCATCAGATCCTCAAACAGCTCGCGGTTAGCGGTGTTGTCGTCAACGATATGAACAATGAAATCGGTCGTCATAAAAGTCTGCCCAGCTTCTGATCCAGCACGATACATACGGCCTCGATGAATTCATGCACATTGAAGGGTTTGGTAAAAAATCTGTCGATACCGGCAGTTTCGCAACGCTCGCGGGTGACTTCCTGCGCATCCCCGGTCAACACGAAAATCGGAATCTTCCGGGTCTCGGGCAGGAACCGCAGGCAACGTGTCGCATCGATTCCACTCATACCGCCCAGATTGAGGTCCATCACGATCAGGTCGGGGAGATGCTGCCTGGCCAGTTCTATGCCTTCCTCCGCAGATGGCGCCGTCAGCAGTTCAACGTCGGTATATTCTCCCAGCATGTCTTCCATCAGCAGAACATTGGACGCGATATCCTCGATATACAGAACAATACCCTGCGGACGCCGGTTCAGGTCGACGGGCATCATTTCCGGTCTGGCTTCGTTGGATGACGGCCGTTCCGTAATCGGCAGATCGAACCAGAATATTGAACCCCGTCCCTCCGTGCTTTCGAAATCAAGAACACCTTCCATGGCGTGAATGATCAGGCGGGTCAGTACCAGCCCGACACCGGAACCTTCGATCTCGGAATCTTCCCGCCCCAGCCGGGAGAACGGCCGGAAAAGTTCATGCTGCTTGCTTTCGGGAATCCCGATACCGGTATCGCCGACAATTATTCTCAACCGGTCGCCTTTGAATACCCTGGCATCGACCCAGACCTTGCCGCCCGGTTTGTTGTATTTGCAGGCATTGCTCAGAAGATTGATCAGGCACTGCTTGGCCCGGAGAAAATCACACTTCACCCAGGGCAGGTCGACATCAAAATCAATCCTGTTCTCGAATACCACGTCATGGCTGTCGATCAGCGGCGAGATCAACTGCAGACTTTCGGTGAATACCTCTTCCATGTTCACCGCTTCAATCTTGAGATCCAGCTTGCCGGCTTCGATCTTGGACAGGTCGAGCACATCATTGATCAGCCCCAGCAGGTGACGGCCGCCACGGAGAACGTGCCGCACCTGTTTGCCCTGGCGGTCGTTCAATACATCCTTCTTGCTGTCCAGCAACAGCTGCGCAAAGCCGATGATCGAATTGAGCGGCGTCCTGAGTTCGTGACTCATCTGCGCAAGGAATTTGCTTTTGGCCGTACTGCCCAGCTCGGCGATGGTCTTGGCGTGCTCCAGTTCGGCCGTGCGCTGGCGAACCAGGGAATCCAGATCACGGTTGGCGTCTTCGAGCCGATCAACGGAATTTCGGGCATTGCCGAGGATATCGTTGATGAGCAGCGTCAGGGCCCTGATATCGGGATTGTCCGACGTCAGCTCGATGCGGCGCAGACTTTCATCATGCGCCGCCCGCTTCAACTGGAGAACAAGATTCTCGATCTCGTGTTCCAGTGCGATATCGGTATTTTTCTCGGCGACGTCACTCATTCAGGACGCTTCCTCGCAGCAGACACGCACGCGGCGCATTCTCGGCACCGGCTACATTGTATACTATCAGGGTATACAATATCGACAACTCATGGATGGGGAGGGGCTGACGTATCTAAAGAAAAACCCGGGCATGTAGATAAACCCGGACCTAAAGAAAAACCCGGGCTGTTCGCCCGGGTTTATCATGGTGGGCACGACTGGGATTGAACCAGTGACCCCCTCGATGTCAACGAGGTGCTCTCCCGCTGAGCTACGCGCCCTATGAACACACGGGAATTTCACGTGTCAGAGAGGCGGTTATAGTGATTTCCCGACGCATTGCAAGAGACCGCAACAAAGAATTTGATCCGAACTTGCCAGTCATGGGCAGGAGCGGTTTAATTGTGTTTGATTCCAATCATCAACCGGCGCAGAGGCGTTGTCGGAAGCAACCTCAAACGGAACGAACGGCCCAACGCATGAGCGATGACGAACAGCATCCTAGCCGGATCGACGACGATCCGATCCCCGGACACGATATCCTGCGGCCCGAAAAGCTGTTGTCGCCGGTTGTCTTCGCATCCCCACATTCCGGCCGCTGTTACCCGGCAGATTTCCTTGAAGCCTCGAAACTCGATGACAAGGCGATCCGCCGTTCCGAGGATGCCTTTGTCGACGAACTGTTCGCATCCGCCGTCGAATTCGGCGCCCCCCTGCTGCGGGCGCACTTTCCGCGGGCCTATGTGGACGTCAACCGCGAGCCCTATGAACTTGATCCCGACATGTTCCATGCCGCGCTGCCAGGCTGGGTCAACACCACCTCACCCCGTGTCGGGGCCGGGCTCGGCACGGTCGCCAAGATCGTCGCCGGCGGCGCTGAAATCTATCGTGGCACGCTCGATTTTGAAGAAGCCGTCCGGCGTATCGAAACCCATTACAAACCCTATCATGCCGCCCTGCAGGGCCTGATTGACGAGTCCATCGACAGCTTCGGCCGCTGCCTCGTCATCGACTGCCATTCCATGCCTTCGATGGCGCTGCCCAGCGCCAACACCAGCTTCGGCAACCCCGATATCGTGCTGGGGGACTGTCATGGGTCGTCATGCGTGCGGGAGATTACGCAAATCGCCGAACAGACGCTCCGTGATCTGGGGCTCAGCGTGCAGCGGAACAAGCCCTACGCCGGCGGCTACACGACGCGGCATTATGCCCGCCACCATGCGGGCGTGCAGACCCTGCAGATCGAAATCAACCGGGCCCTGTATATGGACGAGGTTAATATCTGCCGTCTTCAGGGGTTTGACCGGCTGGCGGAACGGATGCGGCTGCTGATTGCCCGGCTCAGCGACGCCGCCCCGGAATTGCTGTCCCCGCCGCTGGCAGCCGAATAGGCCGCCGATGGCATCCCCTGCTGTTCAAGTCCGTCCCCGGCGCGATGCGGATATGGACCGAATTACCGAAATCTATACCCATCACGTCCTGCACGGAACGTCGAGCTGGGAACTGAGCCCCCCGGATACGGCGGAAATGACCCGGCGTGCAACGGCACTGGAGGGGGCGGGGTATCCCTATCTGGTGGCGGAAATCAATGGTCAGGCCGTCGGCTATGCCTACGCGGGCGCTTACAGACCGCGTCCGGCATACCGCAACACGGTCGAACATTCGATTTATGTTGATGATGCGGTCCGGCGCGGCGGTATCGGCAGGATTCTGCTGGAATCCCTGATCGAGACCTGCACGGAGCTTGGTTTTCGGCAGATGATTGCCATCGTCGGCGATTCTCAAAATCGCCAATCCATTGAATTCCATGAAAAAATGGGCTTCACCCATGTCGGCAAGGTCAAGGATATCGGCTATAAATTCGACCGCTGGATGGATCAGATCATCTTGCAGCGTGCCCTGGGTCCCGGGGCCGACAGCCCGCCGGACCGCTCATAGACGGCCGGCGCATCGGCACATAATCTCCCTCAATACGAACTGAGTGCGCATAAAAAGCATGCTGTGCCGCAGCAATGCCGCAACGCAAAAAAGGGCCGTGCCTACGGCACGGCCCGAGTATTTGGGAGGAAACATCCAAGTTTGCAGCAGCTTACTGACAATGTGTAATCACCAGCTCGTTGCTGCAATGCACAAATTAAAGGCTTTTCTCGCAGTTGCAAACAAAAAAGTCACTTTTTTTAAAAAATGGCATTTCTTGCCGCCCAGCGTGACGTTTTTGCCACGTTCCGCCCTTGATAAAAAATGTATGAAATCCCGGTCCGGAATCCCGCTGCGTTAATAATTCCTTGAATTTATTGAGCGAATCTTGGTTAACGCGGCGATGACACGGTTTGGCATCGCTCTTGCTTCATTTAGGGTGGGAAAAGGAGCGGGACAGTGAAATTCAACCGGGATACGCGGCCTTGGCTGATTTTATTCAGCGCCACCGTCGGCGCCGCCGTCATCATGCTGGCGACAGCCTCCGTCGCGCTATCGGATATCAATCTCTCGGCACAGGCCGAAGAGCGGGCATTCGCCGTCTGTGAGAGGGCAACCGCGCGCTGGGAGCGGATTTCGAACGTGCCGGACAAGCTCCTGCAGGCAATCTCGCTTGCCGAATCCGGCCGCTGGTCGAAAAGTCATCGCCGGGTCCGTGCCTGGCCATGGACCGTGACCTCGGGCGGGCCCGGCAGTTATTTCGCCACCAAAGCCGAAGCGATGAACGAAGTGAAACGCCTGCAGGCCACCGGTGTCACGAACATCGACGTCGGCTGCATGCAGGTGAACCTGCATTTTCACGGCCATAACTTTGACACCGCCGCCGAAGCCATGGACCCCGACATCAACGTTGCCTATGCGGCACAGTTCCTGACCGCACTCAAAGACAGCGCCGCAAGCTGGAATGAAGCCGCCGGCTATTACCATTCCCGCACCCCCGAGCGCACCGCATACTACCGCGGCAAGGTCGAAAAATTCTGGGCGGCGCTGAACGGCGACCCGGCTGGGGAGAGTGAACTGGCTTCCGCCGCCGCCACGCCCGAACCTGAACCGGAAATCTACATGGTTGCGCCCATCGACCGGGAACGCACGGCGCGTCTGAACGACCGCTTCTCCAAACTGAAGCTGGCCGCCCGGCAACTGCGTGACGACCTGGACCCGGACCTGCGCCGCCAGAAACAGCTCGAAGCCTGGCGCACGGCACGCGGACGGGCCGAACAGCTGCAGCACCTTTTGGCGGTCCGCAAGGCCGAGCTTGATGAAAAGCGCAGACGCGAACTCGACAACGCTTTCAAATCGGACCGCGCCACGCGGTTCTCGGAAAACCGCCGCAACCAGCTCGCACAGTGGCGCGAACGCGTCTCGTCCGGCGTGCTGCCGATCAATAACTGAATATTCCGAAATATACTCATGCTTCGAGACGCTGCGCTCCTCAGCATGAGGTTTAGGCTCATCGCGCCCTCAGCATGAGAGGAAATCATTCCTTTCCTCATCCTGAGGAACGGCGCAGCCGTGTCTCGAAGGATGTAATGTGACCTCAGAAAGACCTAGGCATGCCGAGCACATGCTCGGCGATGTAGGACAGGATCAGATTGGCCGAAATCGGTGCCGTACGGTAGAGCCGGGTTTCCCGGAACTTCCGTTCGATATCGTATTCCTCGGCGAAGGCAAAACCCCCGTAGGTCTGCATGCAGGTGTCCGCCGCATGCCAGGACGCGTCGGCGGCCAGCAGTTTGGCCATGTTGGCCTCGGCGCCGCAGGGCTCGCCCGCATCGAACAGGTTTGCCGCCTTGGCCGACATCAGGGCCGCCGCTTCCGTATTCGCATAAGCCTGGGCGATCGGGAACTGGATACCCTGGTTCTGGCCGATAGGCCGGTCAAAGACGACGCGCTCCCTGGCATAGGTACTGGCTTTTTCGATGAACCAGCGGGCATCGCCGATGCATTCGTGCGCAATCAGGATACGTTCGGCGTTCATGCCGTCGAGGATATAACGGAACCCCCGGCCTTCCTCGCCGATCAGACTGTCGGCGGGAATTCGCATGTCGTCAAAGAAGACCTCGGTCGAATTGTGATTCAGCATGGCGCGGATCGGCTTGATGGTCAGCCCCTTGCCGAGGGTTTCGCGCATGTCGACGAGGAAAATCGATAATCCGTCGTGGGGTTTCTTGCCTTCGTCGCGGGGCGATGTGCGGGCCAGCAACAGCATCAGATCGGAATGCTCGGCGCGAGACGTCCAGACCTTCTGGCCATTGACCACGAAGTCACCACCGTCCCTGACGGCCGTGGTGCGAATGCGCGACGTATCCGTGCCGCTGGTCGGCTCAGTCACCCCGAAAGCCTGCAGCCGCAACGTGCCGGATGCGATATCGGGAAGATAGGTTCGCTTCTGTTCTTCGGAGCCATGCCGCAGCAATGCCCCCATGATGTACATCTGCGCATGGCATGCGGCCCCGTTCCCGCCCGAGCGGTGCACGGTTTCAAGGATCGCCGAGGCTTCACGGATGCCAAGGCCGGAGCCGCCGTATTCTTCCGGGATCAGACAGCCGAGATAGCCCGCGTCCGTCAGCGCCTGAACGAAGGCCGTCGGATAGCCGCGTTCACGGTCCAGTTCGCGCCAGTATTCACCGGGGAAATCCGCGCACAGTCTTTCGACGCTGTCACAGATCGCTTGTATTTCTTCTGCGTTGTCCTGATCTTTCATAGGAACGGTTTACACCATGCCCTCAGGCATGAAAACTGATGACAACACGCCGACAGGCAAAAAGTTCGGGGAGGAACCAATGCTGAAACTCTATGATGTGCCGATATCCGGCAACTGCCACAAAGTCCGCATGATGCTCTCGATCCTTGGGGTCGCGTACGAGAAAATTCCCGTCAATCTGCCGGAGGGTGAACAGAAAACACCCGATTATCTGGCCATCAATCCGCTCGGCAAGGTCCCGGCCATCGATGATGACGGCGTGGTGCTGTGGGACAGCCAGGCGATCCTGGTGTACCTCGCAACCAAATACGGCAGTGCGGACTGGTATCCGGACGATGCCGTCGGACGTGGTGAAGTACAGAAATGGCTGGCCCTTGCCGCCAACGAAATGTTCAACGGCACCGCCATTGCGCGGGCACTTAAAATCTTCAACCGTCCGGGTGACCCGGCCCCGCACAAGGTCCTGGCCGAAGCGACGCTGGCCGTCATCAATGACTGGCTCAAGGACCGTGAATGGCTGGCCTGCGGGCGTCCGACAATTGCCGATATCGCGGTCTATCCCTATGCAGCGATGGCGTGGGAAGGTGAAATCGACATGTCGGCCTATCCGGCGATGAACGCCTGGATCGAGCGGGTCGAAGCCCTGCCGGGCTATGAGGGCATGAAGAACATGCCACGGCCGGTGTAACGGGGATATTTTCGTCACCCTGATTTCGATTCACGGGACATGCTTCGAGACGCTTCGTTCCTCAGCATGAGGGTTTATATTATCGCCCTCATCCTGAGGAGGCCGCGACAGCGGGTATCTCGAAGGATGGGACCGAACTGACGGCTAGTCCTTCAACCTATACCCGGTCCGGAAAATCCATGCGATCAGGGCCAGACACAGGCCGAGGAAGACAACAGACATGGCCAGGCTCGCCAGAATGCTGACGTCGCCCTTGTCATAGAACGACCAGCGGAATCCGCTGACCAGATAGACGACCGGGTTCAAGAGGCTGATCTTCTGCCACAGCGGCGGCAGCATATCGATGGAATAGAAGGTGCCGCCCAGAAACGTCAGCGGCGTAATCACCAGCAACGGCACGATCTGAAGTTTCTCGAACCCGTCCGCCCAGATGCCGATGATGAAGCCGAGAAGCGAGAACGTGATCGACGTCAGCACCAGAAAACCCAGCATGACCAGCGGATGCGCGACATTCAAAGGCACGAAAAAGCCCGCCGTCGCCAGAATGATCAGGCCGAGGATGATCGATTTCGTTGCCGCTGCACCGGCATAGCCGATAACGATCTCCAGGTACGATACCGGGGCCGAGAGAATTTCATAGATGGTCCCTGAAAAGCGCGGGAAGTAGATGCCGAACGATGCGTTGGAGACGCTCTGCGTCAGCAGGCTCAGCATGATCAGCCCGGGCACGATGAACGACCCGTAGCTGACGCCGTCGACCTCGGTGATCCGCGATCCGATGGCCGCGCCGAAAACGATGAAATACAGGCAGGTCGACAGCACCGGCGAGACGATGCTCTGCATCAGGGTGCGTGCCGTCCGGGCCATTTCGAATTTGTAGATGGCGAGGATACCGCGAAAATTCATTCGTCGTCCTCCTCTTCTTTATCTTCATGGACCAGATTGACGAAAATGTCTTCCAGCGAGCGTTCCTGGGTATCGATGTCGTTGAAGCGGATTTTGGCATCGCTGAGATCAGCGAGCAGACCGGTAATCCCGGTACGTCCAGCCGCCGTGTCATATGTATAAATCAGCGCTTCGCCGTTTTCAGACAGCTTCAGCCCGTGCTTTGAGAGCTTGTCCGGAAGTTTGTCGAGCTTTGCCTGTAGCTGGATGGTGAGCTGCTTTTCACCAAGCTTGCGCATCAGGGTGTTCTTGTCTTCGACGAGGATGATTTCCCCCTTGCGGATCACACCGACCCGGTCCGCCATCATCTCGGCTTCTTCTATATAGTGCGTGGTCAGGATGATGGTGACACCGCTTTCCTGCAGACCGCGCACCACGTTCCACATGTCCTTGCGTAATTCCACATCGACACCGGCCGTCGGCTCATCCAGAAACAGGATCGACGGTTCATGCGACAGCGCCTTTGCGATCAGCACCCGGCGCTTCATGCCACCCGACAGCGTCATGATCCTGCTGTCTTTCTTGTCCCACAATGAAAGCTGCTTGAGGATTTTCTCAATATGACCCGGGTTCGGTGCCTTGCCGTAAAGCCCGCGTGAGAACGACACCGTCGCCCAGACGGTCTCGAACGCATCCGTAGTCAGTTCCTGCGGCACGAGGCCGATCCGTGACCGGGTTTCGCGGTAATCCGTGACGATGTCGAAGCCGTCTACCGTGACCGAGCCTTCGCTTGGGTTGACGATGCCGCAGACAATGCTGATCAGCGTCGTCTTGCCGGCGCCGTTCGGCCCCAGAAGCGCAAAAATCTCGCCCTTGGCAATATCCAGATTGATATCCTTGAGGGCCTGAAAACCACCCTTGTAGGACTTCTGAAGGTTTTTGATCTGAATGACAGGTTGCATGGGGGGTTAAGTAGTCTCTTGATGCCCGGATGGAAAGCCCTGAGCACAATTTTCATCAACCTGCCGGGTATCCCCAATCTCAGCCCATACAATCCTTCGAGACGGCACTTCGTGCCTCCTCAGGATGAGGAAATATCCATACCTCATGCTGAGGAGCGAGCAGCGCGAGCATCTCGAAGCATGCGCGGTTTGATGAGAAGCAGGCTTACCCCCAAAGCTCGGCGCTGGGCGGGTGTATCATGCCATCTGTGAAATCAAGGCCTGGCTTGCGGTCTTCCTTCAGAAGCAGCGGCCCGTCGAGATCGACGATCTTCACCCCCTGTGCCACCAGTTGTGCCGGTGCCATCGCCAGCGAGGTGCCGACCATGCAGCCGACCATGATGCCGAACCCCATGGCTTCGGCCTTTTCCCTGAGGGCGAGGGCTTCCGTCAGGCCGCCGGTCTTGTCGAGCTTGATATTGACCATGTCGTACTTGCCCTTGAGACCTTCGAGGTCCGCCGAGGTATGCAGTGCTTCGTCGGCGCACAGCGCGACCGGGCTATCGATCCCGCGCAGCCCTTCGTCATCGCCCGCGGGTACCGGCTGTTCCAGCATTTCAACCCCGATGTCAGCCAGATACGCGCCCTTGCCGGCCACGATCTCAGCCGTCCAGCCTTCGTTCGGATCGATGATCAGGCGTGCATTCGGGGCGCCCGCGCGGATCGCATCCAGCCGTGCCTGGATATTCTGCGCATCCATCTTGATCTTGAGCAGCGGCGCATGGGCAAGCTCCGCCGCACGGCCCCCCATCTCATCTGGCGTGCCGATGCCGATGGTTTCCGCCGTAATTTCAGGCTTCAGCTCTCCAAGTCCGGCCAGCGCCGCGACGGATGTCCCGGTCTGCTTGGCGCGCAGGTCCCACAGTGCACAGTCGACCGCATTGCGGGCGGCGCCGGCTGCCATCAGGTCCTGTATTTCGGCATTCGCGGCATCACCTTCGAGGGTGCGGCGGACAGCCTCGATTTCGGCGGTGACACTGTCGATGGTTTCGTCATAGCGGGGATACGGCACACATTCGGCCCAGCCCCGCACGCCTTCCTCGACGATCTCGACGACGACCACATCCGCTGCCGTCTTGACGCCGCGAGATATCGCAAACGGCCGTGCAAGCGGCCAGCTTTCCGAACGGATAACCAGTTCACGTGCCATGATCAGTCCAGGGTATCGACGATTTTGGCAACCCCGGTCCTGACCGCGTCAACGGTCGGCAACCCATATTGGTCTTCGGTTTCCTTGAGCAGTTTTTGTGCCGCCGCGTCGTCGAGGCTTTTGGTATTGATGGAAATCCCGACGACCCTGGCGTCCGGGTTCACATTCCTGGCCGCCCAGAGACCGGCGTCGATCACTTCCTGGAAGCTCGGCAATCCCTTGTCGCCGAGACCGCGTGCGGTTTTACGTGCCGCATCATGGCAGATCACCAGAGCATCGGGCTGTGAACCGTGAATAAGGCCCAGCGTCACCCCGGCGTAGGACGTGTGATAAAGCGAGCCCTGCCCCTCCACCACATGCCAGTGATCGGCGTCGGCGTCGGGTGACAGCCATTCGGCAGCCCCGGAAATGAAATCGGCGATTACCGCATCGACGGATACCCCGTCGCCGCCGATGAAGATGCCGGTCTGACCGGTAGCGGCAAAGGTTGCTTTCCGGCCGCGGTTTTGAAGTTCGCGCCAGATGGCGAGCGAGGTGTACATCTTGCCGACCGACACGTCGGTGCCGATGGTCAACAGACGCTTGCCGGTGCGCTTCTTGCCGCTGGCAACGTCAAAGTCGCGGGTCGGGTGGCGCACGTCGGTCAGTGTGCGGCCGTGCTTTTCAGCGGCTTCGGCGATTTTCGGGTTCGAGGCAAGCTTGCGGTGCAGACCACTGGCCACGTCCATGCCGTTTTCGATGCACTGGACAATCGGATCGACCCAGTTATCGGGAATGATCCCGCCCCGATTGGCAATGCCGACAATCAGCGTACCGCATCCCGCCTGCGCTGCTTCTTCAGGCGTCATGTCGGGCAGCTTCAGATCCGCCTTGCAGCCGTCCAGCCGCAGCTGTCCGACACACCATTCAGGGCGCCAGTCCTTGACGCCGATGGCGGTTTTGGCAGCCAGCTCATCCGGTGCGTCGCCCAGAAACATCAGATACGGTGTACGAAACGCCATGTTCAGTCCTCTCGATTGGGGATACTCTTTGAATGCAGTGTGTCGGATACCCCCTGCCCCGTCCAGAGTCCAGTCTGGCCGCATTATTGGTATCAACGCATGATCGGCGTTGACCCGGCGTGAATTACCGGAGATAAAAACCCTATGGTAAATGTTATTAATATTCCCGAGCCCGTTACTGTTCCGGTTGCCGGTTCGGATGATCAGTTTCCCGTCCACCGCGTCTTCTGCGTGGGCCGGAACTATGCCGAACATGCACGCGAAATGGGTCACGATCCGGACCGCGAGCCACCGTTCTTCTTTGAAAAGCATGTCAGCTCTCTGCTGTTTGCACCGGCACCGGACGGGGCCGAATTCCCCTACCCGCAACAGACCTCGGACGTACATCACGAGATCGAGCTGGTTGTCGGGCTTGGCAAGGGCGGGAACGACATATCCATCGAACATGCCTATGACCATGTCTGGGGATACGCCGCCGGTATCGACATGACCCGCCGCGACCTGCAGGGCGAGGCCAAGAAAACGGGCCGCCCCTGGGAAATCGGGAAGTCCTTCGACCACGCGGCCCCCATCGGCATGTTCCATCCGATCGCCGAAGCCGGACACATGACCGAAGGTCACATCCGTCTCGACGTCAACGGCGAAACCCGCCAGGACGGCAACATGAACGCGATGATCTGGAAAATTCCCGAAACCATCAGTTATCTGAGCAGGCTTTTTACGTTATATCCGGGCGACCTGATCATGACCGGCACGCCCGCCGGCGTTGGTCCGGTCCAGAAAGGCGACGTCCTCGAAGGTCACGTTGCAGGTCTGAGCAGCATCAGGATTACCGTTACCTGACCACTTCCGGGTGTCATACGGCCCACCCTGACCGCATTCATGCGGTCAATGAACGTGATGATGCCATCGCGCGAATTAAAGCGTATGACCCGCCCGTAAGGCAGGACCAAGGAACCGGTATACATGGCGTCACCCGAGATCACATATCCATCAGAACAGCCGTTCCCGCTCAGCCGCCTGTTCAGGCAGCGGTTTATCCCTGCATTTCTCGCTTTTACGGGACTGTTTCTGGTTCTGCTTGGGCTTACCGCACACCATGTCATAGAAGAAATTTACCTGGAACTGGCACAGCGGCGCGCCCAGACGATCGCCCGCGCCGTCGCTGACACGGCGCCCGAGCCATGGGCGCATCTGATGGCCGACACCACCCTGAGTGAACTGCAAAACACAACGGATGCCCAGGTGCTTTCCAAAGCGTTCAGTGACGAAGTCAGGGAAATGAACCTTCCCGAACTCAAGGTCTACGACATGGAAACCCGTGTCCTGTACGCCACCAACGCCGACGAAATCGGCTCCACGGAAACCGGCGCTGCGCTCAGAGACACCATTGATAATTCAGCATCCAGTATCGTGACCAAGAAACTTGCCGACGGCTCAAGCCAGTACGAGCTCTATGTTCCTGTTTTCGACGGGAAAGGAAACGTCCGGACGGTTTTCGAATTGTATGAACCCGTTACGTATCTGAATACCCTGCTGTTGAACGCCGCGGTGCCGACCATGGCAGTTCCGGCCGGGCTTCTTCTGTTGCTTATTTTTGCACTGAACATCCTTGTCGGCAGAGCCCAGCGCGACATTGATGAGCGGACAGCCGCCTTGAAGTCCCTGCAGGACAAGCTGTCATCGTTTGTATCATCAACCGCGATCAATGCGGCCCGAACCGCCGGCACGGACGGCGGTATCACATCGCAGAAAATCGAAACCACCCTGTTTTATTCCGACATCCGTGACTTCACCGGATTTTCCGAACGAAACCCCGCTGAAACCGTGGTCGATTTTCTGAACCAGATCATGACCCTGCAGGTCGAGGCGATCAAGAAACAGGGCGGCGATGTCGACAAGATGATCGGTGATGCCGTTCTCGCCCGATTTGACGGCTCCGACGGCAACGCACGTGCCCTTGCAGCTGCTCGCAATATTCAAACAGCTATCCGGAACGGCAGCTATCCCCGCCGGATCGGGATCGGCATTCACCGGGGCGACGTCATATCCGGTGCCATCGGTCCCGAAGAGCGCCGCGATTTCACCGTCATCGGTGATGCGGTCAATATCTCTGCACGTCTTTGTGCTCTAGCGGGTGCCGATGAAATCGTCGTGGATGCGGACATGGCAGATGACGATTTTGCCGCCCCGGAAACCGTTCAGGTAAAAGGCCGGATCCAGGGCATTTCCATTCGCAGAACAGGCCGCTCATGACCGATCACAACCAACCGACCCCCGGCCAGGTCGGGATCGCCACGGCGATGCTGATTCTCACGCCGCTGTTCTGGGCCGGACACAGCGTTGTCGGGCGCATCATTGCCAACGAAATTCCGACCTTTACCCTGGTCAGCCTGCGCTGGCTGGCGGCATTCGCGATCCTGATGATGTTCGTCGGCCCAAGGGTGTGGTCGGAAAGATGGCTGATCGTCAAGCATTGGCGTTACGTGCTGCTGACCGGCCTGATCGGACCGGCGCTTTTCCCCTGTCTTTTGTATATCGGTTTGAAGACGACGACGGTCACCAACACATCGATTATCCAGACGTCCGTCCCTGGGCTGATCCCGTTCATCGCCTGGCTGTTACTGAAGGAACGCGTCGCCGTTCAGCAGATTATCGGCATTGCCATTTCCAGTGTGGGCGTCGCATTGATCGTCTCGCAGGGAAATCTGCTGGCTATTACAAACGTCAAGTTCGTACCGGGCGATCTGGTGATCCTGACCGCGTTTACCGCCTGGGCCGGGTATACGGTGATCGTTCGGCTGAAACCTGCGGCCATGCACGCCAATACGCTTCTGGCGGCAAGCATGGCGGTCGGCGGCACAGCGACGTTCCCGCTGTGGATGTGGGAAGCCTCACAGGGCCTGACCTTTCCGGTCAATGAACAGACACTTTGGGCGTTCGGCTATATCATGATGTTTCCGACATTGCTGGCGTATTACTTTTATAATTACGCCATCGGCGTCGTCGGCCCGACCAAGGCCGGGCTGGCATCGCATCTGGTACCGCCGCTCGGCATCTGCCTCGGCGTGATCTTTCTGGATGAAAATTTCGAGCTGTTTCACGCCGTCAGTTTCAGCGTCATCCTGTTGGGTGTCGTTCTGGTTATTCGGGGCGGGCGCGCTTCAAAAATTCCAGAACCCGTGTGAGGGTTTCGTTGCGCGACATGCCGGGCGTGATGTCCTTTTGATATAATGCCCTGAGCAGCCAGCGGTCATGCTCCGTGAGCTCGAAGTATCTGCTGGAGTCATTGAAGATCGAGGGTCTCACGGCATTTGAATCGTTCGGCAGCCCGAGGATCTGGGTGATTTCCTCGACCGCGCAGGCCCGGTGATAGCTGACCGGGTGGCGTGACGGAAAGACGATCACGGCAGCGACGATTTCGCCTTTCCTGGTAAAATAGTTGGCGAAGCAGGTCGAGTTCTGCACCATCCAGCGCACTTTCTCCGCATCCCCTTTCCAGTATTTGGCCAGCGCGTCCGGGATGTCCTTGTCGTCCATGTAGTACAGGATGACGTTGACGTTGTTCCGATCGAAATCGGCAGGCAGCTTCTTTTCACGCTGCTTGGCATAGGAATAATAAAGCTCGACACGATGGCCGGTCACGGTGCTGAGGTCATGCGCCACGTCATCGATAAACGTTTCCAGATGTGCCGGATAATCCTTGCCCTGAATGCCCATCAGCATCGGCTTGGCCCACTTGCGCACGATATCGTACTTGCGGCCAGTATATTCATTGCCGAACGCGATGACGTCAAAATTTCGCAGCAGATCGGCGTTGGTAAACTTTTCCTCGGCAGCAGACGGCCAGGAAAACAGGATCAGCAGGAAAGTGAATAGAATACGCTTCATTCCATAAATCTGCCCTGTTTATCAGATACATGCCAGCATTTAGAAAGCGAATCTCGTTCACTTTGAGAACTGAATTGCCGCGAAATGGCCTTATTCCGACCCGGAAATCGCCACACCCGGAGGCGATCTTTATTCATGAAGAACAAGCGTTCCCCGCGCTTGGTTTCTCCATCTCTCCCCCACCCACTGAGGGGATCGCCAGACGGCGGTCCCCTCATTTTTTTCGCCCTTTAGCGCTGCGTTTATCCCAGCGCGCGCGGATTGCTCTCGGCCAGTGTTGCACGAACCTGTGCCAGCAAAAGCGCATGGTCGTCGGCGGTGCCGCCTCCCTTTCGTATTCTGCCGGCCAGTTCACGAGAATCATCATCGGCGGTGTGATCTGCCGCCCCGATCTGGCGCGATACAATGGCCAGAGCATTCGCCGCCATCAGCGCCTTGTAGCGCATGTCGCCGTCGAGCACCGCGGCAAGGTCGTTCCGCACCACATCGCGGGCAATATCCAGTAGCGCATCCAATGACGGCGCCGGTCGTACAGGGGTCACTTGCCCGGGATCGGACGCCGGGGTATCGGGGGCCGTTTCTGCCAGTATCTCGAGTTCAAGTTCGGGGACGATATGCGCCGTCAGGGCCAGTTCCAGATTGCGCTCTCCGCCGCTGACGAAACGGTCCGCCTGCTGCAGGGCAATGACCGCCCAGCGCATGGTCGCCATCACCTGCCAGTAGCCGATCTGGTCGCGGTCAATCGTCCGGCTGCTTTCCGTTTCGTAGCCACGGATCAGCGCATCGACGGAACCGATCCCGCCGCACACCTTGTCATTGGCCCCGAAGCGCCAGCATTTCGCCGTCAACCAGCCGATATCCTCCATCGGGTCCGACCAGCCGGCGAATTCCCAGTCCAGCACGGCGGTCAGTACGCCGTCATCCACCATGTAATTTCCGGTCCGGTAATCGCGGTGACAGAACACCGTTTCGCCGCCTGCGGGCGCGTGCTTTTCAAGCCACGACAGCCCCCATTCCAGTGCCGGGTGAGGATTGGGCAAGGCATCCAGATGTCGCCGGTATTCGTCAACGGACGCCAGCGCCGGCGGACCATCCGGTTTTTCGACAAAGGCCAGATCAGCGGCGTCCGGGATCGTATGAATGCGGGCCAGATTACGGCCCAGGTCTTCGGCCAGCGCATCGTTGGCATCGGCCTTGGCCAGCTTGTGGCCCGCCGCCGTCCCGCCGGCACGATGCATCAGAAAAAACGGCGTGCCGAGCACGTCCGTATCCTCGCACAGCACGCAGGGCGTCGGCACCGTCACACCGGCGGCATGGGCATGCTTGAGGATCGTGAATTCCTCGGCCCGGCCATGACTGACGGCGACGTTCGACGGCGCATCCTTGCGCAGCACCAGATCATGCGACCCCGGCCAGTCACCACCGTCAAGATCGAGTTTCAGCGCCCAGTTTTCCTGAATGGCGCCGCCCGAAAGCTGCTTCAGATCGCGGACCTGCGCCCGCCCGCCAGACTGGCGCGCAATCCAGACCTCAAGTCGTTTGATGGCGTCCCGGTCCATGTTGAGGATGGCGTCGTCGTTTCTGCTCATCAGGTTTCCGGCTCACCCCAGCTCCAGAAATCCATGCCGCTATCGGCAAGGGCGCCTGCCAGCACCATCTTGTGCACTTCCGAGGCGCCATCGACCAGTTTGGCCTGACGGGCATAGCGGTAAATCCATTCCAGCACGGTGTCCTTGGAATAGCCGCGCGCGCCGTTCAGCTGGATCGCCGTGTCGACCGCCTTGAACAGCACATCGGCGACGGCAACCTTGGCCATGGAGACTTCCTTGCGGGCGCGTGACCCCTGATCCAGCGCCCAGGCCGCTTTCATGGTCAGCAGACGGCCGACCTCGATATCCATTGCCGCATCTCCCAAAAGCAGCTGCACGCTCTCGCGTTCCGACAGCTTGCTCCCGAAGGCTTCACGCTCGGCGATGTATTCCCCGGCGATTTCCAGCGCCCGCTTGGCCAGTCCGGTCCAGCGCATGCAATGGGTCAGCCGCGCCGTGGCCAGCCTGATCTGCACGCACTTCATGCCCTCGCCGACGCCCATCAGCCGGTTCTCGTCAGGAATTTCCAGGCCGTCGAATTTAAGCTCGCAATGCCCGCCGTGTTCTTCCGGGCCCATGATCGGAATACGCCGCACGATTTCCCAGCCCGGTTGATCCTTGTGAAACAGGAATGCCGTCAGGTTGCGGCGCGTATCGTCGGAAGTGCGGGCCAGCAGAATGAAATGCTCGGCCACACCCGCCCCGGTGATAAACCACTTGTCGCCGGTGACGACCCATGTATCGCCTTTCTTCTCGGCCCGGGTCTTCATCATGCCGCTTGGATCGGACCCCGCGCCCGGCGCCGGTTCCGTCATGACGATCGAAGACCGGAGCTTGCCGTCGATGATCGGCTGCAGCCAGCGTTCTTTCTGGGCGTCCGTTGCGACCTTGTTGAGGACGAACATGTTGCCGTCATCGGGCGCGGCGGCGTTAAAGCACACCGGGCCGAAGATGGAACGGTTCATTTCCTCGTAACAGGCCGCCATGCCGACGGTGTTGAAGCCCCGCCCACCGCGCTCAACCGGCATCGACAGGGACCACAACCCGGCGGCGCGGGCCTCGGCCTGGACCTTTTTCAGCAGCTCGAGATCGATGTTCTCATGTTCGTCATAGCTGGCCGGATCGCTTTCCAGAGGCAGTATGCGCTCGGCAACGAATTTGCGGATGGCGAGGCGCGTTTCCTCGACTTCGGGGGAGAGTGTGAAGTCCATCTTATCCTCTGGTTGGTCTTTATGAGCGGTTCTTACCCGATATTGGCCCCCTGATATTGGCCCCTATGGCCGGGGGTCTCAAGACCGGAGCGTCTAGCGCGGTCCGATCCCGGCGTAATTGCCGTCAAAGGCTTCGCGGACCGGCCAGACACCGGCCCGGCACTGCTTGAGGAAATCGTCGATCTCGGCATTGAATGTCGCCGGGTCCTCGAGATTGATCAGGTGCCCGGATTTCGGAAACACCCGCAGTCCCGCCGTCGGCATGGCACGCTTCAGCCAGACGTTCACATCCAGACAGACATCGTCCTCGTCGCCGACCATCAAAAGCGTCGGCACCGCACAGGCATTGCACGCCGCCTCGAAGTTATAGATCGACGGGCGGCCGCCCTGCACACGGCGCAGCGTGTACGCAGCCCCGATCGCCGGATGTTCGGCCAGCTGATCGCGGAATTCTTCCCAGCCGCGAATGTCCTTCCGCTTCAACTGGGTCCGCGTCGGCCCGTTGGCGAACGGCTCGGCCAGCATTTTCCCGGCAGCCAGATATTCTTCGGATCGGGCATACGCCTCTTCCTGAAAGATTTTCATCGATTCTCTGGGCGACCCGGCGCCGCCGCTGGCCGCGACCAGAGCCGTCACCCGGTCGGGATGATGCAGCGCTAGCCGAAGTCCGGTATAGGCACCCATGGACAATCCGATCACGGTGGCTTCCGCGAGACCGGCATCATCCAGCACTGCCAGCGCATCGGCGATGGCAAAGTCCTGACCATAGAGCGTTTCATCATCGGGGACATCCGACGGTGGATAGCCGCGCGAGCACATGACGATGCAGCGGTGATCGCGGGAGAAGTGCCGGACCTGCGGTTCCCAGCTGCGCTTGTCTCCGCCGTATTCATGCAGGAACAGGATCGGCGCGCCGGACCCGGTTTCCTCGTAATAGATTTTCACGCCGTCATTGTCTGCGTATGGCATGTGTTGATCTCCCTTGTTTCCCCTCATACTTCGAGACGCTTCGCTCCTCAGCATGAGAGTGTTTGATGAGACCTCATGCTGAGGAGGCCTGAAAGGCCGTCACGAAGTATGAGATCAGAATTCTCAAAGCGTATTCACCAGATGCCCGCCGTCGACGGGAATGATTGCGCCGGTCATGTAGCCGGACGCATCGGACGCCAGCAACAACAGCGGCCCATCGAGATCATGCAGTTGCCCGCAGCGACGCATCGGGATGCGTTTGATCATCGTCTGCCCGGCATCGGAATTCAGATACCCCTCGTTCAAATCCGTCTCGATATAACCCGGCGCCAGCGCGTTGACGCGGATCTGATAACGCGCCAGTTCCAGCGCCAGAGCCTTGGTCATCTGCACCACGGCCGCTTTCGAGATCGCATAGGGCGCAACCCCTGCGGAGACCCGAAGGCCGAGGATCGACGCGGTATTGATGATATTGCCGCCACCCGCGTCCTTCATCCGGCGCGCGGTTTCCTGGGCCACGATCCAGGCCCCTTCGAGATTGGTGTCGATCACCTTGCGCCAGTCGTCATCGGTGACATCAAGCGCCGCCGCCCCCGTAGCGACCCCGGCGTTGTTGATCAGCACATCCGGCACGGCAAGTTCTCCGGCGATTTCATCCAGCGCCGCCGTGACACTGCCCCGGTCCGTCACGTCCATGCCGACGGCCAGCGCCGTGCCCCCCGCGTCAGTGATCTCGGCGGCGAGCCTGTCCAGCCTGTCGCGTCGTCGTGCAGTCACAGCGACACGCGCCCCTGCCCCCGACAGCACCTTTGCGAAGTGCTGCCCAAGGCCCGAAGACGCGCCGGTGATCAGCACCGTCTTACCGTCCAACAACATGGTATTCATTCTTCATCCTTTTCTTCTGCAACTTTCGCTGCGCGGTCCCGCAGGACGAATTTCTGGATTTTGCCGGTCGAGGTTTTCGGCAGGTTGCCGAAGACGATCCGTGTCGGCGCTTTATAGCGGGCCATGCGGTCCTTGCAGAAATCGATCAGTTCAGCGGCATCAAGCACACCCTCGGCTTCCGCCGTCGGATTGACGAACGCCACCGGGGTTTCGCCCCACTGTTCGGACGGCATGGCGACGACCGCGCATTCCATCACGCCCGGATGCTTGTATAGGCATTCCTCGATTTCCAGCGACGAGATGTTCTCGCCCCCGGAAATGATGATGTCCTTGGCCCGGTCCTTGATTTCGATATAGCCGTCATCGTGCTGCACGGCGAGGTCGCCGGTGTGATACCAACCGCCCCGGAAAGCTTCATCCGTGGCTTTCGGGTTCTTGAGGTACCCCCGCATCACGGTGTTGGACTGGAACATGATCTCGCCGATCGTTTCGCCGTCTTCCGGCACCAGCGCCAGCGTATCTGGATCGCGCACGGTCTGGTGAAACTGGGTCGGATAGCGCACGCCCTGACGGGCCATTTTCGAGGCTTTTTCCTCCAAGGGGAGATCGGCCCATTCATCCTGGAACACGCACACCGTCGACGGTCCGTAGGTTTCCGTCAGGCCATACAGATGCGTGACGTTGAAGCCCATCTCCGCCATCCGCGAAATCACGGTGGACGGCGGCGCGGCCCCGCCGGTGGCCACCTCGATGGTGTGATCGAACGTCTGCTTCACCGAATCTGGGGCGTGCACCAGCATGTTGAGGACGATCGGCGCCCCGCACATGTGCGTCACCCTGTGTTCCGCGATCAGCGGGAATATCTGCGCCGGATCGACATTCCTGAGACACACATGCGTGCCGCCGACCGCGGTAACCGCCCAGGTATAGGTCCAGCCGCTGCAATGAAACATCGGCAGCGTCCACAGGTAGACGCTTTCCGGACCAAGCCGGAACACCAGCGCATTGCCGAGCGCGTTCAGATAAGCGCCCCGGTGATGATAGACGACACCTTTGGGGTTTCCCGTCGTGCCCGACGTGTAATTCAGGCAGATCGCCTGCCATTCGTCAGCCGGCGGCTGCCAGACATGCGCCGGATCGCCTTCGGCCAGCAATTCTTCATAGCTCAGGTCACCGAACAGCTGCCCGCCCTTTGCGAGCGGATCATCGACATCAACAATCAGCAGGTCCGGGTTATCCAGTATCTTCACCGCGTCCCGCATCACGTCGGCGAATTCACGGTCCGTGATCAAAACCTTCGTTTCCGCGTGCTTCAGGATAAAGGCGATGGTTTCCGCATCGAGCCGGTAATTGAGCGCGTTCAGCACTGCCCCCGACATCGGCACGCCGTAGTGCGCTTCCAGCATCGCAGGCGCGTTCGGCGACATCACCGAAACCGTATCGCCGACACCGATCCCCCGCTTCAGGAGCGCACTTGCCAGGCGCCGGCAGCGTTCATCGAATTCGGCCCACGTTGTGCGGTGCGGACCGTGGATCACGGCCGTCTTTGACGGAAACACCCGGGCCGCCCAATCCAGATAGGACAGCGGGGTCAGCGGCTGATAATTCGCCGAATTCTTGTCCAGCCCCTGCTCGTAGATATTGCCATCCGATGACGTGTCGGACATTCGTGACTCTCCCCGTGATTCTTATTCATATATAGATAGCATCCAGCGCCCCGGCTCAAAAGTCCGGGCTCATCCGCATGAAAAATACGTGATCGCGGCGGCAATGCGCGGTAAACCTGAACAAACGGGAGAAATCACATGACCCAGACCTTCAAAATCGCCCTTGTGCAGACATCCGCGCAGGAAGACATGCAGGCCACCCTTGAGCGGGCCGCCGATATGGCCCGCGACGCTGCCGCGCAGGGGGCTAACATGCTGCAGTTTGCGGAATTCTTTTCCTGCTATCACGTGGACAACGAAGGCATTCACACCGGCCCATTGCCGGAAGAAGCCCATCCGGCGTTGCCGCTGTTCGCCAATCTGGCGCAGGAACTCGGCGTCTGGTTCGATCTCGGCTCGCTGACCGTCCCGGCACCGGACGGACGCGCCTATAACCGCCAGTACGTGATCGATGATCAGGGAATTGTCCGGGCCACCTACGAGAAAATTCATCTGTTCGACGTCGATCTGGGCGGCGATGACCGGTACCGGGAATCCGCCAGTCTGGCCCCCGGCGAACGCGCCGTCGTCACCGACACGCCATGGGGCAGGATGGGTCTTTCGATCTGCTATGACGTCCGGTTCCCGCACCTGTACCGCGATCTTGCCAAGGCAGGCGCCGATTTTCTGACCTGTCCGGCGGCCTTCACGCATCGCACCGGTCAGGCGCACTGGCATGTTCTGCTGCGCGCCCGCGCGATCGAGACCGGCAGCTTCGTTTTTGCCACCTGCCAGTCCGGGATGCACGGCAAGGCCCGCACCTACGGCCACTCACTCGTCATCAACCCATGGGGTGAAATCATTGCCGAGGGGCCGGAAGACGACGAGGCCATCGTCATCGCCGAAATCGATGTCGCGGAAGTCGCGCAGGCCCGCACGCGCATTCCTGCGCTGAAACACGACCGTCCCTATGACAAACCGGCGCCGGCCAAGGCGGACGCCGCCGAATAACGACTGAAAGCACCATGGACATTTTTGACTTCACGCCCGGCACTACGCCGCTGCTGATCAGTGCGCCGCATCCCGGCACGCATATTCCGGACGACCTGAAACCCCGCATGACCGAAGCGGCACTGAAGGTCCCGGATACGGACTGGCATATCCCGGTGCTGTATGACTTCGCCCCGTCCATGGGCGCGCACATGCTGTGCGCGACGCACAGCCGGTTCTGTGTCGATCTCAACCGGCCGCCGGAAAACATCAATCTCTACCCGGGGCAGGACACCGAAGGTCTTGTGCCGCTGAAAACCGGGCAACGCGAGCCGATCTATCATCCCGGCGAAGAACCCGACGATGTCGAAATCGATGCCCGCCGCGAACGCTTCCACGCCCCCTATCACGCCAAGCTCAAAGCCACGCTGGAAGCGATCCGGGAAGAACACGGCTACGCGCTTTTGTGGGATGCGCATTCGATCAAAAGCGAACTGCCGCGCTATTTCGAGGGCAAGCTGTGGGACATCAACCTCGGCACCAACAACGCTAAAAGCTGTGCGCCGCGCCTGCAGGATGACCTCGAAGCCGTCGCCAATGAAGCCGCCGGCTTCACGTCAAAGATGAACGGCCGTTATATCGGCGGGCACATCACCCGGCACTACGGCGACCCGGCGAACAACATCCATGCCGTACAGCTGGAACTGAGCTGGGCCACCTATATGGATGAGACCTATCCCTACGGATATCGTGAAGATTTGGCTGCGGGCATTCGGCCGGTGCTGCAGCGCTTCATCCAGACGATGCTGAATTTCCGGCCTTAAGCCCCTCACCCGGTTCGCGATGCTCACCACCCTCTCCCCATGGGAGAGGGATGGTTGTCCGATATTCCCCTCTCCCTATGGGAGAGGGATGGTTGTCCGATATTCCCCTCTCCCTATGGGAGAGGGATGGTTGTCCGATATTCCCCTCTCCCCATGGGGAGAGGGTGGCGCGAAGCGCCGGGTGAGGGGATTTAGACGCGGCCTCCGGCGACCGGCATCACGCTGCCGGTGACATAGGCGGACTCGTCGGAACACAGCCAGTAAATGCCCGCCGCCACTTCCTCGGCCGTGCCGATGCGGCCCAGCGGGACTTCGTGGCGGAATTCTTCAAAACGGGTCGCGATCTGCCCGGCGATGGACATCTCGGTCAGCGTATACCCCGGTGCGACGGCGTTGACGCGAATGCCTTCCTCGCCGACCTCGCGGGCCAGTCCCTTGGTCAGGATGTCGATGGCGCCCTTGCCGGCGGCATAGTCGATCCACTGGTTCGGGCTGCCCTGCAGGGTTGCCGTCGATGACAAATTGACGATGGCGCCGCCCTTGCCACCGTTTGACGTCGACATCCGCCGGACGGCCTCACGGCACATCACGACAGTGCCCGCCACATTGACGCGCAGCACATCCATCACCGTCTCCCACGTGACGTCTTCGAGCCGGCGTTTGGGGCCGGTGATCCCGGCGTTGTTGACCAGGGCATCAAGGTTGATGCCCTCATCGTCCAGCGTTCTGAACAGGCCCAGGATATCCGCTTCGGCACCGACATCGCCCTTGATCGCACGGGCACCAGTCTCGGACGCAATCTCATCCGCCGCCGCATCATTGCTGACATAGGTAAAGATCACGCGCCAGCCCTCGGCCGCGAACCGCCGCACCACGGCAGCTCCGATCCCCCGCGAGCCACCGGTGATCAGGACCGTTTTCGGACCGCTCATGTCACCGTTATCTCATGATGAACGGATTGGGCGCGTCTTCGGCGTAGGACATCCACACCGACTTGGTCTGCATGAATTCCTTGATCGATTCCTGACCGCTTTCCCGGCCAAGCCCCGACTGCTTGTAACCGCCGAACGGTGCCATGTAGCTGACGGCCCGGTATGTGTTGACCCAGACCGAACCGGCGCGAAGCTTCTCGGACATGGTGAAGGCACGGCGCATGGATTGCGTCCAGACACCGGCGGCAAGACCATAGATGACGTCGTTACCGACCTCGATCGCCTCTTCATCGTCCTTGAACGGGATCACCGACAGCACCGGTCCGAACACTTCTTCCTGGGCGATCCGCATCTTGTTGTTCACGCCGGTAAAAACGGTCGGCTGTACAAAATACTTCCCGGCGTCGGCCTTGCCGCCGCCCAGGCGGACTTCGGCGCCTTCCCCCTTGGCGACGTCGAGATAACTGAGGATTTTCTCGTACTGAGGCACCGTCGTGACCGGACCGACCTGGGTATCCATCAGCATCGGATCGCCCATTCTCGCGGTCTTGGCCATCTCGACCAGTTTGTCGACGAATTCGTCATGGATGCTTTCCTGCACCAGTAGCCTGGAACCGGCGATACAGGTCTGCCCGGTCGCGGCGAAGATACCGGAAATGGCGCCCTTAACGGCATTGTCCATATCGCAATCGTCAAAGACGATGTTCGGCGACTTGCCGCCCAGCTCGAGCGAAACGCGTTTGAACTGGGACGCGCCAGCCTGATAGACGCGCCGGCCGGTTTCGGAGCCGCCGGTGAAGGTTATCTTGTCGACACCCGGATGATCTGTCAGCGCGGCACCGATTTCATGACCGTAGCCGGTGACGACGTTAACGACACCCGGCGGAAAACCGGCTTCCTCAAACAGGCGTGCGAATTCGATGCTCGACGCAGAGGTAAACTCGGACGGTTTCAGAACAACCGTGTTCCCTGCCGCCAGTGCCGGGGCCAGTTTCCAGCCCGCCAGCAGAAGCGGCGAATTCCACGGTGTGATCGCGCAGACGACACCAAGGGGTTCGTGGCGCGTGAAGTGAAAATGATCAGGCTTGTCGATGGGCGTCACCGCACCTTCGATCTTGTCGGCGAGGCCGCCGAAATAATGATACCACTGCGGCACGTATTTGACCTGCAATCCCATTTCCGCAATCAGCTTGCCGTTGTCGCGGACTTCGGTCGCCGCCAGTTCCTCGGCGTGCGCCGAAATCAGATCACCAAGCTTCCTGAGCAGATGGCCGCGCTGGGTTGCCGTCATCTTCGGCCACTCGCCGGTAGTGAAAGCCTTGCGTGCCGCCTGAACGGCGCGGTCGGCATCGTCCGCCGTTCCCCGAGGAAATACGGCCCAGTTTTCGCCGGTGTAGGGGTTCATGCTTTCGAACGTCTCTCCGTTCGAGGAATCAACCCATTCACCGCCGATCAGCATCTGATATTTCTTTAAATCGCTCATTTTGTTTCTCCCTCGATATTCGTTCAGGCAGCCGGTTGTTCGGCATGATCCTTGATCATCACGCAGGTCTTGGAAATGATCCGCCAGTTCCCGTCCAGCCTCAGCAGCGACAGGTAATCGACGAAATCGCGGGTGCCGACCAGCACCTCGACCTTGACCATCACCGTATCGGGCCCGGCCTCGTCAATAGAGACGATCCGCTCACGGCGTTCCGCACCTGTTGCTTTGGGCGACGGGCGGCTTTCGATAACCTTCTTGAAGTCGTCCATCGGCCAGTCGACAAAACCGCCGCCCATATTGGCGGCATACAGATGCGCGTTCGGATGAAACACCGACCCCATCAGCAGATCAGTATCACCGGTATACAGTGCTTCGAAATAATTGCGGATACACGCCTCGACGGCGCTCATGTCCTGAGCGTTCATGGTGTCCTCCCTGTGTTTATTCGCCGTATGCTAGCGCAAAAGTGCCGTGAATCCAGCACGCGCATTACATTCTTCGAGACGCGACCCAGGAAAGTTTCGGGCTGCGCCTCAGAATGAGGTGTCAAAATGAATCCTCATGCTGAGGAGGCCTGAAAGGCCGTCTCGAAGCATGGCGCAGTTTTAAACCGCCCCCGGCCCCAGAAGTTCCGCGCGGAAGCGGTTCTTCAGGTGCACCCCGTCTTTCGACGGCAGCACGAATTCCAGCGGTTCGGCCCGGACCTTGATGACCCGGAACACCGGACCTTCGCCATTGACGATATTGTCCAGATCCGCCTTCAGTTCGGCGTCGTCCGTAATGACGGCAGCATTTCTGATACCAAGCCCCTGCGCGGTCAGCGACAGATCGGCGACGCTTGCCGTGTGCGTGGCCTGCATCCCCGTTTCTCCATAGCGTTCATTATCGAATACACATATCGTCAGGTTCTTGGGTGCCTGTACGGCAACGGTTGCCAGCGAGCCGATACCCATCAGCATCTCGCCGTCACCGGTGGCGACCAGCACGCGCTTCGTCGGTTGCGCCAGGGCAAGACCGAGCCCCGTGGGTACGGCACCGCCCATGGCGCCCCAGAGCGGAAATATCCGCGCACAGTCGCCGGCGGCGGTGAAGTCCCAGTTGGTGGAGCCCAGACCGGTCACGATCAGGGTATCGTCGCGGGCGCCCAGCAGGGTCCTGGCGACCTCGCGGCGGTGAAGGGGAAAACTCTCTGCACGGTCACTCATGGTTCTCTCCTCACTTACCGAAAGTCTTGACGGGGACAAGCCGCTGGCTCAGCAGCAACACCGCGGACTGCTGTCCGACGAATGCCTTGTGCAAGGTTGCCGCCGCCTTGGCGCCGACATCGGCCGGGTCTTCGACTTCATCCACAAGACAGCCCGCCGTTTCCAGTGCCTGCTTGGTGGTTGTGCCCATGGGCATTTGCCACGGGTTGAATTCATGCCACTGGCCGCGCATCGTCACGAATGCGGCAAACGGGAACCGGCAGGTTTCAATCAGCGACAGCATGTTGATGCAGTTGCCGACCCCGGATGACTGCATCAGCATCACGCACTTTTCACCACCGAGCCAGGCACCGGCGGTGACCGCCACGCCTTCTTCCTCGGTGGTCAGCGATACGGCCTTGATGTCATTGTCTGCGATGCAGGCATTGATCAGCCGTTTGTGTCCGGCATCCGGCACATAGGCGACCTGGCCGACACCGGCTTCCTTGACCGCCGTGAAAATATCGTCTCCCCACTCAAGCATGTTCCCTCAACTTTCTCTGAGTTGGTGTTCGTCGGCACCAACCGGTTTTAATTCCCAACCACCACGGTGACGGCGGTAAAGCACGAATAATCCGATACCGATCAAGCCGCAGGCGATGATGGGACGAACCTCGCCCCCCATCATGAACATTGGTATCGATAACGATAGTGCAAGAAACGGCGAGAAAAACAGCGTCCATTTCTTTTTGCCGCGATATTTTTGGAACCACGGGAACGCCACGGAAAACGCCGCAATCATCAGGAAAAACAGCGACCATGGACGCATGAAGAAGATCATCAGATTATCGTCCGTCGCCAGCGCCCGGATCAGATTGATCTCGGCGTTATCACCCAGCACAACGCCAAGGATCATCGGCGCCAGCGGAAACCCGTAGCGGCGCATCGCATAACCGAGGATGCCGAAAATCAGCAGCACCCAGAGGTCAAAGACGATGTTGTTGAGTGCGAAAATCCCGATCGCACAATAGGCCAGGATGACTGTCGCCAGCCGGTACATCGGCACTCGCGTCACCGTGACGAATATGCGCAGACAGATCGCCTGCAGCCCCAGCATGATGAACAGCGACAGCGCGAATGAGACCATGATCGAATAGGCAAGCACCGGTTCGGTGGTGATGAACGTCGGGCTTGGCGCGATATTGTGAATAAGAAGTGCGCCCAGCATCACCGCTGTGACGATATCGCCCGGGATGCCCAGCGCCATCATGGTAATCAGTGCGCCGCCCTCGACCGCGTTGTTGGAGGATTCCGGCGCGATCACACCTTCCGGTGTTCCGGTGCCGAATTTTTCAGGCGTGTCAGAGGCTTTCTTGGCCTGATCATATGCCAGAATGTTGGCAATGGTGCCACCGGCGCCCGGCAGAATGCCGACGAAGATGCCGATCAGCGAGGAGCGGATCAGCGTTTTCCAGTGGAGGAAGATCGCCTTGACCGCTTGCACATGCTCGATGGCAATCGCCACCGTACTGACCACCATCGGCTGTCGTGCACGCACCTTGTCACGCAGATCGCTGAGCAACTGGCTGAAAGCGAACAGCCCGACCAGCACCGGCAGGAAGTCGAAGCCCTGCTCCAGCGGTTCCACACCGAATGTAAAGCGCGCGATACCGCTGATTTCATCTTCACCGATGGCTGTAATCAACAGACCGACACCGCCGGCAATGACACCTTTGACCATATTCTCGCCGGCGAGGCTTGCCGTGATGGTCAGCGCGAACAGCACCAGCGCGAAATAATCCCACGGTCCGAATTCAAGTCCGATTTTCGCCAGCGATGGCGCCAGAAGCATCAGAAACACGGCGGAGATCATACCGCCAAAGAATGACGACCATACTCCAAGGCCAAGCGCCAGCCCGGGCCGCCCGGCCCGCGTCATGGGATAGCCGTCAAAGGTGGTGGCAACGGACGAAGGCGTTCCCGGGATGCCTGTCAGGACCCCGGCCATCAGCCCGCCGGACAGGCCGCCGACGAACACACCGATCATGGTCGATATCCCCTCGACAGGGCTCATCCCAAAGGTGAACGGTAACGTCAGGACCACGGCCATGGTAATGGTGAAGCCCGGAATTGCGCCGGTCACCAGCCCGGCAGCGACCCCCAACGTCATCAAAAGCAGATTCTTGAAATGAAAGACCGCCTCAAAGGCGCCGGCAATATTTTCGATAATCATATACCGGTCCTCAGCGTGGCAGGATTTCGCCCTGGGGCAGAATGACCCCAAGACCGAACGTGAAGATCGCCCACATGCAACCGATCGTGACGACGGCGACGGCAGCATTGATCATGTGATTCCGGCGCGTGTTTTCACCCAGAAACGTCAGCGTCACAAAGACAAAAAGCATGCCGCCAAGCAGCATGCCGAGCCATTTCAGGGATATCAGGAAAACGCCGTACAGGAAAAAACACCCGACGACGTTGCGATTGGCCAGGAACCATTCGGCGACCGTGCCGCGTGCTACATCATCTTCCGCGGGTTCAGCCTTGAGCGACTGGATGAGATACAATACGGACAGCCCGCCCAGAAAAAACGTCACGACGCGCGGCCATATTTTCGCGCCGATAATCGCACCCGGCACGGTCTCATAAAAATGTGTGTCGACGTAAAGGCCGCTGCAGAGAATCAACAGCAGCAATGCGATGACGACATCGGCACTGATTCTGCGCATGTCTAAAAACCAGTTCCCAAGAATAATCTATATAAAGAACCGGCCCCGCCAGATGGCGGAGCCGGTAAATGGTCTGATCAGCCTTTGAACATGCCGATCTTCTTGGCGACCTTCAGATGCTGTGCGAAGGACTCCTCGAAAAACTTTTTATATTCGGCACTGTCTTTGTAGACGATCCAGGTGCCGGCCTCGTCCATGTGCTTGACCACGGCCGGGTCGGTCATGGCCTTCTTGAAGGCGGCTTCATAATGCTTGATCACATCCGCCGGCGTACCCTTCGGCATGACAACGCCACGGTTCAGACCATAGATCACATTGACGCCCTGCTCCTTCATGGTCGGCAGTTCCGGCATCAGCGGATCGCGTTTGTCGGTGGCGATCCCCAGCGCTTTCATGGAACCTTCCTGAATGTATTTCTTCGCCGTCAGAATGTTCATTTCGCCAACATCGACGTTGTTCGACAGAACGGCCGTCAGACGTTCACGCGTCCCTTCATAGGGGATGTATTTGAACTCGGTCCCGGTCTCGTCTTCAATCACAAGGTTGAAGAACTGGCTGGTCGACCCGGTCGTCACACCAACGCCGAGCTTGCCCGGGTTCTTTTTCGCATAATCGACGAGCGTTTTCATATCGTCAAAAGGCACCTTCGAACTGGCACCCAGAACCGACGGCGTATAGGTCAGAAGCGCAACAGGATCGAACGCATCCCACGTGAAGTCGACACGGCCCGCGAGATAGGTCGTAATCTGGCTTTCGTGGATTGCCATCATGGTGCAACCATCCGGCTTGGAGCCTTTGACTTCCTTGGCCGCTTTGTTGCCGCTTTGGCCGGAAATGTGAACGATCTGCAATTTGGGTTTGAAGTCGGTTTCGTTGATGGCACGGGACACAACCTGGAAAACAAGGTCGGTATCACCGCCGGGATTCCACGGAACAACCAGTTTCGCGGTCGAACACGGAATTTCAGCAGCAACAGGACCGGCAACCAATGCCAGCCCGGTTGTAACAGCAGCCGCAAGGCCGATAAACGTACGTTTCATATTTATCTAACTCCCTGATGAGGTTCGCCCTTTTCGGACGCCCTGTGTGGCAAAACCGGAACGCTTGCCAGCGCAGTTGACAAAAGATTAGCCGATGCATGTCAAACGTTCCAGCAAAGAGCGTCACAAAAATTTGGTTTTGTGTTTGCCCTTTGGAAAAGATTGTAATTCCATGCAGGCCAATCAATCTAATGTTCAGAATAAAATTCAGAATAATACGTCTGAGATAATCAGCTGAAAGGAATCCAATGCGTGATCTGGAAAAACCCGGCCGCTCACCGGCGGTTGGCAAACACGGCATGGTCGCAACATCTTCGTCGATTTCAAGTGCCGTCGCACTCGACATTCTGCGTCGTGGCGGCAATGCCATGGATGCCGCCGTCGCTGCCTGTGCCGTGCAGTGTGTCGTCGAACCGGAATCCACCGGGATCGGCGGGGACAACTTCTGCATGTACGCACCCGAAGGATCGATCAAGGATATGGTCACCTTCAACGGCTCCGGCCGCGCCCCCGCGGCTGCGACGCCGGAATGGTACGCCGAAAAAGGCATCACCACGATTGAACGTCAAACGCCGCACGCCGTCATTGTACCCGGCGTGATCGATGCCTGGGAAACACTTGTCAAAAACCACGGCACCATGGAACTGGGCGAGCTTTTACAGCCCGCCATTGAATACGCCCGTGACGGCTATCCGATTTCATCACGCGTTTCCGCCGACTTCGCCAGCAGCGAGGCTTTGCTCAAGGGCTGCCCCAATTCGACGCGCGTATTCATGCCGGACGGCAAGATGCCTGGTGTTGGCGACATGCATCACCAGCCGGAACTGGCGGCAACATTACAGAAGATCGCCGAGCACGGCCGTGATGCGTTCTATACCGGTGACGTTGCCGAGGATATCGTTTCGTTCCTGCAATCCCACGGTGGTCTGCATACGCTCGAGGATTTCAAGAACGCCAAGGGGGAATACGTCGACGCGATTTCGACCAATTACCGTGGTTATGACGTCTATGAATGTCCGCCGAACGGCCAGGGTATCGTTGCCCTGATGATGCTGAACATGCTCAGGGACGTGCCGACGGACGGCATCGATCCGATGTCGGTCGAACGCCTGCACATGGAAATCGAATTCGGCCGCCTGACCTATCAGGACCGCAACATCTATGTCGCCGACATGAACAAGTCCGATGTCCCCGTCGACTGGCTGCTGTCCGACGAACATGCCCGCGAACTGGCGTCACACTTCGATCCTGATAAAGCCCTGAATCCGCTGCCGCCGGTATCCGCACCAACCAACGAAAGCACGGTCTACATTTCGGTCGTCGACAAGGACCGCAACGCGTGCAGCTTCATCAACACGCTGTTCTCGGCTTTCGGCACCGGCCTGATGGCACCCAAGTCCGGCGTCATGCTGACCAACCGCGGCCAGGGCTTTACCCTGGAGCAGGGACATCTGAACTGCATCGCACCGAACAAGCGGCCGCTGCATACGATCATTCCGGGCATGCTCGGCAAGGACGGCAAGGCCGTCATGCCGTTCGGTGTCATGGGAGGACAGTATCAGTCCTTCGGCCACATGCAGTTCCTGACCAAACTGCTGGATTTCGGCATGGATATCCAGGAAGCCATGGATGCACCGCGCGTCTTCCCGATCGCCAATACCATGGACGTGGAAATGGAAGGCACCGTACCGCCGGAAACCGTCGCGGCGCTCGAAAAAATGGGCCACCGCCGTGTCGCACCCGCAAAGCCCATTGGTGGATCGCAGGCGATCTGGATCGACTGGGAACGCGGCATCCTGACCGGCGGCTCCGAGCCCCGTAAAGACGGCTGTGCCATCGGCTACTAGGGCCTCCTCAGGATAAGGAATATCGGTAAACCACCTCATCCTGAGGAGCGGCTAAGCCGCGTCTCGAAGGATGCACGCCCGTTACCCTTGAAAGCCCGGAGGGCATCGCTCACACTCCGAACATGAGTGACATTGAATTTTCTAAAATATCCTGCGACATCGATTTCGATGCCGACGGTAAACGGAACGGTACACTGACCATTCCCTGGTCGCGCGATGAATCGTCATGGGGATCGATTCCCCTGCCCGTCACCGTCATCAAGAACGGCATCGGCCCGACGGTCCTCTTCACCGGCGCCAATCACGGCGATGAATACGAAGGGCCGATCGCCCTCAGCAAGCTGCGTGCCAGCCTGAAGGCCGGGGATATTCAGGGCCGGGTCATCATTGTCCCGGCATTGAACCTGCCGGCGTTTCGTGCCGGCGCACGCACATCCCCCATCGACGGCGGCAATATGAACAGGGCTTTTCCCGGCAATGCCCGCGGCAGCATTACCGACATGGTCGCGCATTTCGTCACCACACGCCTGATTGCCCGTGCCGATGTGGTGGTCGACATTCACGCCGGTGGCCGGTCCATGAACCTGCTGCCGATGAGCATCATTCACGACCTCCCCGATAAAAAACAGATGGCCGATACTCTGGCGGCGCTGAAGGCGTTCGGCGCACCCTACGGCATGATCCTGACCGAACTGGATGCGGTGGGCATGATCGATACCGTGGTCGAGGAGGCGGGCAAGGTTTTCGTCTCCACCGAACTGGGCGGCGCGGCATCATCTACAGTTGAGACCATCGCCGTTGCCGAGCGGGGTGTAATGAACATCCTCAGGCATACCGGCGTCGTCGACGGTGCGCCCGATATCCCGGCCCCGTCAAAACTGATCCACACCCCCACCGGCAGTTGCTTCGTCAGCGCACGGACCGAGGGACTTTTTGAAATTTGCAAGGACCTGGGCGAGCGTGTGGAGCCCGGCGACGTCATCGCCCGTGTGCATTATCTGGAAGACCCGGACCGCCCCCCGACACCGTTGATCGCCGAACATGGTGGGCTGATTGTCTGCCGCCATGTCCCGGGCCTGATCAACCGGGGCGATTGCGCGGCCGTCATCGCCGAGACCTGGCCTGAGTAAATGTCCGGCCAGGATGTGCATGCCCGCCGCCCTGTCACGCTGAGTGATATCCGCGACGCCGCACACCGGATCGCCGGTCACGTGACTCGAACCCCGCTTCGTCTGTCGCCGTATCTGAGTGAACAGTTCGGACATCCCGTCCAGCTCAAGCTGGAAACCATGCAGGTTACGGGTGCCTTCAAGCTCAGGGGGGCCACCAATGCGTTATTGTCGCTCGGCCCGGCTGAGCGTGATCGCGGTGTGATCGCCGTATCGACCGGCAATCACGGACGCGGCGTCGCCTATGCGGCCAAGGCCCTGGGCATTACCTGTTGCGTCTACATGTCGGAGCTGGTCCCGGCGGTGAAGGTCGATGCCATCCGCGCCCTTGGCGCCGAAGTGGTAATTACCGGCCGTTCTCAGGACGATGCCGAGGCGGAAGCGATGATGCGGATCGACCGCGACGGGCTAACCTACATCCATCCCTTCGACGATCCGCACGTCATCGCCGGACAGGGCACCATTGGTCTTGAAATCCTTGAAGACATGCCGGACGTCGCCAATGTCATCGTGCCGCTGTCGGGCGGCGGTCTGTTCTGCGGTATCGCGACAGCGGTCAAAACCATGAAGCCGTCGGCGCGCCTGTCCGGGGTCACCATGGAAAACGGTGCCGCAATGATCGACAGCCTGGACGCAGGCAAACCGGTTCCCGTCGAAGAAACCGAGAGCCTCGCCGACAGCCTCGGCGGTGGCATTGGGTTCGACAACGCCTTCACCTTCAACATGACCCAACGCTATATCGACGATACCCTGCGGCTCAGCGAAGCTCAAATCGCAGCAGCCATGAAAACACTGTTCATCGAAGACCGGATTGTCGCCGAAGGCGGCGGTGCCGTGGGTGTCGGCGCTTTGCTCTCGGGCCGCCTGCCGCTTGATCCCGGCCCCACCGCCATCGTCATCAGCGGCTGCAACGTGGATATGCAGCGATTTATGGAAATCGTCGGGTAATCATATGACGGCAGAGACACCTCCTCTCGTTTTCGATGAAGCCGCAATTCGTGATGCGCTAACGCTCGATATCGATATCGTTGATTGCATCGCCGATGCCTTCACCGCCCTGAGCGCGGGCAAGGCCATCATGCCGCCGACCCTCAGACTGGATATCCCCGAAAAGCATGGCGAGGTCGATATCAAGACCGCCTATGTCGACGGCTTCGACGGTTTCTGTGTCAAAATGAGCACCGGCTTCTTCGACAATCCGAAACGGGGTCTGCCGTCGCTTGGTGGCATGATGACCGTTCTCGACGCCGCGAGCGGACATGTGCGGGCGGTCTTGCTGGACAATGGGTATCTGACCGATATCCGGACCGCCGCCGCCGGTGCGGTTGCGGCCCGGCATCTGGCGCCCCGGGGGTCTGTCCGCGCGGGCATCATCGGCACCGGCATACAGGCGCGTCTGCAATTGCAAGCCTTGAAACTGGTCTGCGATATTTCCGAAGTCCGCATCTGGGGCCTGGACCCGGTGAAAGCGCAGGCCCTGGCCGATGAATTTCCGTTCAGCATCACCGTCGTGCACGATGCCGAAGAACTGGTTGCCGCCAGCAACATCATCGTCACGACGACACCGGCAACTGCGCCTCTGTTCGCGGCAGATGCCGTCCAGCCCGGCACACACATCACCGCCATGGGTTCGGACGCCCCGGGCAAGAACGAACTTGATCCGGCGATTCTGTGTGCAGCCGATCTGGTAGTCTGCGACAGCCCCGCACAGTGCGAAAGCAGCGGTGAACTTCGAAGCGCCATAGATGCCGGTTATTCGAAAACGCCTGTCGAGCTGGGCCTCATCACCGGCGGTATGTATCCGGGCCGAGAGAGCGTGGACCAGACAACCGTCTGCGATCTGACCGGTTGCGGTGTTCAGGATACGGCGATATCCGATCTGGCGGTGAAGCGTCTGGCTTAGGGTTAATCGACCGTCCAGCCGACACGATACAGCGTCACCGGTTCCGGTATGCCCTTCATCTCGAACTTGCCGGCATTTTCAAAAACCAGACCCTGCCCCTTTGACAGTTCGCGCACATTATCCGTGACAAAAATTTCACCCTCGGTAGCCTTGTCGCAGACACGTGCGGAAAGCTGTACGGTTGTGCCAAAGAAATCGTCTTCTTCCTGAACCGCCTCCCCGGCATTCAATCCCATACGGACCCGGACCTGAAGCTGCTCGTCGCCGCTGTTGTGTTCCGTCAGGGCTTCCCGGATCTGCATCCCTGCACGCACGGCGTTGGCCGCAGACGTGAAGCTCGCCATGATCCCGTCGCCGGTGTGTTTGACCTCGCGGCCGTGATGTCCGGCCAGTGCCGTGCGAACAATGGCGTTATGGATACGAACGATTTCCTGAGCCCCGTAATCCCCGCGTTCATGGGTCATCTGTGTCGATCCGACCAGATCGGTAAACATGATGCAGACGATGCCCTGCGCCTGAGCACGGGCCGCGGAATCCGACGTCCACATCTTGACCACGTCGGTGAAGTTATCGAAAGGCGCCGTATCACCGTTGATGCTTTTTTCCATGGTTGCGCGGCCGGCATTGATCATCAGCCGAAACCGTTCCTGGGTGCGGTATTCTTCATAATTCCGGCAGAACGCATCGACGCGTTCTTCGGAATTCCCCAGCGCACCAATCACTTCACGGACCAGGACGAAGGACTGCACCCGCTTCAACCCGGCATGCTCGCCGTATCTTTCCGCCGCTCCGGCACCAAACAGGTTCAGCCCGAAATTGACGTGCTGGTTCATCTTCGGGACTTCGTCCTTGATCACCGCCAGAGCGTTGGCCAGAAAACCCAGGACGGCATGGCGCATCTGATGTGTCAGGCCGCCAGCGGATGCCTTGTTCGCGTCGTCGTCCGTCCCGGCCGCCGTTTTGTCTTCGTTTTTGATTTCAGTGTCCGAGCCGGCACCTGCCGCCGCATCATCCACCGGTGGCGGCGTTGCTTCACTTAATGGTCGGCGCGGAAGATCGATTTCAGGTTGTCCCCGCCGCGATGGCGAGGCAGGCGGCGGCGGTGGCGGCTCATAATCTGCGAACTGATCGGCAAGGGTCTGAAATTCCCGATAGACCCGATACATCAGGACCGCCGCTGACAGAATGAAGACCAGCAACGTCAACGCAAAAATCGCGTTCTGGATACCGGCCCCGGCGAGCCCGATCTTTGGCCCGATGTTCCGCAGCACGGACGAAATCGGCACAAACAGAACAGCCGTGACACCAAGGGCGATACACCCGGCCCCCAGCACCTTCAGGGCGGCACGAAAATTATTTTGCCCATCTGCGACGTTCGATGCCGGCTTGATGATGTCCGGGATTTCTACCGGACTGTCCGGGGCCGTTGCATGTCCTTCCGCATCGACAAAGGATTGGACCACTACCGGCTCGGCATCGTCAAAGGATGGCGCTTCGTCAGATCGGGCGGCTGTCGCTTTTTCCGCTGCGGTGACCGAGGACTTCATCTGCCGTTTGACAGCCGCCGTCTTGTTCAGATGCGGGCTGATCCAGGCCAGCGTTTCCAGAGGTGCCCGGCCTGAACCGTATTCGACAACGGCCATGGCCCGCACACCATCATAGCTGCCATTCCCGTCCAGCTCGGCAGAACGGAGAATGGCCGCGTCCTTGTCGACACCTTCAAGTGTCTCATATCGCCGCCAACGTCCTCCCTGACGGATATAGATATCAAAACGTGTCGGCGTCACATGACTTCCTTCAAAACCTGGCGCCTTAAATAACCTCTTTCACAAACAACAACCTAGAGTATTTTTGGCTTTCCCGATGATTTTATTGATCATGCCATTGCACCGATGGGTAAAGGCAAGTCCCGCGATTGATAAGCATGCCTTTTCACTTATTCCCGCACCATCTGAATTGACGTCTCCACCACGGCAGCGCACCTTGGCGTCGTAATGCGAAACGATACCAAAAGACCTCAGAGATCGCTTCGGTATGCCTGCACCGGGTGTGCCATGATCGTGCTCTCGCTGGCCATGCTGGCCGCCACGCCCGTCAGGGGGGAAATACAGGCCGACACCTTCAGACCGTTCCTGAGCGTTGCCTGCGAAGCCCCGTATACCGACCCACAGCGGTTCCGTCAGGCAATGCCCGGACTGCGCATCCTTGAGCATGACATAGATGCCTTTGCCGGCACTTCCGGCCGCGCCAGGACGGTTTTGCTGCTCCCGGGCGGACGGATTCTCGAAATCAGTGCCCTGTTCCCGGGCAACCGGTTACGGCGGATATCGCTCGAACTTGCGGACGGCAAGCCGCTCAGCAGTCTTTCAACCGATGATGCCTGCCGGATCACCGAAGCCCGGGAAATCGTCTATGGTGATCAGGGACGCGCTGATGCCATACGTGTCTATGAGATCGATCTGTTGACGGTGCGTGACGTCATCCCCCTGAACCCCTCGGTGCCCAGGGGTGAAGATCCCGGTGGCATCAGCGTCGGACTGATCGACAGCGGCGTGAATTATACGCTGTCACCTTTCAGGGAACGGCTGGCCCGCACGGCAGACGGCACACTGATCGGCCGTGATTACTGGGACGGAGATGATCTTCCCTATGATGCCGACACCGGACGTTCACCCTTTTTCCCCCTGCATCACGGCAGTGCGGTGATGAGTGTCCTGATACGGGAAGCCCCGATGGCCCGTGTCCTGCCGGTGCGCTACCCGCGCCCTGACATGTCAAGAATGTCAGATGCCGTTGAATGGCTGGCTGAGCGGGATGTACGCATCGTCAATCTGGCCATGGGGTCGAACGCTGCCGAAGAATGGAAAGCCTTCACCGACGCGGCGAAACACCAGCCCCGGATGCTGTTCATCATCTCGGCGGGCAATAACGGCAGGAATATCGACACCAGCCCTGTTTATCCGGCGGCAAGCGACCTTCCCAACACCATCGTCGTGACGTCATCGGAGGTGGACGGCAGACTGGCGCAAGGTTCGAACTGGGGGGCACAGCACGTCGACATCATGACGCCGGGAGAACGCATTCCGGTAACGGACCATCGGGGTGCACCCGGCAAGGCATCCGGATCGAGCTTCGCCGTCCCGCGGATCACCGCGCTGGCTGTTCGGGCGCTGGCCGAAAACCCGGACTGGCACGGACCGGAACTCCGCGAATGGATTTTGAAACGCGCGCGACCGCTGGACGGTCCCCGACAGACGCGGTACGGCTGGATACCCGACCCGACGGACGGTCCCTGATTTAATCCCTGACTTATCTGCTCACATCCCTTCAGGGACGGCGTTTCGGTGCCGGTGGCGGATCGTCATAGAAACGCCGCGCCGCGGGAGCCATTTGCGGCAGCACGTTTTCGATCTGCTGCATGGCCCTGTCGGCAAGTGACTGATCCCCGCCCCAAAGACCGGCCTGCAGGGCAAGACGCAGAATCTGCGGCTCGGTCGGCATCAGGTCCAGCCCGTGATAGAGGATTGGGATTTCGTCGGTGAAACGTCCGGCAATATGATAGGTGATGGCCAGGGAGATCAGCGCGTTCGGCGCGTTCGGATCCATCCGGTAGGATGCCTCAAGCATGGTCAGCGCCCGGTCCAGGTCACGGCGGGTCCCAAAGACCATGCCGGCATTGTCCATCATTTGCCGGTTTGATGTGGCAAGGCAGGCATCCTGGATTTCAATGGCATCTTCGCTGGCCAGCGGGCCCGTCTGGCTGCGGAGTTGATCCAGCCGCTCGACACACCGGAAATAGGCGCGCCCGATCAGCAGCGATTCCTGAACCTTGTCTTCACCGGACATCGCGCGCAGCCGTGCCAGCAATGACACGGCAATCGCTTCATTTCGCCCTTCGCCGCCGGAAGCGACAATTCCGACCAGACGGCCATCCGCATCCACCAGCGCACCGCCGGAATTTCCGGGCAGGGATCGTCCGTCATGGTGCAGCCGGGCCAGCGGCGTATCGGCACGCGGCGAAATCAGTTTGCCCGGCCGGTAAACCCGGACCGCCTGCCGCCCGACATCAAAACCGATCACATACAGTTCGGTTTCCGGCGTGACGTTCTCGTTAAGCGTCAGGGGCGGCATGTCGATGCCGGGGGCCGCGAGTTGGATCAGATCACCGGGAAATGACGTCGGAATGACCGAAGCCTTGATCGTGCGGCCATCCGATAACGTCACGTCTGCGCCAGCGTTGTCGGCCACCATGTGACGGTTTGTCACAAGGATGCCGTTGCCCATGATGACCGCACTGCCGACCGGCTCGAACGAGGAAATCTTGACCACGTTTTCCGCCGCACGGCACACCGGCGCCGGTGCGTTGCATGACTGCGCAACCACATCCCCCGGCGATAGCGCACCGATCATCAGGATCGCAGTGTAAAGACGCAACCACATGATCAAAGGAACCCCTGCCCGCGCGCCCAAACCAGCACCATAAACATACCGGCAGTGCTCAAGGTGCCAAGGCCGATGTGCCTTTTAAAGATGAAGAACACGATAAATCCGAACACAACAGCCCCCAGACGGTCAATCAGTTCGGTCTTTTCAAGGATCCCGACCGGCAGAAAAACAATTCTTGATATCAGCGCCGCCAGCAGCCCGTAGGCAATACAGGCGATCCACTGGAACAGCTTGCTCTCCGGATCGATACGCGCGGCAATGACCGTGCCCAGACCGCGCCACAGGTAGGTCGATGCAATTGCCAACAGCAGCAACATCCAGATCATGCCTGCCGACATGTTTTCGATACCACCGCTCATGTGCTGCGCCTTAGAAGCTGGTCCAGATAGAATCCGACCGTCCCGGCAAGGACCCCCGCGATCGGCAGGCTCCATTCCGGGGTCAGCAGATAGATCAACGGGCCTGCAATTGCCCCGGCAGCAAACGCCAGTAGGCACGCGCGCACCCGCATCGCGGCAAACACGAAGGCGAAGTAAATCGGGTTGAGAAACACCAGCGTCACGGTGACATAAAAAGGCATGGCTTCGGCCAGCAAAAACCCCGTCGTCACACCCACTGCACCGGCTGACATGCACAGGACGGAAAAGCCGGTATAGAACGCCGCGCGCTGATCCGGACCCAGTTCCGGCACTCTGCGCAGCAAACCGACCCATGTATTTACCGACATGAACTGCGCCCACAGGTAACGCCAGCGCCACCCGCTTTTCGACCCCTTGAACATCGGCACCAGCGATAACGTCATCGGCAGGAACCGCATGTTCGCCAGCGACACCCCGATCATCATCGAGGCCAGCGGCGCCCCCAGCAGCATGTATTCGATGAACGCAACCTGTCCGGGCAGGCCCCAAATCCCCAGCGTCGAAACGATGGCGACACCAAGTCCCAGTCCCGCCGAATGCACCATGGCGCCGTAGCCGAGCATGCTTGCCGCCACCATGAAGGCGGGCAGACTGAAAGCATCTCTGGCACCCATGAAGAATAAGGCCCGGAAGCTCTTGTCTTGATGATCAGGGACGGGAATGGTTGTTCCTCCGGCAAGTGTCGACATGCTGTCCCATACACGGCGATGCATCAACTCCCGTATTTTTTCATCAATTATTTAATAATCGAGACAAATTCTTCCGTTTAGTTGTCTAAATATCCATTAACTGGTTAGCTTTAGCCACCGCTGCTTTGATTTGGGAGGATCACATGCCGGACGGCGCACCGCTTTCACACATCATTCCGCCGGATACGAGCTCGGCTCTGGGCAAGGGCATGACCGTGCTCTCGACCATTCTGACGTCCAGCAAGCCACCCAGCCTGAATGACATCGCAGAGCGTACCGGCTTACCCCGGCCGACGGTCTTTCGGGTCGTCAAACAGCTCGAAGAGACCCTGATGATCACGCGGGCACCGGACGGCGACAAGTATCTGGTCGGCCCCAATCTGATGGCGCTGGCCACCGATGCGCTGTCGGCTTTCATGCACGCCTCGCCGGTACGTTCGATCCTCAGCCGGCTGGTCCACGACATCGGCGAGACCTGCAACCTCGGTGTCCTGGAGCGTGACAGCGTTGTCTACATCGACCGCGTCGAATGTTCCTGGCCGCTGCGTCTGCAGATCGGGATCGGTTCGCATGTATCCCTGCACGCCACCGCGATCGGCAAACTGCTGGTCGCGCACATGCCGACGCGGAGCCGGCGGCGGATTCTCAATGCCGTGCCGCTGGAACGCTTTACCGAAAACACCATTACCGATCCGAAAGCACTTGAACTGGAATTCAAGAAAATCCGGCGTGACGGCTATGCCCGCAATAACGAGGAAAACACACTGGGTCTGATCGGCATCGCAGTGCCGGTCTTCGATACCCGGGGCAGGGTCGTCGCCGGACTGTCCCTGCACGCACCCGCCGCGCGCATGCCCATGCAGGTGGCGCTGTCCAAACTTGACCGATACCGCGAAACCGCCCGTCAGATCGAGCAGGCCATGCGCGACATGCTCTCCCAGAACGAAGAAGACGAGGAAACGGCAATATGACATTGATCCCCGAACAGCGCAGCCGTCTGACGCTGATCACCGGCGTTATCGGTGCCGATACGCACATTGTCGGAAACCGCATCCTGTCCATGGCGCTTGAAAAAGAAGGCTTCAAAGTTGTTGCCCTGGGGGCGCTGACACCTGCCGAGGACTTCATCAAGGCCGCCGTGGAAACAGCCGCCGATGCGATTCTTGTTTCTTCGCTGTACGGACAAGGCGAACTGGACTGCCGTCATTTTCGCGACATGTGCATCGAGGCCGGACTGGAAAACATCCTGCTCTATGTCGGCGGCAATCTGGTGGTCGGCAAACAGAGCTGGGACGATGTTGAATCCCGGTACATGGATATGGGATTCAACCGCGCCTTTCCGCCCGGCACCCGTACCCCGGATGTCGTCCGTATGCTGGACGAAGACCTGAAGGAAAAGGCGGAAGGCGCGGCGGCATGACATCCGAGACGGCCCTTCTGATCGACTTCGGCAGCACCTATACGAAGTTACGCGCCATTGATCTGGATGCCGGGATAATTCTGGGCGCCGGACAGGGACCGTCAACGGTGACAAGCGACGTCAATATCGGCCTGGACGCTGCGCTGGGCGATCTTGAGAATCGGCTCGGCAGCCTCCCTGATTTTACGCATCGGCTTGCGTCTTCCAGTGCTGCCGGGGGTCTTGCCATGATCACCGTCGGCCTGGTCCGCGAACTGACCGCCGAAGCAGCACGGCTGGCCGCTCTCGGCGCCGGGGCCAAGCTGATCGGGGCGCACGCGTATAAACTGACGGATAAGGATGCCAGCAAAATCGCCGCTCAGGCACCGGACATTCTGTTGCTGGCCGGCGGGACCGACGGCGGCAACGAGGAAACGATCCGCTGGAATGCGGACAAGCTGGCGGCGGCGGGGCTTGCGTGTCCCGTCATCATTGCCGGGAACCGGGTCTGCGCGGACGATGTTCAGCAAACCCTGCAGCGCGCCGGCATCGATGCCCGGATCTGCGGCAACGTGATGCCGGAGTTCAATGTGCTCGACGTGGAGCCGGCCCGGGCAGCAATCCGCGACGTATTCATCGAACGCATCGTGCACGCCAAGGGGATCGACAAGGCACAGGCCCGTTTTGACGCCGTGCTGATGCCCACCCCCGCCGCCGTCATGGACGGCGCACGGCTGCTGGCGGAAGGCAGCGACACCTATCCGGGTTGGGGGCCGTTGGTGGTGGTGGATGTCGGCGGCGCCACCACCGATATCCATTCCATCGCCGAAGGCTTGCCCAGCGAAGGCGGCATTCTTCAGTACGGTCTGCCGGAACCCTATGCCAAACGAACGGTCGAGGGCGATCTGGGCATGCGCCACAATGCACGCATCATCGTCGAGACGCTCGGCACGGATCGCTTCGCCGACGGCAACGGGTTCACATCAGAAGCCGTCGAAAACTTTCTGCAGATGATTGAAGCAGACGTCGAGCGGCTGCCGGAAACAGATGACGAAAAGCGCTTCGATACGGCGCTGGCGCGAACCGCCGTGACCCGCGCCATGATCCGTCATGCCGGCCGGATCGAGGTCAAACAGTCCGTCACCGGACCGGTCACGGTTCAGTACGGCAAGGACCTGACACAGATCGGCACCGTCATCGGCACCGGCGGCGTGCTGGTGCATGGCGATGCCCCCGGCGAGATACTGGATGCCGTTCTGTTCGATGACACCGAACCCCACGCCCTGCGCCCGAAGAAACCGCGTCTGCTGATCGACAACGAATATGCCCTTTATGCCGTCGGTCTGCTTGCTGGCATTACGCCGGATGCGGCATTGCGGTTCGCACACAACACCATTGATGACGCCCATACCAGACAGAAGGACAATTTCCATGGTCGCACGCCTGCAGCCTGACACGGACGAATTGCCGTTTTCCGACACGCGCATTCCCGATGACGTGTTTGATGCCATGCGGAAAAAGAATCTGGCACGCTGGCCGACCGGCGCGGAGATCGATCTTGAAGAAGCCGCCGCCTATCACCGCGCCATGCCGCAGCACAAGCAACTGGGCTGGGTCATGCGTCAGGCCGATGCCGAAGGCCGCTGCCTGACGCAGCCACGCGGCGGTTTCGGCACGCTGGAACTGCAAAAAGAACTGATGGTCTGTCTGGACAAGGAGGGACACGCCGACATCGTGCCGACAACCACCGACAGCTATACCCGAAACGAACAATGGGAAAACGCCGCGCGCGGCATTGAGGAATCAAAGAAGGCCGGCCGCTCGATGCTGAACGGGTATCCGATGGTCAACTACGGCCACAAGATCACCCGGCAACTGATCGAAGCCATCGATAAACCCGCCATCGTGCTGTCCGGCACCTCCATGCCGAAGCTGACCTGTGAAGTCGGCTTCGCCAGCGGGTACTCGGGGTATCTGGGGTCCGGGCTTGCCTACACGACATCCTATACCAAAGAACTCAGTATCGAGCAGGGTATCCGCAATTATCAGTATCTGGACCGGCTCGCTGCCCGCTACGACGAACTAGGCGTGGAACTGCACCGCCGCCAGCCGGGCTTTCTGACCGGCACCAATATCCCGCCCTGCATCGCCATTTTGACCTGCATCATCGATACCCTTCTCGCCGTCGGTCAGGGCGTGAAGAACTACGGCCTTGAGCTTGGACAGACACTGCACCTTGTCCAGGATGCGGCAGCCATCAAAATGGCCCGCGAACTGACACAGGAATATCTGAACAAACTCGGGCATACGGACATCTTTACGCCGGTTACGTCCCTGCACTGGATGGGGGCGTGGCCCTATGACGATGCCCAGTGCGAGGCGCTGGTTGCTTACGGTGGCACACTGGCGGCGATCGGCGGAGCGGTCAGCGTGACGACGAAATCATCCCATGAAGCATTCGGCATCCCGACACCGCAGGCCAATGCCGCGGGGCTCCGCAGTACACGCATGGCGATCTACCTGGCCAGGCATATACGCCTGGACTCCATGCCGGAATTCCAGACCGAGTGTGATATGATCGCGCGGGAAGTCCGCCCGGTCATGGACAAAATACTTGAGATGGGTGACGGCGATGTCGCCATCGGGACCATCCGCGCCTGCGAAGCCGGGGTGATGGATATCCCCTGGTCTCCCAACAACTACATGAAAAGCCGCGTCATGCCGGCACGAGATGCAGACGGATATCTGCGGATGTTCGATTGCGGTGACATGCCGATCGCTAAGGATGTGATGGATTATCACCACGAAAAACTGCGGATGCGTGCGGCCCGGGATCATGTCCCGTTCGATCACGAGCTCGCGGTTGCCAGCGTATATGAACTGTCCGAAAGCCTGGAGACGCTTATCCCGTTTCCCTGGGCGGCAGAATAAGAAACGGGAAAGCCCAAGGCCCTAGCCTTTCGGCGGCTGGGTGACGACCTCATCGAATTTCTCACGGCCGAGCTTCATCAGTTGCTTCGCTTCATCGGAATAGTCGACGACGACGATAATATGATGGACGTTCTTGCCGTCGTTGCTGAGCGGCAGACGAATCAGGCTGTGTGAATGCATATATCCGCCGGCGGCCAAAAAGGAATAATGCCAGGCCATCGGTATTTTCTTTTCGATGATTTCCTTGTGGTCCTCAAGAAGCTGCTGACCGAATTCCGCCGGCGTCAATGCATAGGGTGAAAGAGACGTCATATCGCAGCCGTGGATTTCACTGAGCTTACTGCCCCAATAGCGAAAGATACTGTCTTCGACCGGATCATGAACGTCGACGACCATTGTCGTCGGCAAAAGATTTGCCGGGAACCGGACCAGGTCTATCTCAGACCATGACGGCGCGAACCGGTGATTTCTGAGACTATCCCAGCAATCATGAACGGACTTCAGCCCGGACGGCAGATCCTTTAATTCAACGTGCGCTATACGCATGCCCGACCTGATTTTGTAATCACCAACCGAAGTATGTCCTGAATTATGAAAACTTTTAAAGAGTGTTTAAAAGGCAAAGCCATTAAAAGTTTAGCCAGCCATCACTGCGCGTCTGATCATGTTCAGACCGACAAAGAAAATTGCAAACAGGAGTATCTTCCGGAACAGATCCTCGTTGATATACTTGCGGATGCGCTCGCCGATAAGAATACCCAGCATGACCGGCATACAGGCGGCGGCGGAAAGCCACATCATTTCCCCGGCGAGTACCCCGTTCTGATAATAGAAAAAGACAAGCGGCACGGCGCCAAGCATGTAGATGCCCGTCACGGAACGGACCCACATGTCCTTGTCGAGTTTCAGCATGAAGAAGAACATGATGATCGGCGGCCCCCAGACACTGGTCATGCCGCCCATCACGCCCCCGACGAGGCCGGCCAGGGGTCCCATGATTTTTTCCTGCCGCGGCGTCAGAGCATCGGCACGGGGTTTGTAGAATTGCGAACAGGCGAAGATCAGGGCCGTCGAGCCGATGGCCGCAAACATCACCCAGGTTTCGACCACCTGCACCAGCCTTGATCCGATGTATAGCGACACCAGAAAAACAACCGCCATGATCCAGAAACGTTTGGCGGGGCCCAGTATGTCGCCATTGCCGAACGTCTGCCAGACATTGGTCAGAAGGATCGGTAGCGCCAACAGAGCCAGCCCGACCTTGGGATCGACAAACTGCAGGGCGATGGCCAGCGTGGTGATCGGCAGGGCGACCCCGCTGATGCCCTTGGCCAGACCGCCGATAAAAATGGCAAATGCGAGCCAGGCGACGATATCAGGCGGCAGACCAAACACGGCTCAGCACGAACCGATAACGGCTGTCTCTTTGATCCATGCATCGTGAGGCCGGAACGTTGGCATTTGGTCCGGCAGCCGGACAGCACCGTTCGCGACCTGCAAGGGTTCGCTGAAAAGCATTTCTTTCGGTTTCAGAAATCCGTTCATTTCACCTGCATTATCTATCATCCGGTGCGCGACACAACATTCCATCCAGCAGCCGAGGTCGGCAGCCACACCGTTCCCCAGGACAGGCTTCATGCCGAGATCACGTATTAACTGCAGTTGCGCAATCAGATTATCGATGCTGCCGGCCTTCATCAGCTTGAGCTTGATATAGCTGACTCCACCCATGTCCGCCGCGCGTTCGATCTCTCGCGTTCCATAGATACTTTCATCCAGCATGAACGGCACATTGGTCGCCCTGGCAATCGCCGCCGAGGCGTCCCAGTCATCCATGTGACAGGGCTGCTCAAGAAGTTCGACATTCTCGGGATCAACACGGGCGGCGAATGCAACCCCGTCCTCTTTTGAATACCCCTGATTGCCGTCAATCCTGATCCGTACGCCCTGTGGCAGACGGGACTGGATAAAAGCGGTACGTTTCAAATCGTCTTCAAGGTCCCAGCCGATCTTGACCTTGATCGTCCTGTACCCGGCCAGGACATGCGCCTCGATCTCATTTTCAATGCCGGCTTCATCGCCGGCATTAAGGATCGCCAGCAAGGGGACATCAACATCCGGACCCGGCATCAGAACGGGATGTTCTTCCAGCATCTCGATCGCGGTGACCAATGCCGTCACCGTAAAGGGTGCTTCATGATGGCTTTTCAAAGCGTCCACCTTCGCCGCTTCGAACGACGATCCGGCCATCCCGGATGCGATCTGCTGCATGGTTTGCCAGCAGCCGTCGATGGTTTCGGGCGTGTAGCCGGTCAGGATCGTCGCCTCACCGAAACCGGAACGCCCGTCCGTATCCGTTACTTCGGCAATCACCGTATCGAACGCGGTGACCGGCCCGAAGGATAACTTATAGGGAACCGTCAAAGGCAGTTGCAGACGTTCCAGCCGGATACCGGCGATACGATTGTCGGACATTGCACTCCCCCATTCCACGCCCCTTGTGCCCGGTTGCGTCATCACCGGGCGATGCCTAACATCGCCAGCATATGAAACATGAAAGGCCCGGTCATGTCCCGCGGAATAGATCATCTCGTTTTATGCGTTAGCGACCTTAAAAATGCGCGCGCACATTATGAAAAACTCGGCTTCACCATGACCCCCGAAGCCCAGCATCCGTTCGGTAGCGGCAATACGCTGGCGCAGTTACAAGGATGTTTTCTGGAAGTATTGGGCATTACCAGACCTGAGCTGATAACCGAAGCATCGGGCGATGATTTCTCGTTTGCCGCCTTCAATCGCGATTACCTGAAACGCAGGGAAGGCATGTCGATGCTGGTCCTCGACAGCAGCGACGACACCGCGGATCGGGCAGAGTTCCTCGACAAGGGACTGCATGTCCATGCGCCGTTCGATTTCCAACGGCTGGCCAGACTGCCGGATGGCCGCGAGGAAACGGTCGGATTTTCTTTGACGTTCCTGAGCGATCACTCGCTGCCGGACATGGGTTTCTTCACCTGCCGTCAGTGGCGGCCCGATCTGTTCTGGAAGGAACAATACCAGCAACACGCCAACGGCGCACTCGGTATCGATGAAGTCCTGATCGTCTCACCCGATCCCGCCGGTCCGACGAAATTCCTCGCAGCCTTTGCAGATTCCCGTGAGATCGAAACGGATAACGGTGTCGCCCGCGTCAACATGCCCCGCGGCACACTGGGGGTCTATACACCTGCAGCCCTCGACATCAGGTTTCCGGGCGCTTTCGATTCTGCGGCGGTTTCGTCACCGTTCTTTGCCGGATTTAGCATCAGTTCCAGCGATGCTGATGCCGCAGGCAATCTCTGGCGTCAAAACGGGCTACAGGTGAATATGACGGACGGGACAGACTGGCTCGGCCCGCAAGCGGGTCTGGGGTGCATCATCTCGCTCAAGCAAGCATCCGATTAACATGAGCAATAATCAAGTATCTGTATGATAAATCAATATAATTTCATGTTTTTCTCTGGCAGTTTACCCCGCCGTCGCGTATAACTCAGACATGAGCAACACCATCAAAGTATCTGTCTGGCGCGGTGCCGCTGAAGGTGAATATCAATCCTTCGAGGTTCCCCGCCAGCCGTCACAAACCGTCCTCGACGTCATCACCTACATCCAGCGCAACATCGATCCGACGCTGAGCTATCGCTTCGCCTGCCGGGTCGGCGTCTGCGGATCGTGCGCGATGACCGTCAACGGCCGCCCCCGCTGGACCTGCCGTACTCATGTTGACAAGGTCGCAACGGACGGCACGCTGGAAGTCGCGCCGCTGAGGAACCTTGAAGTCGTCAAGGACCTGGCCTGCGACATGACCGAGTTCTTTGAAAAGATGAACCGGGCAGAAGGCAAGTTTCATCCGACGAAAACGCGCCATGATGATTTCGACTTCATCAAGCCGGACGACAAAAAACGCAAACAGGCTGCCGCCGGCATCGAATGCATCGGCTGCGGTGTCTGCTATGCGGCGTGCGATATCGTTGCCTGGAACAAGGATTATCTTGGACCGGCAGCGCTCAACCGCGCCTGGACCTTGATGAATGACGAACGTGACGGCGGCAACGACATCCGCCTTGCGGCGGTGTCCGGCGATGCCGGCTGCCATGCCTGCCATTCGCAACAGGGCTGTGTCGAGCACTGTCCAAAACACCTGAGTCCGACGCATTCGATCACCGGCCTCAAGCGGGAATCCGCCAAGGCCGTCTTCAAGGGCAAGTTGTAGGCGGCATCAGATGAATTCTCACCTCAGCCGCAACTCTATTTCCCTCCTTGCCGTCACCCCCGCGAAGGCGGGGGCCCAGCAACACTGCCGACGCCTCTGGGTTCCCGCTTTCGCGGGAATGACGAAAGAGTACAAACCGTGAGTTCATCACGTATCGAAACCAAGCTGTGGGTCTGGCAACGCGCCACCGCCGCCGTGCTCGGTATCTGTGTGCTCGTCCATCTGGGCATGATCATCTATGCGGTTCAGGATGGCCTCAGTGCGGCGGAAATCATCTCACGCGTCTCGGGGAATTTTCTCTGGTTCGTTTTCTATGCCATTTTCATTATTGCCGTCGCCATTCACGCGCCAATCGGCGTGCGCACGATCCTGAATGAAATGACGAGCCTGAGCGCGAAAGCCACGCACCTTGTCATGGCGGTTCTATGCCTTGTTATTCTGGTCATGGGGTTCAGGGCCATCATCGGGCTGTACCAGGCAGGGGCAAGCCTATGAAATCCGGCGCACATCGAAATCATGCGCATTACTGGGCGTTCGTTCTGCACCGGTTTTCTGGACTTCTACTCGCATTGTTTCTGCCCGCACACTTTTATGTGCTGGGTCTCGCCATCGAGGGGGCTGCCACCCTTGATGGATTCCTGAGTTGGTCGGAAACACCAATCGCCAAGCTGGGCGAAACCGCTCTGGTGATCCTGCTGGCGGCACACCTTACGGGTGGGCTGCGTCTGATGGCGCTTGAATTCATCGGCACCCGGGAAAGTTCAAAAATCGCTGTTGCGATTGGTACCGGCATCGCCATCTGCACCGGCCTGATCTTTCTGCTCAATGGGACCTGAAATCGCCATCATACTGGTCGGTGGCTTTGCAGCGGCTTTCGTGGCTGGCGCCGCCGGGTTTGGCGATGCCCTGATAGCCGCGGCGATCTGGCTGCAATTCTTCAGTCCGTCTGACACCGTCCCGCTGATCGTCACCTCCTTTTTTGCCATGCATTTCGTCATGCTGGCATTGATGCGTAAACGCCTTGAATTCCGTCATCTCTGGCCATTTCTCGTCGGCGGCGCCATCGGCGTGCCGATCGGCGCACAACTTCTGAAGATCGCAGAGCCCGAGACGTTCAAACTGGTCGCCGGTGGCGGACTGATGGTTTACGGTATCGTCATGCTGATGTTGTCCAACCTGCCGGTCATCAAGGCCGGCGGCAGGCTTCTGGACGGGTTCGTCGGCTGGATCGGCGGCGTACTCGGCGGATTTGCCGGACTGTCGGGATTCATCCCGGCGATCTGGTGCACGCAACGCGGCTGGTCCCGTGACCAGGCCCGTGGCGTGACACAACCCTATATCCTCGCCATGCATGGCATGGCTCTGGGCTGGCTGACATACGCCGGTCTGGTCAGTGAAACGACCATGACCCGTGTCGGCGTTGCCCTGCCGGCTATTGCCGTCGGCGCCTTGATCGGCGTCAGACTATACGGCCGTTTCAATGACCAAAAATTCCGCCAGTGCGTCCTGATCATGCTGGTCGGCGCAGGCGCCCTGTTGCTACTCAATCCGGGAGGACGCTGATATGTCCAAGAATATCCAGATCGAATACATGAAAACCGACGTCCTGATCCTCGGCTCGGGCGGGGCCGGCCTGTTCGGCGCCCTGCATGCCAAGGCTGCCAACCCTGATCTTGAGGTCACCGTCGCGGTCAAGGGGCTGCTCGGCAAGTGCGGCTGCACGCGGATGGTTCAGGGCGGATATAACGTCGCCATTGCACCCGGCGACAGCACCGAACGCCACTTCATGGACACCGTCGAAGGCGGCAAATGGATCAACCGCCAGGATCTGGCGTGGACCCTTGTCGAGCAGGCACAGGTCCGCATCCGTGAGCTGGAAAACGAGCTCGGCTGTTTTTTCGATCGCAATCCGGACGGCACCGTACACCAGAAAGCGTTCGCCGGGCAGACCTTTGACCGCACCGTTCACAAAGGCGACCTGACCGGCATCGAAATCATCAACCGTCTTTCGGAGCAGGTCTGGGCGCGTGATATCAAACGCATGGAAGATCACCGCGCCGTCGCACTGATCCCGGCAAAGGACGGATCGCGCCTGTCAGGCGTGCTGATGATCGACATGCGGACGGGCGCCTTTCGCATGGTGCAGGCCAGCGCCGTGCTGCTGGCGACCGGCGGTGGACCGACCATGTACAAGTATCACACACCCAGTGGCGACAAGACCTGCGACGGGATGGCGATGGCGATGCGTCTCGGCCTGACGCTCCGCGATATGGAGATGGTTCAGTTTCACCCGACAGGCCTGATCGCCGGTGAAGATACCCGCATTACCGGCACCATCATCGAAGAAGGTCTGCGGGGTGCCGGCGGGTATCTGCTGGACGGCAATCTCGAACGCTTCATGCACAAGTACGATGAACGCGGTGAACGCGCGACCCGTGACATCGTCAGCCGCGGTATGTTCCAGGAAATGCGTACCGGGACGACGGCCAGGCACGGTGGCCTTTATATCACCATGAAGCACCTTGACCCGGCGATGGTGAAGAAAAATTTCAAAGGCATGGTCGAGCGTTGCGCCGACTGTGGTTTCGATCTCGTCGGCGGCAATGTCGAGGTCGTGCCAACGGCGCACTACATGATGGGCGGCGTTGTCTTCGAGCCTGACTGCACGACCGAAATACCGGGGCTTTATGCCGCCGGAGAAGATACCGGCGGGGTTCACGGAGCCAATCGGCTGGGCGGCAACGGTGTCGCAAATTCGACCGTATTCGGCGGCATCGCCGGCGACACGATCGCAAGGGATATCAAACCCGGTGCCACGCTCATTGACCCGGATCAAGACGCCATCGAGGCCGCGGTCCGGCTGTGCTGTCAGCCGCTGGAACGTCCGGCCGCAAAAATCGATCAGGTGCGCACCAAGCTCTGGGACCACATGTGGGAAGATGCAGGCATTGTCCGCGATGCCGACAGCCTTGCCCGTGCCGTGGTCACACTCGACGAGCTTGATGAGGAACTCGATACCATTGGTGTTGCCGACGACAACCTTGCCTATAACCTGACCTGGCACGACTGGCTTAACCTCAAGAATCTGATACTCGTTTCGAAGTCTGTCGTGGCCGCCGCAACGGCGCGCGAAGACAGCCGGGGTGCTCATTTCCGTGCCGATTTCCCGGATGTGCGCGATCTTGACAATTCGACCTACACCGTCGTCCGAATGAAAGACGGCAATATTACACTCGGCACCGAACCGGTGGATTTTACGCGGGTCAAGCCAGGCCAGAGCCTCCTTGATGACAGCGCTGCCTGAGTTTAGTTGCAATTAAAACAACAGCTTGGCCGACCCTCGTTGGTACGGGTAAACCGCAACTGATTTAAACTCTGTCTCGTTGTATAAGCTATGCAAGTTGCACCGCTTGTGTTGCAGCTTTTTTGATGCCTGAGTTTTTGAGTTTGAAACTGAAATTAGGTCTGTGGCGGGTCTGATTTCCAGATGAGCCGCCATATCTGAAAAGTCATCATATGCGGCCTGATTTAAACCATATAGGTGTATTTGCAGCAAAAAGCGCATGTCACTACAAATTTTCAAACGCAATTTCTGGATAAGTGCCGGACCTTTGCTGGTAGCGACACTGATATCGCTGTCTGTGCTTGTATTCGCCAGCATTTATATCCTCAACAATCTCAGTGAACGTCTGGTACGCCAGCAGGCTGAACGTGAAGCAATTGCCTGGGCAGGTTATATCGGTTCATCACTTGAACGGATCGATGAGATTGCGCAGGGAAGCGCACCGACAGAAGACGAACTGAGCTATCTTCTGAGAATCCGGGAATTCGGTAACATATTCCGTTACAAGATTTTTGACTCCAACGGCACCCAACATCTCGTTTCGGATGACCTGACGTCACAGGAAAAGCATGATCCCGACCTTGGTAAGCACAACCCGACGGCAGCCCGTGTTTTGACCAGCGGTCAACCATTTGCAGAAGTGAAGGACGGCACCAACAAAGCCAATCGTCCTGATATTTACGTGGAAGCTTACGTGCCGATATTCAGGGATGGCGAAATCATCGCCATTTCAGAAGTCTATATCGACCAGACTGAATCATCCAATCTGATCAAAACCGATTTCACCATATTCGGTTTGATCATATCCGGCCTGACGCTGTTAATTCTGCTTGTGCCGCTTTGGGGGTTGCGTCTGCTGACCCAGGAATTGAAGAAGCGAAATCACGAATTGAATATCGAACGCGCACGGGCTGTTGAAGCTGAGAATGCGAAATCCGACTTTCTGGCGCATATGAGTCATGAACTTCGCACCCCCTTGAACGCCATTCAGGGTTTATCAGAAATGATGGTGCGCGGTGATCTGGGCAGCCTCAATCACCCCAAATACCTGGAATACTCTCAGGACATCAATTTCTCGGCCGCACATTTGTTGAAACTGGTCAATGACATCCTGGACCTGTCGAAAATCGATGCCGGAAAATTCGAACTCGATGAAGATGAATTCGATATCAACCAGATGATTATTGATACGCTCAGGATCGCCCGCGCCTGGTCCAGTGCAGGCAATAAAGAGCTCCTGACCGATGACGATTCGCCCCCCCGGCTGATCCGTGCCGACGAACGCGCGATCAAACAGATTCTGCTGAACCTGCTGTCCAATGCCACCAAATACACCCCCGACGGCGGTACGGTTCATATTTCAACCGGACTTGACCCCAACGGGAACGGCATCATCAGGGTTGCCGACACCGGTTTCGGCATTCCCGAAAAGGATCTGAATAAAATCATCGAGCCCTTCAACCAGTTACACCGGCAGGCGGGCCTGCATCAGGAAGGCACCGGGCTTGGCCTCAGTCTTGTAAAGTCGATGGTCGACATGCATGGCGGCACCCTGGATATCCAGAGCAGGGAGGGACTGGGCACGACGGTAACCGTCACATTGCCCGCTGAACGAATGCTGATCGCGGAGAACCAGGCACAGGACGTCAGCGGCCACCCTTAACCATATCGTCAATATAAAATCCCTGAAAAAGGGTGATCCCCAGATCATGGCCGACCTGAACACCGAGATCATCATCCACGCGGGCCAGAATGACCTGCGTCCCGGCATCCTGCATCGCTTCAATTTCCTTAGTGAACCCCTGCAATACTGTTTCCGCCCCCTGGCGCCAGAATATCTTGGCGTAGTCCGCACTCAGACGCTGCATATTGACGATCCCGACGGTTTCCGGGAAAACCGCGTCGATCGCTATCCGGCCCTTTCTTGACGCGATCAGGTTCGCCGCCACTTCATATTCGTCGTACTGCTGCAGCACGTTGGCCTGGCGAAATTCGAACACAAGGTTGTCGAATGATTTTCTATCAGCCTCTTCAAGGAACGACTGAAACGCCCGGGTAAAAACGGATTCCACGTTCAGATTGATGGAACATGCGGACCGATCCGGGTTGGCATCCCCAAAAGCATCCAGCAGCAAGCGGTCAAGCGTGATCGTGAGTTGATTGAAGATATTGCCGCTGCCCCGCAGCTCCACATCAAGAAAGACATGTGACTTCAGGGCATCCATGCCGACAAAATATTCCCGCATCACGTCTCTGGGCGGACCGCCCGGCAGAATTTCGACCATCTTCTGGTGCCGGACAAAGACCTTGGCAAATGACTGCGTTCCGATCTGCTGGTTGACCTCGACGACACGTTCGATGTCCTGCTCGCCAAGCCGGCGCATCTTCCGACGGGGGGCCGCCGGTTTTGATGCATCTTCGCCCTTCTCCTTTTCTTCGTATCGTTCAACAAACCGGATTGCGTTCGGCAACTTGAAGCGGAGATCGATTGGGCGCAGCAGACGCGACTGGTCGATCATGCCGAACTGATCGGGAAAATATTGCTGGATCAGCCGCAGCAGTTCGACCTTGGCATCGGTAAACAGTGTAACCTGATTGTATTCCGTAATCTTGACCAGACAGGCACGGTCCATCTGCGACATTGTGAATGCCGCGGCATGATGGCGGCGCCGAAAAGCGGCCACCATCTCATCAAAATCTTTCCAGAACGACGGCTCGGCATCCTCGGTCGCAAGCATGCCGATGGATATCAGCAGCAGGGTATTGTGATCCTGCGAATGATTTCCCCAGTTGCGCAGCAACTTCAGCAAATCGCCCGCGTTCTGAGCGCGCGGCGCTGGCCCCTCGTTACTCAAAACATTCCCCCAACGTAATCTGGTGACACTATGACATAGTCACCAATCCTAGGGTAGGCTTTGAATACTAACGAAGTATGATTGATCTTAGGGTGCAATCGACAATGACGGCATTTTTCTCCCTACACTTTGATTTTCTCATTCCCCGGATCAAACATCGGCTTCAATGAGGCTCTGGCTGCAAACTTCCGACCGGCGACCTCGATCTCGTATGTGCCCGCATTGATGAACTCGGCGTCGGCGCCGGCGGCGTTCTTGACATAACCAAGACCGATCGCCGCACCAAGCGTATGGCCGTACATCCCAGACGTCAGATAGCCGACGATAACACCATCCCGATAGATCGGCTCGTTGTGATAGAGCAGCGGTTCCGGGTCTTCGAGGGCGAACTGGACCAGCCGTTGCGTGACCCCTTCTTCCTTTTGTCTAAGTACGGCCTCACGGCCGATGAAGTTATCCTTCTTCGTTTTGACGGCAAACATCAGACCGGCTTCGACCGGATTCTCTTCTTCGCTGATGTCATGCCCCCAGTGACGATAGGCCTTTTCCATCCGCAGTGAATTGAGGGCATGCAGCCCCGCCGGCTTCAGACCATGTTCGCTGCCGCCGTCCATGATGGCTTCAAATATGTGCGGTGCGAATTCCGTCGGCACATACAACTCCCACCCCAGCTCGCCGACATAGGTGATACGCGAGGCACGCACCAGACCCATGCCGAGTTCGATCTCGCGGGACCGGGCAAATGGAAATGCGTCATTCGACAGATCATCCGGGCTGAGCGATTGCAGCAGGGCGCGGCTGTTCGGTCCCATGACGCTTATCACCGCATAGGCAGACGTAACGTCCGTCGCGATGCAATGGGCATCCGGTGGAATGTGCGACGTTAGCCATTTGAAATCACGAACCTGCGCACCGGCGCTGGTCACGACCAGAAAATCGTCTTCGCTCAGTCGTGTTACGGTCAGGTCGGCTTCGATGCCGCCACGTTCGTTCAGCCACTGTGTATAGACAATCCGTCCCGGTTCCACGTCCACATCATTGGCGCAGATATTGTTCAGGACCGCGCTGGCATCCCTGCCCTGGACCCTGAACTTGGAGAACGATGACTGATCGAAGACGCCGACGTTCTCACGCACATTCCTGTGCTCAGCTGCTGAATACTCGAACCAGTTCTGGCGTTTGAAGGCGTATTCATATTCAGGTGTCACACCCTCAGGGGCGAACCAGTTGGCACGCTCCCAACCTGCCGTCTCACCGAAGCATGCACCCAGCTTTTCCAGATGCCCATGCAAGGATGAGCGGCGCACGCCACGGCTGGTCTTGTACTGATAAAACGGCCAGTGCGTCGCATACAGCAGCCCCAGGGTTTCCGAAACCCGGTCGTGCAAATATTTTCCGTTGCGCATGAACGGCTGATTGCGGCGAATATCGACACCATTAAAATCCCCTGGTGGGTGACCGTTGACGATCCAGCCCGCCATCAGCCGGCCGACACCGCCTGCCGATTGAACACCGATGGAATTCATGCCCGCAGCAATGAACAGATTGTCGAGTTCCGGCGCGGCGCCCAGGTGATAGCGGTCATCGGGTGTAAAGCTCTCAGGGCCGCAGAAGAAAGTCTGGATACCGGCATTTTCCAGTGCCGGCATGCGGCGGATCGCATCTTCGAGGATCGGCGCGAAATGATCAAAATCATCCGGCAACTGATCAAAACAGAAATCCGGTGATATGCCGTCCATTCCCCATGGCTTGGCGACCGGCTCGAACGCACCGAGAAGAATTTTACCGGCGTCTTCCTTGTAATAGGCATGATGATCGTAATCCCGATAGACCGGCAGATCGGGTGTCACCCCTTCAAAGGCTTCGGTCAGGATGTAGAAGTGCTCACACGCATGCAGGGGCACGGTGACGCCGATACGGCTTGCCAGTTCACGCGTCCACATGCCGCAGGCCAGCACCACATGATCCGCCATCACCGTGCCGGCATCAGTTTCGACGCCTGTCACCTTGTCGCCATCGGTCAGAACCTTGCTGACCAGCGTATTCTCGAATATCTGCGCACCCCCCATGCGGGCCCCCTTGGCCAGCGCCTGGGTGATGCCGACCGGATCGGCCTGGCCGTCCGTCGGAATGAAGATGCCACCGATCACGTCATCGACCTGAATCAGGGGATGGTGATCCTTGCAGCCCTCCGGCCCCAGTACATCGACCTTGAGGCCGAACACCTTGGCCATGTCAGCGCGGCGCAACAGGTCTTCCATCCGTCCTTCGTTGGTTGCCGTCGACAGCGAGCCGTTGACCTTGTAGCCGACTGCCTGGCCGGTCTCTGCCTCAAGCTCCAGGTACAGCTCTGCGGTATACTTCGCCAGTTCCGTCATGTGGTGATTGTCGCGCAGCTGGCCGATCAGCCCCGCGGCATGCCAGGTGGTGCCGCAGGTCAGTTGCTTGCGTTCAAGCAGCACGACATCGCTGACGCCGATTTTGGTCAGATGGTATGCGATGCTGCAGCCGATCACGCCGCCACCGACAATGACGACACGGGCTTGTTTCGGTAATTCCTTGGCCATGAGTATGCGTCCCTGAGTTCAAAGATGGTTCAGATTGTTCGTCGTCTAATACGTCGGCGGGGCGACGATCCACAGCACGGTGGTTTCCTCGTCCGTCGGATTTCGTGATTTATGCGGCGCGGATAGCGGAAAGGTGAAGGAATCCCCGGCACGCAGCCGGTGCACCTTGCCGTCGATGATCAGTTCCAGTTCTCCTGATATGACGTAGCCGCCTTCCTCTCCGGTCTGTGCATATTTTGCGTCACCGGTTTCTGCACCCGGCTGAAACCGGCCCAGTATCATTTCGAACATGCCGTTCAGGCTCGGCGACAACAGTTCCTCGGTGACACCGGTGCCCGGAAAATCAAGACGGCCCCGATGCTCCCGGCGCACGATCAGTCCATCCTCGTCCGTCGACTGCGCCCCCGCATCCCCCCGGAAAAACCAGTTGATGCCGATCCCCAGCACTTCGGCAATCGACTTGAGATTGGGAATGGTCAGCGGCGACAGCCCCCGTTCGACCTGGCTCACATACCCGACGGAGCGGCCGATACGCGACGCAAGTTCTTCCAGCGTCAGGCCCCGGGCCTTGCGCAGATCACGAATTTCCGCACCGATCTTGCGGGCGTTGGCATCTTCGGCTTCATCGGCCGAGGCGGATTGGGGCTGGGCGTTCATACAAGCATGAAATCCCCATAATTAATTTCAGTCAAATGAAATTTTTTTCATTTCAGATTTCATTTTTATTGTCATGGCAACAATGCCCGGATTGCCGTGGATTTTCGACACCGGCTATTTTCTGCGCATGACCCTCGATACGTTTATTGCCGTGGTTGTTTTCGCGTTCGTCGCTTCGGTGACTCCGGGCCCGAACAACATGATGCTGCTGGCGTCCGGTGTGAATTTCGGCTACCGCCGCACGATCCCGCATATGTTCGGCATCGCCGGCGGGTTTTTCGCCCTGTTGATCTGTATCGGTGCGGGACTTGGCACGCTGTTGACGCAATTTCCCGCCGCGCATACCGGCCTCAAGATCGCCGGCGGCTTATACCTTTTATATCTTTCCTGGCGGATCGCCACCTCGGGCGCCCCGGGCCGGGTGCAGGATGCAGCACAACCGATGACATTCATGGCGGCGGCCATGTTCCAGTGGGTGAACCCCAAGGCCTGGATGATGGGTATCAGCGCCATGGCCCTCTATACCAATGCGGCACAGCCCTATCTGTCGGTGTTTCTTGTCGCGTTCGCCTTTGTTCTGGTTAATTTCCCGAGCGTTTCCCTGTGGGCCGGTTTCGGCACGGCATTGCGCGGCTTTCTGTCCGATCCGACGCGCAGGCGGATCTTCAACATCGCCATGGGTCTTCTGCTGGCCCTGTGCATTATCCCCATGGTGCAATAAAAACCGATCCAAACGCCCGCGCATGACGTACCAAGACCATGATGCGTATCAAAAGATGGAAACCGAAGTTCGCTTTTCTGGGGGCCCTCACCGCAGCTTTTGCCGTCCTTTTACAGGGATGCACCGGGCTGGATGTGGTCAACGCCGTCACCCCGAAGGGCGGTGTCACGCGGATTGACGGCCTCGCCTATGGCACGCACCCGCGTCAAAAACTCGATCTCTACAAACCCGATAATGTATCCGGTCCGCTGCCGAGTATCCTGTTCCTGTATGGGGGAAGCTGGAAGGGCGGCCACCGCGAGGACTATGCCTTCGCCGGACGTGCGCTGGCCCGTGCCGGGTTTCTGGTCGCCGTCGCCGATTACCGCGTCTATCCGGAAGTTGCGTTCCCGGCCTTTGTCGACGATGCCGCGATGGCCGTCGCCTGGCTAACGCGAAACGCCGATGCTTATGACGGCATGACCCGGAATATTCATATGATCGGCCATTCCGCAGGCGCCCACATCGTCGCCATGGTTGCTCTGGACAAAGCATTTCTCAACGCCAAAGGTCTGACACAGGACATCCTCGGCCGCTGGGTCGGACTCGCCGGACCGTATGCGTTCCATCCTTCGGAAATCGATTATGTCAGTGCGGTCTTCGCGCATCTGGATGATGAAGACAAGGCCCGGCCGATCACATTTGTCAACGCCGCTTCGCCGTCAGCCCTGCTGCTGCACGGCGATGCCGACGACACCGTCATCCCCAAGCACAGCGAAGTTCTGGCAAAAGCCATGAATGACGCCGGGGTTCCGGCGGAAGCCCGGTTCTACCAGGGCATCGGACACGCCAAGCTGGTGCTGTCACTAAGCAAGCCGTTCACGGGTTTTGCACCGAGCCTTGAGGATACCGCTCGGTTCCTGAAATCCGGCCAATTCCCCGAGAGTGGTAAAGAAAACGGGGCGGAGCGCAAAACCGCGTCCAACCCGCAATCCTGATCAGACGTCCGACCCGGCCGAGAAGTTGAACACCGCGCCTTCCTTGACGCCGCTGGGCCAGCGCGCGGTCACGGTCTTGAGCTTGGTATAGAACCGCACCCCTTCCATGCCGTGGATCGAGTGATCGCCGAACAGCGATGCCTTCCAGCCGCCGAATGAATGATACGCCACCGGCACCGGGATCGGCACGTTGACGCCGACCATCCCGATATTTACGTCGCGGACGAAATCGCGTGCCGTATCGCCGTCGCGGGTGAAGACGGCGGCACCGTTGCCGTATTCGTGACCGATGACGAGGCCCTTGGCTTCTTCATATGTCTTGGCGCGAACGACTGACAGCACCGGACCGAATATCTCGTCGGTGTAGATCGACATATCCTTGGTCACATTGTCGATCAGCGTCCCGCCAACGAAAAAGCCGTTCTCGTAGCCCTGCAGACTGACGCCCCGGCCATCGACAACCACCTTGGCGCCATCGGTCTCGCCTTCGCTGATGTAACGCTCGATCTTTTCCTTGGATTCCTTGGTGATCACCGGCCCCATTTCGGCAGCGTGATCCGTGTAAGGGCCGATTTTCAGGCCGCGCACACGCGGGGCCATTTTCTCGACGAAACTGTTGGCGGCGTCTTCACCGACCGCGACGGCCACCGACACCGCCATGCAGCGTTCCCCCGCTGAACCGAAGGCCGCACCGACGGCGGCATCGACGGCCTGATCGATATCCGCATCCGGCATGATGACCATGTGGTTCTTGGCACCGCAGAGCGCCTGTACCCGCTTGCCGTTGGCGCAACCGGTCTCGTAGATGTAGCGGCCGATGGCGGTCGACCCGACAAAGCTGACGGCGCCGATGGCGGGATCACTCAACAATGTATCGACGGCTTCCTTGTCGCCGTTGACCACGTTCAGAACGCCTTTGGGCAGGCCGGCTTCGATCAGGAGCTGGGCCAGGATCATCGGCGCGGACGGATCGCGTTCACTGGGTTTGAGGATGAACGTGTTGCCGCAGGCAAGGGCCACCGGGAACATCCACATCGGCACCATGGCCGGAAAATTGAACGGCGTGATCCCGGCACAGACACCGACAGGCTGGCGCATGCCGACACTGTCGACACCACCGGCAACACTGTCGGAATATTCACCCTTCAGAAGGTGCGGAATGCCGCAGACGAATTCGACAACTTCTAGCCCACGTGCAACCTCGCCCTTGGCATCATCGAAGGTTTTGCCGTGCTCTTCGGAAATCGCTTCGGCAATCCGGTCGTGGTTCTTTATCAAAAGCTCACGGAACTTGAACATGACCTGTGCACGCTTTGCCGGCGGCGTTGCCGACCAGCCCGGCAGGGCAGCGGCGGCACTGGCGATCGCGGTGCGGACTTCATCCGCCGTCGCGAGAGAAACCTGTTTCGTCACGTCACCGGTCGCCGGATTATATACGTCACCGGTGCGGCTGCTTGTGCCTTCGACAATTTCACCGTCGATGAAGTGGTGAATATTCGTGCTCATGTTCCTACCCCATTTATTCTTAATTCAGCTTATGGCCGCCGCCACAGTAAAGCCCGGGGCGAATAATTGGCAAGCGCGGTACAGGCGGAAATCCGGGGTTTTTCAGGATTGGTGCCAAGAAAATCAATGGTTTGGTACTAACGATGATTTCCGATTCCAAACGAAGCTGTCATTGACTTGCATCAAAACGTCATGGAAGGGCCGTTGACCAGAGAACATATACGGTTTCATAATTTACATAAGTCCTTGCGAAACAACGCAGGGAATACCCGACAGAGGGCTGCACTATCGTATTCTCGATCATCGTACCGCCCTCTGCATGCCTATTAATCAAACCAACTCAGGGAGCTACGTTAATGACCTCTACAGTTAAAACCAGCGCTCAGAAAACGGTTGAAGCGGCGAAGAAATTCAACCGCCGTACCGTTCTCAAGGGCACAGCGGCCGCTGTCGGCGTTGCCGCCGCCGGACCGTTCGTGATCCGCGATGCGTTCGCCGCGGGCACCGTCAATGCCATTGTCTGGACCAACTATCTGACCGATGATTTCCTCAAGAAATTTGAAAAAGACACCGGCATCAAGGTCAACGTGACCCCGCTCGGCTCAAACGAAGAACTTCTCAACAAAATGAAGGCCTCCAAGGGCCGCGGTTTCGACATGATCACGCCGACCCTCAACCGGAAGGGTCAGTGGATTGATCTCGGTCTGCTGCAGCCGTGGGACATGAGCAAGATCACCAATATCGGCAATGTCGAGCCGGCATTCGTCAAGGCATCCGAAGCCTGGACGTGGGGCGGCGGTCAGCATCATCTGCCGCACATCTGGGGCACGGAAGCCATGTCATGGCGTACCGACCTGTGGTCGACCGAATACGGCAAGCTGTCGCTCGGCGATCTGTGGATTCCGGAAATGAAGGGCAAGGTTCAGGGCCGTCCGCACTCGATGATGGCGGGCATCGGCCGCTACCTTGAAGGCGCTGGCAAGCTGCCGCCTTTCGTCGAGGCCTACAAGGACGAAGAAAGCATGCGGAAAATTTGGGAAGAGATCACCAAATTCGCCGTTGAGCACAAGCCCTGGGTCAAACAGTTCTGGAACGATCACGACACCCAGAAAACCGGCTTCATGCAGAACGGTGTTGTTCTCGGCCAGACCTGGGACGGTCCGGCAATCGAACTGTTCAAGGACGACAAACCCGTGCAGTACATGGCACCGAAAGAAGGTGCGTTCGCATGGCTCGACGGTCTCTGCATGCCTGTCGGCGCCAAGAACAAGGACGAGACCTACGAACTGGTCAACGCAATCTACACCGTCGAAGCGGCTGCGGATTCCGCGATCAAGACCGGCTACAACGGTACCGTCAAAGGCTATGCCGACAAGCTGGATGCCAAGTCCAAGGAAGCGTTCAACCTCGCCTATCCGGGCGACGCGCTTTCGAAGCTTTGGTGGTGGCCGGACGAGCCGGCCTGGTACGCGTCGATCCGCGCCGAGTACCGCGACAAGTTCGTCGCCGCCTGATCAAATGCAAAGCCGCCCGGCATACCACCGGGCGGCTTTCGCGCTTTGATCCCGACGGCATTTGCCGTCCAATAAAAAAAATCACGACATACGAGGGAGGACCGAACACAGGTCCATAAGGGGGACGGATGAGCAGCGTCGAACTTGATCAGGTTACAATCCGCTTCGGTGACTTCGTCGCCGTTGATAACTGCAATCTGACGATTGAATCAGGGGAGTTTTTCAGCTTCCTCGGCCCGTCCGGGTGCGGCAAGACCACCATTCTTCGTGCCGTTTCAGGATTTAACGACCCGACCGAAGGCAGCGTCCGCATCGGCGGCAAGGATATGCGTGGCATCGGCCCGAACAACCGGCCGACGGCGCTGATCTTCCAGAACCTGGCGCTATTTCCGTTGATGAGCGTCGCCGATAACATCGCCTTCGGGCTTGAGGTTCGCGGCATCGCCTACAACGAGCGCCGGCGCCGCGCCGAGGAGCTTCTCAATCTGATCGCGCTGCCGGGACAGGGCGACAAGATGGTCTCCGAGCTTTCCGGCGGCCAGCGTCAGCGCGTCGCGATTGCCCGGGCCCTCGCCGTCGAGCCGCAGGTTCTGCTGCTCGATGAACCGCTTTCCGCACTCGATCTCAAGCTCCGTCAGCATATGCGGACCGAGCTCCGATCCATCCAGCAGCGTGTCGGCATTACATTCATTTACATCACGCACGATCAGGGTGAAGCCCTGACCATGTCTGACCGCATCGCCGTGATGAGCGCCGGGATCGTGCAACAGGTCGGCAACGGCTCGGATATATACAACAATCCGGCGACGGCTTTCGTGGCATCCTTCGTTGGCGAGAACAATGCGTTCCCCGGCAAGGTCAGCCGCGCCGATGGGCAGTACGCCGTCATCGACACCACGTTCGGGCCGCTCCGGGGTGTCAACAACCGGGGACTCAAGGAAGGCGATGACGCCTATCTGTTCATCCGTCCGGAAGTTCTGCGCCCCGCCTCCGGTGATGCATCTGGCGATACGGTGTTCGAGACGGAAGCCCTCAAGGAAGAATTCGAAGGCAGCTTCCTGCATGTGTTCCTGAGATCCGAAAACGCTGAAAAACCTTACAAAATGGCGATCGTCAACGACGCCAATGTAACGCGGCACAGCGCCGGTTCTTCGGTCAAGGTGACGTTCGATGCAGACCGCGCCGTCGCCCTGCCGGTCGGGGAACTCGCCGATGAATGAGGGCACTGTCACAGCCCCGGTGACCCCGGACATAACGATGGCGCAGCTGCAGGTCACGCCAAACCTGCCGCAACCGTCGCAGCCGGAACCGGCGCAACCGGCCCCGCCTTCCGCACCAAGCTCGGGTGGCGGGCTCGGCATTTCACCTTCACTTCCCGGCTCGGGGCCAAGTATTTCACCGTCCCTGCCGGGGTCCAGCAGTCCCGCACCGTCGGCACCGGCAAGTTCCACGCCGCAGCCATCCGGCAGCAATCTGAACATCACGATCACCAACCCGGACAAACTGCCGGATCTGCCGCCGGGACAGCATGAACTGAAATTGGTGATCCAGGACCCGGCCAAACTGCCACCTGCCGATACGGGTCTGGGTTTCGTTGAAATTTTCATCGCCATCGTCGCGGCATTGCTGATTGCGCCGTTCGTTCAACGCGAAGCCGGCAAGTGGACGGCGAACGTCAACGCCCTTGCATTCGTACAGAAGAACGGGCTGGCGATTTCAGCCTATCTGTTGATTTTCACCATCGGCTGGATCGTCTTCATGATTATCCTGCCGCAGTTGTACATGTTCGACTTTTCGTTCCGTCACAACCTGCCCCCCCCGGACATCGGCGGACCGGCGGACACCTATACGCTGAAGAACTACAAATATCTGATCTTCGGGCGTGAGAGCGATTCCGATCTGTTCAACTGGCTGCACCTGGAAGTCTTCGCCAAGACGATCATCGCCAGCGTCATCGTGACACTGATCAATTTCGCGCTTTGTTATCCGCTGGCTTTCTTCATGGCACAGATGGTGCGGGGCCGCAGTCAAAGGCTCCTGTTCCTCTGTCTGCTTTTACCGTTCTGGGTCAACGAGATCCTGCGGGCCTTCGCCTTCAAGCTGATCTTCGCCGACCTCGGCCTGATCAATAACATGCTGGTCGGGCTTGGCATTCTCGATCAACCCTATGACTTCCTCAGCGCCAACGTCGCACTCTATACGGGCCTGACGTACGCCTACATTCTGTTGATGATCTTCCCGCTATATAATGCCATCGAAAGCCTCGATCCGAACCAGGTCGAAGCGGCGCGGGATATGGGCGCATCGTGGATCACCATCCACCGCCGCGTCGTCATGCCGCATGCGAAGCCGGGCATCGCGTCGGGCTGTACCATGGTCTTCATGCTGACGGCCGGGGCGCTGGCGGCACCGAACATTCTCGGCGGGCCCAGCTCGCTGTGGTTCACGCAGATCATCTATCAGTGGTACAACACCGGCGGCAACTGGCCGCAGGGATCGGCATACGCCTTCGTGCTGCTGATTTCGTGCATCATTTTCGTGCGCATCATGATGCGGGTGTTCAAGGTCGGACTTGGGGATATCGCAAAACGATGAGTAGCAATCAACTCCGCACTTGGGTCGTCAGAGGTTATATCCTCCTGTTCTTCCTGTATCTGTTCGGCCCCCTGCTGATCATGTCGGCATCGGCGTTCAACGCATCGAGCTATCCGACGATCACGCCGTGGGAAGGCACAACCGTCAAATGGTTCGGCGAACTGGCCGCCAATGACCGTCTCGTCAACGGATTCATCAACTCGCTCTGGGTCGGCGCCGGGGTTGTTGCCCTGTCGGTCCCGACGGCTCTGGCCGGCGCGATCATGCTGATGCAGGTCTCGGAACGGGTCCGTCCGATCTATTACACCATCGTCGTCTCGCCGGTGCTGGTACCGGGCGTTATCATCGGTATTTCCACCGTGATCTTCTGGGAGCGGTTCGGCTCACTGGTCGGGCTGGATTACGAAACCACGAACAATCCGTTCTTCCTGACCATCGTCGGGCAATCGACGTTCATTTCGGCCTATTGCATGCTGGTCTTCATCGCCCGCCTGCAGCGGTTCGACAAAACACAGGAAGAAGCGGCGCTCGATCTTGGCGCCACGCACGTCCAGGTGTTCTGGAAGGTGCTGATCCCGTTCCTGCGCCCGGCGATCCTGTCGTCCATCGTGCTGGCCTTCCTGACCTCGTTCGAGAACTACAACACCACGGTCTTCACGATGGTCGCCCGCGGCACGCTTACCACCGAACTGGCCGGTCTGGCCCGGTTCGGCGTCAACCCGTCGATCTCGGCACTGGCCGTGGTCATCATGGGTTTCACCCTGATCGGGGCGGTCATCTACGAGATCAAGAAGCGCCGTGAAGAAGCGATCGTAGAGGCCTCGAAGCAACGTGCCGCGATGAAGCGTATGAAGGATACCGAAGCTGCTGCTGCACAAGCCGCCGCCGCAGCCTGATCACCGTTTAGAACTGCCTGAGGAAATCACCGATGCCGTCCACGGTTCAGAAAATATCCCGCTTCGCCATTCAGGTCCTGAATAAACGGACCGGCCCCGCGCCGCGCCCGTCGATCATTGTCCGCCTCTATCAGGATGATGGCCAGATGGTCGGGACCGCGGTTTTCAAGAACTACGGCGACATGGAAGCCGAACTTCCGTTCGGTCAGAACGAGAATGAAAACGTCACGGCGTTTTTCGACATCAGTTTCTATGAGGCATTTCTCGGGCTACTCCGCAGCGAGGACGAGATTTACTGGAAGATCCAGTGGACGCAACTCGGCGCACGCAAGGAAGTTGCCGATGTCTCGCTCGACACCAAGGAAGAAATCATCGGCGAGTATTTTGCCAGGACCTAGGTTCGCGGTTGTATCTTTATTCCTGCTGTCGGGATTGCTCATTGCCGGACATGCCCGCGCTGAGCCCCGGTCTCCTTATTACACGCTGATTTATGACTATGAGGTCGCGAGCTTTTGCGGCCTTGTGAAATCCTCTGTGCATGCCGCCTACAAGGCGAAACGCGTAGACCTCGAAGCAGCATCAGACATGTCGTACCCGGAACTCACCAGGATAAGAATAGGCGCCATGGCGGACGCCGAACGGGAATACATCAACCGCGGGCTCGGCGGCCACAAGCCGTGGTGTCGCTCGGACGGCGTTGCCGGCGTGAAGCGGATTTTATCGGATTAGCCCCTCACCCTATCCCTCTCCCGAGGGAGAGGGAATTTTCGGCGCGTCCACCCTCTCCCAAGGGAGAGGGTGGCGAGCATAGCGAGCCGGGTGAGGGGTGACCAATCAGATCTTCGACAGGGTCGCGCGCAGCTTATCGATCATCTCGTCGATGTGCTTTTCCTCGGCCACGAACGGCGGGGCGATGATCCCGCTGTCACCGGTGAATTTCACGTGCAAGCCGTTCCAGAACAAATCCTTCTGCAACTGCGTGCCGAGTGCGCCGGGCGCACCCTGCGGCTTAACCTCAACCGCACCCATGAGACCGTAGCTGCGGATATCCTTGATGCACTCAAGGTCTTTAAGGCTGTGCAGGGCTTCACCGAAGTATCCCCCCAGTGTACCGGCACGCTCAAACAGGTTTTCGTTCTGATAGATATCCTGCGCCACGTTGCCTGCCGCACATGCTGCCGGGTGACCGGAGTAGGTATAGCCGTGGAAAAACTCAATGGCATTTTCCGGCGACGCATTGGTGATGGTTTCGTAGATTTCATCCTTCACGGCGACCGCACCCATCGGCTGTGCCCCGTTGGTCAGGGCTTTCGCCATGGTCATGATGTCCGGCGTGACGCCGAAGGCATCGGCAGCGAAGGCATGACCCAGCCTGCCGAAACCGGTGATGACTTCATCGAACACCAGCAGAATGCCGTGCTGGTCACAGATTTCACGAAGGCGCTCCAGATAACCGACCGGCGGCACCAGGCAACCCGTGGAACCGGCGATCGGCTCAACGAACACGGCGGCGATGGTTGAACCGCCATAGGTTTCGCAATGACGCGCCAGGTCTTCGGCAAGCTCGGCGCCCCGTTCGGGCTGGCCCGGCGTAAAGACGTTATCGGCCGACCATGTATGACGCATGGTGACGACATTCGGCATCACGTTGGTGAATGTTTCGCGGTTCTTGACCATACCCGCCAGGCTGACGCCACCGATGTTGACGCCGTGATAGGCCCGTTCGCGCGACACGAAGCGCGTGCGATGACCGTCACCCTTGGCGCGATGATAGGCCATCGCTATCTTGAGCGCGGTATCGATGGATTCCGAACCCGAGTTGACGAAGAACACGTGGTTGATTTCTTCCGGCGTAATGCGAGCGACCTTCGATGCCAGTTCGAACGAGCCGGGATGGCCAAGCTGGAACGGCGGAGTGTAATCGTTGGTCAGCAGCTGTTCGCGGACAGCATCGGCAATTTCCGGACGGCCGTGGCCGAGCGGGACGCAGAACAGGCCGCTTGAACCATCAAGCACGGTGCCGCCCTTGTGATCGATGAAGTACATGCCTTCGGCCTTCACGACGATCCGGGGATTGGCTTTGAATTCCCGGTTGGCGGTAAACGGCATCCAGTGCTGTTCGAGAGAGTTCGTCGTGAATTCCATGGGATCCTCCACATTCAAAGGACGCGCCGGTTTTCCGTCGCGTCAAAAAACCAATTTGCTGGTCGACATATACAGGCAAATTCAGGATGGAACAGCCGTATTCATCTGCCCATGAGCGTAGACGTTTGACCTGGCCCCATAATAGGGCCAGATTCCCGCATTATTCCAGACCACGCTGGACCAACGCGACATGACAAGGGGGAGTGTTTCGGGGTGCGCGATGCTATTTTCCATCTGAAGCGGAACAAAAACGTCAGTCTGCAGGCGCAAATCCGCGAAACCCTGGTGGATGCCATTCTGGGCGGTCAACTGGGCGGCGGCGAGCCTTTACCGTCGAGCAGGCGCATGGCGGAGAACCTTGGCGTTTCCAGAAACACCGTCGTCCTTGCCTACCAGAACCTTGTCGACGACGGATACCTGATCCCCCGCGAACGCAGCGGCTATTACGTCAATGATGAGATGTGCGGCCAGGCCGTCCCTGAAAAGAACCGGCGTCAAAAACCCGCCACCGATAAAATGGACTGGGACCGCCGTTTCCGCGTGTATCCGAGCCGGCAGGAGAATATCGAAAAAACCATCGACTGGCCGTCCTATCCCTATCCGTTCGTATATGGCCAGGTGGACCAGCAACTGTTCCCGCTGGCGGCGTGGCGTGAATGTGCTCGCCAGGCGCTGGGACGTCGCGCCATGGATGCGTGGACCGGCGACCGGCTGGTGCACGATGATCCGATGCTGATCGAACAGATCCGCACCCATATCCTGCCGCGCCGGGGCATCACCGCAAGCGCAGACGAAATCCTCGTCACCATGGGCGCACAGAATGCGCTGTACATCCTCGCCAGCCTTCTGTTTACCGAAGACACCGTCGTCGGCGTCGAAGACCCCGGCTATCCCGACATGTTCAATATCGCACGGCTGAAGTCCAGGCGCGTGGTGCCGATCCCCGTGGATCAGCATGGCCTGCCTGCCGACGCGCAGATCGATGATTGCCATTACCTTTACGTGACGCCGAGCCACCAGTTCCCGACCACGGCAACGATGCCGCTGGAACGCCGTGAAGCCCTGCTGGCACGGGCAGAACAGAACGACACCATCCTCATCGAAGACGACTACGAGTTCGAAACCAACTACGTCGGCCGTCAGACGCCCGCGCTGAAATCCATGGATGAAGCCGGCCGGGTTATCTATATCGGCTCGCTGTCGAAGTCCCTGTTTCCGGGTCTCCGGCTCGGCTACATGGTCGCCAGCCGGCGCCTGATTGAAGAAGCGCGTGCGCTGAGACGCCTGATGCTGCGCCATCCCCCGACAGTCAACCAGCGCCAGACGGCACTGTTTCTGTCGCTCGGTCATCACGATGCCTTGATCCACCGTCTGCACCGGGAGTTTCGCACCCGTTGGGAAGCCATGGATCATGCCCTGCAACACTACCTGCCCGCCTCCGCCACCCGGCCCGGTTTCGGCGGCACCAGCTTCTGGGTTCGCGGCCCGGATAAGCTGGATGCACAGGAACTGGCTGAACGCGCCAAATCGGAAGGTGTGCTGATCGAACCCGGGCGCGTGCATTTCTTCGGCAAGGAACGCCCGCGGAATTATTTCCGTCTCGCGTTCTCGTCCCTGCCGTCGGAACGGATCGAACCCGGTATTCGTATCCTGAGTGAACTGATCTATGGGTTCGGGCGGCTTTAGACCGGCACACCTTGAACGGACCGCCCATCACACTTGACCCGACCAACCCGGGACCTTTCTAATGCTGCGGCGATCTGACGGAACAAGGAAATCCCGAAATGAGCAAACGTATCGCCGTCATGGGTTGCGGGGCGCTGGGCGGCTACGTCGGCGGCTATCTGACCCGCGACGGCCATGACGTCACGATGATTGACCCGTGGGCGGATCATGTGGCGGCGATGCGCGGCGGACTGAAGCTCAAAGGCCTGACGGAACCCGAGTGCTTTACGGTCAAAGCCAACGCCATTCTGACGGACGACCTGCCCGGCCCCGGCGAGATCGCGCCTTTCGATATCGTGTTCCTTGCCGTGAAATCCTATGACACCACGGCGGCGGCGGAACGGATGAAGCCCTATCTGGCCGCTGACGGCGTTGCCGTTTCGCTGCAGAACGGCATTAACGAAGACCGTATCGCAGACGTGTTGGGTGCCGCACGAACCGTCGGCTGCATCGCCAGCCAGATTTCACTCTCCCTGCCCGCGCCTGGTCATATCGAGCGCAGGATCAAGCTCGGCGGGACGGCGCATACCGTCTTCCGGGTCGGTGAAATCAACGGCGACATCACCCCCCGTGTTGAAGAGATCGCCGCCATGCTGTCGGCGATCGACAGTACCCTCACCACCGGCAACCTGATGGGCGAACGCTGGTCGAAGCTCGCCGCCAACGCCATGCGCAACCCGGTCTCGGCGGCCACCGGCCAGGGCGCCAACACCAACAACAAAGACCCGAACATGCGCAGAATTACCATCGGTCTGGCGGCGGAAGCCGTTCGCGTCGGCTGGGCGGAAGGCGCGAACCTCGTCAGGATCATGGGGCTGGAACCCGACGTGCTTGCTGCCGCCGACGAAGGATCGGAAGACGCCTTGAAGATCGTGCTCGACAAATTCAATGCCGACATGGCACGGCGCAAGGACAGCCAGCGTCCGTCCATGGCGCAGGACGTCGAAAAAGGCCGCCCAACCGAGATCGATCACATCAACGGCCTGATCGTCGCGCGCGGCACCAGCCACGGCATCCCGACGCCGCTCAACGCGGCGATCTGCAACGTCATTCGCAATATCGAGGCCGGCAAACTGACACCCGGCCCTGAAACCCTTCGTGACCTCTGAACACCGGATAAAAGAATGTTAAGCACGCACCCCTTTGAAGTACCCCAAGGCCTGATGGACAAGGCCCGCGCCCTGCCGCCGGTGGCCATGGCCGTGGCCGGCGCCGATCATCCGGTGGCTCTGGAAAGTGCCAGACAGGCCAGTGACGAAGGCCTGATCATCCCGACGCTGGTCGGCAACAAGTACGATATCCATAAGATTGCAGACGACATGGGCTGGGATATTTCGGATGTCCGCATTGTCGATTCAAAACCCGAGGACCACGCCGCCGATGCCGCCGTGCAGCTGGCGTCGGCCAACGAAGTGCAGGCCCTGATGAAGGGCCAGTTGCACACCGACGCGATCATGCGCGCGGTCGTACAGCGGGACGCAGGTCTCAGGACGGACCGGCGCATCAGTCACGTCTTTCACATGACCGTCCCCGGCTCGGATCAGGCGCTGATGATTTCGGACGCCGCCGTGAATGTCGCGCCGAACGAAAGCACCCTGATGCATATCGTGCTCAACGCCGTCGATCTGGCGCATGCGCTGGGCTACGAGACGCCGAAGGTCGCGATGCTGTCGGGATCGGAAAGCGTGATCGAAAGCATGCCATCGACCCTGTTGGCGCGGCAGATCGTGGAACGCGCCAATTCCGGCGAAGTCGAAAATGCGCACGTCGACGGGCCGTTCGCGTTCGACAATGCCGTTTCCCCCGACGCTGCCAGGATGAAGGGGATTGGCGGACCGGTCGCCGGTCAGGCCGATATCCTTGCCGTGCCGAACATTGAAATGGGCAACGGGCTGTTCAAGATGCTGGTCTATTTCCGCTCCGCGCTGGCCGCCGGGGTGGTGCTCGGCGCCAAGGTGCCGGTTGTCCTGACCAGCCGTGCCGACCCGCCGGAAGCCCGCCTCGCCGCCAGCGCCATTGCGCAGATCAGGGCGAATTATAAAGGCTGACAATTCATCCTTCGAGACGGCCTGACGACCTCCTCAGGATGAGGAGAGCGCTTATAAAACTTCATACTGAGGAGCGCAGCGTCTCGAAGTATGAGTGAGTTAGTGCAGGCTGGGTGTCGCGTCATCCGGGGCATCATCATCTTCGTCGTCCGGCGCATCCGGACAGGGACCTGCCTGATGCGACACCATCCGCCATTTCCCGTCTTCGCGAATGAACCCGTTTGTCGCGACAAGCGTGCCGCCGCCGAGCGATTCATAGCAGACCACCAGCGCCGTCGTACCGTACGACATCACCCGTGCGGAATGCATCTGCATCTCCCGCACCCCGGGATCCGACAGGATATGTTCCCAGCTCATCATGATCTGGGTGCGATCAAAGATCGGGGTCGCGCCCGGATGCAGGCAGACGCACGGCGCATCATCTGCCCAGACATCGTTCATCGCATTGACGTCCCCGGAGGCGAATGCGGCATAGAACGCCTCGTTCGCAAAAAGGATCATCGCGTCATCGGGATTCTGCCGGACCATCAGAGCTCGCTCAGCCGCCGGCCGGGGGCGATGTCTTCGGGGTCGATCCGGATTTCGATCAACGCCATGCTGTCGCTGTTGATGGCATCTTCGAGCGCCGGTCGGAACGCGTCCGTGGTGGTGACCAGATACCCCTTGCCGCCATAGGCTTCACACAGCTTGGAAAAGTCAGGGTTGATGATATCCGTCGCCGAAATCCGGTCCGGGAACCGGCGTTCCTGATGCATACGGATCGTGCCGTACATGCTGTTGTTGACGACGATGAACACCACCTTGGCGCCGAACTGCAAGGCGGTGCCCAGTTCGTTGCAGTTCATCTGGAAACAGCCGTCACCCGCGAAGGAGACCACGACCCGCTCGGGATGTCTGAGTTTCGCCGCAACGGCCGCGGGCACGCCATAGCCCATGGCCCCCGATGTCGGGGCAAGCTGGGTGCCAGGCTGTTTGTAGCGGTAATAACGGTGTACCCAGATGGCATAGTTCCCGGCCCCGTTGGTGACGATGGCATCATCCGGCAAAACGTCGCGGATCGTATCCATAACGGCGCCCATATCAACGGCACTGTCGGATGGTTCGGGTGTCGTAAACGCCATGTAGTCGGCGTGGGCCGCCCTGGCATCATCGGCCCAGGCACTGCTGTCGAGGGGGTCCATGTCCGCGCAGGTTTCCAGAAATCCGGTGACATCGGCCTGGATCGGTAGTTCGGCGGCATAGACCCGGTTCAGTTCCTCGCCAGACGGATGCACGTGCACCAGCGGCTGGTCCGGGTGCAGCGGCTTTAGAAGCTCGTATCCGCCGGTGGTCATTTCCCCAAGTCTGGGGCCGATGACGATCAAGGGATCCGCGGTTTTGACACGATCAATCAGTTTCGGGTCGGCCCCGATGCCGACATGCCCGGCATAAAGCGGATGGGTATTGTCGAACGCATCCTGCCGGCGGAAGGCACACGAAACAGGCAGATTATTGGCCTCGGCAAAACGGGTCAGGGCCTTGCTTGCGGCTGGCGTCCAGCCACCGCCGCCGACCATCAGCAATGGGCGTGTGGCCTTCGAAAGCCGGGTGCGGAATTTCTCAATATCCGCCGCGGCGACGCCTGGGCGGGCGATGGTGACCGGCCGGGTTTCCGGCGCATCGGCTTTTTCCGACAGCATGTCCTCGGGCAATGCCAGTACGACCGGTCCGGGCCGCCCGGCAAGCGCCGTCTGAAACGCGCGCGACATGTATTCCGGCACGCGGGAGGTATCCTCGATCTCGGCGACCCATTTCGCCATCTGCCCGAACATCCGGCGATAATCGATTTCCTGAAACGCTTCGCGGTCTGCCTGATCGCGGGCAACCTGGCCGATCAGCACGATCATCGGCGTGGAATCCTGAAACCCCGTATGGACCCCGATGGAGGCATTGGTGGCCCCCGGGCCGCGCGTGACCATCAGTACGCCCGGTTTGCCTGTCAGCTTGCCATAGGCCTCCGCCATGTTGGCGGCGCCCCCTTCCTGGCGGCACACCGTGACCTGTATCCTGTTGGAAACATCATACAATGCATCCAGTACCGACAGATAACTCTCACCCGGCACGCAAAAAACCCTGTCGATGCCGTTGGCGACAAGCGCCTCGACAACCATCTGACCACCCGTACGCATTGAAAGAATTCCTCCACAAGAAAATGTCGCGTCATATTCGCGAAGCCCCCGTCCCTTTGCAATGCCGGGGATGCAGAAACCGGAAAGTTGGCCCCGGTTTTGCTGTATCCCCTGTGATACGGGAGAAACCAACGGTCAGTTCCCAAATCTGCCTTCGTTTTAGGCATTTTCCGGACAAAGCTGATCAAGGTATATGCATGGGAACGGTGTGCCGACGGCTTGGGAGAGCCAATACGCCGTTTCTTCAAATCGGAGGAAACACTATGTCGGGTATCAAATACCGGAGTGGCAGTGCTTTACTTGGACTTTCCACAGCGCTGACCATGATCCTTGTCGCCTTTCCGGCGTCAGCACAGGAATTGAACGGCGCCAATACGGCGTGGATATTGACGTCAACGGCACTCGTCCTGTTCATGACGCTGCCGGGACTGGCGCTCTTCTATGGCGGTCTTGTTCAGGCCAAGAACGTGCTTTCGGTGCTGATGCACTGCTTCGCGATCGCCTGTCTGGCGTCCGTGCTCTGGTTCGCCGGAGTCTACAGTCTGGCCTTTGACGAAGGGAACAGCTTCGTCGGCGGTCTCGGAAAAGCGATGCTGAGCGGCGTCAGCTTCGATGCCGTATCCGGTGACATCCCGGAAAGCGTCTTCTTCATGTTCCAGATGACGTTCGCCATCATCACCCCGGCACTGATTGTCGGTGCCTATGTCGAACGCATCAAATTTTCAGCCGTCCTGCTGATCAGTGGCCTGTGGCTGATCCTTGTTTACGCCCCTGTCTGCCACTGGGTCTGGGGCGGCGGATTTCTGGCCGAAATGGGGGTCATGGACTTCGCCGGCGGACTGGTCGTGCACGCGACCGCCGGAACCTCGGCGCTCGTTATCGTCGCCATCCTCGGCGCACGACCAGGCTACCCGACACAACTGCACCCCCCGCACAGCCCCGGCATGACCATGATCGGCGCATCTATGCTGTGGGTCGGCTGGTTCGGCTTCAACGCCGGCAGTGCCCTTGCTGCCGACGGCAGCGCCGGCATGGCGATGGCGGTTACACATATATCGGCCGCCACCGCATCACTGGTATGGGTCTTCATCGAGTGGAAGAAATTCGGCAAGCCGAGCCTTGTCGGTGTCGTCACCGGCATGGTCGCCGGTCTCGCCACGATCACCCCGGCATCTGGCTTTGTCGGCCCACTGGGCGGTTTTTGTATCGGCCTGATGGGCGGGTTCATGTGCTACGGTGCCGTGGTCCTCATTAAAGAGAAAATGAAGATCGATGACTCCCTGGACGTGTTTGCCGTCCATGGTGTCGGCGGTATTCTCGGCACCCTGGCCGCCGCCGTTTTCGTCAGCGCCGAACTCGGTGGCGCCGGTCTTGCCGACGGTATGACCATCGCCTCGCAACTCGGCGTACAGGCAACAGGCGTTGCCGCCACCGTCGTCTGGTCCATCGTGGCGACACTGGTCATCGTCTATATCGCCAAGGCCGTATGCGGGCTCCGGGCAACCGACGACGAAATGAACGAAGGGCTGGACCTTTCGTATCACGGTGAACGCGACTACAATTTCTGAACCAGGGACAGAGGAGAGAAAGATGAAACTCATTATGGCTGTCATCAAACCGTTCAAACTCGACGCTGTCCGCACGGCATTGACCGAGCTTGGTGTCGAGGGCATGACGGTTTCCGAAGTCAAAGGCTTCGGACGCCAGAAGGGCCAGACGGAAGTGTACCGTGGCGCAGAATACAACGTCGAATTCGTGCCCAAGGTGCGCCTTGAAATCGTTGTCGACGATGAACGTGCCGAACGGGTTGTCGAAGCGGTCGCACAGGCTTCCCACACCGGGAAAATCGGCGACGGCAAAATCTTCGTCTACAATATCGACCAGGCCGTCCGCATTCGCACCGGCGAGACCGGCGACGACGCGCTTTAGGATCGAGTCATCGAAACAACAGGGGCCGTCCGTGCACATGCAGGGCGGCCCTTTCGTTTCCGGGGGGCTTTCTAAAACCACTAGGTCATTCCGGCGAAAGCCGGAATCCAGTATCCAATTGCACTGGACCCCGGCCTGCGCCGGGGTGACAAATTAAGTCAGGCCAAAAGCCCCCTACTGCATCGGCTCCACGCGTGCCGCGCAGTACTTGAACTCGGGGATCTTGCCGATCGGATCCAACTGCGGATTGGTCAGTTCGTTGGCCGCGGCCTCCACATACGCGAACGGAATGAAGATCGTGCCCGGCGACACCATATTGTCGGCGCGGACCGCGATTTCGATCTCACCCCGGCGGGTTGCCACCTTGACCCTGTCACCGGGCTCGATCCCGAACCGCGAAATATCCAGCGTGTTCATCTGCACCGTCGGCGACGGCTGTACCTGATCTAGCACATAGGATCGCCGCGTCATGGCCCCGGTGTGCCAGTGTTCGAGCTGACGTCCGGTGATCAGGATGAACGGGTACTTCCTGTCGGGCTGCTCGTTCGGCGGCGTGACCTGGGCCGGGACGAACTTGCCGAGCCCGTCATCCGTCGCAAACCTGTCGGCAAAGACGATGTCCTCACCCGGATGGTTCGGCGCAGGGCACGGGTAGGTGACGGAGTGTTCATTTTCCAGACGGTCCCAGGTGATGTTGTCGAGCGACGGCATCGCCTGTTTCATCTCGGCAAACACATCCGCGGGATTTTTATACGTCCATTTCAGACCCATGCGCTTGCCCATCTGAACGGTAATCCACCAGTCCGGCTTGGCATCACCCGGCGCATCGAGCGCCTTGCGGCCCATCTGCACCTGGCGGTTGGTGTTCGACACCGTGCCGTCTTTTTCAGGCCATGCGGTGGCCGGCAGGATAACATCGGCGAACATGGCCGTTTCAGTCAGGAAGATATCCTGCACCACCAGATGTTCGAGCTTGGCCAGCGCGTCGCGGGCGTGGTTCGCGTCCGGGTCCGACATCGCCGGGTTTTCACCCATGATGTACATCCCGCGGATTTCATCATTGTGAATGGCATGCACGATCTCGACCACGGTCAGTCCGGGGTTCGGATCAAGCTCGGCACCCCACAGCTTTTCAAAGCGCGCGCGAATGCCGTCATTGCCGACTTTCAAGTAATCCGGGAACACCATCGGGATCAGGCCCGCATCCGATGCGCCCTGCACGTTGTTCTGCCCCCTGAGCGGATGCAGACCGGTACCGGGCCGGCCGGTATGCCCGGTCATCAGCGCCAGCGATATCAGGCAGCGTGCATTGTCGGTACCGTGGGTGTGCTGGGAAACACCCATGCCCCAGAAAATGATCGAGCGGCCCGCCGTTGCATACTTGCGGGCAACGGTGCGCAGTTCATCGGCGCTGATACCACAGATATCCTCCATCTTTTCTGGCGAGAAATCCCTGAGGTGCTTTTCCATATTCCGGAATCCCTCGGTGTGGGACTGGACATACTGCTTGTCGTAAAGACCTTCCTCGACGATCACATGCATGATCGCATTCAGCATCGCGACGTCACTGCCGGACTTGAACTGCAGCATATGCGCGGCGTGACGCTTCAACGCCTGACCGCGCGGGTCCATGACGATCAGCTCAGCCCCACGTTTTGCAGCCTGTTTGAAATAGGTGGCGGCGACCGGATGGTTTTCCGTCGGGTTGGCGCCGATGACGATAATCACGTCGGAATCTTTCACGGCCGTGAACGGTGCGGTCACTGCGCCTGAGCCGATGCATTCCATCAGCGCGGCGACCGAGGACGCATGACATAACCGCGTGCAGTGATCGACGTTGTTGGTCCCGAAGCCGGTCCGCACCAGCTTCTGGAACAGATAAGCTTCCTCGTTGGAGCACTTGGCGGACCCGAAACCCGCCAGACTTTTCGGGCCATGCGTCTTGCGCAGATCCTTGAGACCCTTTGTTGCGAATTTCAGGGCTTCATCCCACGTGGCTTCACGGAAATGCGTATAGGGATTTCGCGGATCGATGTTGATGCCTTTGGCTTTGCCGGGCTTGCGGATCAGCGGCTTGGTCAGCCGCTCGGGGCTGGTGACGTAATCGAACCCGAAGCGGCCCTTCACGCACAAGCGGTTTTCATTGGCACGGCCACCGGCGCCATCGACCCATGCGATCTCGTCGCGGCCGGTTTTTTTGTTCTTCTTGATGTTATAGGTGATCTGGCAACCGACACCGCAATACGGACAGATCGACTGCACCTGCTTGTCGGCGACGCGGCCGCCCTTGCCTTTATCATCGATGATCGTCTTCGGCATCAGGGCACCGGTCGGGCACGCCTGCACGCATTCACCACAGGCAACGCAAGTGGACTGACCCATCGGGTCATCGAAATCGAAAACGATCTTGGCATCGTGCCCGCGTGACGCCATGCCGATGACGTCATTCACCTGAACTTCACGGCAGGCCCGCACACACAGATTGCAATGGATACAGGCATCCAGATTGACCGCCATCGCCGAATGCGACACATCCGGCTTTGGGCGGTTTGCCTTTGGAAACCGTGATGTCCTGACGTTCATAGCCTTGGCCCAGCCCAGGAATTCGGATTCGCTGTCATGCGCGTCCTTGGTCTTGGGCTGATCCGCCATCAGAAGTTCGATGATCATCTTGCGCGACGTCTTGGCCCGTTCGGACTGGGTGATGACCTTCATGCCGTCCGAAGGGGTACGCACACACGAAGCGGCGAGTACACGCTCGCCTTCGATTTCAACCATGCAGGCACGACAGTTGCCGTCGGCGCGGTATCCGGGGGCATCTTTCCAGCAGAGGTGCGGAATGTGCGTGCCTTCGCGTTTGGCAACCTGCCAGATCGTTTCGCCGGGTTCCGCCGTGACTTTCTTGCCGTCCAGCGTGAAGGTGAGCTTATCCGACATCACGATACCTCCTTCCTGAAGTACTTCATCACCGAGCGGATCGGGTTCGGCGCCGCCTGACCCAGACCGCAGATCGATGCATCCGCCATCGCCGTCGACAGTTCGCCGAGCAGCTTCGTGTTCCACTTTTTCTCACTCATCAGTTTCACTGCCTTTTCGCAGCCGACACGGCACGGCGTACACTGACCACAGCTTTCATCTTCAAAGAATTTCAGAAGATTCACCGAGACATCACGCATGTGGTCCTTGTCTGACAGAATAACCACGGCATGCGAGCCGACGAAATGACCGTGCTTTTCAAGCTGGCCGAAATCAAGCGGCAGGTCCCCCATTTGGGCAGGCATGATCCCGCCGGACGGCCCACCCGGCAGATAGCCCTTGAAGGTATGACCTTTCTGCATCCCCCCGCACAGTTCGATCAGTTCTTCTGCCGTTGCCCCCGCGGCCGTGAGCACGACCCCCGGGTTCCTGACACGGCCGGAAACCGAATATGAGCGATTCCCCTTATGGCCTTCGCGGCCCTGATTGATGAACCAGTCCGCGCCGCGGGCGAGTATTTCCGGCATCCAGTAAACGGTTTCGACGTTGTGCACCAGCGTCGGCCGGTCGAATAGTCCGACCTGCGCCACATAGGGCGGACGGTGACGCGGCAGGCCCCGCTTGCCTTCGATGCTTTCGATCATCGCGCTTTCCTCGCCGCAGATATAGGCCCCGGCGCCACGGCGCAGATGCACATATCCCGGTTCGATCACGCGTTTCTTTTCAAGAACGGCGATTTCCCTGAGCAGAAGATTCTGGATGTGCGGATATTCATCCCGCAGATAGATGTAGACGGCCTCAGCCTCGACACCCCAGGCGCCGATCAGCATCCCTTCGAGGAACTGGTGCGGTCTGGTTTCCAGATACAGCCGGTCCTTGAAAGTACCCGGCTCGCCCTCGTCCGCGTTGATGCACATATAGCGCGGCCCTTGTGCGGCACGGACGAATTTCCACTTCTGTCCGGACGGGAAACCTGCGCCGCCGAGACCGCGAAGGCCGGCTTCAAGCAACGTTTCGACAACCTGATCCGGTGTCTGCTTGCCTTTTCGAAGGCCTTTCAGAACCTTGTAGCCCCCGGCTTTCACATAGGCATCAAAGCTCTGGTATTTGGGGCGGGACGGTTTGATATCGCGATCACGTGCTGCTTTCAAAAGGCTCTGCACGGATACATGGCCGGTATAGTTCTTGCCGATTGCCGCTGCCGGCGCCTTGTCGCACAGCCCCATGCACGGTGCATGGACAACACGAACGTACTTGGGCGCTTTGTCGTCTAGCGATTTGATGATGTCCTTTGCACCGGCCATCTCACAGCTCAGCGAATCACAAACCCGGATCGTGACTTCGGCGGGCGCTTCTTCACCCTCACGGACGACATCAAAGTGATGATAGAATGTTGCGACCTCATAGACTTCGGCCATGGCCATCTTCATTTCTTCAGCCAGCGCCGCCAGATGCGCCGCCGACAGGTGTCCGTACTTGTCCTGGATCAGATGCAGATGTTCGATCAGCAGATCACGCGCACGGGATCTGTCTTTCAGCAGCTTCTGAATATCTTTCCGTGCTTCCGGTTGAACCTGCCTGCCCTTCGGGAAGGCGCGGGCTTTCTTGCGGTTGCCGCTGCCCGGACGAACCGGTTTAGTCTTTTTTCTTTTCGTGAATGTTTCCATCGTGCCGTAAACCTATTTCACCAGTGGCAGCAGTTTCCTGAACGAGTCCGTTCCGGCTTTTCCAAGCCATTCGAACACAACCATTTCCGTCGTGACAATCCCCGCCCCGCATGCGCCCAAGCGATCAAGGCAGGCCTGCTCGCTTTCCAGCGTGCGCGAGGACGTGGCGTCTGTCACGACGAAGACTTCATAACCTTCATCCATCAGATTGACCGCCGTCTGCATCACGCAGATATGAGCTTCCATCCCTGCGATCACCGCCTGCTTGCGGTCGAGTTTGCGGTACGTGTCCGCAAAATGCGTATCTTCCATACACGAAAAGTGCATCTTCTCCAGAACCGGCAGACCTTTTGCCACTTTGGCAATTTCATCAACCGTCCGGCCCAGACCTTTCGGATACTGTTCTGTCAGCAGAACCGGAATATCCAGTTCACGTGCGACCGAGATCAGCAGCCTGGCGTTCTTTATCGTCCGCGCCGGCGCCTGCATCGCCGGCACCAGCCGTTCCTGCATGTCGATGACGATCAGGCATGAATCAACAGCGCGTATCAGCATGAAGTCATCCCGGCATGCCTGCCTGCACCTTGGTTCACGGAGTCAACCAGGCATGCAGCCACCATGCAGGAAAGCGGTTCTTTATACTCTCTGTACATGGTTGCGCCTCCCCTTGCCATTCTCGACGATGGCATCCCACACACCACATGCTCTTTCACCATATGGTGCCTCTGGGCCGACCGTCAAACGGGGTTCTGTCCCGACCGAACAAATTGACATTAGGCAGGCACCATCGCATCGACCATCGCTTGCGCGACATCCTCTACATCGTTGACGACGCAGGCTCCTGCCGCTTTCAGCGCCGCATTCTTCGACTGCGCAGTACCGCTGCCGTAGACGGACAGCGTTCCGGCATGCCCCATCCGCCGCTGCGCTGGTGCATGACGCCCGACAACCAGGGACACCACCGGCTTGCGGATTTTCGCTTGCTTCAGAAATGCCGCCGCCTGTTCTTCCTCGTTGCCGCCGATTTCACCGACGAGGACGATGCCATGCGTATCCGGATCCGCGGCGAACAGCTCCAGACAGCGCACGAAGCCGATGCCGTGAACCGGGTCTCCGCCGATGCCGACCGTCGTCGACTGCCCCAGCCCGATGGCACTCAGGCTCGCCACAACCTCGCTGGTCAGCGATGCCGAGCGGGATGCAATGCCGATATGACCGGGCCGGGCATCCGCCGTCGACATCACACCGATCTTGCAGGCACCCGGTGTCAGCACGCCCTGGGAGTTTGCACCCACCAGTTCGGACGCCGATCCGTTCAGGGCATCCTTGACCCTGACCATATCGAGCACCGGGATACGCTCCGTCACGCAGACGATCAGCGGAATTTCGGCCTCGATGGATTCAATCATTGCGGCAGCGGCATGCTGCGCCGGCACCATGACCATGCTGGCATTTGCGCCGGTGGCTGTCTTCGCGTCTTTGACCGTATTGAATACTGAACGGCCGATATGGGTCTTGCCGCCCTTCCCCGGGCGGACGCCGCCGACAACATTGGTGCCATATGTCATCGCCTGATCCGTATAAAAAGTACCGGACCGACCGGTCATGCCCTGCACGATCAGCTTCGTATTGGCATCGGCGAGAATACTCATCGTTCGGTCTCCTGCTCAGGCTGCGTGAGCAATGGCGCGCTGCACGGCGCTGCTGATGGTCTCGAAATTTTCATGCGGGATATGCCGGTCAACCAGCATCTGGCGCGCGTATTCGGCGTTATGCCCAGCCAGACGGGTGATTACCGGGACTTTCCGCTGCGAACGTGAAAGCGCGATGGCCAGCGCTTCGGCAATCGTGTCGCAGGGCGTCATGCCGCCGCCATGAACATGCAGCAGGATCGATTTCACGGAGGGATCGCCTAACAGGATACCGATGCCGCGGGCAACTTGAAGACTTGTCGCCGTGGTCCGAATATCCATGAAATTCGCTGCGCGACCGCCCTTGTCCGAGATAATGTCCTGCGTTGCGAGTGCAAGACCGGCACCGTTGACCACCACGCCGATGTTCCCGTCCAGACGAACCAGGTTGATCTCGTCCTTCTGGGCCTGCATTTCAATTTCATCACCATCGCTCCCCGACGACAGACCGGCGAATTCCGGATGCCGGAAAAGCGCATTGTTATCGATACTGATCTTGGCATCGACCGCACACAACGCACCGTCGCGGGTCAGTGTCAGCGGGTTGATTTCAATCAGCGAAGCATCAATCCGGACAAACACCTTGATCAGCGCCGATATGATATCGCGGGCAGGTGCATATGCACTCTGCGGGAGGCCGATCTTGTGCAGGAAAACATCACCGTCGGCATCCTCAAAGGACCCATCCGCCCGAAGCGTCAGCTGTTCGACGATCCCGGGTTCGTGTTTGACCCGTTCTTCAAAATCGACACCGCCTGCGGACGATCCAAGAACCGATATTTGCGATGTCGACTGGTCGACCAGGACCGCGAGAAAGATATCCTTATCGGAATCAACGGCTGCTTCCACGTATACCCTGGAAACCGTTTCCCCCGAGGCGCGGGTCTGCGGCGTGATCAACTTGCTGCCGAGAAGACGTTTGGCGATTTCGCCAACCTTGCTTGGCGTGGCGGCAAGCTCGACACCACCCGCCAGCCCACGGCCACCGGCCAGGATTTGCGCCTTCACCGCGAATTTGTGCCCCGGGAATGCCTTGGCCGCCGCTTCGGCATCCGCCGCTGTATCGACGACCCGGCCCTCGGGCACAGGCACGCCGTATTGCGCCAGAATTTCCTTGGCCTCATGTTCATACAAGTTCATCAGCCACCTCCCCGATCGCTGGGGATAAATCCTGCATGCAATTGTTTTTATGATTTTTTTACTTGCAATCATGCCGGATTTATCGCTTCAATCTGGTATACCATATACCAGTTAACAAGTTTGGGCAATTCAAAAAACAGCAGAAAACCAGGGGTTACAGAGGGAGGTTTGGGTGCAGTGCAGCATAAAAACAGCAATATTCTACTGTTGCGGCACCTATCAAGGTGGCATATGGTATACCAAGTACAATTGAAGCGGCCGGCAGGTCGGGCAGGACGAATTTCGTTTCTGAGCCCGATACAAAAACAAATCGGCCGCACTCAGGAGGGGGCGATGGCGCGGAGCTTAAAGCTCAAGGCAGTCGGCACGAATTTCAGCCTCAAGGATCATATCTATGAGGTCCTGAAAGACGCCATCACCGGCATGAATATCTACGATGCCGATGCAAACCTGAAACTCGAAGAACGCAAGATGGCCGAGCAGCTCGGCATTTCCCGCACCCCGATCCGCGAGGCCCTGGCCCGGCTCGAGCAGGAAGGTTTCGTCGACATCCAGCCGCGCAAGGGCATTTTCATCAAACGCAAATCCAGAGATGAAGTTCTGGAGATGATTACCGTCTGGGCGGCGCTTGAAAGCATGGCCGCGCGCCTGACGACGCAGCACGCCAGTGACGAGGAAATCAGTTCGCTGCGCCGGATGGTTGCCGATTACAGTAAAAAAGAAGCCCGCGAACATATGGACGAGTATTCGGAAGCCAATATCCGCTTCCATCGCCGCATCCTTGAGCTTTCAAAATGTTCGATGCTGCATTCCATTGCTGACGGCCTGTTTCTGCACATGCGTGCCATCCGCGCCCGGGCCATGGCAGAAGCCGACCGCGTCAGTCTGTCGGTCGATGATCACATGCACATCATCGAAGCGCTCGAAAATCGCGATGGCGATCTCGCCAGCCAGCTTGTGCGCGAACACACGATGCAGCTTCATGCGCACATCCACAGGAGCTGGCACGAATTTACGGACCTGACTCCCGACGATGACGACGACCAGTCGGAACCCGGTGCGAGCCGGTCCAAACGCAAATCAACCGGCTGAGAACAGCCATACGACCACGGAGGATACGACATGTCGTCGACCGCGACGGAAACCCAGGATGCACAGGACGACCAGCCGCTTACGGACGGGTTTCATCTCGTCATCGATGCGCTCAAGCTGAACGGCATCAAAACCATTTATAATGTCCCGGGGATTCCGATCACCGATCTCGGCCGCTTCATGCAGGCCGAGGGACTAAGGGTTCTGTCGTTCCGGCACGAACAGCACGCCGGCTACGCCGCCGCGATTGCCGGATATCTGACGAAAACGCCGGGGGTCTGTCTGACGGTTTCGGCCCCCGGGTTCCTGAACGGTCTGACGGCGCTGGCGCATGCCACCACCAACTGTTATCCGATGATCCTCATATCCGGCTCGTCCGAACGTGAGATCGTCGATCTGATGCAGGGCGATTACGAGGAAATGGATCAACTCGCGATCGCCAAGCCGATGTGCAAGGCCGCCTATCGCATTCTGCACGCCGAAGATATCGGGATCGGCATCGCCCGCGCCATACGGGCCGCCGTTTCCGGCCGCCCCGGTGGTGTCTATCTTGATCTGCCGGCAGCCCTGCTCGGCCAGGTCATGGATGCTGCTGCCGGTGAAAAGTCACTGGTCAAGGTGATCGATCCCGCACCGGCGCAACTGCCGGCACCGGACTCGGTCAAACGCGCCCTCGACGTGCTGAAATCCGCGAAAAAACCGCTGATCGTGCTCGGCAAAGGCGCTGCATATGCCCAGGCTGACGATCAAATCCGTGCCCTCGTCGAGAAAAGCGGCATTCCCTACATCGCCATGAGCATGGCCAAGGGTCTACTGCCGGATGATCACGATCTTTATGCCGGTGCCGCCCGCTCTCTCGTGCTCAAGGAATCAGACACCGTGATGCTGATCGGTGCCCGGCTCAACTGGCTGCTGTCACATGGCAAGGGCAAGGCATGGGGCACGGCACCGAAGAAATTCGTGCACATCGATATCGAGCCCAAGGAAATGGACAGCAACGTCGAAATTACAGCCCCGCTGGTCGGCGATATCACGTCGTGTGTCGAAGCTCTGCTGGATGGCATGGGCAATAATTGGACGGCACCGCCCGCGGAATGGACCGATGCCGTCAAGGCGAAACGCGACGCCAACATCGAAAAGATGGCGCCCCGGCTTTTGAACAATAACGTGCCGATGGACTACCACGGTGCGCTGGGATCCCTGAAACGGATCGTCGCCGCCAACCCGGACCTGATTCTGGTCAACGAAGGCGCCAACACGCTCGATTTTGCGCGGTCGATCATCGACATGTTCAAACCGCGCAAACGGCTCGATGTCGGCACCTGGGGTGTCATGGGCATCGGCATGGGACAGGCCATCGCCGCAGCCGTGGAAACCGGGTGTCCGGTACTCTGCGTCGAAGGCGACAGCGCGTTCGGTTTCTCCGGCATGGAGATCGAAACCATCTGCCGGTACAACCTCCCGGTCTGTGTCGTGGTCTTCAACAATGGCGGTATCTACCGTGGCACCGACGTCAATCCGACGGGTGGTGCCGACGTCGCACCGACGGTGTTCGTCAAGGATGCACGTTACGACAAGATGATGGAAGCGTTCGGCGGTGTCGGCGTGCATGCCACATCCCCCGACGAGCTCGCTCAGGCGGTCGAAGAAGCCCTGAAATCCGGCAAGCCGACCCTCGTCAATGCCGTGATCGATGAAAATGCCGGAACCGAAAGCGGGCGCATCGGCAATCTCAACCCGCAAAGCGTCGTGACCAAGAAGTAAAGCGAACATGAAAACAACACATACCAACAGGAGCAAATCATGAAAGCTCTAGAAGGCGTCAAAATTCTCGACTTCACGCATGTTCAGTCAGGTCCGACATGCACCCAGTTGCTTGCCTGGTTCGGCGCAGACGTGATCAAGGTCGAGCGGCCCGGCGTCGGGGATGCAACCCGCAAACAGCTGGTCGACGTCCCGGGCGCGGATTCGCTCTACTTCACCATGCTGAATCACAACAAGCGTTCCATCGAACTGAACTCGAAGAACGAGACCGGCAAGGAAGTCCTCGAGCGTCTGATCAAGACCTGTGACGTGCTGGTCGAGAACTTCGCACCTGGCGCACTTGATCGTATGGGTTTCACGTGGGAACGCATTCAGGAACTGAACCCTCGGATGATCATGGCCTCGGTCAAAGGCTTCGGCCCCGGCAAGTACGAGGACTGCAAGGTCTATGAGAACGTGGCGCAGTGCGCCGGCGGCTCGGCATCAACGACCGGTTTCCTTGACGGCATTCCGGTTGTCACGGGTGCGCAGATCGGGGACTCCGGGACCGGACTGCATCTGGCACTCGGCATCGTGACGGCGCTGTTCCAGCGTGAAAAAACCGGCAAGGGCCAGAAAGTTCTCGCCGCCATGCAGGACGGCGTCATCAACCTTTGCCGCGTCAAACTGCGTGACCAGCAACGCCTCAAGGCCGGGCCTCTAAAAGAGTATTCGCAATTCGGTGAGGGGATTCCCTTCGGTGAAGCCACCCCGCGTGCAGGGAACGACTCCGGCGGCGGACAGCCGGGCCGGATTCTCAAATGCAAGGGCTGGGATACCGATCCAAACGCCTACACCTATTTCATTACCCAGGCGGCCGTCTGGGAAAATATCTGTGACGTCATCGGCGAGCCCGACTGGAAAGCCAAGGAAGGTTATGCCACGCCGCCGGAACGTCTCGACAAGCTGAATGAGATTTTTGAGCGTATCGAACAGTGGACGATGACCAAAACCAAATTCGAGGTCATGGACATCTGCAACCCGCTCAACATTCCCGTGGGCCCGATCCTCAGCATGAAGGAAATTGCCGAAGACGAAGGCCTCCGCGCAACCGGCACCATCGTTGAGGTGGATCATCCGGAACGCGGCGCTTATCTGTCGGTCGGCTGCCCGATCAAACTGTCCGGATCACCCGTCGACGTCGAACGTTCACCGTTGCTGGGTGAGCACACCGAGGAAATTCTGCGCGACGTTCTTGGCTATGACGGCGGTGAGCTTGAACGGATCAAGGCATCCGGCGCGGTCGGCGATGTGAAAGCGGCCGCCGAATAAAGAGTTTTCGCCTGCCCAGCAGGCGTTGCGAATTAGCCCGGCAACCGGGCGAAATAGACAAACCCGGCGAACCGGGTGCAAAACGAAATTAAGTTGAGGATGCCGTCACGGCGGCATCCGAACAGGAGAGGAAATATGCGCGTTATCGTGATGGGTCAGCAGGCCTTCGGCAAGGATGCCCTGGCCAAGATTCTGGAAGCCGGCACCGACGACGTCGTGGCCGTTTACTGCGAGCCCGACAAGGACGGCAAGCCGGTCGATCCGATCAAGGAGTTCGCCCTGGAACAGGGTCTGCCCGTCTATCAGCCGGCGCATTTCAAGGATCAGGAAGCCCTCGACGAGCTGGCGGCACTGAACGCCGATCTGATGGTCATGGCGTTCGTCAACGTGTTCGTACCGGAAGCAGCGCGCGACACCCCGAAGCACGGGTCGATCTGTTTCCATCCTTCGCTGCTGCCCTTGCATCGCGGTCCTTCCGCGGTCAACTGGCCGATCATCATGGGCAGCACAAAGTCTGGCTATTCGTGGTTCTACCCGACGGACGGTCTCGACGAAGGCGACGTCCTGATGATGTGGGAATGCCCGATCGAACCGGACGACACGGTGATCGATCTCTATTTCAAGAAAATCTATCCGTCTGCCATCGATTCGGTTCTCGAGGTCTGCGATCTGTTCCGTTCCGGCAAACCGCCGCGCATCGTCCAGGACGAGGCCGACGCGACATACGAACGCCGCTGCACGGCGAAGCATGCCCACATCGATTGGAATAAGCCGGTCAAGCAGGTTTACGACCTGATCCGCGGCACCAACCCGTCGCCCGGCGCGTGGACAACCTTCGGCGGTACCGAAGTCGGCGTCTTCGACTGCCAGCGGGTTGAGGGTGACGGCGTCAGCAGCCGCGTCGTTGACGTGTCAGAAGACGGCGTCGCCGTGCAATGCATAGGCGGGCGCATTCTGCTAAAGCGGGTACGCCCTGCCGGTGGCGGCAAGGTGCCCGCCGCCGAGTGGGCCAAGGACGCCGGCGTTAAGGCCGGCAGCAATCTGGGCGACTGAACACGCCTTACAGGAATCACTCAGGATCGAAAGACCGAAACCATGGCAAAAACCGACATCGAAATCGCCCGCGAAGCCAAACCGCAACACATCAACGACATCGGTGCCAAACTGGGCATCAACGAAGAGCATCTGCTCCCTTACGGCCATGACAAGGCCAAGGTCTCTGCCGATTTCATCAAAAGCCTGGAAGGCCGTGAAGACGGCAAGCTTATTCTGGTCACCGCCATCAATCCGACCCCGGCGGGTGAAGGCAAAACGACGACGACCGTCGGTCTCGGCGACGGCCTGAACAGGATCGGCAAGAAGGCGACGATCTGCATCCGTGAAGCATCGCTCGGCCCGAACTTCGGCATGAAGGGTGGCGCCGCCGGCGGCGGCTATGCCCAGGTCATCCCGATGGAAGACATGAACCTGCACTTCACCGGTGATTTTCATGCCATCACGTCGGCGCACAACCTGCTCTCGGCAATGATCGACAATCACATTTACTGGGGCAACGAGCTGGACATCGATATCCGCCGCATCGCCTGGAAACGTGTCCTTGATATGAACGACCGGGCGCTGCGCCAGATCACCTGCTCTCTCGGCGGTGTCGCCAACGGCTTTCCGCGCGAAGCGGGCTTTGACATCACCGTGGCGTCCGAAGTCATGGCCATTCTGTGCCTCGCTTCCGATCTCGCCGATCTCGAGAAACGCCTCGGTGACATGATCGTCGCCTATCGCCGTGACCGCTCGCCGGTGTACTGCCGCGACATCAAGGCCGAAGGCTCTATGGCCGTACTGCTCAAGGATGCCATGCAGCCGAACCTCGTACAGACGCTGGAAAACAACCCGGCCTTCGTACACGGCGGCCCGTTTGCCAACATCGCACATGGCTGCAATTCCGTCGTCGCCACCAAGACCGCTCTCAAACTGGCCGATTATGTGGTGACCGAAGCCGGGTTCGGTGCCGATCTCGGTGCCGAGAAATTCTTCGACATCAAATGCCGCAAAGCGGGTCTGAGCCCGAGCGCGGTCGTCATCGTCGCCACCATCCGCGCGCTGAAGTCCAACGGGGGTGTCGGCAAGGACGAGTTGAATAACGAAAACGTCGCTGCTCTCAAGAAAGGCTGCCCGAACCTCGGCCGCCACCTTGAAAACCTCAAGAAATTCGGCGTCCCCGTCGTTGTCGCGATCAACAACTTCTACACCGACACCGATGCTGAAGTGGAAGCCGTGAAGGAATACGTTACCTCACAGGGTGCCGAAGCCATCCTCTGCGAGCACTGGGCGAAAGGCTCTGAGGGAACCGAAGCACTGGCCAACAAGGTCGTCGAGCTGGTTGATTCCGGTGTGGCGAACTTCAAGCCGCTCTATCCGGACGACATGTCCCTGCTCGACAAGATCAACACCGTCGCCAAGGAAATTTACCGTGCCGACGAAGTTCTGGCCGACACCAAAATTCGCAACCAGTTGAAGGAATGGGAACAGGCAGGATACGGCAACCTGCCGGTCTGCATGGCAAAAACCCAGTATTCCTTCTCAACGGATCCAAGCCTCAAAGGCGCACCGACCGGCCATTCCGTCCCGGTGCGTGAAGTTCGGATTTCTGCGGGCGCAGGATTTATTGTCGTGGTCACCGGCGAAATCATGACCATGCCGGGACTGCCACGGAAACCCGCTTCCGAATCCATCAGGCTCAACGCAGAAGGCCTGGTCGAAGGTCTGTTCTAGGGAAAAACGATATGGCGTTCCGCACGATACTCGTTCCGATCCGGGGAGATGGCCGAGGTGAGGCCGTTCTGGATCATGCGTGTGCCTTGGGACGCCATTTCAATGCGCATATTCGGGCCGTTCACTGCAAACCGCGCGCCAGGGATCTTATCCCCTTCGGTGTCGCGGTGCCCGCGCTGGTTCGCGAACAGGTCAGTTCGTCAGCGGCATTAATTACCGATAACGAAGTAGAGCGCCTGAAATCCCTGTTTGATGCGTATGTAGAAAAAAACAGCATCAAGATTTGCACCACACGGCCCCCGGAGCACGATGCGCTGACGATTTCGTGGAGCGTCACGGACGGCAAACAGGCCGACATCGTCGGCGTCTGGGGACGGCTGGCCAGTGTGGTTGCGGTCGCCCAGCCAGACCGGGACACCAATCTTGGGCATCAGACGCTCGAAGCCGCACTGCTGAACACGGGGCGTCCTGTATTACTGTGTCCGAAGACCCCCGTCACATCGCTCGGCAACAACGTCGCCATCGCCTGGAACGGGTCTGCGGAATCGGCCCGGGCCATCGCCATGTGCGGCTCGATCATCGCCGAGGCAAATTCCGTGACGGTTCTTGCCGCCGAAGATGCGGATAATCTCGAACTGAGCGCAGACGACCTGATACTGCACCTGCTCGACCACGGGATTGAGGCAACGGCGAAAGCCGTGACATCAAAGAATTCAACCCTTGGGGAAAGCCTTTTAAAGGCCGCCAAGGACAGTGGCAGTGACGTCATTATCATGGGTGCCTACGGCCGCAGCCGCGGACGGGCCATGGTCATGGGTGGTGTCACGCAGTGGATTATTGACCATACGGACATGCCGGTCCTTTTGGTGCACTAGCGCCCGGGCCGGCAACAACTCAAAATTGAAAGTGAATTGATCAACAGAACAACAGTAACTTATCATTGGTATACCTAACACCAAGATTAGGTCCCAAAGGGCAACGTCACCGCAAGAAGTGACCATAATTGAACATCCAGTTTTAATTCGTTGCCGTTTTGTCCGCTGATGCGGCGCCGGCACTGACATGTAACTTGGGAGGTTATTATGGCTATCTCTAGACGTCTCGTTCTTGGCTTGGCCGGTGCGTTCAGCATCGGCGCAATGGTTGCCGGCATGCCCGGCACGGCTGCCGCATGGGAGCCGACAAAACCGATCGACTTTATCATCATGGCCGGTAAAGGGGGGGGTGCCGATAAAATGGCGCGCCTGATGCAGGCCATCGTAGAATCGGAAAAAATGGCTTCCAAGCCGCTTGTTCCGGTCAACAAATCCGGTGGTTCCGGTGCAGAAGCACTGATTGCCGCCAAGGGCGCCAACGACCCTGACCACACCATCATGGTGACCCTGAACTCGTTCTTCACGACCCCTCTGCGCCAGCCAAAACTCGGCATCGACATCATGACGTTCACACCCGTTGGCCGCATGGCGGAAGATACATTCCTGCTTTGGGTGCACAAGGATTCCGGTATCAAGACGTTTGAGGAATTCCTCGCCAAAGCCAAGGCCGATGGCAACCAGTGGGTTATGGGAGGGACGGGTAAAGCGCAGGAAGATGAACTTCTGACCGAATTCCTCAACAATAACTTCGATCTGAAGATCAAATACGTGCCGTACAAGGGTGGCGGAACCGTTGCCAAGCAGTTGGCCGGAAAGCACATCAACTCCAGTGTCAACAACCCGTCGGAAGCTCTCGGTTTCTATGAATCCGGCGATGTTGTCCCGATCCTGACCTTCACGGCAGAGCGTCTGCCGCTGTTCCCCGACGTTCCGACGATGAAGGAAAAAGGCAACGATTTCTCGTACGGCATGCAGCGTGCTGTTGTCGGCGCTCCCGGCATGAGCGCCGATGCGCAGAAATACTATCAGGATCTCTTTGCCCAGGTCTTCAACTCCGAGAAATGGCAGGCCTATCGCAAGAAACAGTCCCTGTTCGGTGACCTTCTCGCTGGTGATCCGCTCAAGGCTTACTGGGACGCTCAGCGCGAACGTCACCGGAAGATGCTGGTTGAAATGGGCGCAATCAAGTAAGCGCCACTGACAGCCAATATTAGACACAGACAGTATCATCAAGAGATCGGGAGCGAGCGTTCATTATGAGACGTGCAGAAATCATTACAGCCGGCCTAATGGCACTTCTCTCGATCTACTTGATGTACAAGAGCGCCGAACTGGATATCGGTTATGTAAGGGGTGAAGGCCCCGGCGGCGGTTTCTGGCCGTTCTGGCTCGCCGCCGGCATGCTGGCATCGACGGTCTGGATCGCCATCAACTGGTACCTGAAAAAATCACCGCCGTCGCAATCCGATGAGAAATTTCTCGACAGTTACGGATTGCGGATGCTGCTTCTGGTCGGTGGCGGGGTTACCGCTTTTATCGGCCTCACCCATATCCTCGGCTTCTACGGCGCCATTGCTGTATTCCTGATTTATTACATTCGTTTTCTGGGACGGCACAGCTGGGGTGTAACCCTGGCCATATCGCTGATTACACCCGTCGTCACATTTCTGTTTTTTGACATTGCCATGCGGATCGTACTGCCGAAGGGCTACCTCGAACCGCTCTTTCTCCCCCTGTATGACTTTTTCTTCTGATCAGCCGACGGAATCATCATTCGCATCATCATGAGCTAAAGGATAGGCGACGAAACCATGGAAATACTTGGCCATCTCGTAGACGGCGTATTCATCGCTCTGGAACCGCTGAACATCATATTGATGCTAATCGGCGTTGCACTCGGGCTTTTCATCGGTGCCATGCCCGGCCTCGGGTCCGTCAATGGGGTCGCGATCCTGTTACCTGCGACGTTCCTCGTGCCGCCGGCCTCCGCCATGATCTTCCTGGCGGCAATTTATTATGGCGCCATGTACGGCGGCGCAATTTCATCCATTACACTCGGCATTCCCGGGGCCTCAACTGCCGTGGCAACAACATTTGACGGCAGACCGCTGGCGCTCAAAGGCCGGGCCGATCTGGCGCTGGTCACCGCCGCCGTCGCCTCGTTCATTGGCGGCAGTGTCGCCAACATCCTGTTCACGGCTTTCGCCCCGCCGCTGGCACATGTTGCACTGGACTTCGGCGACCCCGAGATTTTCGCCTTGATGCTTTTGGCATTTGCAACCTTCGTCGGTCTTGGCGGTGACGACATTCCGAAGACCCTGTTTTCGATCTGCTTCGGCCTCGTGATGGCCGCCGTCGGGCTGGATATCATGACCGGCGAACCGCGGCTGGTATTCGGCGATATCACAGGGTTCATGCACGGCATCAACTTCCTGGTGCTCGCCATCGGGGTCTACGGTATTGGTGAAATGCTCTGGACCATCGACAGTACGCGCGGCGAACTGACGATGACCAAAGCCGTACTGAGCATCAAGGGGATTTTACGTGCCATCCGTGAAACCGCTGCATCTTGGAAAGGCACCACGATCGGCTCTTTCCTTGGGTTTTTTGTCGGTATTCTACCCGCTGCGGGCGCGACACCCGGCTCGCTGATGGCCTACGGAATCACCAAAATGGTCGACAGGCACCCCGAGCAATTCGGCAAGGGAAACATCAACGGTATCGCGGCCCCCGAAGCCGCCAACAACTCGGCGTCCACCGGCGCCATGCTGCCGATGCTCACATTGGGCATCCCCGGTTCACCGACAACGGCGATCCTGCTGGGCGGCATGGTGATATGGGGGCTGCAACCGGGTCCGTTGCTGTTTACCAATCAGACCGACTTCGTCTGGGGACTGATCGGATCGTTCTATATCTCGAATTTCTTTGCCCTCGCCGTCAACCTTGCCTTCATTCCGCTGTTCATCTGGATGCTGCGGATGCCTTTTACCGTTCTGGCACCGATGATCTTCGTGCTGTCCGTGGTCGGCGGGTATGCCGCGACCCAGGATATGCATGACATCTGGCTGATGCTGTTCTTCGGGATCGGGGCCTACCTGCTCAGAAAACTGGACTATCCAGTGGCACCCGCGGTGCTGGCCATCGTGCTTGGCCCGATTGCCGAACCGAAACTGCGCCAGTCGCTTCTGTTCTCAAGCGGCGATCCCATGATCTTCCTTGAGCGGCCGATTTCCGGTCCGATCACAGTGATTGCGATCATCCTGATCCTGTTGCCGCTGTTCAAACTGATCAGAGATAAGCTAAGGGGTCGAAAAGCCACGGCATAGTCATCCAATATGTGCTTCGGCACGTATAGCACTATGACAAACCATCATCTATTTGGAGGTCGTCATGTTGCTGCGCCGTATCATACTGACTGCATTTCTTTGCCTGATCGGTTTCGACGCCAGATCGGATACAAGTCTCTGGCTGAAACTGAACGAGAGCGATCACTTTGCCATCATGCGGCATGCGAATGCCCCGGGCACGGGCGATCCAGCGAACTTTCGCATCGGCGACTGTTCGACACAGCGGAATCTGGATCAGACCGGGCGCAATGAAGCCGAGGCCATAGGCAGCAGAGCCCGCGACGCAGGGATCAAGTCCGCCAGCGTATATTCAAGTCAATGGTGCAGGTGCATGGATACGGCATCTGAACTGAACCTTGGCCCCGTTCAGGCGTTGCCGGCGCTGAACTCGTTCTACCAGCGCAGCAAAGATCGTGAGGGTAATATGAAAGCCCTCCGGGCCTTTATCGCGCAAAACACGAAGGTCCCTGGGCCTAAGATTCTTGTCACCCATCAGGTGACGATCAGCGCCCTGACGGGCCAATTTACCCGCCAGGGCGAAACGCTGATCTTCCGTCATACCGGACAGGGCGACGTCGAGGTTATCGGCTCGATCCCGCCCGGCTGACCGGTTCGTTTAGCTGGCGAGGCGCTGACGCGGTGCATCGCCGGACTGTGTCCGGCCTTGCGACTGCTGACCACGGTGTGCCTTTTTCGGTTTGCCCTTGTTCCATCTGGAACGATTGCGCAGTGCTGACGACTTGCCGTCTTCGCGCTGCTTTCCATCCCCACGCGGCTTTTGGCCATCGTGCGGTTTGCGGTCCTGTTTCGGACGGCTATCCGTATGCGCCTGGCGATCAGACTCCTGAATGGGATCGAACCCTTTCCCACCTTCCGGTGCATCGCCACGATGAACGGCGTTCCCGATCAGCCGTTCGATATCACGGAGCAGGCCGCGTTCCGTATGTTCGCAAAGCGAAATCGCAATCCCGCTTTTGCCGGCTCGCGCAGTACGGCCGATGCGGTGCACATAGGCTTCCGGCACATTCGGCAGTTCAAAGTTGATGACATGGGAAATGCCGTCGACATCAATACCGCGTGCCGCGATATCGGTGGCCACCAGGACCTTGGTCCGTGATCCGCGGAAATCGGCAAGCGTGCGTTCGCGCTGCGGCTGGCTTTTGTTGCCGTGAATGGCGCCGGCGTTGATACCCGCCTTTTGCAGGGATTCACAGACCTTGTCGGCCCCGCGCTTGGTCCGCGTGAAGACAATGGCGCGTTCGACATTCTCATTGCGCAGAATGCCGATAAGGGCATCGCGCTTCTGATGGCGTTCGACGTGCATGACGCTCTGCTCGATGCGTTCGATCGGACGTGACGTCGGTGCCACCGAAACTTCGGACGGATGATCAAGAAAATCATCTGCAAGTCCACGGATCTGCTGCGGCATGGTCGCGGACAGCAGCACCGTCTGACGTTGCTTCGGCAGTTTCGCAAGGATCTTGCGGATCGTCGGCATGAAGCCGAGATCAAGCATCTGATCCGCTTCGTCGAGGATCACCGTTTCCGTCTTATCCAGACGAACAGCGCCGGTCTGAACATGATCCAGAAGGCGGCCCGGGGTCGCAACGATGATGTCCGTCCCACGTGCCAGTGCCCGGATCTGACCTGCCGGCTTCACGCCGCCAAGGACCACGGTCACGGAAACACGCATGGCGTTGCCATAGGTGCGGATGCTTTCAGCGATCTGCGATGCAAGTTCACGGGTCGGCGCCAGAATCAGGGCCGAGCAGTTCTTGGAACCTGGGCGTTCGCGCTGTTCATGAATTCGGTTCAACAAGGGCAGCACGAAGGCTGCCGTCTTACCAGTTCCTGTCTGGGCAATACCGACGATGTCCTTACCGGACAGCATCAGCGGAATGACCTGTGACTGGATCGGTGTCGCCTGCGTATACCCTTCCTGGGATACGGCACGTAGAATAGGCTCGGCGAGGCCGAGTTCGTTAAAGTTTTTCAAAACATAACTTTCATATAAAGACACCTGCCAGAATCCCGCATAGGAACCCGGTGGCATCTGATTTCAATTTGGGAGCTTGCGTAGATCAGCAACCATGTTCTTGTGCCAGGTGGCACGGCCGGTCCGGATTAGGCATCGGAGGCGGCGACTGCTGACAACAGATGAGGTCATCTACACGCAGTTTGCTGTGGGGTTTGTGTCACACCCCATATGTAATAGCAAGTGTATTCGCCCCGTTCATATTCACTTCCTGCTTCAGGCGTTGTTGAAATCAGCGATCATGCCGTCCCATGCCGGCACAAGATCCATCAGACCATCCCAGAACGACTGTTTGCGGCGGGCGACGAAATCATCGAGTGACACACCCTGCTGCTCGACCCAGGTATAATAGCCGAGATTGAAAATCCGCTCTTTGCCCGGCCGGTCAAGTTCGATCATGTTGTCAGTGGTACAGCCCAGAAGGTACCGCCCGAACGTCTCTGCCGCCGCAATCTCATCTACGCCGTTTGCAAAGTATTTCTTCTCGGCCAGTCCCAGTTCGGTCTCATAGAGCGCCGCGCCATCGGTGGCCACGGACAGCACCACATCATCAGGGCCCAGTCTGTTGTACTTTGCGTACTTGATTGCGCCCAGGATATTGGCCAGCGATGACAGGCCGAGATTGCCCAGCGCGGCGATCGTTTCCTGTCCAAGACCTAATCGTGATGCGAGATAATTCCGCCCGGCGGTCGTGTTGTAGACCACATTCAGACCGTCGGTCGCATGATCGGATACACCGATCACATAGTCCGTCCCCATGACGTTATGAATGTAGGGAACGTGCTTGTCGCCGATCCCCTGAATATTGTGCTCACCAAAACCGTTATAAAGCAGCGTCGGACATTCCAGCGCTTCGACGACGCAGGTATCGGTACCGAGTTCAGCTTTCAGATGATCGCCTGCCGCCAGGGTCCCGGCGGACCCGGACGCCGACACATAGGCGCGGGCTTGCAGGTTGCCGGCCTTGTTCACATCTTCGAAAATCTTCTGCAGGGCCGGTCCGGTGACGGCGCGGTGAATGATATAATTACTGAATTCGGAAAACTGATTCAGGATCACATTCGCCGGGTCCCTGGCCAGTTCGTGACAGGCATCATAGATTTCCTTCACGTTACTTTCCGTGCCGTGCGTCCGCACGATATCCGACGAGTCTGTGACCCAGTTTTCCAGCCAGTTAAAGCGCTCGGCACTCATCCCTTCAGGCAGGACAGCCACCGAACGGCAGCCGAGTATGCGCGAGATCGCAACCCCGCCCCGGCAGTAATTCCCGGTCGATGGCCAGACCGCACGGTGCATTTCGGGATCAAACTTGCCGGACATCAAACGCGGCACCAGGCAACCGTAAGCCGCCAGCACCTTATGGGCATTGATCATCGGAAAACGGTTGCCGAGCGCGACAACGATCTTCGCATCCACGCCCGTCAGTTCCTGCGGGACAACCATATAGGCCGGAACATCGCCAAGCCCCTTCCGATCCGGTGCATTATACCAGTGCACGCGGAACAGATTGCCCGGATCGGCGGTGTCCGGATCAACCCCGGCAATATCCGCAGACACGGGTTTCAGATGACGGGGAGGATCTGAAAGTTCGGTGATGCTCGGCAGGCGCACACCGCGATCTTTCAGGTGACGAACGGCTTTATCATAGGTGGGACGGTCGACAATTTCCCGCTCAAGACCGAATGACATGACTGTTCCCCCCCGAACATTTGCACAAGATCAGGGTTTGTTGTCGGTTATATCTCGCCCAAGTTCAAGAGCACCGGCCATTTTCCTACAGCGCCGCTTCCTTCAGCATCTCACGGGCAATGATCAATTGCTGAATTTGCGATGTGCCTTCATAGAGACGGTATAGCCTGACATCGCGGTAAAAACGTTCAATCCCGTAATCGGCGATATACCCGGCACCCCCATGAATTTGCACCGCCCTGTCGGCGACACGGCCTACCATTTCCGAGCAGTAGTACTTGCAGATAGCCGCCTGCTTGGTGACGTTCTCACCTGCATCCTTGAGCCGGGCCGCATCGATGACCATCGACCTGGCGGCATACAACTCGGTCTCGCAATCGGCCAGCATCGCCTGCACAAGCTGAAACTCGGCGACGGGCTGGCCGAACTGATTGCGTTCCATCGCGTACGCGACACTATCACGGATCAGGCGTTCCGCATTGCCGATACAACTCGCCGAAATCACCAGCCGCCCACGGTCCAGAACCTTCATGGCCGTTTTAAACCCCTGCCCCTCGACACCGCCGATCACGGCTTCTGCCGGGACCCGGCAATTATCAAAAATCACGTCGCAAACCGGTGCGCCCTGCTGGCCCATCTTTTTATAGGGCTTGCCGAGTGACACTCCCGGTATATCCGCTTCAACAAGAAAGGCTGTAATGCCCCCGGCACGTTTGTTTTCAGGGTCGGTGCGCGCCATCACGGTAAACACACCGGCATTGGGCGCGTTGGTTATGAACCGCTTGGTGCCGTTCAATATATAGTCGTTACCGTCCTTGATCGCCGTCGTCCTCAGCGACGCCGCATCCGACCCTGAATCCGGCTCCGTCAATGCAAAGGACCCGGTGATTTCACCGCTGGCCAGCTTCGGCAGATACGTATCCTTCTGGGCATCGGTCCCGTCGATCACGATGCCCTGGCTGCCGATGCCGTTATTGGTGCCGACCACGGACCGGAACGCCGGGGATGAATGCCCCAGTTCAATAATGATCCGGACTTCCTCTTCAACGCTCAGCCCGAGCCCGCCGTACTGTTCCGGGATCGACAGGCCAAACAGGCCCATCTCGCGCATTTCATCGATGATATGAACCGGCACTTCATCATTCGCCCCGACTTCGGCCTCCAACGGGATCAGCCGTTCGGCAACGAACCGCGAAACAGCATCCAGCAACTGTCTGAAAGTCTCTTCATCAAGTGTCATTTATCATATCTCCTGAATTTCGCTTTGCAGAATAAAGTTCCATTTATCTGATGGTGAGGATAAGTTTCTCAGGATGCAATACCCGATCAGAAACCGGTGCGATTGACGATGTCACGAAACCTTGATTTCGACGCCTTCGATTTTGAACATGACAGCAAGGACCGCCGGTTCGTGACGGCACTGGCACGCGGTCTGGATGTGCTCCGGTGTTTCGAGATGGGGGATGTCGGCCTTGGAAATCTTGAACTCGCCAAACGGACGGGCTTGCCGAAACCGACCATATCACGGCTGACCTACACCCTGACCAAACTCGGCTATCTGATCTATTCCGATCATCACGGCACCTATCAGCTCGGCCCGGGCGTGCTTCAACTCGGCTATGCGATGCTGTCCGGGCTAGACATCCGTGAACGGGCACGTCCGCTTATGCAGAACATGGCCGATCAGGTCGATGCAACGATTGCCTTCGGCGCCCGCGACCGGCTGGACATGGTCTATCTGGAAGCCTGCCGGGGGCCGGGTGCCGTCACCTTGCGGATTGATATCGGGTCTCATGTGCCACTGGCCGTTTCGGCCATGGGGCGTGCGCTCCTGGCCGCTCTGCCCACCGATGAGCGCGATTACCTGATGTCGCATATTCGGAAGAAAACCGTCGGCGCAAAAGCTTTCAGCTTGATCGACAAGGGCGTGAAGCAGGCGATCGACGATGTTGCAACGCGGGGCTACACGATGTCGCTCGGCGAATGGCGTCCTGACGTCAACGCCATAGGCGTCCCCCTGCAGGCCCATGACAATCAGGTCTATGCATTGAACTGCGGCGGGCCGGCGTTCAGGGTCTCCAGGGATTTCCTCGAAAAGGAATGCGCGCCCAGGCTGTTGGACCTGGCGAGCCGGATTTCGTCACTTTCCTGAGCTTATCCGGCTTTCGGGACCACCAGACAGTCCAGCGCCACCGCCCCCTGGCCTTTCGGAAAAACAACAAACGGATTCAAATCGATGCTCTCCAGGTTTGCTGCATTCTCTGCGGCAAAGCGGGACAGACAGACCAGCGCATCCGCAAGCGCATCCATATCCGCAGCAGGTTGCCCCCGCACGCCACGCAAGAGCTGCGCGCCTTTTGTCTCCGCAATCATGCTCAACGCTTCATCCTTATCGAATGGCGCCAGCCGGAATGAAACGTCCTTGAACACCTCAACAAAAACACCGCCCAAACCAAACATCACGGCCGGACCGAAAACCGGGTCAATCTGTACCCCGAGAATGGCTTCGATCCCGCCCGACAACATGGGGGCAACGATAACCCCTTCCAACGCATCAGCGTCTTCGGCTTTTTCGGCGCGCTCACGCAATATTGTAAAAGTATCTGCGGCAGCTTCCGGGCCGCTGATGTTCAGCATCACCCCGCCGATTTCGGTTTTATGGGCAAAACGGCCCCCGTTGATTTTCATGGCGACCGGTTGGTTATACGCGCCCGCCGCTTCACCGGCAGCTTCGCCAGACATACACAGGGCGGCTTCTACCACCGGCAAGCCGGCTTCAGACAGGAGATTGCGTGATTCCCATTCACTCAACGCTCGGGATGGTATGTCTGCCTTCACTTCGGCAGGGTGCGCCATGGGGGTGCTGATGGCAGGGCGCTCGAAGGCCTGCCCGATCCGGGTCAGGGCCGCAATCGCGGTAATGGCGCGGCAGGGATCTTCAAACGTCAGATACCCGGCCTCGCGGTATTTGTTGACGATTTCCGCCGGCCCGACCATCGACAGGATTAGCAATCGGTCCGGAAACTTTTTGCGGATTTTATCGAGTTCCTCAAGCAGCGGGTCGACCAGATACGGCGAACAGGCCGCCAGGGTAAAAAACGCGACGGCGGAATCGTACTTCCCTTTGTCGAGCATGATATCGAAGTTCAGTCCGACAAGACTGAGATCATTGAAAAACTGTGCCGTCGTATCGACCGGATTTCGCGCTGATGCAAACGGCAGATGTTTTTTCAGCTGGTCCTGGGCATCCTGCGGCATCGGCGCCACATCAAGCCCGCACCTGACTGCGTGGTCCGCCATCTGTGCACCGACACCGCCTGAAATCGTCACCAGACCGATTTTCTTTCCCTTCGGATAAATACCTGATGTGCAGGCATACGCCGCATCAAGCATATCCTCGGTGGTTTCGGCCCGATACACGCCGAACTGACGGAACACGGCATCATAGATTTCATCGGCCCCGGCCAGCGAGGCCGTATGAGAAGCCGCCGCCTGCGCCCCCTCTTCGCTTTTTCCAACCTTCAGAAAAATGACCGGCTTGCCGCACGCGTGCGCTTTTTCAAGACTGCGGATCAACGCGGGCCCGTCCTTGGTGCCTTCGGCATAAGCGGCAATAACCTTGATGTCATCGTTATCCGCCGCCCAGCCAATGCACTCGGCGACCGTGACGTCGCATTCGTTGCCGGTGGTGATCACATGGCTGACACCAATGTCCCGGCTTTTGGCAACGGCAAACAGATGAGTGCCATACGCGCCGCTCTGACTGATGATCGCAAGCGGGCCGGGTGGCGGATATCCGGCATCACCGGTGCTGGAAAACGTCGCGAAAAACCGGGTGTGGAGATTAAGCACCCCGAGACAGTTCGGCCCCAGAACCCGCATCCCGGTCTCTGCGGAAAGGGCTGAAATCGCCACCTGCATTTCAATGCCGTCGTTGCCGATCTCGGCAAAACCGGAACTGAAAATAATGGCAGACCGCACGCCCGACGCCGCACAATCGAGAAGTGTCTGTAAAACATGCTTTGCAGGGATTGCGATCAGCGCACAATCCACCGGCTGGTTGATGTCTCTGATCGTCGCATAGGCCGCAAGCCCCTGAATGACCTCGTGCTTGGGATTGACCGGATAGATCGGGCCGTCGTATCCGCAATCGAGCAGATACCTGATCGGACGCCCGCCGATGCGGGCAGGGTTGTCCGAGGCGCCGATAATCGCAACGGACGCGGGCGCGACTAGGGCCTGAAGGCCCTCCTGCGGGTCATTCATCCGACGTAACTCCCAACGGCAAACCGGTTGTTTGAATATCCGGCTTTTCTTTTTTTCAGGTGATCCGGCAAGGCTTCAACCACCCCTGATTGCTTTACATGCTCAACCGTTAAACGCAAAATTATATTTTACTATGCAAAACGACAGGACGTCATACGACGCTTCTGGAATACGGGGAATTCACGTGAGCGCATCCGAGCTTTTTGATCTGACCGGTAAGGTTGCCCTTGTTACTGGATCAACAAAGGGGATCGGCAAGGAGATCGCAAAGGTCTATTCGAGTGCCGGTGCCAAGGTCGTGGTGTCCAGCCGCAAGGAGCAACGCTGCCTCGATGTGGCCCGTGAAATAAATGATTCCGGTGGGGAAGCGTTAGGGATTCCCTGCAACATTTCAGACAGGGAACAGTTACAGGCGCTTGTTGATGCCACACTGTCAGCATGGGGCAGGATCGACATCCTGGTTTGCAACGCTGCGGTCAATCCGTATTTCGGACCGCTGGCCGGCATCACCCAGGAAGCCTATGACAAGATCATGGATACCAATGTCGGCTCCAACCTGTGGCTCTGCAACATGGTCCTGCCACAGATGGCCGAACGCAAGGACGGTGCCGTGATCATCATTTCCAGTATCGGCGGTCTCAAGGGCAGTGAAAATCTTGGCGCCTATGGAATCTCGAAAGCCGCGGACATGCAGATCGTCCGAAATCTCGCCGTCGAATGGGGACCGCACAATATCCGCGCCAATTGCATTGCGCCGGGCCTTGTAAAGACCGACTTCGCCCGGGCGCTGTGGGAAGACCCGGAAGCCACGAAACGCGCACTTGCGGCCTATCCCATCGGCCGGCTGGGCGAACCGGAAGATATTGCCGGCGCCGCTCTTTTTCTGGCCTCCAAAGCCGGCAGCTTCGTCAATGGCCATACCCTGGTCGTGGACGGCGGCAGCACCATCGGATCCAGCCGTTACAGCTGACTTACAACCCGGCCAGCACACGCCCCTTGTCCGTGAGGCCGTCGATGCGTTTGCCGAAAACGGCAAAGCGTTCATCCTTCGTCTGCCCCCGCAAATAGCGGATATAGATCTGCTGCAGGATGACGGCGATCTTGAAGACGCCGAACACCTGATACCAGTGCACCCCTGAACAATCGAGCCCGGTCGCTGTCGCGTAGCGTTCGATCGCATCCGCCCGGGACGGGAAACCCACATTCCACGTCGGCATCGATGCCCCCAAAATCCAGGCCGCGTCATCATCGGATTGCCCCCAGAATGTCAGCACGTAGCCCAGGTCAGACAGCGGGTCGCCCCGGGTGCACATATCCCAGTCCAGTACGGCACGGGGTATCGCAGGGTCATCTGCATCAAGCAGCATATTGTCGAGCTTGAAGTCATTGTGCAGCAGACTGGTCCGCTGGCTTTCGGGGATACGGCCATGCAACCAGTCGATGATACCGTCCATCACAGGGTTGTCTTCATGACTTGCCACGCGCCAGCGCTTCGTCCATCCGTCCAGTTGCCGGACAATAAATCCTTCAGGCCGCCCAAGATCATCCAGCCCTGCATCCGCCGGATCGACCTGATGCAGTGCTGCCAGCGTATCGATCAGCATACTCCCCATGCGGCCCAACAATTCCGGCGGCCAGTCCCGATCCGCCGGCAGTTCTCGGCGGACAACGATTCCCTGTCGGCGTTCAAGTACGTGGAACGGCGCCCCGATCACACTCTCGTCTTCACAGACGGCAAAGCTTTGCGGGGCCAAAGAATAGGCCTGCCACAGACGTTTCAGCACACGATGCTCGCGGACCATGTCATGCGCGGATGGGGCAACAGGCCCGAGCGGCGGACGCCGGAGCACGTATTCCACGTCGCCGAAGCTGACCAGATACGTCAGGTTGGCATGCCCGCCCCCGAACTGGGCAAGGCGAAACGGTCCTGTTGCATCCGGGAGGGCATCGCGCAGCCAGGGTTCCAACCGCGCGGTTTCGAGCTGTTCGTCGTCGCGGATGGATATGACTTCCCGGTCCGGTGTCATCAATCAGACCCGCTTATTTGGTCAGATCGGCGAACGATTTCCCGGTTGTTGCCAATTCTTCCAGCAACGGCGCCGGGGCCGGCATATCCGGATGCGCTTCATGCAGCTTTTTGATTGCCGCAAATATCTTGTCCACACCGATCAGGTCGGCATGAAACATGGGGCCGCCCCGTCCGACCGGGTAGCCATAACCGTGGACCCAGACGAGATCAATGTCGCTGGGACGTGTGGCGATCCCTTCCTCGAGGATTTTCGCCCCTTCGTTGATGTGGGCATAAATACAGCGCTCGAGAATTTCCTGATCGGAAATATCCCTGCGCGCGATTCCCTTTTCAGCCGAGACGGCTTCGATCAGGCTGGTAATTTCCGGATCGGTTTCAGGCTTACGGCTGCCCTCCTGATACGTGTACCAGCCTTTGCCGTTTTTCTGACCGAAACGGCCCATTTCATAAATTCTGTCGGCGATAGTGGATGAATACCGCGCCTGACTTGTCATCGTCTTGTTGCGGTGCTGACGAATGAGATACCCCACATCAAGCCCGGCAAGATCCCCCATTGCGCAAGGCCCCATGGGAAAGCCGAAATCATAGATCACCCTGTCGATCTGTTCCGGCAGAGCCCCTTCCTCGATCAGATATTCAGCCTGGGCACGATAGGCATAAAGCATGCGGTTGCCGACAAATCCGTCGCAGACACCCACCATGACACCGACCTTGCCGATATCCTTGGACAGTTTCATCACGGTCGCCTGCACCTCGGGTGAGGTTGCCTTGCCACGGACGTTTTCCATCAGCTTCATGATGTTGGCGGGGCTGAAAAAATGTGTGCCGACCACGTCTGCCGGACGAGACGTCGCCGCGGCGATTTCATCCACGTTCAGAGAGGACGTGTTGGTTGCCAGGATGGCACCCGGCTTACACACCGAATCCAGCTTCGCAAAAATCTCTTTCTTGAGATTCATATCCTCGAATACCGCTTCGATGACGATATCCGCATCCGCCAGATCTGCGTAGTCCGTTGTGCCTTGAAGGCGCGCCATGCAAGTGTTCATTTCGTCCGACGTGATGCGGCCGCGCTTGACCCTGCTTTGGTAATCTTTGTTAGCGGCGGCAAGACCGGCATCAAGAGCGTCGCATGATTGTTCAAGAATGAGCACCGGGAAACCATTGCTGGCAAAGCTCATGGCGATGCCGCGCCCCATGGTGCCGCACCCGATCACAGCCACTTTCCGGATTGGACGCAGAGCGGTGTCTTTGTCGACACCCGGCAGTTTATGGGCCTGGCGTTCGGCAAAGAACAGATGCCGTTGAGCCTTTGACTGGTCCGATTGCACAAGCTCTTCAAAGTTCTTACGTTCGAGTTTCATGCCCTCAGGGACGCTGATATTCATCGATGCTTCGACGGCATCAATACACCGTGCCGGTGCGATTAGGCCACGCGAGCGCTTGGCCGTTTTCTGGCGGTATGCGTCGAGCGTTTCCTGCGCCCCATCCGTCGCCACCGACATCTCTCTGACCCGGCGCGGCCCCTTCCCGTCGGCGATCAATTTATTGGCAAAACCGATGGCGCCTTCAATCAGGTCACCTTCAATGATGGCGTCCAGGAAGCCGAGTTCCAGCGCCTTTTCCGCATCGACATATTCACCGCCCAGAATGATATCGAGCGCAGGTGCAATGCCGATCAGACGCGGCAACCGTTGCGTGCCGCCGGCGCCGGGCAACAGGCCCAGCTTGATTTCCGGCAGTCCAAACCGCGCCGATGCATCGCCGACCCGGTAGTGACAGCCGAGTGAAACTTCGCAGCCGCCACCGACGGCCGTATTGTGAATGGCCACCACAACCGGCTTTGTGCTGGCTTCGATCCGGTTGATAATGACGGACAGGGATGGTTCCTGCCGGGGTTTTCCGAACTCGGTGATATCGGCCCCGCCGCAGAAACACCGGTTCCGTCCGGTAAGGACGATACACTTGATGTCGCCATCGGCCTCGGCTTTTTCGACGGCCTCCATTATCCCGGTGCGAACCGCAATCCCCATTGCGTTCACCGGTGGATTATTGAGCGCAATCAAGGCGACAGCGCCATGAATTTCATAGTCGACAGGGGTCGTCATCGGATATCCTTATTATGAAACTTGCTTTTGCAGAGCGAAATTGCAGTATGATGCCGGGGTTGTGGCTTGTCCAGCCTTCGCGGCTTGACGGAAGCCGGTTTCGCGGGTCTATCGGCTTGCAGCCATCCCGCCGGGTACAGCGGATCACCCGCCCCGTTAAACAGGATACATGAACATGAATTTCGATTTTTCAGAGCGCGTCGAAGAACTCCGGATCAAGCTGATGGCGTTCATGGATGAACATGTTTATCCGAGCGAAAAGGTCTACCTGGAACAGCTTGAAGCCGGGGATCGCTGGTCAACACCGCCGGTCATGGATGCGTTGAAGGAAAAGGCGAAGAAGGCCGGTTTATGGAACCTGTTCCTGCCCGAAGCCGAATATGGCGCCGGACTGACCAATCTGGAATATGCCCCGTTGTGTGAAATCATGGGCCGCTCGCCCATCGGGCCTGAGGTTTTCAACTGCGCCGCGCCGGACACCGGCAACATGGAAGTCCTGGTGCGTTACGGCAGTGATGAGCAGAAAGAACGCTGGCTGAAGCCGCTGCTGAACGGCGAAATCCGTTCTGCCTTCGCCATGACCGAACCGGATGTCGCCTCGTCGGATGCCACGAACATCCAGTCCCGGATTGAACGCGATGGCGATGAGTACGTCCTGAACGGGCGCAAATGGTGGACCTCCGGTGCCGGTGATCACCGTTGTGAAATTTTCATCTTCATGGGCAAGAACGATCCGGACGCCGAGAAGTACCGTCAGCAGTCGATGGTCCTGGTCCCACGCGATACCCCGGGCGTGACGCTGATCAGGCCACTCACGGTATTCGGTTATGACCATGCGCCGCACGGGCACTTCGAGATAGATTTCAAGGACGTTCGCGTCCCGGCGTCCAACATGATTCTCGGTGAGGGGCGAGGCTTCGAAATCGCACAGGGCCGCCTCGGCCCCGGACGCATTCACCACTGCATGCGCCTGATCGGCGTTGCCGAACGCTCGCTCGAGGCCATGTGCGCCCGTGCCAAACAGCGGGTAGCCTTCGGCAAACCTCTCTCCGAACAGGGCGTGGTCATGGACGCCATTTCCCGATCACGGATCGACATCGAACAGGCACGGCTGTTGACCCTGAAAGCGGCTTACATGATGGACACTGCCGGCAACAAGGTGGCGCGCTCGGAAATCGCCATGATCAAGGTCATCGCACCGCAAATGGCCTGTGACGTTATCGATCGGGCCATACAGGTCCACGGCGGCGGTGGTGTGTCGGAGGATTTCGGCCTCGCCTATGCTTGGGCCAAGACCCGCAGCCTGAGACTCGCCGACGGCCCTGACGAAGTACACCGCACCTCGCTGGCGAAGATGGAGCTCAAGAAACAGACCCCGCGCTGGATATAAAGTGACGGCTGAGCCGCATCCTCAATTGATATGCCGACGGCGTTCCTCGCGTGGCGGATACCCTTTCCGGGCGTGGTAGACACGGCTGAAATGGCTGGGGCTGGAGAAACCGGACGCCATTGCCACCTCACTGACCGATAGTGCGCTTTGACGCAGCAACTGCCCCGCATAGTCAATCCGCATCGACAGATAGATGTTCTGGTATGTGTCCTTCAGATGGGTATCGAACAGTCGGCCCAGGTGACGCTCACTGATGCCGGCAAATCGTGCCATTGTCCCTCGGTCCAGTGGCGCTTCCGTCGTATTTCCCATTTTTTCGAGAACCGAAAGCAGAACCGGATGATGGGTCCCATAGGTTTCAATCAGGGAAGATTTTTGTGATTCCGACCCGGCATCTACATGTGCATGCAGATACCAGTCACTGACACGGCGGGCGAAATCCATCCCCATCTGCTCGGCTATCAGGGCGTGCATCATGTCCAGCGGGGCGACACCGCCACCGCAGGTGATCCGGTTTCCGTCAATCACATATCGGGACTTTTCCGGTTCCAGTGCAGGAAAAGCTTCCTTCAACGCAGGAGCATGTTCCCAGTGAATGGTGAAACGACGGTTCTTCAACAGCCCGGCCGCCGCCAGAACATACGGCCCGCCTGATATCCCGCCGATCCGCACACCAGCCCGTGCCAACACCCGGAGTTGCTCATACACCCGAGGGATTTGCCACTGGGACGGATGTCCACCCGCACAAACCAGAACAATATCCAGTTCAGAACCGGTTTCTGAAAGGGGTGCGACGGGGATCAACGCCCCGGAAGAAGACCGAAGCAAACCACCATCCAATGCATAGGTGCTGATGCGGAAATGCGCCTGCCCCGCCAGAAGGTTTGCGGCACGTAATGGCTCTGTCGCCGACGCGTAAGACATCAGCGCGAAACCGGGCATAAGGATGAAACCGATGTTCTGCACAAGTTCGCCCCACCGAACACATTAGTCCTATTTATGCATTTAACTGTCCTATCAAGACAAGCCATGTTCAACAAAGCGTGCCATTATGGCTACCTAATCATCCGGGACGACTTCATGCGATATTCCGCCCTGTCGATTTTTCTGAACGCACTGCGCGGCAACAAGGACTGGACGCCCGTCTGGCGGACGCCTGAACCGAAAAAGCATTACGACGTCATCATCGCCGGGGGCGGCGGCCATGGTCTGGCCACGGCATATTATCTGGCAAAGGAATTCGGCGTCCGGAATATTGGGGTGCTGGAAAAGAGCTACATCGGCTCCGGCAATGTTGGACGAAACACGACGATCATTCGCTCCAATTATCTGCTTGAGGGTAATGAGCCATTCTATGAATTTTCGCTGAAACTCTGGGAAGGACTGGAGCAGGATTTCAATTTCAACGCCATGGTCTCGCAGCGTGGGGTGATAAATCTTTTCCATACCGATGGTCAACGTGACGCCGCCGTCAGGCGCGGCAACGCCATGCGGCTGCATGGTGTTGATGCGGAACTTCTGGATCAGGCCGCGCTTCGCGAGATGCTCCCGTTCATGGATTATGACAACGCCCGCTTCCCGATCATGGGTGGGCTGCTGCAACCCCGGGGCGGCACGGTCCGCCATGATGCCGTCGCATGGGGGTTTGCCCGCGGCGCCGACAGTTTCGGTGTCGACATCATCCAGAATTGCGAGATGACGGGGGTCCGGCGTGAAGGTGACCGGATCGTCGGTGTTGAAACACCCAGGGGGTATATCTCATGCGACAAGCTCGCGCTTTGTGCCGCCGGTCATTCCAGTGTTGTCGCGGAAATGGCCGGTCTGAAACTGCCGATTGAAAGCCACGTCCTTCAGGCTTTCGTCAGTGAAGGACTGAAACCCTTCATAGATACCGTGGTCACATTCGGCGCAGGGCATTTTTATGTATCGCAATCTGACAAGGGCGGGCTTGTCTTCGGCGGGGATATCGATGGCTACAATTCCTATGCCCGGCGCGGCAATCTGGCCACCGTCGAGCATGTGATCGAGGCCGGGGTCGCCATGATCCCGGCGCTCTCCCGGATCAAGGTGCTGCGCAGCTGGGGCGGCATCATGGACATGAGCATGGACGGTTCCCCGATCATCGACAAAGCGCCGCTGGAAAATCTCTACGTCAACGCAGGATGGTGTTACGGCGGCTTCAAAGCGACACCGGCCTCCGGCTACTGCTATGCGCATCTGATCGCCCGCGACGCGCCGCACCCGGTTGCAACGCTGCTGCGGCTGGACCGTTTCCGCCGGGGATATCTCGTCGACGAACGCGGCGCCGGCGCACAGCCGAACCTGCATTAGGACCAGTAGCATGGCGAGTATCATCCATTGCCCCCACTGCGGCAACCGGCCCCGGGAAGAATTCACCGTCAGGGGCAGCGCCGATGTGACGCGCCCTGCCCCGGGTGCCGATGAAGACGCATGGTTCGATTATGTTTATCTGCGCGACAACCCCATCGGGCGGGTTCGGGAATACTGGCATCATTCATCAGGCTGCCGCCGCTGGCTCATTGTTGAGCGGAACAACACGGATCACGCTGTCTATCAGGTCACCGATGCGGCTATCGGGGAAGACCGGTCATGACGGCTTATCGTCTCAAATCCGGCGGTCTGATCGACCGCGATAAACCGCTGTCATTTACCATTGACGGCATACCCCTGAAAGGGTTTGCGGGCGATACGCTGGCATCGGCCCTGCTCGCCAACGACAAACTGGTGATGGGGCGGAGCTTCAAATATCACCGGCCGCGCGGGGTTCTGACCGCAGGCGCGGCAGAGCCAAACGCCCTTGTCACATTGGGTCATGATGGGCGAACGGAACCGAACTGCCGCGCGACGATGGTTGAACTCCATGACGGCCTGGACGCCGTCAGTCAGAACCGCTGGCCGTCGTTGCGCTTTGACATCGGCGCCGTCAATTCCCTGCTGTCGCCGCTGCTGGGTGCCGGGTTCTACTACAAGACGTTCATGTGGCCGGCCGCATTCTGGGAAAAAATCTATGAGCCCCTCATCCGCCGTGCCGCCGGGCTTGGCCGCGCAAGCCATGAGGCCGATCCTGATCGATACGAAAAGCGCTGGGCACATTGCGACCTGCTGATTGTCGGTGCCGGGCCGACAGGTCTTGCGGCAGCGATAACCGCCGGCCGTGCCGGTGCGCGTGTCATCATCGCCGATGAGCATACGCAACCCGGCGGATCCATGCTGTCGGAAACACTTGAGATCAACGGCATCCCCGCGGCCGCCTTTGCGGACGGATTGATCAGCGAACTGCGCAGCATGGAGAATGTCACGATCCTGCCCCGCACCACCGTATTCGGTTGGTATGATGATCGGATGTTCGGTGCCGTGGAACAGGTGCAGAAACATCTCGCTGATCCGGACCCCAACAAGCCGGTAGAGCGTCTTTGGCGCATCGCCGCCCGTCGCTGCATCGTTGCTGCCGGCAGCGAAGAGCGCCCCCTTGTCTTCGGCGGGAACGACCGCCCCGGGGTCATGACGGCATCCGCCGTGCGAACCTATGCCAACCGCTTTGGTGTCGCCCCCGGCAAGAAGGTTGCCCTGTTTGGTAACAATGCATCCGTCTACCGCACGGCCCGGGATCTCGAAAAGCACGGCATCGACGTTGCCGCGATCATAGATTCACGGCCCGATGCATTTGCCTATGACGGCAAAGCCCGGGTGATATCGGGAGCGGAAGTGATCGCCACCGATGGCAGTCAAAGGTTGAAGCGTCTGACCGTACGGCATGGCAACACAGATGACGAAACGATCAATGTCGATGCTCTCGGCATGTCCGGCGGCTGGAGCCCGACCGTCAGCCTTGTCTGTCAGCGCGGCGACAAGCCTGTATGGTCAGATGCGCATGCTGCGTTCCTGCCCCCGCCTGCACGCGACGGCATGGTCACGGGGGGCAGCGCTGCTGGCATCTGGACACTGTCGGGCTGCCTGCAGGACGGCACGAATCAGGCAATGGACGCCGTTTCCGACCTTGGGTTCAAACCCAAACCACCTGAATTCGGGACCGTCGAAGATGATCCGGCACCGGCGATCACGCCGCTCTGGTACGTTGCCGGCAGCAAGGGAAAGGCTTTCGTCGATTTCCAGAACGATGTCCATGCAGAGGATCTGGGCCTTGCGGTAAAGGAAGGATACGGCAACGTCGAACACACGAAACGATATACGACAACGGGCATGGCGACCGACCAGGGCAAGCTGTCGAACGTCAATGCCATCGGGATTCTGTCAGAGGTTCGCGGCGCATCACCCCCTGAAATCGGCACAACGACCTATCGGCCGTTCTACACGCCCGTGTCATTTGGTGCCCTAGCAGGTGCGCACCGCGGCAAGCATTTCCAGCCGACACGGTTGTCTCCGTTGCATGCATGGGCACACAAGCAGGGTGCCGAATTTGTCGACGTCGGCCAATGGTACCGATCCGCATGGTTTCCCAAAGCAGGCGAAACGCATTGGCGGCAAAGCGTGGACCGTGAAGTTCTGGCTGTCCGCAACAGGGTTGGCATATGCGATGTCTCGACACTCGGCAAGATCGAGATCACAGGCTCCGATGCCGCCGCATTCCTGAACCGGATTTATTGCAACGGCTTTGCCAAGCTTCCCGTCGGCAAGGCGCGCTATGGTCTGATGCTGCGTGAAGACGGTTTTGTCTATGACGACGGCACCACTAGCCGGTTGGGCGAGAACCGGTTCTTCATGACGACCACGACAGCACTGGCGGCAGGGGTGCTTTCGCATCTGGAGTTCTGTCAGCAGGTGCTGTGGCCGGATATGGATGTCCGTTTCACCACACAGACCGATCAGTGGGCACAGATTGCCATCGCCGGACCGTATGCGCGAGACGTTCTTGAACGCGTTGTTGATGATGGTATTTCCAACGATGCCTTCCCATTCATGGCAGCCGGCGCGGTCACTCTGGCCGGGGGACAGGTCCATGCGCGTCTGTTCCGGATTTCATTTTCCGGTGAGTTGGCCTACGAACTCGCCGTCCCGGCCACCTATGGCGGTGCCGTCGCCGATCTGTTGATGGACGTCGGCAAGGAATTCGGCATTACCCCCTACGGCACGGAAGCCATGGGGGTGATGCGGATTGAAAAAGGCCATGTCACCCACGCTGAGATCAACGGCACCGTCGTCCCTGACGACCTCAGGATGGGACGCATGGTATCGCAGAAAAAAGATGATTTCATCGGCCGCGCCATGTTGAAGCGTGATGGCCTGACTGATCCGAACCGGCCGAAACTGGTCGGGCTGATGCCCATCGATATCGCCGATACCTTCAAGAACGGATCACACATCCTCAACAAGGGGGATGCGCCCTCGATGGCCGCAGACCAGGGATATGTCACATCAACCTGTTTTTCTCCGACCCTTGGTCACGGCATCGGTCTGGCATTGGTCAAGCGCGGCACCGAGCGATACGGCGAGGATATCATCGTCTGGGATGCGCTTCGGGACACACAAACACGTGCCGTAATATCCGCCCCTGTTTTTGTCGATCCGGCAAACGAGAAGCTTCATGTCTGAATATGATCTGATACCAACCCCTGCCCTCATAACGGCCCCGACGGGCCGTTTCGGGAAATCCGACGGTGCGCCGGAAATTTCACTGATCGCATGCCCTGAAACGGTACTGCTGCAGATCATCACCGCGAGCGGTCGCGATAAGGAAGATAAGGCGGTTTTAGACGCGCTTGAGTCTTTTGGGTCGTTCGAGCTGCGCAATGCCGGTCCCGGCCAATGGTTTGCGCTTTCCGATGCAGTCCCGAAAACACTTGATCTGACCGCCGTGGAAACGGCATTGGCCAGCATTGCGGATGTTGTTGATCAAAGTTCAGGACGCATCCGCATTGCCATCGAAGGGCGTCCCGTGCGCGATTTACTGTCCAAGGGCATCCCCATCGATCTGCATACAAACGAATTTACAGTCGGTGAAACGGCGACCACGCTGTGCGGACATCTCAATGTGCACCTGACACGAACCGCCACGAATCGCTACGAGATCATCGTTCTGCGATCATATGCACTAACGCTGTGGGAAAGCCTGATCGAGATGGGCCTTGAATACGGCATCGACAGCAAGCTTCAGGACTGACCGGCAGCAATCGGCGACCCTAACCCGGCGTCAGATCGCGAGATAATTCTGACGCATCTCTTTATCGTCCAGAACTTCCTGGGCTTTTCCGTCAAAGACCACCGTCCCCATATCAAGGATGATCGCACGATCCGCCAAATGCAGGGCTGCAATGGCGTTCTGTTCGACGATGATCGTGGTCATACCGAGGATTTTGATCTGCTCAAGGGTTTTCTCGATTTCCTGCACGATCACCGGTGCGAGCCCTTCATATGGCTCGTCCAGCAGAAGCAGCTTCACATCGCGTGCCAGGGCACGGCTGATTGCCAGCATCTGCTGCTCGCCCCCGGAAAGCGTCGTCCCCTCCTGTGTGCGACGCTCACCGAGGCGTGGAAACAGTTCATAAATCCGTTCCAACGACCAGCCCACCGGTGGTGCGATTTGTGCCAGCTTCAGATTCTCCTCAACAGTCAGCCCCTGAATGATGCGGCGGTCCTCGGGCACGAGACCGATACCATTCCTGGCGGCGTCATGCGCCCGCATCGTATGCAAAGGCTGACTGTCGAGCCAGATCTCGCCCTGTGTCAGTGCCGGGTTGTCAACGCGTGCGATGGTCCGCAGTGTTGACGTCTTCCCGGCACCGTTACGCCCGAGCAGTGCGACGATCTCCCCCTCACGCACGTCGAAGCTGACACCTTGTACGATATAGCTCTCCCCATAATACGCATGAATATCCGAACACGAAAAATACGCAGGCTGTCCGCTATCGGCCTGTTGCGGCTGTACATCATCGGAGCTCGGTACTGTTGGATTTGACATTGGCAACACACTCATAAATGGGCCCCCCCGAGATACGCTTCCTGAACACGGGGATCACCTTTGATTTTCTCGGGTAAATCCTCTGCGATAACAGTTCCTTGGGCAAGGACACTGATCTTATCGGCAAGCGAGAACACAACGTGCATGTCATGTTCAATCACAACCATGGTCACGCCTCGCTTGGCAATCGTCTGCATCAGTTCGATCGTATTGTTTGTATCGGCACGTGCCATGCCGGCCGTCGGCTCATCAAGCAGCAGCAGCTTCGGTTCCTGAACCAGGCACATGGCAAGTTCCAGACGGCGCTTGTCACCACGCGAAAGCTGACCGGCAATCTGGTTTGATTTTGCGTCAAGACCGACATCGGACAGCATGCTCATCGCCTTTTCTGCGATCGGACCCTTGCGGCGGACCCGGTGCCAGGCATTCAGGCGGAAAGAACCGTCGCGTCTGGCAAAGCCGGGAATCATGACATTGTCCAGCACCGACAGGTCACCGAAAATTTCCGGGGTTTGAAAGACGCGGCTGACCCCGAGCTGGTTGATTTGATGCGGTCGAATCCCCAGCAGCGACTTGCCGTCAAATGTCACGGTCCCCGTGTCAGGTTCCAGCCGACCGACAAAACAGTTCAGCAATGTCGACTTGCCCGCCCCGTTCGGGCCGATAATGGCGTGCACCGTTCCCTGTTCGATATCCAGGTTCACGTTGCTAAGCGCACGCAGACCGCCGAAGCTTTTATTCAGATCCTGAATTTTCAAAATGCTCATGATCGTATCCTCAAGCCGTCGACACACTGGGAGAGGCAACGTCCTTGCCCTTCCCGGTGCCGCCGCCGGATGAATTGCTGAAAAGGTTCCGGATACGTTTGAAGCCTTCCATCAATCCCCCCGGCAGGAAGATGACGATCAGCATGAACAGGGCACCCAACGTCAGGTGCCAGCCTTCGCCGACGAACAGCGATGAAATCGACACCATGATGTGCTGCAGCGTTTCGGGCAGAAGGGAAAACGCATCCATCAGGATGTTTTCGTTGAAAGCCGAGAAGATGTTCTCGAAATACTTGATAACGCCGGCACCGATCACCGGTCCCAGAAGGGTCCCGGCTCCGCCAAGGATCGTCATCAAAACGACCTCACCCGATGCCGTCCACTGCATCCGCTCGGCGCCCGCAAGCGGATCGGTTACGGCCAGCAACCCACCAGCCAGGCCCGCATACATACCGGAAATGATAAAGGCCGAAAGCGCGTACGGCCGGGTATTGAGACCGGTGTAATTCATGCGGTTCTGATTGGATTTCACGGCCCGCAGCATCATCCCGAATGGTGAGCGGAAAATTCGAAGCGCTATGAAAAAGCAGATGATCAACAGGACCGCACAGAAGTAGAATCCGGGATAGCCTGTCATGTCGATCCCGAACAGGTCTGACGACGGCAGCACTGCACCGTAATCCCGGCCGAACGCGACATCGAGGAAACGGGGATCAGCCTGCGCAAGCTGCAATCCGGTTTCGCCATTTGTAATCGGCGTCAGCACGGAATACGCCATGTTATAGCTCATCTGTGCGAAAGCCAGGGTCAGGATCGAAAAGTAAATGCCGCTCCGGCGCATCGAAATAAATCCGATAACCGCTGCAAACAACCCGCCAATGATGGTTGCAAATATGATTGCCGGGATCGGGTTCATCGTCAGCAGCTTGAACGTCCAGACGGCAGAATACGATCCGACACCCAGAAATGCGGCATGACCGAATGACAGATACCCTGTCAGGCCGAACAGAATGTTGAAGCCGATTGCAAAGATTCCATATATCGCGAATTTCTGCAGCAGATCCGGATAACCCGCACCAATGGGAGAGAAGATAATCGGACCCAGTAACGTCACGACTGCGAAGCCGAGAAACAGAAGCCAGTCATTCTTTTTCATTGAACAAAAACCCATATCAATCCTCCATCACGCCACGGCGGCCCATCAGGCCACGTGGACGAACAAGAAGGATCGCAACTGCAATCAGGTAAATGATGATCTGGTCAATACCGGGGAAGATATCCTTGACCTCGTTCATCGATGCAAAGCTCTGCAGGATGCCGAGCAGGAAGCCGGACAACACCGCACCGCCGAGTGACCCCATCCCGCCGACAACGACGACGACGAAACTGAGCACAAGGAAATCCATACCCATATGGTAATCTGGGCTTAGGATCGGGGTATACATGACCCCCGCCAGCCCCGCGACGACGGCAGCGATGCCGAACACAATCGTAAAGCGGCGGTCGATATCGATCCCCAGCAATCCGACCGTTTCCCGATCAGCCATCCCGGCACGGACAACCATGCCGAACGTCGTGAACTGCAGGAAGGCAAAGACCAGGCCGATGACAACCAATGAGAACAGGAAGTAGACCAGCCGCCACATCGGATAAACCACATTGCCGGCATCAAAACCGATGGCCACACCAAAATCGATCATCCCCTTCATCGAATCCGGCGCCGGTTGCGGGATCGGGTTCGCACCAAAAATGCTTTTGATGATTTCCTGCAGTACGATCGCAAGCCCGAAGGTCACAAGAATCTGCTCGGCATGTGGCCGTTTATAGAAATAACGAATAAGACCCCGCTCCATGATGATCCCGATCAACAGCATGACAGGGATCGCAACAAGGATGGATACAGGGACAGAATATTCCAGAAGCGTCGAGCCGAAGTCACCAAACCATGCCTCGACATAGGGTTGCCGGATTTCCAGGGGGGTGCCCCAGGCCGTCATCTGTGTCGGATCCAGGGTAACCTTATCGAGCCCGAGAATGGCTTTGATCGAAACCGCAACGAAAGCACCGAGCATGAATAGCGCCCCATGCGCAAAGTTCACAACGCCCAGCGTTCCGAAAATAATCGTCAGACCGAGTGCAATCAGGGCGTAAGCACCGCCCTTATCCAACCCGTTAAGTATCTGGAGAAAAATCGCGTCCATTTAATATGCCTCTAAGATGGATACTCGCCCCGGCACGATATACCGGGGCGAGCACATTCCAAGCCAGGGAACAATCAGGCGCCGTTGTTGTACGGACCCAATTCGCCACCCAGCATGCTGGCCGGGTATTCAACCTGGCTGCGAGGCGTAACTTCCACAACCTCAAGAACGTCGAACTTGGAGGACGGGTTTTCTTTACCCTTCACGACAAGTACGTCCTTGAAGCACTGGTGGTCTTCTGCACGGTATTCGGTCGGACCGTTGCCGAGACCATCGAACGTGAAGCCTTCGAGGGCTGCACCGACACCGGACGGCATGAACGTACCGGCGCGCTGGCAGGCATCCGCATAGAGGATAGCCTGGCTGTAGCAGGTGTGTGCGGCCTGCGACGGCGGGAAGCCGTACTTCTGACCGAACGACTTGACGAATGCCTTGGAGCCTTCGTCCTGCAGCGACCAGTGCCAGTTCGTCGAACCGAAGATGCCTTTGACGTTTTCGCCGGCACCCTGAGCCATGAGACGCGAGTACAGCGGAACGACGATCGCAAAATCCTTGCCGTTGACCTGTTTGTCGCGGAGACCGAACTGAACGGCCTGGGTCAGAGAGTTGACCATGTCACGGCCATAGTGGTTCAGCACCAGCACGTCGGCACCGGAGTTCAGAACCGGCGTGATGTACTGCGAGAAGTCACCGGCACCAAGCGGCGTGCGAACGGCAGCAGCCGTCTTCCAGCCCATGTTTTCGGTATACTTCTTGATCGAGCCTTCCTGCGACCACCCCCAGGTGTAATCCGCCGTCAGGTGATAGGCAGTACGCTCGGTGCCGAAGGCGTTCTTGAGCACGGGCGCAAGAGCTGCGCCGGACATTTCCGTGTTGAAGAAGTGACGGAACCCGTTGGCGCGTTTGTCCTTGCCGGTGGTGTCGTTGGAGTGCGTCAGACCCGCCATGAAGATAACGCCGGCATCCTGGCACAGACCCTGAACAGCGATGGCCACACCCGAAGATGAACCGCCGGTGATCATGACGGCACCGTCTTTTTCGATCATCCGCTTGGCACTTGCGCGCGCCGCATCGGATTTGGTCTGCGTGTCACCGGTAACGAACACGACTTCCTTGCCGTTGACGCCGTCACCTTTGAGAGCTTTCGACGAGAAGGTGTTCAGCATGCCGCCGTCACCGCCACCGTTGATGTGTTCGACTGCGAGCTCATAGGCGCGAAGTTCGTCCGCACCTTCGTCGGCATACGCACCTGTCTGCGGCACGTTGAAACCGAAGGTTACGGTCTTGCCTTTCGGCTCGTTCGTGTAACCGGCGGCCCATGCTTTACTCGAAAAGATAGTAGGCGTGGCAAGGCCAACACCCAACGCCGCCGAACCTTTCAACAGATTCCGACGGTTGATTGTAAACTTGCTCATAATGGATCTCCCAATACGCTTTAAGTTGTTCATCCCTGTGAGGTCTCCGTTGCAATTAGAGACTCCGCGAGACTTGAGGATGACTCACATCCTGCGCACACCATGAACTAAGTTTGTAAAGAGTCTAGTATCTAATTGACTTTTAACAATAAATTTGTAAATTTATAAACAGGTTAAAAAGTGAATTTGTCAAATATTCACAGATTTTGTTGTGCACTGCAGCAGTTTTTGAGGGTCAATTGCTTAGCTCAATTCTCGGCACACGCATCCGTCAGCGCCGTCGCGAACTCGGGACGACGCAGGCCGAGTTGGCCAAAAAAGTGGATATCTCACCCTCGTATCTGAATCTCATCGAATGGAACAAGCGGCGGATCGCCGGCCCGCTACTCGGAAAAATAGCGGCAGCCCTTGATATTACGCTGAGTGAACTCGACGACGTTTCGGAACGGCGTCTGTCGATCACACTTGGTGAGGTTGCGCATCTGCCGGCGCTGAACGGCCTCGGCGTCGAGGAAGAACGGATCAATGAACTCATCGGACGCTTCCCCGGATGGGCCCGCGGTCTTGCTGCACTTGCGAGATCGGAACGCGAGGCGACGGAGCGGGCGTATTCCCTCTCGGATCGTCTGACCAACGATCCATACCTCAGTGAAAACGTCCACCGCATGCTGACGCGGATCGCCGCCATCCGCTCCGTCAGTGAAATCATCACCGGCTATCCGGATGTGCCGGCGGATCGCCGCGATCAGTTTGATCAGATTATCTTCGAGGAAAGCCAGGCACTCTCCGATGTCGGCGAGGCTCTTGCCGTCTACCTGGACAAGGCGGACGACAGTGACAAGGTCTTTACGCCCGTCGATGAAGTCGAATCACTTTTTGAATCCCGATCCAATCATTTTCAGGAACTGGAACGCTACTGTGAACGGATTTCAGCAAGCCTGAGCGAATACCGGCCGGGCATGCGCCGCGAGGCCGCATTAAAACTGGTTGATGATAAACTCTCGGACGTCATCGAAGATGTCATTACAACCCAGCCACAGATCGAAACGTCTGCGGGGAAAACCCGCGCCAGGGACATGCTGTCGGGCTATTCCGTGGCCGCCCTTCTATTGCCCATGAGCGAGTTTGCGGACACAGCTGCGGAAAAGCGTTACGACATCGAAGCTTTGGGGAGTCATTTCTCCTGCGATCTGGATATCGTCTGTCAGCGTCTGACCGCGTTATCGAACACCGGTCACTCTGATATCCCGTCTTTCGGATATTTCCGTGCCAATGCGGCGGGGACGATCATACGCATGCATGGCCTGGAACGCATGCCGGTCCCGCGCTATGCGGCGGCTTGCCCACTCTGGATCCTGTTCCGGGCACAGCAATCGCCGGATAACGTTTTCCGCCAGCGCGCCATCTTTCCATCCGGTGCCAGGTTCGTATTTGTCGCCAAGGCATTCAATCAGGGTCAGGTCGAGTACGGCAAGCCGCGTCATTATGTGACAGACATGATTGCGATGAGTGAGGACGATGCCTATCAGACCGTCTACAGTCCCGACGACAACACGCGGCTGGAAGAGGTCGGCCCAAGCTGCCGTCTCTGCCCGCGCGAGCAATGTCTGCACAGGGTTATTGATCCTCTGTCGAGCCGATAAAAAGAATCCACCAATACAAGGATTGAAGCTTTCCCGCATTTGCCGTCTAATCCACCGAAGCTTGCACAAGACGAGCTCAAGAAAAAATTGGGAGAGAACATCGGTATGGGTGCTCGCATTCTACTTGCCGAAGACGAAGCGAATATTTTGACCTCGCTCACCTTTCTTCTTGAGCGTGAGGGGTATGCTGTTTCCGTCGAGACGGAAGGTCCGAAAGTGCTGGCTTCGGCACTGTCATCGCCGCCCGATGTTCTGGTCCTTGACGTCATGCTGCCGGAAATGGACGGCTATGAGATCCTGCGCCGTCTTCGCGCAACACCGAACACCCGGGAACTTCCTGTGCTGATGCTGACGGCCAAAGGTCAGAGGGAAGACAGGGAAACGGCTCTGAAATACGGAGCTGACATGTTCATCACCAAACCTTTTGCGAATTCCGAAATTATCAGCGCCATCGGCAAGCTCGCTGAGAAGCGAGTATCGTAGGCGGGCGCGGGCGCATGGTCGACAACACCGATCTTCAGCTCGCGCGGCGCAAAATACGCGACCGTTCCGTTGCCCTGCTGGTCGTCGGGATCGTTTTGCTGATGCCGCCGATGGTGCGGATCGCATTGATTGACGTCGATATTTTTGGGTTGCCGTTTGCGCTGGTGTATCTGTTTAGCGTCTGGGGCCTGCTGGTTGTCGTTGCAGCCTTGCTCGCCCGGCCACTCCGGGATAGCGAAAAAGCAAACGGCCCAACAATCGACGCGCCCGCGGCTGACTGATGCTTACGGTCAATGTCCTTCTTGTCGTTTGTCTGGGCTATGTCGCGATCCTGTTCGCTGTTGCGTTCATCGTCGACAGGCGGACACGGCGCAAGCCGATCCGATGGCTGCATTCTTCGGTCATCTATACGTTGTCCATCTCCATATACTGCACGTCCTGGACCTTTTACGGTGCCGTCGGCTCTGCCGCCCGCAACGGTCTTGAATTTATCACCATCTATCTTGGGCCGACGCTGGTGTTCGTCGGCTGGTGGTGGTTGCTCAGAAAACTGGTGCGGATCGGACGTGCACACCGGATCACCTCCATCGCCGATCTGATTTCCTCCAGGTACGGGAAAAGCCCGAGCCTTGCCGTTCTCGTGACCGTGATCGCCGTGATCGCCATCACGCCGTATATCGCCCTGCAGCTGCAATCGGTCACCAGCAGTTATCAGGTCATTGCCGGCGGTGATGACGGCACCACGACCGCATTCTGGATCGCCGCCGGCATGGCGCTGTTCACGATCCTGTTCGGCACCCGTAACCTGGACGCCAATGAACGTCACCATGGCGTGGTTGCCGCCATTGCGCTGGAAGCGATCGTCAAACTTCTGGCACTGATCGCCGTCGGCGCGTTCGCAACATTCTTTGTCGCCGATGGCCTGGGTGAAGTGTTCGCCAATGTCTCCAACGAAATGGTCCAGGGCAGTGGAGACATTTTCGGACCACGATGGGTGACACTGACGTTTCTTTCCGCAACGGCGATCATCTGTCTGCCCCGGCAGTTTCAGGTGACCGTTGTCGAAAATATCGAGGAGCGGCATGTCGCAACCGCATCTTGGCTGTTCCCGCTGTACATGTTCGGCATGACCGTCTTCATCGTGCCGATTGCGCTCGTCGGACAAAGCGTCATGCCCGCAGGGTCGAACCCGGATCTCTACGTACTCACGCTGCCCCTTGCCGAAAATCGCAATGAGCTGGCCATGCTGGCGTTTCTGGGCGGATTTTCCTCGGCAACGTCGATGGTCATCGTTGCCGCCATTGCCGCCTCGACCATGGTCTCCAACCACATCGTCATGCCGGTGGTCCTAAGGCTGCTGCCGACAAGCAAGGCGGTCAGCGGCGACGTACGAAGCCTTTTGCTGACGTCACGCCGTTTCAGCATCGCGGCCATTCTCGGGCTGGGATTCCTTTACTTCTACATCAGCGGCGGTTCGGATTCTCTGGCAGCCATCGGTCTGATCGCGTTTGTCGGCGTTGCCCAGTTCCTGCCCAGCCTGCTTGGCGGTATATTCTGGCGGAGCGCAACGCGCGCAGGCGCTATCACCGGTCTGGTGATCGGCTTCGTCCTCTGGGCTTATACCCTGTTCCTGCCGAGCTTTGACGGACATTTCATCCTTGGCTCGGGTGTCATCGAAAACGGCCCCCTCGGCATCACCCTGCTCCGTCCTCAGGCCCTGTTTGGCATGGATCATTTCGACCCGCTGGTTCACGCCGTGATCTGGAGTGTCGGCATGAACGCCCTCAGCTTCATCATCGTTTCAAGCCTGACAACACCGGATGGTCTGGAACGCCTGCAAGGCGCTCTTTTTGTCGATGTCTACAAAACAACGACTGGATCGGCCTCGAATATCTCTGCTGAAGTTGCAGATTCCGAAGACCTGTTCGTCCTCGCACAACGTATTCTCGGTGCTGATCCGGCACGCAGGCTGTTTGACGAGATGGCGGCAAGCCAGGGCGTGGAGACCGGCTTGCCCCACCCGACGGACATGGTCGTTGCGCGGCTGGAACGTGAGCTAGCCGGTTCAATTGGCGCTGCATCCGCCCACGCCATGGTGACGCGAATTGCCGGCGGCCAGACCGTCAGCATCACCGAACTGATCGACATCGCCGATGAAACACAACAGGTCATCGAAACGTCCCGGCAGCTCGAAGAGAAATCCGCCGAACTGGAACGGACTGCCGAGCAGTTGCGTAAGGTCAACATCCGTCTACGGACGCTGGATGCACAGAAGGATGAATTCCTCAGCCAGGTCAGCCATGAATTACGGACACCGATGACGTCGATCAGGTCCTTCTCCGAAATTATCATGAGTGAGGACGATATCTCGAGCAAAGACCGGGAGAAGTTCGTCTCGATCATACATGATGAAAGCCTGCGGCTGACCCGGCTTCTCGACGAGATACTGGATATCAACAGACTCGAGGCCGGCGTCTCAAAACTCAAGCTTGCCCCGATGGATGCAAATGAAGCAGTGACGGCGGCACTTGAGACGATTTCGGGGATGACCCGAAGTGCCGGTGTTACCGTTATTCAGAACCTGTCGCCCAACCCGTTGCAAATTCAGGCCAACGATGACCGCTTACGGCAGGTTCTCATCAATGTCCTGTCGAACGCCGTTAAGTACAACACCGCCCCGCAACCCGAAATCCGCGTCACCACCGCCCTGGTCGACGGCTTCGTACACATCGACATCATTGATAACGGAGGCGGAGTCCCGCCGGAATACTCACCTTCCATCTTCGATAAATTTGCCCGGGGCATCCGCGCCAGCCGCAATCACGGTGCCGGGCTAGGCTTGCCGATCAGCCTTGCGATCATGCGGGCGATGAACGGCAATCTGACCCTTGAGGTCACGCCCGAGAAAACATCGTTCTTCCGCCTCAGCTTTGATACGTCTCCCGGGCTTATTTAATTTAATAAGCACTTCGAATGCTGACGGCATACCCATGGCATCTGCATCAAGTGTTCGTGGCCTGCTTGATGAGCGGGTACGCGCGTTTCACCGCCATGATCACCATGGCGGCAACGACAGCTTTCACCAGATCGCCCGGAATGAATGCCGCCGATCCGATGGCCGCTTTCGATAGTGGCAGCGATGCCACAGCGGCAACCCACGGAATCCCTACCAGATAGATAACCCCTACGCCGCCGACCACGCATATCGTAAAGGCCTTAACGTGCGTCAGATTGTCCCAATACCGCTCCGTGAGTTTTCCGGTGACCCACGCACCGGCAATCCAGGCGAGGATGAACCCGGCACTCGGCCCGGCGAATACGGCAATGCCGCCACGCCCGCCCGAAAGCAATGGCAATCCAACCGCGACCAGCACCAGAAACAGGATCATCGAAAACGCACCCCGCTTTGCACCGAGGATCCCACCGGCAAACATGACACCCATGGTCTGCGCCGTGACCGGCACAGCGATGACCGGAATCATCAGGGGTGGGAACAGGCTGAGTGCCGCCATAAGCGCTGCAAACAGCGAAATATAAACCAGATCCTTGATGTTCATCGTGATCCTTCAGTCGCAACCGATACGCAGGGCAGAATGCTGTCAGTCCAGGACAGGATCAAGGCGCCGTGCGCGCGCCCTGTCCCATATGATCAAAATCACCATGATGGCAATACCCGCGAGATCCAGATACAGGTTCCCCGCAATCATGCCCAGACCGGCGGCGAGACAGACGACACGCACGCTCCCCGGCAACCGGTTCAGGTAATACCCGCCCATGGATACCGCAAACAGAAAGGCGCAGACCAGCCCCATGCCGATAACCCAGGCCGTATCTGCAGTGAACTCTTTCATCAGAACATCCGGCCGATAAATGAACAGGAACGGCAGGACATACTTCATCGCCGCAAGCCGCATGCTGGCAAGGGCGATCGGCCACCAGTGCGTTTCGGCAATGACCGCGGCTGTGAATACCGCCGTACAGACGGGCGGCGTCAGGGCTGAGAGCAGTGCGCCGTAGAATACGAAGAAATGTGCCGCCAGCGGCGCGATACCCAGTTCCGTCAGGGCCGGAACCGTGACCGCCGCGGCCAGAAGATATGCCGCCGTCGTCGGCATCCCCATGCCGAGTACCAGCGCCACGATGAGCGCCAGTATCAAACTCAACAGCATACCGCCATCCGCACCGACGGCGATGATCTGCTCACTCAATTTGATGCCGATACCTGTTAGGCCGATCAGGGACAGCGCAATCTGGGCACTCACCAGCAGGGCAATAATCGTCACGATTCCCGTTGATGCAAGGCGCACCCCGTCACAAAGCTTCAACAGGCGCTGTTTAACATCGTCCCATTTGAACGATCCCAGCACCATGAACAGGAACAGGTTGACGCAAATACCGTAAAAAGCGGCCAGTGCCGGTGTGTTGCCGGAAAACATGCTGATCATCATGACCGCAATGGTCAGAACCAGCGGGCCGATCTTCTCAAGACGAAGCACTTCCCGCAGACTCGGAATATCCCCCGCATCAAATGCTTTCATGTCTTCCCGGCGGGCTTCCACGCCGATACTGATCCAGATACACGCGAAAAACAGGAATGCCGGAATAACAGCTGCCTGAACAATATTCAGATACGACGTACTCAAAAGCTCGGCCATGACGAACGCGCCGGCCCCCATGATAGGCGGCGTGATCTGGCCGCCCGACGATGCCGTCGCTTCGACTGCGCCTGCAAATGCAGGCCGATACCCCAGGCGCTTCATGGCCGGGATCGTGAAGTTTCCGGTCGTTGCCACGTTTGCGACGGCGGCCCCGTTGAGCATGCCGAACAGGGCGCTGGCGACAGTGGCCACCTTGGCGGCGCCGCCCGGGAATCGTCCGGCGGCGACCATGGCGATATTCATGAAGGATTCACCGGCGCCTGTGACCAGCAGGAAGGCGCCGAAAATAATGAAAATAGAAATCAGATTGGCGGACAATCCTGTAACGGTGCCCCAAATTCCCTCTGTCCCGAGATACAGGTGCTCCATCAGATAGGCGCTGCCGAAACCCGGATGACCCCAGCGCCCGGGGATAAGCTGACCGAACATCGTATAAAGGATCAAAGCCAGTGCAAGCGCCGGCAAAAACGGGCCCGTTGTCTTCCGTGCCCCTTCAATAATGATAAATGTCAGTGCGACACCCAGAACCAGTTCCTGCGTATCGGCAATCACCGAGAAGCTGTTGGACAAACGCTCCTCGACGAAAATGATGTAACCGCAGGCGATGACTGCGATCAGTGCCATGCCGATATTGGCATACCGGGCGATCCGTAAAATCAGACTGTCGTTGGTCCCCGAACGGTAAAACTGCAGAAAAGCAATCGCCAGTCCAATGCTGAGGTGGGCACTGCGCTGGACCAGCGGCTGAAATTGTCCAAAACCCGCCGTATATAAATGATAACCTACAAGACAAAAGCCGAGCATAAGCAACGGAAAGTCCACCCAGGACTTTTCACGTGGCTTGTTCAAGCCGACAACTTCTTCACCCGACATGTCTTCCTCGTATGACTGGATGGTTAAACACGGTTTGCGGCGAGGCGCCTGGAACGGAACCTCACCGCAAAACTGGTGCTTACTTCATTTCAGGCGGGATCAACCGGTCCGGCACCGTCGCACCACGCGAGCGATAGAATTTCACCGCGCCGCTGTGCAAAGGTATGGTGATCAGATCGAGTGAGTCATTGATCACATCAAGGCTTTTGAACCCGGGGAAAGCCGCGACCTGGGTTTTCTTGCCATCGACGATACCCGTCAGAATGGCTTCGACCTGGGCGTCCGTCAGGCTGTCGCTGTAGGCAAACTGCCCGATGACCTGAACCGGGGTCGTCATCGCCGGAACGCCCTCGATATCGCCGTCTTTCAGGGCCATGAAGTTGATGAACGGGAACTTCGACTTGACCGTATTTACCTGTGCATCGGAGAATCCGAGAAGACGGATCGGTTTAAACGCCCGCAGTTCAAGCGTCGTCCCATCCAGGGTTTTCACGCCACCGGCTTTGACGTAACCGACCGAGCGGCCATCTTTAACGGCTGCAACCGCGTCGGACAGGCTGGCCCGGTAGAGGTCCGGCTTGATATCCAGTGCTTCAAGCATCTGAATGCCCAGCTGTTCAGTTGCCGAGCCACGCTGGCCCGGTGTGAACTTCTTACCGGCAAGATCGGCGAGTTCCTTCACGCCGGAATCTTCAGTGACAACCCACGCCTGAATGGCAGGGGCATGAACCCAGAGCCCACGCAGCTTCTTCTGCGCTTTGCCTTCGAATTTACCGATACCGGTATAAGCCTGATAGATCGTGGCATAAGTCCCCAGACCCATATGAATCTGACCACGTTCGATACGCGCAAGGTTATCGACTGCACCACCGGTGGAAATCACGGTCACGTCGACCTTGTCACCTGATACTTCATTAATGGCCTTCGCCGCCGATACCGCATATGTGTAGTGAACGGATTTAAGGGCCGTCGTTCCGAACGACAGCCGGTCCGCAGCATGAGCGGTTTGTACCGTCGCGGCCATCAAAAGCCCCGCGGCACATAATTTAAGCATCTTCATTTTTAGTTATCCTCCAACTGGGTGTGTTTCTGTTTGATCACGTCTTTTTATTTTTGGGTCGCCTGAAGAAGTTCAGAACAACCTAAGTGCTATGGCTGCACTCCCGCCTTTGATTGGGGTCCAAGCGACAGCTTCATGCTCTCGTAAGCCAATTCCACGAATTTGCAGAAAAACGGGCGGGTCTCGCGCGGATCGATAATTTCCTCGACCTCGAAAGCCTCCGCCGTTCTAAAAGGAGATGTATAAGGTCTGATCTCGGCCTCTATTTCCCGTTCCTTGGCTGCGGGATCGTCTGCGGCTGCGATCTCACGGCGAAACGCTGCGGCAACGCCTCCCTCAACCGGAAGTGAGCCCCACTCCGCGGACGGCCAGGCGACCTTCATATCGACACCGTTCTTGTTACATGTCGCCATGCCCGCCATGCCGTAGCATTTGCGGATGACCAGTGTGAATGTCGGCACGGTCATCTTTCCGGCGGCGTAGACGGCGCGCATCCCTTCGCGGAGCGCCCCTTCCTTCTCGGCCGCCAGACCGACCATGAAACCGGGGACGTCGACGAAAAACATCACCGGGATATGGAAATTGTCGCACAGCTCCATGAAATGGATTTGCTTGCGGGCAGCCCGGGCATCCATGGCCCCGCCGTAAACCATGGGATTATTGGCGATGATCCCGACCGGGTAGCCGTTCAGCCGTGCCAACGTCGTAATGACGGCTTTACCGAACGTCGGCTGGATTTCAAACATGCTGTCCCGGTCGACAACCATTTCGACCAGTTTCTTCATGTTATATGCCCGGGTGCGCTTGCCAGGCACGATGCTCAGCAGATCTTCTTCCTGACGATCAACGGGATCACTGGTGTCGCCGCGCGGCGGCAGTTCCCAGACGTTCTGCGGCATGTAACTCAGAAAAGATGAAATCTGTCGAAAGCAGTCTTCCTCGTCCTTCGCGGCGTTATGGATGGTCCCCGACGTTTCGACAGCGATTTTCGTGCCGCCCAGATCGTTCTTGTCGATATCCTGCCCCAGTGACCGCTTCACCACCGGCGGGCCGGCCGCGAAGACCTGACTGGTTTCTTCGATCATGACGGAGAAATGCGACAGGATCGCCCGCCCGGCAGGACCGCCGGCAGCCGTTCCCATGACCGCTGCGACAACCGGCACCTCGCCCAGCAGATCGACTGAGCGCTCAAAACCCGACACACCCGGAAACACCGTGTAACCGCGGCTTTTGATCGATGAGACCGTGCCGCCGGCACCGTCGATCAGATTGACCAGCGGAATGCGATAATCATGGGCGAGATCCTCAACAAATCCACCCTGACCGCCTTTGCGGCGCCTGGAACCGGAACTCGTCCCGCCGCGTACCGTGAAGTCCTCTCCTCCGACGGCAACGGGTCGTCCGTTGATTTTGGCAATCCCCATGACGTAGGGCGCCGGCGTGACATGCCGCACCTTGCCCTCTGCGTCATAAGTGCCTTTACCGGTCAGCTTGCCGATTTCCTGGAATGACCCTTTGTCGATCAAGCCAGCGATGCGCTCACGAATGGTCAGACGCCCGCGTTCGTGATGGCGTTGAACGGCATCAGCACCGCCCAACTCCTCGGACCAGCCCCGACGCTTTTCAAGTTCATCGATGGCGTTTTGCCACATGTCCTGGGTTTCGTCCGGCGTGCTCATCTCAGGCCTCGATAACCGCAAGAACCTGTCCCTCTTCAACCGGGACGCTCTCTTCGACGGTGATCTCGACAATCTTCCCTGCTTCCGGTGCCATGGCCGGAATTTCCATTTTCATGGATTCCAGGATCATGATTTCATCACCCTCTGCGACACTGTCCCCGACCTTCATTTCGATCTTCCAGACGGTGCCGGTCACTTCAGATTTCACTTCTACGCGGCTCATTTATTCATCTCCTTGATGGGTTGATCAGTATCCGGTTGGCCAGTTCGAAAGGGCATGGCGCCCGATCCCGCCATGCCGGCGGTCTTCATGAAATTCCAGAAGCCGGGCCAGATAGCGCCGGGTCTCTTGTGGGCGAATGACATGCTGCACGGAAAAACTGGAAGCCATGTCCCAGACGGAACCGTCCTTTTCCATTTCTTCGCGGACTTTCCTGAATGTCTCGGGTTCGTCTTCTTCATTACGCCCCCAAAGCACGACACGCGTTGCGAAGGCGGGGTCCATGAAGCTGACTTCAGCCGTGGGCCAGGCCAGCACTTCATCCGAATTTCGCCCGCCCCCCATGTTCAGGTACGCCTGCCCATAGGTCTTGCGCATGATCACCGAAAGCTTGGGCATCGAGAACATCTGCAAGGCGGTCATGAAATTCATGATTTTTGCCGCCGCCCGCTGGCGTTCACCTTCCTTGCCGATGATGAAGCCGGGCGTATCCACGAACATCAGCAGCGGAATATTGAATGAGTCACACATCACCAGAAACCGCGTGATCTTTTCACAGGCATGCGCATCAAGGGCGCCGCCCTTGACCAGCGGGTTGTTGGCGACAACACCGACGACACGTCCATCAAGCCGGGCCAGTCCGGTCACGGCAACCCGGCCAAACCTTGCCTTCAGTTCAAAGAAGCTGTCCTGATCCAGGATGACCTTGAGAATTTTACGGACGTCATAAACACGCTTGCGGCTTTCCGGCAGAATATCGATCACCGTTTCGGATGCTTCGTCGGAACCGGCCGGAACTGGGGCCGTTGGTGGCGTTTCCTGATTATGCGACGGCATATAGGACAGAAAACGGCGCACCAGATCGAGCGCCTCTTCATCGGTTTCTGCAAAGGTATCAATCAGCCCTGTAATCTCTGCATGCAGTTCCCATCCGCCCAGTTCCTGCGGATCAACGGTTTCACCGATGGCCATGGAGGCGAGCTGCGGGCTGGCGACGGCCATAACCGCGCCTTTTCGCATCACGGTGAAATCGGAAAGACATGTGTACCAGGCGGACGAGCCGTAGCACGGTCCGAGCACGGCGGACGCCCAGGGCGTTTCACGCATGCGGACATATTGTGTCGGATCATTACCGAGCAATGCGCCCATGCCTTTTGAGCCCATGTTGTCCGGCATCCGCGCCCCGGATGATTCCCCCATGAAGACGATCGGCATGCCGCGTTCGGTTGCGACCCGCTTCACATGGCCGATTTTCTTCATATTGGTCAGGCTGCTGGATGCGCCCTTCACCGTGAAATCGTTCGACGCCACGGCAATCGGTCGGCCTTCGACTTTGGCAAACCCCGTGACCTTGCCGTCGCTCGGCGTCTTGTCGCGGTCTTCGGGTACCACCGACGATGTCCCGAACATGCCTTCCTCAAGAAAGCTGTTCTCGTCGATCAGGTAATCAATGCGTTCACGGGCATTCAGCAAGCCTTGCTCACGACGCCTGGCAAGCTTCTCGGTCCCGCCCATGGCCAGTGCCTTTTTCTCACGAGCCGCAAAGTCCGCCATTAAATCTTCAAAACTCATTCGTTTTCTTCCGTCTGATCTGTTGCGCCTTCAAAAACCACGCCTTCGCTTTTCAGGCGGTCGATTTCCGCCGAATCAAGTCCGGCAAATTCCGAGAGGACGTCACGGGTATCGGCGCCGATCTCGCGACCGGGCCATCTGATTTCTCCTGGATTGCCGGAAAGACGCGGGACAATCCCTGCAAGCGTGACGGGATCGCCATGCTGGTCATTTGTTTCAACCAGCATGCCGCGCGCCTTGTAATGCGGGTCGGCGAAGATATCCGCCATGTTGTAGATACGCGCACCGGGAACGACGCTGTCGTTCACCACTTTCTCGCACTCCGCCAGAGTATGGGACGACGTCCACCCATTGATGATTTCGTCCAGCGCTTCGAAGTTTTCGTTTCGGTTGAGAGCCGTATCAAACCGGGGATCATCCAGAAGTTCCGGTTTGCCGATGGCATTTACGAACCGGGTAAATACCGACTGGGCACCGGCGGCGATGTGGATATATCGGCCGTCACTGGTGTGATAGAGGTTATTCGGCGTGTTGTTCGGCAGTCGTGAGCCGGACCGGGTCGCGACCATGCCGAGATTAGAGTAAGCCGGCACATGCGGCTCATTGAAGCTGAAAGCGGATTCATATAACGCGGCATCGATCAGCTGCCCCTGCCCTGTCCGGTCGCGCTCGTTCAGCGCCATTACCGCGCCGAAAGCCCCGTACAGCCCCGTGATATAATCCGTCAGGGATATGGACACGCGCGGCGGCGGACGATCCGGATCGCCGGTCAATTCACGCAACCCGCTGACAGCCTCGCAGACAATGCCGTAACCCGGCCGGTCGCTGTAAGGACCGTCCTGTCCATAGCCGCTGATCCGCACCATGACGAGACCCGGGTTCGTCTTTTTAAGTTCGTCGTAACCCAGACCCCATTTCTCAAGAGTGCCGGGACGAAAATTCTCAACCAGCATATCAACCTTGTCGGCAATCTTGCGCACGATCGCCTGACCTTCCTTGCTACGGAGATCGACGGAAATCAGGCGCTTGTTGCGGAAGATACTCGACGCATACAGGGACTTTTCCTTGTCGCGCATACCCATGGCCCGCACGGCATCACCACTGCTGGGTTCGATCTTGATGACGTCTGCACCGAAATCCGCCAACAATCGTCCGCAGAAGGGACCTGCGACGGTTGAGCCGAGTTCAAGGACGGTATATCCGCTAAGCGGGCCTTTTCGGTTTTTGCTGTCTGTAGCCATGTTCTGATACTTCTCCGTCCTTCCCCGCCTCAGGCGACCGACTTGCTCATTTCTTCAGCGAGCGTGGTGTGGTGACGGACTTCCCGGAAGACTTCGGACGTCAGCAACTTCATCAGGAAGGGGATGTTGGTTTTGACCCCCTCAATTTTGAAATTCTCGAGGGCTTCATACGCACGCTTCAATGCATCGCTTCGGTCTGCACCCTTAGCGATCACCAGCGCGAGCATCGGATCATAGTTCGGCGTCACCGATGCGCCTTGGACGAGATGGGTTTCCGTATGAACGCCTTCGACATCCGGCACATCAAAACGGCTTAGGGTGCCGACCGAGGGGAAGAAGCGGACGGGGTCTTCGGCATAGATACGCATTTCAATGGCATGACCCTGCTGTTCGATCCGTGGCGGCAGGATGTCATCCAGTGTCTCACCGGCAGCGATGCGAACCTGCACCTCGACAAGATCAAGCCCGGTCACGGCCTCTGTAACGCCATGCTCGACCTGCAGCCGTGTATTCGTCTCGAGGAAGTAATAATTGCCGTCCCGGTCAAGCAGCATTTCAACGGTACCGAGACTGTCGTAGTTCCATGCCTTAAGCGCATTGACGAGAAGTTCGGCCATGCTCATGCACTCATCACGATCGAGTGCAGGCGCCGGGGACTCCTCAACAACTTTCTGATGCCGCCGTTGAATGGAGCAGTCACGTTCAAAGATGTTCCTGACATTCCCGTGGCCGTCACCGACCATCTGAAATTCGATGTGCCGCGGCTCTTCGATATAACGCTCCAGATAAACCGTCCCGTCGCCGAAAGCGCGGGCCGAAAGCTGCCGCGTTTTATCAATGGCACTGATCAACGCGTTCTCGTCGTAAACACGCTGCATGCCGATGCCGCCACCACCGGCGGCGGCCTTCACCAGCATCGGCATCCTGATCGAGCTCAGTTGTTCGGTGTAATCGGTCTGGCCTTCGGGTATCGCAAGGCTGGCGGGCAGCACGGGGATATCCGCTTTCGCCATATGTTCGCGCGCCCGGACCTTGTGCCCCATCGCCTCAATATGCTTCGGACTGGGGCCGATAAAGACGGCGCCGGCCTCGGCAACCTTCCGGGCGAATTCCGGATCCTCGGACAGGAACCCATAGCCCGGATGCACGGCATCGCAGCCCGACTTCTTGATAACGTCGATCAGGGCATCAACTTTCAGATAGCTCTCGCGCGCCGGGGCCGGACCGAGCAGATAGGCTTCGTCTGCTTCCTTGACGTACTGCAAATCCGCATCGGCTTCAGAATAGACCGCCACCCACGAAACACCGAGTTTCCGAAGCGTCCGGGCGACACGGACGGCGACGACACCCCGATTGGCTATAAGGACTTTTTTGAACATTTTTTATCTCCGGGGTAATTGCCGCCTAAAGGACGAACTTCTGAAATTTGCGGAAAGTCTCGCGAGAGGAACGGATATTCGCGCGCTTAAGGCTCTCCGCCTTTTCCGCGTCACCGGCGCGCATCGCTGCAAGCATGACGCGGTGTTCGGTTACACCTTGCCGGGCACGTCCCGGCAGGATCACAAGCCGGCGGATCAGAACACGTGTCCGGTCATAGATACTGTCCAGCAGACCCTCCAGCAGCGGTGAATCCGCGCCTTCGATCATCCGCGCCCGCAGACGCGCCAGAACATCGATATACAATTCCAGATCACCGTTCGTGACCGCTTCATCGAGCGGGTCGCCGAACAGTTCGATAAATTCATCCCAGGTTTCAGGCGCCATGTTCTGCGTCGCCAGGCGGATCGCCACGCCCTCCAGAACTTCACGCACGTTGAACAACTCGAACACCTGCCCGACCTCAAGGCGCGTCACGACGGCACCACGGTTCGGGATGCGTTCGATCAGGCCACGCTCTTCAAGGGCGCCGAAAACTTCGCGGATACGGGCACGGGAAACACCGAATTCTTCTGAAAGCGTGTTTTCACGCAGCTTGCTGCCGGGCGGCAGATCATGGCTGGCGATGCGGTCGCGCAGTGCACTCAGGACAAACTCCTGCGACGCGCCATCCGCTTTTGAAGATGCAGTTCTGGTTTTCGAAGCCGGGGGCTTCGCTTTTCTGGCCAATTCGATGATCTCCCATTGAAGAAACGTGCTGTTGATCCAGCCTCTTATTTTCTTAGTATCTTTTTTGTATCTTTTTTGTCAACAATATAATCACAATAAACTAATTCTGAATTATCTACATAAAAATCAAAGACTTATATTCAATCGCCCATAACAAAACCGCCCGGAATGCTGTTCCGGGCGGCGCCATATTCGTACTTGCGGTTCGCTTAAGCCGTCAACATCGGCTTACATACTCAATTTTGGTCTGACTGGATGGCTTGCGTCACGGTTAAATCAGACGCTTGCGCAGTTGCGACGAGATGATGTCGATGATCGAGACCGAAATCACGACGACGATGATCACCGCTGAAGCGACATCATACTGAAAAGAGCGGAAAGATTCATAAAAGATGAAGCCGATACCGCCGGCACCGACGATGCCAAGAACCGTCGCCGATCGAACCAGCGTTTCAAACCGGTATAGTGAAAAGCTTGTCCACAGCGGCAACACCTGTGGAATAACACCGAAAATGATCTGCTGCATGCGTGATGCGCCGGTCGCCTGGATTCCTTCCACAGGGCGCGGATCAATGGCTTCAACTGCTTCTGAAAACAGCTTCGCGATAATCCCCAGATTATGAATAAACAATGCCATGACACCCGCGAACGGGCCCAACCCGACGGCAGCCACAAACAGAATCGCAAAGACAAGTTCATTGATGGCCCGCGCCGCATCCATCAGGCGGCGCATCGGCTGCACGACCCACGCAGGGGCGATATTGTTCGAACAGAGCAGCCCCGCGGGAATACCGACGATAATCGACAGCACGGTTCCCCAGAGCGCGATCTGCACCGTTTCGATCATTTTTAGAATGATTTCTTCAATGTCTTCAAAATTGGGATGCAGGAAGTCTTCGATAAATTCGGCCATATTACCGGCATCGGTAATCAGAAATGTCCAGTTGTTCACCTCAACGGGATAATAGGATGCCGCAAGAATGACCGTAAGAATGAGTGCGCTGATAGCCGTCGCAGCATGCCGGGTCCAGCGCGGTTTCAGCTGTTCCGCCACAGCGGGGGAAATATGATGATGCAGCGCAAGTTCACTCATGGGGAAATTACCTTGGTGTGAAATGAAATAAAACGGGGTGACGCAACCGCATCACCCCGCAGATATATCAGGCTCAGTAGCCGGCGTTACCGACGACAGCCGCCATGTCCTTGAGCATTTTCAGCTCTTTTTCAGCTTCAGCGACGGCTTCCTTGTCGCCTTTCTGTTCGGCTTTCAGCTTCTTCTTGAAAGCCTCGATCTGGCGAACGTCCAGCAGCTGGGCATTCGAGCTGGCAAGGAACGGGCCCCAACCATCGGACAGGTTGGCGAGCACTTCACGCTCACGTTTGACCTTTTCCATCGGGCCGAAGCGGCCGTACTGCATGATGAAGTAGTAGATTTTCTGTTTCACTTCATCGTTAAGGTTCTTGCGCCACACCATCGGATCAGACGGGATCAACGGCGAACGCCAGATTTCCTTGATGTTCTTGAAGGCGTCCATGTTGTTCTTCTGCAGACGGGCATAGATGGACTCAGTGTTATTCGTTGCAACGTCAACTTTGGCGTTGGCGACGGCCAGGGCATTCCCTTCATGGTTAGAACGGGTAACGCGCTTGAAGCAGTCTTCCGGCGTCTTGTTGTTCAAAGCCCAGACATAGTAACCCGGGATTGCGAAACCGGACGTCGAGTTCGGATCACCATTCCCGAAGGTTTTGGTCTTGTCGCATTTCAGAACGTCCTCAAGCGAGTTGATACCGGAATCCTTATGCGTGATCAGAAGCGAGTGATACCCTTCTGAACCATCGTCCTTGATGGTCTGTGCAAAGACTTCGCCACCGGCGCGGTCAACGGCGACAATTGCCGACTTATTCCCGAACCATGCAAGATCAACCTTGTCGAAACGCATGCCTTCGATCACACCGGCATAATCCGACGCGAAGAACGGCTTCACCGGCACACCAAGGCTTTTTTCCATATCTTCAAGGAAAGGTGTGAAGGATTTTTCCAGAGCCGAAGCCGACTCCGTTGAGATGATGCCGAAGTTGATCTGTTCCGGCATTTCGGCCTGGGCTGCACCCATCCCGATCATTGAAACCGCCGCGGCGGCTACGAGTTTCTTGAACATATAATCGCTCCTGTATTGAAAATGTGCTTACGCTTCCAGCGTGGAAGCGGCTGCGAGTTGTGGGCGGGGATATTTCCCGTTCCCGTACACGGGCCGCTTGTCGGCTTTTTTGCCGGGCTTTTTGCCGGCGTCCCGAATTTCGTCGTTTTCTTCCACGGACAGATCAACGCCATACAGGCTTTCGAGATCTTCCTTGGTAATGTCGCTGACCCTTGCGTCATGCAGAATTTCGCCCTCCTTGAGGGCGATGATGCGGTCGCAGTGTTTGAAGGCATGATCGATCTGGTGCAGGGAGACGATGACCGTCACCTTGTCCTGCTGATTGATCGAACGGAGTATCGTCATGACGCGTTCTGCCGATGCCGGATCGAGCGATGCGATCGGCTCGTCCGCCAAAATCAGCTTCGCTTCCTGTGTCAGTGCACGGGCAATGGCAGCCCGCTGCTGCTGCCCGCCTGACAGGGTCGACGCACGCTGATAGGCCTTGTCGACGATGCCGACACGCTCAAGCGCCTCAAGCGCTTTTATTCTGTCTTCTTTCGGAAACATACCGAATGTACCGCGCAGGCGGCTGATACGCCCCAGTCTGCCGACAAGTACGTTCATCAAAAGCGTAAGCCGGCCGACAAGATTGAACTGCTGAAAAATAATCCCGATGTCGTGGCGCAGTTCTCGAATAGCGTTGTTTTTACGTCCATTGGTCTGACAATCGGTGCCGAACAGGCGGATGTTACCCGGTCCCTTGTCGATGGTCTCAAAACCGGCAATCAGTCGGATCAGTGTTGATTTACCTGACCCGGATGCGCCGATCAGACCGACCATTTCACCCTGATCAACCGTCAGGTCAATGTTCCTGAGAACAGGTTGGTTTGCCTTGAATGACTTGGATATTCCTGTGATCGCAACAGCGGGTGCGTTCATGTCGGCTCCTTGCTCAGCATGTCTCTGCGGAAGGTGCCGTTGGTGCGTTACAAAAATATGTCGGAAATTTGAACCTTTGTTGGGTCGGGGACGCTGTTATCCACACATAGCCACGTCAGTTAACCGAAGTAGTCTGGACTGTAGCTTGCAGGCTGGGCGTATTGGGATCAGAAAAACGCTTAATATATGTCGAGCACGCACTCGGGCCCGAATTCCCGGCGCAGCGACGCCAAACCATCCCTGATTTCATGGCGAATCTGCTCGGCCTCACCTGATAGATTCCGCGAATCCATGGATGCCGTGAAGTGGCGCATCGCCAGCTTGTTCCAACGCGCATTCAGCACCGTCATCTCAGCCGTGCTGAGCTTGCAGGTGGTCACGCGCGTGTGTCGCTCAAAGTCGGGATCAACAGATGCAGCTGCCGACCCCGGCAGCATAAAGATAGAAACCGCAATCAGTGCATATTTCAGTCTCATGCCCAAAGTATTGCAGAATCATTGCAAAATTCAAAGCTTGAGAATTAAATATAATAATTACAGATATTTATTATCCATAACTATTCTAAGGATAAGCACTATGTGCGTCTTTTTCGATTCGCATATCCCGCCATCCCATTTCTTCCAACACTCAGGGGACGATGGCCGCCCGCAAAACCGAGCGGTCCGACGCACGGGCAAACGCTTCGTCGAGCTGGTCCAGCGTGAATTTTGAATCGACGAGTTCCGCGAACGGGAATCGGTCACGATTGCTCATAACGAAATCGAGCGCCTGGATCAGGTGCCGTGGATGATAGTTGTGGACACCCTTGATATTGATCCAGCCGCGCAGGATCAGATTACCGTCCACCGTGAATGTCGCATCCGGATTCACCAGCCCGCCGATGACGTAACAGCCCCCGACACGCAGCATACGAATACCGGCCGGCACCACATCGGGGTAGCCGCAGACTTCGATCCCGACATCGGCGCCATCGGGCGGGCATTCCGCCCGGACCGCAGCAACCAGTTCATCTTCGCTGTATTTCGAAACATCGAACGTCACATCGGCGCCAAATCGTTTTGCGATATCGAGCCTGTCGGCAACCGTATCCAGGCCGATCACCCGGCGTGCACCCCGCGCTTTGGCAATTGCGCATCCATAGAGGCCGAGCAATCCAAGACCCTGGACGACAACCGTATCGCCGATATCAATTGCAGCAGCTTCCGTCACGGAAATCATCGTTGCCACACCGCAGTTCAACGGTGTCGCCTCTTCGTCAGTTATCTCGTCGGGCAATTTCAGGATGCCGGTCCCGGGCAGGATGTAGCAGTAATCAGCAAAACCACCCAGAAAATGGGGGTCCTCATCTGCCAGGTCATGGCCGTACTTCCGCAGACCTTTCGATTTCTGCGGCATGTCGTGCACGTCGCGGTAATAGGACGGCCCGTGATGGAAGAACTCTGTCCATGTCACTCTGTCACCGATGTTCAGCGGGTCGCCGCGCATGTCATGGGTGATCGTCTCGCCCAGTTGTTCGATAACCCCGACAATCTCATGGCCGAGGATACCGGGACACGGATTGGGCCGGTGTCCCTGATAGGAATGGATATCCGATCTGCAGATCGTCGACATGGTGATGCGCACAAGCGCTTCGTCCGGCGTCACATCGCGAACAGGATAATCCCGCACCTTGAACGGCGCATTGGGGGCATCATAGACGACGGCGCGTCCGGTTTTTGACATCTTTTTGTTACTCCAGCTACGTAGTTACGCGCCATCAATGGCTATTCAATATCCTGGGACGCGACAGCGTCCCTGCCGGACGTTACTTCATCTTCATGACAACCTGACGGGCCCAGGCCGAAATCGCTTCCGATATGATCACCAGAACGATGATCGAAATGATAATCGCAGCCACCCGTTCGGTTTCGATCTGCAGAACATTGCGCTTCAGATACCAGCCCATCCCGCCGGCCCCGAAGAAGCCGACCACCGTGGCCGCGCGGAACGCAACATCCCACGTGTAGATGGCAATTCCGGTGAAGGCGACGCGGACTTGCGGCCACACACCGAACACCATGACCTGAAACAGGTTGGCTCCCGTGGCCCGCATGGCCTCGACCGGTCCCATGTCGATGGATTCAATTTCTTCGGCAAACAGTTTTGCGGCAAAGCCGGTACTGAACAGGGTCAGCGCCAGCACACCCGGCAACATGCCGAAACCGAGAATGGAAACGAAAAGAATGGCCCAGATGGTTTCATGCACCGCACGGCATGACATGCCGAACATGCGCGCAATCGGATAAACGAATAAACGGCTCGGTGTCATATTATATGACGCGAACCACGCCACCGGGATCGTTATGAGCAGACCGAACAGCGCACCGAGATACGCCATCTGGATCGTCTCGACCACATAGCCGAAATAATCCTGATCCATGATGTATTCGATGTCAGGCGGGTAGTACCGTGCCGCCAGGATATCGCCCATGCGACCAAGCATACCGAGCAGCCGGTCCAGCGGGATGTTCAGATACTCGATGCTGAAGACAATTACCGTGAAAGCGATCAGCCATGCACCATACCCGTAGAGTGAATCCGGATATTTGAATCGGCGCCATTTCCGGCGGGATGCAGGATTTTCGATTGCCATTGAGCTTTTATCCATGGGGCCCACCTCAGATCAGGCGGCGGCGGACGAAATACGATACCGCCTCGCCCAGAAGGATGATGATCAGAATGGCGAGAATAACCGTCGTCACACCGTGATAATTGTATGTATTCATCTGCCTGAAGAACACCAGTCCCAGACCACCGGCACCGACAAGCCCCAGAATGGCTGAACGGCGTATGTTGATTTCCCATTCGAACACCACGACGCTGACGATCTGCGGCAATACCTGTGGCAGTATCGCGTAGTAAATGACCTGAAACGGGGAGCCCCCGACGGCACGAATGGCTTCAACCGGTCTGTAGTCTATGTCTTCAATGGCTTCAGCCGTCATCTTTGCGATGAAGCCGACCGAACGAACGGCAATCGCCATCACCCCGGCCATTGCGCCAAGACCGACGACAGCAACGAAGAACAGGGCCCAGACAATTTCATGAATGGACCGGCTCAAGGTCATCATCAGACGTGCCAATGGATATGTGACCGGTTTATAGGGGGTAATGTTCATCGCCCCGAACCACGCCGCCGGAATACAGAGAATAAGACCGAAAAAAGTCCCAAGACAGGCAATCAGCAATGTTTCCAGTGCCGGCACGAAAAGATTACTGAACAGTTCGAAATCGATACCGATGAAACGATTGGTGGCTTCCAGAACATTTTCCAGACTGCCGATGCGCTCCCAGTCCGTATCCTTGATAACGGTGACGTCGACACTCCATAAGACCAATGCCAGCAGAAATATACTGAACGCGCCCGACATCATCCGTGAGCGCTTGCGCTTTACTGCAATCTCATCCGCGAGACCGCCAAGTTTTGCTGTGGTTGATCCCACCGATTCTTTTCCTGACGTCATGGTTTCTGTTTTCATGACCTGGCTCACAAAACTTCCATGGCATAAATTTCGCCAAGTTTTTCTTCATTCATCTGCTCTGTCGGTCCGGAGAACATCGTCACCCCGTCCTGCAGACCGATAATCTTGTTGCAGAACTCCGTCGCCAGTTTGACGTCATGGATATTACAGAGACACGGCACTTTCAGCTCCTGTGCCATCTGCTTGATCAGTGCCATGACCTCGCGGGAAATTTTTGGATCAAGCGCCGACGTCGGCTCATCAAGCAGCATCAACTTGGGGTCCTGCATCAAGGCCCGGGCAATACCCACACGCTGACGCTGGCCACCGGACAATTCATCGGCGCGTTTGTCCACATGGTCGATCAGGCCGACACGCTCCAAAAGCATCAGGGCATGATCGATATCTTTCCTGGGGAACGCCCGGAACAGTGTCCGCCAATCCGATGTGTAACCAAGACGCCCGGACAGCACGTTATCCATGACACTCATCCGGTTGATCAGATTGAATTCCTGAAAAATCATCCCGATATCCCGGCGCAGACCGCGCAACCCGCGCCTGTTCAGCTTGGTCACGTCGCGGCCGTCAAAGATAATGGTGCCGGATGTCGGCTCAACCAGCCTGTTGATGCAGCGGATCAGTGTTGATTTACCAGCGCCGCTGGGGCCGATGATGGCAAAAAAATCATTGTCTTCAACTTCGAAGGAAATCCCTTTCAGGATTTCCGGACCCTTGGCGCTATAACGCGCATGCAGATCGCTGACTTTCAGGACAGCCATGATACGTTTCCAGTCGTCTTTTAAATAAAGGCGTTAAGTCTATCATCAGAAGAAGGCGGGCGACCGGTTTCTCCTATGCAACCAGGGTTTAACCGGCCGCCCCAAAAATCAGCTCTTCTTCTTTTCGTCCTTGGCCTTCTTGAGGGCGCGGATGATGTCATAGTCTTCCGACGTCATCGGTACGAACTTGTTCGACTTCACGTTGGCGAGAAATTTCTTCGCCGATGCTTCCGTCGACAATCCAAGGAACGTCTCGCGGACGTTCTTCTTGATGTCTTCACAAAGCGTGTTGCGATAGACGAAAGGATCCTGCGGGATCGGCTTCGATTCCCAGAGGACATTCACATCTTCCAATTTCGCTTCACCCTTGGTGACGACGTTGTCAAACCGGTGTGTTGCGACAAAAGCGGCGTCAACCTTGCCCTGCACGACGGCAACAGCCGACAGTTCATGACTGCCGGTATAGGCAACCTTGCCGAAGAACTTGTCGATATCCATCCCGATAACCTGCGCAAAGACGACACGCGGCATCAGGTTACCTGACGTGCTGCCCGGATCGGTGAGGCCAACCGTTGCACCCTTGAGCGAGTCAATGCTGGTAAATTTCGTACCTTTTTTGCTGATCAGGGCTGCTTTGTAGCCGGGCCCTTCATCCTGCAGAAAGCCTTTCTTCTTGGCGTACGTCGCGAAAACCTCAACGCTGGGGTCTTTTTCGCTGGCGATCACATAGGCGTACGGCCCCAGGACGGCGACGTCGACGAATTTACTGAGCAGCCCTTCGACGACCGATGCATAGGACGTCGGCATGAAAAATTCGATTTTCTTGCCGGTCATTTTCGCCATGCGATCGGTCACCGGCTTGTATAACTGCAACTCGGCAACGGATTCCTCGGTCGGCACGATGGCAAACGTCAGGGCATCCGGATTTTCACAATCCGCAGCTTTCGCGGCACCACCGAGTGCAAGGCCGACAACGGCTGCAACCCCGATGACGCCGGCAACTTTTTTGCAGGCCGTGCGACAAACTTCAACTTTACTGAACTTGGATGTCATTGGATGTCTCCCTTTAAATGACAATTATCACCACCGGCCATGTGTCCGATGGCGTGTTCCCTACCTCATTTCCTTAATCGGAATATTGGGCTGGCCCGGCGTTCCGGTCGAACAGCTGAGTTCGCCTTTTTGAGACGCTTGACCGAATCCGGCACTGATCTTGAAAACAGTCCCGTCAGGGCAAGCGCAAAAATTTTGCTTAGAATTGTTCATTGTTTCTCCCAGCCCGTGCCTGCCGAATTATTTTTTTAAGTGCCGACTATTGGCGATCAGGCAAAAGAATGATCCTACGAAGCAACCTATTGGACAAATTCATAATAAATATGATATCCATTGATTTAACCAATGATATTCACACAACTCAGATCCTTTCACGCCGTTGCTACCGAGCGTGGTTTCACGGCCGCATCGCGGGTGTTGAATGTCGGCCAGCCGACACTGACCAGTCAGGTTCGCGCCCTTGAGGACATGTTTCAGGTCGAGCTGTTTCATCGCCGGGGGCGGGAGGTTTCACTGACCGACGCCGGCGAAGCCTTGTTCGCAATCTCCAGACGCATCATCGATCTCGAGGGGGAAGCCCGGGATGTGCTGAATGCCTTTGGGGGGTTTCATACCGGCACACTCAGGGTCGGTGCCGTGGGGCCTTTTCATGCAACGGAGATGCTCAGCGCATTCTCGGAGCGTTATCCTGGAATCCGGCTTGCCGTGACGGTCGGGAACTCCAGAGAAATGGTAAACAAGCTCCTCGACTACAGTGCGGATGTGGCTGTGCTCGCGCATGTCGAAGATGACCCGCACATTTTTGCCATGCCTTACAGCCGCCATAAGGTGGTGATTTTTACCAACAAATCGCATCGCTTTGCGCGGCGGCGCAGCATCCGTCTGGAAGAGCTTGAGGGTGAACGCATGGTCCTTCGTGAACAGGGATCAACCACACGCCTTGCCCTTGAAAGCGCGTTGAAGGAGCAAGGGGTCCGCATCAACCCGGTGATGGAAATCGGGAGCCGTGAAGCCGTTTGGCTCGCCGTCGCCCGGGGCATCGGAATCGGTGCCGTTTCCGATATTGAATTCATCCCGCACCCGGACCTGCACGTTCTTGATGTGTCGGATGCCGATATCTACACGACGGCTCATGTAAACTGCCTGATGGAACGCCGTAATTCCCGGCTTATAGAAGCCTTTTTCGATGTGGCGAAATTGACCAAGCGTTTCTGATATCGCGGCTCATAAGATCAATCAAAGCCTCATTGTTAAAGGCGATATGCGGGCATCCTGCTTTTCAACGTCCCATATGTTTAGCTATAAGAAATCAGCCGGATTAGAAAAGTCTCACCGCAATCACGCGTAAAGCCGACCGTTTAAATCTCTCGGAAACACAGCAATGCCCAGAATTTCCCTCATCCATGCCACGCCTGTTGCGATTGATCCCGTAGTCGATGCGTTTCGCCGCTCCTGGCCGGAAGCTGAAATTTATAATCTCCTTGAGGATTCCCTGGCACCGGATCTCGAACGAGCCGGGCAGCTTGATCGGGATATGGATCAACGGTTTCTTCGCCTTGCCCGATACGCGGCGGATTGCGGTGCCGACGGCATCCTGTTCACGTGCTCCGCATTCGGCACGTCGATTGAAAAGGTTGCCCGCGAACTTGCACCGCTCCCGGTGCTTAAACCCAATGAGGCGATGTTCGAAGAAGCACTGCGGGCTGGTGATCGCATCGGCATGATTGCAACGTTTCAGCCCAGCGTGCCGTCCATGGAAAAAGAGTTCGTCGACCTCTGTGCGGATAGAGGTTCAACGGCAATTCTGAAATCCATTTGCGTGCCAGACGCCATGAAAGCCTTGCGTGCAGGAGATGCAGAAACTCACAACAGGCTGGTCGCCGAAACCGTTTCCGGATTTGAAGAACTCGATGCGCTGCTCCTGGCTCACTTTTCCACGGCGCAGGCTTTCGATGCCGTCACTGCGAAAACGGACTTGCCCGTGATGACAAGTCCCGATAGCGCCGTCAGGGCCTTGAAGGCACTGACCTGATTTGTTTTCTGAAACCGGATAGCCGCGTTCGTTGATCTGCCACACCGCGTCCCGTTCAAATCGTCGCTGATTGGCCTTGCTCATATCGGCCTCCTTGCCTCAAATTTAGGGAAGAACGCATCTGCAAAATCAGGGGCACCTCAACGAATAACTTTAAAATACCCTCTCGCACTCTGTGGCATAGTCGACCATACTCTGTTGACCAATGGGGATGGGGTCTCTGTTTGCTTTCATTGCTCAAAGCCTCCATCCCCTGAATTGCGACGTCCTGGACGTCGGTACTGGATGAGCGCCGATGATGGTCAATGAGCAGCAAGCGCGTTCAAATTATGGGAGATACTTAAATGAGTCTTGAGAAAAAGTTACTAAGAACCACGACAGCACTCGCTTTGGCGGGCCTGACCTATGCCGCGATGGCAACGCAGGCCCAGGCGGAATATCCGGAACGTCCGGTTACGATGGTCATTGCTTATGGCCCCGGTGGCGCAACCGACATTTCTGCACGCACCATTGCCGAGCCACTCGGCAAAGCCGTACCGCAACCGCTTTTGATGGTGAACCGTACCGGTGCCGGTGGCGCAACGGGTTCAGTGTCCGTCAAGAACGCCAAGAACGACGGCTATACGATGATCTTTGCCCGCGTCGGCTCGCATACCGTGAACCCGGCCATGAAGGAAACACTGCCTTACACGCTGGATGATTTTTCATTCGTCGGTGTTTACGAAATCAACCCGGTCGTCTGTGCCGTGTCGATGGAATCCGACATCATGACCATGGACGCGCTGATTGCCAAGATAAAGGCCAACCCGGGCAAGGTTCGCTTCTCGTCCTCAGGTGTGGGTTCGCTTCTGCACATCGCTGGCATCATGGCGATTTCCAAGTTTGGCGTTGAGAAAGCAACCGACGCCGTGACGCACATTCCGCTGAAGGGCGGCGGGGCAGCAGCGACGGCTGTGCTTTCCGGTACGGCTGATTACATCTGCACCAACTCCTCGGCACTTGCGAGCTTCGTTGCCAACAAGCAACTGCGTCCGTTGGTCGTAACCACCAAAGACCCGGTGCCGGGCTTTGACGCGCCGACCGCACGTTCGCTGGGGCATCCTGAGTTGGAAGAACTTGTGGGCTGGACCGGCATCGGTGGCCCGGCCGGCCTCTCCGAGGAGATATCTGCAAAATGGCGCGGTTGGCTCGCAACAGCAGTGGCTGATCAGAAGTTCCTGGATACCATGACCAAGCGTGGCTCCGTGATCAATCTGATGGGTCCGGAAGAGTCGAACGAATTCATTCGGGCACAGTACACGACGTTCCGTAAGCTCGTTGATGACTTGGGTATGCGCATTAAGTAAGCTAACGACTGTGGGCGGCCTCTGTTGAGGTCGCCCATTTCGTTTGCTCATTTCTGGGATATTCATTTTTCAGTATAGGGGTCTGCGATGTTGCGGCTTCACAGTTCCATTTGGCTCGGCGCCGGCATGCTGGCGTTTGCCCTTTTTCTGATCGAATTTTTAATTCCGACATGGGTGATTACACCCGGCAACGTACGTAAAATTGTCCTTTCCCCGGATTTTTGGCCTTACATTGTCGCTGCCTTTTTGGGCCTCGGTGGCGCTGTGTTGTTGGTTCAATATTATTTCATAACCCGTCCACTGAAAATTCCTGAAAATCATGAAGACGTGCCTGGCGGCAACACGCGGATCGCCCTGGTGGCGATTATAATGGCGGTCTATTACTTGCTGCTTCAATACATCGGTATGGTTCTGGCATCGGTCCTGGCCTATGTGGCTTTCATCATCGTAATCGGCTTGCCGCGCAAAGTCGCCGCTGCGATCATTGCCGTCGTATTACCATTGCTGCTTTACAGTTTTTTCAATCACGTTGCCGGCGTGCCGATCCCGCAACCTGATTTCCTTCGCCTACCCTAAATCCCACAAGAGGTCACCGAGGTCATCATGAGTTTTATCGATTATGCACCGTCCGCATTTGCTTTGGTTGCCCAGTGGTCGAGTATTATTTCTCTGTTCATCGGCGTTGTTGTCGGCGTCATCATGGGGGCAATCCCCGGCATGTCGGCGACCATGGCAGTTGCCCTGACGCTGCCGTTCACATTTGCGATGGCCCCAATCCAGGGGATTCTGCTTTTGCTCGGTGTCTATAAGGGTGGCATCTTCGGCGGCTCGATCCCGGCGATCCTGATCAAGACCCCGGGCACCCCTGCCTCGTCGGCTACCGTCCTGGACGGCTATCCGATGGCGGAAAAAGGTCAGGCGGGTAAAGCGCTCGGCATGGCGCTCTATGCATCGTGCACCGCTGACATGATATCGAACCTGTCGTTGATCATGTTCGCAGGCTGGCTGGCATCCTTTGCACTGAGCTTCGGCCCGCCGGAATTCTTTACCCTGATCCTTTTCTCGTTGACGATCATCGCCGGGGTATCGGGCGACAATCTGCTGAAAGGCCTGATCTCCGCCGGCATCGGCCTGTTACTTGCCACCATTGGCCTGGACCTGGTTTATGGTACTGACCGCTTCGTGTTCGGGGAACCGAACCTGATGGGTGGACTGAACTTTATTGCTGTGTTGATCGGCCTGTTTGCCATCCCTGAAATCATCGAATATGCCCGTAAACCCCGCAACCAGGAAAGCAAAGTCAGTCAGCTCGGCGATCGCCACGTCACTTTTGCCGAGTACCGCCGCTGCCTGCCCTCTATCCTTCGCGGCAGCGTGATCGGCGTGATTCTGGGCTCGATCCCCGGCATCGGGGCGGCACCGTCCGCCTTCCTGAGCTATTCCGAAGCACGTCGTAATTCGAAAAATAAGGCCAATTTCGGGAAAGGTGAAATCGAAGGCGTCGCCGCTTCAGAAGCTGGGAACAACGGCGTCTGTGGCGCGACTTTGATCCCGTTGCTGGCACTCGGCGTGCCCGGTGACATTATCACGGCCATCATCATTGGCGCTTTTATGATCCATGGACTTCAGCCGGGACCGATGCTGTTCGCGACCAACGGCGACATTGTCTATGCACTGTTTATGGGACTGATCCTGAGCTCAATCTTCTTGCTCGGCGTCGGGTCGGTGGCAATCCGGTTGTTCCGGTTTATCGCCGATGTACCGTCGTCACTGCTGTTTCCGGGCATCCTTGTGTTATGCGTATATGGCGTCTACGCAGTCAACAACTCCATTTTCGATGTTGGTGTGATGTTTGCTGTGGGTTGGGTCGGCTATATCATGCTGCGGCTGAATGTCCCGGCGGCGCCATTCCTCATCGCGTTTATCTTGGGACCGCTGCTCGAAGATAATTTCCGCCAATCAATGCTGATGTCGGGAGGATCAGGTGATATTCTGTTCCGTAGCCCGATCACGTGGGTGTTCTGGATATTCACCATGATCACCATCGCAGCCCTGATCAGGACCGGACTGAAAGATCGTCGCAAGCGGTTGCTGAAACTCGAAGATGTGTAATGCATCGCTTGTGACGCGGCGGTATGCCCATGCACGATAGCCGCTTGTAGCAACCCCCATGGACCGACCATGGGCCCCGGCGGGTCCGGGGCATCGCTGCAGTTAAAATGCCGCCCCTTTCGGGGTGGCTCCAAGCTTGGCGATGGCAGTGTCAGAGCAAATCGACATGAGCTGTCTGGTAATGCCACCTAGCCTTTTCGGATGAGAAATCCTTTCCGCTATTTCAATAGTTCGCCCGCGATCATCCGCCTGACAGTGATGATGTACATCCGTTATCCGTTGTCTCTACGTCAGGTCGAAAACCTTTTGTTCGAGTGTGGCATTGACATATGTCACGAGACGATACGGTTCTGGTGGAACCGGTTTGGCCCGATGTTCGCAGCCGAGATTCGTAAGAGGCGTGCAATGAAGCGGTATGGTCGCCCAAAGGTGATTGTCACGGACCGGCTTCGGTCAAATCGGACAGCGTTGAATGTAATCGGTAATGCTGCCAAACAGGAATGCGGTCGCTGGCTCAACAATCGAGCCGAAAACTCACATCAGCCGTTTCGACGACGAAAGGGCGCGATGTCGAAGTTCAGGGATGTGAAAACCTTGCAAAACTTCGCATCTGCTCACGCCTCCATCCACAACCACTTCAAACATGACCGTCATCTAAATTCCCGCAATACATTCAAACAGAACCGCTCCACCGCGCTGGACGAATGGCGTCAGCTTGCAGCCTAAATGCAGAGAGCGACAGCCCTTCAGGCGCACGTCTGTTTTAGTCTGACAATGCCAAAAGCCCCTAACTCATTGAGTTAAGAGCATTTTAAATGATTGCGGGAGCAAGAAAATGACTTTAAAAACTCTCACCTTCAATCTAGATTCCAGCTGTTTTATAATAATGAGAAACTGATCTTTCAGTCGGCCCCACCTTTATTAGAATAAAACTATCCCTCGTCATAAGCACCTGACGTATTATTAGTCTTAATGCATTTACACTGTAGGAAATCGTCCAGCGAAGGGCTAGCCAATTTATTTTGTCAAACTTAATACCAACGTCCCTTTATACTTAAACTGAGGGGCCCCAGTTTACAGCAAGCACTGTATCCAACTGATCGTGTAACGCCTGCGAGAGATCAGTTTCGCCGATTGCCGGCGGCGAGAATGCGGCCATTGCATCGACGAGTGCCTGCACGTTGGCAGCAGCAAGGACGGCTCCGTCCCCGGCTTCAAGTGTGACATGGTTCTCGCTGCCGTCGTACCAGTCCTGAACTGTCGCTATGCTCTGCGTACCAATGACACTGACCTCTAGATCATTGTCCACCTGGCGGAACCACAGTTGATCCTGGGCAATCGATGCATTAAACACGATCCGGTCATTCGCCCCGCCCTCTCCGGTATTGTCGATCGTATCCGCGCCACTATTGCGCCCAAGAAGATAAGTGTCGTTACCGCCTCCACCCGCGAGATAATCGTCGCCAGCAAGTCCTTCCAACGTGTCGTCGCCTTCAGAACCCATTAGCCTGTCGTTCCCGGAGGTGGCCGTTACAGACGTTCCGCTGCCATTGCTCGGCAGAGGCTCAGCATCGGAACCCAACACCTGATTCGAGGCATTAATGTTGGTGGACGCAAAATTGTTCCCGCCTGCGCTGTCAGCGCCGAGATCGCCGCTATCGCTAAAGTCGAGATGGAAGCCGTTCGACCCGTACGTCACGTCAGAGGTGTCAACCGGCACCCAGTTGCCGTCATCGTCGTACTCCCCGAACGTATCCGCGCCATACGCCTGACCATCCGTGAATACCACATCAGCTATGTCGAAATCACCGCGCTCCGACCCGTTCGTCCGTGCCCCGATCGTATGCTGCGCCGATTGGTTGAACGTCGATGCTGTCGAATTCTGGCCCGGCATGTTCTGGTAATCGAATGCCGTCAGCTGCTCACCGTCGACATAGATCTGCATCCGCTCGGACGCTGATGACTGCGTCATATCAACACGCCAGACGATATGATACCAGCGCGAGGCGTCCGTGAACCGGTAGGAAGTCTGCATCGCGCCGCTATCATTCCAGCGTACCGCCAGTGCGTCGTTGCTCTCAAAGTATAAACGGTCGCGGTCACCGGTAGAAGCCATGATCATTTGCTGGCTGCCAAGTGAATCGCGCTTCACCCACGCGCTCAGCGTCCACGTCGTCGCCGATGTAGGCGCACCGAACGTCCGGTCGAGCCGCGTCCCCGAGCCCGCGTCAAATGTCAGACCCTGATCAATAGAATAACCGCCGGCACCGACGCCGATATCAACGGTTGCCGTACTGGTCAGGCCGCGACTGTCTGTCACTCGGAAATCGAAACTGTCAGCGCCAGCCTGACCGGCACCCGACTGATATTCATATGTGCCTGCCGCCGCATCTGCAATCCGTACGAACCCACCGCCCACAGTTTCAAACCAGCCCGCATCTTCCAAGTACGTGGCATCCGTACTGGCGGCAAGGCCATCAATCACATACGTCAACACGCCGTCGCCGCCCATGGAAGTCAGCATCCAGGAAGCATTGCCCCCGCTCGCGACCTGAGCCGCTGCATCACCCGCCACCGGTGGTGTGGTAACGTCAACGGTCACCGTCGCCGTATCCGTCGCACCCTTGCCGTCATCGATTGTGTAATCAAAGGACGCCTGTCCGGTAAACCCTGCATCAGGCGTGAACACCACGTCACCGTTGCCATCAAGCGACACTGTACCACCCGTTGCATTCCCAACTGCCGTCAGCGAAATCACGTCGCCATCAGGATCAACATCATCAGCGAGCAGATCAGTGGCGCCGATCAGGATCGCCGCATTGACGGTCGTCCACGCCGTATCCGGTGCTGCGTCGGGTGTCGCATTCGCCGCAACCGAAACCGTAGCCGTTGCCGTGTCTGTCAGTCCGTTGCCGTCTGAAACGGTGTAGCTGAACGTGGCGGTCCCGGTGAAGCCGTCAGAAGGTGTAAAAATCACCTCAGCCGTATCGGGATCAAACACAGGAACGCCGCCTGTGCCGGCCGAAACCGACGTCACGGTCAATGCGTCACCGTCAACGTCAGTGTCGTTTCCGGTAAGTTCAATGGATTGAATGGTGAGCGGCGTATCCAGAAACGTATTCAAGGTGTCCGCTACCGCCACCGGCGCGTCGTTGACGGCAGCTACGTCCACCGTCACCGTCTGTGTCGATGTCGCCGTGCCGTCCGTGACGGTGTATTCAAACGTCGCCTGACCGTTGAAGTCGGCGGCCGGCGTAAACAGAACATCACCATCGCCGTCGAGGGCGACCGTGCCGCCTGTGGCATTGCCGACGGATTGAAGGCTGAGGCTATCCCCGTCCACGTCCGTGTCATCCGCCAGAAGGTCCGACGCCGCAATCGTCAGGGCCGTG
>JAVJQZ010000006.1:0-357984 GCA_040218645.1 Rhodospirillales bacterium
CGCACGATTTTATGACACGTGCGTACAGCGCACGATTTTATGACACGTGCGTACAGCGCACGATTTTATGACACGTGCGTACAGCGCACGATTTTATGACACGTGCGTACAGCGCACGATTTTATGACACGTGCGTTCAGCGCACGATTTTATGACACGTGCGTTCAGCGCACGATAAAAACGGAAAGCTCGGTGTGTGCGGCGAAGGTTATGCTGTGCGGCGCAAAGAAAATATCGATGATGCCGGGCTTGTGCGACGACATCACGACAAGATCGGCGCTCATTTCACGGGCTGCCGTGACAAGGTTCTCTTCAAGATCGACCGCCGGGTCATGTGAGATCACGGTCTTTGTTGTGACCGGTATTCCATGCCTGTCGGTAAGTGTTTCGGCGAGGGCATCAAGCTTTGTGGCCATTTCGCGTGGGGACCGGGCAGAAAATGTCGGCGCCGTTGCCGTGACCCCGACGATACACAGTTCCGCGCCGTAGTGCTGTGCCAGATCGCAGGCGACGTTCAGACCGCGTTGAATGTCGTTTGCATGGGCAAAGTCGATGGGCACCATAATGGACTTGTACATGCTAGGTCCTCCTGAAATGCGCTCACAATGCAGACCGGGCTTGCTGGTTCAGAGGGATTCCCAAAGCTTGTTTTCGAACTCGAATTCCTTTTCGTAATCACCCAGTTCCTCGTTCGGGAAGTCTCGGACGGAGACCACGCCGTAGCCATGTTCGCTGCCCCTGAGCACGACGATGTGACGAATACCTCGTTCGCGCATGTGCCGCACGGCTTCAATCCCCATCGCCTCACAATCAAGGCACACGGGGTTTTCCGTCATCACCTCGGCGACACTGGTCGCATGCGGGTCGCGCTTCGGCTCCAGCACGCCGTTGTTGAAGTTGGAGCCGGTGAAAATGCCTTTCAGCTCACCGTTATCAAGAATGACCGCCGCGCCGACATGGTTCTGCTGCATACGCTTGACGGTATCGGCGACCGTGTCCTCGATGGAAGCGTGGATAAGTTCCTGCCCGGCGACAATGTCTTTCAGTTTTCGATGCGGCATGTTCAAACCCTCCCTCTCCGTGGATATCCCGGAGTGTGACCATTCTATTGCAGGCCGGGACGGCACTCATTGACCTGTATCAATTCGCAAAATTTCCGGCTTAACATGCCCGTTTCGGCGAACGGTCTTTGTCGAGGGCTCGGCGCAACCGGCGCAGAATGACGGCCCGCGATTTTTCGTCGGCGGCACCCTCAAGCGCTTCTCTGAGGTCGAGCGAGAACTGCGCCAGATCGTTGTGCCAGTCCATGCCGCTGGCAGCAGCCTGTGGGATGCGGCGTAACTTCCGTTTACGGGTATCGGCGGCAAGGCCGCGCGACAGGTCGAATTCCTCGTCGAATTCGGGAATATGCACGGTCTCTGGGTCGATGCCTTCCCCGGCAAGGGTGTCGCGGAGACCGCTCAGCGCGTTCTTCTCCCCATGCGTGAGGATGATCTTGCGGCGCACCGGCCGGCGCTTCAGCAGCCAGTCGACAAGGCCTTTCCGGTCGGCGTGTCCGGAATAGAAATCGACCTGGCGGACCTGCGCACGCACCTTGATGTCGTCGCCCTGAATGCGAACCGCCCGCGCACCCCCGGCAAGCAGATGGCCGAGAGTTGCCGGGGCCTGATAGCCGACCAGCAGGACCGTGTTTCTGTCAGACGGCAGATACTGTTTCAGGTGATGGCGGATCCGCCCGGCGTCACACATGCCGCTGGCCGCCATGATGATGACGCCGCCGTTATAGCGCTGGATGGACTTGCTCTGCTCGACGGTCTCCGTGAAATGCACGTTGGCGTCGTTCAGAAAAGCGGCGCCGTCACCGGCGTCGTGCAACTCAGCGCCGTGTTCGCGGAAGACCCTGGTTGCGCGGATCGCCAGAGGGCTGTCTAGAAACAGCGGCACGCTGGGGATTTCACCGGATTTCATCAGCACCGAGATATCAGCCAGCAGTTCCTGCGTCCGCTCGACGGCAAATGCCGGAATCAGCAGAACCCCCTTGCGCGACAGGGCTTGGGTGATTTCATCCGCCAGCAGCCGGCGGCGTTCAGTGGTGTCGATATCGGCGCGTACACGGTCACCATAGGTTCCTTCGCAGACGACATAATCCCAATCGTCCGGGGCGGCGGGGTCGGGATGGAACATCTTGAAGTCGGGGCCGATATCGCCGGAAAAAAGTATCCTGAGAGGACCGGCCGTTTTCTTGCCGTCATCGATTTCGACTTCAATCGACGCGGCGCCGAGAATATGCCCGGCATTCCAGAACCGCGCCCGCACACCATGTGCGGGATCGATCCATTGGTGATAGGCGGTGGCACGGAAATTTTCGAGGCTGTTTTCCGCATCGGCGCAGGTGTAGATCGGTGCGACGGTGGCCTTACCGCGCTGTTGCTTGCGGCGGTTCAGGTGTTCAACCTCGCGTTCGTGGATATAACCGCTGTCAGGCAGCATGTACGACAGCAAATCGACCGATCCTGCTGTCGCGTAGACGGGGCCGCTAAAGCCGTCCCTGATGAGCTTCGGGATCAATCCGGAATGATCTATATGCGCGTGGGTCAGCAGCACGAAGTCGATCGTCGCGGGATTGAAAGGAAAGGCACCGTAATTGAGTTCCTTGAGGGTTTTTGATCCCTGGAACATGCCGCAATCAACCAGAAATTCTCCACCCGGATGGCGGATCCAGTAGCAAGACCCGGTGACGGTCTGCGCCGCGCCGCAGAATTTGACGAAAATGGAAATTGCCTTGCTCCGCTTGCCTGTCCGACCGCCGCGACGGCGTTCTCGATACTGTGCGATTATGGGCTGATGGGACAGTCACGCAAATGACTTGAATCAACTCATGCACATTCGGCGCTGTCACGGCGGTGCGGCGTTCGGATCGGGCAGGTTCAGTTCGGTGCGGTGGTGTAATCACCCTCGCTGACCGGTTCCAGCCAGTCGGTGGCATTGCCCTGATCATCGGATTCCGACAGGGCGAGATGGCACATCATCTGATCCGGTGCGGCTCCGTGCCAGTGACGGGTGTTCGGTGGAATGACGACGGTATCGCCGGGACGGATTTCCTCAACCGGGCCGCCGTCCATCTGATAGCGGCCGACCCCGGAGAGAACATACAGAATCTGACCGACGGCATGGGCGTGCCAGTTGGTGCGCCCGCCCGGGGTGAAGGTGACCCGGGTGACGCGCAAGCGCGACGGGTCTTCCGGGACGAAAACCTGATCCTGCAGCACCTGGCCGACAAACAGGTCGTCGGGGGCGATTTTGGTTTTCGTTTCGCTGGCGCGGACAATTCTCGGTTTCATGTGGTTTCTCTCCCTGTACGTTTCTCAGGCAATGCCTGCTGGTCATTAATCTGGGGAAACCGCGGCGAATTTGCAATGCATCCGGTGAATAGCGCGTTCCGGCGTAAAAGCATGTCCGGTATATGGTGCTGCCGGTCAAATATAACTTTTACGTGTATGATTGCCTTGATATTGCGACTTTTTTCGGTCGCGGGTGCGCTGGATCACACCATATAATATATCAGCAAGGTATATGTCAGCTTCATGCACTAAACCCCGCGCCGTGATCGGCTGCAAAAAAAACATATGACAGGGCAGGATTTCACGTCCGTTGAATTGCAAGTACCTTGGTTTGTGCGTTGAGTATGTGCGCAAACGGAATGCGGAAGATAATGACGGACTGACATGTACATAAACGGTTACTTCACAGGTCTGATCGATTTCCCCGGAGATCAGTTGCCGTATGTCGGTTTGTACGATTGGAATCTGGTGATTCTGTCGATCGTGATCGCCATCTGCGGTGCCTGGGCCGGATTGTCCTGCCTGACACGCGCCAACAGCATTCACTCGGAAAGTGCCCTGGTCAGCGGGCTGTGGAAAGTGACCGGCGCGGTTGCCTTCGGCGGTTCGATCTGGGGCATGCATTTCGTCGGGATGCTGGCGTTCTCGCTGCCGTGCGGCATCTCATACGATATGCTGCTGACGTCAATTTCCATCGCCCCGGGTATCCTTGCCAGCCTGACCGCGATGACCGTCGTCGGGCGCAACGATTTCAGTCTGGCGACGCGCCTTTGTGTCGGCTCCGTGCTGATGGGGGCGGGCATCGGCGCCATGCATTACACCGGTATGGCGGCGATGCGGCTCCCGGCGATCCTGATGTATGATCCGTTTTTCGCCACGATTTCGGTGTGTGCCGCGATCTTGCTGTCATTCATCGCGCTATATGTGGTGGAGCACGGGCAGCGCGATCCAAGCCATTTTTTCGTCCGCAAGCTGATCGCCGCGGCCATTCTCGGCTCGGCGGTGGCCTCGATGCATTACGTCGCCATGCAGGCGGCTATTTTCTATCCGACCATCGAACAGCCGCCGCGAAATGAATACCTGTCGCAGACACTGATGGCGCTGCTGATCGGCCTGGCGGTGCTGGCGCTTGTCGGTATCGTCGTCGCGGCGTCGTTTGCGGCCAGGCTCAAGGAAACGGCGCGAATTCTTGCCGATGAAGTGCGGTCACGCACCCTTGCCGAAAAGGCGGCGCGTGCCGATCAGATGCGGCTGCAGGCGATTTTCGATACCGCCGTCGAAGCCATCATCGTGATCGACCGGTGGGGGCGGATCCAGCAATGGAGCCAAAGTGCCGAGCGCATTTTTGGCTACACGGCTGACGAAGTGCGTGACCAAAACATAGCCATGATCATGGATGAAACGTCCCGATCGCAACACGACGCTTTTCTTGAGCAGTTTGATAAAACCGGCGAGGCCGGAATTATCGGTATCGGCCGGGAAGTTGTCGGCCGCCGCCGCGATGGGTCGACGGTACCGATCGAACTGTCCGTGGGCCGGGCCGTCGTCGACGGCGAAATTCTGTACACCGGGATTCTTCGTGACATCACCACGCGCAAGGCGATCGAGAAGGAACTGATGGAAGCGACGCGGGCCAGACAGGCCAATGAGCTGAAGTCGAACTTTCTCGCCCACATGAGCCACGAAATGCGCACGCCGCTGAACGCGATCCTCGGCTTTTCCGACATCATGAAGCAGGAAACCTTCGGCCCGCTGGACAGTACGTACAGGAATTACGCCAACGATATTTTCTCTTCCGGGAGCCATCTGCTGAACGTCGTCAACGCGTTGCTGGATCTTTCCAAGATCGAAAATGATACCCAGGAACTGGACATCGCCGAGATCGATTTGCGGACCATGCTGAAAGACGTCACCGCGATGCTCAGCGTGCAGTCAAAAGACAAGAATCTGACCGTATCGATCCTCAACGACAGCGATCTGCCGGATGTCATTCAATCCGATCGTGGCAAGCTGTTCCAGATTCTGATCAATCTCGTCAATAACGCGGTCAAGTACACGTCCGATTTCGGACGGGTTTCCCTGCGCGCCCGGCCGGACGGAGACACGGTCGAGATCGTTGTCGAGGATACCGGAATCGGCATGAGCGAAGAAGAGGTCGCGCTGGCGGTCAAGCCGTTCGGTCAGGTGAAAAATGCCTTCACATCGAATGTGGCGGGGACCGGACTTGGGCTGCCGATCGTGGTGTCATTTGTCGATCTGCTCGGCGGCGAGATGAGCATCGACAGTACCAAGGGCGAGGGTACATCGGTCAGCATCCGCATCCCCGTCAGCTATGCGGCGGATAGCAACAGCGCAGCACATGCCGGCTGATGCATAAAACGATTCCGCGCTAGAACCGGGCCGGCGTGCCGAGCAGATCGGCAATGGCCGGGGTCTGTTCGAGCGCCCAGACAAGTTGCTGTTTTTCGTGGGCATCCAGCTGTGACAGATCGACCCTGTTCGACAGCCTGACACCGGCTTCGATGTCGCGAAGCTGCTGTCGCAGGATCGCATCGAGCATGATGCGATGCGCGTCGATCAGGGGGTTGATCCGCTCTGCCCCCTGAATGTCCTGTTCACGGACCGCGGCCAGGCGGTCCGGTGTCGCCCGCGCCGGGATGCCGTGTTTCAACGCCAGCACCCGGGCTGCCGAGAAAATCGGCATGATCCCGCATTTCTTCAGATCAAGCCGGCCGCCGTCGGTCTTGATGCGGCCGAACCAGCCGAGCGGGCTGTCGAAATCGGCGGCCTTGATCGCCATGTTCTGCAGGAAAATCCTGTTGCCACCTGCGGCCTCCATGGCGTCGCGGCGGAGCGCATCGCCCAGGGCGTCGTCACCGTACACGGGGCGGGCGTCGAAAAAGATATCACTGTTGAGAATGTCTTCCGGTTTGGATGAGCCGATCCACGATGCCACGGTTTCGCGCCAGTGTGCGACGTCTTTCCGCCAGGCCGGGTTTTTCGCCATGATCCCGCCCTGGCAGTAACAGACACCGACCCCGTCGAGGGTGTCGGCGGCGATCCGGCCCAGGTGCTCGAACCATTCGTCGACGTCCGAACCGGGCGCGCCTTTCCCGAAAACGATGGCGTTGTCCTGATCCATGGCGAGCAGACTCTCGCCGCGCCCGCCCGAGCCCAGGACCAGCATCGCATACGGTTGCGGCGGCGGGCCGAAGCCTTCGGCCAGCAACTGCGCTTCGGCCAGTTCGGTGGCGCGGCGGGTCAGGGCGCGGAGTTCCTGCGAGACAATGGCCGCGGTATTGCGCGGATCGACGCCTTCCGCCGACAGCGATGCCGCGACCATGGTCAGGGTTTCCCAGATGCGGCCCAACTCGGCCGTGGTTTCGGCGGCCTCGATGCAATCGCCGAGCGACATGGCATCCCCGGCGCGTTGTTTCAGAAGATCCCGCGCACTGAGCGCACCGACGAGTTTACCGTCGGCGTCGCAAACGCCGAGATGGCGAAAATTTCGGCCGGTCATCCGGGTGATTGCCCGGTACACGAATTCGTCCTCGCGGATCGACACCAGCGGGCGGATCGCGTAAGCCTCAACGGTCTTGCCGAGAGCATCACCGCCTTCGGCGGCCACGGCCCGAAGCACGTCGCGTTCGGTCAGGATGCCCCATCCGGCGGCGGCATCGGACGCGGGCGGATCAACGAATACGGAACTGATCCGCCTGTCGATCATCGTCGTCAGGGCATCTTTCAGGGTGCCGGTGCCGCCGATGCTGACCGGCGGGGCATGCATGATGTCGGCGACCCGGTGGCGATAGGGGAAGCTGTCGATGCGGGCCAGAATCTGGGTGTCACTCCCACCGGCGACCTGATGCCAGCCGGCCTGCGCCTCGGCGCTCATATGACTGGAAAGAGACCGGCAGGCCCGCTCCGCCTGCGCCAGGGTGACGATATCGCGGGCGCGGAGCCTGTCGATCAGGGCGTTGAAGATCTGCGCCGTGACCAGGGCGTCGCCAAGCGCGCGGTGCCGTTCGGTGATTTCGATGCCGAGCCATTCGGCGGCGATGTCCAGTGACTGGCCGGGCAGATCGGGGGCGACGAGCTGCACCAGATGACGGACGTCGAGTGTCCGGGGTGCCTGCCATTTCAGCCCGGCGCGCTGATGTTCGGCCTCCAGAACAGCCAGATCGAATCCGAGCGAATAGCCGATCAGCACATCGCCCCCGGCCCATGCCGCGAACCGCGCCATGACGGCGGGGAACGTTTCGGCCTGCACCAGGTCGGCATCGCGGATGCCGTGAATTTCCGTGGATTTGGCGGGCACCGGCTGACCGGGCTGCACCAGTTCGCTGAAGCGGCCATCGCTGACGGCACCGTTGTGAACCCGCACCGCGGCGATTTCGATGATCCGGTCTGCGGCGGTATCAAGCCCGGTGGTTTCGGTGTCGGCAACGATGGCCGGCAGCGAATGAAGCGGCAGCGCGGACAGACCGCCTTTGGGGGGATGAAAGCTCATGAAATGTCCTCCCGTTTGCTGCGGCTGGCGCTGCCGGGCCGGCGTCAGCCGTTGACGCCCTTGCCGCCGTCCCCTGGCTTGCCGATGTCCCCTGGCTTGCCGAAGTCAGTGGCCAGCTGATCGCGGCGCAGGCGATTTTCGAACTGGCGGCGGATGTTGCTCCAGGCGAACTTGACCGAATTTTCCACGTACTCGACATCATACTGTTTGAGCTGGTCGGCGATCGGCGCCCATTTGACGACGGTCGGCGGGCTTTCGGTGAAGTTGTCGCGGGTTTGCGCCGTCCCGGCCCAGTCGACGATGTCGGTCCGCGCGGCGAAGGCGCGGATCGCATCCTCAGTGGAGAAAACCTCGACGGTGGTGTCCAGGTTCGCCTCCAGCCCTCTTTTGTAGATGCCGCGGGCGATCTCGCGGCGCCGCGAATCGTCGATGTCGAATCCGTTACATGCCGTGGCCACGGCCCAAATGCAGAAATCCGACAGGCACGCCGCGAAGACATGCATTTTGGCGATATTGACCGAACGGATGATGTTGTCGTCGCGAAACATCTCCGGATATTTCGTGCCCATACGTGTCTTGACGTAGCCGTACAGTGTTTTCTGGGCAATGAAGGCGCTGCGCGTAACGATGAATTCCTCAATGCTTTCAAGGCTGTTCAGGGCGCCCATATGGCGCCTGAAATTGAAGCCAGAGGCGAAAAGCCGCCAGTATTCACCGACTTTCGAGTATTCAAAATCCAGCATTTGGGCCCGTCCGGTTCAATTTTCAGTTTCGCAACCTGCGTAATATGTCAAGAGTAAATTACCATCAGTCAGTCTATCTTATTGCGCAGAATCAAGAATGGTGCAGTATATGATGAGTCGCATTTGTGTAAATGCGTCTTTATTGGGGTGAAACGTCTGAGGGGATTCAATCATTATGGCTGATAACATAAATGAAATCCGTCAGCAGCATTGGAAGAAAACAAGAAACCTGACAATCGGGGTATTGATCGTCTGGTTTATCTTCGCTTTTCTGCTGCCGTGGAATGCGGCGTCTTTGAACAGTATGTCGTTCATAGGCTTCCCGCTTGGTTATTACTTCTGTGTACAAGGCTCCCTAATCGTCTTTGTTGCGCTCATCTTTCTTCAAAACAAGATGCAGGACAAAATCGATGACGAAGCCGGCCTTAGTGGCGAATAGGGGAGCATCATCATGAAGGGTAGTTTTATCGACAATCTTGGCCGCGTGTACGGGATGTACACCGGCGGGTTCCTCGTATTCGTCCTGCTGATGGCGCTGCTTGAACAGATGGGTGTCGGTGCCGACACCATCGGTATTCTGTTCGTCGCCTTCACGATCGCCATTTACGCCCTGATCGGCTGGCTGTCGCGAACCATGCAGGTCGATGCGTATTACGTGGCCGGACGCGAAGTCCCGGCGGTCTACAACGGCATGGCGACAGCGGCGGACTGGATGTCCGGTGCGTCGTTCGTGGCGCTGGCCGGCGGTATCTACTTCGGTGGTTACGGCTATCTCGGCTTCATCATCGGCTGGACCGGCGGTTACGTGCTGGTCAACTCCCTGATGGCGCCGTACCTGCGCAAGTTCGGCTGCTATACGGTGCCTGACTTCATCGGGACCCGTTACGGCGGCAATCTTGCCCGCTTCTGTGCTGTTGTCGTTCTGGTGCTGGCGTCGTTCACGTACGTGACCGCGCAGATCAACGCATCCGGGACCATTGCCGCACGGGCGCTGCACATTCCGTTCGAAGCGGGTGTCTGGTTCGGTCTTCTCGGTATTCTGCTGTGCTCGATGCTCGGCGGGATGCGGGCCGTGACCTGGACCCAGGTGGCGCAGTACATCGTGCTGATCATCGCCTATCTGGTGCCGGTTTTCTGGATGTCCAACAAGCAGGGCTTCGGTCTTATTCCGCACTTCACGTACGGTGATGCCGTGCAGCGGATTCAGGAACTCGAGCCGTTGATCGGTCTCGGGACCGCAGCCATCGACAAACCGCCGTTCGGCGGTGTCGGCATTCTGTCCACCCCGCACTTCGCGCCGGGTGGCGGCATGGACAGCTGGAAGTTCGCCACGCTGGCGGCCTGTATGATGATGGGGACAGCTTCGCTGCCGCACATCCTGATGCGCTACTTCACGACGCCGTCCGTTCGCGACGCGCGCCGTTCGGTGGCCTGGTCGCTTCTGTTCATCTTCCTGCTGTACTTCACGGCGCCGGCTCTGGCCACGCTGACGAAGCTGCAGCTGATCGACCCGAACCTTGCGACAAGCATTATCGGGCGGTCGTTCGAGGAAGTTCAGAACCTGGCGTGGGTCAAGAACTGGTCATCGGTGAACATGTTGTACATCGTCGACAGCAACAAGGATGGACTCCTGCAGTTGAACGAGTTCTTCATGCGGGCCGACATCGTCGTCCTTGCGACGCCTGAAATCGCGGGTCTTCCGTACGTGATTTCCGGTCTTGTCGCAGCGGGTGGTATGGCAGCCGCCATGTCGACCGCGGACGGTCTGCTTCTGGCCATCGCCAACGCCCTCAGCCACGATCTGTACTACAAGATCATCGATCCGAAGGCAGAGACGAGAAAACGTCTCATCGTCGCGCGGGTTCTGTTGATCGGGATCGGGGCGGCCGGTGCGGCTGTTGCCAGTATGAGGCTGACGGGGATTCTCGGTGCCGTGGCATGGGCGTTCGACTTCGCCATGTCCGGTCTGTTCTTCCCGCTGGTTCTCGGCATCTGGTGGAAACGGGCAAACCGTGCCGGCGCAATCGCCGGGATGGTCGTCGGGCTTGGTGCGGGTACGCTGTATCTGTACATGGTCCGGTGGGGCGGCATGGAACCGTGGATGGGGATCGATCATCTCCGCTTCGGGATCATCGGCGCCTCAGCCAGCCTGATCGCAATGGTGGTCGTCACGTTGATGACACCGGAGCCGGATGCGGAAACCCAGGCCATGGTGGACGAAGTCCGCGTGCCTTCGGGTGACGCCATCCTCGGCAAGGAACACTAAGAGGTCCCTGCCGGACAAGGTCAAACTCTGGGGGACGGTTCTGCCGTCCCCCATTGTTTTGGCCCCATTGTTTTGGCTTCATTTCTCTGACCATATTGTCTTTACCTGGGGCGTGTGATTTTCTTTTTTACGCCCGCGCCTGAACGCCAACCGCAAGAGTAGATCGAACATCATGCAAGACGCCGTCGCCATCTTCCCGCCCTGGGTCATCGCCATCGACTACATTCTGGGGATGATCATGTGGACACTGATCGGCCGTGTTGCCATGAACCTGTTTCTGCCGATCGACAGCAACTTTGCCTTCATGAAAATGTTCGTGAAGCTGACGAATCCGGTGATTGCCGTGTTCCGGCCGATTACACCCGGGTTTCTGGTTGAACCGCTGGTGCCGTTATTCGTGGCATGGTTCTTTTACATGATCCGGTTCTATCTGATGCCGTGGCTTCTCGGCTACGACGTCATGGGGATGCTGTCGTTCCCGCTCGAGGGTGAGGTCACCCGGGCGCTGCATCATCTGTTCTATAATAAGTAACGTCGCGCGGTTCAGCAGGCCCATATCGGTCTCCTCCGTAGTATCCCCTCAATATCCCCTGTGGGATTTGAGCAGGCTCTGGCGCACGGCGCGGTGGCAGGCGTCGGCCAGCGACTTGCGATCCGGAAACGCCACCGGCCGGATCGGCGGCAGGTAGCTCACTTCGATGACGCAGCCCTTGAGGCCGAACACGCTGAGCAGGTGACCGGCCAGCGTCATGTCGCCGTACCACGCGTACAGGTCGGTCAGTTCGCCCTTGAGGCGTCGGCCGTCGGCGTAGCGGGCATAGGCAATCGATACCGGCTGCATGGTGACGTTGGGATCGACGTGTTTCGGCTCCACCGCGGCGAACAGGGTTGATCGGAACGGCAGCACGTTGAGCCCGTTAGATGAGGTGCCTTCGGGGAACAGGACCAGCTTGTCGCCGTTGGCGAGTGCCTCTTTCAGGCCGTCGCAGTCGCCGAGCGCGTTGCGGCGTTCCCGGCTGACGAAAATGGTATTGGCGAGCTTCGCCAGAACCCCGAACAGCGGCCACGAAGCGATGTCCTTCTTGGCGACGAAGCGGGCGTCGGCCAGGGCGCCGAGCACGATGATGTCGAGATACGAGACGTGATTGGCGCAATACAGCGTCGCGCCGTCGGTGTGCGGGGTGCCGTTGACGATGACCCTGAGGCCGCAGATTTTCTGGCAGGCCCGATACCAGAGCCGGGCAATGGGGCGCTTGGCGCGGGGCATGACGCTGCCCGACAGCGCATACGGTCCGACCAGCGCCATGGTCACAAGGGCAAACCCACCGGCCCGGACCACGGCACGGAAGACGGATGTCTTGGTCGCCGCGTAGTCGTCTAGGATGTTCCAGATGGTCTGTAGTGGCGACGGTATCTCTCTGTAATGTTCGTACATTCGACTATCACGCATATATCCGTTGTGTTGAACTGTTCGTCGATCACGGCGCCGTCTCCGACAACCCCGCCGACACGAAGGTAACCCTTGATCAAGGGCGGCAACTCGCTCAGCGCCGAACGCCGGTCAAGGGCGTCTGGGGCATGGCGGTCCATGTCGACGAAGCGGGTGTCGCGGGCGCGCGGGCGAATTTCCTCGGGCGCCAGATGGTTGTGGTGCAGATAAGACAGCCCGGCGCGAAACGCATCCGGATCGGCGCCGGGAAAACTGGCGCAGCCGAACATCATTTCAATGCCGTGTTCATCCAGGTAATCGGCGATGCCGCGCCACAGAAGCTGCATCACGGTGCCGGAGCGGTACTCCGCATGCACGCATGAGCGGCCCAGTTCGACGATCTCGCCGGGATAGTCCATCAGGGACGTCAGATCGAACTCGTTCCTGGAATAGAAGCCGTCGGCACGGTTGGCGACGGACCGGCGCAGCAGACGATAGGTGCCGGCAACGAACGGCTTGCCGTTGGACCGGGACTTGTCGACCACCAAAAGATGATCGCAGACGTGATCGAAGGGATCGGTGTCGATCTTTTCCCGGCGTGCGGTCAGCGACGGGACGGCGCCCATCTCTTCGTAGAAAACCTGATAGCGAAGGCGCTGGGCGGCTTCGACCTCGAGCGGGTTGTCAGCGAGATAAACCAGCAGATCGCCGTTTTGGATAATGTCCTTCATGGCCACTCCTTTCCCGCACCCGTGCGCGGGGGCTCAGACGGCAAGGGCGCGGATGCGTCCTTTATTCACGAAGGTGTGACAGAGGGGATGAGCGAATTCAAAAGAAGCTTATTTGCCGGATTGGTGGCGGAAATATGACGGTCCGCGCCAGAAAATGCAGCAAATTCAAGGGGCCGCGCGGACACGCCGGCCGGCATGGTCAAGGTTCTGCAATCAAGCTGTCATGTTTTCGACATGCGCGATCTGGGCGGGATCACGGCAAACCCCGGCTCAGTAACGATTCGCGTGGCATTATCCGGTTTTCCGGATATCAGGCCAAGTCAGGCGTAGACGGGCTGGGGATTGTCGTTCTCGGGTTCCGTACGCCGCTCGGCTTCCACATTCACCTGGCGGCGGCGGCGGTCGGGACCGAAGAAATTACCGGTGCGCACGAACGACCGCGGCTGTTCGGCGATGATGCGCAGCCGCAGATAGATCAGCTTCGGTGAAAACGGCTTGGCGAGAAATTCGGTCATGCCGAGATCGCGGGCCGTCAGCACATGTTCCTTGTCGGACATGGAGGTGACGACGATCACCGGCACAAACGGGTTCGGGCTGTCGTCGTCGCGGCGGATCCGTTTCAGCAAGGACATGCCGTCGAAACCGGGCGCCCAGTCGGCGAACACCACGTCGGGTTTGTGCAGACGGTACGCATCCCACGCGTGCTCGGGCGTGCGGGCTTCCTCGATCTGACCGATGTTGAAGGTCCTGAGGATCGAACGGATGGTCTGGCGCATATACGAATTGTGCTCGGCGACAAGCACCGAGATATCTGAAAAGTCATAAGGTCTGATCGCTTCGCCCATGCCGCTCGTCCTGTGCCGAAAGTTGAAATTTCGTGCATTGAGGGTCGCACGGCATTGTCACAAGGATATTTCAGCACGCGATTGCCGTGTGATGAATTGTTTCAGTGTGTTAAACGGCAAATATCAGCGTAGACGGGGCTGGCTAACGAGGGTCGAAGTCATAGGCGGAGATAATATGTTCAACTTTGTCGTTCTTGCCCCAGAGCGGCAGGTGGACAAGTTCGAACGGCAGATAGGCTTTATCCGGCATTGTTGAAATATGCCCGCGCGCCATCGAGGTACCGGCCGTTCTGACGATATGTGCGTAACGTTTTTGAACCGCGGCTCGCATGCTGACCGGCTGGTAATTGCTGACATAGACCCCGGTGCCTTCAAAACCGAGCGCGGCCGTCAGCGCACTTCCCCAGAAACGGTTCACATAATCGGCCCCATCCGAAATCACGTCTTTCACGGCAATGTTGGCGGCGATCATGTACAGGTCCATCAACTCGAAGTCGGACCATCGCGGCAAGCCGTGATCAGCCGGCATTCTGGCACGCCAGTAGTCGATAAGGCGGAGGGTTATGGGCGAGCGGCAATCATCCGCAGCCCCATTTTCAATTACAGTGGGTGACCGCAACGTATCCATGTTGCACCGGCCTTTTTAACGAGGTTCTGCGCAGAGTTTGTCATAAATCACGACAAAGCTCTAACCCTATAGATGCGGCGGGTTTGACCGTAGAAAATGAGGTATCGTGTGCCCGCGTACCATCCATAAAATGGAACCGGCCGGCTGCTGCACGCTTTTTCCGCCGCGCAGGCGGCGTCACCTGGCGAAGATGTAACTTGCAATTTAACGGGTGCGTGAAGACATTATCCGTATCGGTAACGCTGGTTTTCGGTTGGATAATTGATGAAACAGGCGATCCAAAGTCTTGTGCTTGTGTTCTTCTTGGCGCTTTCGGTGATTGCAGATGCCGATGCGGAGCAACCGCGCCAGATCACCTGGGACGATTTGATTCCCTGGAGTGAGCCTGTTCCCGACCCTTATGCCCATTTGCAAATTGAAGACAAAATCGAACTTGGCCTGATCGCGGATATTCGCGAGCAATTGGCAAACGGGTTCATCGAAGCCGGCGATCCCAACGCGGAATACGGCGAAGACCTGACCAAAAAGCTTGCCGCTAAAGGGTTGGACGTCGATGCATTGTTGGCGGAAGACCAGGTATACCGGGAAAAAATCAGGGCGCAGGGCCGCGAACTGGTCACGTCGCTCGATGGGGCGGTCGTCAAAATGCCGGGGTATGCACTCCCGTTCGAGTTGTCGGGCAAACTGGTTCGTAAATTCCTGCTGGTTCCGTATGTCGGCGCATGCATCCACAGCCCGACGCCGCCACCGAACCAGTTGGTCGTGGTACAGTTGGAAACACCCTTTGAAGTCGATAATATCTATGAACCGATCTGGATCGAGGGACGGTTGGCCGCCAGTCCGGCGCGCGAAGAACTGCATCTGGTTGACGGCAGCGCCAACATCCAGATCGGCTATTCAATGGAAGGACTGAAGGTGACGCCGTATGAAGAATGAACGGACGCTTTTCACCGCCGTGCTTCTGTTCGCGGGTACGCTGAGTGCCGGTGCGGGGGCGCAAAGCGGACACGGGGCACATACCCATGGCGAAGGCACGCTCAACGCGATCCGTGATCGCGGCACCGTTGCTATCGCCATCAATTTACCAGGGGCCGATGTGGTCGGTTTCGAGCACGAGGCCGTAACCGAGGCGGATATTCGCAGCGTGCGTGATGCGCTTGCGACTCTCGGCAATGTATCGCGTGTGCTGGGCCTGCCGCGGGCAGCGGACTGCACCGTCCACGACGCCGATGTCACGACCAGCCTGCTTCATGATCAGGGGGGGCATGGGGATGGGCATGGGCACACCGACAAGCACAAGCATGAGTCCAGGCACGAACACCGGCATGAAAAGGATAATCGGGACGGCCATGGCGGCTTTGCGGCCCACTACGAATTGGAATGCGGTTCTCCGGATGCGTTGGACGGCATCGCGATCAACCTGTTTTCGCTCTTTCCCAGTCTGCACAAGGTTGACGCCGTCATGGTGACGAATACGCGCCAGACGGCCGGGACGCTGACGGCGAGTGAAAATACCATATCGCTCGCGAAGTGACGTCATTGACCCTGGCAATTCGCATCGAGGACCTCTCGTTTTCCTGGCAGCGCACGGGCCGGCCCGACCTCATGATCTCCGAGCTTTCCCTGAACGAGGGGGAAATGGCGTTGATCACCGGACCAAGCGGCAGCGGCAAGACATCATTGCTCAATCTTCTGAGCGGCGTCACCGTTGCCGATAGCGGCCGGCTCGAAGTCCTGGGGCAGGACATGTCGGTGCTCGGCGCATCGAACAGGGACGCTTTTCGTGCCGACAACATCGGCCTCATTTTTCAGATTTTCAATTTGCTGCCGTATCTGAGCGTTCTGGAGAACATCATACTCGCCGGAACGTTCTCCGCTGAGCGGCAACGCAGATCCGGTGATCTCGAAGCCCAGGCGCATACGCTTCTGGAAGCCCTAGACTTGCCACCCGGGACTTTTGCGGCACGCAAGGTCAATACACTGAGCATCGGCCAACAGCAGCGTGTGGCCGCAGCCCGCGCGCTGGCCGGCAACCCACGCCTGATCATTGCCGACGAGCCGACATCCGCGCTGGATGCGGCAAACAGGGACAGATTTATCGATCTTATCACGAACCTTTGCCGCGATCGCGGCGCGACGCTTGTGGTCGTCAGCCATGACCAAGCCCTGACGCCGTTTTTTGACCGCAGGATCAACATGCCCGACATCAACCGCGCCATGATCGACAAGACCGGTGCCGCATGAGCATCTGGCTGTTGACGCTCAGAAGTCTTGCAAGCCGGCGCTGGACCGTGCTGCTGACGATATGTTCCATCGCCGTCAGCGTAACCCTGGTTCTGGGGGTCGAGCGGCTTCGCAACGATGCCGAAAACAGTTTCACGAAAACCATTTCCGGGACCGATCTGATCGTCGGGGCGCGGACGGGCGCTGTACAGCTGTTGCTGTACAGCGTGTTCCGTGTCGGCAGTGCGACCAACAACATCGGCTGGAAATCGCATCAGGATTTCGCCGCTGACCCCAGGGTAGCCTGGACGGTCCCGTTGTCTCTTGGTGACTCGCACCGGGGCTACCGTGTCCTCGGCACCAGCCCGGATTACTTCGAGCACTACAGATACGCCGATGGCCGGCGTCTGGAGGTCGCTGTAGGCAGGCGGTTTGAAAGCCTGTTCGACGTCGTGCTCGGCTACGAGGTTGCCAAGGCTCTCGGGTATGGCGTTGGATCGGCGCTTGTCATCGAACATGGCCTGGGGAGCGGGATCAACAAGCATGATGCACTCCCGTTTGAAGTGGTCGGGATTCTCTCGCCGACCGGTACGCCCGTCGACCGGACGCTGCATGTCAGCTTAGAGGCGCTGGAGGCAATCCACCTCGACTTCGGGCCGTCGAGGCGTGCGCCGGGACGGCGTTTGCAAGCCGAGGATCTTGCAGGGCTGGAACTGCAACCGCGATCCATCACCGCTTATATGGTCGGGCTCAGGTCGAAGACATCGATCTTCTCCGTGCAGCGTGACATCAACAATTACCGGGGCGAGCCACTGTTGGCGATACTGCCGGGGGTCGCGATGCATGAGTTGTGGTCGACGGTTTCGGTTGCTGAAACGGCACTCCGCGCGGTTTCCGTCTGTGTCCTCGTCAGCGCGCTTCTCGGGATGATGACCATGCTGTTGGCCGGACTGAATGAGCGACGCCGCGAGATGGCGGTGCTTCGTGCCGTCGGTGCATCGCCGCGTCATATCGGAGCGTTATTGGTGCTGGAATCCACCGCGCTGGTTATCCTCGGCACCGCTCTGGGGGCCGCGATCATGTCCGCCGCCTATGTCCTTTTGTCGGATTGGGCCGGCACCACGTACGGCCTTTTTCTGACCAGCATGCTTCCGGGGCAAACAGAGTACATGTTCATTGCCGCGATCATTGCAGCCGGCACCCTGGCAGGCCTCGTGCCGGCTGTGCGCGCCGTCCGCCAATCCCTTGCCGATGGCCTGAGCGGTGATCACCGCTTCCGATGAATGTCTCCGAGGCCGGCCGCGAATATCGAGATATCCGGCATCCGCGCACCCGGCGTTCCGGCCCTCTCGTCCAAACACCCGCTATAAAAAAAAGGGCCCCGGTTTTGCCGGAGCCCTTTTGAATGTGTTCGCCGCTTTGCTTAGCGGGTCGGGACCGGCGTGTCGCCGGAATAGTCGTAGAACCCGCGGCCGGTCTTGCGACCGAGCCAGCCGGCTTCGACGTACTTCACCAGCAGCGGACACGGGCGGTATTTTGTATCGGCAAGGCCGTCGTGCAGCACGTGCATCACGGCAAGGCAGGTGTCCAGACCGATGAAATCGGCCAGTTCCAGCGGCCCCATCGGATGGTGCGTGCCGAGCTTCATGGCGGTGTCGATGGCGTCAACCGAACCGACACCTTCATACAGCGTGTAGATCGCTTCATTGATCATCGGCAGCAGGATGCGGTTGACGATGAAGGCCGGGAAATCTTCGGCGTTGACCGAGCGCTTGCCGAGCTTGGCGGCCAGTTCACGGATCGCCGAGTAGGTTTCCTCGTCGGTGGCGATGCCGCGGATCAGTTCGACCAGTTCCATGCGCGGCACCGGGTTCATGAAGTGCATGCCGAGGAACTTGCCCGGGCGGTCGGTCTGTGCACCGAGCCGGGTGATCGAGATCGACGACGTGTTGGATGCGATCAGCGCATCGTCGCGCAGTACCGGACACAGCGTCTTGAGGATCGCCTTCTTGACGTCCTCGTCTTCGCTGGCGGCTTCGACGACGAAATCACAGTCGCCGAAATCCGCGTATTCCGTGCTGGTGGTAATGTGCTTCATCGCAGCGTCGGAATCGGCGTCGCTCAGATCGCCCTTGGAAATCAGACGGGCCATGCCCTTCTTGATCTTGTCGAGACCGGCGGCAAGCGCGTCATCGGAAACGTCCAGCATGTGCACGTCAAAACCGGCCTGCGCGCAGACTTGTGCGATCCCGCTGCCCATCTGGCCGGCCCCGATAACGCCGATCTTTTTAATGTTTATAGCCATGGTCTTCTCCTCGCTATCGAAAGCAGCGGTTACGTGTTTGTCCATTTATTTTGGATCCGGTTCCTTGTTTACTTGTCGAGTTCTGCAGAAAAAGCGGGGATCGCGTCGAACAGGTCCGCCACCAGGCCGTAATCGGCAACCTGGAAAATAGGCGCCTCTTCGTCCTTGTTGATGGCCACGATCACCTTGGAATCCTTCATGCCGGCGAGGTGCTGAATGGCCCCCGAGATACCGACGGCGATGTACAGGTCCGGTGCCACGACCTTGCCTGTCTGGCCGACCTGATAGTCGTTCGGCACGAAGCCCGCGTCGACGGCGGCACGGGACGCACCGACGGCGGCCCCAAGCTTGTCGGCGACCTCTTCGAGCATCGCGAAATTGTCGCCCGACTGCATGCCGCGTCCGCCGGAAATGACGATCCCGGCGCTGGCGAGTTCCGGGCGCTCGGACTTGGTCAGGTTCTGGCTGACGAATTCGGACAGATCACTGGCGGCGGCCGCATCAAGGCTTTCAACGGTCCCCGAACCGCCTTCGGTCGCGGCGGCATCGAACGCTGTGGCGCGGACGGTGATGACTTTCTTCGCATCCGATGACTGCACGGTCGCCATGGCGTTGCCGGCATAGATCGGGCGGATGAAGGTATCGGCGCTTTCGACGGCGACGATTTCCGAAATCTGCTGCACGTCGAGCTTGGCGGCGACACGCGGTGCGATGTTCTTGCCCGAAGTCGAGGCCGGGGCGACGATGTAGTCGTAATCGCCGGCAACGCTGAGCACCAGATCGGTGACGCTTTCGGCGAGTGAATAGGCGTAATGATCACCCTCGGCGTGCAGGACCTTGGTGATCCCGGCGACGTTGGCCATTTCGGCGGCGATCCCGGCACAGTCCTTGCCGGCAACGAGGGCGGTGACATCGCCCAGGGCCACGGCCGCGGTGACGGCATTGAGGGTCCCGGGACGGAGCGCCGAATTATCGTGATCGGCTATAAGAAGTACGCTGGCCATATCAGATCACCTTCGCTTCGTTTTTCAGTTTGCTGACGAGTTCGGCGATATCGGCAACCTTGATGCCGCCTTCGCGCTTCGGCGGTTCCTCGACCTTGAGGGTCTTCAGACGCGGTGCCGCATCAACGCCGAGATCGGCCGTCGACATGGTGTCGATCGGTTTCTTCTTGGCTTTCATGATGTTCGGCAGCGAGGCATAACGCGGCTCATTGAGGCGCAGGTCCGTGCTCATCACCATCGGTAGCTTGACCTTGATGGTTTCCAGACCGCCGTCGATCTCGCGCGTCACGTTGGCGGTGCCGTCGCCGAGTTCAAGCTCGGAGGCGAAGGTGGCCTGCGGCCAGTCCAGAAGGGCGGCCAGCATCTGGCCGGTCTGGTTGGAATCGTCATCAATGGCCTGTTTGCCGACGATCACCAGATCGGGGCTTTCCTTGTCGACGACGGCCTTGAGAATTTTCGCCACCGCGAGGGGCTGAATTTCTTCGTCGCTTTCGATCAGGATGCCGCGGTCGGCGCCCATGGCGAGCGCGGTGCGGATGGTTTCCTGCGACTGCGCGGGGCCGATCGATACGGCGATCAGTTCCTCGATCTTGCCGGCTTCCTTGAGGCGAACGCCTTCCTCGACGGCAATTTCGTCGAACGGGTTCATCGACATCTTGACGTTTTGCAATTCGACGCCCGATTGATCGGACTTGACGCGGATCTTGACGTTGTAGTCAACGACCCGTTTGACAGCAACGAGTGCTTTCATCGGTACTCCTCATGCCGCAATCGCGACTTAACTTGGTTCTCCACCCAGCGAGTGCCCGATAATCTTGTTATCAACTCTTTTTGGGTGCAGGTGCACGGGGCTTTTCGCAGGCGCAACATTAGGCCTTGCCCAAAAGGGGGTCAAGCCACGTTTGCGACAATTTCATGAAGGAAAACGACCGGTTTTCCGGGCGTTTTTCACGATAGTGGCTGGATCGTCATCTGTCATTCGTCGTCCTGAACTTGATTCAGGACCCATATTCTCAGGCCACGCCGTTGAGGATGCCGCAGATATGCTATGGACCCCAAATCAAGTTTGGGGTGACGCGGTGTTGCTTGGTGCGCGCGTTGGTGCGACGAGAGTTCCCTCTCCCTGGGGAGAAGGACAGGATGAGGGGATAAAAAGTCTTGGTGGAGTTGCCTTAGCGGCTGCCGCCGGGGACCCAGAGCACATCCGTGGCGCCGTTATCGTTGAGTTTCCGCGATAGTACGAACAGGTGATCGGACAGCCGGTTGATGTACTTGATGGCGGCGGGATTGACCGGCTCGATGCCGGCCAGTTCGCACATCAGCCGTTCGCAGCGCCGCGATACGGTGCGGGCCAGGTGCAGATAGCTGGCTGCCGCCGAGCCGCCCGGCAGGATGAACGAGGCCAGCGGCTGCAGATCGGCGTTCATGGCGTCGATTTCCGCTTCGAGCCGGGTCACCTGTTCATCGACGATGCGCAGTGCGCCGTCGGAGCGTTTGCCGTCCTCAGGCGTGCACAGGTCGGCACCGAGATCGAACAGGTCGTTCTGAATCCGCGCCAGCATGGCGTCGGCGTCATCCGTCGTGTGCAGGCGGGCGAGGCCGATCACCGCATTGGTTTCATCCGCAGTGCCATAGGCGGCGACCCGGATATCGTGTTTTTTGACCCGGTCGCCGGAGCCCAGAGAGGTCTCGCCGGTATCGCCGCCGCGGGTATAGATTTTTGTCAGTAAGACCACGTTTCCCTCGAATTCCTTATGCTTGCGATTGATGTTCCGGCCGCGACAGGTCCCGTCATCTATTTGTGCGGCTTACTTGGCGGCCAGCAAAACGATGATCGCGAAAACCAGCAGCGCCAGCCCCTGGCCGATGACCCGGGCGCGCATCAGATTGTTGGCGTGCTTCTTGTAAAACGGGCCATTGCGCGCGAAGCCGACCAGACCTGCGACCAGAATGATCAGGGTCGCGAACATGGCAAAGCCGAGCAGGAACGGTAAAAATGCATCCATGAAACATATATAGTCGCCGAACCGGGCTTCTGCGAGGATAAATCCCATCTAACTCCCATGAATGCAGCTGGATCACCGGGGGAGAGACGGGCGAAAATGTCCGCAATATATCAATCGGGTGTCATGGAACGGCAATGAAGCGATGACAGGGTGCCGGGGACAAAAGATAGAAATCACAGGAGCCCTCCATGCCTGACAGCTGGCAAGACAGAACCGCCGACATCGAGACCGCGGCCCGGACCTCGGAACGCGAAGACACCCTCATCGAAAACAACGATATCGCCGCGACCGGATTCTCGCAGGTGCTCGACCGCACCCTTGACCGAGCCCTGGGCCGCCGCCGCTTTCTCGGCGGTGCCGTGTCGATGGGCGCCGCGGCGTTCGTGCTCGGTGCCGGCGGCTTCGTGCCGCGGGCCCGTGCCGGTGTGCCGTTTTTCGATTTCGCGCCGGTCGCCGCCGGTACCGGCGATACCGTCACCCTGCCCGAAGGCTACAACTGGCGTGTTCTGGCCGGATGGGGCGACCCGCTCTGGTCGGCGGGCACGCCGTTCGATGAGGTCACGCTTGGCACGGCGGAAAGCCAGCGCCTGGCGTTTGGCGACAACAACGACGGCATGGGGCTGTTCTCTGACGGGGATCGTCATGTGCTGTGCGTGAACAACGAATACATCAACCTTCCGGTAATGTTTGCGAACCGCACCAGCAAGGGGCCTGAAAGCGCCGACGATGTGCTCAAGGCTATGGCCGCGCACGGGGTGTCGGTGATGCAGCTTGGCCGTGAAGGCGGTGCCTGGACGGTGCAGATGGATGCGCCCCTGAACCGGCGCATCACCGGTGCCACGCCGATGACGATCGACGGTCCGGCTGCCGGACACACACGTCTGAAAACCGAAGCCGACCCAGGCGGCCGCCGGGCCTTCGGGACCTTCAACAATTGCGGGGCCGGGCGCACGCCGTGGGGCACCTATCTGACGTGCGAGGAAAACTTCAACGGCTACTTCTCGTCCAGTGATGCGGATATCACGCTCGATGCCGAACAGAAACGCTATGGGATCAAGGTGAAAGACCGGGGCTACGGCTTCGCCACCGTCGACCAGCGTTTCGATATTGCGAAAAACCCGAACGAGCCGAACCGTTTCGGGTATGTGGTCGAGATCGATCCGTTCGATCCGGATGCGGCACCGGTGAAGCACACCGCGCTCGGCCGCATCAAACACGAAAACGCCGAAGTGGTGGTCAGCGGTACCGGCCATGTCGTGGTCTACATGGGCGACGACGAGCGGGGTGAGTTTCTGTACCGCTACGTCTCCAACGGGACATACCGTGAAGGGCAAGGGGGCGGCGATCTGCTCTCCAACGGCACGCTCTATGCGGCGAAGTTCAACGATGACCTGAGCGGCGAATGGCTGCCGCTGATCCCGCAGACCACGGGCATGCCTCTGGCTGACATCTGCTTCCTGACGCGGATCGCCGCCAGCCGTGCCGGGGCCACGACCATGGACCGGCCGGAATGGGTCGCGGCGCACCCGGGCAAACCGGAAATCTATTGTGCCCTGACCAACAACAGGAACCGGGGCGTGAAGCCCAATGCCGGGGGTGATGCGACCCCCGTCGGCGGGCCCAACCCGCGCGCCGAGAACCTGTACGGTCAGATCGTCCGCTGGCGTCCGGACGGCGGCGACCACACGGCGCGGCAGTTCAAATGGGACCTGTTCGCGATGGCCGGCAATCCGGTGGTGCACAGCGATGCCAATGCGGGATCGAAAAACATCGGCGCCGCCAACATGTTCAATTCACCGGACGGCCTTGCGTTCGACAGCCGCGGGCGGCTGTGGATACAGACCGACGGCAATTATTCCGACAAGAAGGGTTTTGCCGGGATGGGTAACAACCAGATGCTGGTGGCCGATCCCAACACCGGCGAGATTCGCCGCATCATGGTCGGGCCGAAGGAATGCGAGATTACCGGTCTGTGCTGGGATACCGACTACACGACGATGTTCGTCGGCATTCAGCATCCGGGCGAAAAGGGCGGCAGCCATTTCCCCGGCGGCGGCACCAGCGTGCCGCGATCCTGTGTTATCGCCGTCACCAAAGAGGACGGCACGCCGGTGGGCTAAATCACCGGCGCCCTTAAGCGCGAGTTCCACTCCATCCTTCGAGACGGCCTTTTAGGCCTCCTCAGGATGAGGAACACGAAAACCTCATGCTGAGGAGGGCGCATAGCGCCCGTCTCGAAGCATTCATGGATCCCAAATCAGGTTTGGGATGACGATGCCGTGTGTATATTTCTTTGTCGTCATCCCCGCGAACGCGGGGACCCAGCAAGAACGCCGGTACACATGGGTTCCCGTTTGCGCGGGAATGACGGGTATTCAATCACACCACCATCGCGCGGTTGATGCCGCTGACCACGGCCTTGAGCGAGGCCTTGGTGATGTTGGCATGGCGGCCGACGCCGAATACCGGCGGATTGTCGCCCCGCTGAACCTCGACATAGGCCACCGCATCGGTGCCGGCGCCGACGCCGACGGCGTGTTCGTGATAGCTGACGACCTTGATGTCCTCGCCCATGTGCGCGTTGATCGCACTCAGGAAGGCATCGATCGGCCCGGACCCCTTGCCCTTGAGTTCCACGTCCTGGCCAGCGTCGGTGATATTGGCGGTCAGTTCGCGGACCTCGCTGGCATGCGCATCGGGGATCGAGCGATGATCGACGAACCCGAACCGGGCGTTCGGCTGGGCCATGTATTCCTTGTCGAAGATCGACCAGATCGCCGGGCCGTTCAGCTCCTTGCCCGATGTGTCCGCCTGTACCTGGACGACGCCGGAAAACTCGATCTGCAGGCGCCGGGGCAGCTCGAAGCCGTAATCGGTTTCCATGACATAGGCGACGCCGCCCTTGCCGGACTGCGAGTTGATGCGGATCACCGCTTCATAACTGCGCCCGACATCCATTGGATCAATCGGCAGATACGGCACGTCCCAGACCGGGCTGTTGCTGGTTTTCATGGCCGCCAGGCCTTTCTTGATGGCGTCCTGATGCGAGCCCGAGAACGCCGTGAACACCAGATCGCCGACATACGGATGACGCGGGTGGACCGGTAACTGGTTGCAGTATTCGGCGACGCGCATGATCTCGGTGATATCGGAAAAATTCAGCTCCGGCTCAACGCCCTGGGTGAACATGTTCATGGCCAGCGTCACCACATCGACGTTGCCGGTCCGCTCGCCGTTGCCGAACAGGGTGCCTTCGATGCGATCCGCCCCGGCCATCACACCCAGTTCCGCCGCCGCCACGCCGGTGCCCCGATCGTTGTGCGGATGCAGGCTGAGGACAATGCTGTCGCGGCGTTTCAGATTGCGGTGCATCCATTCGATCTGGTCGGCATAGATATTGGCGCTGGCCATTTCGACGGTCGCGGGCAGGTTGATGATCGCCTTCTTCTCGGGTGTCGGTTCCCACACGTCGAGCACCGCGTCGCAGATATCCCGGGCGTATTCCAGTTCGGTGCCGGTGAAGCTTTCCGGCGAGTACTGGAACAGAATTTCCCCGTCCCTGACGTTCTCGGCCAGTTCACGGACCAGCTTCGTGCCCTCGGTAGCGATTTTGGTGATGCCGTCCATGTCCTGATTGAAGACAACCCGGCGCTGCGTCGTCGACGTCGAATTGTACAGGTGCACGATCGCGCTTTTCGCGCCTTCGATGGCCTCGAAGGTGCGGCGGATCAACGGCTCGCGGGACTGCGTCAGGACCTGGATCGTGACGTCGTCGGGGATCATGTCTTCTTCGATCAGCTGACGGCAGAAATCGAAATCCGTTTGCGAGGCGGCGGGAAACCCGATCTCGATTTCCTTGAAGCCGATTTCCACCAGTTTTTCGAACATGCGGCGCTTGCGGTCGGGGCCCATCGGTTCGATCAGGGCCTGATTGCCGTCGCGCAGATCGACCGAGCACCAGATCGGCGCCTTGTCGATGACCCGGGACGGCCATTGCCGGTCGGGCAGATCAATGGGTTTGAAGGGAACGTATTTATCGCCGGGTTTCATCGGCGGGTTTGCGATTGGCTTGCTCATTTTCTGTCTCCTGGCCCCGGGTCATGTCGGGGGCCTCGTTCGTGTTCATTATCCGAATGCGTGAAACGGCTTCGGAACCGACCGCCGGGCAGCCGTGGTATTACCGGCGGCCGTCGGTAAGTCGCACGGATAGGGCACGTGCACGGATCGACGGGCGGTTGAACGCAACAGAGATGGGGCAGATCGTGGATTTCATGATGTCGGACTCGGATTAAGTGAAAAACGGTATACGCAGCGGTGACCCGGCGTCCCTTCAGGACCCCGGGGTAATAAGGCTTAGGCCGAGCGCGTTGTTTTTCATCAACATCATGGGGAAAATCTAGGCGGGACCGGGCCTGCGGTCAAGTCCTGCAGCACCGGGCGCCAGCACCCGGGCAATTGGAACGGTATGGTTTCGCATAATGGCTCTTTCGAAAATGTGGGAAATGGCCGATGAATAGGGCCATCTGAGAAGGAGCCGAGATATGTCCGCGATCACCGAAAAACCCAGTGTCTGCCCGCTTGATTGCCCGGATACCTGCAGCCTCACGGTCGGCGTCGAGGCGGGGCGCATCGTATCGGTCAGGGGATCATCGGCCAATCCGTACACTGCCGGCGCGATCTGCGCCAAGGTCTCCAATGCCTATCCCGAGTTCGTGCACGGCGAGGGGCGACTGATGCAGCCGCTCAAACGGACAGGGCCGAAAGGCAGCGGCGCTTTCGAGCCGGTCTCATGGGACGACGCCATCGACCTGATCCACGACGGGATCGCACGTGCCATCAAAGATCACGGGCCGCAATCGGTCCTGCCGCTGAACTATGCCGGGCCGCACGGTGAAATCGCCGGTGGCTCCATGGACCGCCGGTTCTTTCACAAGCTCGGCGCGTCGCTTCTGAACCGGGGGCCGCTTTGCGGCGGGGTCCGGGGCACCGCCTATACCAGTCTTTACGGTGCCGCGCCGGGCATGGCGCCGGAACAGGCCGTCGCCGCCGACCTGATCGTCGTCTGGGGCAACAACGTCACTGTCTCCAACCTGCATCTGGCCCGCGTCATCAAGGCCGCGCGCGCCAAAGGCGCGAAGCTGATCGTGATCGATCCGAAACGCACGAAGATCGCCGAACAGGCGGATCTGTATATCCAGATCGCCCCCGGGACGGACGTGGTGCTGGCGCAGGCGCTGGCAACCGAGCTGGAACGGCGGGGCGCGTTCGATCAGGCCTTTATCGATGAATGGGTCGCAGGCTTCGATCCCTACATGGCGGAAGCGCGGCAATACGATATCGAGCGCATGACGAAGATCACCGGTGTTGCCGCAGAACAGTTCAAAACCCTTGCCGACTGGTACCAGTATGCGGAGACCGTGGCGGTTTCCGTCGGCAACGGGATCGAGCGCGGCGCCAGCGGCGGCGCCGGACTGCGCGCGGCGATGGCGCTGCAGGCATTGACCGGCAATCACGGCCGGGTTGGGGCCGGTGTGTTCGCCAAGCCGGGCCTGGCGATCCCGAAAACCACCGCCAGACTGCAACGGCCCGATCTGGTCCCCGACGGCACGCGGACCATCAACATCGTCGATGTCGGCAAAGTCCTGCTCGACGAGACGCTCGACCCGAAGATCGCGGCGGTCTTTATCTACAATCACAACCCGGTGGCGACCCACCCGGACCAGAACCGCATGCGCAGGGCATTATCGCGGGTCGATCTTTTCGTCTGCGGCGCGGACGTGGTGATGACCGACAGTCTGCTGTACTGCGACGTGATCCTGCCCGCGGCCTCGCATTTCGAATTCGACGATATCTACGGCGCTTACGGCACCAGTTATCTGCAGCGCGCCGAGCCGGTCATTCCGTGCGTCGGACAGTCGAAACCGAACACGGAAATATTCCGTCTGCTGGCGGCGCGGTTCGGGTTTGACGATCCGATCTTCAGGGCCGATGACCGGCAATTGATGGACGATGCCGTAGATGCCACGGATGCGCGGATGAAGGGCATCCGCCCGTCGGAAATCCCCCTCGATGCGGCGTTCGACATGTCGCAGGATATTTCATCCGGGGGCGACGCGCCGAAGGTGATGTGCAAAACCGTGCTTCCGGCGACGGAGAGCGGCAGGATCGAACTGTTTTCCAAAATGCTTGAAGACAGGTGGGGTGCCGGCGTGCCGACATACCGCCCGGCTGAAAAGACCCGGCCTTTCACCGTTATCTCACCGTCGTCGTCGAAACGGACCAATGCCACGTTCGGCAACTGTGCAGCGTCGGCGGGTGCGGAAATCGTCGAGATCCATCCCGATGACGCCAAAGCGAACGGGATCGCCAACGGCCAGGGGGTCCGGCTGTCGAATGATCTGGGTGCGGTCACCCTGACGGCGCAGATCAGCGATGCGGTCAGGCCGGGCGTGCTTTATTCGCCGAAAGGGACGTGGCTCGCATCATCGGCAACGGGGCAGACAATCAACGCCCTGATCCCGTCGGACATCCGCGCCGATATCGAGGACGGTGCGGTCTACAACGAAACCTTCGTCGATATCGAACCGGCCTAACCGCTGCCGATGATCAGCCCGGTTTTTTCGCATACACCAGATGCGTCAGGCCGGGGATCGCCTCGGCGTCCTGGACGCCGGTGAAGCCGACCTTTTCCATTTCGGTCTGCAGCCAGCCCGCAGTGATCGAGTGCGCATCGGGGGTGAAGGCCATGTGCTGCAACTGCCACAGCGCCGCCATCGATGGGCCTTCGCGGTCATCGGCGACCATGAAATCGTGGACCATGAAGGTGCCGCCGTCGGACATGCAGTCATAGGCACGCTGCACGAGGTTCGGCACTTCCTCGCCGGGGACGCCGCTGAACAGATACGACATCAGCACCGCGTCCTGCCCCGTCGGCCATTCCGCCTGAAGGGCGTTGCCGGGAATATAGCGGACCCGGTCGATCATCCCGGCCTCGGTGATGAAGTTCCAGCCGATCTCGCTGACGTTGGGAAAATCGATGATCGTCGACATCATCTCAGGATTGGCCTCGAGCAGCCGGATCGTCATCGCGCCGGTGCCGCCGCCGACGTCGAGCAGGGACGCCGCGCCGCTCAGATCGACGGTCCTGGCAATGGTGCGCCCGGGGCCGAGAGAACCGGCGTGCTGGGCGTTCGAATACAGCGCCGCCTGGTCCGGATCGGACATCCAGTGCTGATAGGAATCCACCGCTTCCGGGTCCAGCGTGCCGTCCATGACGTTGTTGAGCTGGCCCAGAAACGGGTACATCTGCTGATCGATCTGATAGCGCAGGTAATCACCGAAATCATGTTTGGATGTCCTGGACAGGAAGACGTCGGCCCCCGGCGCATTGCTGTAGAGGCCGTCGTTGTTCTCGACCAGGCCGATACTGGTCAGCGCCGTGATCAGTGTCTGCACGCGGCTTTTCGGCACGAACGTCTTTTCAGCGATATCAGCGACGCTCAGCGCACCGTCGCTGAGCAGGGTGAAGACATCGATGTGCAGGCCGGCGAAAAGCGCCTTTGAGGCCATGAAGCCGAAGGCGATGCGTGAAACATCTTCGGCGGTTTCGGCAATGCTGGGGGACAATAGTTTAGGTGAGGCATTGGTGGACGACATGGGACGAACTCCGGGTGTCTGTTCCGATGGTCAGTCCTGTCGGGGGCGGCAAATAAATGCCTGCATCCGGTGGCCTGAGCCCCGGTCCCGATGGGAGGCCCGCAAGGACCCCGGCCTGACCCGGATATGTGATGGCGCGGCGGCGCCTTTGCTACCCCCAGTTTACTAGGGATAAGCGAAGGGGCAAGGGCGGGGGACGAAAGACCGGTTTTCACCATTTCTTCAGGGCTGTTTGAGATGCTGTCCGGCAGAGACGGGACAGCGTAAATCCCTGACAAAGAACCGAATACACTTCAAAGTATATATTTATGCATATAACACGTTTTAATATTTACGCCCTGCTTGCGACTTTGGCCACGGCCCTGTTGATGATGGGGCCGGTCCATGCAGGCGAAACCTGCGGTTGCGATATCGCGCCGGCACAGGTCCGCACCTATGACGCGGCGCTGGTGTCGGCGGATATCAACGGCGCCGGGCGGGAACATGCGCCCTGGGGCGTGGCGGTGGCAGTCAGTCCGCAGAGCGGATTTCTCTACCTTTCACAGAACCACTGGCTGACCGGCTATGACCCGGTGCGGCGTCTGCCGCTGTGGGTGGCGTACCGGCTGACGGCGCGCGATCTCTCGGCCCGCCGCAAGCGGACCCAGTGCTTCCGACCGGACCCGCGTCTGGACACGGGTCCGGGGGGCACAAGCTGCGCATCTTACAGGGGGGACGGCTTGGATCGCGGCCACATGGTCGCCAGCGCTGACATGACCCGTTCCGAGCAGGCAATGGTGAACACGTATGTGTTTTCCAACATTGCGCACCAGCATCCGGGCTTTAATCGTACCGTGTGGCGTGATCTGGAAACCCGGGTCCGCGCCATGGCCCGGCTCCGGGGGGAAATTTATGTAATGACCGGCGCGATCTTCGACGCCGATCACGACGGCCTGCCCGATCCGGCATCGATGGCGGCCTATCCGCCTGCGGGGGCGGGGAAGAAAGCTGACGTCCCGAAAGCCGCCGTCGCGACGCATTTCTACAAGATCGTTTTTGTGCCGGGTCAGGGGGCAACGCCGCCCGAGATCCGGGCCTGGCTGCTGCGCCATGAAAACATCAGAACCTCGCGTGCACAGTCAAAACGGATGCTGGCGGCATCAGAGGTGCCGCTGGATATCATCGAGGACCTGAGCGGCCTAGATATCGCGCCGTTGCTGAATGACGTCAGGCTGGTCCGCGTCGCCGACTAGATCAACCGCGTCTGGCCAGTGCCAGCCCCAGCCCGGTCCCGAGCAGTAACGTCCCGGTGATGCCGTGACGCAGCCGCGCTTTGGCCCCGCCCGCGAGCCAGGCGCGTGCCCGCCCGGCGATCACCGCGTACATCCCGTCCAGCAGAAACGCCAGCACCATGAAGGTGGTGCACAGGATCGCAAGCTGCGGGCCGGCCGGCTTTAGCGGGTCGATGAATTGCGGAAAGAAGGCGACGAAGAAGAACACCGTCTTGGGGTTGGTGATGGCGACGATGAAGCCGTGCCAGAACACACCCTTCGGCTTTTGATCGGCGGCGATCTGCGTCACCGGGTCGGCCTGGGCGGCGAACACCTGGCGCCATTCCCTGAGGCCCAGATAAACCAGATAGGCGACCCCGGCCCAGCGGATCCACTCGAAGATGTCCGCGGCAACGGCCAGCACCGTCGACAGCCCCAGTGCGCCGGCTGTCAGCATGATCGTCGTGCCCGAATTGGCGCCGATCACGGTTTTGATGCCGGTCCGCGTGCCGTGCTTGAGCGCATTGGCGATCACCAGCGTTACGATCGGCCCCGGTATCAGGATCAGCACGGTGGTGGCGAGAATGAAGGCGAGATAAAGGTCGATGTCGATGGGCATGGCGGTCTCCGGATTTGCTGGATCGAAGCAATCCACCAAACACGGCGGCTGTCAACGCACCTCGCCCTTCGAGACGCTCGCAGGGCTCGCTCCTCAGGGTGAGGTTATTTTAACCTGATCCATACCTCGTTCCCGCAGGGAGCGGGAGGAGACTAAAGCTTCTTGGTGTAGACGTATTCGACCGAGTTCGACGCATCGGCTCGCTGCACCAGACCCGGCTGGCGGATGTAGTCGAGGCGCTCATAGAGCCGGTGCGCATCGAGAAAGCGCGAGTCGGTGTAGAGCATCAGCCGTTCGGCTTTCATCTCGTCGCGGGCGGTGCGTTCGACGAGCTGGCAGAGCGTCTCGCCCAGGCCCCGGCCCCGTGCCGCATCGGACACATAGAGCTTGCCGAGCCGGGCGATGCGCGGCGCATCGGTCGGTGTCAGGGCAATTGTGCCGCAAATTCGTCCACGGCATTCGGCAACCCAGAATCGGCCGCCCAGATTCCTGAAGGCCGTCGCCGGCGCTTTCAGTTCGGGTTCTTCCTCGTCGACCAGCAGCACGCAGCCCTGAAACTCGTCATAGACTTCACGGATCAGCGCGATGACATGTTCGGCATCGTCGTCGCTGGCTTCGCGGACAATGACGTCGGCGACACGCGCGGCGATCTCAAGGGTGTCTTCGGCGGCGGCACAGGCCGTTGCGGTGGTCATGGTCAGTTTCTCCCTTCGAGGAGGCCACGGGCGATGACCTGCGCCTGAATTTCAGCCGCACCTTCAAAGATGTTGAGGATGCGGGCATCGCACAGCACCCGGGAAATCGGATATTCCAGCGCATAGCCGTTGCCGCCGTGAATCTGTAAAGCGCCGTCGGCATTCGACCAGGCGACGCGGGCTGCCAGCAGCTTGGCCATGCCGGCTTCGATGTCGCAGCGGCGGTCCGAGTCCTTTTCCCGGCCCGAGAAATAGGTGATCTGCCGGGCGATCATGGTTTCCACCGCCATCCACGCGATCTTGCCGTGCACGCGCGGGAATTTGTAGATCGGTTTGCCGAACTGGATGCGGCCGGTGGCGTATTCGAGGCCCAGTTCCATGGCGTTCTGGGCCACACCGACGGCACGCGCCGCGGTCTGGATGCGGGCACTTTCAAACGTCGCCATCAGCTGCTTGAAGCCCTGGCCTTCCTCGCCGCCCAGCAGCTGCTCGGCGGGGACCTCCATATTGTCGAAGCCAAGCTCGTATTCCTTCATGCCCCGGTAGCCCAGAACCTCGATCTCGCCGCCGGTCATGCCGTCCTTGGGGAACGGGTCGTCCTCAGAGCCGCGCGGTTTTTCGACCAAAAGCATCGACAGACCCTTGTAGCCGGGCTCGTCGGCATTGGTGCGGACCAGCAGCGTCATCATGTCGGAACGGCTGGCGTGGGTGATCCAGGTCTTGTTGCCGGTCACTTTGTAGGTGTCGCCGTCGCACGCGGCGCGGGTCTTCAGCGAGGCGAGGTCGGAGCCGGTGCCGGGCTCGGTGAAGACGGCGGTCGGCAGGATTTCACCGCTGGCGATCAGCGGCAGATAATGCTGTTTCTGTGCGTCGGTGCCGCCGAGGCGGATCAGTTCGGCGGCGATTTCCGAGCGCGTGCCCAATGAGCCGACCCCGATATAGGCGCGGCTGAGCTCCTCGGTGACGACGCACATCGCCATCTTGCCGAGACCGAGCCCGCCGAATTCTTCCGGGACCGTGAGGCCGAACACGCCCAGCTCAGCCATCTGCTCGACGATTTCGATCGGGATCAGGTTGTCTTTCAGGTGCCATTCGTGGGCATGAGGCAGGACCTGTTCCTCGGCGAAGCGGCGGAACTGGTCGCGCACCATGTCGAGTGTCTCGTCGGAAAGGCCCGGTGCGCCGAAGTGACCGTCCTCGATCAACTCGGCGATACGGGCGCGGACGGTGCCGGTGTTGCCGTGCGCCTGTAACGTCCGGACCGCGTCATTGTGGAACGCATCCATTTCAGTTTCGCCGATGCCGATATCGCCGGGGCGGATCATCTCGAGCTGACTGATGGCGATGCCGCCGGCAAGCTGGCTCAGGTATTCCCCGAACGCCGCCTGCACCATCAACTGTTCAAGCTCTGAGAAGCGGCCCTCGGCGTCGAGCCGTTTGCCCCATTCGAGCATCTGGCGCAGACCCTCGACATAGGTCGCGACCCAGGCCAGGCCATGGACTTCGGTCTGGTATTGCTCAACGAGACCGGCCTTCACGCGGCCGTCGACGACGACCATGTCGCTGAGATGCTGGCGTGTTTCCGCGAGCAGGTTTTCCGCCGCCGGCAGCGCATCGGCGGCCAGACCGGACAGACCTTCTATCAACGGCGTATCGGATGTGCCGCTAGCGTCCATATTATTGCTCCCCCTCGCTCCCCGCCGTGACGCTTTTGCCGGTCCGGGAAATTCAGCCGGGGCAGGTTATCGGCCCCGGTCCGGTCCGGCAAGGCGTCAGGGAAGCAAGTGCTTACCCCTCGATGCAGTCTTCGATGGTGCGGCGGCCCGGCTTTTTCGCCTGGACCAGCACGGCCATGTTGCCGGGCTTGTGCTGGTTGCGCATCATCTTCATATGTGCGGCGGGAATGTCGTCCCAAGAGAACACTTCCGACATGCACGGGTCGAGACGGCGCTCGATGACCAGATTGTTGGCCTGGCTGGCCTGCATCAGGTTGGCGAAATGGCTGCCCTGAATCCGTTTCTGGCGCATCCACACGAAGCGCGCATCCATGGTCAGGTTGTAGCCCGTTGTGCCGGCGCAGAACACGACCATGCCGCCGCGTTTGACGATGTTGCAGCTGACCGGGAACGTGGCCTCGCCCGGGTGTTCAAAGACGAAATCGACGTCATTGCCCTTACCCGTAATGTCCCAGATCGCCTTGCCGAACTTGCGGGTCTCTTTCATGTAGTCCTTGAAACCGTCACCGTTGACCGGCGGCAGCTGACCCCAGCAGTTGAAATCCTTGCGGTTGATGACACCCTTGGCGCCGAGGCTCATGACGAAGTCGCGTTTGTCTTCATCCGAAATCACACCGATGGCGTTGGCGCCGGATACGGCGCAGAGCTGCACCGCCATCGCGCCGAGACCGCCGGATGCACCCCACACCAGAACATTGTGGCCGGGGCGGAGAATGTGCGGGCGATGGCCGAACAGCATCCGGTAGGACGTTGCCAGCACAAGTGTGTAACACGCGCTTTCTTCCCACGTCAGATGCTTTGGGCGTTCCATGCACTGACGGTCCTGGACGCGGGCGAACTGCGCGAACGATCCGTCCGGTGTCTCGTAACCCCAGATGCGCTGCGAGGTCGAGAACATCGGGTCGCCGCCGTTGCATTCCTCGTCGTCGCCGTCGTCCTGGTTACAGTGAACCACGACCTCGTCACCGACCTTGAAGCGGGTCACCTTGGAGCCGACGGCATAGACCACGCCCGACGCATCGGACCCGGCGATGTGGTATTCGGCCTTGTGATAATCGAACGGTGAAATCGGTGTGCCGAGCGCGGCCCAGACCCCGTTGTAGTTGACACCCGCGGCCATCACCATGATCAGAACGTCATGACTGTCCAGATCGGGCGTGTCGACGACCTCGACCTGCATGGCGGTATCGGGCTCGCCGTGGCGCTCCTTGCGGATCGCCCACGCATACATCTGCTTGGGCACATGCCCGAGGGGCGGAATCTCGCCTAGCTCATACAGATCCTTTTTCGGCAGGTCCGGGTGGAAATCGATAATTTCGGCAGCTTCATTCATGGTTCGTCCCCTGTAACGTTTTCTGCAACGTTTGACGTCACGTTTTAATCCGTGTCGCCGCGTGCCTCCCACAACCCGCGACGAGTCCCCTTTGCGATTGCAAATTTGTTGCAATGCAAAATGATTCCTAGACGGATTTCTCTTTCACCGCAATGCACAATTTGCTACGTTGCAAAAAAATTTCAGGGGTTTTTGTAATTTTATTACTCCCCAAAGGCAAAAGCAGATTTTTTTCATTCAAGGGCTTTGGGAAAATGACAGAAAATTACGTCTCCGGCAAAAAAGTCGATGCTGCAGATGCTAACGGCGATGCCCGCCAGAAGCCCGACCGGCCCTGGCTTTTCCGCACCTATTCGGGGCATTCCTCGGCCGCCGAATCGAACAAACTGTACCGCGCCAACCTTGAAAAGGGGCAGACCGGGCTTTCCATCGCCTTCGACCTGCCGACCCAGACCGGGTACGATTCCGATCATTCGCTGGCCCGCGGCGAGGTCGGCAAGGTCGGTGTGCCGGTCTCCCATCTTGGCGACATGGAAGCCCTGCTCGACGGCATCCCGCTTGATAAAATGAACACCTCGATGACCATCAACGCCCCGGCGGCGTGGTTGCTGGCGCTCTACGTGGCGACGGCGGAACGTCAGGGTGTCAGGCGCGATCAGCTTTCGGGCACGGTGCAGAACGACATCATCAAGGAGTATCTGTCGCGCGGGACCTACATCTTTCCGCCGGCGCCGAGCCTTAAGCTGATTTCAGATGTCGTCAGTTTTACCTACCGCGAGATTCCGAAATGGAACCCGACCAATGTCTGTTCCTACCACCTGCAGGAAGCGGGTGCGACGCCGGTGCAGGAACTGGCCTTTGCGCTGGCGATCGCCGTCGAGGTGCTGGACCGGGTGCGTCCGCTGGTGCCCGCCGACGAGTTTCCGACCGTGGTCGGGCGCATCAGTTTCTTCGTCAACGCCGGGGTCAGGTTCGTCACCGAGATGTGCAAGATGCGCGCTTTCACCGAATTGTGGGACGATATCTGCCGCGAACGCTACGGCGTCGAGGACCCGAAACTGCGCCGCTTCAGATACGGCGTGCAGGTCAATTCGCTGGGCCTGACCGAGCAGCAGCCGGAAAACAACGTCTACCGGATCCTGCTGGAAATGCTCGCGGTCACGCTTTCGAAGAACGCCCGCGCGCGGGCCGTGCAGTTGCCGGCGTGGAACGAGGCTCTGGGTCTGCCGCGTCCTTGGGATCAGCAATGGTCGCTCAGGCTGCAGCAGATCGTCGCCTATGAAACCGATCTTCTGGAATACGGGGACCTGTTCGACGGCTCGCCGGTGATTGAAAAGAAGGTCGCGGAGCTGAAAGCCGGGGCGCTCAGGGAACTCGGGCTGATCGACGACATGGGCGGCGCCGTGGCGGCGGTCGAGAACTCGTATATGAAACGCCGCCTGGTCGAGAGCAACGCGATCCGCCTTGCCGCCATCGAGCGGGGCGAACAGCCGGTGATCGGCGTCAACCGCTATACCGACGGCGAACCGTCGCCGCTGACGGCGGGCGATGGGTCGATCATGACCGTTGATGAAAAAGCCGAGCGTGAACAGATCGAAGGTCTGGCTGCGTGGCGTGAGGCCCGCGACGATGCGCAGGTGGCGGCGGCGCTGGCGGAGCTGAAAGCCGTCGCATCCGAGGGCAAAAACATCATGGAGCCGTCCATCGCCTGTGCCCATGCCGGGGTCACGACCGGCGAATGGGCCGGGACACTCAGGGAAATTTACGGCGAATACCGTGCCCCGACCGGCGTCGGCGGCGCGGCCTCCGGCGCTCATGAGGAAATGGCCGACATCCGGGCCCGCGTCGACGGTCTTGAGGATGTGCTCGGCACGCGGCTCAAGATGCTGGTCGGCAAGCCGGGTCTGGACGGACATTCCAACGGCGCTGAACAGATTGCCGTCCGCGCCCGTGATGCCGGACTGGAAGTCGTCTATGAAGGCATCCGCCTGACCCCCGGCGAAATTGTCCAGGCAGCCCTGCAGGAAGGCGTGCATGTGGTCGGCCTGTCGATCCTGTCCGGCTCGCACGTGACGCTGGTCGCCGATATCGTGGCCAGGATGAAGGATGCGGGCCTCGCTGATGTGCCGGTGGTGGTCGGCGGGATCATTCCGCCCGAGGACGCAAAGCGTCTTCTGGAAAGCGGTGTCGCCGCCGTCTATACGCCGAAGGATTTTGACCTGACACGGATTTTGAGCGGCATCGTCGGCATCGTCGAGGACGCCAATAAGCAGGCGGCCTGAGGCCCTCACCCGGCGCGTGCTGCGCGCCACCCTCTCCCAAGGGAGAGGGGAGGTGAGGCCTCCGGTATGAGGTTCCTCGCCGTCATCCCAAACCTGATTTGGGATCCATCCTTCGAGACGGCCTTTCAGGCCTCCTCAGGATGAGGTGTTGTCTGTCTTCATGCTGACGTATTGAGACCCTCATGCTGAGGAGCGCGCAGGGCGCGCGTCTCGAAGCATGGCCCAAACGGCCAGCCGGTAGCCGGAACAGCGCCTACTTGCGCTTCGGCACGATGACGTTGATCGGCCCGTCCTTGATGGATTTGACCGCGGGGTTTTCGACGGCGGGTTTCATGGCCTCGGCGAGAAACCGCAGGACCCCGTTCTGGCGCAGCTTCAGGATCGGTGACCAGGTCACGAACAGGCCACCGTTGACCTCATAGCTCATGATGTCATCGTCTTCGGCAGCGGCATCAATGGCCCGGGCGAGATTGTCCGATGCGCCGACATAGACCCACTGCGGCTTGACCCCTGAATGCCAGATCACGAAGACACCGCCGTAGCCCTGCAGCCCAGCGGCTACGGTATCAAGATGGCTGAGGCGATAGAACTTGCCCTGCTTGTTGCGTTCCCAGTTGGGGTCGATGGGGGGGCCGGTATAGGCCGCTGAAGGCTTCTTCTTTTTAAATCTCTCGAACATTGTCACCCATGCTTTTCTGGGCAATTCGTGCGGACGGTGCGGTCAGCCCGCCTGTCTGCAAATGATCGCCATTATAGAACGTGCCGTAGCGCATATCATTAGGGCTCACTTCGTAAATATATAATAAATCGGTCTAAATTTCTCAAAACGCGAAAATAGTTTTCTCAAATGACGGTTTTGCGAAAACTGGACGATGTCGTATTTTGTCGAAAAGGGAGACATCCATGGACATCGACCGTATCGATCACTTTGTGCTGACCGTGCGTAACATTGAGGCCACCTGCGATTTCTACGAACGCGCGCTGGGCATGCAGCGTGAGGTGTTCGGCGAAGGGCGCACCGCGCTCAAATTCGGGCGCCAGAAAATCAACCTACACCCGGCGGGCCGGGAATACGAGCCGAAAGCAGCGAACCCTGCGGCCGGGGGCGGCGATTTCTGTCTGATCACCCGGACCCCCCTGGATGAGGTGGTTCACCACCTGCAGGCGGCGGGCGTCGTGATCGAACTGATGCCGTCGACCCGGACCGGGGCCACGGGGCCGATCCGGTCCGTGTATTTCCGCGATCCCGACGGTAATCTGGTCGAGGTTTCGAATTACGAAGGTGACATAGATGACTGACGGCGCAAGCGACATTACCGGGCCCCTCTCGGGGTTACGTATCCTCGAGCTGGGGCATTTCATTGCCGCCCCCTTCTGCACACGGGTGCTTGCTGATCTCGGCGCCGACGTGATCAAGGTCGAGCCGCCGGGCCGGGGCGATCCGGTCCGCACCTGGGGCGCCATCCCGGAGGGTGAAACATCATCGGTCTGGTGGTCGGTGCATGGCCGCAACAAGCGCTGCGTGACCGCTGATCTGAAAAAACCCGAAGGCATCGAACTGGTCAAAAAGCTGATCGCCCGGTCAGACGCGGTGGTCGAGAATTTCAAACCCGGGCAACTGGCGAAGTGGGGGCTGGGCGTGGACGATATGGCAGCCGTCAATCCCGACGCCATCGTCGTGCAGATTTCCGGTTACGGGCAGACCGGCCCCTATCACAAACGGGCCGCGTTCGGGGTCATCGGTGAAGCGGTCGGCGGACTGAGACACCTCAGCGGCTATCCGAAAGAGGTGTCCGATCTGCCGCCGGTCCGGGTCGGGGTTTCCATCGGCGACAGCATCGCCGGCCTGTACGGCGCCATCGGCCTGCTGGCAGCGCTGTTTGAAAGAAAAGCCGGCCGCGGCCGTTCGGGACGTACCGTCGATGTGGCGCTGACAGAAAGTATCCTGAGCATGCTCGAAGGCTGCCTGCCCGAATACGGGTACATGAACAGGGTGCGTCAGCCGCAGGGCTCGACGATCCCGACCGCGGCCCCGTCGAGCGCCTATCCGTCGAGGGACGGACGCTGGTTCATCATTGGCGCAAACTCGGAAGCCCTCTATGCGCGGCTCTGCGAGGTCATGGACCGTCCGGACATGAAGACCGACCCGCGTTATGTCGATAATCCGAGCCGGGTCCGGCACATGCCGGCACTCGACGCCGAGATCGGGGCCTGGACACAGCAGTTCACGGTCGAGGAGCTTGAGGAAAAAATTTCCGGCGCGGATATTCCGTCGACGCGGATATACGATATGGCCGACGTGGCGGCTGATCCACAGTTCGTTTCCCGTGCCATGGTGCAGCCGGTTCAGGACGCGCGTCTGGGCGAGGTGCTGCATCCGGGCGTGGTGCCGAAAATGCCGGGACTGGATAATGAAGACAATGCCGTGCGCTGGGCCGGCCCGCGTGTGGGTGAACATAACGATGACGTGCTGGGCAGCGTGCTCGGCCTTGATCAGGCGGAAATCGACCGTCTCAGGAAGGAGGACATCATATGACTGCCATTAATAAGGAGCCGGTCATGCTCTGCGACGTCGCACCGCGCGACGGATTTCAGGTGGTGCCGACCTGGATTCCCACCGAAACCAAGGTTCGGATCATCGAAGGACTGGCGGCGGCGGGCATGAAGCGGATCGAAGCGGGGGCTTTCGTCAGCCCCAGGCACGTCCCGCAGATGGCCGATACCGCCGAGGTTCATGCAACGGTCCGGGTCCCCGACGGGACGGCCCTGACGACCCTGGTACCGAACCTGCGGGGCGCCCAGAACGCGCTGGCCGCCGGGTGCCCGGACATCGGCTATGTGTTTTCGGTCTCGGAAAGCCACAACCAGTCGAACGTGCGCCGCCCGGTCGCGGAATCCATTGCCGAACTGGGCGAGGTCATTCAAGCGGGGCGTGACCAGGACGGCTTCCGTCTGCGCGTCAATGCGGCGACGTCTTTCGATTGCCCGTTCGAAGGCCGGGTGGCGGAAGACGATGTCTACCGGGCCATCGAACAGGTGCTGGCTTTCGGCTATCCGGTCGAAATCGGGCTCTGCGACACCACCGGGCGGGCGCTGCCGGATCACGTCGCCGGATTGTGTTCAGGAGCGCTTGAGCGGTTCTCGGGTGATGTCGTCGGCTGGGCCTATCACGGTCATGACACCTTCGGGCTCGGCGTCGCCAACGCGCTCTATGCCTATGACGCCGGGATCCGCGTGTTCGACGCCTCCGTCGCCGGGCTCGGCGGCTGTCCGTTTGCGCCGGGCGCAACCGGGAATACCGCGAGCGAAGATCTGGTGTTCACGTTCGAGAACATGGGCATCGATACCGGGGTTGATCTGGCGATGCTGCTGGATGTCGCCGAGGAGGTTGCGGCGCTGCCCGATACAGATACCGGCGGACACATCCGTATCGTGCCCCGCAAGCGGGTGCTGGCTGCGGCGTGAGGGATTGCCCCTCACCCTCCCACCGGGGAGAGCGTTGAAGTCTAAAGGCCGTCATCCCAAACTTGATTTGGGATCCATACCTTCAGAATTTTCATACGAAGATTCTGCCTGAGTTCCATCTGAGCTCCATGGGTCCTGAATCAAGTTCAGGACGACGTGTTTTTAACGCCTTTGCTGATGGTGAGCATGAGGAGAAAAAGACATCGACTTCGATCTAATCACGCTCCGGCTGTTCGAATCGGCGATCCGGCTGGGCTCGATCTCGGCGGCATCGGCGGAACAGAATATCGCGGTCTCCGCCGTCAGCCGCCGTCTCAGTGATCTCGAACATCGTCTGGGGACGGCGGTGCTGTACCGCAAAGGCCGGGGCGTCGAGCCGACCCCGGCGGGGGTCGTGCTGCTGCGCCATGCGGAAAACCTGCTTGGTCTGGCGGCCCGCGCCAGCGACGACATGTCGGATTTTGCCGGCGGCAATCGGGGGCAGGTGCGGCTGGCCGCCAACCCGTCAGCCGTCGCGCAGTTTCTGCCGGACGTGCTTGCCGAGTTCATGAAAGACAACCCGGGCGTCAAGATCGCCCTGACCGAGGCGGTTTCCGACGTCATCGTGCAACAGATCAGGGACGGGATCGTCGATGCCGGGATTTTTTCCGCCGGGGTCTCGTCCGACGGTCTGGAAACGTTCCCCATGCTCAGCGACCGGCTGTGTGCCGTTGTCCCGGCGGACCATCCGCTGGCTGAAAGCGACCGGGTGCCGTTTGCCGGGATCATCCCCTATCCGCATGTTGCGCTGGCCGACGGCAGTTCGCTGTTTGCGCTGATTGCAGGCGCGGCGCGTGAACAGGGGGCGGAGCTGAACGTGAGCGTGAGCGTGCGCAGTTTCGACGGAGTCCGGCGCATGGTCGCGCATGGCCTCGGGATTGCCGTGCTGCCGGCCGGGGTCACCGAACCGTATGCGGAAAGTGACGGTCTCAAGGCCGTGGCGCTGAGCGACCCGTGGGCGGCACGGCAGTTTCTGGCCGGGGTGCGTGAACGCAAGGCGCTGTCCCGGCCTGCGGAGCGGTTTCTGTCACGGTTGCTGATGATGGCGGGCCGTTAACAGGGGCAATCTGCGGAAATGCTTTCAGGCGTGCCAAGCGCTTGACCATTTGCTATCTGATGTCGGCACTTCCGTGGGGGATACATTGGAAAACTTCATCAATATGCTGATCGACGGCACGGGCCTCGATCTCTGGGCTTTCTGGCTGATGTGCGGGGTTTCGTTCATCGCCAGTTTCATGACGGTCTCGATCGGGCTCGGCGGCGGGCTGCTGGTGATGGCGACGATGGCGTCTGTGCTGCCGCCGCAGGTGCTGATCCCACTGCACGGGATCGTTCAGCTCGGCTCCAATGCCGGACGCGCCGTGATGTTGCGCGGGCATGTGCTGACAAACGTCATTCCGCCGTTTCTGATCGGCACCATTATCGGCGCCGCAATCGGCGGCAACATCGTCGTGGCCCTGCCGTCCGCTTTCCTGCAGATCGTGCTCGGCCTGTTCGTGCTCTATGCCATGTGGGGGCCGAAACTGAAGGCTTCGAAACCCGGCAAGAAAGCGTTCTTCGGGCTCGGTCTGATCGGCGCATTGGTCACCATGTTCGTCGGCGCGACCGGGCCGCTGGTGTCACCTTATGCGGCGGCATCGAGCGAAAAGCGTCAGGAAGTCGTCGCCACCCATGCCACGCTGATGACCATTCAGCACGGCTTCAAGATCATCGCCTTCGGGTTGCTCGGGTTTTCCTTCGGGCCTTACGTGCCTTTGCTGTGCGGTCTGCTGGCCTGCGGGCTGCTGGGGACATGGGCGGGCAAACACATGCTCAACGCATTGCCGGAAGAAATATTCCGGATTCTGCTCAGGACCATGGTCACGCTTCTGGCGTTGCGGTTGCTCTACAAGGGGATCGAGGGATTGTTCTTCTGATCGCCACGCCGGCGATGTGATCAGCGCGCCGGCAGTTTGAGGGGCTTGGTCGCCTTGGCGAGCCAGGTGCGCACCGGTTTGTCGAGTTTCTTTTCCAGCGATTTGCGGACCCACGCGTGATAATCGTTGATCCATTCGATCTCGGCCCGGCTCAGCAGTTTCGGCTCGATCAGGTTGAGATCATAAGGCGCGCAGGTCAGGGTCTCGAAGCCCAGCAGTTTCTTTTCCCAGCCTTTCTGCTGCTTGACCGTGCCGACCATGACCAGGTTTTCGATGCGGATGCCGTAGCCGCCCGACTTGTAGTAACCGGGCTCGTTCGACACCACCATGCCCGGCTCAAGGGCGACCTTGCTCGGGTATTTGGAGATGCGCTGCGGGCCTTCGTGAACACCGAGATAGCTGCCGACACCGTGTCCGGTGCCGTGCTCGTAATCAAGACCGATGTCCCACAGCGGTTGCCGCGCCAGTGTGTCGAGCTGCACACCGGTCGTCCCTTCCGGGAATTTGGCGCGACTGAGCGCGACGTGCCCCTTGAGCACGCGAGTATAGCGGTCGCGCATTTCCTGGGTCGGTTTGCCGAGGGCGACGGTGCGCGTCACGTCGGTGGTGCCGTCCAGGAACTGGCCGCCGCTGTCGACAAGAAGCAGCGAACCTTTCTTCAATTTGGCGGACGACTTCTCGGACGCCCGGTAATGTACGATGGCCCCGTTTGCCCCGAATCCGGCAATGGTGTCGAAGCTGGGCCGCTGATGCAGGTCCAGATCCCGACGCAGGCTGTCGATCTTGATCCCGACATCCCATTCCGTGGTCTTGCCGCGCGAGGCGGTGGTTTCGATCCAGTACAGGAAATTGGCCAGCGCAATGCCGTCGCGCAGATGCGCACCCCGCATGCCGTCCCGCTCGGCCCTGTTCTTGCGGGCTTTCATGGCCGCCGTCGGATCGGCAACATCGACGATGTTGGCTCCCGCCAGACGCAGCGTCATGGCGATCTTCGCCGGTGCCTGGGCCAGATCGACACCGACCCTGAGACCGCGGCTGCCGAGATGCCCAAGCTCGTCGATCAGGGCTTCGGTTTCCAGCACCACGACATCGTCGCCGAGGTGGTTTTGCAGACCCGGGCTCATCTTGCGCGGATCGGTAAACAGTTCGATCCCGCCCTGCGCATGAACAATGGCATAGGCGAGCGAGACCGGCGTGCACGGCACGTCGCGGCCGCGGATATTCAACAGCCAGGCAATGGCGTCGGGTGCGCTGAGAACGGTGCTGTCGATCCCGGCGGTGTTCATGAATTCCTGCAGCGCCTTGCGTTTTTTCTGCGACGTCTCGCCGGCGTACTTGGCCGGATGCGGGACCATCGGCGTGATCGGCTGGGGCGGTTGCCCGGCCCATACGGCATCGATCGGATTATCCGGCTGGGCCGCCAGATAGGCCCCGGCGTCGGTGCAGATTTTTTCCAGACGCTTGCGTTCGTTGTCGGTGATCAGCCAGGGATCGAATCCGACCCGCATCCCGGCGCCCAACTGCCCTGCCAGCCAGGACTGCATCGAGGTTTCGGTGCTGTGATAGGCGTCGAACAGTTTCGAATTGACCTGTTTCTTGACCTGCAGGGTATAGCGCCCGTCGACGAAGATCGCGGCCTTGCGGGGCATCACGACCGCGGCACCGGCAGAACCGCTGAAGGCGGTCAGCCATTGCAATCTTTCCGCGCGCCGGGCGACAAACTCGCCCTGATGCTCGTCGGCCTTGGGCACGATGAAGGCATCCAGATCGCGGCGCTTCAGTTCCTTGCGCAGCTCGGCAATCCGTTCCGGGTCCGTGGTGCGCCGCTGCAGGCCGTCGTCCAGCAGTGTCGCGCGGATACGGTTGTTCAGTTCGTGAAGGGCGTCGATGACGTCGTCGCCACAGTCCGGGGCGATCAGCGGGATCCATGCCTGGTCATCATCTGCGGCGGGAGACGCCAGCACACCGCGCAGAATTTCCCGGGCGTTGACCATATCGGCCCGGGCTCCGCTGTCTCGCAGCAGGCGGTCCAAATCCCGATCTAATTCGCGACGATCCGTCATAGCGCGAGAAGGCTAGGGTTCGGAAAGGCCGGACGCAAGCCTTATCTTATTTTGCATGGCTTGTGATGATTATCACACTTTTGTCATGCGTAAGTCGCATAGCTGGTGCGCAAAAACGGCGCTTTTTGCAGTGCAGCATCGGGGCTAAAACGTGTCCAGTAAAACAAGGGCGACGCGGATTTAGCTGCGCCGGCCTGATCTTCCAGAATGAAGGAACAGGTTTATGACCAACCAAACCAACACGACAGCCGGTCTGCCGCTTTTCGAAACCGCCCTGAACGTCAACGCCATGGATGTTCAGCAAATTCTTGAACAGGCCAAAATCATGCGGGGCCGTGTCCTCGCTGGCATGATGGCATCGACCTTCAAAGGGCTCAAAGCCGTGATCCGCGCCCAGCGCACGGCTCGCTCGCTGAACAAGCTTTCCGACGCCGTTCTTGCCGACATCGGTATCGAACGTTCGCAGATTCCGTCGATCAGCAAGGCGCTGGCCAACGGCACCTACGCGCAGCCGACGGCCGAAGTAACCGTGATTGCACCGGCCGAAGCCGTGCACGACGATCACCAGCAGGAACTGCCGCTCGCGGCCTGATGGCGCAACATACGTCCCCGAACGTCTCCCCTCCCTGGACGTTCATCCGACGACCCGAACGGCGGCTTTCCCTCCCATGAGCCGCCGTTCTTCTTTTCCACCGGTGTCATTCCGGCCGATTCCCGGGTGAGACGCCATACGGCGTCGAGAACCGGGACCAATGGTCATATGTGCCGTATGCCGCCGGATAGGTCCCGGCGCGGCGTTGCGGCCGTCAGGGATATGGATAATCGGTATTTGCGGGGGCGCGGTCTCACTGGCCGGAAAGCCAAGCTGCCGTGCGCTTTATGTTTTACAAACTTTGACTAGGTTTCATTCACGCTTTGGAAGAATTTGACGACTTCCGTGCCGCTGTAAGAGATGTCAAAGACCATGCAGGCGACGACCTTGCTGACGGTGTCGCCGTCGTCCGAAAGCGGCAGCCGTAATACGGATTTTGAACTCCGGCGTCCGGACGGCGCGATAAATTCTTCAATATCCAGACACGGCACCTTGCTGATGGCCGTGGAGATATAGGAATCAAAGATAAACCGGCCCAGTTCCTCGGGCGGAATGTCCAGGGGCGAGCGGTTGGTGTAATCGTGGCCGCGGTATTCCGTCAGTTGCGTGCCCCAGAAACGATAGACGATCGATCGATGATCGGTGCTTATGTCGACCACCGCGGTCCAGGGTACGACTTTTGGGTCTAGCAACATGAGATCGAATTCAGCCCAACTCGGCGCGATTCGGTCACGCCGGAGATTTTCCCAATATTCGAAGATGGAATGATGTTCCGGAATCGGGGATTGATCAGCGCTGAGGCGCCGCGTTGATATCGGCTTGGGGATACAATCCATCGTTAATTTTGCCACAGATCAGGGCCGGATTGAATTGTTTTATGCTTTTCGGGGCCGAGCGGCCCCGGACGAAAGGACTTATTTGCCTGAAATCGGCTGATAGCCGAGCCGGCGCATGCATGACGCGAATGCCCGGTCCTGGAAGCGGGCCAGCTCGTAACGGCTCATCTGCGCGTTATAATTGGACATGCCGCCGGACAGATTGTCCGAGGTTCCTGATCCTCCACTCGACCCCATGGCGGGCAGGCCGGCCTCGCGCTCGGTTTCGCGGCGGGCATAGCGGCGGCATTCACCGGTATCCGCCGCCCACGCCTCCTTGGGCAGTGTCGGATGCTGCCAGTTGGCGGCGCGGCTGGCTTTGCTCTGAGTGCATCCGGCGGCGGCCAATGCGGTCAGACCCAGAACGATCAGCGTCGTGGCCGGTCTGGACAGGCTTAACGGATTGATCATTCCGCCGGACCGATGCAGCGTTTGAAATAGGCGATGCTTTCCGGCGTGTCGTACTTGTGCAAGCCGACGATGCGCGCCACTTCACGCCCCTTGGCATCGATCAGCAGCGTCGTCGGCAGACCGCGGATCGACACGGCGCGGGCCTCGGCACTGGTGACGTGCAGGGCGTCGAGGTTCCTGATTTCATAGCGATCATAGAACTCGGCGATGGCGTTGTGGGCACCCCGGTCCATGGACAGGGCCAGCACGTCGATCCCGTCCGGGGCGAGTTCGTTCTTCAGCGCATCCAGTTCCGGCATTTCCCGGACGCACGGCGCACACCAGGTGGCCCAGAAGTTGACGATCACGCCGCGGCCGGCAAAGTCGGAGAGGCTGCCGTCGCTGCCGTCGGCGCGGGTGAACTTGAACGGCGCCGGCGTTTCGGCGTTGTCGGCGACCTTCAGCGCCTTGAAGCTCGGGCCCTCGACGCTGCAGCGGTCCGCATGATCGCTTGCAAGCGCCGGGAATATAAGGAAAATCACGCCGACGAGCGCAAGGAACAGCGCGGACGTGCAGCGTCGGCTCTGGAAATGCTGGCTGAAATGCCGGATGAACATGATCTATCCTTGTTGTTGTGCGATGTTCGACCGTGACCCTTATGTAGGATGATAAAGGCAGGAATGCCATGACCGATAAAAAAGACACGAAATCCGCATCCGCCGCCAGCGGCGGGCAGGGCACCAGCGTCATGTGGGGCGGTCGTTTCAGCGCCGGTCCGTCTGCCGTCATGGAAGCGATCAACGCGTCGATCAGCTTCGACAAAAAGCTCTATTCCCAGGACATCGCCGGGTCAAAGGCGCATGCCGCGATGCTGGCTGCACAGGACATCATCAGCGCTGACGATGCCGCAAAAATCACCAAGGGGCTGGATGACATCCTCGCCGAAATCGAATCCGGCGACTTTGAATTCAAAACCGCGCTGGAAGACATCCATATGAATGTTGAAGCGCGGCTCCGCGAACTGATCGGTGATGCCGCCGGGCGGCTGCACACGGCACGGTCCCGAAACGATCAGGTGGCGACGGATCTCAAATTGTGGGTGCGTGATGCGCTCGACGGGCTGGATCGTGACCTGCAGGCGCTGCAGAAAGCCCTGATCGGTCAGGCCGAAAAGCATGCGGGATCGGTGATGCCCGGCTTCACGCACATGCAGACGGCGCAGCCTGTGACCCTCGGCCATCACCTGATGGCCTACGTCGAAATGCTCGGCCGCGACCGCGCCCGGGTCAAGGATGCGCGGGTCCGGATGAATGAAAGCCCGCTGGGGGCGGCAGCGCTGGCCGGAACCTCGTTCCCCATCGACCGGGATGCAACGGCGTCGGCGCTCGGCTTCGACCGGCCGGCGGCGAATTCGCTGGATGCGGTATCGGACCGGGATTTCGCCATGGAATACATGAGCGTCGCGGCGATTGCGGCCGTGCACCTGTCGCGTCTCGCCGAGGAAATCGTGCTCTGGTGTTCCGACCAGTTCGGCTATGTGCGGCTGTCGGACGAATTCTCGACCGGCAGTTCGATCATGCCGCAGAAACGCAATCCCGACGCTGCCGAACTGGTCCGCGCCAAGGCGGGGCGGGTGATCGGCATGATGAATTCGCTGATGATCGTCATGAAGGGCCTGCCGATGACCTACGGTAAGGACATGCAGGACGACAAGGAACCGGTGTTCGAGGTGGCCGACACCATGGCGCTGTCGCTGGCGGCGATGACCGGGATGATCGACGGTGCGGTGTTCAACGAAGCCCGCATGAAAGACGATGCCGGGAAGGGGTTCTCGACGGCGACCGATCTCGCCGACTGGCTGGTGCGGACCCTGGCCATGCCGTTCCGCGATGCGCACCATGTCACCGGGGCACTGGTGAAAATGGCCGAAGACAGGGGGTGTGGTCTCGAAGACCTGAGCCTCGCCGACATGCAATCGGTCGAAGCCGGGATCACCGATGCCGTTTTCGATGTGCTGGGTGTCGACAATTCCGTGGCCAGCCGCAAAAGCTTCGGCGGCACCGCGCCGGACAACGTCCGCGCCCGGATTTCTGCGGCCCGCGAGCGCTGGCTCTGAAATTCCCAAGCTAGCGTCCTAAAGCGCGTATTGGACTATTCATGCAATGCAAGGATGTTGCGCACGGCCTTTGCTGTGCCAACAAATATGACCGATTCCGGCCATCCGGCCTAAGGAAGTGGCGAATTCCTCCGATACATTTGATTCCGCAGCATCGATGATTACCTCATTGATACGAAACGAAAAATAGAAACGAGGTAATACCCATGTCCAAGAAAGAAGCATACGAACATAAATTTCAGGCGCAGCTCGATGAGTGGTCTGCCGATATCGACAAACTCAAGGCCAGGGCCGAACATGCCGATGCGGATGCACGGATCGCCTATTATGAGGAAATCGAGAAATTGCGCGCCCGTCAGGGTGAAATGAAGAACAAACTTCATGAGTTCAAGGAATCAGGCGATGACGCCTGGGACGACATCGTCGCCGGTGTCGAAAGCGCCCAGGACGCGCTCGGGAACGCCCTTCGTTCGGCCCAGTCGCGTTTTAACTAGGGCCCGCTTTAACCAGGGCCCGCTTCAACGAAGCCTCCCTTTCTCAAAATCTGAATTTCAAGCAGGGCTGCCATGCGGCGGTCCGACAGATCAACTGCGACCAAAGGAGATTATTATGCATATTCGTAAATTTATCCAGACGAGTGCCATGGCAGCCGTTCTTGGCCTGACGCCGGCAACGTTGGCAATGGCAGACAGCGGAGACGCATCGTTCGAGAACGTCAAACAGGAAACCGCCGAACTGATGACGGAACTGAAAACATACAGCGCCGAGCAGCGCGATGAAGCCGTTGCCGCCGTCGGCAGTGCCTTGGACACCCTCGACCGTAAGATCGACGCCCTTGATGCCCGCATCGAAGAAGAGTGGGATGAAATGAGTGCCGACGCCCGCGAAACGACCAGGGAAAGCATGGCGGAACTGCGTGAGCAGCGCGCCGGTGTCGCCGAATGGTTCGAAAACCTGAAAAGCAGCTCCGATGACACCTGGGATGACGTGAAGGACGAAGTTTCGGACGCCTATGAAGACCTCTCCAACTCCTTCAGCGATGCCTGGGCGGACACCAAGGAAGCGATGAAGGAACACAGCTAACTTCGTGAGCCAACGGGATCTCTATCAGGTTCCGTGATCTGAACGGTGACGGCCGGTGATTTTTCGCCGGCCGTTTGCCGTTGCGGCTGTTATGGTCCTGTTTCCCGGGATTTTTCACTATTTCCGCGGGCTGCTCCCGTGAATGTGTCTGGACCCGTGAAAGGGTTGCGCACTAGTATGCCCGGATGAACATGAGCATATTGAATCTGCGAAAACCGGTGCGCCGGACCGGGTTTCCGGTCCTGGCGATGATTGTGGTGAGCATCATGGCTGCCGGGCTTTCGGGCTGCGGGGTCAAATCGTCCCCGGCGACGGTCGAGGACGCGACCTATCCGCGCATATATCCGGCGCCCGCGCAGGAAGAATTCAACAGAGCGCCTGTGACCGGATCATCGAATACGGGCGGCACGGGATACACCCGCCGCTCTTCGACCAGGGACGCAGATGGGGTCTATACACCGCCGCCGTCGGCGTTACAGCCGCGGGCCCGGTAATACGGCGCCGGCAATACAGATGACCGCTGGAAACCAGGATATTTAAGCGCTTAAGGAGCCGACGTGGATCATTTCAATTATCAGAACGGCGAGATGTATGCCGAGGATGTCGCTCTGGCCCGCGTGGCCGAGGCTGTCGGCACGCCTTTTTACTGCTATGCCACGGCGACGCTGGTGCGTCATTACACGGTTTTCACGGAGGCGCTCGCCGGTCTCGACACGCAGGTCTATTTCGCGGTCAAGGCCAACGGCAACATCGGCGTGCTGGCAACACTGGCATCGCTGGGTGCTGGGGCGGACATCGTCTCCATCGGTGAGTTGCACCGTGCCGAGGCGGCCGGGATTCCCGCGTCGAAGACGGTTTTTTCCGGTGTCGGCAAAACCGCCCGTGAATTGCGGGCGGCGCTGGCCGCAGGCGTGCACCAGATCAATGTGGAATCCCTGCCCGAACTGCACAGCCTGTCGGCCATCGCCACGGACATGGGCGTCACCGCGCGGATCGCGATTCGCGTCAATCCGGACGTGGATGCCAAGACCCACAAGAAAATCACCACCGGCCTGAGCGAAAACAAGTTCGGCATCGCCTGGGAACAGGCGGAAAGCGTTTTCGCCGAAGCCGCTGCCTTACCAGGTATCGATGTCGTCGGCGTTGCCGTGCATATCGGCTCGCAGCTCACCGACCTGGCACCTTACCGGGACGCCTATACGAAAGTGCGCGGGCTCGTGGATGTGCTTCGCGTACAGGGGCATGACATCCGCGTCGTCGATCTGGGCGGCGGTCTGGGCATTCCTTATGACGCCGAAGACCCGCCGAGCCCTGCCGAGTACGGCGCCATGGTCAAGGACGTCATGGACGGCATCGGCTGCAAGCTGGCGTTCGAGCCGGGCCGCATGATCTGCGGCAATGCCGGGGTTCTGGTCAGCAGCGTGATTTACGTCAAGGAAGGCGTCGACCGGTCGTTCCTGATTCTAGATGCGGCGATGAACGACCTGATCCGCCCGGCCATGTACGATGCGTTTCACGCCGTCGTGCCGGTCCGCGAATCCGCCGTCGGCGACAACATGGCGCCGGTTGATATTGTCGGCCCGGTTTGTGAAAGCGGCGATACCTTCGCCAAGGCCCGGATGATGCCGAAACTCGATCCCGGTGATCTGGTGGTGTTCCGCTCCGCCGGGGCTTATGGCGCGGTGATGTCGTCGAGTTACAACGGCCGCGACCTTGTGCCTGAAATTCTCGTCAATGGTGCGGATTACGATATCGTTGCAGACCGCTTCGGTGTTGATGATATGATGGCACGAGAACACGTCCCCGCATGGCTGCAGGAACCGCAGTCCGATAAGACGCCCAAGGAGGCGAGTGGATGACGGAACACCCCGAGACGGCGCCGCACGTACAGCAAGGCGTTTCACGCATGTCGTCGGCACTGCAGGCTGCCGTGCTGGCGATACGCTGGGAACGTTTGTGGCGGGTTCTCTGGGCGCCGGTCGGTGTTGTTCTTCTGTTTGTCGGCGTGGCTCTGACGGATGTGCTGCCTTCCCTGCCGGATCCGATCCACGGCATGGCACTGGCACTGATCGCGGTCCTGTTTGGATTCTCGCTGAGGGGGCTTACGCAGGCTTTTGCACCGGTCAGCGGTGCCGAAGCGGCGCGCCGGGTTGAAGCCGCATCCGGTCTCAGGCACCGGCCGCTGACAGTCCTTTTCGATACGCCGGCGCAGGACAAGCTTTCTGCGGACGGCAAGCTTTTGTGGCGCACGCATATCGAACGCGCCCTGCAACAGACGCAGTCCCTGTCCTATCCGTCGCCGCAACCGGGTGTTGCCGGGATCGACCGTTACGGCCTGCGTTTCGTGCCGGTGCTGGTTCTGTTCGTCGGGTTGCTGATGGGCAGCGCAGATCCGCTTTCGCGCATCGAACGGGCGCTGTCGCCGATCGGTCAGACCGGCGCCGGGAATGCGCTGGCGATGGACCTGTGGATCACGCCGCCGAGCTATACCGGTCTGGCACCGAGCGTATTTAACGGTCTTGGCTGGCCGAAACCGGTTGCCGGCAAAGCCTCAGTCGATGCTGGTGAGCCAAAGGCGCCCGGGGACGCGCGACCGACCCTGATCGTACCGGTCGGATCGCAAATACTCGTGCACGCAACCGACGCCCAGCACCCGCCGTCGCTGGGTCTTGGTGCCAAAGCATTTCCGCTGCAGCGGCTGGGCGATAATGCGAGCACCTCCTATAAACTGGAAATGGGTGTGACCGCCGATGTCGCCGGGGCCGGTACGCTGAAACTTAATGTCGGCAATTCGGTACTTGCCGAATGGCCCGTGGTGATTGCCCCCGATGCGCCGCCGAAGATCGAATTCGAACGCGCACCGTCGAGGCAGCGCGATACCCAGCTCGAGGTCGTGTACCTCGCCAGTGATGATTACGGTGTCAGGAGCGTCGACATGACGATCCGCCGTCCGAACGGGATGCCGGTGCCGGGCGGCGACGCTGAAATCCGTATCGAGGTTCCGCTGAGCGGCGACCGCCGGGACATGCACGCCACCCATTTACGCGATCTGTCGGCGCACCCGTGGGCCGGCCTGCCGGTCCAGGTCAAGCTGATTGCCGAAGACACCGCAGGGCAGACCGCCGACACCGGCAGCGTCGAAGTCGTGCTGCCGGAACGTATTTTCAATCATCCCATTGCGCGTCAGCTGGCCGAAGCCCGCAAGATTCTCAACGATGCCGATCTGACGCTGATGGAAGTCGTCGCCAACAACCTGCATGAACTGTCGCTGGCACCGATGAGGTTCTATGACGATATCGTCGCCTTTCTCGCGATCCGCGGCGCCTCGGCCCGGCTCGGCTATGCCGACAGCACCGATGTGGTCCCCGGTGTTCAGAAACTGCTATGGGAAACGGCGCTCAGGATCGAGGACGGCGAGTTCGCCCTCGCCGAAGCGGACCTGATGCGCCTGCAGGAAGAAGCGATGCAGGCGCTCCGCGATGGCAAGATCGGCGAAGAGCTGGATAAAGTCATGCGCGAGTTGCAGGAAGCCATGAACCGCTACATGGAGGCGCTGGCCGAGCGCTTGCAGGAAATGGGTCTGGACGACCTGCCGCAGATGGCGGACCAGCCGCAGATGCAGACCCAGGATATCCAGGAGATGCTGGACCAGATCAAGGAAATGGCCCAGACCGGCAACCGCGACGCCGCTGAACAGATGCTGGCGCAGATGCAGCAGATGCTGGAACGCCTGCGCCAGGGACTGAAGATGCAGGACGCCAATCCGGCGATGGCGGAAGCCAAGAAGCTGATGGACGGTCTGCGTTCACTGACGCAGGACCAGCAGGACCTTCTCGACCGCACCTTCCAGGAAGGGATCGGCCGCCAGGCTCAGCGCCCGCGACCTGGCCAGCAGGGCCAGCAGCAGCAAGGCCAGCAGCAACAAGGCCAGCAGGGTCAACAGGGTCAGCAGGGCGAACGGGGCCAGCAGGGCGAACAGGGTCAACAGCAAGCTGGTGAAAACGGTGCGCCCACGCCCGCCGAACAGGATGAACTGCGCAAGCGTCTCGGTGAACTGATGATGCAGATGGACGAGTTGATGGGGCAGATTCCCGACAACCTCGGCCGCGCCGAACAGCAGATGGAACAGTCCGGCAATAATCTCGGCAAGGGCGAGCTTGCGGATTCCGCCCGCAACCAGACCCAGGCCCTTGAAGAACTGCGCAGCGCTACCAGCAAGATGTCGCAGATGCTGTCGCAGCAGTTCGGCCAGCAGATGGGCATTGCCAGCGGCAACCGCCCGATGCCTGGCCAGGAAGGCCGCTTCGATCCGTTCGGCCGCCGCAATACGAATGAAAACGGTCAGGGCGCCGCCGTCGAGGATTCGGACGTCAGCGTCCCCAACCGCTCGGAAATGCGCCGCGCCCGGGAAATCCTCGACGAACTGCGCAAGCGTTCCGGCGAACGTACCCGCCCGCGCTTTGAACTCGATTACATCGACCGGCTTCTGGATATTTTCTGAGATTTTCAGGTGAGGCACCTCACCCGGCGCTGCGCGCCACCCTCTCCCAAGGGAGAGGGATGGTTATCCGCTGTCCCCTCTCCCTTGGGAGAGGGTCAGGGTGAGAGGAAAGTAGAAAAGCGTGCGGTATCTGGATATCCGGCGCGGATTTACTGCGCGGGTTTTTCCTCGCCCGGGCGTTCGATGAACGTGACTTCAAGCCGCCGCGCCAGCGGGGAGGGGTCTTCGACCTGTATCTTGAAGCCGATCTGATCGCCGCCGGTAAGTTGCGTCTTGAGCGGTGCGGTTTTCGCGGACTGCACCAGCTTGCCGTCGAGATCGGACAGCCGCAGTTCCAGCATCGGCACAGGACGCTCACGGTCGGATATGTTGGCGATCACGCCCCGCACGACCAGCACGTCCTTGCCGGAAATCGATTCCCGGGTGCTTTTGACATCGTTGATGGAAAGCCCGGCACCGAGTGAATCGTCGCTGAGGCCGATCATCGAATAGACGCCTTCGGCGGCGGGGAACATCTCGATCACGGTTTCCTTGAGGAAGACCGCGGCGCCGATAATGCCGAGCAGGATCACCAGCACGGCGGCGATGATGATCTTCATCACCGTACCCTTGCCGGCCGGCTTTTCTTTCTCGTCCTCGAACTCATCGTCGTCTTCGTATTCGTCGTCGCCGGTTTCCTCGGCGGTGAAGACCTGCGGGATCGGCTCCGGTTCTTCGAGGTCGTCGAGATCATCCAGATCGACATCATCATCGTCGTCGTCATCCGGTGCATCTTCGACCATCGAGCCGAGCGGCGTCGCATCCTCGTCGTCATCGCCGAACATCGCCTCGATGTCTTCGGATGACAGGGCGTCATCATCGTCATCCTCGTCGTCGTCGGTGGCGAACGCGGCCATCGGGTCGTCGTCGAGGGAATCCTCCATCTCCGGCAGGACCGCTTCCTCTTCTTCCTCCGGCTCGGGCTCGGGGGGCGGCGGCGGTGCGGCGGGTGCCGGGGGCGGCGGTGCCGGCTGTGCGGCATCCGGTGCCGGGTAGCCCGGCGGCGGCGGCGGATAGGGCGGATAACCCGGATACCCCTGCGGCGGTGGCGGCGGATATCCCGGATACCCCTGATGCGGGGGATACGGATAGGCCGACTGCTGCGGTGGCTGCTGCGGATACTGTGGATATTGCGGCTGGGCAGTCTGTCCGCGCGGACGCATGGGCGGCGGCGGATCGGCCACCGGGCGCTGATGCCAGGTGTTGCCGCAGTTCGAACATTTGACGGACTTCCCTTCCGCCCCCAGCTGGGCGGGAGTTACGTTGTAGCGCGTCGAACAATTCGGACAGGAAATAAACATACGCAACCGGCCAGTTAAGACTTCATCGTTTATAAGGGTTGCTGATTCGCCACGCAAGCGAACGGACACGCCTGGGCAAATCCGTTCGGCAGCGCAGCAATACGGCGATGCTGGACGGATGCCGCTCACGCGTGGCATTGTCGGGGCTGAATCCGGAGCCGCCGGCTGATCCGCCGGGCGCTTCAAACCCAGAACAAACCGCAGGTGCCGGGGTTGTCTAAAGGAAATATCGCACGTTTCGAGAATGTCGGGTTGCGCTACGGACTGGGTCCGGAAGTGCTGCGCGACGTCACCTTTACACTGGATTCCGGATCATTTCATTTCCTGGTCGGCGAAAGCGGCGCCGGGAAATCGTCGTTGCTGAAGCTTTTGTATCTGGCGCTGAAACCGTCGCGTGGTCTGATATCATTGTTCGGGTCCGACATTGCGACCACGCCCCGGCCCACGCTGCCGGGGCTGCGGCGTCAAATCGGCGTTGTTTTTCAAGAGTTTAGGCTTCTCGAGCATTTGTCGACCTTCGACAACGTGGCGTTGCCGCTGAGGGTGGCCGGGGTCAAGGAAGCAGACGTGAACCGCCATGTTACGGAACTTCTGGAATGGGTCGGCCTCAAGGATCACATGAAATCCCGTCCGCCGACACTCTCGGGCGGGCAGCAGCAGCGGGTCTCCATTGCCCGCGCCGTGATCGCCCGGCCCAAGCTTCTGCTTGCCGACGAGCCGACCGGAAACGTCGATGATCGCATGGCGCTCCGGCTCATGCATCTGTTCGAGGAACTGAACAGACTGGGGACGACCATCGTCGTCGCGACCCACAATATGGCGCTGGTGGACAGCCTCGGATATCCGGTTATGCGTCTCGACGCGGGGGCACTGAGTGTCATTGAAGGCAGCGGAAACAAGTCCGCGGCACGCGAATGGCGCGAATCGCGCGAATCGGCCCAATCGGGAGAACGGGCGGCAGATCGGGCGGATACACGGCAGGCCCAGGCACAGGCCCGCGCCCGGCGCGAGCGTTTGCGCAGCGAAACCGATGACGCGGATACCGATCCGCCCGGCATCGAGAATTTTCTCTAGATGCTCGGCGTCAAACGCTCCGACCTGCCGCTCGACAAGGATGCGCACAGCCGCTTCCTGCCATGGCTTATTGCCTTCATGGTTTTTCTCGCCGTGCTCGCCATCGGCGGGATATTGGTTCTGAACGCCACCGCCGAACGATGGGATCAGGGCGTCGGCGGCACGCTGACGGTGCAGATCGCCGCTACCGAGGATGCCGGTAAGGACCAGAACAACCTGCAGGAAGTGCTGAACGTCATTGCCGCGCAATCCGGGATCGAACGCTATCTGGTGATCGAGGAGGAACGCATGATGGCGTTGCTCGAACCGTGGCTCGGCAGTGCCGCCGAGGCGGGCGATCTGCCGTTGCCGAAACTGATCGATGTCGGGCTTGCCGACGAAGCCCGGTTCGACCTCAAGGGCTTTACGCGCCAGCTGCAATTGCGGGTGCCCGAAGCCACCGTCGACGATCACCGGGTCTGGTTGCAGCGTCTGGTCAATCTGATCCATACCGTTGAGCTGATCGCGCTGGCGATCCTTGTCTTCATCGCGCTGGCGACCATGGGCACGGTGATCTTCACGACACGGACGGGTCTCGCCGTTCACAAGGAAGCCATCGAAGTGCTGCATCTGATCGGCGCCCAGGACAGCTACATCGCCGGACAGTTTGCCGGGCGGGCGATGATCCTGGGGCTCAAGGGCGGGCTGATCGGCCTGACGCTGGGATTGCCGGCGCTGCTGTCGGTCGGCTATCTGGCCGACAGTCTCAAGGATGCGGCTCTGCCCGATCTCAGTTTCGGGATTTTTGAATGGGCGCTGTTTGCGGCCATCCCGCTGAGCGTTGCGTTCCTGGCGATGTCTACGGCGCGCTCGACGGTGCTGCGCGCACTCAGGCGGATGCTCTAGGATGCGTGCCCGCGGACGCGCCCGGCGCTCGCCCTGGCTCAGGACGATCGTCATTCTGTCACTTGGCCTGCTCGCCGTATGGGGCGCGGGACTGTTCAGCTTCGCCGGAAGCATTCCCGTGCGGGGCACTGAATCGACCGAGAAAACAGACGCCATCATCGTGCTGACCGGCGGCAGCGGCCGGCTGCGGGCCGGGCTTGATCTGCTGATCGCCGGACGCGCCGAGCAGCTGTTCGTGTCCGGGGTCTACCGGGGTGTCGATGTCGCGCAGTTGCTGGCGGTGCTGAAACAGCGGCCCGACGATGTGGAAAACCGCATCGCCATCGGCAACGCCGTGGATACCATCGAAAACGCGCTGGAAACACGGGTCTGGATGCAGGGCAAGGGATACACATCTCTCAGGCTGGTGACGGCGGCCTATCACATGCCGCGCGCACTGCTGGAATTTCAGAACGCGATGCCGAACATCCGTATCGTGCCGCATCCGGTGTTCCCCGAGCATGTGAAGCAGGAATACTGGTGGGCCTGGCCCGGCACCATGGCGCTGACGGCGACGGAATATAACAAGTACCTGGTGGCGGCGTTCCGCCACCGGATCGAGGTTCTGGATCTGGAAGGATCACCGGCGGTGAAAAACGGTGACGCGAAAGGAGACGCGTCATGACGTTTCTCAGGTCCCTGGCGTTCAACATCTTCTTTTTTGCATGGCTTTTGGTGCTGTTGCTGTTCGCATGGATATTCCTGCCGTTTCCGCGCCGGGTGATGCAGCGCATGCTGCGCATTTGGTCATGGGTCACGTTGTGGGGCAGCCGCATATGCGGCGGCATCAATTTCCGCTTCGAAGGTCTTGAAAACATCCCCGATGGCCCGGTCATGATTGCCTCCAAGCATCAATCGATATGGGACACTTTCGTGATGTACGTGCTGCTCGATGATCCTCAGTACGTCCTAAAGCAGGAACTGATGAATATTCCGCTGTGGGGGCTGTATGCCGCCAAGAGCGAACACATCGCCATCGACCGCAGCGCCGGTGCCAAGGCACTGCGCGACATGGTGACGAACTGCACCGACCGGCTGTCCAGGGGGCGTCAGGTGATCATCTTCCCCGAAGGTACGCGCACCGCGCCCGGTGTGACGCTGCGCTATCATCCGGGGGTGGCGGCGATCTACCAGCAGATGCCGGAAAACAGCTGCGTGGTGCCGGCGGCGCTGAACTCGGGCAGCTTCTGGGGGCGGCGCAAGTTCTTCATCCGGCCCGGGACCATCACGCTCCGCTTCATGGAACCGATCCCGACGGGCCTGCCCCGCAAGCAATTCATGGCGCTGCTGGAAGAACGGATCGAGACCGCGTCGACGGAACTCTTCGAAGCCGCGGGCGGACAACGGGGAAAACTTCCGCCCTCATCCCCCTAAACCCGGGGATAAGTGCACAACAGACTGATATATATGTGTTTTTGACGATTGCACCAGAGGATAAATCTGGTAAAATAAGTGGAAACATTTCAAGAACATTCGCTTGATGCCGGGAACGGCACTGCCTATGGTTTCGGGCTATGCGATGGCGCTCCGGCGCTGCCCCTAACCACGTCCCGGGATGACCCGGTCAGGGCCGGATCAGATACGATCGGGCCGGTCCGGACGGGCACAGACGGAAACAGAAACGCGCCATGACTGAAATCGCACCGATTTCCCAGCAGATCTGGGATATGAAATACCGCCTCAAGGATGCCGAGGGCCGCCCCGTCGACAAGGCCGTCAGCGATTCCTGGCGCCGTGTGGCGCGTGCGCTGGCGGAAAACGAAAGCGACCCGGCGCACTGGGAAGAACGCTTCTTCGAGGCAATGGATGATTTCAAGTTCCTGCCTGCCGGGCGGATACTGTCGGGGGCCGGATCGGACCGCCGCGTCACGCTGTTCAACTGCTTCGTCATGGGCGATATCCCCGACGATATGGCGGGGATTTTCGAACAACTGAAGGAAGCCGCACTGACCATGCAGCAGGGCGGCGGCATCGGCTACGATTTCTCGACGCTCCGTCCCAAGGGGGCACCGGTCAAGGGTGTCGGCGCCGATGCGTCGGGGCCGCTCAGCTTCATGGATGTGTGGGACTCTATGTGCCGCACCATCATGTCGGCAGGCTCACGCCGCGGTGCCATGATGGCGACGCTGCGCTGTGATCACCCGGATATCGAGGCCTTTGTTGACGCCAAGCGCGAACCGGGCCGGCTCCGGATGTTCAACCTGTCGGTGCTCGTCACCGATCCGTTCATGCAGGCGGTGAAGGATGATGCGTCGTGGGACCTGATGTTCGACGGCACCGTCTATCGCACGGTTTCGGCGCGCGAACTGTGGGACAAGATCATGCACGCAACGTATGCGTATGCGGAGCCGGGCGTGATCTTCATCGACCGCATCAACAAACGGAATAACCTGCATTACTGCGAAACCATCCACGCCACCAACCCGTGCGGCGAGCAGCCGCTGCCGCCGTATGGGGCGTGTCTGCTGGGTTCGATCAATCTGGCGCGGCTGGTCACAAACCCGTTCGACGCCGATGCCGATCTGGATACGGACCGGCTTGATGAACTGACGCGGACCGCTGTGCGGATGATGGACAACGTGGTCGACGTGTCGGGCTTTCCGCTGGAAGAGCAGGCTCATGAAGCACAGGCCAAGCGCCGCATCGGTCTCGGCATCACCGGACTTGCCGATGCGCTGATCATGTGCGGTGCCCGTTACGGGTCGCGCGAAGCCGTACAGCTGACCGAAAAATGGCTGCGCGCCCTGCAGCGTGCGGCCTATCTGGCGTCGGTCGATCTCGCGAAGGAAAAAGGCGCGTTCCCGCTGTTCGACCGGGAACAGTACCTGGCCGGGGAAACCATCCGCGACATGGACGACGACGTGAAGGCGGCGATTGCCGAACACGGCATCCGCAACGCGCTGCTGACCTCGGTCGCGCCGACCGGCACCATCTCGCTGTTCGCCGACAACATCTCGTCGGGGCTTGAGCCGGTGTTCAGCTTCAACTACCGCCGGCACGTGCTGATGCCCGACGGCACGCGCCGTGAAGAAGAAGTTTCCGATTACGCATTCCGTCTGTACAAGCGTCTCAAGGGGGCGGACACGCCGCTCACCAATGCCTTCGTCGATGCCCAGTCGCTGGCGCCGGAAGACCATCTGGTGATGCAGGCCGCGGTGCAGAAATTCATCGACAGCTCGATCTCGAAGACCATCAACGTGCCCGAGGATGCCTCGTTCGAGGACTTCAAGGATATCTATCAGCAGGCCTATGAACTGGGCTGCAAGGGCTGCACCACGTACCGACCGAACGACGTCACCGGCGCCGTGCTCGAAGTCGGCGAGAAGAAAAAGAAAGAGGCTACCGAGCCCGAACTGCCGTTCGATGCGCCTGCGAAAAAGACCCTGCCCAAGGACGAAGGGGACTCCGGTTCGGTCGTGCGCATGTTCCAGCCGCTGGACCGGCCGGGCGAACTGCCGGGCAAGACGTATAAAGTGCGCTGGCCGGAAAGCGATCACGCGCTCTATATCACCCTGAACGACATCATCGACGATCAGGGCCGCCGCCGCCCGTTCGAGATTTTCATCAACTCCAAGAACACCGAACACTATGCCTGGACGGTGGCGCTGACGCGGATGATCTCGGCAGTGTTCCGGCGCGGCGGCGACGTGTCGTTCGTGGTCGAGGAACTGAAAGCGGTGTTCGATCCCCGCGGCGGTTACTGGGTCGGCGGCAAGTACGTGCCGTCGCTGCTCGCCGCAATCGGCAGCGTCATCGAGAACCACATGATCGACACCGGCTTCCTGCCCAACCCGGCGGCGAAGATCGATCCGGCGCTGGAAGCCCAGTCGATGCCGAAGGCCGTGGCCGCGGGCATGAATGCAGGTATGAATTCTGGCATGAATTCCAGTGGGGCCAACGATGATGCCCACGCCGGAACACCCGGCCGCCCGTCCCTGTTCAAGCAGTGCCCGAAATGCGGCCAGCCGACCCTGATGCGACAGGAAGGTTGCGACACCTGCACATCGTGCGGTCATTCCAAGTGCGGGTGACGGCAAGTAGAATTCGTTGTCATTCCCGTGAACGCGGGAATCCAGTTTGACGGTATGTCTGGGTCCCCGCGTTCGCGGGGATGACGAGGTGGCTGCAGTCTATCGCCAGGTTATTCCTGCGTGGCGTGAATCTGGATCGAGGCATCAATGGACCCCCGCATCTCACTTGTGACCCTCGGCGTCAGCGACATGAAAAAAAGCCGGGCGTTCTATGAAAAACTCGGCTGGCAGGCATCCGGTCAGTCCAACGATGACGTCACGTTCTTTCAGGCCGGCGGCATGATCTTCGGCCTGTATGGCCGCGCTGCGCTGGTGGAAGACGCGGGCGTCGACGACAGTACACCCGGCTTTTCCGGTGTCGCGCTGGCCTACAACGGCCGCGACAAGGCCGAGGTCGATGCCGTTCTGGACGAAGCCGTCGCCGCCGGGGGGACGCTGGTCAAGAAAGCCGAAGAGGTTTTCTGGGGCGGCTATTCCGGTTACTTCGCCGATCCCGACGGGCATCTCTGGGAAGTGGCTTATAACCCGTTCTTCCCGATTGCGGAGGATGGGTCAATTTCGCTGTCTGAGGAATGATCTGGATTCCCGCCGTTGCGGATTATGACTCACCTGTCGTCCTGAACTTGATTCAGGACCCATGCATTCACGTCGGATAGACGCAGTTTTTTCATGTATCCTGAATCAAGTTCAGGATGACGATCAAAAGATTTGCCAGTTGTTTTTTAACCCCTGAGCCGTTTCGTCAGCCGTTCCAGCGCCCGGTCGCGAATGCCGCATTCGCGCAGATGATCGGCGGTGTTGAGCACATAGTCCGTGCACGGCCCTTTCGAGCCGTGTCCGGCCCGGGTCAGTTGGAGGATTTCCGCCTCGCTCAGCTTGCCCGCATACTGCTCGTTGGCTTCGTTGGCGACGAACACAAGGGCATCGACGGTTTCCGGTGTGGGCCCGGTAAGCCGGAGCCTGAGCCAGCGCGGACAATAGACGGCGGTGATCATTTCGCGTTCGTAAAGTTGCTGATAGACGCCCTTGGCATGGCGGGCATTGATCCGGTACGCCATGCCGCTGACGGCGCCGCCCCGGTCGAGCCCGAAAACGAGGCCGGGGTTTTCCTCGGTGCCGCGATAGACCCATGAATAGACGCAAAGCGCGCGGTGATAGCCGTACAGCGTGGCGGGGCGTTTGTCGCTGAACGGAAAGTCCGCATGCCACATCAGTGAGCCGTAGCCGAAAACCCAAAATGCCCCGGTGGGCGGCATGAAAGGTTTGCGTGACGCCATCTCTAGCCCCGCGTCACCAGGGCAACGCCGATGACGGCGATCGCCATACCGGCGAGCGCGCCAAGGTTGAGGTATTCGTCGAACAGGAAATAGCCTTCGACGGCGACCACGGGGGGGACCAGATAGAACAGGCTGGAAACCTTCGACGCGGCACCGTTACGGATCAGCACATACAGAAGCGTCACCGCGCCGATCGACAGCACGATGACCAGCCAGGCCATGGCGAAAATGGACTCGGCATTCCAGTCGATAACCATGGTTTCCAGCGGGACTGCCAGCGCCCACATCAGCAGGGCAGCGGCGGCGAACTGGATGGCAGAGCCGACCCGGAGGTCGATCGCGCCGGCGAAACGTTTCTGATAGAGTACGCCGGCGGTGACCGCGAGCAGGCCAGAGACGCAGGCCGCCAGACCCGGCACGCCACCGGTGTCGCCGGTCTGGCGCCAGACCACGAGGGCGATGCCACAAAAGCCGAGCACGAGGCCGAGCCAGGCGCGCGCACTCAGGCGCTCATTCAGGACGAGCCCGGCGAAGACGGCGGTCAGCACCGGCTGAATCCCGACGATCAACGACGAGATCCCGGCTGACGTGCCGTGATCGACGGCGAAGAAAACGCCGCCCAGATAGATGCCGTGCATGAGCAGACCGACCACCGCCGCATGCAGCCAGACCCGGGGGCTTTTCGGCCAGGGGACGCGCATCACCACCAGCAGGGCGAAAAAGATCGCCGATGCCAGCGTGAACCGCAGCCCCAGAAACGTGAACGGCTCGGCATGGGGCATGCCCATCTTGGCACCGACAAATCCGGTCGACCACAGCAGGACGAAGATGATCGGGGCGAGAAGGGTCAGATAACGGCTGGCATTGGTGGACAGGGTCATGGATGTCTCGAAATGCTTATAATTGTCCGCAAGCTATGCCCTTCCAGAAGCGGGGGCAACGCCCTATGTTCGCTGTATGGCCAATTCAAATTATCCCGGCGTCGACGATCATGTCGTCGAACGACCGTTCACCAGCCGCCGTCGTCTTCTCATCACCTTTGCCATCCTGCTCGGTCTTGCCGCGGGGCTTTATGCCGGGTGGTGGTTCTGGCTGGCGGGCGAAGTCCGTGCCCGGCTTGACGGCTGGGCCGCGGCGATGCGTCTGGACGGGCGCACGGCCGGCTATACAGAATTGTCGGTCAGCGGGTTTCCGGGGCCGCTCAGAATCAATCTGACCGGTCTCGACGCCACCGATCCCGAGGGCGGATGGACACTCGCGGTGCCGGCACTTCTGGCAGCACTGTCGCCCTGGGACATCACCCGGCTTGACGGAAATTTCACCGGTCCGCTGCGGCTGTCGGTTGATAAGGGGCCGGCCACCGGCCGCTATCGGCTTGACGCAGGGAGCAATGCGGTGAGTCTTGACCGGTCGGACGGCGGTACGCTCCAAGTCTCGCTGTCGGATGTGCGTGCGGCGCGTGAAGATACCCAGGAAACGCTGCGCGTTGATGACGTGAAACTGACCCTGAACCGGGGCTCGATCCCCGTTTATGGCCGTTTCGAGCTTGAGGCGAAGAATGCCGAGCTGCCGGTATCCATGCATTCCGCCTTCGGCGGACATGTGGCGCGGTTCCGGATCGCCGCCGACGCGACAGGGGCGGAACTGCCAGAGGGACTGAACGCGGAACGCTTAAAGGTCTGGGCCGATGACGGTGGCGCCATCGAGGTTCGCAGTCTGGATGTGGCGCACGGGGTGCTCGGTCTGCTGGGGGAAGGCACGCTGGCGCTGGACGGCGCGTTGCAGCCGATTGGCGCCTTTACGGCCCGCATCAGCGGCTTCAATGCGGCGGTCGATGCGCTGGTCCGCAGCGGCGTCGTCCGCCGCGAAGACGGATCGCTGGCCAAGGTGGTGCTGGGTGTGCTGGCCAAGCCGTCACCGGGGGGCGGTCCGAAACAGGTCACGGTCCCACTGACGGTGCAGGACAGGGTGCTGTCCGCCGGGCCGATCCCGCTGATCAGGCTCCGCGAAATCCACTGGGATTGATTAACGCACCCGGCACAGAACCTTGGTGATCCGAAGCGAGGTCAGCAGACCCCGCGCCGATTTCGGATAGCCACCGGCGCTCAGATCCCGGGCCGGTTCGCCCTGTGCTGATCCGCCTGCATCCCCGATCATGCTCTTTAATGTCGCCGGCACGGCGGTCAGGACCCGGCCCCGGCGCGGTTCTTCAGCCAGAACCACCCCCGACAGTTGCCCGTCCGCGGTGAACGCCGGCCCGCCGGACAAGCCGCCGAGCGAGCCGAAGCGGTCCGGGATGCGGCTTTTTTCCGACCACACGTCGGCGCGTTCTCGGGTATTGAAGCGGCCCCGTTCCTGCAGCGTCGTGGTGCCGATCTTGCGGGCATGCACGGCGCCGGGCTTGCCCTGGGGAAAGCCGATGAAATAGCCGTCGTCGCCCGTGTCGGCGCCGTTCCCCAGCGGAAACGGCGTCGGTCCCTGCCGGGTCGTCAGCAAGGCCACGTCGGCGTTCGGATGGTTGCGGATGTCGGTGACACGGACCCCCTTGCCAGGGGCGGTCTGCAGGCCTGTATCGTCACATCCGTCGATGACATGGCGTGCCGTCAGCCATTTGCCGTCGCCGACCGCGAAGGCGGTGCCGCTCCCCGACGTGCGGCGCTGCGGCAGGTCGACGAACGACTGGCGCTCAGGTTTGATCCAGTCCGGGGTGACGCCGGGGCGGGTGCTCGGGGCTTCTGAAAGCCAGTCACGGGTCTCCGCGCTCCACAGCTTGCCGCCATCATACTGCGGTGCCGGGCGGCGTGGATTGTCGCCATAAGGCGACGGGTAGGATTTGTCGCTTGGCGGCGGCGGTGCGGGGCTGTCGGGTCCGCTTCGGAAAAGCTGTCCGCCGACGGCGACGATCACCAGGATCAGCAGGGCAATGATGTCGCGAAAGCGCATCGCTCAAGGCTATCCGGCGACGGCGGCGGCGTTGATGGCGGCAACCGCCAGCTTGATGCAGACCAGCAGTACGGCGGCGCCCATTTCACCGGCTTCGATCCGGGCCGGGACATCGCGCAGCACGACATCGGCGATGCGGTAGGCAATAATCTGCAGGACCAGCGTCAACGGCCCCCAGACGAGAATCTCATAAACGCTGACACTGGCCGACATGGCGAACGCCAGCGGCAGCGCAAGGCCGATGATCGCGCCGCCCATCGAGACGGCGGCGGCGGTGTTGCCGCCGCGAATCAGCTTCACCTCGTCCCACGGCGTGATCCACATATAGACAAGAACGCCGATCACCAGCATGGCGATGGTCACGGATGAGTGCAGCATCAGGACCGGAAAGCCTGCGATAAAACTGTCGATCACGGGTTGCATGGGCTGATCCTTAGTCTTTGTGCCGGGGCTCCGGTGTGTTCAAGCGTTGCAATGCATACATCATATTGTGAGCAGGGGCGGGCTATAAATCGATCTCAGAGAACAGCGTGCGGCGTGCGGTGTCATATTCGGCTTTCAGTTGGCGGACGATTTCGGCAACCGGCTCAACGGATGAAATCTGGCCGACGCCCTGACCGGCACTGCAAACGTCTTTCCAGGCGTCCGGTCGCTCTTTGCCGACCTTGAAATCCTTGTTGTGTGGCCTGGCGTTTGCCGCTTCATCAAGATCAACGCCCGCTGCGATGATCGAGGGGATCAGGTAATTGCCATATGTCGACGAAAAGTATGGGGTGTAGAGTATATCGTCCGCAGTGCACTCGGTAATCATCTGTTTGTGCGAATCAGACGCCATGCTTTCTGTCGATGACAGGAATGCCGTGCCGATATAGGCCAAATCGGCCCCCAGGGCTTGGGCGGCAAGGATGGCGCGTCCCCCTGCAATAGCTCCGGCAAGGATGACGGCACCCTCAAAGAACTGTTTAACTTCGCCGATCAGTGCAAACGGGTTTAGACGTCCGCCGTGACCGCCGGCGCCGGCAGAGACGAGGACCAGGCCGTCGACACCGCATTCAGCAGCCTTCACAGCGTGCCGCCGGGTGATAACATCATGAAAAACCAATCCGCCGTAAGCGTGTACGGCATCGACAACTCTGTCCGGGGCGGAAAGCGAGGTTATGATCAGCGGGACTTTGTGGCGGATGACGGTCGCCAGATCTTCATCCAGCCGGTCGTTGGAGTCATGAACGACAAGGTTGACGGCATAGGGTGCCGCCGCCTTTCCGCTGCTTTGTTCAAATTCGGCAATGCGGGATTTAATGCTGCGGAGCCAGGTATCGAGTTCTTCGGCAGGGCGCGCATTCAGTGCAGGAAATGCACCGATGACGCCGTTGCAGCATTGCGCGACGACGAGATCGACCCCCGATTTGAGAAACATGGGTGCCCCGATAACCGGTAACGTCAGATGCCGCTTGAGATCATCCAGTGTCATTATTCTTGGTCGAAAACGGTCTTGTCGTCGGTGGGCCCGGGATAATCATCCTGGCGGGCATCGACGACGCCGCGGCGGATGGCGCGGGTACGGGTGAAATGGTCGAACAGCTTGTCACCGTCGCCGCGCCGGATGGCGCGTTTCAGTTCCGTCAGGTCTTCGTCGAAACGGCCCAGCACTTCAAGCACGGCGTCCTTGTTGGTCAGGAAGATGTCGCGCCACATGGTCGGGTCCGAGGCGGCGATGCGGGTGAAATCCCGGAACCCGGACGCCGAGAACTTGATCACTTCCTGCTTCAGGTCCTCACCCAGATCCGTCGCCGTGCCGACGATGGTGTAAGCGATCAGGTGCGGCAGGTGCGAGGTGATGGCCAGAACCTGGTCGTGGTGTCCGGCATCCATGACGTCGACCATGGCCCCGGCGCGTTCCCAGAATTCATAGACCCTGTCGACGGCATTTTGATCCGTCCCTTCGGCCGGCGTCAGCAGCGTCCAGCGGTTCCGGAACAGTTCGGCGAACCCGGCATCGGGGCCGGAATGCTCGGTCCCGGCGACCGGGTGGCCCGGCACAAGATGCACGTGATCTGGCAGCACCGGGGCGAGGGTGGTGAACACCGGTTCCTTGACCGAGCCGACATCGGTGATGATGGCGCCGTCTTTCAGGAACGGGGCGATGTGCTTGCCGATCTCGGCATAACTGCCCATCGGCGTGCAGATGATCACCAGATCGGCATCGCGGACCGCGTCGCCGGCATCGAGCGTGCCCCGGTCACACAGGCCGAGCTCAATGGCGCGCTTCAGGGTTTCCTCGCGCCGTGTCGCGACGACGATCTCACCGGCAAGATTCTCCGCCCGCATGACCCGCGCCAGGGACGAGCCGATCAGGCCGATGCCGATCAGTGTGACGCGCGGGAAAAGGGGCATCGCGCTCATGACGCCGCGCCGGTGTCGTTGCGGCCGAGAAAAGCGGCGAGCGCTTCGACCACGGCCCGCATTTCATCTTCGAGTCCGATGGTGATGCGCAGGCAGTTGGGAAAACCGTAACCGCCCATGCGGCGGACGACGATGCCGCGCGATTTCAGGAACGCATCCGCCGCTTCGGCGTCACGCCCGGTGTTTTCAAAACAGACCAAAAGGAAGTTGCCGATGCTGGGCGTTACGTCGAGGCCCAGCTTGCGGAATTCGGCTGCCGTCCATTCACGCCACTTGTCATTGTGGGCGCGGCTCATGTCTTCGAAATCCCTGTCTGCGATGGCGGCCACCCCGGCAGCCATGGCGGCGGCGCTGACATTGAACGGCCCGCGGATCCGGTTCAGCACGTCGACCACGTTGGCGGGCGCATAGCACCAGCCGAGCCGGACGCCGCCGAGCGCGTAGATTTTAGAAAACGTCCGCGTCATGACGGTGTTTTCACCGGCGTCGACCAGCTCGATGCCGGGGGTGTAGTCATCGACCGAGACGTATTCCGCATAGGCGGCATCGACCACCAGAAGAATGTCATCGCGAAGACCATCGCGAAGACGTTTCACCTCGCTTGCCGGCAGATAGGTGCCGGTCGGGTTGTTCGGATTGGCGAGAAACAGAACCCGTGTTCTGTCCGTCACCGCCGACAGAAGATTGTCGACGTTCGCGGTCTTGTCGGTTTCCGCCGCCGTGACCGGGGTCGCGCCGACGCTTTTAGCGGTGATCGGGTACATCAGGAAACCGTGCTCGGAATACAGCACCTCATCGCCCGGCCCGGCATAGGCCTTGCACAGCAGCGCGATCAGCTCATCCGACCCGGCGCCGCAGACGATCTTTGCCGGATCAAGCCCGTAACGTGCGCCGATGGCGTTTCTCAGTTCGACCGCGCTGCCGTCGGGATAGCGATGCAGGTTGTGCGCTTCGGCCTCAAAGGCCTTGCTCGACAGCGGGCTGGGCCCGAACGGGCCTTCGTTGGATGACAGCTTGATGATGCGGTCCACGCCCGGAATGGCGGACTCGCCCCCGACGTAGGCGGCGATATCCATGATCCCGGGGCGGGCTTCGGGACGGTTGCTCATGTGTCGTCTCCGTCGTTTTCGGACGCGACGTCGCGTTCGCCCAGCGGCGTCCCGTAGCCGCCGAGATGCAGAATGCGCTGCGCCGAGGTGCCGATGGAATCGATAAAGCGGGGGAACTGCTTGCCGGCGGGATCGACGAAGCCGAAGGCCTCGACCAGATAGACCCAGCCCGGCGGGCGGTTCGGATCGTGCCAGTTCTGCACGAAAGCGGCGCTGACGCCGGCGGAATTCAGCGCGTCCTCGATCCTGCGGGCGCCGATTTCGGTTTCGGTTTCAATAGCGAGAAGCGAGCGGTCGCGGCCGGTCTTTTCCTGTTCGGCGGGGCAGATGACGGCGGCTTCGATACCGCTGCCGCGAATGTTCGAGCCGGGGACGAACGGCAGGCGGGCGATGATCTTGGGGGTGTCGGGAGAGGCTGAGACCATGTATCGCCACCACGGGTCCGGGTCGTCGCGGCTTGGCCACGGCAGGATGCCGACCGAGGATTCCTGTGAGCGCACGGCCTCGACCACGGCCCGGCCGGACCGGTGGCGGGTCATCTTGGTGAAGCTGCCGTACTGATCGCGGGCCATGTCCCAGTAGCCGGGCTCGTCGTCGACTTCCATCACGGCGACGGAAAACGGGCCTTCGAAGCTGAGCGTGGCGACGATGATCTCGCGCCAGATGCGGCACAGCTCACGCTTCGGGAAATTGCCGTGATGGCGGGCCGTCAGGCGGTACATCATTTCCGCTTCACGTGACGGGCGAATCTTGACGGTCTCGCCTTCCTTGATCTCGCGCACCTTTTCGACGACTTCGGTGCGCCGGATCAGCAAATCCTGAATCTGTTCATCGATGGCGTCGATTTCTTGGCGTACCGCCGCCAGCGCTTTTTTCTTATCGGTCATGACCCCAATGTCCGCTCGACATCCCAAGTGAATTCAAAGCCGGGTAGTGATACTGGCTAAGGCTCTGGAAATCAAAGCAAAGGTGATGCGCCGTGCGGGTCCGATCAAGACCCTTCGGATTTACCCATGGCGGTTTGCAGGAATTCCCGGAACAGCGCCAGAATTTTGTCGAGGAACTGCAGTTCACGTTCCCGCTCGGCCTGACGCGCCGCTTTGGCCGCTTTCTGTGCCGCGTCGCGCTCGGCTTCGATCTCGGCATAGGACTTTTTCGGCACCTCGGCGGCGTCGCTGGTGGTGGTGCAGACCAGGTTCTCACCGCTCAGATCACAGACAGCGATTTCACCGGTGACGGTATTCAGCCGCCAGACCCGGTTCTCCGTCGCCTTGACGATCTGAAAGATGCCGTCCCGTTTGCCTTCGGCGGTTTCCGCTTTCGCGCTGCCGGCCGGCAGGGCCAGAACCGGGACCGCCAGCGCCAGTACAATTAAGCTGATCGATACTGAATGTTTCATGACTGTTCCCACGTCAGTTTCTTTATGCGGCATAGGGCGTCGGGTCGTCGATACCGGCTTCGCGGAAGCCTTTCCTGCGCAGATGACAGGAGTCGCATTCGCCGCAGTGACGCCCGTCGGCTGTCGGATCATAGCAGCTCAGCGTATGCGCGTAATCAACGCCGAGCGCGGTGCCGCGCTGAATGATCCCGGCCTTGGTCAGGTCGATCAGCGGGGTGTGCAGGGTGAACGGGTTTTCCCCTTCAACGCCGGCCTTGGTGGCGAGGTTCATGACGTTTTCGAAGGCTTTCACGAATGCCGGCCGGCAATCGGGATAGCCGGAATAATCCAGGGCGTTGACGCCGATAAAGACGTCGTAGGCCTGTGTGGTCTCTGCCAGCGCCAGCGCGAACGACAGAAACACGGTATTTCGGGCAGGCACATAGGTGACGGGAATGCCTTCGCTGATTTCCGCGTCCGAACGGTGCTTCGGCACATCGATATCAGCGGTCAGGGCCGAGCCGCCGAAAGCCCTTAGATCAATGTCGGCGACGACATGGCGTTTGATACCGTTGGCTTCGGCCAGCCGCGCGGCGACATCGATTTCGGCGGCGTGGCGCTGGCCGTAGCGAAACGTCAGCGTGACCGGGCTGAAACCCTGCTCAAGCGCGATCGCCAGGACGGTTGCGGAGTCCAGTCCGCCGCTCAACAGCACCACCGCCGGTTTTTTTGTGCTCATACTCTTTTCCTCGCGTCCCATCCTTCGAAACGCACTTCGTGCTCCTCAGGATGAGGGTTTTCTTATCCGCCTCATGTTGAGGAGGTGCGGAACGCACCGTCTCGAAGCACGAGGCGGTATTAAGTTGGCGCCCGGCCGGCAAATCGACCGGTTGATTGCGGCGCTCATTAGCATAATGCTGTCGGCATGGCCATAAGCTCAAACCCCGACCCCCGCGTGATCAAGGCGGAAATCCGCGACGAGGCTCTGACGCTGGGGTTCGACGCCGTCGGCTTCGCGCCCGCCGATACCGATCCCCGCGATCAAGCGGCGCTGGCGGCGTTCACCAAATCGGGGTTTCACGGCGACATGGACTGGATGGCCCGCGAAGACGGCCGCCGTGGCGACCCCAAGGCGCTGATGCCCGGGGTCAGAACCGTCATCGTGCTGGGCGTCAATTACGGCCCGGGACTGGACCCGATGGCGGTGACCCGCCAGCCGGACCGGGGCGCGATCAGCGTCTATGCGCGGGGCCGGGATTATCACGACGTGGTCAAGAAACGCCTGAAGCGGCTCGGGCGCTGGATCGTCCAGAGCTACGGCGGTGAGATCAAGGTCTTCGTCGATACCGCGCCGGTGATGGAAAAACCGCTGGCGCAGCGCGGCGGCATCGGCTGGCAAGGCAAGCACACCAACGTCGTCAGCCGCGGCAAGGGCTCGTGGCTGTTTCTCGGCGAAATCTTTCTCGATGCCGAACTGCCGCCCGACCGGCCCGAGCCCGATCACTGCGGCAGCTGCGATGCGTGTCTCAGATCCTGCCCGACGGCGGCGTTTCCCGAGCCGTACCGGATGGATGCGCGGCGCTGCATTTCCTACCTGACCATCGAGCACAAGGGCGACATCGACGCCGAGCTGATGGATAAAATGGGCAATCACATCTATGGCTGCGACGACTGTCTGGCGGCCTGCCCGTGGACCAAGTTTTCCGAACCGACGCGGGAACCGGCGCTGCAGGCAAAGGTCGAGCTGACCGCGCCCCGGCTTGCCGATCTGGCGCAACTGGACGACGCCGGGTTCCGGGCGTTTTTCGCAGGCTCGCCGATCAAGCGCACCGGGCGTGGGCGGTTTGTGCGGAACGTCATGATCGCGGTCGGGAATTCGGGGGACAAATCCCTGAAGCCGCTGGCGGAACGGCTCTGTGCGGACGCGTCGGGACTGGTCGCCCGTGCCGCCGAACGGGCCGTCGCCAAGCTCGGAGAGACTTGACCGAAGCGCACGCAAAAGACACCTTACATCCATGATCCGATTTCTTCTTATTGCCGCCCTTGTTCTCGGTGTGGCCGCACCCGCCGGCAAAGTGCTGGCCCAGGGCGTCTATCCGGATATCCCGGCCAAGGACATCCCCAAGGCGCCGGTGATCGCGCCGGGCACCCAGCTCAAACCCGGTGACATCTTCCGCGACTGCGAAACATGCCCCGAGATGGTGGTGGTGCCGCCAGGCCTGTTCGTTATGGGTTCGAAACTGCACAAAAGCGAAATGCCGACGCGCGTCGTCCGCTTCAGGAAACCGTTCGCCATCGGCCGCTTTGAAACCCTGCATGCAAACTGGCAGGCCTGCCTCGATGCCGGGGGCTGTACCCACAAACCCGACGATCACAAGTGGGGCACGGAGCGCAAGCCGGTCATCAACATCAGCCATGACATGGTGCACGGATACGCCGACTGGCTGACGAAAACGACCGGCAAAAAATACAGATTGCCGAGCGAAGCGGAATGGGAATACGCGGCCAAGGCCGGAACCAAATCGAATTACTGGTTCGGTGATCAGGTCGGCGAAAATCAGGTCAACTGCCGGAAATGCGGCTCACCGTGGTCCGGCATCGGCAATGCACCTGTCGGCAGTTTCGCCCCCAACCCCTGGGGCCTCTATGACATGAACGGCAATGCCTTCGAATGGGTCGAGGATTGCTGGCACGAAACCTATGACGGCGCCCCCAAGGGACCGGAAGCGTGGGTCGGCGGCAAATGCCAGTTCCGCGTCATCCGCGGAGGGTCGTGGTACTATTATTCAAGAATGTCGCGGGCCGCCAACCGGCAGAAAAATCCGGGCGCGGTCAAAAGCTACTGGCTCAGCTTCCGCCTCGTGCGCGAACTGCCGTAACCCGCCCACGTCCTTCGAGACCGCCTGACGGCCCCCGCAGGGGGAGGTAGCGTTCCCCCTCATCCTGAGGAGCGAGCGAAAGCGAGCGTCTCGAAGGATAGGATGCGGACTACTTCTTGCCGGAGAGCTGATCGAGTTTGCGCTGCATGTCCAGCATCTGCTGGCGCAGGTCGTTGATGTCGCCGCCGTCTTTTGCCGGTTCGTCCGGTTTGGTCTCACTCCCGGTGCCGGCGCCGGGCATCATGCCGTCCGGACCATAGAAAGGCGTGAACATCTTCATGGCGTTTTCGAACATCGCCATGTTCTTTTTCGAAATCTCTTCCATCGGGCCGAACGGGCTCAGTCCGCCGAAGGCGTCTTCGAGGTAATTGCGCATCTGTTCCTGATTGCGCGCGAACGAGCTCATGGAATGATCGAGATAATTCGGCACCACCGCCTGCAGGCTGTCGCCATAGAAGCTGATGAGGTGGCGCAGGAAGCTGATCGGTAGCAAATTCTGCCCCTTGGATTCTTCTTCGACGATGATGTGGGTCAGCACCTGGCGGGTGATGTCCTCGCCGGTCTTGGCATCGAACACGGAGAATTCCTTGTCGTCCTTGACCATCTGGGCAAGCGTATCGAGCGTCACATAGCTCGACGTTTCCGTGTTGTAGAGACGCCGGTTCGCATATTTTTTTATTGTTATTGGTTTCTTCTCGCCGGCGGAAGTTTCGGTGTCCTGAGGCTTTTTCGCCATAATGGGCTCCCTTCCCGTGTCTGCCGAAACTAGCGCTGATGCTTGTGCACTGCAACGAAAAATCCGCGCCCCATGCGGCAGGTGCAGCATAGGTAACAAGGGGCTGCACAATAAATGCTGGAAGCGCATGATCGCGTCAGGACATTTGCCGAAGAACGCACGCGCGATATACTGATTGCCGCGATGCGGACCAGGCTACAGGGTGATGAGCAGGGTGGTGATATGGACATCGGAACGGCACCATGAGCAGCGATGAAAAATCATCCGGTGACGCGGGGACCGGGGACGGTTCGGCCGATCTGGAAAAGCTGGCGAAGGAATATGTCGATCTGTGGGAGCAGCAGATCAAGGCCTTCACCACCGATGAGGCGCTGGCCCGCACCATGGCCCAGACCATGGAACTGATGAACACCGGAGCGGCGAATGTTGCGGCGATGATGCAAAAGGCGGCTGAGCAGCAGGACGGCACAGGGCAGGACGGCACAGGTAAGGCAGGGGCGGATGATGCAGCAGGGCGAGATGCCGGCAATGATGCAGACGATGATGAAGACGCTGGCGAACGGAAGCCCGGCGCCGCGGCCGCTGGCACTGCATCTGGCGGTGCAGAACCTGATGTTCACGAGCTCGCTCTGCGCGTTGCCGAACTTGAAAGACGGCTCGCTCGTCTGGAAGGACTCGCTGAGCCCGCAGGCAATATTGCTTCGGGAAAAACTCCAAAACGTTGACGCCGATGCATTTTCTGCGGCGCTGAACCGGGAAATCGAAAACCGGGTTCACGCCTTCGCCGAGGGTGTGAACGGCTTTGTTGCGGCCGGGCGGCAGGACCCGCTACCCGAACTGCCGGTCTGCTGGCACGAAGGCACGACCCGGCTGATACATGCGGCCCCTGATGTTAATCCTGATGCGGGTGCGATAGCACCGGTGATCCTGATCCCGTCCCTCGTCAACCGCGCCTACATCCTTGATCTGGATTCCGATCACAGCCTGTTCCGTTATCTCGCCCGGCAGGGTCACGACACGTATCTGGTCGATTGGGATGCACCCGGCGAAGTGGAACAGGACTTTGCCGTCGATCACTATGTCGACCGGCTGGAGCGTATCCGCGATTTCGTCTCTGATGAAACCGCTCAGACGCCGGTGATCGCCGGATACTGCATGGGTGGTAATCTGGCGCTGGCGCTGGCGCACCGTCAGCCGGAAAAAATCCGCGCCATGGCGCTGCTGGCGACGCCGTGGGATTTCCATGCCATGCCGGAAGCGGCAACGCAGATGCTGCGGGCGATGATGCCGGGACTGAGACAGTTGATCGCCGCCGTCGGTGATCTGCCGGTCGATGTCATTCAGGCGATGTTTACCAGCCGCGATCCGTGCGGCGTGATCCGCAAGTTCCGGAAGTTCGCTGGATTGAAACCGGGCAGCGCCGCCGCCCGGGCTTTCGTCGTTCTCGAAGACTGGCTGAACGACGGCGTGCCGCTGACCGGGCCGGTGGCGATCGAATGCCTGGATGACTGGTATGTCCGGAACCGGCCGATGCGGGGGGACTGGATGAACGGCGGCGAGACTGTCGATCCGGCGTCGATTGCCATCCCGGCATTGGTCGTGATCCCCGATAATGATACGATTGTGCCGCCGGCGTCGGCACAGCCCTTGGCAGACCTGCTGCCGCATGCCACGCTTGTGACAGCCAATGCGGGACATATCGGTATGGTGGCGGGCTCACGGGCCGAGGCCACCTTGTACGCACCGCTGAGCAAATGGATTGCTGCAGTGCAATAGTTATGTTGCAGTGCAAGATAATTGTTGAAGGCGATGCCGAAATGGCGTATAGCCCCACCAACAATGTGGTTAAACGGTCCTCAAGGACCTTGAGTATACGGGTCCGCAGGGACCTCGAATGTACAGGTCCGCAGGGACCGGCAGTTTTAGAAGCATGACAAAGGGAGATATCCATGACTGAAGTTGTAATTACTGGTGCAGCCCGAACCCCCGTTGGGGCGTTCCTGGGCGGATTGAGTTCACTTTCGGCCTCGGCCCTCGGCGAGATCGCCATCAAGGAAGCCCTGAGCCGCGCCGGGGTCAGCCCGGAAGATGTTTCCGAAGTCATCATGGGACAGATTCTTGCCGCCGGCGGCGGTCAGAACCCGGCACGTCAGGCCGCCATGGCCGCCGGCATCCCGCAGGAAAAAACCGCCTACGGTATCAACCAGCTTTGCGGTTCGGGCCTGCGGACGGTCGCGCTCGGCTATCAGGCCATCAAAATGGGTGACAGCGACATCGTCGTCGCCGGTGGTCACGAAAGCATGAGCCAGGCCCCGCATGTCATGCACCTTCGCAACGGCGTCAAGATGGGGACGGGCGAACTGCTCGACACCATGCTGCGTGACGGTCTGATGGATGCCTTCGCCGGCTACCACATGGGCAACACCGCCGAGAACGTCGCCCAGAAATGGCAGCTGACCCGTGACGAGCAGGATGCATTCGCACTCTCCTCGCAGGAAAAAGCCGAAGCCGCGCAAAAAGCCGGCAAGTTCAAGGACGAGATCATTCCCGTCACCATCACCAGCCGCAAGGGTGAAACCGTCGTCGATACCGACGAGCATCCGAAACACGGCACCACCATGGAAAGCCTCGGCAAGCTGCGTCCGGCCTTCGACAAGGAAGGCACGGTGACGGCCGGCAATGCGTCGGGGATCAATGACGGCGCGGCAGCCCTGGTGCTGATGAGCGCCGACAACGCCGAAAGGCGCGGCGCACCGGTACTGGCCCGCATCAAGTCGTGGGCAACCGCGGGTGTCGATCCGGCGATCATGGGCACGGGTCCGATCCCGGCCAGCCGCATGGCGCTCGAAAAAGCCGGCTGGACGGTTGATGACCTCGACCTGATCGAAGCCAACGAAGCCTTTGCCGCACAGGCCTGTGCCGTCAACAAGGACATGGGCTGGGACGTCGAGAAAGTGAACGTCAACGGCGGCGCGATTGCGCTGGGCCACCCGATCGGGGCGTCCGGTGCACGGGTGCTCGTTACGTTGCTGCACGAAATGCAGAAACGCGACGCCAAAAAGGGTCTGACCACGTTGTGCATCGGCGGCGGCATGGGTATCGCCATGTGCCTCGAGCGCGACTAGGATGAATTCGGGCGCGGGGGCGGACCATTAGTCCGTCCCCCGACCCGGCGTAAAACGACCGCAAAACAGCGGCATTTATGGGAGAGTTAACATGTCCAGAGTAGCATTGGTTACGGGTGGGACGCGCGGCATCGGGCGCGCCATTTCAGAAGAACTTAAAGCCAAGGGGTATACGGTTGTCGCCAACTATGCCGGCAATGACGAAGCCGCGAACGCTTTCAAGGACGAAACGGGCATCGCCGTCTACAAATTCGACGTCGGCGATTTCGACGCCGTATCGGCCGCCGTTGCGCAGATCAAGGCCGATGTCGGAGCTGTCGAAATTCTCGTCAACAACGCCGGCATCACCCGCGACAAGCCGCTGCACAAGATGGACAAGGCGGACTGGGATGCGGTGATCCACACCAACCTCTCGAGCCTGTTCAACCTCAGCCGCAACGTCATCGACGACATGCGTGGCGCCAATTTCGGGCGTATTATCTCGATCAGTTCGATCAACGGTCAGAAGGGTCAGTTCGGGCAGACCAACTATGCCGCCGCGAAGGCCGGCGACCTCGGTTTCACCAAGGCACTGGCGTTGGAAACCGCGTCAAAGGGGATTACCGTCAATGCAGTGGCGCCGGGCTACATCGGCACCGAAATGGTTCGTGCCGTGCCGGAAGAAATCCTGAATACGAAAATCATCCCGCTGATTCCGGTCGGCCGGCTGGGCGAGGCCGAGGAAATCGCCCGCTGCGTCAGCTTCCTGGCATCCGACGACGCCGGTTTCATCACCGGCTCGACGATTTCCGCCAACGGCGGCCAGTATATGATCTGATCCGTCGCTGCCTGCGACGATGAACTGGGCGGTGCCTGCGGGTGCCGCCCTTTTTATTGTGCCGTGGATCGATCATTGATCATTCGCGCGCGGCGGGTAAAGTCCTTCATGCTTCGAGACGACCCGGAACGGGTTTCCTCAGCATGAGGTATTGGTGTTGACCTCATCCTGAGGAGCGCGAAGCGCGTCTCGAAGGATGGGAGCGGTATGGCGGTAAAGGACGCGACGACAGTAAGAGCCACCCTGATCGGGTCGACGGCGGTCCTGATGTGGGGCCTGCTGGCACTTTTCACGACCCTGACCGGCAAGATTCCCGCGTTCCAGCTGGCCGCCATGTCGTTCGGGATCGCCACCGCGTTCGTGGTCCTCAAATGGCTGATCCGGCGCGAGAACGTGGTGGCGCATCTGCGCCAGCCCCTGGGGGCCTGGGTTATCTGTACCTGTGGCCTGTTCGGTTATCACTTTTTCTATTTCATGGCGCTGAAGAATGCGCCGCCGGTCGAAGCCGGGCTGATCGCCTACATGTGGCCGTTGCTGATCGTCGTCGGCTCGGCGCTTTTACCGGGGGAACGTCTGCGCTGGTGGCATGTGGCCGGGGCCGTTGCCGGCCTGATCGGGGCCGGGCTGCTGATTACCGGCGGGCGCGGCCTGTCCGGGTTCAGGCCGGAATATGCATTGGGCTATACGTTCGCAGTGCTGTGTTCGCTGACATGGTCGAGCTATTCCATCGTCAACCGCCGCTTTCCCCACGTGCCGACCGATACCGTCGGCGGTTTCTGTGCGGCAACGGCGGTGCTTGCACTGTTTTGTCATCTGTTGTTCGAGCAGACCATCTGGCCCGCTGATGCGCTGGAATGGTTGGGCGTCATCGGCCTTGGTCTCGGCCCCGTGGGGGCGGCGTTCTTCACCTGGGATTACGGCACCAAGCACGGTGACATCCAGGTTCTGGGCGCGCTGGCCTACGCCGCGCCGCTGATTTCGACGGTGCTGCTGATTGCGTTCGGCAAGGGTGAGCCGACATGGACCGCCGCCGCCGGTTGCCTGCTGATCGTCGGTGGCGCCATACTGGCATCGAAAGAGCTTTTGAAACGGAAACGCACCGCATGAGCAACCAGGACATCACGCTTGTCCAGTTTCCGCGCAGGCTGGGTGTGCCCAACCCGTCACCGTTCTGTGTGAAACTGGAACTGTGGCTGAAACTTGCGGGTATTCCGTACACGGTCGATTTCAAAATGATGCCCAACAAGGGGCCGAAAAAGAAAATTCCCTACATCATCGAAAACGGCAAGCTCATCGGTGACAGCACGCTGATTATCGAGCACCTGATGAAAACCCGTCACATCGATATTGATGCAGGACTGACGGATCGCGAACGCGCATTCGATCTGGCCGTCGCCGGGATGTGCGACGAGCGGCTGTACTGGTATGGCGTCTGGGATCGCTGGCTCGGCGCGGGCTGGCCTGTGATTTCGGATGCGTTCTTTTCGGGCATTCCCGGCATCATCCGTCCGCTGATCAAGATTGCCGCGCAGCGCGGCGTCAGAAAGCAGCTCTGGGCACAGGGCACCGGGCGTCACAGCGATGCGGAAATCCTCGCGATGGCGAAACGCGACATCGCCGCCCTGTCGTCCATCATCGGTGACGGGCCATACGTGCACGGCGAGAAAATCCGCAGTGTCGACGCCGTGGTCTATGCCTACGTCGTCAATCTGACATTGATCGAGCTCGATACGCCGATGACCGAAATGGCACGGGCGCATGCGAACCTCGTCGCATACGCCCGGCGCATCACGGATCAGTATTTTTCCGGTTAAGCGGGTTTCGGCACTGTCTGTTCAAAGGACGGACGTTCGGAAATTTTATCGAACCAGTCGGCCAATGCCGGACGCTCCTTGCGCCAGCCCATGTCGGGGAAGCGCAGGTCGATCCAGCCAAGACCGGCGCCGATGGCGATCTCGGCGATGGTGATTTCTCCGTCTGCTGCCATCGTGTCGGCGGCGGCATCGGCGACGTCCATACAGCGGTTGATGACACCGTCCTGACGTTCAACCCACCAGTCCCATTTCAGTTCGGCCGGGCGGCGCACGGTTTCGATCAGCAACAGCACACCGGCATCGAGCATGCCGTCACCGGCGGCGGCCAGGGTCAGCGCCTTGAAGCGGGCATCCCCGCTTGCCGGGATCAGTTTGGTGCCGTTATTCAGGCTGTCCAGATATTCGCAGATCACCGGGCTGTCATAAATCGCCATGCCGTCATCGGTGATCAGGGTCGGGACCTTGCCGATCGGATTGGCGCCGGTGAGGTCGGTTTCCGGAGACCACGGATCGGTGGAAACACGCTCGATCTTGTCTGCGAGCCCCGCCTCGATGGCCGTGATGGATACCTTGCGCACGTATGGTGAAGTCGGTGAATAGCGAAGCTGCATGGTTGTTCTCCCTGGTTTCCGATGGATGTGTATGTTCCTGCATGCAATATGGGGATTGCGGCCTGATTGTCATCACCTGTTTGCCGAACGCCGCCGAATTCTTCCACCTGGTAAGCTGCACCGGGGATGACGCTGCCCCGGAAACGTTTTAATGTCGTGTCATGTGGTGTGATGTAATCGACCTTCGCGAGTTTTATGCACGGCGTCTCGGACGCACGGCGCAGCGTATGGTGCGCCGCCGGTTGCGGACGCTGTGGCCGGACCTCGGCGGCCTGCGAGTGCTGGGTCTGGGCTTTGCGACGCCCTATCTGTCAATGTTCCGGGGCGAGGCCGAGCGGGTGATCGCGGCGATGCCGGCGGGACAGGGGGTCATGCACTGGCCTCAGCATGAACGCAGCCTGACCATGCTCGCCGATGAAACCGAACTGCCGCTGCCCGATCTCAGCATGGACCGGGTGCTTATCGTGCATGCGCTGGAATGCACCGAGCAGGTGCGCCCGCTGTTGCGCGAAGCCTGGCGGGTGCTGGCGGACTCCGGCCGGCTCGTGATCATCGCGCCGAACCGGCGCGGTCTGTGGGCGAGATTTGAATCAACCCCGCTGGGCAATGGCCGCCCGTATTCCCGCGGCCAGCTGTCGCGGCTGCTCCGTGACAACATGTTCATGCCGGTGGAAACCACGCGCGCCCTGTTCGTGCCGCCGGTTGATCTCGGCATTCTGCAGGGCTCGGCGGCGGCGTGGGAAAAGCTCGGCATGCGGCTGTTTCCCGCCGCGGCCGGGGTGATCATGGTCGAAGCGGTAAAACAGATGTATGCCCAGCCCGTGGTCACCGACGGCAAGCGCAAACGCGCCATGGATGCAGTCCACGAACGGTCGCAGGGATACAATCGCCAGCATCCGGACGCCGCCCGGGAAACGCTTCGCCCCAGAATAAGGACCGGTGAACGATGAGCGGCGGTATGACAGGGGACCTGGTGGCGTGCCGAGTGCGCGACATCGACGCCGCTTCGCCCGAGGTCCGGATTATCCGGCTGGAAACCGAAGGAGCTGATCTATTCGACTGGCGGGCCGGGCAATATGCGAGTTTCCGGATCGGCGATCTCGAACCCCGGGATTATTCCATCGCCAATGCCCCGGGCGACGGCGTGATTGAACTGCACATCCGGCGCTCCGGTTCCGGGGGCGTCAGCGATTTTATCTGCGATGCCCTGAAACCGGGTGACAGCGTCGACGTGCAGGGGGCTTTCGGCGGCGCCTATTACCGGGCCCGCCACGAAGGTCCGATCCTGGCGATCGCCGGCGGCACCGGGCTCGCGCCGATGAAGGCGATCGTCGAGACGGCACTGGCCAGCGGCTTTAAGAAGGACGTGCATTTGTATTTCGGTGTCCGCGAGGAAGCGGAACTTTATCTGGAGCGGTATTTTATCGAGCTCACGCATACCTATCCGAATTTCCGCTTCGTCACGGTGATTTCCGAGCCGAAGAAAAATTCCGGGCGCCGAACCGGTCTCGTCAGTCATGCGGTGGCGGCGGATTTCCAGCTGCTGTACGGCTATCAGTGCTATCTGGCCGGGCCGCCGGTGATGGTCGATGCCTGCGCGGGCATGCTGAAACTGAAATCCGTACCGCGTCACGATATCTTTGCCGATGCCTTTTATACCGAGGCCGAGATGCAGGCCCGGGGCGAGCCCAGGCCCGCCTGGTCCTAGAGTCCATCTGGATTGAAGCGGATGTTGATGCCCGGGGGCAATCGGCGTAAAACCCGCTCCCATGACGTATCAGGTCAAAGAGATTTTCTACACCTTGCAGGGCGAGGGCCGGCAGGCCGGGCGTCCGGCGGTGTTCCTGCGCTTTGCCGGCTGCAACCTGTGGACCGGGCGTGAACAGGACCGTGTGTCGGCTGTGTGCACGTTCTGCGATACGGACTTCGTCGGCACGGATGGCGCGGGTGGCGGTGCCTTCCGCGATGCCGATGCACTGGCGGATGCGGTGCAGGCGGCCTGGCCAAACGTCGAGGGCGGCAGACGCTTCGTCGTCATGACCGGCGGCGAGCCGTTGCTGCAGGTCGACCCGGCGCTGATCGACGCGCTGCATGCGCGGGATTTCGAAATCGCGGTCGAGACCAACGGCACCATTCAGGCCCCCGCCGGGATCGACTGGATTTGCGTCAGCCCGAAGGCGGATGCCGAATTGAAGCAGCTGAGCGGGCACGAACTGAAGCTTGTCTATCCGCAGCCGAAGGCGATGCCGGAACGGTTCAGCGCTCTCAGCTTCGACTATTTCATGCTGCAGCCGATGGATGGCCCGGACGTGGCAGCCAATACCGAAGCCTGTGTCGATTACTGCCGCCGCCATCCGGCGTGGCGTCTCAGTCTGCAAACCCATAAAGTGCTGGGCATCCCCTGATCTCTATGGGATCGGGACGACCCTGACAGGAACGATGATGGAAATATTCAAGGAATTCACATTCGAAGCGGCGCACGACCTGCCGAACACGCCGGACGGCCACAAGTGCCGCCGCCTGCATGGCCACAGCTTCCGCGTGCGGCTTGCCGTCGAAGGTGACGTCGATCCGGTGACCGGCTGGGTCATGGACTTCGCCGAGATCAAGGCTGCGTTTTACCCGATATGGGAACGGCTCGACCATCATTACCTGAACGACATTCCGGGCCTCGAGAACCCGACGTCGGAGGTGATCGCCAAATGGATCTGGGCGGAACTGAAACCGGCGCTGCCGCTCTTGTCCGAAGTTAGGCTTTGGGAGACCTGCACGGCGGGCTGTACCTACCGGGGGGAATGACCACCCGGTTTCCCCATACTTCGAGACGGATGCTGCGCATCCTCCTCAGCATGAGGATATATCGCCAGGCCTCATCCTGAGGAGCCCCGCAGGGGCGTCTCGAAGGATGGCCCGAGGACAGGGATGAAAATTCGTGTATCCCCTCACCCGGTACGCGATGCGCACCACCCTCTCCCCAGGGAGAGGGATAATATTACGTGAGTCCCCTCTCCCTGGGGAGAGGGACAGGGTGAGGGGCCCTACTCAGCCCCGCCCGCGATAGGGCTGAACACCCTGATCGGGCAGCCACAGGCCCTTCGGCGGTTCGCCGGACTGATAGAACACATCGATGGGAATGCCGCCGCGCGGATACCAGTAGCCACCGATCCTGATCCAGTGCGGTTCCGCCGCCGCAATGATCTTCTGCGCGATATCGACCGTGCACTTTTCGTGAAAGCCCGGATGATTGCGGAAGCTGCCCAGATACAGCTTTAGCGACTTGCTTTCGACGATCAGTTTTTGCGGCACGTAGTCGATCACCAGATGCGCGAAATCGGGCTGACCGGTGACCGGGCAGACGGAGGTGAATTCCGGCACCGCAAAGCGGATCAGATAGCGCGTGCCGGGGTGGGGATTGGGCACGCATTCCAGGGTTGCCGTTTCCGGATTGTCCGGCAGGTCGCTGGAACTGCCGAGCTGGCTCAGGGTTTCGTATGTGTCGCTCATAGGCGCATCATAGGCGAGCCCGGCCCGGCCTTGAAAGCGTGAATTCCGCAGGCCTCAACGCGGGCTAGGACGTAACCTCGACCGTCAGTTCCTCGGAAGCGGCATCAAGCCGGCCGATACACCGCACCCGGCGCTGTTCCCCGTCGAAGGCTTCGGCGGTCGCGGGGATAAAGGTCACCTCGAGCCGGACCACGTCGAGCAGCTTACCGCCCACGTCCTCGAACCTGTTGCCCCAGAAATGGGCCTTCGGTTTGAAGGCATTGAGCAGATACCAGCCCGCCGCGCTCGGTCCCTTGGGGGCGTTGCGGGTCAGATCGCCGACAATGTCGCGGAAGGTCATGGCACAGGCTTCAGGCGTCCGGCTTTCCTGCGGCACCGATACCGAAACGAACAGGTTCACCTGGTCCTTCCGCCAGTCATAGAACGAGCCCGTAACCGGGTTGCCGACGAATTTGGGAATGGTTCGGGCTGCGGCAACTTTTATGTCCTGATCGAGCTGGGCAATGCCCCAGTCGAACAAGGTCACCGGTTCCTTCATCAGCCGGTTCAGCACGTCGTTGGTTTCGGCTTTGGCGGGTATGGCCGCCGTCAGCAGACAGATCGCCACTACAAATCGTAACATGGGCGCCACCTCGTATGTGATTACAAGAGTCGCAATAAGTGCGCATTTTAACACAGCCGTCGCAAATCCGGTAACGGATAATTATGACAATTTCTGCGCCCCGAAATTATATTCCCGGTGGTCTGAGAATGCTTCGAGACGGATGCTGCGCATCCTCCTCAGCATGAGGATATATCGCCAGGCCTCATCCTGAGGAGCCCCGCAGGGGCGTCTCGAAGGATGGACACTGAATCGAGTTCAAGGTGACTTAATAAACTAGACGGCCCCGATATCGCCGCCGGTATACTGCGCCGTAAACGCGCTCTGGAAATCGGCGAAACTGCCGGCCTCGATGGCGTTGCGCATGCCGGCCATCAGTTCCTGATAGTAGTGCAGGTTGTGGCGGGTCAGCAGCATCATGCCGAGAATTTCCTTGGCCATCACCAGATGATGCACATAGGCGCGGCTGTAGTTCGCGCATGCATAGCATGCACAGTCCGGATCGATGGGACGGGAGTCTTCCTTGTGACGGGTATTGCGCATGTTGACGGTGCCGCGCCGGGTGAACGCCTGGTTGGTGCGTCCCGAGCGCGTCGGCAGCACGCAGTCAAACATGTCGACGCCGCGCGCAACGGCGGCCACAAGATCATCGGGCTTGCCGACCCCCATCAGATAGCGGGGCCGGTCCGCCGGCAGTTTCGGGGCGGTGAAGTCGAGCACGCGCAGCATCTCCTCATGCCCTTCGCCGACCGCAAGGCCGCCGATGGCATAACCGTCAAAGCCGATCCCGGTCAGCGCCTCGATGCTTTCATGGCGCAGGTCCTCAAACACGCTGCCCTGGACGATGCCGAACAGGCCGTATCCAGAGCGGGCTTCGAAAGCGTCTTTCGACCGCTTCGCCCAGCGCATGGAAAGCTGCATGCTTTTCGCCGCCTCTTCCTTGGTGCAGGGAAACGGCGTGCATTCGTCAAAGGCCATGGTGATGTCGGCATCCAGATGGTTCTGAATCTGCATCGAGATTTCCGGCGTCAGGTCGTGATAGCTGCCGTCGATGTGCGAACGGAACCGGACCCCGTCCTCGCCCATCTTGCGCAGCCCGGCCAGCGACATGACCTGAAAACCGCCGCTGTCGGTCAGGATCGGCCCCGGCCAGTTCATGAATGTGTGCAGCCCGCCGAGCCGGGCAATCCGCTCGGCGCCCGGGCGCAGCATCAGGTGATAGGTGTTGCCGAGAATGCATTCGGCGCCGGTTTCGGCGACCCATTCCGGCGTCATCGCCTTGACGGTGGCGGCGGTGCCGACAGGCATGAAAGCCGGAGTCTCGAACGTGCCGTGCGCCGTCGCAACCCGGCCGCGCCGGGCACTGCCGTCCGTGGTGATCAGCTCGAAGCCGGTGCCGGTCATATTACGCCTTCCTTTCGGCCCCGCCCTTCGAGACGCCGTTCCGGCTCATCAGGGTGAGGCCGATATATTTACACCTCATCCTGAGAAACCCCGAAGGGGTGTCTCGAAGGATAGTTTACACCTCATCGTGCCGCTCGATAAAACACGCATCGCCATAGGAATAGAAACGATAGCCGCTGTCGATGGCGTGTTTGTAGGCGGCCTGCATCCGCTCCAGCCCGGCCAGCGCCGACACCAGCATGAACAGCGTCGAACACGGCAGGTGGAAATTGGTCATCAATGCATCGATCCCCCGAAAGCGGTAGCCGGGGGTGATGAACAGGTCCGTGTTGCCGTCGAAGGCGTGAAAGCGGCCCTGATCATCACAGGCGCTTTCGAGTGTTCTGAGCGACGTGGTGCCGCAGGCGATGATGCGTCCGCCTGCGGCCCGGGCCGCATTCAGTTGCTGTGCGATGTCGTCGCTGAGAATCGCGCGCTCGGTGTGCATTACGTGGTCTTCGGTTTTTTCGGCACGCACCGGCAGGAACGTCCCGGCCCCGACATGCAGCGTGACGCGGGTGTCGGTGACACCGGCGTCGCGCACCGCGGCCAGCAATCCGTCTGTAAAGTGCAGAGCCGCAGTCGGGGCGGCGACGGCGCCGTCCTTTTCCGCGAACATGGTCTGGTAATCGTCACGGTCACCGTCGTTACCGCCGTCTTCGCGCTTGATGTAGGGGGGCAGGGGCATGATGCCGTGTTTTTCGAGCATCGCGATCAATTCGCGTCCGGCGACATTGAAGCGCAGGACACGTTCGCCCATGTCGCCGGCGTCGATACAGTCCGCCGCAAAACCGGGTGCGAATACCAGATAATCGCGCGGGTTCAGCTTGCGGGCCGGGCGGGCGAAGACGCGCCAGGTATAGGCATCGACCGGCTGGTGCAGGGTGACTTCGACCTTCGCGCCGTCGGGCTTGCCGCGGTTGGTGGCATCGCCGCGTTTGCCGGTCAGGCGGGCCGGAATGACACGGGTGTCGTTGAACACCATGACGTCACCGGTGCGCATAAGTCCGGGCAGGTCACGTACATGCAGATCGCCGAGACCGCCCGACGCCGGGACGTGCAGCATCCTGGCGCTGTCGCGCGGCCGGGCCGGGCATTGCGCGATGCATGCCTGCGGCAGATTGAAATCGAATAATGACACGTCCATGAGCGGGGGTTTTATAGACTTGCGGCTGATGCGACAATCATGGATCGTAGTCGATACTTAATTGCGGGCCGCCGGGAAATGCGGCCGGCGCACAACAATAGACGAGGCCAGCAATGTTACGTCTGATTCTTGCCCTGCTTATTCCGTGGCTGAACTTCTTTACCATCGGCAAACCGATCCAGGGCATTATCTGCCTGATCCTGCAATTGAGCCTAATCGGCTGGATTCCGGCCGCGATCTGGTCGGTGTATGCCCTCAGCCAGTACAACACCGACAAGAAGATCGACGCCGCCCACAAACAGTGAGGCGTTTTTTCTAGGACGGTTTGACCACGTCGCCGCTTTTTGAGGCCGCGACGATGGCTTCCAGAATGGCAATGCCGTGGATCGCATCGTCGAGCGGCACCGGGAACGGTGCGCCGGTGCTCACGGTGTCGGCGAACGCTTCCATTTCCGCGTGCTCCATATCGAAGCCGGGGAATTCCTCGACCGTGTTGTCGCCGTCGATGAGGCGGACTTCGAGATGGTCCTGATCGCGGACCTCGGCCCAGCCCTTTGAACCGAAGACCTGGATGCGCCAGAGCGATTGGGTCGCGAACATCGTCGTGAGAACGCCGGTGACGCCGCTGTCGAATTTCAGGGTCGCGAACGTGGTGTCGTCGACGGGGACCTGTGTGGCCCGTCGTTCGCTGACCGCGCGCAGATGATCGACATGACCACAGACGGACATCATCGCATCCATCATGTGCACACCCATGGCGGTCATGCCGCCGGCGGGGCTTTCGGTTTCCGACGCACGCCAGTGTTCCGGGCCGTAGCGCAGTCCGCCGTTGCCGGAAATATTGCCTTCGATATGCAGCAGGGTGCCGAGGCTGCCCGACGCGGCGAGTTCCCTGAGCTTGATCATCCCCGGCAGAAAGCGGCGGTTGAAGCCGACACACAGCGGCAGTCCGGCGGCGTTCGTCGCCTCGGCGGCGCGGCGGGCATCGGCGGCGGTCAGGGTCAGCGGCTTGTCGCAGAACACCGGCTTGCCGGCCTTGGCGGCGGCGATGATCTGATCCACGTGCTGGGTGTGCGGGGTCGCCAGAACGACGGCGTCGATGTCCGGATCGGAAAGCAGATCGGCAAAGTCATCGCGCAGATCAATGCCTTTCTCGGCGCAGTAATCGACGGCGTGTTCCTTGCGCCCGGTGACGCCCGCCGTCACGGTGATCCTGTCGGATTTGCCCTGAACGGAATCAATAAGGACGCGGCCCCAACGGCCCAGTCCGGCAACACCACAGCGAATCATATTTCCTGCTCCTTGAATAATGCTCTTGTTTGACGTGCCCGCGTCCCCAGCTAAAAGTAGAGACCCTCGATCAGCGCGTCTTTCTGGCGTGACGGTAACAGTTTTTCCGGAGACGGCAACGCCATGGGCGAAGAACACGCCAATTCGCATGACCAGAAACGGCATACGGCCCGGCGGGCAGCCCTCAAGGGGGTTTTCTTCATGGCGATCTCGGGGTTTTTGATCACGTCGTTGCACGTCCTTGTCCGTGATCTTTCCAGTACCGTACATCCGATCGAGATCGCTTTCTTTCGCAATGTCGTCGGGTTTGTTCTGCTGATCCCCTTCCTGCTGCGTCAGGACCGCACACAGTGGATCAGCAAACAGCCGAAACTGCAGTTCTTCCGGTCCATCGTCGGTGTGCTGGCAATGATAACATGGTTTGTGTGCCTGAGCCTGATGCCGGTGGGCGACGCGACCGCGATCAGCTTTGTCACCGTGCTTTTCGTGACCATGGGGGCGGCGCTGGTGCTGGGCGAAAAAGTCGGCATCCGCCGCTGGTCCGCGATTGCCATCGGTTTCATCGGCACCCTGATTATTATACGTCCAGGGTCCGGCGTTTTCGGGCCGGGGGTGCTGGTGGCATTGGCGTCGACAGTCTTCTGGGCGATGTCGATCCTCTGCGTCAAGGTGCTGTCCAGGACCGACAGCAGCGTTACCATGGTCTTTACGGCCAATGTCTATTTCACGATATTCTCGTTTATCCCGGCGCTGTTTGTCTGGACATGGCCGACGCTGGAACAGTTCGGGTGGATGCTGCTGATCGGTGTGTTGGCAATGGTCGGCCATCTGTGCATGGCGACGGCGCTCAGATCGACGGACGCCACCGTTGTTGCGCCGGTCGATTATCTGCGGATGGTCTGGGCGGCGAGCATCGGTTTTATGGTGTTCGGCGAATTTCCCGATCTCTGGACGTGGGTCGGCGGTACGGTGATCTTCCTCAGCACCGTCTACATCACCTACAGGGAATCGCGGCGAGGTCCCTCGACACCAACGCCCATAGTCGAACGCTAGGTCGCCGAATCGCGCAGCCGGTTTCTTTCGCTCTGCAATTTCTGCTCGCGGCGCACGATGTAAAAAGACGAAGCGAAAATCACCAGCGCACCGGCCCAGGTCCAGATATCCGTCAGTTCACCAAAAGCCAGCCAGCCGATCAGCACGGCAAACGGTAGTCGCGAAAAATCGACGGCCGCAATGATCGAAACGTCTGTGAGTGAAAACCCCTTGGTCAGCAATAGCTGACCGAAGACCGCGACCGGCCCTGTCGCGGCTAACAGAAGCCACACCTCTAAAGGCGGCCAGGTCCAGACAAACAAGGCCGGGATCAGGCCGATGGGGATCATGATGAGGTGCGAGAAAAACACCACCGTCCACGGATCGTCACCGCGCGTCAATGTCTTGATGATCAATGCTGCCGAGCCCATGAAAACAGCCGAGCCAAGGGCGAACCAACTGCCGGGACTCATCTCGACAATGCCGGGGCGGATGATGATCAGCGCACCGCAAAACCCGATCAGGGTCGCCGTCCAGCGCCGCATTCTTACCACTTCTCCAAGAATCAGGGCGGCGCCGACGGTGGTAAACAGGGGTGCCAGGAAGCTGAGTGCCGTCACTTCGCCGATGGGGCTCAGTGAGAGCGCGTAGAACCATGTCGACATGGCACACATACTGATGCAGGCACGGAACAGATAGAGTTTGAACTGTGATGTCCGAAGCGTGTGGATGCCGCGCTTCATGACCCACGGCATCATGCACAGCCAGGCAAAAACGACGCGGCAAAAGACGATCTGCAGGGGATCGACATCCAGGTGTGAAATATGGCGCCCAAGCGCCGAGAGCACGGCCATGCAGGCGCAGGACGCAATCATCAGCATGGTGCCTTCAAGCGGGCGGTTCACATCAGGCGGACGCTGCCTGATGACTTTCGCGTCGGGAAATGATTCAGACAATAGTTAATCCAGGTCCAAGGGGTATATCGGCCGGCGCAATCGTGTGAACGGCAGTTTGGAAATGTCCTTGGTCGACAGTGCGCCGGCGTCGCAGATCAGAATCTCGCGGGCCAGCGGCGCAAAGGCGGCGCGGAAATGCTGCATGGATTTGACGGCCACGACATCGCGCGTCCGGGGATCGATCCCGGCATGGGTGAAGGCTTCGACTTCGGTCAACTGCAGCCGGTTCGATGCCACGACGATCTCCATGCCGCCGACCTTGAAGATGGCGGTCGGGCCAAGTTGGTGCGTGACGCCTTTCCAGCGCGGCCCCTGGGCGACATAGGTGCCGTCGGTGATGCGAGCTACGGTGCCCGTCAGTTCCAGCGGCCCGCCGAACGCGGGATCGGTCTTGCCGCCGAGCGCAACCGTCACCTCGGCCCCTTCACCGGCCTTGACCAGAATGGCGGCAGCTTCCGCGTCGCAGATGGTGCCGAAGCAGGCGTTTTCCAGACCGGCCTTGAGAAGCCCCGCCAGCAACAACGTGGAATCGCCGTAGGCCCCCGATCCCGGATTGTCGGAAAAATCGGCGACGACGATCGGCCCCTGTTTGGTTGCCGCGCCAGTGCCGCCGGCAAGAAGGTTGCGAATTTCCGAAACCGTGTCATCGACGCTGAGATAGGTATTGGAATCGAAGTGCCGGGTTTCCCAGGCGTAGTCCATGTATTCCTCGGCAATCGCCTTGAACTTCGGATCATCGCCGTCGCCGGTGACACAGACCGTGGGGCCGGCTTCGTACAGGTTGGCCGGTGTGAAGCCCGCATGAATGCTGATCAGCAGAACGCCCGGGTCTGAACTTTCAAGCGCACTCGCCCGGTTCAGCAGGGTCGTCATCGGGTTGTCGGTGGTGGTGCGGCCGTCGTCCAGACCTTCAATGGTGTCGCGGCGTGCGGTCACGCAGACCGGGCTGATGTCTCCCCGCATGGCGCGATCCAGCACGGCGGCGCACCGTAGCGCGGTGTCGATCTGGTCTATGTGCGGATAGGTTCTGTAGGCGCAGATGATGTCGGCGTGCTCGGTCATCAGGTCGGTGACATTGGCATGCAGGTCGAGGGTAATGGCAACCGGCACATCCGGTCCGATGACGGCACGAAGCCGCTTCAGCAGTTCACCTTCGGCGTCGTCGTAATCTTCCGTGGCCATGGCGCCGTGCAGGTTGATCAGGACACCGTCAAACGGACCCGTGGTTTTTGCCGCCTCAAGGATCGCGCCGGCACAGGCATCCCAGGCATCCCGCGCGACGGGACCGGACGGCGTTGCCCAGGCGACAACGCTGCGGATCAGTTCCCAGTCATACTTTTCCGCAGCCTGTTCGACGCCCGCAGGCTCAATGCCGGCCCCCTTGATGGCGGCGGGCACGTCGTCACCATAGGCGAGCAGGTAATTCCCGAAATTGGCGAGCCGGGTCGGCAGCTTTGAAAAAGCATTGCTTTCATGGCCGAACAGGCCGGTGAGCACACGGAACGTCATGTCGCTGTCCTCTTGAGATCGGAAGGTTGTGACCAGACCGGGGCATGACTGCCGAGGGTGGCAAATACGGGTTCAACAGCCGTTTCAGCGGAGTGGACAGAACTCATGATCAGTAATCCTGTTCGGACGCGACGAGCGCACCGGAAATCGCATCCGCGGTTTCGACGGCGAGCGGCCCGAGTTTCTCGGTCGCCTCGAATTTTTTCCAGACCGGGGTGTATACGGGAATCTGCACGGCGCCGATCGGGCGCTTGCGGGCATCGAGAATCGGCGCGGCGATGGAGATCTCGCGTTCAAGCTGCTGCGCGTAGGTTTGCGCGAAGCCGCGCCTGCGGGCCTGCACCACCTGTTTCATGATTTTGTTCGGGTCCGTGATCGTCGTCGGCAGCTGTTTTTCCAGCGTGGAGCGCTCCAGGATATCCAGAACTTCGTCATCGTTCAGACGCGACATCACGGCAATCCCGGAGGCGGAACAGTACACCGGTATGCGCCGTCCGGGAACGGTTGCATCATAGGGCGCCTTCACGTGTGGAATGCGGACCGTGTAGATCATGCTGAGGTCATCGCGCTCGACCAGATTGACGGTGGTGTTATGGGTCGCGCCGGCTTCGATCAGGCGCGGCATGGCGGCGGCGCCCAATGTACTGTTGCTCATATACAGATAGGCCAGTTCCATCAGACGGCGGCCGGGCCGGTAGCGGCGCGTCGATGAATCCTTTTCGAGAAAGCCCAGCTGATGAAGCGTATTGGAAAACCGCTGCGCGGCGCTTTTGTCGAGGCCCGTCCGTAACGCGATCTCCGTCACACCGAGAGCGGGGAAACCGCTCCCGAACGCAGAGAGCACGCGAAAGCCCTTTTCGAGTGAGCCGACATACAGCGCACTCGATGGCTGCGAATCAGAAACCGCGACGGTTGATGAAGGTGATTTGATACTCATGCTTGACGCTTTGATGAATCCTGACCTACGATATTGTTATATACTATTTGGTATTAAATAGTAATAAAATTAACAAATGCGGAAAACCGCAAAAGGGAGAGCGCATTTAAAAAAATTCGGTGCGCGTGCTGTTGGGCATGGACTCGGCAGCCGATTCATCGAACAATTGTCTCAATGGGACGCGTCGAGAGCGTCCCCGCTGCTGACATGCGCAATGTCAATCTACTCAGGGAGGCGAGAGCAAAATGTTCCGCAAAGTAATTCTAGGTACTGCAATGGCAGCGGCGGCAACGCTGGCTGCTACGCCTGCGGTGTTCGCAGGCAAGGCCGACGACACGTTGGTCTGGTCGACAACCCGTGAAGTCGCGGTTGCCGATCCTTATTACAACAACACACGTGAACTCGTGATCATGGGCAACACGGTGTGGGATGGTCTTCTGTTCCGCAATCTGAAAACCGGTGAATACGAGCCGCTTCTGGCGACATCCTATAAATGGGTGGATGACGTCACCATCGATTTCGAACTGCGTGACGATGTCGTGTTCCACGACGGGTCCAAGTTCGGTCCCGAAGATGTGGTCTACACGGTGAACTTCGTCGCCAACGCCGACAACGGCGTTCTGACGCAGGCCAACGTGAAGTTCCTCGAGTCCGCCGAAAAGACCGGCCCGAACAGCGTTCGCATCAAGCTGAAGGAACCGTTCCCGGCAGCACTTGCATACTTCGCACAGGCCGTCTTCATGATGCCGGAAGGCCATTATGACAGTGCACCTGCAGGTGCCGACGGCAAGAAAGACTATGCTGCCGTCAAGGGTGTCGGTACAGGTCCGTACATGATCACCAATGTGATCGCCGGTGACCGCGTCGAAATGGTCCGCAACGAGAAATACTTCAAGGGCGGTCCCAAGGGGACGGCCGCGATCGGCAAGCTGACGTTCCGCACCATCAAGGAAATGAACACGCAGATCGCCGAAATGCTGACCGGTGGCGTGGACTGGATCTGGGACGTGCCGAAAGACCAGGCTGAAAAACTGGGCGGTATGAGCAACGTCACGGTGACCAACGCCAAGACCATGCGGATCAGCTACATCGCCTTTGATGTCGATGGCGACAGCGGGGACAAGCACTTCATGGACAAGCGCGTCCGTGAAGCCGTGGCCCATGCCATCAACCGCAAATCGATCGTTGAAAACCTCGTTGGTTCGGCATCGGTCGTTATCGATGCGGCGTGCCACCCGGATCAGTTCGGTTGCACCCAGGACGTGCCGAAGTGGGATTACGATCCTGCCAAGTCCAAGGCGCTTCTGAAAGAAGCCGGTCTTGAGAACGGTTTTGAAACCGACATCTACGCTTATCGTCAGCGTGAATTCACCGAGGCCGTCATCGGCGACCTGGCGAACGTCGGGATCAAGGCGAACCTCAAATACATGCAGTATCGCGCACTGCGTGATCTGGTTTGGAAAGGGGTGACCCCGATGAACCACATGACGTGGGGGTCCAACTCCATTCCGGACGTCTCAGCCAGTGCCGGTCACTTCTTCTCCGGCGGCAAGGACGATCCGGCCAAGGATCCGTCGGTCGTCGCAGCCATGAAGGAAGGCGACACTTCGGTTGATCCCGAAGTCCGGAAAGCCAAGTACAAGGAAGCTCTGACCCGGATTTCCGGTGAGTTGTACTGGCTGCCGATGTTCACGTACGCAAAATACTATGCGTACTCGAGCGATCTCGACTTCACGCCGACCTCGGACGAAATTCCGCGGTTCTTCACGGCGAAGTGGAAGTAAGTTCGTAGAATTGCGGCCGGCCCCGGTGTCATGCCGGGGCCGGACCTGCATCGGCAATAGGGTTTAAAAGGCATGCTTATCTATGCCCTGAAGCGGCTTAGTATCGCGCTTCTGGTTGCGATCACCGTTTCCCTCATTACGTTCTCGATGATCTATCTGTCGGGTGATCCGGCGATTGCTCTGGCCGGTGAAACCGCGACCCAGCAGGACATCGAAAACATCCGCAAGGTATACGGCTACGACCAGCCGATCATCGTGCAGTACCTGTCCTGGCTGGGCGGTGCACTGACCGGTAATCTCGGTCATTCCCATTATCTTAAATCAGAAGTTTCCGAAGTTATTTTCCAGCGTTTGCCGGTGACCATGACGCTGGGCGCAAGTGCCCTCGGCTTTGCGCTGGCACTGTCCATACCGCTGGGTGTGCTTGCGGCGATGCGTCCGAATACGCTGGTCGACCGGTTTGCCCTGACGATTGCCGTCGTCGGCCAGGCGCTGCCCAGTTTCTGGTTCGCGCTGATCATGATCTTTTTCTTCGGCGTCAGTCTGCGCTGGCTGCCGATCACCGGCAGTTCGTCATGGCTCAATTTCGTCATGCCGTCGATCGCGCTGGGGTATTACGTGACCCCGGCCGTGATGCGCCTGACCCGGGCCGGCATGATCGAAGTGCTGTCCAGTGACTATATCCGTACCGCGCGCGCCAAGGGGCTGCGCCCGGTTGTCGTGCTGTTCAAGCATGCGCTCCGCAATGCCATCATTCCCGTGGTGTCGCTGTCGGCGGTGCAGTTCGGCTTCATGCTTGGCGGGTCCATCGTCATCGAAACGATCTTTGCCATTAACGGCCTTGGCCAGCTGGCGTGGGAATCCATCCTCCGCGCCGATCTGCCGATGATGCAGGCCATCGTTCTAGTGCTGTCATGCTTCTATATCGTGCTGACCTTCCTGGCGGACCTGCTGAACGCCTTCCTCGACCCAAGAATAAGGGTGAGCTGATATGAGCGATACCACTGCAAAACCCGATCAAAGCCCGGTCATCGCCGAGCGCATCATTGACGAACCGTCGCCGGGCGAACGTGCCCGCAAGCGGATGTTCAGTCATGCCGGTTTCATGTTCGGCATGTTCGTTCTTCTGACCATAATCGCCATCGCCTTTCTGGCACCCCTGATCGCGCCGCATGATCCGCTGGATCAACAGCTGGCACGCAAGCTCATTCCACCGGTCTGGCATGATCACGCAAAAGCGACCTGGGTGCATCCGCTGGGGACCGATCAGTTCGGTCGGGATTATCTGTCCAGGCTGATCCACGGCTCACAGATTTCACTGCTGATCGGCTTCGCGGCGATGCTGATTTCCGGTGTCATCGGCACCGCCATCGGTGTTGCCGCTGGCTATTTCGGCGGTCGCGTCGACATGGTCGTCAACTTCATCATCACGACCCGGCTGTCGCTGCCGGTGGTGCTGGTGGCGCTGGCGGTCGTCTCGCTGGTCGGCAACTCACTGACCATCGTGATCTGGGTGCTGGGACTGTTGATCTGGGACCGCTTCGCGGTGGTCATGCGATCGACGACGCAGCAGGTGCGAAACCTGGATTACGTCGCCGCAGCACAGGCCATCGGCTGTTCGACGACGCGGATCATCTTTACCGAGATCATGCCGAACATCGTCAACAACCTGATCGTCGTCGCGACCATCGAAATGGCGCATGCGATCATCCTCGAAGCGGCACTGTCGTTCCTGGGTCTGGGCGTGCAGCCGCCGGCACCGAGCTGGGGCCTGATGATCGCCGAAGGCAAGAACCACATGCTGTTCGATCCGTGGCTTGTCGGCATTCCGGGCACGGCGCTGTTCATTCTAATCCTGTCCATCAACCTTCTGGGCGACGGTATCCGTGACGTCACGGCGCCGGAAAACCGGAACTAGGGGGGCATGATGAGCAAACGTGTTCTCGAAGTCGAAAACCTGACCGTCGATATTCCCGTCGGCAGCGGCATGCTGCATGCGGTGCAGGGCATTTCGTTCCATGTCGATCAGGGCGAAACACTCTGCATCGTCGGCGAAAGCGGCTGCGGCAAGTCGCTGACCTCGCTGGCGGTCATGGATCTTTTGCCCAAGAAGGCGATCCGCACCGCCGACAAGCTGGCCCTCGAAGGCGAGGATATGCTGGGTGCCGGTGAGCGGCGGATGTCCGACATTCGCGGCAACACCATGGGCATGATCTTTCAGGAGCCGATGACAAGCCTCAACCCGGCCTACACCATCGGCAACCAGATGGAAGAAGCGCTGAAACGTCACCGCAAGGTGTCGACCCGCGAAGCCCGCGACCGGGCGATCTATCTGCTGGAAAAAGTAGGGATCACGGCAGCCGAATCCCGCCTCACCCAGTATCCGCATCAACTGTCGGGGGGGCTGCGCCAGCGGGTCATGATTGCCATGACGCTGATGTGCGGGCCGAACCTGATCATCGCCGACGAGCCGACCACGGCGCTCGACGTGACCATTCAGGCGCAGATCCTTCTGTTGCTTGCCGAACTGCAGCGTGAATTCAACATGGGCCTGATCCTGATCACCCACGATCTTGGCGTCGTCGCGCGGATCGCCGACCGCGTCGCGGTGATGTATGCGGGACAGGTGGTCGAAGAGGGCACCGCCGATCAGGTATTCAACCGGCCGACACATCCCTACACACAGGGCCTGCTGGACTGTATTCCGATCCCCGGCAAAACCGAACGCAACAAACCGCTGGGCTCGATCCCCGGCATCGTGCCGTCATTGGTCGGACCGTTTCATTCGTGTCACTTCGCCGAGCGCTGTACCTATGCCATGGATGCGTGCACCCAGGGGGATATCGATATGCGCGATGCCGAAGAAACAGGCCACCAGTACCGCTGTCTGCTTGATCCCGATGCCTGCAGGGCGAACGCGGTGCGCAAGGGGGTAGCATGACCGATACCGTCATCAGTGCGAAGGACGTCACCCGGACGTTCATGATTTCCGCCGGTGCCTTTCGCGGCAAGAAACCGCTGCACGCGGTCAACGGCGTGTCGCTGGACGTCAAGCGCGGCGAAGTTCTGGCGCTGGTCGGCGAAAGCGGCTGCGGCAAGACGACGCTGGCAAAAATGCTTTTGGGGCTGTTGCCGACCACCGCGGGCACGATCGAATTCGGCGGCACACCGGTGGCCAACATCGAACGCTTGAAACTGGCGTCCCTGGTGCAGCCGATCTTTCAGGACCCGTATTCCTCGCTGAACCCGCGCAAGTCCATCGGATCGATCATCACGCTCCCGCTGAAAGTTCAAAAGGACCCGGACCCGACTTCCTGGCGTCGGCGTGCCGAGGAAATGATGGAACTGGTCGGTCTGCCGCCGCGCCTGTACGAAAACTTTCCGAACCAGCTTTCGGGCGGCCAGCGCCAGCGTGTCGCGATTGCCCGGGCGCTGATCAACCGGCCCGAAGTGGTGATCTGCGACGAGCCGACGTCGGCGCTCGACGTGTCCGTGCAGTCGCAGATTCTCAACCTGTTGCAGGATCTGCGGCACGAACTGAACCTGACCTACATTGTGATCAGCCACAACCTTGCCGTGGTCGAGCACATCGCGACCCGTGTCGCGGTCATGTACCTGGGCCGGATCGTCGAGGAAAAGGATACCGAAAACCTCTTCGACGCACCCGAGCATCCCTACACCAAGGCCCTGCTGGAATCCGTGTTGACCCCGGACCCGTCACTCGGCGTGCCGGATACGCATCTGGGGGCGGCATATCCGAACCCGGTCAATCCGCCATCGGGCTGCACCTTCCATCCGCGTTGCGCCAGCGTCATGGGGCATTGTTCGGACCTGAAACCGGCGACGATCCAGCGTCCGGGCGGTTTCGTCGAATGCCATCTCTATGATGACAACGAAGGCCGCAGCAGGGCCGCTTCATGAGCGACAAGTCATCCGCGCTGGACGGCATCGATACGTATTTCGAAAGCGGTGACTTCATGGCCGATCTGGCCCGCCGCGTGGCGATCCGCACGGAAAGCCCGGAACCGGACAAGCGCCCGGAACTGTATCGCTATCTTCGCGAAGAAATGGCCCCGTATCTCGAGGACTTCGGTTTCAGCTGCGACATCTATGAGAACCCGATCGAGGGGCTGATGCCGTTTCTGGTCGCCAGGCGGCACGAAGGCGATGATCTGCCGACGGTAATGACCTACGGTCATGGCGATGTGGTGCGTGGCTACGACGACCAATGGCGCGAAGGTCTCACGCCCTGGGAAATCACGGTCGAAGGCGACCGCTGGTATGGCCGGGGCACGGCGGACAACAAGGCCCAGCATACCATCAATCTGGCGGCGATGAAGCAGGTGCTGGAGACCAGGGGCAAGCTCGGGTTCAACGTCATTGCGCTGATCGAGACGGGCGAGGAAAGCGGCTCGCCGGGGCTCAAGAAATTCTGCGAAGTTTACAAGGATCTGTTCGCCGATTGCGATGTGTTCATCGCATCCGACGGGCCCAGGCTGGCCCCGGACAAGCCGACCGTGTTCATGGGGTCGCGCGGGGTTTTCAACTTCACCATGTCCCTTGAATGCCGGGACGGCGGGCATCATTCCGGCAACTGGGGCGGCCTGCTCTCGAACCCGGGCGTCATCATGGCGCATGCGCTGGCAACCATCACCGATGCCAGGGGCAGGATACTTGTCGAAGAATGGCACCCCGAACCGATGTCCAATTCCGTGCGCAAGGCGATCTCCAAGCTCAAGGTCGGCGGCGGCGATGATGCGCCGGAAATCGATCCCGACTGGGGCGAGCCGGGCCTGACGCCGGAAGAAAAGGTCTTCGGTTCCAACACCTTCGAAATCCGGGCCTTCGAGTGCGGTAATCCGCGCAATCCGGTGAATGCGATTCCGCCCCGCGCCGTGGCGTATGGACATATCCGCTACGTTGTCGGGACCGACCCGCACAATTTCCTGCCGGCGCTCCGAACGCATCTGGATGCGCACGGTTTCAAGGATATCAAGCTCGAAGCGGAACGCGATTACATGTACGCGACCCGCCTTGATCCGGACCATCCGTGGGCGCAGTGGGCCATCGGCTCCATCGGCGCGACGTCGGGTCAGGAAGTGGCGGTGCTGCCGAACCTGGGCGGCACGCTGCCCAATGACTGCTTTGCCGAAGTCCTCGGCCTGCCGACGATCTGGGTGCCGCATTCCTATGCCGGGTGCTCGCAGCACGCACCGAACGAGCATGTTCTGGCGCCAGTCTGCCACAGTGCGCTGCGCATCATGACGGGGCTTTGGTGGGACCTCGGCGACGGCAAAACGCCACACACCAAAGCCGCCTGAGATCCCTGCCGATCCTCCTGGCGAACAACAAGGAGCAATACGCCGATGACCGAGCTTTGTGACGACAGTGCCGTCGATCTGAGACGCCGCATCGGCGTCAAGGACATCTCTCCCGTTGAACTGACGGAAAGCTGTATCCGCCGAATCGAATCCGTAAACGGGACCCTGAACGCCATGGTCTCGACATGCTTTGAGCGGGCGATGGACGAAGCCAAAGCCGCAGAACAGGCGGTGATGGACGGCGAATTTCTTGGCGCCCTGCACGGTCTGCCGATCGCCATCAAGGATCTGGAAGTGACAGAAGGGCTGCGCACCACGTTCGGCTCGAAACTTTACCAGGATAATGTCCCTGAGAAGGATCAACTGTCCGTCGCCAACGTGCGCGACGAAGGTGCCATCGTCATCGGTAAATCCAACACGCCCGAGTTCGGTGCCGGCGCCAACACCCGGAACCTGGTTTTCGGGGCGACCGGCAATCCGTTCGATCCGGTGAAGACCTGTGCCGGCTCGTCCGGCGGTTCCGCCGTCGCATTGGCCACCGGCATGGTGCCGATCGCCAGCGGTTCCGATTACGGCGGCTCTCTCAGAACCCCGGCGGCTTTCTGCGGCGTTGTCGGATTCCGCCCGACACCCGGCGTGGTGCCGACCGAAGTCAAGCCGGCCGGCCTGTTGCCGTTTTCGGTGCTGGGGCCGATGGGCCGCAGTGTCGCCGATACAGCGCTTCTGCTGTCGGCGCAGGCGTCGGTGGATGCCCGCGATCCGTATTCCGGCGACCTTGATCCGGGTCTGTTCGATCCGATGCGCGAAGCCGATCTGGGCTCGATGCACGTCGCGATCAGCGCCGATCTGGGCTGCGCGCCCATCAGCAAGACGAACCGCGCTCTGTTCGAATCGCGGACGGATACCTTCCGTGGCGTCTTCGCCGAAGCGCAGGACCGGGACCCGGATTTTACCGACGTCCACGAATGCTTCGAAGTGTTGCGGGGCGTGGTTTTTGTCGGCGCGCACGGCGAACGGGTTAAAAATCATCGCGACATCATCAGCCCCTATGTCGTCGACAATGTCGACCGCGGTCTTGAATATTCTCTGGAAGATGTCGCCAAGGCGCATCTGGTGCAGACAAAGATTGCGCGGAACTGGATTTCACTGCTGAACGAAGTCGACTGCGTGATCTGCCCCGCGGCCTCGGTAACGCCGTTTCCGCACGCGGAATGGTATGTAGCCGAAATCGACGGCAACGAAATGCCGACCTACATGCGCTGGCTGGCGCTCAGTTATGCGCCGACCATGGCGATGGCCTGCGGGTGCGTGCTGCCGTGCGGGGTGGATGACTTCGGGATGCCGTTCGGCATTCAGGTGCTGGGTGCACCCGGCAGGGATCGTCAGGTACTGGAAATTGCCGCCGCGCTTGAGCGCGTGCTGGCGGCCAACCCCGATACGGCTCGCCCGTTGCCGGATCTGGCAAAACTGGCAGGCTGATCAATACAGGATACGCACCGATGAAACTGTTTACCGCATGTCTGGGCACGGAAACCCATACCGAAGCCCCGCTGCCGACCGATCTGGCGGCGTTCGAAAGCTCTCATCTGGTGCGCGGCGGCAATCACCCCGAGGTGCCGCACATGTTCGGCGCACCGCTGGTGATCTGGCGCGAACACGCGAAAAAGCGCGGCTGGGAGGTGGCGGAAAGCCTGTCCGCGTTCGCGACCCCGTCGGGCCTGACGATCAGAAAAGTGTACGAGGATCTCCGCGACGAAATCCTCAATGATCTGATGGCGGCGATGCCCGTCGACGGCGTGATGCTGAGCCTGCACGGGGCCATGGTCGCCGACGGTTATGACGACTGCGAGGACGATCTGGTGCATCGTATCCGCGAGATCATCGGACCGGACGTGCCGCTGGGTGTCGAGTACGATCTTCACTGTCACATCACGCGCCGCTTCACCGAGGAAGTGAACGCGCTGGTGATCTACAAGGAATACCCTCACACCGATTCCCGCGAGCGTGCAGAAGATCTTTGGCGCATCATGGAGCCGACGTTCGACGGCACCTGCAAGCCGGTGATCAGCAGCTTCGATTGCCGCATGATCGGCTGCTATCACACGACCCGCGAACCGATGCGATCCTTCGTTGACCGGATGAGTTCGCTTGAGGGCAGGGACGGCGTGCTGTCGGTGTCACTCGGCCACGGTTTTCCATGGGGAGACGTGCCGGCGGAAGGCACGCGGGTCATCATCGTCACCGATGACAATAAGTCTTACGGTGATGAACTGGCCGAAAAGCTTGGCCGCGAGCTATGGCAAATCCGGGATGAAATCACACCCCGTTTCGTCGATGTGGAAACCGCGATCACCGATGCGCTGGCGGTCAAGGACGGTCCCGTCGTCATTGCCGACATGGCGGACAATCCGGGCGGTGGCGGTCCCGGTGACAGCACGTTTATTATCCGCAGGATGCTGGAACGCGGCATCGGTATGGCGGCGGTCGGCGGCATCTGGGATCCGGTGGTGACGGGGGTCTGCATTGGCGCGGGTGTCGGTGCGAAATTCAAGGTGCGCCTCGGCGGCAAAACCGGCGCGGTTTCAGGCGAGCCACTTGATCTTTTTGTTGAGGTCAAGAACGTCGCCCGCGCCGTTTACGTCAAAAGCCTCGGCGGTTCACTGCGGTACATGGGGGATGCGGTATGGCTGCATGCCGAAGGGATCGACTTCGTCGTGCATTCCGACCGGACCCAGAACACGCACCCGCATTTTTTCGAGGCGCTCGGCATCGATCCCCTGCGTCAACGGATTCTCGTCGTCAAATCCATGCAGCATTTCCATGCCGAATATTCGAAGATCGCGACGAAGATCATCTACTGCGCCGCTCCCGGTACGCTGGAATGGGATATGACCAAGGTCGCGCACAAAAAAATTGCCCGTCCGGTATGGCCGATCGATGCCGATCCGTGGACCATCAACGAAGAGCGTCCCTGGTGATCGCTGGACTGCCTCAGAGCGGCAGTCTGATCCAGACCCTGAGCCCGCCCATGGGCGAATCATCAAGGCGGATTTCACCGCCGTGTCCCTGAATTGAATCGCGGGCAATGGCAAGGCCGAGGCCGACCCCGCCGGTGCCGGGATTGCGGGATTGTTCGAGCCGGTAAAACGGCCGGAAAACATTGGCCCGCTGGTCTTCCGGAATACCCGGACCATCGTCGTCAATGGCGATCTCGACCGCATCCCCCCGCACGCCGGCGCGGATCGAGATATGCTCGGCATAGCGCATGGCGTTTTCGATCAGGTTGGTGATGCAGCGGCGGAACCCGTTCGAGCGGATGGTGACGTCGATACGGCCTTCGGTATGCAGATCGATACGGGCATCGCGGCGCCGGGCCTGACTGGCGACATCATGTAGAAGTTCCGAAAGATCGGTGGGGACCGGTTTCTCGCCGCCTTCACCGCGGGCAAACGCGAGATAGCCTTCGAGCATCCGTTCCATTTCGGCGATGTCTTCCTTGAGCGCCGAGGAATCATCGCTCTGTTCGATCATTTCGAGCTGCAGTTTCATCCGCGTCAACGGTGTCCTGAGGTCATGCGACACGCCGGACAGCATGTCCGTGCGCTGGGAAATCTGGCGCTGAATGCGGTCGCGCATGTCGAGAAAGGCACTGGCCGCCTGACGGACTTCGGTGGCGCCCTCAATCTTGAAGTTTTCCGTGGCGCGACCCTTGCCGAAATCATCGGCGGCGGTAGCAAGGCGGCGGATCGGTTTGACCTGATTGCGCATGAAGACCATGGCGACAGCGAACAGGATCAGCGACGTGCCGATCATCCAGATCACGAAGACATAGGTAGTCGAGCTGAACAGGCGCTTTCGCGTGGTGACGACCCTGAGCACCCCGTCCGCGAGTTGCACCTCGATGGCGACATCGCGTTCCAGACTGGTGGTATCGAGCGTGAACGGCTTGTTGACGAAAGAGCGCATGGAATCAGCCAGCATCTCTTCGAGCAGACCGTTCGGTTTCGGCGGCCTGTTCGCCAGTATGCGTTCCTCATCGAAGGTGATGCGCAATTCCATGTTGTTGGCCGCGAGTTTGAATATCCAGTTCCGGTTTTCAGGTTCCGGGAACTGCCGGAGCAGGGATACCACCGCTGCGGTATCGCCGGCCACCGATTTGGCAAGGCGCAGCGTGACCTTGTCCCAGTGCCCTTCAAAGAAAATAAGCGCCGAGACGATCTGCAGCAGGACCAGCGGTGTGACGATGATCAGCAGCGACCGGCCGAGCAGGGACTTCGGCAGAAAACGCTTAATCCGCTGGCTAAACGGCTGGTGTTCTATCGGGGGCTGGGTTTGGGTCATTACAGGTTGTCCGGCCACAGGACATATCCTTGGCCGCGCACGGTTTTCAGGTATCGCGGTTCGCGCGGGTCCTTTTCGATCTTACGCCGGAGCCGCGTCACCTGCACGTCAATGGCGCGTCCTTCTCCGCCGGCGGTGGTGGCGGAGATCAGCTTTTCACGGGTCATGACCTCTCCGGCGGTTTCACCGAGCGCGCGCAACAGGGAGACTTCGACTTCGGTCAGGTGCACGCGGCGCCCGCGGCGGCGCATTTCACCACGCTCAATCGAAAAAACGGCTTCGCCGAAGAACAGTTCCTGCGGCGTGCCGGTCTCGGGCCGTGCGCGTTTCAGAATGGAATGGATTCGCAACACCAGCTCGCGGGGCTCGAACGGCTTGGTCAGGTAATCGTCGCCGCCCTTTTCAAGGCCCCGAATGCGGTCCTCCGATTCGCTCATGGCGGTCAGCATGAGGATCGGAATGTCGTCTTTGACACGCAGCTTTTCGGCGAATTCGAGACCGTTTTCACCGGGCATCATGAGATCGAGGACGATCAGGTCGAATGCCAGACTGCCCATCCAGCGGCGGGCTTCGGCGGCATCGCAGGCCGCCGTGACCATGAAGCCGTTGTCGCCCAGATATTTCGCCAAAAGCGTCCGCAACCTGTCGTCATCATCGACGACAAGGATATGCGGCATTTCGTCCGGGCTGCTCTGCATCATGGATATATACTAGCGTGCCGGTCCGCAGGGGTCATGCGGAACTGTCGGTCCGGGGTGTTCAGCCGTTGTCGGCATCGCGGCGCATGACGCGGACGCGGTCTTCTTCGTTGATAAGACCGCGCAGCACGGTGCGGAAACCGGCAACGGCGTCTGCGCCGGAATGGCGGAAGGCTTCGGCGATGTGGCGGCTCTGGCGTTGCGTAAGTTCGTTCTCGAGCGCCAGTCCCTTGTCGGTCAGATACAGGCGGCGGCGGCGGCGGTCGCCGGCATCGGTTTCCTGATTGATGAAACCCTCGTCGACCAGCTGGCTGAGAACACGTGACAGGCTCTGCTTGGTGATCTTCAGAATGGTCAGCAGTTCACCCACCGAAATACCCGGGTTGGCGCCGACGAAATAGATGATGCGGTGATGCGCCCGGCCGAAACCGTAAGTCTCCAGCACGGTATCGGCCTCGTTCGTGAAATCGCGGTAGGCGAAGAACAATAGCTCGATCGCTTCGCGCAGGTCTTCATCCCTGAGGAAGAGTGGATTGGCGCGCGGGCGGCCACGTGATTGCTGATCGGACATACCGGACTTTCCCTAGGCGGAACCGACAAGTCAATAAAAATGGTCAGTGTTATTGACATATATGCTGGAAACTGATACGTGACGCAATATCCAAGTTGTCGAGACTCAAGATACGAAAGAAAATTACAATGTCTGGTCCAAACTTTGCCGATCGTGACGGAAAGATATGGTTCAACGGCGAGATCGTCGAATGGCGTGATGCCAAGGTTCACGTGCTGACGCACGGCCTGCATTATGCGTCGTCGGTTTTTGAGGGGGAACGGATGTACAGCGGCAGCATCTTCAAGCTGCGCCAGCACACCGAACGTCTGTTCTATTCGGCCCATGAACTTGGATTCAAGATCCCGTATACGGCCGACGAAATAGACGCGGCGTGCAATCTGGTCTGTGAAATCAACGGCATCACCGACGGTTACATCCGCCCGGTCGCCTGGCGCGGCAGCGAGATGATGGGTGTCTCGGCACAGGACAACAAGATCAATGTCGCCATCGCGGCCTGGGAATGGCCGTCGTACTTCTCGCCGGAAGCCCGCATGAACGGCATCAAGCTGCAGATTTCCAAATGGAAGCGGCCGAGCGCGGAAACCGAACCGGTGCACGCCAAGGCGGCCGGCCTTTACATGATCTGCACCCTGTCCAAGCACACCGCGGAAGCCGCCGGGTATCAGGACGCGCTGATGATGGATTACCGCGGCCAGATCGCCGAAGCCACCGGCGCCAACATTTTCTTCGTCATGCCCGACGGCAAGCTGCACACGCCGTTGCCGGACTGCTTTTTGAACGGCATCACCCGTCAGACGGTCATCGAACTGGCGAAAAAGCGCGGCATCGAAGTCGTCGAGCGCGCCATCATGCCGGAAGAAATGGCCGATGCGTCAGAATGCTTCCTGACCGGTAGCGCCGCCGAGGTTACGCCGGTCAGCGTGATCGGCGATTACACCTTCACGCCGGGCGAAATCTGCCGTCAGATGATGGAAGATTACGACCGTGCCGTCGGTAAGACGAAAGCCGAAGCCGCCGCCTGAAGCGGACCGGTTTCCTGATACAAGGGCGGTGAGCCGGGATACCGGTTCCCGCCCTTTTTCGTTGGCCTGGAATATACCCGGTTTGATGGTTTGAATTCATGCTTTACAAACAATTCAACAGTTGTTTAATTGTTTGTTATGTCAAAGGCGCACCCTCTACCGGTTTCTAACGATACCGCCCCGGATCTGGATACCCGTCGAGAGATCGCCGACCTGTTCCGGATTCTCGGCGACCCGACCCGGCTCGGGATCGTGTATGCCTGCCTGCGTGCCCCGATGGCGGCCGGTGATATCGCCGAGCAGCTTGAAATCTCGCCCTCACTGGCAAGCCATCATCTGCGTCTGCTGCGGGCTGCCCGTCTGGTGCGTGCCGAACGCAGGGGCAAGCATGTCTATTACATTGCCGCCGATGACCATGTCACCAGCGTGCTTTCCGACATGGCCGCGCATGCCGCCGAGCCGGTGGAAGAAGATCATCTATGAGTGCCTGCTGCCACAATCATGATCACCTTCAGGGGCCCGGTCAGGGAGAGCCGACAACGGCGCAGCGGCGCGCACTGTGGGCGGCGCTGATCATTAATGCGGTGATGTTCTTTGCCGAAATGACCGGCGGTCTGATCGGCAATTCCGTCGGCCTGCAGGCGGATGCGGTCGATTTCTTCGGTGATGCGGCGAATTACGGCCTGTCGTTGGCGGTGCTCGGCATGGGCCTCGGTATCCGCTCGCGGGTCGCGCTGGTGAAGGGCGTGACCATGCTCGGCTTCGGGGTCTGGGTCGGCGGCATGATCATCTATAACGCGATGGCCGGAAACGTCCCTTCGGCGCCGGTCATGGGCGTGGTCGGTTTTGCAGCCCTGGTGGCCAATGTGGTCTGTGCGGTGATTCTGTTCCGCTTTCGCGGCCAGGACGCGAACATGAAATCCGTCTGGATCTGTTCGCGCAATGATGCGCTATCGAATATCGCCGTGATTCTTGCCGCCTCCGGGGTCTGGGCATCCAGCAGCGGTATTCCCGATCTGATCGTCGGCGGCCTGATCGGCGCGCTGGCCGTGCAGGGCGGCATCACGGTGGTCCGCGCGGCGTTGTCGGAACGGCGTGATATCCGCAACGCCGGTCAGCTCATGCAGCCGTCGGAAGCCGGTGACGACTGAGTTCACGGCTCGGGCACGGCGCGGTTTTCCCATAATACCAATTGATCCATGACAATGCCGGGAGAATGCCGGGCGGCTTAGATATGCCGGATGAAACCGCATCAGGAGCCGCGATATGTCTGATCCCGTTCCCACCCCCGGATATGATGCCTACAGCCCCGGCGAAATCGCTGTCAGGGTTGAAAAGGCCGGCGTTGCCAAGGCCGGGCTGGCGTTTCTGCCGATGTTCGTCCTGGCGTTGCTGGCGGGGGCTTTCATCGCCTTCGGGGGCATGCTGTTCACGCTGGTGATGACGGACAGCGGACTTGGTCTGGGACCGGGGCGGCTGCTGGGCGGTGTCGCGTTTTCGCTCGGGCTGATACTGGTCGTCGTCGGCGGGGCGGAACTGTTCACCGGCAACAACCTGATCGTCATGGCCTGGGCCGACAGAAAAGTCTCAACAGGAATGCTGCTCCGAAACTGGGGCATTGTCTTTGCCGGAAATATCATCGGCAGTCTTGCCATGGCCGTGCTGGTCGCGATGTCCGGAACGCTGGAAACAGGCGGGGGTGCCGTGGCCCGCACTGCTATCGCAATTGCCGAGGCAAAGGTGGCGATCGCTCCTTTCGAGGCCTTCATCCGTGGGCTGCTGTGCAATGCGCTGGTCTGTCTCGCCGTCTGGCTGTGCTTTGCCGCGCACAGCGTCAGCGGCAGGATTCTGGCCATCGTGTTTCCGATCTCTGCTTTCGTCGCCCTGGGGTTCGAGCATTCCATCGCCAATGCGTATCTGATTCCGGTCGGCTATCTGGCCGGGGCAGATGTTGATATCGCCGGGTTCCTGGGCAATATGGTTCCGGTAACTGCCGGGAACATCGTCGGCGGCAGCGTGTTCGTCGCGCTGGTGTACTGGCTGGTCTATCTACGTGGAAAATAACGATAAATAGCATGCCGTCTGCAAAACTATTTGAGTTTGCCGCAATATGTGCGTATAAGTAGGCTAATTCGGGCATAAAAACAGAATTTCCAACATTACGATGCCCGGACAGAGGTCAAAGGACGATCCGGTCACGTGCATATTCTGATTAATATCTTCGGTGGCGTCGCATTGATGCTGTGGGGTATCCGCATGGTGCGCACCGGCGTCATGCGTTCGTTCGGGGCGGAACTGCGCCGCGCCCTGTCACTCACCGCCGGAAAGCCGATCCGGGCCTTCGGGGTCGGTTTCGGGGTCACGGCGATCCTGCAAAGCTCGACCGCAACGGCGCTGATCCTTTCATCGTTTGCCGGGCGCGGCCTGATCGGCGGTGCGGCGGCTCTGGCGATCATCCTCGGCGCCGATGTCGGTACCACCGTCGTGGTGCAGGTGCTGTCCTTCGATCTGACATGGCTGTCGCCGGTGCTGATCGGTGGCGGTGTCATCGCCTTTCTTTCTTCCGAGGCCAGTCAGCGCCGGGCGTTGTCCAGGGCCGCGATCGGGCTCGGCCTGATTCTGCTGGCGCTGCAACTGATCGGGCAGGCCTCGGTGCCGCTCCGGACAAACGAGACCCTGGCGCTGATTCTCAAGCCGCTGACCGATGAAGTGCTGCTGGCCGTCATCCTCACCGCGGTCCTGACATGGATGGCGCATTCCAGTGTCGCAGTGGTGCTGTTTGTGATGTCGCTGGCCGGGCTGCAGGTGCTGAACATGCAACTCGCCCTGGCGATGGTGCTCGGCGCCAATCTGGGGGGCGCGTTCATTCCGGTCGTTGCCACCTACGCAGAAAAGGCCGCCGGCCGCCGGGTCGCCATCGGCAACCTGATGATGCGCGGCTTCGGCGTGCTGGCCTGTGTTGCCGTGCTGCCGTGGGTACAGCCCTATCTGGCATTGCTGGATGACAACCCGGCGCGCATGATCGCCAACTTCCACACCGCCTTTAATATCGTTCTGGCGTTGGCGTTTCTGCCGTTTGTCGTGCTTGTCCACAAACTGACCGAACGTATCATTCCGACGCCGCCCGCGGCGGAAGAACCCGGTGCGCCGCGTTACCTGGACCCGACATCGCTCGACACGCCGCCGGTGGCCCTGGCTTGTGCCGCCCGTGAGGCGCTGGCAATGGGGGATACGGTCCGCGACATGCTGGCCCGCAGCCTTGATGTGTTCGAAAAGAATGACAGCGAAAAGATCCGCGAAATCGAGCAGATGGACGATACCGTCGACAAACTTCACGAGGCCATCAAACTGTACCTGACGCGGTTGTCGAAGGAAGAGATGGACAAGGCGGAAAGCGAACGCAACGTCGAGGTGCTGAGCTTTACCACCAACCTCGAACACATCGGCGACATCATCGACAAGAACCTGATGGAACTGGCGACCAAGAAGATGAAGAAACGCGCCAGCTTCTCGGCGCAGGGCCTGGAAGAACTCAAGACCTTCCATGCCCGGATTCTCGATAACTTCGATCTGGCAATGAATGTCTTCATGGCGCCGGATGTCGACATGGCACGAATGCTGATCCGCCAGAAAGTTGGGATTCGTGATCTGGAACGTAGTTTCGCCGAGACCCACTATGCACGTATTGCTGACGGCCGCGCCGACTCGATCGAAACCAGTGCATTGCACCTGGATGTGCTGCGCGATCTGAAACGGATCAACGGGCACCTGACGTCGGTGGCCTATCCGATTCTGGATCGTGCCGGTGAACTGACGGAAAGCCGCCTCCGCGATGAAGCCGAAGAGGCCCGGGACCGGAAAGTGCGCCTCAACCCCTGTGCGCCGAACGAAGCGCCGTCGTCCTGACATCGCGTCCATCGTCGTGACGCCTAACCCATCGTCGTGACGCCTAACCCGTCGTCCTGAACGTGATTCAGGACCCATGGTTCCCGGTACGATTTCGGTGTGAAGGTATGGACCCTGAAACAAGTTCAGGGTGATGGTGGTTATTCAGGGTGACGGGGATTGCGCTGGGTGACGGAGTGTAGACCCTAGAACGAATCCTTGCGCTTCCGCACTTCGGCGAAGACGTCGACGATATCAGCCCCCTGCATGCCGAGCGTCGCCTGAATATCGGCGCTGTCGGGACGGAGGAACGGGTTGGTTTTGCGTTCCTGGGCCAGGGTCGACGGCACGGTCGGAATCCCCTTGACCCGTTTGTCGTCGACTTCCTTCATAAGGCGGATCAGATCATCGTTATGGGGCTCGACGCTGAGCGCAAAGCGGCCGTTGGTCTGGGTGTATTCATGCGCACAGTAAACCCGCGTTTCGCCCGGCAGTTCGTCGAACTTTGAAAGCGAGTTTACCATCTGCGCGGGCGTCCCTTCGAACAAGCGTCCACAGCCCATGACGAACAGGGTGTCGCCGCAGAACAGCGCATCCGAGCCCGCGAACCAGTAGGCGATATGCCCACGGGTATGGCCGGGCACGTCAAAGACCGCGGCTTCTGCATTGCCGAGCTGATACGTATCGCCGTCGCCGACCTCGATATCGATGCCGGGGATCCGGTCGCGGTCGGCACGCGGGCCGACGATGGTGCACCCGGTGGCGTTCTTCAGTTCCATGTTGCCGCCGGTGTGGTCGTTATGATGGTGCGTGTTCAGGATATGCGTCAGGGACCAGCCGGTTTCCTTGAGGGTATCGAGCACCGGGCCGGCCACGGCAGGGTCGACAACGGCGGTAGCGCCGGTTTCCGGGCAATGGGCCAGATACACGTAATTGTCGTTGAGCACCGGTATCTGCCTGATGTCGAGTTTGCTCATCGTTTACCCCTGTTTCTTCCCTGAAAAAACGAACCCCGCCGTTGCGGGCGGGGTCCGGAAACCTGATATGACCCCGTTGGGCGGGATTACAGATTCTGTTCGATCCACTGCACCAGCTGGCTTTTCGGCAGCGCACCGACCTTGGTGTCGGCAACCTCGCCGTCCTTGAAAAGAATCAGCGTCGGAATCCCGCGCACGCCGTAATTGCTGGGCGTTTCCGGATTGTCGTCGATATTGATCTTGGCAATGGTGACCTTGTCGCCCATTTCCGCCGAAATTTCTTCAAGTGCCGGCGCGATCTGCTTGCACGGACCGCACCATTCAGCCCAGAAATCCACGACCACAGGGCCGGATGCGCCAAGGACGTCCTGTTGAAACGAGCTGTCGGTAACTTGCTTGGGCATAAGGTGTATCCCTTCAAAAAATACGGTGTTCGATGGCGGCGCTGCTTAGCCACTCAACGACTGTGTTAATGGAATCTAGGTAGCCGCCATGACCCCGTCAAGGTGCCAAAGGCACCAGTAATTCATCCGGTAATTCCATGCACTTGGGACCATCTGTCCACAGTAGGAACGCGCGGACCGGTAAATCCGGGAATATCCGCCTGAGCGCAGCGCGGTACGTCGCCATCTGTTTGAGATACAGCGGTGCCACATCCCGGGCCAGCGCCGGTGGCGGGCGGTTGGTCTTGAAGTCGACAATCATCAGTTCCGTGCCGGTGTGCACCAGCCGGTCGATCTGACCGGATATGACGCGGGGACCGTCCCCAGTCTCGATGGAGCCCGTAACCGGAACCTCGGCCCGCGACCCGGGACCGAACAAGGCGGCAAACGCCGGGTCTTCAAGAACCGCCATCACTTCATCCAGCAGGGCCGACTGCATTGCCGTCTCGAACCTGTGCGCCGGGCGGGCAATATAGGCACGCGCAGCGTCACGCCTCAGCGCCGGGGCAAGCTCCGGCAGGGTCTGCATCAGCGCATGCACGACATTGCCGCGTTTAAAGCGCTGGCCGTCATCGCCGCTGAGCGGAGAGCGCACCGGCGGTTCTTCGTCATCCGGGCGCGACGGGCTGAGCGGTTTCGGCGGCAGCGGTTCGCGCTCAGGGGCTGCGGCGGCCCAGGCAGGCAAGGGGCTGTCCGCCGCGCGGTCACTGTCTGAAACACGCGCACCATCCGGTTCCGCCGTCTGCGGTTTGTCATACACAAGCCGGATACGGCCGTCGGCCTCGGTCTCCGGGACGGCGGCTTCGTCCATGGCACGTTCGATCATGTCGTACCACGATGGTTCGTTGCCGGACCTGGCGGTGGTGAAGCCGGTGACGTACAGCCGGTCCTTGGCGCGGGTCAGGCCGACATACAGGAGCCTGCGGTATTCCTCCAGGGCCTGGGCGCGCTTTTGCAGTTTGAGATCCAACAGGGCCTCGGTTTCGTTGTCCTTGATGCCGGGCCACATCGGGATATCGCCGCCGGGCCACCTGATCCTGTCGTCGGTCTGCGGTGCGGGCACGGAACAGGCATCGGCCAGAAAAACGATTTCCGCCTGCAATCCCTTGGCGCCGTGAACGGTCATGACGCGGACCTCGTTCCGGCCCTGTTCGAGATCGCGCTTCACTTCTGTGCCGCCGATTTCGAGCCAGTGCAGGAAGCCTTCCATGGAGGGGACGTGATCGGCCTCGAAATCCAGCGCGGCGGCCAGGAAATCATCGATCGGATCCGCCGCATCCGGCCCCAGCCGGGCCAGCAGCTGTCGGCGGCCCCCATCGGCGTTCAGCACGTTCGAGAAAAATTCGAACGGCGGCATGAAATCGGCGCGATTGCGCCATGCGGTGATTCGGTCCCAGGCATGGGCAAAGGCCGCATCCTCGCTACGTTTGTCGCGCAGCGCATCAAGCAGGGTGCTCGGCCGCTCATAGGCGAGTGCGAACAGCTGTTCCTCGTTCAGACCCAGCAACGGGCCTTTGAGAACCGTCGCCGTGTTCAGATCGTCATCAGCAAGCAGCGTCAACCGGCCGAGCGCAATCAGGTCCTGAATGACGAGCTGATCGGGCAGGACCATCCGGTCCCGTCCGGAAACGGGAATGCCCCGTTCCTTCAGCGCCGCGACAAGGGTTTCCGCCATGCGGCGGCGGCGCTGCACCAATATCAGCACGTCCCCCGGGCGCACCGGGCGGCCCTGGGCGGGCAGGATTTCCTTGTTGTCGAGCCAGCCCTTGACCGTGTCGGCGATACGGATAGCAACGCGGGCCAGCGGACTGTCGGCGCTGACGTGATCCAGCGGCACGTACCAGGGGTCTTCCTCGCCGTCGTCTTCCTGGGGCACTTCCTTGGGCCAGAGCGTGACACGTCCGGCCTGACCCTGACGAGCCGAGATATGATCGATCCTGTGACCGTCGAAGCTGAGCCCGCGTGCGGCATCTGCGTTTTCGAATACCCTGTCGACGATATCCAGAATTGCCGGGGCGGAACGAAAGCTCTCGGCCATATCGACCGGTTTCCAGACCTGCCCGATAGTCTGCACCTGATTGCCGAAACGGTTCTTCATGGTGCCGAACATCACCGGGTCGGCGCCCTGGAAACTGTAGATCGACTGTTTCTCATCGCCGACGGCGAACATGGTGCGCGGCCGCTCGGCGGTTTCCTCATAGCGGCTTGCGCCGGAGAAAAAGTCGGATGCGATTTCCTCGATCACCTGCCACTGCTCGGGGCTGGTGTCCTGCGCTTCATCGACCAGCACATGTTCGATGCCGCCGTCGAGTTTGTAGTGTACCCAGCTGACCCCCGATGCGGAACTCAGCAGGGCCGAGGCATGCTGGATCAGATCGTCGTAATCGAGACGGGCATGACGCTGCTTGATGCCTTCATAGGCATCGATCAGGGCCGCGCCGATGCGGATCAGGTTGCCCGTGGCGCTGGCGACATTGATCTGCTTGAGCAGATCGAGGATTTTGAGGCAGCGTTCTCCCAACTCAATCGCCAGGGGCAGGGCATCCGGATCGAAGCTCAGCGCCCCCTTCGACATCAGTGTTTTGTCGGCTTTCAGACCGCCGTCCTTCTTGATGAAGATCGACTTATAAAGATCATGCCAGCAGCCGTGCCGCTGTTCGGGCTGCATCGCCAGCCACTGGCGGGCATCGCGTGCAAAACCGTTGTTCTGTGACGCCCCCTCGTCCCAGGCGGCGGTGAGCCGCTCCAGCATGGTGCGGGTCTCGTCATCGATGATACAGGCATCGCGGATGACGTCATCGGCGGTGATCTTCGGATCAAGACCAAGCGCGCCATAGACGGCGTCGGCCAATTGATCCGGCCCGCCGTATTTGCCGAGCGCACCGCGAAATTTGGCCCGGGTGCCGTCCAGTTCCTTCATCAGATCGGCGAACTGTTCCTCGTTGACCAGGGCGGCGACGGCGGAAAGGGCGTCGGCCAGTCCCGTGCCCCTTGATGCGGCATCGGCGAGAACGCTGTCACGGGCCTGCAGCTGCAATTCGCGCTGGTCGCGGTCGTCCATGACCCGGAAATCGGGGGCGATACGGGCTTCCAGCGGAAACCGGCCGAGCAGGGATTCGCAGAACGCATGGATGGTGCGGATGCGCAAACCCTCGGGCGCTTCGAGGGTCATTGCGAACAACTGCCGGGCGCGGATCAGCAGTTCGGGATCATCCGGCGTTTCACCCAGCGCCTGCAGTTCCATCCGCAGCACATCGTCGGGCATGGCCGACCATTTGCCGAGTAGTTCCGCGAGCCGGTTGGCCATTTCCGCGGCGGCGGCCTTGGTGAAGGTCAGGCAAAGGATGCGTTCCGGCTCAACCCCCGCCAGAAGCAATCTGGATATCCGGTCGACGAGCACGCCGGTCTTGCCGGTCCCCGCGTTCGCCGACACCCAGACCGAGGCTTCGGGCGCGGCTGCGGTGATCTGCTGGCCGGTCCGTTTGCGGATTTTGAAGTCAGCGCGGGTCATTCGTCTTCCTCGCCGCTGCCGCGCCATTCGGCGATGCGGGCCAGGTGGCCGTAATCGCTGTAACGGTTTTCGAATTTCGGCCGGGGGGCGGACAGGTACGGATTGTTTGGTTCGGCATAGTGGGTGATCAGCTTGTGGACACCGCTCAGGGTCTTGTCGATCAGGGCCGGGATATCGGCTTTCACCGGTTTCAGTTCACCCGGTTTGCGCCCGCCCGACAGACGGATGTACAGAAGTTCCGCCGCATCCCCGGCGGGCACGCCTTTGAACGCGCCGTTTCGGGCCATCACGGCTTCCAGCGGCAGCTGCGGGCTGAAGCCGCTTTCGACCTGTTTTTCGCTCGGTGGCTGGCCCGTCTTGTAATCGATGATCGAAAGCCCAATCTCGGGCCGGTGGTCGATGCGGTCCGGCTTGGCAGTGATGGTGAACCCTTCCGGGACGGCATCGATGTCATACGTACCGATATCCTCGGCGAAGCTGACCTGCCAGCCCTCAGAGAGACGCTGGCGCTGCCAGTCCGCGAACCAGGCGGCAATGCGCTCGAACCGTGGCCACCAGAAGGCCCGCACGCCGGGCCGCGCCAGGTGACCGGCAAAGACCTCTCTGCCGATCTCCAGAAGACGGCGTTCGGCATCGTCGGGCACGGTATCGGGAAATTCGCGGACAAAGGTTTCCAGAACCTCATGGATCAGACTGCCGCGATCGGCGGCGCCGGGATCTGCATCCAGCGGATCGATGGCTTTCAGCCCCAGAACATGACGTGCATAGACTGCATAGGGATCACGGATAAGGGTTTCGATTTGCGTCACCGATAGCCGTTTCGGGCGCGCGCTCAGCGGCGGGCAGGGTTTCGGCTCGCGGATCCGGATCGGTTCGGCGTCGTCCAGTTCGTCGGCCCATCTCAGCCAGGGGGGTGCCGGATCGGCACCCAGCCGGGTTTTGTTGCCCGCACGTTCCAGAAGGTTGTCGATGCGCAAAAGCCAGCGAGACGGCACTGTGGGTGCCCCGCTCAGGCGCTCGGCACGGGTCAGCATGACCTCGGGCGCGGCAAAGGCTTGCTGGAAATCGTGCGCCGTCAGGCCGATCCGGCGCTCCGGCATCTCAAGCCCGATTTCCGTCATCATGGGGCGGCTCATCCACGGGTTGCTCTCGGCTTCCGGCGGCCATGTGCCTTCGTTCAGGCCGCCCAGAATGACGGTGTCGGCATGTTGCAGACGGGCTTCAAGCAGCCCCCAGATATGCAGCCGGGGATGGGCGCCAAAGCGGGGGCGGACCACGCGGCCCGACAACAGACCGTCGAACATCCCCGCATAGGACGTTCCCGGCTGGGCACCCAGAACGCCGATGGCCTCGGCCATCTCGGCGACGAATCGCGCCGCCGCATCACCGGCCTCACCGGCCCACAACCGTGCCGCACCGGCAAGTTCCCTGTCGGTCGCCAGCGCCTCGGCGGCGGCGGCATGACAGGCCAGTGCTTCATTGTAATCGACACTGTCGCGCGACAGCACGTTGAGCAGCGGCGAGAGGGCCTTGTCGATGATGTCGATCAGCGGGCGCAGGTGCGCGGTTTTCGCACTGTCCCCCAGTGCCGATTTCAGGCCCTGAATACCCGGCGCCGGGCGGGGGCCGCGAAGTGCCCTGATCTCGAAGCCACGGACCAGACCACGGAAATCGCCCGCGTCCAGACCCCCGGTGGCGAGGGGATGTTTCAAAAGCGCCAGCAGCGGGACCGGTGCCAGCCGTTCCGTGCAGGCGTCGGCGACAAGCCGCAGAAAAGCACCGGGGGGTGTCTGCGCCAGCGGGATACCGGCGGAATCATCGACCTCGATCCCCCACCGCTTCAGGGCTGCCGCGACACGTCTGGCCAGACTGCGGTCAGGCGTGATCAGCGCACAGGTCTTTTCCGGCGTTTCAAGGGTGCGGCGCATGGCCAGCGCGATGACGGCGGCTTCCTCGCTCGGCCCCGGACAGTCGACGCGCGACACGTGGGCCAGGGCGGCATCGATATCATCGGTTCCGGGCAGCGGCGGCACCGGGGCGCGGGCCGGGGTCAGGGCAACGGATATCAGACGGCTCCGCGCGGTATCCGGTGCCGCACCGAAATCGGCAACGTCGGCGCGGGCGACTTCGAGCCGGGCCAGAAGCTGCTTCAGGCCGAATTGCGGATGCGTCGGGCCGAGCAGGTTCCAGGCCTCGTCCGCCATCCCCTTGTCGAGACCGGGCAGGATGACCATGCCCTGCGGCAGACCGGCGATCACGCCCAGCAAATCGGCCGTCGCCGGGATCGACCCGGTCGACCCGGCGGCGATGACCGGCGTCGCGGGCGGCATCTCACGCCACAGCCGCGCCTGGGCATGGAGCAGGGCATTCCGGCGCTGCGCCGGGTCAAGGCAGCCTTCGTCGGCCAGAATGTTCGGCCATGCGGCGATCAGGATTTCGAGGAACCGCAACACGTGCTGCCAGTGCTCGGCATAGTCGTTGTCGTCGCCGACAAGTTTGCGGATGTCTTCGGGATTGCAGTTTTCCGTCGCCAGCCTGTCGATCAGCTTGGCCAGCTCCAATGCCAGCGCGGTCGCCTGTTCCGGATGCATGCGATGATCAGGCAAGGCCATGACGGCGGTGCTCAGCAATAACTGGCGGCGCAGTGACGGGATCGCGGGCGGCAGCCCCAGTGCGTCCTGTGCACCCGGCGGCAGGCCGGCCTCGGCGATGGACAGTTCTTCCTCGTCCATGTCGCCGAGCGGGGTCATCGTCGGCAAGAGCTGCGCCCGTCCGCCGCCCAGCCGCAGGAATGCCTCGGCCAGCGCCCGGCAAGCGCGCCGCGTTGGCAGCAGGATACGCATTTCCGCGAGTTTCATGGGATCGGCGCCGGCATGATCGATCAGCCGTGCCGCCAGCGCATCCACAAAGGCGACGCCGCTATCGATTGTGACTATGCGTGGCGCCGGTCCTTCGAACATGTCTTCCTATCTTTTCCGTTCACCGGCATAGGGTTCGTTGAGGAACGCCTCCGCCTCCGTGAGACCATCCGGCGTGCCGATATGGAACCATTCGCCGTCGTGGATGACACCATACAGCCGATCTTCGGCGATGGCCTTGTCGAATAACAGGTTCAGCGACCAGGCACCGTCAGGACTGCCGTCCAGCAGCCGCGGATGAAGGATCTGCACGCCCGCGAACAGCCACGGCGAGATCTCGGATTCCGGGCGGCGCTGAAGACGCCCCAGCGGATCGGCCATGAAATCACCGGACCCGGTATAGCCGTGGCTTTCCGGGGTCTGGTGCAAAAGCAACAGCGCATCCATGGCGTCATCCTTCCATTCGCGCGCCAGCCGGATGAGGGTGTCTTCATAGCCGTCGAGCCAGAACGCATCGGAATTCAAAACATACACCGGTTGGGTGCCAGATTCGGTCAGGTACGGCAGGGCATTCTTCACGCCGCCGCCGGTTTCCAGCAATTCCGGCTCTTCGGTGAAGATGATCTCCAGCCGCTTTTCATCGGCGAGGTAGGCGCGGATCTGATCCCCCAGATAGTGCAGATTGACGACGGCACGTTCGACACCGGTATGCACAAGGCGGTCCATCACATGGCCGATCAGCGGTTTGCCGTTCAGCGGCAGCATCGGTTTGGGCGCGGTGTCGGTCAACGGGCGCATGCGTTTGCCGTATCCGGCGGAAAGCACCATGGCGGTTTTCGGGGTCTCGACATTCATACGGGGGCTCCGGTTTTCTTGTTATTGGCGTCGGGAACGACGCGAAGGCCTGCCGGGACGTTTTCTGCGAACCATTGGGCCAGCGGGGAAAGCGCCGGGTGGCTCAGGCTGTTTTCCAGCAAGCGCCAGACGCGGGGAATGTGCACCAGATACCGGGATTTACCGTCGCGGCGGCTGAGCCGGGTAAAGATGCCGATCACCTTGGCATGACGGCCGGCGCCGAGGATCGCAATATCGCGTCTGAGATCGCTTTCGCGGATATCGCCGCAGGCCGCGATATAACGTTCGATCAGCCGGTCGGCGCGTTTGTGGTCGACGTCGCGCCGCGCATCCTCGATCAGCGACATCAGGTCATAGGCGCGGGCCCCGATCAGGGCGTCCTGAAAATCAAGCAGGCCGCACCGTGCGGTGCCGCTCCGTGCGGGCAGCCACATCAGGTTGTCGACGTGATAATCGCGGAGCACCAGCGTTTCACGCCGCGTGGCGATGTCGGCGAAAACGTTGCGCCAGGCATCTTCATAGACGTCGCGGTCCGTGTCATCGACAGGAGCCCCGACGGCGGGCATGTACCAGTCGAGAAACAGCATCGCTTCGCCCAGCAGCCGGTCCATGTCGTACGCGGGAATATCGCCAGGTGCGGTTTTATCCGACGCCAGTTCATGCAGATGCACAAGGGTATCGATCGCGGCGTCGTACAATTGTCCCTGATCGCCGCCGGCTTCAAAGATGCGGGTATAGGTATCGTCGCCAAGGTCTTCGAGCAGCAGAAAGCCCCGGCGCTCATCTTCGGCGAGGATTCGCGGTGCGCTGAAGCCTAACTGCGCAAGGTAGCGGCCGACGGTCACGAAGGGGCGGATATCCTCTTCGGGGGGCGGTGCGTCCATGAGCACACACTGGCGGTCGTTCAGCTGCACCCGGTAATAACTGCGGAACGAGGCATCGGCGGCCAGCACGCTGACCTTGGCCCCGGCCCAGCCGGCATTGGCCAGAAACGTCATCCGGGGTTCGGCACGTTTATCCATGCGGGGGTGTTCCTTCGAAAACGTCTGCAAGCCGTGCCGCCCAGGCGGCATCGCCGGAAATGACGAAGCGGCGGCCGGCCGGGGTTTCGGAAATGTCGATGACCAGCCGTCCGGCGGGCATCAGCGTGCCCAGCCGATCCGGCCATTCGATCAGGCTGACGGCGTCAGCGAAGGCATCCTCGATCCCGAGTTCATAGGCTTCTTCCGGGTCTTCGAGCCGGTACAGATCGAAATGCCATATCTCGAGCGTGCCGCGCGGATAGGTCTGGACCAGGGTGAAGGTCGGGCTCGGGACATCTTCGGCATCACCCGGCAGGGCATTGATCAGGGCGCGTGCGAAGGCCGTCTTGCCGGCGCCGAGAGTCCCTGCGAGGGCAATCACGTCACCCGCCGCCAGAACGGGCGCGATCCGGGCGGCGAGGTCACGGGTCCCATCCTCGTCGGCAACGGAAACGTCAGCAATACGGTCTGTCTGATCGTGCATGACTGCGTTTGTATATGCCGCTTTGCGGGCGAACAAGACTTGAACCGCCGCCGTCAGGCACCCATCCTAGTGCTGCCGCGCCCCGATCCGCCGGGACGGTCAGACTAAGGACCCGATGACGTGACCATAGAGCCCGCGCACGAACGCTTTTCCACCGATGTCGCGATCATCGGCGCCGGGCCTGTGGGGCTGTTTGCGGTATTCCAGTGCGGCATGCTGGGCATGAAGTGCCGGTTGATTGATGCCCTTGATGACATCGGCGGGCAGTGCGCGGCGCTGTATCCGGAAAAGCCGATCTTCGACATTCCGGCGCAGCCGGAAATTTCCGCGGGCGATCTGATCCGCGCACTGGACAAGCAGATGGCCCCGTTCGAGCCGCATATACACCTCAATCAGCAGGTCACGGGATTATCGGGCAAAGCCGGTGATTTCCGCCTGACCACCTCGGCGGGGACGGAAATCAGCGCCCGTGCCGTGATCATTGCCGCCGGGGTCGGGGCCTTCGGCCCGAAACGGCCGCCGCTGGCGGGAATAGAGCGCTATGAAGCGCAGGGGCCGGGGCTTGGGGTCAAGTACATGGTTGGCGCCGTCAAGGATTTCACCGGCAAGCGGGTGGTCATTGCCGGCGGCGGGGACAGCGCCGTCGACTGGGCCATCCAGCTCTCCGGGATCGCGGACAAGGTCCACGTGGTGCATCGCCGGGCGCGGTTCCGGGCGATGGAGGAGAGCGTGCGCAGAATGACGGTATTGGCCGAAGACGGCAGCATCGATCTGGTGACGCCCTATCAACTGCAGGGTCTGGACGGGACCGACGATCACCTCGAAGCTGTGATCGTCGCCGATCTGGACGGCAACGAGCGGCGTATCGATGCGGATGTTCTGCTTGCATTCTATGGGTTGTCACAGAATCTGGGGCCGATTCTGGACTGGGGCCTGGGCGCGGGGCAGGGCGGCATTCCCGCCGACCCGGCGACCGCTGAAACGTCGGTCCCCGGCATTTATGCTATTGGTGACGTGTCGGATTATCCGGGCAAGCTGAAACTGATCCTGACCGGGTTCTCGGAAGCCGCGTTCGCGGCGCATCATGCCTATACGCGGGTGTTCCCCGACAAGGCCCTGCATTTCGAGTATTCGACGACCAAGGGTGTGCCTTCGGCCAAATGAGCAGACGGAAGGCCGGGATCAGGGTCGTGCTGCAGAATGGATGAAATAACCAGAGAGCCTTTCTTGTGTTACGCCTGAATTACCTTCTTCTGATACCCTTCCTCGTCACGCTTGTTCTGCCATTGCCGGTTCGGGCCCAGGGTGACCCGGCACGGGGGGCCGAGCTGGCTGAACAATGTGTGATGTGCCATGGCACGGAAGGTGAAAACCGCATTGAAGGGTTTCCGAATCTGGCGAATCAGCATGCCAAGTATCTGGTCAAGCAACTCCGGGAGATGCGAACGTCTGCAAAGCTACGGGCCGGATACACGTCCTATGTTGAAAGCGATGCCAAGGCCCTGACGCGGGCGCGGCGGTCCAATGAGATCATGGACAGCTTCGTGATCGATCTTAAGGACGAGGATATCAATGATCTGGCGGCTTATTATGCATCCAAGCCGTGTCGCGCCATTATGACCGGTGCCCCCCTGCCGCCGCCAAAGGTGGAAATTCGCTGCCAGGTGTGCCACGGCAAATTCGGCATCGCCAAGAATCCTAATATACCGAATATCGCCGGTCAGGATTTTATTTATCTCAAACAACAAATGCTGAGTTTTAAAACCGGTAGGATGGAGGAAGGGGATGGTCAGGAAAAACGCCGTGCCGCAATCATGGAAGGGCAGGTCCGTCATCTGAGCGAACAGGATATTACGGATATATCCCTTTACTATGCCCGCCTGCCTTGCCGATAAACGACATTGGAGACATACAGGAGGGGCTGTCGATGACGATTGATGTGGCGCGTGCACGGGCCGATACACCGGGGACGAAAAACGTCGTTCATTTTAATAACGCCGGTGCGGGATTGATGCCGCAACCGGTGCTGGATGCCCAGTTCCGGCATTTGCAGCTGGAAGCTGACATCGGCGGCTACGAAGCGGCGGCGCTGGCAAACGACAAACGGGTGCGGACCTATCAGGCGGTTGCCGAGCTGCTGAACGCGGACGCCAGTGAAATCGCCCTTGTCGAGAACGCGTCCGTCGCCTGGCTGCAGGCCTTCCATGCCATGCTCCGGCAGTTCCGCCCCGGGGACAAAATCATTACCGTCGAAGCGGAATATGCGTCCAACTATATCTCGTATCTACAGGCCGCGCGTTCGCATGGTGTGGAAATCGTCGTTGCCCCCAGCGGTGAAGACGGCGCGGTCGATCTGGCGGCGCTCGGAAATCTGATCGATGACCGGGTGCGGATGATCTCGGTGACCCATGTGCCGACCAACGGCGGCCTGGTCAACCCGGCCGAAGAAATCGGCAGGATCGCCCGCGAGGCCGGTGTGTATTACCTGCTCGATGCGTGCCAGTCGTGCGGGCAGCTGGAGCTGGATGTGGATCGGATCGGTTGCGATGCGCTGTCGGTGACGGGGCGGAAATATCTGCGCGGCCCACGCGGCACCGGATTTCTGTATGTCCGCAAAAACAGGATCGAATCCCTGGAGCCGCTGTTTCTGGATTTGCACGCGGCGCAATGGACCGGGCGCGACAGTTTTGAAATCCTGCCGACGGCCAAACGCTTCGAGAACTGGGAATTCAATATCGCCGCCGTGATCGGGCTGGGCGTGGCCGTCGATTATGCGCTGGCATGGGGGATGGAGAACATCCAGTCCCGTATCATCGGGACGGCGGCGGACCTGCGCCGGTCCCTGTCGGCGATCCCGGGTGTCACCCTCACCGATCTGGGCACCCAGAAATGTGGCATCACCACCTTTATCATGGACGGCAAATCACCGGACGAGATCAAGGCAGCACTGGCGGCAAAAAATATCAACGTCTCGGTGTCACGGCGCGGGTCGACCCGCATCGACATGGAAAACCGCGGCCTGGACGAGGTCGTGCGGGCATCCGTGCACTATTACAATGACGCCGGGGATATCGAAAAATTATGTGAAGCGGTGGAAGCTCTCTAGAGCACTTTCCGGCCGGAAAAGGCTCTAGCCTCAGCGCGGGCCACGCACCTGTGCGTCGGTGAAGTACGACAGGACACGGGCAAAGTATGCGCCGCTGTAATCCGGGTCGCAGGCATCGGCGCCGTCCATTTCGCCGGCGATCAGGCCCTGCTGGCCTTCGTCGCTGGCGAGAATCCGCGCCATGACGTCATTGCCGTTCCCGCCCGAAATGCCGTGGCGGATCATTTCCATGCGGATCGGGGTTTCCAGCGCCGGGCCATAGGCGATCCGGTTCATTTTGGCGATTTCGCGGGCGATGCCGACCAGATAGGCGATATAGAACCTGAGCCCCGAGGGATCGCTCCGCCCCGGTGCCTGATCGCCAAGATCGCGTTGCAGGATGCGGATCGTCTCGTTCAGCTTGTCGAGGGCATCGTCCAGCGCAAAGGCCCCGGGTAACGGCTTGGCGGCTTTCGGGCGGCGGGACTTCGCGCGGGTGTTGCCCGCGTTGAGCAGGGCGCGCACCAGCATCGTGACCATGGCGGCCAGGATAACAACGATGCATAGCGTCTGCAGGTCCACGTCCGTTCTCCCTTCGGCGGCAGGGTGTCTTCGGTTATTCCGCCGCGTGTTCGTCTACGATAGCATGATCCCCATCACGGGGCGCAAGCCCTTCGGTATTATCGTCGTTGACGGGAATGCGGCAGACCACCGTCGTACCGCGTGACTTATTCGATCTGATTTCGACACTGCCGCCGTGCAATTCAATGAATCTGTTGACGATGGTGAGGCCGAGACCCGGCCCCGCGCCCTGATGATCGTCACTCCTGATTCGCTGGAACGGCTGCAGCACCCGGTCGCGATCCGGTTTGGGGATGCCGGGGCCGCTGTCGGATACGGAAATCTCCAGCACCTCGTCCTCACGTTTTGCGGCGAGCATGACGTGGCCCAGTTTCGGCGTGAAGGTGATGGCGTTGGTCAGAAGGTTGAAGACCACCTGGGTCAGCCGCTTGGCGTCCGCCGAGACCCAGCCGATATCGGGCGGGCAGTCGAAGTCGACCTTGATGTTCTTGCGGCGGGCACGTTCCTTCACGACGTTGAAGGCGTCGACAAGGATCGCATGCGGATCGACGATGTCCTTGTTCAGTTCCATGCGGCCGGCTTCGATGGTGGCGAGGTCGAGAATATCCGTCACCACATCCATCATCTTTTCCGATGTGGTGACGATGTTCTCGGCATATTCGTGCTGGCGCTTGTTCAGTTCGCCGAACATTTCCTGGCGCAATATATCGGCGAATCCGTGAATGGTATTCAGCGGCGTGCGGACTTCGGTTGCCACGTTGGCGATGAATTCCGTCTTCATCCGGTCGGCTTCGGCAAGGGTGCGGGCACGCTGGCGCAAGGCTTCCTCGACACGGTAACTGTCGGTGATGTCGCCGTAACTGACCAGCGTCGCGCCGTCCGGCAGCGGGATGTTGGCAAACGCCAGAATCCGCCCGTTGATCAGATCGAGTCTGCCGCTGGAAACCGAACGTGCCAGAATCTCCGACGCGATCCGCTCCTTGCGGAGAGACCATTTCTCGTTGTTCGCGGCCATCTTCATGCCCAGCGCCTGAATCACATCCGGCAACCGCGCGCCCAGTTCAAGCTCGGTTTCGTCCATGTCCCAGAGCTTGGCCAACTGCGGGTTAGTCAGTTGCAGGCGTCCGTCGGCCCCGAACACGGCGATGCCTTCGCGCATGTTTTCAAGGGTCGTGCGCTGGACCCGGTCGGCGGATTTCAGGGATCGTTGCATATCGAGGCGATCCGAAACGTCGTCACAGGCCATCACCATCCCGCCGTCCGCCAGCGGACCGAAGCGGCGCTTCAGGGTACGGCCGTCCGGAAGGTGCAGTTCGTCCTGCGTGATCTGCGTGAGGGTGCCGAAACGTCCCAACTCGTCGTTGCGGAATTCGGCGAAGTTCGCGACCTCGGGCAGACGGCGCAGTTCGCGGAGCCGCATCAGCAGATCGCTCATCGTCGGGCGGGTCTGCAGCCAGTCCGGGTCGAGCCGCCACAGCGCGGCAAAGGCGGCATTGGCGGCGACCAACTGGGTCTCGCCGTCGAACACGGCGACGCCAGTTTCCAGCGCCCGCAACAACTCGCCCGTCTGTGGCTCCGTCGGGGCCGACGGTGTCTGCGCTGCCGCTACCGGTGTCGCGGTCTGCTCGGCGGTGACGGCAAAGCCGATGGTGCCGCTGCGCTCGCCGATGGCCGGGGCCAGCGGGGTTTCGGTGATACGGACCCGGCGAGGGGTGCCGTTTTCGGTGATCTCCGCGCTATCGGTGGCGGGCTTGCCGTCGGTGCGTGCCCGGCGGCCGGTTTCGTCCCCCAGACCCTGCACGCGCTCGGCGGCACGGTTCTGGAAGGCGATTTTCAGATCCGCATCGCGCAGCCATAAGGGGATCGGCAATGCATCGAGCAGGGCCGTCAGATGACGGTCGTCAAAGCCGCCCGCGTTGGTGGCGGGACCTTCGGCGGCGGCATGGACGCGGCGCATCCAGACGATATCGGCCACGGCTTCACCGGCGGTGCCTGTCGCCCGGCTGCCGAGGGCCTGAAAGTGTATCTGTCCCCGCTTCAGGGTCACATCGAAGGGCGTGCCTTTGGCCCGAAGCAGACTGACGCCCTGCTCCAGTTTCTGCAGTTCTGTCTCTTCAAAGCAGGCGCGGATGTCGTCGTAGCGGGCAAGGGTGCCGCTCTCGATCTCCAGCATTTCCGCCAGCCGGCGCGAGCACGAAATGCCGCCGGTGGCGTGGTCCCAGAGAAAGATGCCGTCGGGCGAAGATGACAGGATGCTGCGCGTCCGGTTGGCGACGGCCTCGGTGCGGCGGCGTTCGGTCGACGCATCGCGGGCGCGGGCCCGGTAGACCAGCGCAAACGGCAGCACGATCAGTGCACCGATCACGGTGCCCAGTATCAGCGGCAGGGTGTTCATAGCGGTTTCCAACACGGCCAGAAGTCTACGCCCGATGCAGCTCGGGGCCAAGAAAAGCGTTGCCGCGCCGCAGCTGGATTGAAAGCCGTATTCATTGTCCGTTCATGGCCTCAATGTTGTCGGCGATACGCATCAGCCGGTCCAGCGTGGATTGCCATGTCGACAGTTTCTCGAAGGTCTCGACAACAGGCATCACCCATTGATCGGCGGCGACGGCACGGGCCGCGGGAATGAATGGATAGCCGGGCAGAAGCGCTTTCAGGGCATCGGCCTGTTTGGGGGCGGCACCGGCGTAGCTGCCGTGCGCGATCAGCGGTTTGCGGGCCCCGGAACTGTCGAGGATGATCCACTTGTCGGCGGCGTCGATGTAGTGCGGCAAGTTGTCCATCGCCGCGCGGAAGGTCTTTTCCAGAAGCTCGTCGTCGACATCATCGCCGCCCTTCATGACCCTGAGCCGAATACGGTCCCGGCACAGCTGGATTTTAGGCAACGCCAGATAGATCAGGCCGACGTGCCAGCTACGGCGTCTGAGCCGGATCGCCGCGGACAGCGGTTTGCGGCTCATCAGCCGGCTTTCCACGAAAAAACTGCGGCCGCCGGTTTCGGCTATTTCGAGCCGTTTCGAGACCGGCAGGTTCTGTTTCAGGGAGGCTTCGGGGAGGTCGTCGGCGGCGGAAAATCCGCGCAGATCGTCGGCGTCGATATGGCGCGTGGTGCCGATATCGTCTGCAAACAGACGGGCCGCCAGCGTGCTTTTCCCGGCCCCCGGCGGGCCGGCGATAATCCACATGCGCTTTTCGGTGTTCATCTGAATTTATACGCACGTGCACATATAAACGTCATCCCAAACTTGATTTGGGATCCACATGGCATCGGCGCAACGGCTGATGGGAAAGCATGGATCCAGAATCAAGTTCAGGATGACGAAAGGTTGAATGTGAGGACGGTATGCCCCTCTCCCGAAGGAGAGGGGCTGGTTATGCGAGCGTTCCCACCCCCATGTGGAGAAGGCAGGGTGAGGGGCTATGCCTGATCAGTAACGATACGTTTCCGGCTTGTGCGGGCCGGCGACAGGCACGCCGATATAATCGGCCTGTTTCTGGCTCAGCGTGGTCAGCGAGACACCAAGCTGTTCGAGGTGCAGGGCGGCGACTTTCTCGTCGAGATGCTTCGGCAGCACATAGACGTCGTTCTTGTAATGGCCGTCCTTGTTGTTTGCATAAAGCTCGATCTGAGCCAGTACCTGGTTGGTGAAGGATGCGGACATCACGAAGCTCGGGTGGCCGGTGGCGCAGCCCAGGTTCACGAGACGGCCCTGCGCCAGAAGGATGATGCGGTTGCCATCCGGGAACTGGATCTCGTCGACCTGCGGCTTGATCTCTTCCCACTTCATGTTCTTGAGGGCGGCGACCTGAATTTCGCTGTCGAAGTGACCGATGTTGCAGACGATGGCGCGGTCTTTCATGTTGCGCATATGATCGACGGTGATCACATCGACGTTGCCGGTCGCGGTGCAGAAGATGTCGGCCCGTTTGCAGGCGTCTTCCATGGTCACGACCTCGAAGCCTTCCATGGCGGCCTGCAGGGCGCAGATCGGATCGGCTTCGGTGACCATGACGCGGCAACCGGCATGGCGCAGGCTCTCGGCGGAACCCTTGCCGACATCACCGAAACCGGCGACACAGGCAACCTTGCCGGCCATCATCACGTCGGTGGCGCGGCGGATCGCATCGACGAGGCTTTCTCGGCAGCCGTACTTGTTGTCGAACTTGGACTTGGTGACCGAGTCGTTGACGTTGATCGCCGGGAACATCAGCGAGCCTTTTTTCGCCATGTCATACAGGCGGTGCACGCCGGTCGTCGTTTCTTCGGTGACACCCATGATGTCCTTGGAATGATCCGTGTACCAGGTCGGGTCGGTTTTCAGTTTCGCCTTGATCGCGGCGAACATCACTTCGGCTTCTTCGCTGTCGGGATTGTCCAGAACCGAAAGATCCTTTTCGGCTTCCTTGCCCAGATGCATCAGAAGCGTGGCGTCGCCGCCGTCGTCGAGGATCATGTTGGGGCCGGTGTTGTCCGCCCAGTTGAAGATTTCGTGGGTGTACTGCCAGTAATCCTCCAGCGACTCACCCTTGACGGCGAACACGGGCGTGCCTTTTTCGGCGATCGCGGCGGCGGCATGATCCTGCGTCGAATAGATGTTGCACGATGCCCAGCGGACATCCGCACCCAGCGCCTGCAGGGTTTCAATCAGCACGCCAGTCTGGATCGTCATGTGCAGGGAACCGGCGATCTTCGCGCCCTTCAGCGGCTTTGATTCGCCGTATTCCTCGCGCGTGGCCATCAGGCCCGGCATTTCGCTCTCGGCGATATCAAGTTCCTTGCGGCCCCATTTGGCGAGGCTCATGTCGGCGACCTTGCAGTCGGTCGTTGTTTTCATCTGGGCGTTCATGTCGTTCGGCTCCGTGCTCGATTTGGGAAACAGTTAAAGACATAAAGATTTCTTTATATCTTATCGTTGGCGCGTTTATACCGGCCCACATCTTGCGGCGCAAGTGGAAAAATCATCATCTTCGTTCAGGCGAGAGGGCAGGCTGGGGAGGCCGATATCAACCCTCTCCCTGGGGAGAGGGCAGGGTGAGGGGGAGCCATTAACAACCCTCTCCCTTGGGGAGAGGGCAGGGTGAGGGGATTGAATAGCGTGCCCGGGAACCCCTCACCCGGCGCACTGCGCGCGCCACCCTCTCCCCGTGGGAGAGGGTTTATCTCAACACTTCTACCGTCGTCCTGAACTTGATTCAGGGCCCATAAAAAGCGAGCACATTGATGAATGATTTATGGATTCTGAATCAAGTTCAGGATGACGGAGCCATGTCTGCTTATTGCAAATCACGCCAGCGTATTGGAATACGTCGTTGAACTTTATTTCTTTTTCGAGGGGAGCAACTGTTTCATGTAATCACCAACGGATGAGTATGCGCTTGCAAGACTCGATTGAAGATTTTCAGTGATGTTGTCATCAAATATGGAAGTCGAGAAAAGGTTATCAAACATAGATTTCTCCGACTTCCTCTTGGCCGCTTTTTCTTCTGCTGCGATTACAACTTCCACGGCAACAAGTGCCTTATGAATATCCGTCGAAAAATCTTTTGGCAGTTCAAGCTTTTCATCCAGTTGATAAGTGCCGCCGGCATCACATTGAGGGCGCAGCGTTGTAAATTTTAATCGAAAAAGATTCTTGTCAGAATATGCCTCTCCCCAGATCAGTAAGTCTGCTTTTCTGTCTTCAAGCCAAATCCGTCCTTTTTTATGTGCTTTGGATAGACCATTTTCAAAATTTAAATTTTGGTCCATGCGGAGAAGTCGCTCGGTCGTGAGCAATTCAAAATCGTGCTTAGCAGCCCGAAGGGCATTTCTGACATGCTCTTTTGAGGTGCCATCCTTATCCCCGGAGAAATTGGCGATCAGAATGGATTGCTCACCGTCTGAGCCACAAGAAGCATTGAATAGTTTTTCGGTTATGTAACACCAGCAGTTATTCAGCCAAAAAAACTTGCGGCGGAACGGATAGGAAGAAATAACGGCCGCAAGTACCACCGGGATGGCGCCTACGGCGATTGCCTGCCACAAACTAAACGTATTTTCTAACATCATCTATTTTGGTTGAAATAGAAGGCAATAATCAATTCAAAGATGAAGGGCGCATTATTTTTCTGACATTACGCCAGCGTATTGAAGTCGTCGATCATCATGGCGATGCGGCCGCTGTCGGTCTGTTCCATGATCTGCAGGGCGCGTTGCGACGCGGCCAGCGCGTCCATGTCGCGGATGCGTTTCTTGACCAGCGGGATGTTGGTCGCGGTCATTGAAAGATCGTTCAGTCCGAGCCCGATCAGCAGCGCCGTGAACCGGGGGTCGCCGGCCATTTCACCGCAGATCGAGACCGGAATTCGCGCCCGGAGCGCGGCCTGGGTGGTGAACTGGATCAGCCGCAGCACCGCCGGATGCAGGGAGTTGAACAGATGCGCCACGTGCTCGTTGGCCCGGTCGACGGCGAGAGTGTACATGGTCAGATCATTTGAGCCGATGGCGAAGAAATCGCTGGCCCGGGCCAGTGAGTCGGCAGCCAGGGCCGCGCCCGGGACCTCGATCATGACGCCGACCGGCGGCAGCTTGCCGGGGATGCGGACCCCTTCGGCTTTCAGGTTGACGGCTTCCTCGACGAGGATCGCCTTGGCGCGTTTGACCTCGCTGGCGGTGGTCACCATCGGCAGCAGAATGCGGACGTTATGGCCCGTGCAGACGCGGAGAATGGCGCGGAACTGGGTGCGGAGGGTTTCCGGCGTGGCAAGTGACAGGCGGATGCCCCGCAGCCCCAGCGCCGATGCCGCCGCCTGGTCGATGTTGGTGAGCAGGGCGGGGGCCGGTTTCTCGCCGCCGATATCCAGTGTGCGGATGGTGACTGGCAATTTTTTCATGGGGCTGACGATCTGCCTGAGGATCGCCGTCTGCTCGTCCTCGCTCGGGATGTCGTCGCGGTTCATGAACATGAATTCCGAGCGCAGCAGCCCAACCCCCTGCGCCCCGCTGTGATGCACCGCGTCCATCTCGACGGGCAGTTCGACATTGGCCATCAGCTTGATCTCGGTGCCGTCGCGTGAAATGGCGGGTTCAAACCGGAGCCGGTCGAGCGCCCGCGCACCGCGGCGTTTCTCGGCCAGGCGTTTTTCATATTTGCGGATGGTCTCGGCGGTCGGCTGCACGATGACCCGGCCGGCATACCCGTCGATGATGACGGTGTCGCCCTGCTCTACCTGCCCGGCGAGGTCGGCTGCGCCCAGAACAGCGGGCAGGCCCAGCGCGCGGGCCATGATGGCGGTGTGTCCCTCGGTGCTGCCGAGCACGGCGGCGACCGCGGCAACGCTGTCCGGATCGATCTGCGCCATATCAGCGGGCGATAGCTGGTCGGCGATGACGATTCCGCCCTTGGGCGGTTTCGGCGGGGCCTTGCCCGGTGCACGGACAAGAATGCCGACAAGCCGCCCGGCGACTTCGCGGATATCGTCGAGGCGGGCTGCGATGTAGGCATCCTCCATCGCTTCAAAGCGTTTGGCGAGGGTCTGGAATTCCTTTTGTACGGCGGCTTCGGCATTGATCCGGTCGTTTTCGATGCTGCTGCGCGCGCCGCGCACCAGACGTGAATCATCGAGCATCGCCAGATAGGCATCAAACAGGAAGACAAGCTCTTCGCCGGCGGCACCGGGCATGTCGCGGGCCCGCTCCTGCAGGCTGCGGATCTGACGCCGGGCCACGCGGACGGCAGCGTCGAGGCGTTTGAGTTCGGCGGCCAGCTTGGCCTTGGGGACCAGATAGGTCTGCACGTCGATCTGGTCGCTGAAGCGGATGAACGCCTTGCCGATGGCAATCCCGGGTGCGGCGGCCAGTCCCTTGAACAGGCGTTCGCGGGATTTTTTTGCCGATGTCGATTTGCCGAATGATTTGCCGGGAGACTTACCAGGGGCTTTGCCGGGAGATTTCGTCATCAGGTCAATCTTCTTCAAACTTGCCGGCGACCAGCGCTTCGATGGCGTCGAGCGCGGCCTCCGCATCACTGCCGACGGCACGGACGGTGATTTCCGTGCCGGTGCTGGCGGCCAGCATCATCAGACCCATGATCGACCGCCCCGGCACGCTCTGGCCGTTTCGCTCCACCTCGATCTCACACGCGAAACCGTTGGCGGTCGCGGCAAACTTGGCCGCAGCGCGGGCATGCAGGCCGCGTTTGTTCTGGATGGTGAACGTTCGTTGCTGGGCGCCGTCGGTCATGGCGCTGTTCAGGTGCTGCCCTGGGAAAGCAGCTGCGAAGCGATGTTGATGTACTTGCGTCCTGCGTCCTGGGCTTCCTTGGCGGCATCGGCGAGTGTGGACTCCTCGCGGATTGATCCGAGCTTGATCAGCATCGGCAGGTTGACCCCGGCGATGACCTCGATATTCCCCTGATCCATGATCGAGATCGCCAGGTTCGACGGGGTGCCGCCGAACATGTCGGTGAGCACGATAACGCCGTCGCCTTCCTCGACCTCGCCGGCCTTGGTGACGATTTCGGCGCGCCGCTGTTCCATGTCGTCATCGGGGCCGATACACACCGTGGCGACATTCTCCTGCGCCCCGACGACGTGTTCGAGCGCGGATACGAGTTCTATGGCCAAACGGCCATGCGTGACGAGCACCAGTCCGATCATTGTCGGTTCTTCCTTATCCCCTGACGGTGTTTTCTGTCATTTGCCGGAATTGTGAGCAGATTCTCAGGCTTTGTCCAAGTCCCTGTGGCGAATCTGTGCACGCCAGTCGTTTTCCTTAAGCCATGCATGGAAGCGTTCGGCAATGAAAACCGAACGGTGACGCCCGCCCGTGCAGCCGAATGCGATGGTCAGATAGCTCTTACCTTCGGCCCTGTAGCGCGGCAGTAAAGGTCCGGTCATGCCGGTCAGATGGGCGAAGAAGTCTTCGAACGCATCATCTTTCTCGATATATGACTGCACGTCCACATCACGCCCGGTGAGCGGGCGGAGCGTATTGTCGTAATGCGGATTCTTGAAAAAGCGGACGTCGAAGACAAGATCGGCGTCGCGCGGCAGACCGCGCTTGAATGAAAACGAAGTGACGAAGATCGCCAGACCGGGATCGCTGTCGAGACCGAAGGAATGCTCAAGCTGTGCTTTCAGATCGCCTAGTGCGAAATCCGTGGTGTCGATGACGTAGTCGGCCCGCGCGCGCAGCGGCTCCATGACACGGCGTTCGCGGCGAATGCCGTCGATCACCGGCCGGTCGGCGGCAAGCGGGTGGCGGCGGCGGGTTTCCTCGAAGCGGCGGCCCAGAACTTCATCATCGCAATCGACGAACAGCAGCGAGATGTGCACGCCGGAACTTTCGGAAAACTGATCGAGCAACTGCAAAAGCCGTGAAGCATCGAAATCACGGGTGCGGATATCGACGCCGATGGCCAGCGGCTGGCTGTCCGGTTCCGGCGCCTCGACGCCTTCAAGGCCGGGGATCAGACGTCCGATCAGCGACAGCGGCATGTTGTCGACGGCCTCGAAACCGATGTCTTCGAGCAGCTTCAGCGCAGAACTTTTGCCGGCGCCGGAAACGCCGGACACCAGAAGCACGCGCGTTTGTGTTTTTTCGGCGTTCATCACGGGCTCAGCATAGCCTGATCGGCGACGGATAATGCAAGGCGGATTTTCGCCGGTGCCGAAGCGGTAAACGGATCGAGCGCGAAGCGGCGGACCTGCTGACCCATGAAATCCCCCTGAAGTGTTGCCGGCAGCCTCTCAATATCCTCAGGCTTCACCAGATCCACAATCAGAGAAAGCGACACTTTTGTTTCATGGGCCAGGCGGACAATGCCAAGCCCGCGGACCTCGATCATGCCGGCCAGTTTTTCCGGTGCGGACAGCAGCAATGCGCCGCCGGCGGGTTCGAGATCGACGCGGTCATCGGCGACAAGGACGGCGCCTGCGTCAATCAGCCGGAGCGCCAGATCGGATTTCCCCGCCCCCGATGCGCCCAGCAAAAGGACACCCTTGCCGTCAATGGCGACGGCGCTGGCATGGAGTTGATTGGTGTCCGCGTTCATGAGCCGGCCGTTGTTCCTGTTGCAGCCCCGATGCTTCGAGACACAACTTCGTTGCTCCTCAGCATGAGGTTGGGAAAAGTGTTTCCTCATCTCGAGGAGCCCCGGATCATATCCGGGGCGTCTCGAAGGATGAGTGTTTCAAGTCTGACAGATCACGGCAACCGGCGAATTCACGCAACGCGCGGCCAACCGCACTCAATTGTTACGCGCGGGCAGCCGCACGATAAACCTGGCCCCGATCACGTTCCCCGATCCGTCGCGGCGGTTCATGGCTTCGATTTCACCATCATGCACGTCGATGATCTGCTTGGAAATCGAGAGGCCGAGCCCGGAGTGGGTGCCGAATTTCTCGCCTTCGGGACGGGCCGAATAGAAACGGTTGAAGATTTCAGCCTCCTTGCCCTCGGGGACGCCCGGTCCGTCGTCGTCGATGGTGACGATCAGCCAGTCGCCGGTCTCGCCGACGGCGATGCGGATACTGCCGCCTTTGGGCGAAAACGTGTTGGCGTTGGAAATCAGATTGCGGAACACCTGGACCAGCCTGTCTTCGATTCCCTGAACAAGCAGTCCGCCGTTGGAAACGATCTCCAGGCGCACTGCCACGTCGTCATCATGGTCGGCGGCATTGCGCATGTCGACGATCGCCCCCAGCACCCCGGCAAGATCGACAGTCTCGAATTCGGTACGGCTCAGTTCCGCATCCAGCCGGGAGGCGTTGGAAATGTCACTGATCAGCCGGTCGAGCCGCGCCACGTCGTCGGTGATGATCGCCATCAGTTTTTCGCGTTGCGCCGGGTCCGTGACGCGCCCCACGGTTTCAACAGCAGATCGCAAAGACGTCAGCGGGTTCTTGATTTCGTGCGCGACGTCGGCGGCGAAGCGTTCGATGGCGTCCATGCGCAGCCACAGCGCCTCGGTCATTTCCTTGAGGCTGAGCGCGAGATCGCCGATTTCATCGCGGCGGTCGGTCAGCAGCGGAATCGTCTCCTTGCGGCCCTTGTCATGGCGAATGCGCTCGGCGGCAATGGCCAGGCGGCGGATCGGGCGGGCGATGGTGCCGGCCAGATATAACGACAGCAGGATCGTCACGCTGAGGGCGACGGCGACGACCTTGAGAATGTCCAAGCGCACGTCATGCAGGGCGGAGCGGATGTTTTCACCGTCCCTGGATAGCATGATGGCGCCCAGAACCTGTTTGTAACGCTGTACCGGGACGGCGGCGCTGAGCATCAGGCCGTCGCTGCCGAAACGGCGCGATGCAACGGCGCTTTCACCGATCAGGGCGGCCTGGGTTTCGGGGAAATCACTGGCCGACTGCAACGGGTTTTCCTTGTATTTCGGCAGCGGACCTTCGCCGCTGACGGCACGCGCCAGGTCGTCATATTTATCGAGCAGGGAATCCAGCAGATCGTAGTCCTGATCCGGCGGTTGCAGAATCTCGATCTGCACCGTGCCGCCGGCACCGCCGAGGCGTCTGGAATCGACGATCATGGTGCCGTCGGCACGAAACAGCCGGGCCCGGGTATCGGTGATTTCGACCAGCCTGCGGGTGATCTGATAGGCGATGTCCGAGACCAGGAACTGCCCGTTCGGCGCTTCGGAAACCACCGCGCCTTCACCAAGCGCGGCGGCGAACATCTGCGCCTGGACTTCCAGGGATTTCAGTTCGTTGACGACCAGGGAGCGGCGGTATTCACCGAGATACAGCAGGCCGGCGACAAGGGTGCCGATGGCCAGCAGATTGACGGTGAGGATGCGGCGTGTCAGCGGCGAAATAAACGGTTTCGACGCGGTGCCCCGCATCGTTCCCCGAGGTTCGCCTTCCTGACCCCCCTTGGCCATCTTTCCCCCGACGTTGGATTGTTATAGGAGTCCGGCCTCCGCGATGGGCCGCCAGATTTTATGCCTTATAGCGGTAACCGACACCATACAGCGTTTCAATCTCCGAAAATTCCGGATCGACCTCGCGGAACTTGCGGCGCAGCCTTTTGACATGGCTGTCGATGGTGCGGTCCTCGACATATATGTTTTCACCATAGGCCGCATCGATCAGCTGATCGCGGTTCTTCACATGGCCGGGACGGCGCGCCAGGGATTCGACAAGCAGGAATTCCGTCACCGTCAGGGTGACTTCCTTGCCTTTCCAAACACACAGGTGACGGTCCGGATCGAGCATCAGCTCGCCGCGGCGAAGGACGTTCTTGCCGTCTTCACCCTCGACCAGCGGATCGGCATCGCGGCGGCGCAGGATGGCGCGGATGCGTTCGATCAGAAGGCGCTGCGAGAACGGTTTCTTGATGTAGTCGTCCGCCCCCATGCGCAGCCCGAGCAGTTCATCCACCTCGTCATCCTTTGAGGTGAGAAAGATTACCGGCAGGGTGTCCTTCTTGCGGATTTCACCCAGAAGCTCCATCCCGTCCATGCGCGGCATCTTGATGTCGAGCACGGCCAGATCGACCGGATGTTCACCGATTCCCTGCAGCGCGGCGACGCCGTCGGGGTAGGTCGCAACGTCGTAGCCTTCGGCTTCAAGCGCCATGGACACGGACGTCAGAATGTTTTGATCGTCGTCGACCAGCGCGATTTTATGGAGCATGGGTTTGGTTCCACTCATGGTTTAAATTTAATCCTCGCTTCTGGTACGGCGTCAATATGGCCAAATTATATGCGAATTTGGGCGAAATAAGGCACATACATCCGGCAAGGTGATATATTGCCTGTTCGCGTTCGGCATGTGAGTTTAACTGAAAACAATAAAAACATCGAATACCGACAATATGGGAGGATACCATGATCAGGACAACTGTCGCCGGAAGCTTGCCGAAACCGGCCTGGCTCGCGGAACCGGAGAAGCTTTGGGCGCCCTGGCGCGTCGCCGATGATCTTTTGTTTGAAGGGCAGTCCGATGCCGCCCTGGCCTGGATCAAATGTCAGGAGGATGCCGGCATCGACATCGTCAGTGACGGTGAGCAGTTCCGGAAACACTTCGTGCACGGGTTCCTTGAAAAAATCGAGGGCATCGACTGGAACAAGATGACGACCATGGGCATTCGCAACGACCGTTACGACGCCCAGGTGCCGACCGTGGTGTCCGAGGTCAAACGCAACGGATCGGTGCATACGAGCGGCGCACGCTTCTGCCGTGATCATACCACCAACAAGTACAAGTTCACGCTGCCGGGGCCGATGACCATCTGCGACACCATCGCCAACGGCTATTACGATACGCGGCCCGACATGGCGATGGCCTTTGCAAAGTTGCTGAACGAGGAAGCGAAGGAACTGGAAGCGCTCGGCGTCGACGTGATTCAATTCGATGAGCCGGCCTTCAACGCGTTCACCAAGGAAGCGGCCGAGTGGGGTGTCGAGACGCTTGAGGCGGCGGCGGAAGGTCTCAAATGCACCACAGCGGTCCACATCTGCTACGGCTACGGCATTCAGCAAAACCTCGACTGGAAGGAAACGCTCGGCGACGAGTGGCGCCAGTACGAGGATTTCTTCCCGGCCCTGAATGCCTCGAAGATTCAGCAGGTGTCGCTCGAATGCGCCGACAGCCACGTGCCGCACGAGGTGATGGGGATACTCAAGGACAAGGAAATCCTCGTCGGTGCGATCAACGTTGCAACGGAAGAGATCGAAACACCGGAAAAGGTCTGCGCGACGTTGCAGGCGGCGGCGGCTTACGTCGACCCTGAACGAATGATCGCGTGTACCAACTGCGGCATGGCACCGTTGCCCCGCCATGTCGCCGAGGGCAAGCTCAAGGCGCTTGGCGCCGGGGCTGAACTGTTCCGGAAGTCGCTCTGATAAACAAGCCTCGCCCTTCGAGACGCAGCCCGCTCTTCGGCGGGCCGCTCCTCAGGGTGAGGCTGAATTTTCCCTTATCCTGATGGCGCGTGAGAATGGACCTCATCCTGAGGGGCGACTTCGACGCCGTCTCGAAGGATGAGGCAAGGCATTCTCAGGCACCTTCCGCCGCCTTCAGTCTCTGCCGCCGGCGCCGCGACAGCATGTTCAGCCCTTCGATGAAGGCCGAGAACGCCATCGCTGCGTAGATGTATCCTTTCGGCACATGGAAGCCGAGACCGTCGGCGATCAGCGTGGTGCCGATCATCAGCAGAAAACCCAGCGCCAGCATGACGATGGTCGGATTGTTGCCGATGAATTTCGACAGCGGATCGGCGGCCAGCAGCATCACCATGACGGCGACGATGACGGCGATCACCATCACCGGCAGGTGCGTGGTCATCCCGACCGCCGTGATGATGCTGTCGATGGAAAATACCAGATCGAGCAGGATGATCTGGAAGATTGCGGCACTGAACGCCATGCCTTTGACACCCTTGTTGAACAGATCGGGTTCCGGGTCCGGGTCGACGTTGTGATGAATCTCCTTGGTCGCTTTCCAGACCAGGAACAGACCGCCGGCCAGTAAAATCAGATCGCGCCATGAAAAGCCGTGGTCGAACAGTTCGATGACCGTATCGGTCAGGCCGACGATCACGCTGAGGGTGCCGAGCAGGGCCAGGCGCATGATCAGGGCGAAACCGATTCCGATACGGCGTGCCTTGCCCTGTTGCTCCTTGGGCAGCTTGTTGGTCAGGATCGAGATGAAGACCAGATTGTCGATGCCGAGCACGATTTCCATCGCGATCAGCGTCACAAGAGCGACCCAGACGGCAGGGTCACCGGCAAGGGTGATCAGATGCGCCATGATGGCACCTCTTTCGTTTAAAAGTGAAAATGATAAGGCATCAGTGGTCAGATCAGTACCCGGCGGTGGCCGGGTCAATCCTGGGTTTGAATGAATACGGTCGCGTTGTGACATGAAATGTGTACGCAGAGGTGGGCACGCAAGGGACATTAATTACGCTGGCATTACGCCGGCTTGACGCTGCCGGGCGTGCTGCGCAAAGTCATCGTATCTGGATGTCGGAGGCGAGGATGATCAAACGCAGAAATGCGGATTTGTCGCGGCTGTTAATACGGTGCCGGGGAGTCGGCATGCTGTCGACGGCGATGGCGGAGGGTGGGGCGCCTTATGGCTCGCTCGTCACCTATGCCTGCGATCACCAGGGCCAGCCGGTGTTTCTGTTCTCGGGCCTGTCGGATCATACGAAAAATATTGCTGCCGATCCCCGGGCGTCGCTGCTGGTCGAAAACGCAGCCAGAAACCGCAATCCGCAAACCGGGCCGCGCCTGACTCTGATGGGAAAGATCACACGCGATAAAAAGCCGGACACCCGGGCACGTTTTCTGTCTCGGCATCCGGATGCGGCGTTGTATGCGGACTTCCCCGATTTCGGATTTTTCAGAATGTCGGTCGAGCGGGCGCATTACGTCGGCGGGTTTGCGCGGGCCGTCTGGTTCGAGGCGAAGCACATCCTGACCCCGAAAAAGATTGCTGCTGAAATGGCGGATATCGAAGCCGGCGTGATTGAACACATGAATGCGGACCACGGGGATGCTGTCAGGGCGTGCGCCGAATCTCTTTTACGGCGCCGCCCCGGGGAGTGGCGCATGACAGGGGCGGATTCTGACGGCATCGATCTGATGGCGGCGGGCCGGTATGCGCGCCTCGATTATGACAATCCTGTAACAGATTCAATGTCATGCCGCAGTGCACTCGTCGCGCTGGTGGCGAGGGCCCGGAAATAATCCGAAAAAAAGCCCGGAAAACCGCCACTTTGTCTTGATCTCATATTATGAGATTGTCTAAGTTCGCCGCCTTCGGGTGGACACATCAAGCGGCCTGCGTTTGGCCGCTGAACAAGGAGCGAGGAAACGGTGCAGAACATCGGTCATCGAGTAAGCCGGAACGGGCTTGATCAGCAGGGCTTGGGCAAGGTTGCCAACGCCTTATGGAATTTTTCGGCCCCGCGTTTGAGCGAGGAAGCCATTCGCCGCGGTGAGGTTCAGCTCGGCCAGGGCGGCTCTCTGCTGGCACTGACCGGGAGCCATAGCGGCCGGTCGCCGAATGACCGCTTCGTGGTCGAGGAAGACGAAAACAAGGATCAGATCTGGTGGGGCGACGTCAACCGTCCGATCTCGGAAGAAAACTTCGAGAAACTCCTGAAAAAAATGCAGAACCATTATGAAGGCCGCGACGCCTTCGTGCAGGACTGCTATGCCGGTGCCGATCCGACGTACCGTCTGCCGGTCCGCATCGTGACCGAAAACGCCTGGCACAACCTGTTTGCGCGTAACATGTTCATTCAGCCTGCCGATACGGAACTTGAGGACTTCGCGCCGCAGTTCACCGTGATCCAGGCACCGAGCGTGACCGCCAATCCGGATACCGACGGCACAACGTCGGAAACATTCATCATCCTGAACCTGAAACGCCGTATGGTTCTCGTCGGCGGTTCCGCGTACGCCGGTGAAATCAAGAAGTCGATCTTCTCGGTCATGAACTTCCTGATGCCGCCGCGTGACGTGCTGCCGATGCACTGCTCGGCCAATATGGGCGCGAACGGTGACACGGCGATCTTCTTCGGCCTGTCAGGCACCGGCAAGACGACGCTCAGTGCCGACAGCACCCGCACCCTGATCGGTGATGACGAGCACGGCTGGTCGCCGAACGGCATCTTCAACTTTGAAGGCGGCTGCTACGCCAAATCGATCAACCTGACCGCGGAAACCGAGCCGGAAATTTTCGCCACCGCGTCCCGCTTCGGGACCATCGTCGAAAACGTGATGATGGATCCGGAAAGCCGGTTGTACGATTTTTTCGACACCACACTGACCGAAAACGGCCGCCTGTCCTATGACGTATCGGAAATCCCGAACGCGTCCGCCGACGGCCAGGGCGGTCTGCCGCAGAACATTGTCATGCTGACGTGCGATGCGTTCGGCGTGCTGCCGCCGATCAGCCAGCTCACGCCCGAACAGGCGATGTACCACTTTCTCAGTGGCTACACTGCCAAGGTCGCCGGGACCGAACGTGGCCTGAAAGAGCCCGCGGCAACGTTCTCGACGTGCTTCGGCGCGCCGTTCATGCCGCGTCATCCGACGGTCTATGCGCAACTGCTGCGTGACAAGATGGCCGCCCAGAATGCCAAGTGCTGGCTGGTCAACACCGGCTGGTCCGGCGGCGGCTACAGCGTCGGTGAACGGATGCGCATCGCCTATACCCGTATCATGCTCAACGCCGCCCTCGACGGCCGCCTCGCGGAAGGATCGTTCCGTCAGGACCCGAACTTCGGCGTTCTGGTGCCGGAAGCCTGCCCGGGGATTCCGGACGATGTGCTCAACCCGAAAAGCACCTGGTCCGACGGTGCCGGTTACGACGCCCAGGCGCTCGATTTGCGCAAGCGGTTCGAAGTGAACTTCACGCAGTTCGAACCGCACGTCGATACCGAGGTCAAGGCCGCCGCGATTCGCGCCGCCGCCTGATCCGGTTTCATACCCGTAGCGAAAGGCCGGTCCCGCAAGGGATCGGCCTTTTTCGTTGCCAGTATTTTACCCACCGGTTGCACATGTGTGGCGTGTATGGGATCGTTTTTGTAATCGGGGCGGTCGTCCCCATATGAAAACAAGTCTTAGAGACGAGCTAAATACCCAGGGGAGGGGTTTCACAGGTGACCAGGATCAATATTCAATTCACGCTTTTTTCGGCGTTCTATTCGCCGCTGATTTCAACCATGTCCGGCGGCTTTCTGGAGGCCGAGGGGCTTGAACCCGAATGGTCGATCTCGCCGGCCGGCAAATCGGCCATCGAATCGCTGCTCGACGGTTCCGCGCATGTGGTGCAGACGGCGCCCAGCCAGTCATTCAACTGGCTGAAGAAGGGCGAAACGCCGCCATTCAAGCATTTCGCACAGATCAACGAAATGGACGGGTTCTTCATCACCGGCCGCGAAGCCGACCCGGATTTCACATGGGACAAGCTGGAAGGCGCCGAGGTGGTGATGTTCAAGGCCGGTCAGCCGAACGCCATGTTCCGCTATGCCTGTCACAAGGCGGGGATCGATTACGACAAGATCATTCCCGTGACGCCGGGCGGCGCCGGGGATATCGACAAGGCATTCCGTGACGGGCAGGGCACATATGTGCAGCAGCAGGGTCCGTTTCCGCAGCAGCTTGAAGCCGACGGCGTCGGCCATGTGGTTGCCCAGGTCGGTCCGAAGATCGGCCCGAACGCATTTTCGAGCCTGGCGGCAACGCCGGAATGGCTGGAAAGCGACATGGCCAGGGCCTTCATGCGGGCCTATCGAAAAACCCGCCAATACATGAACGACACGCCCGCCGCCGAAATCGCCAAAGCGGAAAAACCGTATTTCCCGGATATTGATGAAGCGGTGCTGGCGGACTGCATCGCCACCTATCAGAAACTCGGATGCTGGGTGCCGCATCCGGAAATCACCCGAGAAGCGTTCGAGGTGGCGATCGATGTGTTCGAGCATGCCGGTCTGATCACCGAGCGTTATTCGTACGACGCCGCGATCGCCCAGCCGCCCGCGACGGATTGATCCTGCAAAACCTTCGTGAGTCGCTGTAATGGGTCATGAAAATTAGGGGTAACTCCTATCTTGGCCCGCGACGGCGGGGCGGCTATCATCGCGGAGCTTGAGGGCTCTACGGGAAGGAAACGTATGCTCTGTCACGTTCTGGCCGAAGAAGGTGCACGCACCTGGCTGGCGTTTCGCCGGCCGGTCGCATCGGCCAATGGATCGCGTTTCTGCAACCACTTCGTGGTCTGCTCCAACGATCAGGCATTCCTGATCGATCCGGGCGGGACGGCGGATTTCGGCCCTTTGCTGGCGGCGATCTCCGATAACATCGCGCTCGAAAACATCGCCGGGATCATCGTCACCCTGCCGGGCACGCACACAGCCGGGTCCATCGGGATGTGGGCGGAAGTGCTGGGCCACGACCTGCCGATCTATGCGGCGGAACTGATCGTTGCCGATCTGCTGCATACCGATACCGGCCTGAATATCCAGTCGATCTCGGAAAACGGTGGCGAAGTGCCGATGGCGGACGGCTCCGGCCTGCACCTGATGCCGGCGCCCTATCTGCCGATGGCGGCAAGCATGTCGATCTATGATCCGGCGGCGCGAGTCTTCTATTCCAGTGATATCGGTACCGCCGAAGGCAACTGGGTGGATGACGCGACACCGTTCTGCGAACAGTTTTCGCTGATCAGTCACGCCATGAACGCCTATCACGAAACGTGGCTGCCGTCGGCGGCGGCCCGCGACGACTGGCTGGCCAGGATCGACGGGCTGGATATCGAAATTCTGGCGCCGCGCGCCGGTCCCTGCTTCCGCGGCAAGGACATTGATCATTTCAAGCGCTGGCTGGCGTCGCTGGATATCGGCGTCCTCGTCGACAGCCACACCCCGGCTTATCTGTCGGAAACCACCTATGCGCCCGAGCACGGCCGTGAAGATACGGACATCGTCATGGACCCGCCGATGCTGGATGACGACAACGACGTGTCGTTCATGGACGAAGCGGAGCTTGCCGCCTATGAGCCTGAAGACGATGACGACGACGATGATAAGACCGAAGAATATGTCGATATCGATGACGAGGAAGTTTCGCGTCTGGTCGATGCGCTCCGCGTTGACGATGTCGACGAACCGGCGCGTCTGGACGAGGACGGTTATGACGATGACGAGGAATTCGATATCGTCTATGTCGACGAAGACGGCAATGAAATCGATCCCAGCGAAATAGAAGACGACGAAATCATCGAGGAAGAGGAAGAACTGGTCGGCAATGACGAGCAGCGGCTCGAATTTCCGCCGGGGCAAATGTTCCGCCTGATCACGCGCAGCGATTTCGACGGTCTGGTGTGCGCGGTGCTTTTGGAAGAACTCGACCTGATCAACGACATCCTGTTCGTGCACCCGAACCAGATGCAGGAAGGCGAGATCGAGGTTTCGGAAACCGATATCTCGACGAACCTGCCGTACACCCCGGGTATTTTCGCGGCGTTCGATCATCACCTTTCGGAAATCAAGCGCCTCGGCAAGCATTACGATAACCACATCATCGACCCGCTGGCCCCGAGCGCGGCGCGTGTCGTCTATAATTACTTCGGTGCCGAAAAACGCTTTCCGACGATCTCAATCGACATGATGGACGCCGTCGACAAGGGCGATGCGGCACAGTTCAGCCAGGAAGAGGTGATCGATGCCGAGGGCTGGCCGCTTTTGAACTTCATCATGGATTCACGGACCGGTCTCGGCCGCTATCGCGGCTTCCGGGTGCCGAACTATGAACTGATGATGTCGCTGATCGATTACTGCCGCCGCTACGACATCGATCAGATTCTCGAACACCCCGACGTCAAGGAACGGGTGGAATTATACCGCGAGCACGAAGGCCCGGCGAAGGAACAGATCAAGCGCTGCACGACGGTGCACGGCAACCTCGCCGTGATCGATTACCGTGAAGAAGAAAAGATTTATGTGGTCAACCGCTTCATGGTCTACGCACTGTTTCCCGAGTGCAACATCTCGATGCATATCCTGTGGGGCCGTGGCGAGCAGAACACGGTCTTTGCCGTCGGCAAGTCGATCTTCAACCGCACGTCCAACACCAACATCGGCGATCTGATGCTGACCTACGGCGGCGGCGGGCACCGCAATGCCGGGACCTGCCAATCCGACAACATGCTGGCCGACGTGGTCCGCGACGCCCTGATCCAGCGCATCAACGCCGACGGGTGAAAATAACGCCGTCATCCGGAATTTGTTTCGGGATTCATCCTTCGAGACGGCCCCGGAAAGTAACCGGGGCCTCCTCAGGATGAGGCTTTAAACCAGTCCCCTCATGCTGAGGAGGGTGCGAAGCACCCATCTCGAAGCATAAGACCGGGCGGCACGCCTGACATGGGCATGGTCCGTTGCCGGCACACCCGCCCAACACCACCGGCCACAACATGTCTCGAATTCGGCCATGGTGTCCGATCTTTGTGGGTTCACTGTGCGGGTCTGTGTGTTACCAATAGGCCATGGATTTTCAACTGAAAGACAAAATCGCTCTTGTTACCGGCGGCTCGCGCGGTATCGGCCGTGCGGTCGCTTTGACCTTTGCTCAGCAAGGTGCACACGTGGCGATCTGCGGGCGGACCCGTGAAAGCCTCGATGCGACCTGTGCGGAAATCGAAGCGCTGGGCGTCAGGGCATGGGGCTTTCAGGCCGACGTCAGCGAGAACGAAGAAATCGAGAAACTGGTTACCGATGTCGCTGCTGCGACCGGCGGCATTGATATTCTCGTCAACAACGCCGTGACATCGGTCAGCGCACCGTTCGATCAACTGACGGACAAGGAATTCCGTTATCACATCGACGTCAAACTGATGGCGTACATCCGGATTGCGCGGCTGGTGCTTGAGCACATGATCCCGCGCGGCGGCGGGCGGATCGTCAACATCGGCGGGATGACGGCCCGGATCGTCGCACCCTTCCGCATGACCAACGGCGTGACGAACGCCGGCGTGGCCAACTTCACCAAGCAGTTTTCGAGCTATACCGCCCGTCACAATGTCACGGTGAATTGCGTCCATCCGGGTTACACGGCGACGGAGCGGGTGGCGCAAATCTTCGAGAAGGAAGCGAAGGAGGCCGAGCTGTCGCTCGACCAAGTGATCGCCAAGCGCACCGGCGACATTCCGCTCGGCAAACTTATCCAGCCCGAGGATATCGCGAACGCTGTGCTGTTTTTCTGCTCGCCGTTGGCCAGTATGGTGACCGGGCAGTGCATTGCCGTCGACGGCGGCTCCGGCGAGGCGGTGATTTACTAGTCCGGATAACGCTTGGACAAAATTCTTCGTCACCCTGAACTTGATTCAGGGTCCATAAACACAAGGTTCATCCAATGATTTCATGGATCCCGAATCAAGTTCGGGATGACGATGGAGTTTTGAGAGTGACGAGCAGGGGGCTTAAGCCGCCAGATCTTCACCCTTGATGGCGCGGTCGATCAGTTCAAGCGATTCATCCAGACCATAGAGCGCGAAGAACGAGCCCATGCGCGGCCCCTGGCTCTGGCCCAGCAGAATTTCATAGAGCGCCCGGAACCAGTCCTTGAGATCGGCGAAGGCATCGCGCTTGCCGATTTCATAAACCTCGGTCTGGATGGCTTCCGCATCGGCATCGGCGGGCAGCGCACGAAGCCGGTCTGCGAGATCGGCGAGCGCTTCACGTTCCGCGTCGGTGGCCTTGCGATACGATTTCGCCGGGCGCACAAAGTCGCTGTAATAATTGATGGCATACTCAACGAGCTTATCGAGCATCGGGGCCGTTTCCGGGTTGGCGTCGGGCCGGTAGCGGGTAATGAAATGCCACAGCACGGCCTTGTCTTCCGAATGGCAGACGCTGGCCAGGTTCAGCAGGATATTGAACGACAGGTGTGCGCGTTCACTGGGCGGGTTGCCCATGTGGATGAACCATGCAGGGTTGTCGATCCGTTTCGCCGGTTCCTGACCCTCGAAGGCTTCCAGCATGCGGGCGTATTCGTCGACCTGGCGCGGGATGACATCGAAATACAGCCGCTTCGCCGCCTTCGGCTTCTGGTACATGAAGTACGACAGGCTTTCCGGCGGCGCATAGCGGAGCCATTCCTCTACGGTCAGGCCGTTGCCGCGGGATTTGGAAATCTTCTCGCCGTTGTCATCAAGAAACAGTTCATAAGAAAATCCGGCCGGCGGATTGCCCCCCAGAATGCGGCAGATTTTTCCCGACAGATTGACGCTGTCGATCAGGTCCTTGCCGGACATTTCGTAATCCACATCCAGCGCCGTCCAGCGCATCGCCCAATCGGCCTTCCACTGCAGCTTGCAATGGCCGCCGGTGACCGGCACTTCGGTCTTCGATCCGTCGTCTTCCTGATAGACGATGGTGCCGGCGGCGGGATCGGTTTCGATCACCGGGACCTGCAGCACGACACCGGTTTTCGGACAGACCGGCAGAAACGGCGAATAGGTGCGGCGGCGTTCCTCGCCCAGCGTCGGCAGGATCACGTTGATCACGGCGTCATAGCGTTCGAGGATTTTCAGCAGCGTCGCATCGAAGGCGCCCGCCTTGTAGCGCTCGGTCGAACTGACGAATTCATATTCAAAGCCGAAGTCATCGAGAAACGCCTGCAGACGCGCGTTGTTGTGTTCGCCGAAACTCGGGTGCGTGCCGAACGGGTCGGGAATTTCGGTCAGCGGCTTGCCCAGGTGCGGTTCCAGCAATTCCCTGTTCGGTAAATTATCCGGCACCTTGCGCAGCCCGTCCATGTCGTCGGAGAACGCAAACAGGCGGGTCGGGATGTCGGACAGCTGATGGAACGCATGGCGCACCCAGGATGTCCGTGCCACTTCGCCGAAGGTGCCGATATGCGGTAGCCCCGACGGGCCGTATCCGGTTTCGAACAGCACATAGCCCTTTTCAGGCGTCTTGCCGCCCAAGCGTTTCAGGATCGCGCGGGCCTCGGCAAACGGCCAGGCGTTGGACTTTTCAGCAAACTCGCGCATGTCGCTCATGTGTTCATTCCCGTCGGCGGTTAAGGCGTCGGGAAACTACGGTTTCGGCGCCGTTTAATCAAGGTTGGGGGTGGCGGCCATCAACAACGTCACCCTGACTTGATTCAGGGTCCATGCTTCGAGACAGCCCTGCGGGCTTCCTCAGCATGAGGAAATTCTGAAATAGATACCTCATCCTGGGGAGCGAGCATCGCGAGCGTCTCGAAGGATAGCATGGATACTGAATCGCGTTCAGCATGACGATTTTTGGGCTACCCCCGCACCTTCACTTCCGTATTGATGACGTTGATCGGGTTCCCGGCAGCGAAGGCCTGGACCTGTGCGAATATGTCGTTGAAATGCACCTCGTATTCGTCTTCGGTCACGTAACCGATATGCGGCGTACAGACGACGTTGTCCATGTTGAGCAGCGGCAATGTGGTATCCGTCACCGGTTCTTCCTCGTAGACGTCCACGGCGGCATAGCCGGGACGACCGGCCCTGAGGGCATCGACCAGTGCGCCCGGCTCGATCAGCGGGGCCCGGCTGGTGTTCACCAGAAGCGCACTTTGCTTCATCTGCGACAGGTCTTTTGCGGTGATGATGCCGCGGGTAGACGGATACAGGCGGACGTGCAGGCTGACGATATCCGAGGTGGCGAAGAATGCCTCGCGGCTCTCCGGGACATGGACACCGGCGGCGCGGGCGCGTTCAAGCGAACCTTCGCCGCCCCAGGCCTGCACGTTCATCCTGAAGGATCTGGCGATATCGGCCACCGCAGCGCCGATCCGCCCGTAGCCGTAAATGCCGAGGGTACGGTTGCCGACCGACCTGCCGACGCCCATCATCCAGTTGCCGGCTTTGAGCGACGCCATCTGTTGCGGGATCATGCGCATGGCCGACAGGATCAGCCCCCACGTCAGTTCCACCGTGGCGAAGGACGGCGTGCCCTCATGCTGGCCCGAACACAGCATGATGCCGAGCCGGGTGCAGTCATCGACATCGATATGCGGATAGACACTGCGCTGGGATATCAGCTTCAGGTTCGGCAGGCGTTCCAGAAGCGGCTTTCTGATCTTGGTCCGCTCGCGGATCAGGATCAGGACGTCGGTGTCCTTGAGCCGGTCCGCCAGAATGTCGTCGTCCTGGACATGGTCGTTCCAGATCGTCACGTCATGATCCGCCATCATGTCGTAGCACGGCAGGTGGCGGATGGTGTCGAACCAGTCGTCGAGGATGGTGATTTTCATGCAAGGTCTCCCATGGGCTTTATCAGGTGGGTCTTGTCAGGCACGCCAGAAGTCAGGATCGAAAGCCACAAGCAACGCCAGAATCTCAAGGCGTCCAGCCAGCATGGCAACCGTCAGCAGCCATTTCGCGGCGTCGGGCAGGGTGGCGAAATTTCCTGCCGGGCCGATGTTATCACCGATACCGGGACCGACATTGGTCACGGCGGTGATGCTCGCGGAATAGGCGGTCTGTATATCCAGACCGAGAATGGAAAGCAAAACCGTGAAGATGGCAATCGTTGCCACGAACACGGCCATGAACGACAAAACGGAATAAGGTACGTCGCGCGGCAGGGGCTTTGCGTTATAGCGCAACGGGATGACCCGGTTCGGACTGAACAGCCGCTTGATGTGGGCACGGACCAGCAGCAACAGAATCTGGTGACGGTAAATCTTGATGGCGCCGGACGTTGACCCGGAACAGCCGCCGACGAACATCAGCACCAGAAACATGCCGACGGCCCCCGGCCCCCAGGCCGTGTAATCATCCGACGCGTAGCCGGTGGTGGTCACGACCGAGGTGATGTTGAACGCGGTCAGGGTCAGGGCATCGAAAAAGCCGATGTTGCGCTCGATGGATAGCCACAGCGCCATGGCCAGGCTGCTCAGGACCAGAAAGGCGATGAAACCCCTGACCTGCTGATCCCGGCCAAGCGCGGACAGATCGCCCCGGACAGTCTTGATGTACAGCATGAACGGCATGGCCCCCACGATCATGAAAAGGATCGCAATCCAGTGCAGACGGGCATCCTTGAAATAGGCAAACGATTCGTCGTGGGTCGAATAGCCGCCCGTGGACAGCGTCGTCATCGCGTGGGTCACGGCATCAAAGGCCGTCATGCCGAAAACATCGTAAAGAACGGCACACAGCAGCGTCATCACGGCATAGATCGAAAACAGTGCAAGGATGGTGCGCAGTGCCGTGAAGACCTTTTCTTCCGACGTGTCGGAGCTTTCGATCTTGAACAGTTGCATGCCGCCGACGCGGAGCAGCGGCAGGATCAGGATGGCGATGGCGATGATGCCGATGCCGCCGAACCACTGCAGGATGGCCCGCCATAAAAGAATCCCGGGCGGCATGTCGCTCAGGTTTACGAGTACCGTCGATCCTGTCGTGGTGATCGCCGACATGGATTCGAATATGGCGTCTGAAAAGCCGATGCCCACATGCATGAACGGCAACGCCGAGAGTGCGGCAACGACGATCCAGCCCAGCGAGGTGATCAGAAACGCCTGGCGGATGTCGATCTGCATGCTGCCGCGTGTGTGCGTCGCATAAACAACGGCGCCGCCGATGAACGCAGACGCGATGCCGACCTCGAGAAAAATCTTCCATTCGGGGTTGCCGGCCAGACCATCGGCGAGGGCCGGCACGCACAGGACAGCCGAGAGGGCCAGCGATATCCAACCGAGAATATTCAGGACGGGTCGCAAATTCAGCATACAGGGTTCCGTCGGGGAAAGCTGGCATAGTGAACGCCCAGAACGGCATGAAATCAAGGTATCTGGCGCGTGCATGGCCGGGTCACGCATATGGCAAGGCTTGGGTTCTTGATCTCTCCGCCGGACAGGCGCGTAATAGCGGCTTTGTATCTTAAATCCACGCATATCCGATAAGGGGGAATCATGAGTATCGAACGTATCGACAGTGGTGAAATTCTCAGCCAGGCGACAATTCACAACGGCATTGCCTACATCTGCGGGCAGACCGCCACGGACAGAAGTGTCGGCATCAAGGAACAGACCGCCGAAATTCTGGCAAAGATCGATGACCGGCTGGCGCGTTGCGGCACCGACAAGTCGAAAATGCTGATGGTGACGATTTATCTTGCCGACATGACCCAGAAAAACGACATGAACGAGATATGGAAAGACTGGCTTGGCGATCTGGCCCGTCCGGCCCGCGCCTGTGTCGGCACGCCGCTGGCGACGCCGGATACCCTGATCGAGATCGTCGTCAACGCGGCTGTCTGACGCAGACTTGGATACGCCGCCGGTCCCGCCAGCCAAGGTTCAAAGCGCACTCAAGGGCATTGCGTTCATGCTCGGCTCGACCCTGCTGGCCGCCGTCATGAACTCGGCGGCGCGGCATGTGACGGAAACCGTTCACCCGTTCGAACTGGTGTTCTTTCGCAATCTGTTCGCATTGTTCTTTATCCTGCCGATCCTGTGGCGCGTCGGGTTCGGGGCGCTGAGGACCAGCCGGCCCTGGTTGCACGCCGGGCGGGCCAGTCTGAATGTCGTTAACATGATGCTCTGGTTTACGGCGATCAGTCTGGCGCCGCTGGCCGAAGTGGTGGCGCTCGGCTTCACCGCGCCGATCTTTGCGACGATTCTCGGCGTGCTGATCGTCAAGGAAGTGGTTGGTGTTCGCCGCTGGTCGGCGATCATCGTCGGCTTCATCGGGGCGGTAGTCGTCCTGCAGCCCGGTTTCGACACCGTTCAGACCGGTCACGGGCTGGTGCTGATGGCGTCGTTGATGTGGGCGGCCATTCTGCTGATCATCAAATCCCTGAGCCGCACCGATAGTTCCATCACCATCGTCGCCTACATGGCGATCCTGATGACGCCGTTATCCCTGATTCCGGCCCTGTTCGTCTGGGTCTGGCCGACGTGGAACGAACTGGCGTGGATGGCCTTGATCGGTGTCTGCGGCGGAGCGGCGCAGTACCTCCTGGCGCAATCGTTTCACGAAGCAGATATCAGCGTCGTCATGCCGTTCGATTTCGCCAAGCTGGTGTGGATTGCGCTGATCGCCTATATCGCCTTCGCCGAGGTGCCGACGTGGACGACCTGGCTCGGCGGGGCGATCATCTTTGCCAGCGGGCTTTATATCGCCCGGCGGGAATCCATACGCAACCGGGAGAAGCGTCAGGAATAGTCCGTCAGTTCGCCGGTTCGATGCGGATGACCTGGCCGGGGTTTTCATCGACCAGGATATACAGATAGCCGTCCGGGCCGTCGACGACGGCGCGAATGCGTTTATCCAGCCCTTCCAGGATGCGTTCCTCGGCGATGACCTTTTCCCCGTCCAGCGTCAGACGCGCCAGAAGCTGGTATTTCAGGGCGCCGACAAAGGCATTGCCCTTCCACTTCGGAAACCTGTCGCCGGTATAGAACGCCATGCCGCTGGGGGCGATGGACGGATCCCAGACATGCACGGGCTGCTCCATGCCTTCCTTGTGGGTGCCTTCGCCGATCTTGAAACCCGAATAGTGAACCCCATAGGAAATGACCGGCCAGCCGTAATTGCGCCCGGCCAGCGGTATATTCACCTCGTCACCGCCGCGGGCACCGTGTTCGTTGATCCATAGCTTGCCGGTTTCGGGATGGCGGGCCGCGCCCTGCGGGTTGCGGTGCCCGACCGACCAGGTCTCGGGGCGGTAGCCGTCCTTGCCGACGAAGGGATTATCGGCGGGGATCGAGCCGTCCGGATTGATGCGGATCACCTGGCCGCGGTTGATGGTGAAGTCCTGGGTGCGCTCACGTTCACCACGTTCACCGACGGTGATGTACAGATGCCCGTCGGGTGAGAACACGAGCCGCGACCCGAAATGCCGTCCGCCGCCGGTTTTCGGATATTGCCGGAAAATCACCTCGACGTTGTCGAGCGCATTGGCCTTGCGGTCCAGCCGGGCCCGGGCAACCGCTGTGCCGGCCCCACCGTCACCCGGCTCGGCATAGGAAAAGTAGATTAATCCGTTATCGGCATATTTGGGGTCGATCGCGATATCGAGCATGCCGCCCTGACCCGAGGTGTAGGCCCTGGGCGTGTTGGCAAGCGGTGGGCGCAGCGTGCCGTCGCTCTCGACGATGCGGATCGAGCCGGGATCGCGCTCGGTCACAAGGATCGCGCCGTCGGGCAGAAACGCCATGCCCCACGGGTGATCCAGTCCGTCGGCGACGGCGGTCAGCTTGACCGTATAATGTTCGGTCTCGAAGGTCTGGGCAGCGGCGTTCAGGGGGGCGATCGCCACCATCACAAATAAGACAAGGGTCCTTAGCATGGGTGTCCTCCTTGTCCTAGAAATGGGGAGCCGATTCTCGGAAACAAGTAATGGTCACGCTGAATCAGGTTCGGAAACCGATGCTTTCTCATCCTTCGAGACGGGCCTGCGGCCCTCCTCAGGATGAGGGTATGGGGGCTCCACCTCATCCTGAGGCGCGAGCGACGCGAGCGTCTCGAAGGATAGGTCAGACAGAAGCGCTCAGTACATCCGCCCGCCGTTCGGCACATCCAGATCGGGCTTCAAAAGCACGACCTCGCCCTCATCGTCGGGGATGCCGAGCACCAGCACTTCCGACATGAACTTGCCGATCTGGCGGGGCGGAAAGTTGACGACACCCAGCACCTGACGACCGGGCAGGGTTTCCGGATCATAGTGTCTGGTGATCTGCGCGGACGATTTGCGCTCGCCGATCTCGGGGCCGAAATCGACCCAAAGCTTGATCGCCGGTTTGCGGGCTTCGGGATACGGCTCGGCGCGGACGATGGTGCCGACGCGGATATCCACTTTCAGAAAATCGTCAAATGAAAGGTCTCTGGCGTTATCCATGTTCAATTCCCCCAAATGCTGAATTGGGGAAAAATGCCTGAGTGAAGTTCAAAAGGCCAGTGGGCAAAAGCCCTTATGAACAAAAGAAAGGGCCGCCCGGTCGCCCGGTACGGCCCCAACCATCACTTCAGGAAAGTGTGATTACTTCTTTTTGGAAGCTTTCAGGACGGTCGTCTTGACTTCTTCCAGAGCTTCGACAACGCGGGTGTTGAGGGTGTCGGAAGCTTCGGTGTTCGACTTGGTCATGAGGTCGGCGAGTTCGCGGGTGTTGTCGACGGACTTGACGAAAGCACCTTTGAGCATGTCGGCCTGGACCGCGGCAACAGCCTGCGGGTTGTCGATTTTCGAGAAGGAATCGATCATTTTCGAAACTTCTTCGAGAGCCTGCTGCAGCATTTCGGACTGACGCTTGGCGAAAGCCTGGGCGCCTTCAGCGGCAACCTGGTTGGCGGCGGTCAGGGCGTCGAAGTTCTTCTTCTGCAGTTCGATGACGGCGTCGAAGTCGAATTTCGGCATGTCGTAACCCTTGGTCATCTTGGCGAATTCGTCAGCCATTTTCTTCGGGTCATAGTCGGCCATGATCTTGGTGTATTCGGCGAAGAAAGGGTTGGCTTTCTCGGCCATTTTGAAAAAGTCAGCGTACATTGGTCTATCTCCATAATTCACTGGGGTGCGGCGACACCCGTTTAAACTTGCTCGCTGCACACGCCGTATGAATGTATTCATATTGCGCTGCAACATGACGACAATATGGAGGGATTGAGGCTGGAAGTCAATAGATTTTTGTGCAGCGCACAAAAAATATTTCGCGCATGCAATATATGCTAGAAATGGCGGATTTAAGCGCTTTGTTGCGCGGTTTCTTCTGTGTCCTGATTGCTCCGGTATTTACCCGAGGCCACTTTTTCTGCACGTGCGAGGCCTTTATCGAGCGCCGCCATGGTGCGGGCGAGGCCGGGGTCGTCGTCAGAGATCCAGGCTCGCATCGCGTTCATCTGAATAGCAAGAAGGGCCTTGGCCCTGAGCGCGCCGATGCAGCCCTCGGCGGATACGCCGGCGGCCTGCAGGCTGAGCGCCATCGATTTCACTACCCGGCTGCCAAGGCATGCGGACCCGAGAAGATCGCGCCCGGCACTTCGCTGCATGGCGCGAATGGCGGCCTGATGCCCGTCCAGGGCATCGAAGCGGCGCATCAGAATGTCGAAAAGCTTATCCCTGATGGTGCCGTCGAGAGGATCGTCCTCAAGACTGGAAAAGACCTGGTTATCAACGCGGTCGATCAGGGCACGCTGGATATGTGAACGGCTTGGCAGGCTCAGCAAGGCCTCGCCGATCGGTACGCCCGCGTGTTCGGCGATTTCGGGCAGGGACAGGCTGTGCCACGGGCGCTCGGCGGCCAGTGCCAGCGCAGCGTCGATCAGCCGGTCGTTGACCGTCCGGTTATCGGCCTTGCGGCGCTGGGTTTTCTTTTTGGCTGCGGCCATTCGCATCCTCCATTGCCGTATTATACAGAAATGGGGATTTGCGGTCTAACCTGCAAGTTCGCGGGAGCGCTTTGTTGCCGCGGCAATGGCTTTGGTCATCAGCGGCTGTAGGGCGTCATCGGCCATCAGCACCTTCAGGGCTTCGGCGGTGGTGCCGCCGGGACTGGTGACGTTCTGGCGCAGCGTCGCGGCCTCTTCCGGGGCCTGATACAAAAGCTCGCCGGCACCGGCGACGGTGGCGCGCGCCAGCTGCATGGCCAGATCCGCCGGCAGACCGTTGTCGATCCCGGCCTGAGCCATGACCTCGACCAACAAAAAGACATAAGCCGGGCCGCCGCCGGAAAGCGCCGTGACACAGTCGATCTTGTCTTCATCATCGACCCAGGCGACCTCGCCGACGGACTGCAAAAGCTCGTCGGCCCACGTGCGTTGCGCATCCGTGACCAGATGGTTGGGATACCCTACCGTGATGCCGCGCCCGACGGCCGCCGGGGTATTCGGCATGGCGCGGACGATCGCCGCTTCGGGGCCGAGGTTGTTTTCGAAATAGTCGATGGTCTTGCCCGCCGCGATAGAGACGAAGACGCAACCCGGACCGGCAAAGCGGGCATAGTCGGCAATCGCGTCATCCATCATCTGCGGTTTCACCGCCAGCACGATGGTCTCCGGCGCCGCGTCGGCGGGAATACCGGCGGCATCGGCGACACTGTCCACACCGATCGTGTCCTTGAGGCGTTTGCGGGTTTCTTCGAAAGGTTCGACGACAAGCACGTCATCGGGGGAGAGGTTGCCCTTGAGCCAGCCGGCCATCATGGCACTCCCCATCTTGCCGCCACCGACAAGCAGAAGTTTAACGGTCATACAAAAAACGTCCTATGCTTCTCCTGCGGTCTCGATCATCGCGGCCGCAATTGCTTCAGCCGCGGTTTTACCGCCCCAGATCACATATTGAAATGCCGGATAGAATTTTTCGCACTCGATGATGGCGGTTTCGACCAGGTCTTCCATCTGCTCGAGTGTCGGTTCCTGCTGGCCGCGCATCGGCATCGCGTGACGGTACATCGGCAGGCCTTCATCGGCCCACATCCCGAAATGCCCCATCCACAGCCGTTCGTTCACTTCGGCCAGCAGCTCGTACACCGGCTGGCGCCGGTCGGCCGGGACGCGCATGTCGAAGGCACAGGTAAAGTGCATCGCCCCCATGTCGTCGTTCCAGGCGAAATACATGGAGAAATCACACCAGGTACCCGGCACCTGAACCGCCATTTCCTGGTCGTTGCGGCGGTCAAAGGTCCAGTCGTTGTATTCGACGATTTTTTCGACGATATCGAGGGGATTGGCGAGGGGGGTTTCGCGGGATAGTTCTGTGATACGCATGGAGCGCTCCTCTCATGCCCGGCCGGCGTTGGTATCGGACCGAATGGAGCGCAAACACTATACCTAGCGGTGATCGCTAGATATTGCTTAAGCCATCCGATCACCTACAAGATTTACCCTGCACCATGTCGGAATCACGCGCAAGCGGAATTCAGAAAATAAACGCAAACTGTTGTGGATAATCGGCAGGCCGATACATCCTGTTGTGTTTTATAGGGAAGAAACCGCAGAAATCCGCGCTCCCGGCACATGGCGTGCCGTAACGTGAAGGTTTTGCTGAGGCCTTAAAGCGTGAACAGCGAAATCAGGATTTGCTTTTCGGCGCCGATTTGCCGGATGTGCTGACGCGTTTTGCGGCGGCAGGTTTCGCAGCCGCGGATTTTCTTTTCGCCGCCGGTTTTGCGGTTTTCTTCAGCGCCTCTTCCAGCGTCCTGATGCGGGCTTCGAGCTTTTCGTTTTCCGTTCTGGCTTTCGCCGCCATGGCTTTCACGGCGTCGAATTCCTCACGGGTCACAAGATCGGCATCACCCATGAAGCGTTCCAGACGCTGGCGGATCATGGCGTCGATTTCATCCTTCATCCCGGTCAGGGTCGACACCGCACCATTGGCGACACGGGCCAGATCGTCGAAAAGCTTGTTCTGCGTCTGCATCGGGGGCTCCTTTGTCCGTATTGAATATGGCCTTTTGCAATGCGCACTGCAAGCCGGTGGCTCTTGCCCGGCTCGTGTTCCGGGGCCTATAAGGGATCACGGAAACAAGAGGCAACAGCATGTATGTGATTACCGGTGGCGCCGGATTTATCGGATCGAATGTGGCGGCAGCGCTCGAAGCCCGGGGCGCGGGGCCGCTGGTGATCGTCGACCGGCTGCGCGACGGCGACAAATGGCGAAATCTTGCCAGGCGGACCCTGCATGACATCGTCCACCCCGATAATGTCCATGTGTTTCTGAAAGCCAACGCCCACGCCGTGAAGGGCATCGTTCATATGGGGGCGATATCGGCGACGACCGAAACCGACGCCGACAGGATCATCGAGAATAATTTCCGCCTCAGCCGTGATCTCTGGCTCTGGTGTGCCGAACAGGACATCCCCTATGTCTATGCGTCGTCGGCGGCGACCTATGGGGACGGCGCCGAAGGGTTCGATGACGACCTGTCGCCGGACGGTCTGAACCGGCTTCGGCCCCTGAACCCGTACGGCTGGTCGAAGCTGCTGTTCGACAAATGGGTGGCGCAGGAACTGGCGGCCGGTCATGCCCGGCCGGGGCAGTGGGCGGGACTTCGCTTTTTCAACGTCTATGGTGCCAACGAATATCACAAGGGCCGAATGGCGAGCGTGGTCTCGCAGATACAGCCGCTGGCGGCGAAGGCTGAAACCTGCCGTCTGTTCAAGTCGCACCATCCGGATTACGAAGACGGCGGCCAGCTCAGGGATTTCGTTGCCGTCGACGATTGCGTTAACGTGATCTGCTGGCTGCTTGAAACGCCCTCCGTCTCGGGTCTGTTCAATCTGGGCACCGGCAAGGCGCGCAGTTTCGCTGATCTGGCCCGCGCCGTTTACGCGGCCATGGGCCGGGACTTCAAGGTCGAGTACGTGCCGACGCCGGAAGACATCCGCGACAAGTACCAGTACTTCACCGAAGCCAACATGACGCGGCTTCGCGACGCCGGTTATACGGGGCAGTTCACGTCCCTCGAAGACGGTGTCGGCCGTTACGTGCGCGACTACCTTGCCGCCGCCGACCCGTATCGCTGAGCGGGCCGCTGACGAATGATGTTCTTCGCCCTCCCGTTTCCGAATATAGACCCGGTCATTTTCGAGGTCGGTGTTTTTGCCATCCGCTGGTACTCGCTGGCCTATATCGCCGGTCTGGTTCTGGGCTGGGCATACATGAAAAGGCTGTGCCGGATGACGCCCCCGGTCTGCGAGACCGACGCCGTCGATGACTTTCTGGTCTGGGCGACGGTGGGGGTGATCCTCGGCGGGCGGATCGGCATGGTGCTGTTCTATCAGCTCGATTACTACATGGCGCACCCGGCCAAGATCATCGCCGTCTGGGAAGGCGGCATGTCGTTCCATGGCGGGTTCCTGGGTGTGGTCATCGCCGGGATACTGTTTACCCGCAAGCGCGGCATTCATCCGTTACGCTTCGGCGATCTGTTGGGCTGTGTCGCCCCGATCGGACTGTTTTTCGGGCGCGTCGCCAATTTCATCAACGGCGAGCTTTGGGGGCGCCCGGCGGACGTGCCGTGGGCGGTCGTGTTCCCGACCGGCGGTCCCGACCCGCGCCACCCGAGCCAGCTTTACGAAGCGGCGTTCGAGGGTCTCGTTCTGTTTGCCGTAATGTTCGTCCTGTCGCGAAACGAATCGGTCCGCCGCCGTCCGGGTCTGCTGATGGGGACGTTCATCGCCGGATATGGCATCGCGCGGAGCATCGGCGAGATTTTCCGCGAACCCGATGCCTATATCGGTTTCCTGACATTCGGCACCACCTGGGGGCAGTGGCTGTCCCTGCCGATGATCGCCGCCGGCATCTATTTCATCGTCCGGGCACGCAGACGGGGCCCGGTTTGAGATGGGTTGCCCGTGAACGAAGGTTTGTCATTCCCGCGCAGGCGGGAATCCAATCATACCATCGTTATGGATTCCCGCCTGCGCGGGAATGACGAGATGGCAAACGTCATGTCCCCACAGAAAACCCCACTCGTAGACAAACTACGTCAACGCATTGATGAGGACGGCCCGCTGACGGTTGCGGACTGGATGCAGGCGTGTCTCGCCGATCCCGATCACGGCTACTACATGACCCGCGATCCGTTCGGCCGCCGGGGGGACTTCACGACGGCGCCGGAAATCTCGCAGATGTTCGGCGAGCTTCTGGGTCTCTGGGCGGCGGTGGTCTGGCAGCAAATGGGCAGTCCCGGTGCGTTTCGGCTTGTCGAAATCGGGCCCGGCCGGGGCACGCTGATGGCGGATGCATTGCGGGCGACGGCAAGCGTGCCGGGGTTTGCCGGGGCGCTGAACGTGCACATGGTGGAAACCAGCCCGGTGCTGCAGGCTTCCCAACAGAAAACGCTGGCCGGGGCGGCATCGCCGGTCAGTTGGCATCGGGATTTTTCCGAGGTGCCGGACGGCCCCGTCATACTACTCGCCAATGAGTTTCTGGATGCCCTGCCGGCGCGGCAGGTGATCCGGCATCAGGGTGCCTGGCATGAGCGCCGGATCGATTTAAAAGAGGATGCTTTCGTGTTCGTCATCGGCGAGGCGGTGGATGAACAGGCTATCCCGGCGTCTCTCCGCGAAGCCGAATCGGGCAGCATCTTCGAGGTCTCTGATGCCGTGCGCGACGTCACGGCGGCGATCTCCGCCCGGCTTTCGCAATCGGGCGGCGCGGCACTGCTGATCGATTATGGGCATGCGACATCCGGGCTGGGCGATACCCTGCAGGCCCTGAAGGGGCATGGGTTTGCCGATCCGCTTGCATATCCCGGCGAACAGGACCTGACGGTGCATGTCGATTTCGATGCCGCCGGGCGCTCAGCCTCGGCAGCCGGGGCCCGTGTCTGGGGGCCTTTGGCACAGGGTGATCTGCTGGAACGGCTCGGCATTGCGGCGCGGGCGGTGGCTTTGCTGGCCGGTGCCGATAAATCACAGGCACAGGATATCGCCACGGCACGGCGGCGGCTGGTCGATACGGACGCCATGGGGCGGCTGTTCAAGGCCATGGCCCTGACCCATCCCGATGCCCCGGCACCGCCGGGGTTCGAGACCGTCAGCTGGGCCTAGTCCTTACTGGCCGGTTTTGCAGGTCTTGATGCCGAACGGCAGATAAACCGGGCACCAGCGAATCAGGCCGGTTGCCAACGGCACGACACCGACCCATCCCCAGACGGCATATTCGTGGCCTGAAAACAGGGCAAACGCGATCAGGGCGATGCCGACGACAATCCGAAGTATGCGGTCGATGCCGCCAACGTTGCTGGTCATGGAACTCTCCTAAATATTCACATTATTGAATATGTATAGGCCTTATGTTCATGTCACGCGTTGATACAGATCAATCCGCGTAGAATGCCGTTCGCGTCGATCCGGCATGCTTCCAAATATTACTGGGCGAATTCGTAACGGTCGGCCAGTTCGTCGAGCGCTTCCTGGGCACAGGCTTCGTCGATGTCGCCGCCCGGCGCACCGCTGACGCCGACGGCTCCGATCCGTACCCCGGCGGCATTGATCGGCAGACCACCATCCATCATTTTGACGTCTTCAAGAAGATTGAGGTTGGCGGCCAGTTCCGGCCGGCTGGCGCGCAGTTCAGACGTCGGTGTCCCGGCCATGATCGCGCCGCGGGCCTTGCCGCCGGCGATGGTGATGGTCTGCACGGCAGCAAACTGGCTGCGCAGAACGGCAATGGTGTTGCCGCCGCGGTCGACGACGACGGCGCTGACGGAATACCCCTTTGCGGTGCAGGCGGCGACGGTCTTGTCGGCGACATCACGTGCCAGTTCGGTCCCGATGGTTTTGACCCCTAGCACATCGGCAGCGTGGGCTGCGTGGCTGCCCACGGCAAACACGGCGGCGCAGGCCAGGCCGGCGGCGGTCATCTTGATGGTCTTGTACATCTCTGCTCTCCCTTTCGGCTTTTCGTCCATTTCTACCCACAAACATATTCGATGCATAGAATATGTAAATAGGGATGCTGATTCCGCGCCACGAGGCCTTTCATGCGGGTGCGGTTTCAGGAATAATCCCCGTATGATCACAGCTCAAAATCTCACCGGCCAGCCGGGTGTCCGGCATATGTTTTTCACCCGCCAGGGCGGGGTCAGCAGCGGCATCTATACGTCGCTGAACTGCGGTCCCGGATCAGACGATGACCGGGGGGCGGTACTCGATAATCGCGCCCGCGCCATGGCCGTCCTGGATCAGGAACCGGATCGTCTGGTGACGGTGCACCAGCATCATTCGCCGATTGCCGTCGCCGTCAGGGATGTCTGGGCCCTCGCCGACGCCCCGAAAGCGGATGCCATGGTGACGAGCGAACCGGGTATCGTGTTGGGAATCCTGACAGCGGACTGTGCGCCGGTCCTGTTCTGCGATGCCGACGCCGGGGTCATCGGTGCCGCGCACGCGGGCTGGAAAGGCGCGCTTGGCGGCGTCATTGATGCCACCGTCGAACTGATGGTCGATGCCGGCGCCCATCCGGACCGGATCAGCGCCGCCGTGGGGCCGTGCATTCAGCAACCGTCCTATGAAGTCGGTGCCGATTTCCGCTCGTCATTCATGGAGGCAGGGTCCGGCAACGGCCGTTTCTTTACCGATGGGGCTGCGTCCGGAAAATTTCAGTTCGATCTGTCCGGATACGTCCGCTTCCGTTTGTCGGAATGCCGTGTCGGATCGATCGAAGTGCTGCCGCTCGATACATATAAAGATGAAGACAGGTTCTTCAGCTACCGCCGGACCACGCATCGAGGTGAGCCGGATTACGGCCGGGAACTGTCGGCAATCGTTCTGGAAGGATAACAGCCCATGACACTTCACTTCAGCGCGGCGGAATTTTCCGGCCGCAGGGACCGGACTTGCGCGGCGATGGCGGATGCCGGTCTCGACGGCATGCTGCTGTTCCGCCAGGAAAGCATGTACTACCTGACCGGCTACGACACCTTCGGTTATGTTTTCTTCCAGTGCCTGTATCTGGGGGCGGACGGTACCATGACGTTGCTGACCCGCGCCCCGGACCTGCGTCAGGCGCAGAACACGTCGGTTATTCAGGATATCCGGATCTGGGTCGATGCGCCGGATGCCGACCCGGCGCGGGAACTGCGCGGGATTCTTGAAGAACACGGCTGCAAGGGGAAACGTCTGGGCGTCGAATATGAATCCTATGGTCTCACGGCCAGAAACGGGAAGCGCCTGGATGCGGCGCTCGACGGGTTTTGCGACCTGGAAGATGCCTCCGAACTGATCAGCCGGTTGCGGGTCGTCAAAAGCGCGGCCGAAATCGCCTATGTGCGCCGCGCCGCCGAGCTGGCGGATGATGCACTGGATGCGGCGATCGAGGTAGCCGCGCCGGGGGTGTCTGAATCCGACGTGCTGGCGGCGATGCAGGGTGCCGTCTTCAAGGGCGGCGGCGGTTATCCCGGCAACCCGTTCATCATCGGGTCGGCCGAAGATGCATTGCTGTGCCGGACCAAGGCCGGACGCCGCAGCCTTGATCCCAACGACCAGCTCAACATCGAATGGGCGGGGGCGTATCTGCATTATCATGCGGCGATGTTCCGGACCCTGGTCTTCGGCGACATGCCGGACCGTCAGAAACAGATGTACGATGTGGCGCATGAGGCGCTTCTGGCGGTCGAGGGCGCGCTGCGCCCCGGCAATATCGTCGGCGACGCGTTTCAGGCCCATGCGGATGTCATCGACAGGGCCGGGATGCGCGAACACAGGCTGAATGCCTGCGGTTACAGCCTCGGCACCACGTTCCAGCCGAACTGGATGGACTGGCCGATGCTGTATGCCGACAACCCGGTCGAGATTGAGCCGGGCATGGTCTATTTCTGTCATATGATCATCTTCGACAGCGATGCCCAGCTGGCGATGTGCCTGGGGGAAACGGTGCTGACCACGGATGGTGCGGCGGAACGTCTGTCGCGCTCACCGCTTGATCTGATCCACAAGGCGTAACACACCATGCCGCATATGATGATCTTCCTGATTGTGCTGATGCTGGGCATTCTGGCGACGTGCGTGATCGGCTTCGGTCCCGCGTGAGCATAGGATCATGATGCGTGCACTTGCCCTGTTCTGTCTGCTGGTGATGACCCTGAACGCATGCGGTCCCCTGCCACGGCCGTTCGGCCGCGATGAAGGCGACAGCGGCAACAAGCTCGCGCGGGAAATCTTTTTTGAAGGGGTGGAAGTTCAGCCGCTCGACGGCACCACGCTGCCGATGGGCAAGCTGATTGCCGGCCAGATCATCCGCGGTCTGGAAAAGACCCATGAAATTCCGGCGGCGATGACCGGCTTTGACGGCAGCCAGTACCTGCTGACCGGCACCGTCATCGACAATGAAGGCAAGCCGGATGCCGCCAGCCTGATTAGCATTGACTGGACACTGGCATCGCGTACCGGGGAACTTGTCGAAAGCTTTACCCAGAACGTAGAGACGACGCGGACTGAATGGGACTATGGGGCCTTGCCGTTGCTGCAGCAGATCGGCAAGGACATCAGTGACAGGGTTGCTCAAAGGGTGCTCGGAGACAGATACGGCATTGCCGGGCAGGACCGATTGCTGGGCCGGACGGCACTTCTGATCGGCGAGGTGACCGGCGCCCCCGGAGACGGGAACGCGTCGCTCCGCCGCGCCATATCGGTGGCATTGGGCGGTGGTGGCGTCAAACTGACCAATAAACCCGAAGAAGCCCTGTTTACGCTGACCGGCGATGTGGAGATGGGCACGCCGGACAACAATGCCCAGAAGATCCGCATTCTTTGGCTGGTCAAGGATATCGACGGCAACGAACTGGGCCGTGCCGAACAGTCCAACATGGTGGCGGCGGGAAGCCTTGATGGCCGGTGGGGACGGACCGCTGCCTTTGTCGCGGCGGCGGCGAGTGACGGCATCCGGGCCGTGGTTGAACGCCACGATCCGACCCGCTTGCGGGGGCCGGATCTCGGGGCACCGCGCAAGCCTCGCGTGCTGCCGCCGTCCTCGTCATCGATCACGCGGCCTCTCAAGCAGGTGCCGGGGCGGGCGCCGCCGCCGCCGGGTTAACCGGTGATACGGGCTTGAACGCCTGTTTTTACTGAAAACGGCCGCCGGGACTGGTAGATTCTAGTCGTGGCGACATGGATCTCGAGACATGGGAGTTCGTGGCGGCCGGGCATGCGTGGCCGGACGTTGTCTCTTGCCGTCTATGCCTTGCTGAGCCTCACGTTTGTGCTTGTCGGGTGCAGTTCAGACAACGCCGCATCCCCGCCCGCAAGCGCCAGCATGAGCAGCGAATCGGGACGCGCCGGCGCGGACATGGCAGGCGTCATCTTCGTCGTGCCGCTGGAAGGCGCACCGACGCGGACCGGGCTGATCCTGGCCGATGCCATCGCCGCCGGAATTCGCGACAGAAACCATCCCGCAATTCTTTCGTTTGAACCGAATCAGGCCGGTGCCTCGGTGGTCGGCAAGGTAACCAGCGCCGATGTTCGCGGCAATGTGGTCTGGCTCGGTGTCGACTGGGCGATCCGGGCCCCCTATGGCACCCATGTTGCGAGCTACAGCCAGAAGGTGGTGATCGACGCCCTGATGTGGCGCAATGCAGCCCCCGAGGCGATCAATCTGATCATTGATGACGTGGCACCGAAACTGGCGGCAATGGTCAATAGCGAGGTCGGCCCCCCGGTGATGTCGGCCATGTACCGGCCTGAAGATGCCGCCGCTCAGAGTCAGGAAGCGGCAGCCCCGGCCGTTCCGCAATCCGGGCCCGCGACGACCATGGAAATGCGCCAGAGCGAAATGCGCCAGTTGGAACAGCAGGCAAACGCTGAGACCCGAGACATGCGTCCCGACCTGTCGCCGCCGCCGATCCGCGCGCCGGAGGTGCAGCCGCTGGCCCGGATTGCCGAGGAAACCAACGGCCAGGTGGTGCATTCACCGGGTTTGAAAGAGATGCAGCCGTCCGTTTCCGCATCCGCCAGCGGCGATGCGGCACCGGTCAGGTTGAACCCCCCCGGTGCTGCACCCACGGCACCGGCGCAACCGTCTGCTGCCGGCTCCGGGGTGGAAACGGCCAGTGCACCACCTGAAGGACTGCCGTCGCTGCTGACGCCCGTACCCGAGGCAGCGGACAGCGTGGCGGCCTCGTCCGGGCCGCAGCGCCTGACTCCCGGCAGCAGTATCGTTCAGCCGCCTCCGGGCGGCATTACATCGGCGTCGTCCTCAACCGAAGAGGGCAGCGGGAGTTTCCTGGATGCGCTGACGCCGTCGATGGATACGGATAAACGGCTCCCCGACGATGCCCGTCCCGCCGGGTCCGGGGGGGCGGCGTTCGCCAAGGTCCGCTGGGGGCAGCCGTCATTCCTGATCAAGCCGGTCCGGGGCGCCCCCGGTAACGGCAACGAGGCCCTGACCGCGGCGCTTAAATCCGCGCTTCGCGACAAGGATCTGACGATTTCCGAAGACCCCCGTCAGGCCGGGTTCGTCATTCAGGGCGACGTCAACACCGGGGAGCCGGTCAGCGGACGGCAATATATCCGCATCATCTGGCGGGTGAATACCGTCACCGGCGAGGAAGTCGGCAAGGCGGTGCAGGAAAATACCGTGGTCGCGGGCAGCCTGAACGGGGAATGGGGGCAGGTCGCCGAAGCCGTATCGCACGCGGCCGTTCGGGGCATCAAGGACCTGTTCAGCGACGCCGACGAACACCTGACAAGCCGTGAACCGCTGCCCGATTTCCCCGATGTGCAGCTACAGGCGGTGCCGGGACGGGCGCCGCCGCCGCCGACATCCTACTGATCGCGGTACGGGGTTAATTTCGAAACACGCAGAAACCGGTCATCAAAGCGTTTACAGGCCTTGATCGGGTTGGTATGTTCCGCGCGCTTTTTCCGGGGCACAGGTACGACGCATGAAAATCATTGCTTGTAACAGCAATCGGCCGCTCGCCGAAGCGATCTCCGCCTACGTGAACCTGCCGCTGACCAAGGCCAGCGTGCGGCGTTTTTCGGATATGGAGATTTTCGTCGAAATCGAAGAGAACATGCGCGGCGAAGATGTCTTCGTTGTGCAGTCGACGTCTTATCCGGCGAACGACAACCTGATGGAGCTTCTGGTCACGCTGGATGCGCTCCGCCGCGCCTCGGCGCGCCGGGTGACGGCGGTTATTCCATATTTCGGCTATGCCCGCCAGGACCGCAAATCCGGTCCCCGTACCCCGATTTCCGCCAAGCTTGTCGCCAACCTGATCACCGAAGCCGGCGCCGACCGGGTTCTCACCATGGACCTGCATGCCGGACAGATTCAGGGTTTCTTCGATATTCCGACCGATAACCTGTTCGCCGAGCCGGTGCTGGGTGAGCATATCCAGTCCGAAATGAATGGTGAAACCGACAAGCTGGTGATCGTATCGCCCGACGTCGGCGGTGTTGTCCGTGCCCGGAGCCTGGCCAAGCGTCTGAACGCAGACCTCGCGATCATCGACAAGCGCCGCGAACGTGCCGGGGTCTCGGAAGTCATGAATATCATCGGTGAGGCCGAAGGCCGTCACTGTATTCTGGTCGATGATATCGTCGACAGCGCCGGGACGCTCTGCAATGCCGCCGTGGCTCTGATGGAACAGGGGGCCTCGTCCGTCTCCGCCATCGTCACCCACGGTGTGCTGTCGGGCGGTGCCGTGGCGCGGGTCACGTCGTCGCCGCTGGAAAAACTGATCATCACCGACAGCATTCAGGCAACTGAAGCGGTTCGGGTTGCCCAGAACATACATCAACTGACGGTCGCGCCGCTGATCGGCGAGGCCATGCAGCGGATCAGCCAGGAAAGCTCGGTTTCGTCGCTTTTCGACTGATCCTCAGGAATTCCGGTCCAGTGGTTGGGCCGGTAACGTGGACGGACACCCCTGGAGGCCGTCCGCAACATTGAGCAAGGAGATTTATTATGGCTCAAGCCCATCCTCTGAATGCGGAGCTTCGCGATCGTGCCGGCAAGGGGGCCGCTCGTGCTGTGCGCCGCGAGGGACGTGTCCCTGGTGTTATTTACGGCAACAAACAGGAACCCGTGCTGATTTCCCTCGACCCTGTCGACCTGATGAAGGAATACAGCAAGGCCGGTTTCTTTTCGCACGTGTATGAAATCGCCGTCGGCGGCGACAAGTACAAAGTGCTGGCGCGCGATCTGCAGACGCACCCGATCAACGATCTGCCGATTCACGTCGACTTCATGCGCTTCAGCGCCAAAACGCGCCTGGCGGTTAACGTCTACGTCGAGTTCATCAACGAAGACACCTGCCCGGGCCTGAAGGAAGGCGGCGTTCTGAACGTGGTGCGCCACGAAGTCGAACTGCGCTGCTCGCCGGACAACATCCCTGAGAGCCTGATCGCCGATCTGAGCGGTCTGGAAATCGGTGATTCGCTGCACATCAGCGCCATCACCCTTCCGGAAGGGGTTGAGCAGACCATCGATCGTGACTTTACGGTTGCGACCATCGCTGCACCGACGATCTTCACCGAAACCGAAGAAGGTGAGGACGAAGACGGCGAAGAGAGCGGCAGCAAAGCTGCAGCCGATGATGGTGATGACGAAGACGGTGACGACGACGAAGAGAAATCCGAGGATTAATCCCGGGATTAATTCCTGGGTGGAGGTTTCTCATGTTTCTCGTGGTCGGTCTCGGCAATCCGGGTCAAACCTATGCCGGTAACCGTCACAATATCGGTTTCATGGCGGTGGACGAAATCGTCCGCCGCCATGGTTTTTCGCCCTGGCGCGCCAAGTTCCAGGGCGAAATTGCCGATGGCACCGTCGCGGGCCGGAAGGTCCTGGCCCTGAAACCGTTAACCTATATGAACGACAGCGGCCGCTCGGTTCTGGCGGCGGCGACTTTCTATAAAATTCCGCCTGAAGACATCATCGTCTTTCACGATGAAATCGATCTGGCACCGGGCAAGCTCAGGGTCAAGCGGGGCGGCGGGCACGCCGGTCACAATGGCCTGCGGTCGATCCACGCCGGGATCGGCGCCGCGTATGCCCGGGTCCGCATGGGTGTCGGTCATCCGGGCGACAAGGGCGAAGTAAAGAATTACGTGCTCAGGGACTTCGCCAAGGCGGACGGCGAATGGCTGGACCCGATGCTCGACGGCTGTGCCGAGTTTCTGGACGATGTGCTGTCCGGGGACGATCCGTCGTTCATGAGCAAGGTCGCGCATCGCATCAGCCCCAACCGTCCCAACGCGCCCCGGCCGGGCACGGACGGCTCGGACAACAACGAAGAGGCATAAAAAAATGGGTTTCAACTGCGGTATCGTCGGCCTGCCCAACGTCGGCAAATCGACCCTGTTCAATGCGCTGACACAGACCGCGCAGGCGGAAGCGGCGAATTTCCCGTTCTGCACCATCGAGCCGAACACTGGCCGGGTTTCCGTCCCCGATGCGCGGCTGGAGGCCATTGCAAAAATTTCGAAACCCGAAAAGACGGTCCCGACCAGCCTGGAGTTCGTCGACATCGCCGGGCTTGTGCGCGGCGCGTCGAAGGGCGAAGGACTCGGCAACCAGTTCCTCGCCAACATCCGCGAAGTGGATGCGATCTGCCATGTATTGCGCTGTTTCGAGGACGAAAACATCACCCACGTCGAAAACAAAATCGACCCCATCGCCGATGCTGAAACGGTGGAAACCGAGCTGATGCTGGCGGATATGGAGAGCCTGGAAAAACGGGAAATCCCGCTGACCAAGCGTATCCGTGGCGGTGACAAGGAAGCGGCCAAGGAACTGGCGCTGTGCGGGCGTGCGCTCGAACTACTGCGCGACGGCAAGCCGGCGCGGATGCTCGAAGTCGCCGATGACGAGAAAAAGGCCTTCAAGATGCTGCAGCTTCTGACCGGTAAACCGGTGCTGTACATCTGCAACGTCGAGGAAGATGCCGCCGCGGACGGCAACAGCCAGTCGGCACGGGTGTTCGAGAAAGCCGCTGCCGAAGGGGCTGAAGCCGTGGTCATTTCGGCAAAGATCGAAGAAGAAATCGCGCAGCTCGGCTCGGCCGAGGAAAAAGCCGAATTTCTGGAAACCATCGGGCTTGAGGAAACCGGTCTGGCGCGGGTCATTCAGGCGGGCTACCGGCTTCTCGACCTGATCACGTTTTTCACGCAGGGACCGAAGGAAGTCCGCGCCTGGACCGTACGCAACGGCGCCAAGGCCCCGGAAGCCGCGGGCGCGATCCACACCGATTTCCAGCGCGGTTTTATTCGCGCCGAGACGATTGCCTATGACGACTTCATTACGCTTGGCGGCGAGCAGGCCTGCAAGGATGCGGGCAAGGTCCGCCAGGAAGGCAAGGAATACGTCACCAAGGACGGTGATCTGATGCTGTTCAAGTTCAACGTCTAGGGACGGCTTCCCCTCACCCTGTCCCTCTCCCCGGGGGAGAGGGGGCTCACGGACATCTACCCCTCTCCCTCGGGAGAGGGTGACGCGAAGCGTCGGGTGAGGGGAAAGAAACTGATGGAGGTTCAGATGCTCTGGCTATTCATGTTCGGCGCCATCGCCCTTGAAGTGACGGGAACCATCTCGCTGAAACTGTCCGCAGGTTTCACGAAACCGCTGTTCGTGGGCATCACCATCGCCGGTTATCTGGCCAGCTTTGCCTGTCTTGGACTGGCGTTGAAGGGACTGCCGGTGTCGACGGCTTATGCGATCTGGGCCGGTGTCGGCACGGCGCTGGTTGCAATCATCGGCATGGTTTTTCTTTCGGAGCCTGCGAACATGCTCAAATACGTCAGCATCGCCCTGATCGTGATCGGTGTGGTCGGCCTGCATCTCGCCGACCGCTACGTTTAAGCACCGGATTCCGGCGGGCGGCTGCGCCGCGTCACGATATATAACGCCGCCGGCAGCATGATCGCTCCGACGATGACAGGTAACTGCCAGTCCTCGGCCACCCAGATCGCGACATAGACAAAACTCAGCGTCATGACGATGACGGCCAGCACCTTGCCGCGGATCGGTATCACACGATGCAGATGCCAGTTGCGGACAGGCGGGCCGAAAACCGGGTGGGTCCACAGCCATTGCTGAAACTTGCGCGAACTGCGCGAAAACGCCCATAGCGCGGCGATCAGGAACACCGTCGTCGGCATCACCGGGACGAAGATGCCGATAATGCCGACGCAGATCATCAGCCAGCCGAACCCGATCAGCAGCCAGCGGAGCTAGAACGGACCGAAAATGGCCGGTGCGGGTATCGTTTCGGATGTGGTGTCTTTCTGTTCCATCGGGGCTTTGATCGGCTGCATGGGATGGAGCATACTCGGGCCTTGATCGAAACGCGAGACAGACAAGGCCGACATTTCAGTCATGATCCCCGAGCATCTTCCTTTTGGCGCCGCCATCGGCGATGACGGTCTCTGGCGGCAGGTTCTGACCCGTCCGCAGGGCATGACACCCAGACCCGTATTGTTTCTTGATCGTGACGGCGTGCTGGTCGAGGAAGTCCACTATCTGCACAAGGTTTCCGACATGAAGGTCGTGCCCGGTGCGGCGGATGTGGTCCGCGCCGCGAACACCCGGGAAGTGCCGGTCGTCATCGTCACCAACCAGGCCGGGATCGGCCGGGGCAAATACGGCTGGACGGAATTCATCGCCGTGCAGGAGGCCATGCTGGATGAACTGGCGGCCGAGGGGGCTTACATCAATGCCGTGTTCGCCTGTCCGCATCACGCAAACGGTGTCGCACCCTATGACGTCGACAACCATCCTGGCCGGAAACCCAACCCGGGTATGTTGCTGGCTGCGGCGGAACTGCTGCCGATCTCCTTTGACGGGTCCTGGATCGTCGGCGACCGTGCCGGAGATATCGAGGCGGCGAAGCGCGCCGGCTGTGCCGGGGGCGTGCATGTCCTTGCCGGTCATGGCAGCGAAAAGGGTGAGCGGGCCTCCGCCCTATCGCACCGCACGCTCAGCTTCGATGTACAGGGGGCGGAGAGTATCGCCGACGCCGCCGGGCACATTCCACTGTTGGGGCCGTTATTAAAGGCCGTTGATCCATGAAAGGACAAGATTCATGACCACGTCCGCCGATATCGTCATTGAAAACGCCGTTGTCATCGACGGCACCGGGGCGCCGCGTTACGAGGGCGGCATCGCCGTTTCGGGGGACCGGATAACCGCGCTCGGCGACGTGTCGGGCATCGAGGCGGGTCATCGGATCGATGCCAAGGGGCATGTCGTCGCCCCCGGGTTCATCGACTGCCATACCCATGACGACCGGGCGCTGCTCGACGATCCGGGGATGGACTGCAAGGTGACGCAGGGCGTGACGACGGTCGTCACGGGAAATTGCGGGGTCAGCCTGGCGCCGTTTTTGCCGGGTGAGGACTGGGACATGCCGGTGCCGATGGCCTTGCTGGGGAATAAAAGCCAATACCGGTTTCCGACCTTCAGCACGTATGCCAAAGAGTTCGCCAAGGCACCGCCCGCCGTCAATGCGGCCATGTTGTGTGGCCACAACACATTGCGTGCCGAAGCCATGCGGGGCGACGTCAAACGCCCGGCCACGGATCAGGAAATTGCCCGGATGCGCGACAAGGTCCGCGAAACCCTGCAGGCCGGTGCGATCGGCATCAGTTCGGGCCTGATGTATCCGGCGGGCTTCAACGCGCCGACATCGGAAGTCGCGGCGCTGGCCGAGGAAGCGGGGAAATACGGCGGACTGTACGCCACCCATCTGCGCGACGAAGCCGAGGCGCTGGTATCTTCCATCGAGGAAGCCGCCGAGATCGGCCGTGCCGGAAATATCCCGGTGGTGCTGTCGCATCACAAGGTAACAGGGCGCGATAACTGGGGCGGCACCAAGCTGTCGCTGAAACGCATCGAACAACTGGCCGAAGGGCAGACCATTCATTTTGATGTCTATCCGTATGTCGCCAGCGCCACGGCGCTGATGGTCGACCGCATATCGGTCGCCGAGAAGGTTCTGATCGTGGCCTCTGATAAACATCCCCGCACGGCAGGCTGGTATCTGAAGGATATCGCCGAGGAATGGGGCATGAGTGAAGCCGAAGCGGCGGAGGAACTTCTGCCGGCGCAGGCGATCTATTTCGCCATGCATGAAGACGATGTACGCCGCGTGCTGATGCATCCCCGCGCCATGGTCGGCTCGGACGGCATCCCCGGGACCGATGCGCCGCATCCTCGTCTGTGGGGGACGTTCCCGCGGGTATTGGGTTATTACGCACGCGAACAGGGGCTGTTCTCGCTGGAAACCGCCGTGCACAAAATGACCGGCCACACGGCAGAAGTTTTCGGGTTCCGGGACCGCGGGGTGCTGCGCGAAGGGGCGGTGGCGGATATCACGATCTTCGACCCTGAGACCGTGCTTGACCGGGCAACCTTCGAGAAGCCGACAACACCGTCCGATGGAATCGAATATGTCATGGTGTCGGGCGATCTTGTTTACGAAAACGGCCGCCGGACATCAGCCCGTCCGGGACGTCTGCTGAGCCGTTAGAGACATATTTATGATAATGCGATAAAGTAGGTTTAACGTTATCTTCAGATTGATAGAGTGATTTTTATTGCGGTTCTAAATAACGTTTCGACAAACAATAAATTGGCTCTGAGGTTATGGACGCGAATTCTGGGGGAGAAGTCCAGGCCCTTCGAGAAGAGATCGCAAGATTGCGGTCGCGGATGGAAGAGCTTGAAGCGGAGAATGTCATCGCCGAGGCGATGGATAATATCTCCGAAGCCATCGTCATCTATGATGCGGACGGCAAGCTTGTCGCATGCAATCAGAATTTCCGCGACCTGTACGGCTATTCACCCGAAGAAGCCAAGAAGGGTGTTCACTTTGCCGAGCTTGGCCGCATCGATATAGAGCGCGGCAATGTGGTTATCGGTGATGAATACGGCGGCGGCGAGGAATACCTTAAGCGCAAGGCCGAGTACCGCAGTAATCTTCAGGGCTCGTTCGTCGTCCGTCTGAAGGACGGACGCTGGATCAAGACTGTCGACCGGCAGATGAAGCGGGGCGGTTTCGTCAGCGTCCAGATCGACATCACGGACATGAAGAAGAACGAGCAGGATTTACGCACCGCCAAGGAAGCGGCGGAAAAGGCCGCGCATTACAAATCGGAATTTCTGGCCAATATCAGCCATGACCTGCGCACGCCACTGAATGCCATCATCGGATTTTCCGACATGATTCTTGCCGAAAGTCTGGGGCCGATGAGCCATGACGCCTACAAGGATTATATTTCGGATATCAACAACAGCGGGCAGCTGTTGCTGTCGATGGTCAACGACATTCTCGACACGACCAAGCTCGAAAGCGGCAAACTTGTTCTGGACCGGAACGTGTTCGATGCCATTGCCTGCACGGAAAGTACGCTCAAGCGGATGCGGCCGATTACCGAAGCCAGGAAGCTCAGCGTGATTTTGGAAAAAGCCGACGGTTTTCCCGAAACGGTCTGCAATGATCAACGCGCAACCGTACAGATTCTCAACAACCTGATTTCGAATGCGGCGAAGTACAGTGCCGTTGGTGCGGAAATCAGGGTCCGCTGGTTCATCGCCGGGAACGGGCACGTCGCCGTTGAGGTGACGGATACCGGTGAGGGCATGACCCCGTCGACACTGGAAAAGATCGGTGATCCGTTCCTGCACGAAGGCCCCTATGCAGTGCATCGTGGTGAACGGGGGGCGGGGCTCGGCCTCTATATCTGCGCCAAGCTGGTCACCGCGATGGGCGGGCGCATGGATATCGATAGTGAACCCGGCGAAGGCACCAGCGTCACCATGAGCTGGCCGTCTGACTATAACGGACCGGGTTTTCAAGCTTAGCCCGCAGCTATTCAAGCGTTTCCATCATCCGGATCATCAGGCGGCAGCGTTCGACGAGGCTCGAGTAATAGATGAACTCGTCGTTTGAATGCGCCCCGTGGCCGTCGGCACCGAGACCGTCCAGCGTCGGGATGCCGAGCGCGCCGGTAAAGTTGCCGTCCGACCCGCCACCGGTCTTGAGATCCTGCAATTCAAAGCCGATTTCCGCGGCGCATGCCTTGGCATGCTCGAACAGCTTTTCGATGCCTTCGAACTTTTCATAGGGCGGGCGGTCAACGCCGCCGTCGACGGTGATCACGCAATCCGGGTCCTCGGGGGTGAGTCCCTCGACAAAAGCCATGACGTCTCGGGCGGCGTCCATGTCGGGGATGCGGATATCGACGCTGATGGTGCAGTCTTCGGGGACGACGTTGGTCAGTGTGCCGCCGTTGATGATGCCGACGGAACAGGTCTGCCCCTTGTCGTAATCGGTCAGCGCTTCGAGCTTGAGGATGATGTGCGCCATTTCGCGGATCGCCGAGCGGCCGTCCATGTGGCGTGCCCCGGCATGGGCCGGCACGCCCTTGACCTTGATTTCGTACTGCAGACGGCCGTTGCGTGCGGTGACGATCTTGCCGCCTTCGCGGGCCGGTTCGGTGACCAGCACGTATTTGTTCTTCTTGCCCTCTTCGGCGATCATCGCTTTGGATGTCGGCGAGCCGATTTCCTCTTCGGGAATGAACATGAAGGTGACGGGAAGCGGCGTCTGCTTGCCCTCGCGGATCAGATGCCGCATGGCATGCAGCGCGATGTAGGCGCCGGCCTTCATGTCATAGATGCCGGGGCCGTAGACCTTGTCATCCTCGCGGCGGATCGGGTTCTTGGTTTCCTTGATGCCGATCGGATGCACCGTATCAAGGTGCGAGAGGATGAGGATACCCGGTCCGTCGCCACCCCAAGGCGTGCGGCATTTCAGGATATCGCCGAACCCGTCCCGTCCCGGTGTGCGGTCGATGCCGAGCCCCATGGTTCGGGCTTCGCTTTCGACCTGATTGACCATGCCGTTGACGGCGTCGCCGTCGTGGCTCGGGCTTTCGATCTCGACCCAGCTCAAGACGCCGGCCAGAATTTCCTCGGCATCGAGCGCCGGCAGGTTCGATTTTGCTTTATCCATCTTTTCCCCCAGGGATGTGCTTGGTATGAACGGTATGAACGGTATGTCCGGAACGGATGCGTAAGAATAAATCACCAAACGAGGACGGGAAACCATCATGTCGGTCATTGATCAATTGAAATTGCGGCAAGCCACGGCGGATGACGTCGCTGATATCGTGCAGTTGCTGGTCGATGACCCGTTGGGTGCGACGCGCGAAAATCCGGGCGACCCGGCCTATGACGCGGCTTTTGCTGAAATTGATAGAGACCCCAACAACGAATTATGGATCATCGAGGGGCCGGATAAGCGCGTGCTCGGCGTCCTGCAGCTCACGTTCATTCCGGGAATCACGCACACGGCGGGGATGCGGGCGCAGATCGAAGGTGTGCGCGTTGCCGACGAACTGACGGGCCAGGGCGTCGGCACCTGGTTCTTCCGGCAGATGATCGAGCGTGCACGCGAAAAGGGCGCACGACTTGTGCAACTGACCTCCGACAAATCCCGCACCGATGCGATCCGGTTTTACGGGAACCTCGGCTTCACCGCATCCCACGAAGGGTTCAAGCTGAAGTTTGAGTGAGGATGTTACCCGGGCAGTGCGTTGCGCAGACCCGGGACCCATATTTCTATGTAGGCAGCTTCAGGTGATACGACTTGGGCCGCGTCAGGCTCAGATATCCCAGCGATGACAGCGCCGCGCCGCGTCCGGTGTCCTTACAGCCGGTCCAGCATAGGCCCGGGTCCAGATAGTCGGCCCGATTCATGAACACGGTGCCGGTTTCGATCCGGCGGCCCAGCTGGGCGGCGCGTTCAGGGTCGGCGGTCCATAGCGATGCGGTCAGGCCGAAGTCGCTGTCGTTCATCAGTTCGACGGCCTGATCGTCATTTTCGACCTTCATGATGCCGACCACGGGGCCGAAGCTTTCGTCCCGCATGACCCGCATGTCGTGGGTCACATTGGTCAGAATCTGCGGCATCAGATACGCGCCGCCGTCATCTTCAGGGAACAGGGCCGGATCGATCATCGCTGTTGCGCCCTGGGATATGGCATCTTCGGTCTGGGCGCGGACTTCGGCGGCGAAGCGCACGTTGGCCATGGGGCCGAGGGTGGTCGCCTCGTCGAGCGGATTGCCGAGCTTGTAACCGCTGACGATGGCGACGGCCTTTTCGACAAAGGCGTCATATAGCGATGCGGTGACGTAAATGCGCTCGATCCCGCAGCAGCACTGGCCTGAATTGAACATCGCCCCGTCGATCAGGGTATCCACGGCAGCGTCGAGGTCGGCGTCTTCCATCACGTATCCGGGGTCCTTGCCGCCAAGCTCAAGGCCGACGCCGGTGAAGGTGCCGGCTGCCGCCTGTTCGATGGCGCGTCCACCGCCGACGGAACCGGTGAAGTTGACGAAGCCGAAGGACCGGGCCGCAATCAGCGCCGACGTGGTGGCATGATCGAGAAACAGGTTCTGGAACACGTCCGCCGGCACGCCGGCTTCGGTAAATGCTTTCACCATGCGCTCACCGACCAGAAGCGTCTGCGTCGAATGCTTGAGGATCACGGTGTTCCCGGCGATCAGGGCCGGGGCGACGGTGTTGATCGCCGTCATGTATGGATAGTTCCAGGGGGCGATCACCAGTACGACACCGACGGGTTCACGCTCGATGCGGCGCTGGAATGCGGCGCTTTCCTCGATGACCAGCGGTTTGAGCGCGTCCGCCGCGATGTCCGCCATGTAGGACGCGCGTTCATTTGTGCCGCCGAATTCGCCGCCGTAGCGGACCGGGCGGCCCATCATGCGGGCAAGCTCCGGCACGATCTCGCCGGTCATCTCGCCCAGCCGGGCAACCCCGGCACGGACCAGCCGGATGCGTTCCGCAAGCCCCAGCCCGGCCCAGTCGCTCTGTGCCTTGCGGGCGCGGGCGACGGCGTCAAAAGCCTGATGACGCGGCGCAACGGGGCGCTCGGCGAAAACCGAACCGTCGATGGGGGAAATGCATTTCAGTGTCGTACTCATGATTTGGCCTTTGGTGTCAGGGGCTGCGGTATGGCCCATTCTTAGGATGCGGCAGAGGCCACGTAAATACCCCCGGCACGCGCATGCCGGGGGTATCTATCAGACGTTCGCCAAGCGGTCAGCCGTAACGGTACGGCCGGCCTGCCTTGAGCATGTCGGCATTGTATTTCTTGAAGATGTCGACGACCTTTTTCTTGGTTTCCGACTCAGACGCGATCTCGTCCCAGAATTTGACCGCGGCCTTTTCGACCGTGTCCCATTCCTTGTCGGGGATCGTCGTCAGCTTCATCTTCGTGCCGTTGACGCGGAGCGACGCTTCGCCGCCCCAGTACCACCACTGACGATAGTAGTGCGAGCTGTCGAAGGTCAGCCTCAGCAGTTCCTTCAGGTTGTCCGGTACCTTGTTCCAGCTTTCCATGTTGGCGAAGAACGACCCGGCCCAGGCGCCCGAGATGTTGTTGGTCAGGAAGTAGTTGGTCACATCCGCCCAGCCGACAGTGTAATCCTCGGTGATGCCGGACCAGGCGATACCGTCCAACTCGCCGGTCTGCACCGCGACCTCGATGTCTTCCCACGGCAGCGTCACCGGCACGACCCCGAACTGGGCCAGGAAGCGGCCCGCCGTCGGGAACGTGAAGACGCGCTTGCCCTTGAGGTCGGCGAGCGAGTTGATCGGGTCCTTGGTGGCGAAATGGCACGGGTCCCAGGCCCCGGCGGAGATGTGTTTGACCCCGACCTTGGAATATTCCGCGTCCCAGATTTCGTTCAGGCCGTACTGGTTGAACAGCACCGGCACGTCCAGCGAATAGCGGCTGGCGAACGGGAAGTAGCCGCCGAACACGGTGACTTCGGTCGGTGATGCCATGGAATCGTCATCCGACTGTACGGCATCAATGGTCCCGGCCTGCATGGCGCGGAACAGCTCGCCCGTCGGCACAAGCTGATCGGCGAAGAACAGTTCGATTTCCATCTGCCCGGCGGCGACCTTGTTGAAGCTGTCGATGGCGGGCTTGATGACATGCTCGGCAAGCGCCGGGCCGGCATAGGTCTGCATGCGCCACTTGATCGGCGACTGTGAATGAACGGCAGGGGCCGCAATCGTGGCCGCCCCGGCAACACCGGCGGCAGCACCGGCTTTCAGGAAGTTACGTCTCGTTGTCATGATACACTCCTCTGGTTTGTCCTCAGTTTATCGCGTGCTCCTTTTCGGAGTCCTGGTTATTTTCCGTAAACGTAATCAGGCAGCCACAGCGCGATCTCGGGGAAGGCCATGATCAGTGACAGCGCCACGATCATCACCAGCACGAACGGCGTGATCGACCCGTAAATATCGCGAATGCCGATTTCCGGCGGCGCCATGGCGCGCATCAAAAACAGATTATAGCCGAACGGCGGCGTCATGTATGCGATCTGCGTGGTGATGGTGTAGAGCACGCCGTACCAGATCAGATCGAAGCCGAGCGCCGCGACCAGCGGCACATACAGCGGCGCGACGATGACCAGCATCGCGGTATCATCCAGAAACGTCCCCATGATCAGAAACGACAGCTGCATCAGGATCAGAATGACGAACGGATTCAGGTGCAACTGCTCGGTGAACAGGTTCTCGATCGCCTTCACCGCGCCAAGCCCGTCGAACACGGCGCCGAAGCCGAGCGCGGCCAGAATGATCCACATGAACATGCACGAGATCGCCAGGGTCTGGCGGACAGATACCTCGAACACCTCCCTGTTCATGCGCCTTTTGAGCACGGCCGCCAGAAACGCCGTCAGGGCACCGATGGCGGAGCTTTCGACGAGGCTGGTCCAGCCGTTGACGAACGGCACCATCATCGCCGCGAAGATCGCCACCGGCAGAAGTCCGGCTTGCAAAAGTCTGAGCTTCTCGGCCAGCGGTACGTTACGTTCTTCCTTCGGCAGGGCCGGCCCCAGATGCGGTTGCAGCCGGCAGCGGATATAGATGTAGATCACGAACAGTGCCGCCATCATCAGCCCCGGCACGACACCGGCCAGCCAGAGCTGGCCGACCGGCTGTCGGGCGATCATCGCATACAGCACCAGTACGACAGAGGGCGGCACAAGGATTCCCAGCGACGATCCTGCCTGAATGACCCCGGTCACCATGCGCTTGTCATAGCCGCGCCTGAGCAGTTCCGGCAGCGCAATGGTGGCGCCGATTGCCATGCCGGCGACCGACAGGCCGTTCATCGCCGAGATCAAAACCATCAGGCCGATGGTGCCGATGGCGAGGCCGCCGTTGATCGGCCCCATCCAGACATGGAACATTTTGTACAGATCGTCGGCGATCCTGGATTCCGACAGGATGTAGCCCATGAAAATGAACATCGGCAGCGTCAGCAGCGGATACCACTTCATCAGTTTCATCGCCGATGAAAACGGGATCGTCGAGCCGCCGGTGCCCCACAGCGCCAGCGCCGCAATCACGGCGACCCCGCCGATGGCGGCAAACACGCGCTGGCCGGTCATCAGCATCAGCATCATCGACGAGAACATCAGAAGCGCGATCAGTTCATAGGACACGGCTCAGATCTCCTCGCCGCGGATTTTGGCGATGTCCTTGAACAACTCGGCGGTGGCCTGCAGCAGCATCAACAGGAAGCCGATGCACATGATGGTCTTGATCGGCCACAGATAGGGGCGCCACGCGCTTGGATTGCGCTCATTGTACTGGAATGCATAGGCAGTGCTGTCGATGGCCCCGTACAGCATCACACCGAGATAAAACAGCAACAGCAATACGGTGACGGAATCGAAACACGCCTTCTTCTTCGGCGACCAGTTGGCGTACAACAGGTCCATCCGGACGTTGGCGTTCAGCTGGATCGAATACGGCCCGCCGAGGATGTAATAGGCGACCATGGCGAACTGCGCCATTTCGAGGGTCCACAGCGAGGGCAGGAAGAAGGTCTTGGAAACCGACGACCAGAGCAGGATCGCCGCCATCACGAAAATGCCGTACATGGCAATGCGGCCGATCCGGTAGTTCACCGCCTCGACGTATTTGACGTAAAGCCTGATCGCCTTCGGCATTCGCCCCCCTGTGCCGGTTCATGCTGCATCAGCGTAATGTCAGGTTAGCTTACGTGCCGTTGCGGTCAAGCGGGGACGTGCCATTTCCGCCGTTCAAAAAAAGGGATGTTCCCCGGACTTGATCCGGGGCCCATGGGTCCCGGATACCTTCCCCGGCGGCGCCGGGGTCGGTTCCGGGAAATAATGGACGGCTAAACCGTCAACGCCATGCCGTCGCGGCCGGGGTCGGCACCGCCGTCGACACCGTTCGCGGTGATGCGGATGGCGTGCACGCCGGCGAAGTGGAAGTTCAGCGGATAGCGGCGGAAGGCATAGCCCTCCGCTTCCAGTTCGGCCTGAACGTATCTGGGAATGCGGTTGACGATTTCGATGATGTCGCTGGTCGCCGAGAAACGCGCCGCCGACACCGCCTGCTGTGCGTCCATGCCGAAATCGATGAAGTTCAGGATGCCCTGGACCACGCCCATGGCAATGTATGTGCCGCCCGGTGCGCCGATCAGGAAGCACGGCTTGCCGTCCTTGAAGACCATCGACGGCGCCATCGACGTAAAGCGTGCCTTGCCCGGCGCCAGCGAACCGGTCATCCCCGGACGCGGGTCAAACACGCCCATGCAGCCGTTGTAGACGAAGCCGAGACCTTCGGTCGTGACCCCCGACGGCATGCCCAGCGAATGGGTCATGGAAACGCAGTTGCCCGCGGTGTCGATGGTGCAGAGATGCGTGGTTTCCTTCTGGTCCTCGCCTTTCTGGAAGCGCGGCACGTGGGTTTTCTCGCCCGCCTTGATCCTGTCGGCCATCTGCTTCGCGTAGTCCTTGGACAGCAGTTTTTCCAGCGGGATGTCGACATAGCGCGGATCGCCGACATGGTTGTCCTTGTCGACGGTGGCGATCTTCATCGCTTCGGCGACGGTGCGGATATAGGCCGGACTGTTGTGCCCCATCGCTGACAGATCGAAGTTCTCGAGGATGTTGAGCATCTGCAACACCATGATCCCCCCGCCCGGCGGCGGTGAAGAGGCAATCTGATAGCCGCGATAGTCGGTCCACAGGATTTCGGTGTCTTCCGGGCCGGCTTTTTTCAGGTCCTCGGCGGAAATCAGGCCGCCGTTGGCTTCCATGTCGGCAACGATCTTCGATGCGATCTCGCCTTCATAGAAATCATCGGCCCCGGCTTTGGCGATGCGTGTGTAGGTCGCCGCCATGTCCGGGTTCTTGATGATGCCGCCCATGGGCTTCATGGAGCCGTCGTCATTCAGGTAGATTTTCGCCGTCGCCGGCGATGCGCGCAAATATTCGATATGCTCGACCCGGCCGCCCGGCTCGACCTGTTCCCAGAAGCGGCGCACGTGCGGGCGGATCATCCAGCCGCCGGCGGCATATTCGATGGCCGGCTGAATGATCTCGGCGAGGCTTTTCGTGCCCCATTTCTTCAGCGCCGTATCATAGGCGCGAAGCGATTCCGGCGTGGCAATGGCCTGATAGCCGACCTCGTTGACGCGGCCTTCAAGGATGAAGCCGAAGCCGTCTTCGCACTCGGCGATCAGCTTGTCGAACCACATGTCCTCGGTCACGCTCAGGGGGGCATGGGCATGGAAGTCGAGACACTGGTGCACGCCCTTTTCCGGCAGGTAGACGTGCATCGATCCGAACCCGGCAATGCCGCTCATGAACGGATCGACGGTGGTCTGCACCAGTGCCGTGGCGATGGCGGCGTCGACGGCATTGCCGCCGGATTTCAGAACCATTGCGCCGGCTTCCACCGCTTCGGGCTGCGGCGCGCACACCATTCCATTCGCCATCCCAGGCACTCCTCTTGTTTCGTATTTTAAAATCGACGGCGTCGAGAGGCGTCGTCGGCGGTCTTATTCGGCGTAACTCGGGTCGATGCGGTCGAGCATCCGCTTGAAGGCTTCCCATTGCAGTGCGGCGCTCTTGCCGCTGGAATAATTTTTATCGAACTGTTGCGCGGTTTTTTCGCAGACGTCGTCAGGCACGATGCGGAGCTCGCCACCGCCGGCCTGGGCCTTGAGTTGCAGTTCACAGGCGTCATTCAGCCGCTTGTGCAGGATAAAGGCGTTGGCGACGGATTCGCCGACCGTCAGCAGGCCATGGTTCCACAGCAGCATCGATCTCTTGTCGCCAAGGTCCGCGGCCAGACTGTCGCGTTCTTCCAGATCGTCGGCGATACCCTGATAATCGTGGTAGGCAAGACGGTTATAAAAGCACAGCGACTTTTGGTTGAGCATCAGCAGGCCGTTTTTCTGTGCCGAGACCGCCATACCTTCCATGGTGTGAGTGTGCATGACGCAGACAGCATCATCGCGGTTCATGTGGATCGCGGAATGAATCGTGAAGCCTGCCTTGATGTAGCCGAACGGGCTTTCCATGAGCTTGTTGCCGTCGCAGTCGATCTTGATCAGCGACGATGCGGTGATCTCATTGAACATGAGGCCCAGTGGATTGATCAGGAAATGATGGTCGCTGTTCGGAATGCGCGCGGAGTTGTGTGTGAAGAGGACATCATCCCATCCGTAGTGAGCGACAAGCCGGTAACAGGCTGCCAGATCGACCCGCATCTGCCATTCTTCTTCGGACACGCGATCACGAACCGACGGCAGTTCAAGGGCATGCACATTGCTCATTTCTATTCCTCCAGCTACATCTTTGACCTAAGGTTCTATCATCATCGGGGTTTCCGCAAGCCCCGCCAGTCGAATATTCACCGTTATCAGGGGGACGTCACGTGTCGGAAAGCAATACGGAAGCAGGATGGAAAGTCGCGCCCAGGGACTATGTCCGGTCGCTGGGAAAAGGGTATGAAGGCGAGCGGCTGAGCTCCTGCTACGTGGCCATGCGTGACGGCACGCGGCTGGCGGTCGATATCCATTTGCCGGGCAGCGAAGACGAAGACAGGGCGTATCCGACGATCTGCATCTTCACGCCGTATTACCGGCGTTTCGCGCTTCGTGACGGCCACCGTGAAGGGATTGATCCCTGTCCGACGATTGCGTTTTACCGTGATAATTTCGTCAAGCGCGGCTATGCGCTGGTCTGTGTCGACGTGCGCGGGTCCGGCGCCAGCTTCGGCTGCCGCGACGGTTTCCGCTCACCGGCGGAGCGTCTCGATCACCATGACACGGTCGATTGGGTCGCGCAGCAGCCGTGGTGCGACGGCAACATCGGCGCGACGGGTATTTCCTATCCCGGTGCGGCGTCGGACTTTCTGGCCTCGACCTGCCACCCGGCGGTCAAGGCCGTGGCGCCGCTGTTCGCGGTCTGGGATACGTGGTCGAACCATCTGTATCCGGGCGGGGTTTTGCTGACCTGCGTGACGCGGAATTATGGCCAGCTTGCCGATGCACTGGACTTTGACGACCGTGAGAAAATTCCCGATTACGCGTACTTCAAGGACGCCGATCTGGCCGGTCCGGCACCGGTCGATGAAGATCCCGACGGCGAGTTGTTGAAAGGCGCGTTGAAGGATCATGTCGCCAACTTCAACATGCAGGACTTCGCGCAGCAGTTCCGTTATCGCGATGATGCCCTGAGCGACAATCCCGATTACCAGAGCCGGGTGATCTGCCCCTACAACTATGCCAGCCGCGATGCCGACAAGCAGACGGCGTACTATACGATTTCCGGCTGGATGGACGGCGGCGGTTATTCCGTCGGCACCATTCAGCGCTATCTTTGGTTGAAGGAAAAGCACCATCGGCTGATGCTGGGTCCGTGGGATCATGGTGCACGCGGGCATGTCAGTCCGTGGCGGGGCGACAAGCCGGCCGCCCAGCAGCCCTTCGTCGCCGCCGAAGTGGTTCGGTTCTTCGATACCCATCTGAAGGGACTGGATGCCGGTCTGGATGACGAGGCGCCGGTGCATTACTTCACCATGGGTGCCGAGAAATGGCAGTCGGCGGAAAGCTGGCCGCCTGCCGAACCGGATACGGTGATGTATTTCGATGCCGAAGGTACATTGAGCGGCAAGGCCCCGGCATCTGACGAGGGCGTTGATGATTACCAGGCGGATTACGATTGCCGGACCGGGTTTCATACCCGCTACGACCGGCTGTATATCGCCAACGTCGACACGTATTACGACGACTGGCATGGCCGCGATGACAAGATGCTGAACTACACGTCCGAGCCGTTCGCGGCGGATACGGAAATGACAGGTCATCCGGTCGTCGACCTGCATTTCACCTGTTCGGAACGGGACGGTACCTTCTTCGTCTATATCTCGGACATTACGCCCGAAGGAAAGTCCGTCTATGTGACCGAAGGGGTGTTCCGCGCCCTGCACCGCAAGATCGGCGACCTGCCGGCGGATATTCCCGCGACCGGGCCGACGCATTCGTTCAACCGGGCGGATGCCGAGCACCTGACGCCGGGCGAAGTTGCGGCGGCGTCGTTCGAATTGCTGCCGACATCCTATCTGTTCCGGGCCGGGCACCGGCTCCGGGTGTCGATTGCGTCGGCGGACAGCGATCATTTCACACGCATTCCCGACGGGCGGCCGCCGAAGTTCGTTTTCTTCCGCACTGCAGCACAGCCGTCGGCGATCCGCCTGCCGATTGTCGGGTCATAAATCATTGAAATTCCAAAAACCCTTCCGATATGCAGAGAGAAGAAGGGGATTTCATGGCCAATGAGCTGATACCCGATATCGACCCGGCACTGCAACCGACGCCCGAGGATCTGAGCTTCGATCTCAAGGCCGCGCTCAGGGCGATATATCTGATCAGGACTCGCGCGCCGGAAGACGGCTTTACGGCCCAGTCGCTCGGCAGTGAACGCGCCGGGCACGCCGTTCTGATCGATGAACGGGGGCTGCTCCTGACCATCGGGTATCTGGTAGTCGAGGCCGAAAGCGTCTGGCTCGTCGATGCTGACGGCGCCGCGATCGAAGGTCACGTCCTGGGCGCGGACAGCGAAACCGGTTTCGGACTGGTGCAGATGCTGGGCCGTCCGTCGAACAAGCCTTTACCGATCGGCACTGCGACCGATCTCAAACTGGGGGACAAGGCGATCCTTGCCGGTTACGGCGGGTGCAGTCAGGCCGTTGATGTCGAGATCGCCGGCCGCCGCGAGTTTGCCGGATATTGGGAATACCTTCTGGATAATGCGATCTTCACATCGCCCCCGCATCCCTTCTGGGGCGGGGCCGCGCTGATCGGCGCCGACGGCTCATTGAAGGGGATTGCGTCGCTGTTCGTTCAGGAAGGCGCCCACGACGGTGACGAGGACAATGCCCGCGAAGGCAACATGGTGGTGCCGATCGACCTGCTGCACGGGATCAAGGACGACCTGCTCAATCACGGCCAGCGCATGACGCCGCCCAGGCCATGGCTCGGCATGTTCTCGGCGGAATCCGCGGGCAAGGTGGTGATTGCCGGATTGTGGTCCGGCGGCCCCGCCGAAGAAGCCGGGCTGGAGCCGGGCGATCTGGTTCTCGAAGTGGGCGGTGCGCCGGTAACGTGCATGGCCTCCATGTACAAGTCCATCTGGGCTCTGGGTCCCGCCGGAGTCACGGTGCAGATAACGATCTATCGGGACAAGCGCATTATCGAGATTGAAATCGAAAGTGCCAGCCGGACCGATTTCTACAAGAAACCGGGCCTGCACTAAGCGTGCTGACGGTGCCGGGGGTAAAACGCGATATCGACGGCGCGGCGGTGGTTCTGATCGAGGACGCCATTGCCGACCCCGAGCGGATATTTCAGGAAATCCATGACGAGGTTAACTGGCTGCAGGAAGACATCACCCTGTTCGGCCGCACTCATGCCATGCCGCGCCTGACATGCTGGATGGGGGAAAGAGCCTATCGTTATTCCGGTCTCACGCATCCACCGGCACCGTTTACTCCTGCGGTCTCGGGTGTACTGAAAACAGTGGAACAGGCAGCGGGTGCACGCTTCAACGGGGTTCTCCTGAATCTCTACCGTGACGGACGGGATTCCATGGGCTGGCATGCCGACGACGAAGCATCTCTCGGCCCTGCCCCGGTCATTGCGTCGGTCAGTCTGGGGGCGGTCCGGCGCATGCGCTTCAAGCCGAAACCGCATTTCACCGGGTCGACGTTCGGGATCGATCTCGCATCAGGGAGCCTGTTGATCATGCGCGGACCAACACAGGCCAACTGGCTGCATGCCATATCGAAAACGGCCCGCCCCGTGGGACCGCGTATAAATCTGACGTTCCGGAAAATCGTTGAGAACTGTTATACCAACTTGCAGAAATAAACATCTGTTGTGATCCTGTTTGCCGTTTCTTCGGCAGGAGGGAAGGCGCAGGCGATGCCGCCGTATCGGCAAGCCTTGCCGACGCTCCGAAGGCGCGGGAAACATGACCCGAAGGGCGGCTCGCGGCGGCCTCCGGGCGTCGTCGCGGTCCCCTTGTGATGCGGCGGCATCACGGCGGGAACCGCTCCTGGCCGGAAACCGCCGCGAGCCGTCACAATAGGTGTTTATTTCTGCAAGTTGGTATTAGGCGGTTTCCGCTTCAGCCGTGAAATCCTCGCCGATCAGGACGGCGTATTCCTTGAGCAGCGGCACGTATTTGACGGCATCATCGACACCCATACGCGCCGCCGGTGCGTGAATCGCCAATCCCGCGATGACATGCTCATTATTGGAATATACCGGCACGGCAACGGAAATGATGCCGTCGTGATATTCTTCGTCATTGATGGAATAGCCGCGAGTCCGTGTTTTCGCGCAGTCTTCTTCAAGTGCTTCGGCGGATGTCAGGGTGCTTTTGGTATAGGATTTGAGGTCTATCCTGTCGATGATCCGCTTGCGTGTCCGGCTCGGCAGATAAGCCAGGAACAGTTTGCCGAGACCGGTGCAATGGACCGGGACACGGCTGCCGGGATGCAGTTCGGCGCGCAGCGGGAAATTGCTTTCAACGCGATCCAGATAAAGCACGCTGTCGCCGTCGAGAATGCCGACGTTGCAGGTTTCGGAGACCTTGTCGACGAGACGTGCCAGCGCGGCATTCCTTGGGGAATAACGGATGCACCAGCCGAACACGTCCTTGGAGATGTCGAGCAGTTTGGGGCCGATGGCATACCTGTCGCGGATCGGTTCACGGTACAGAAAACCATGTTCCTCCAACTGACGTGCCGTGCGGTGGACAGTCTGCTTGGGCCGGCCCAGCGTTTCCGCCAGTTCGGGTAATGACAGCGGACGACGTGCCGCAAGGATCACCTCGATCACGGCAAAAGCCTTGACCACAACGGGTTCGGCGTTATCGCTCATGTTTCCCCCAAAACTCCCTCGAAATTGGTACCACTTTGTTACGAAGGTTAAAAGAGGGTAGGCGCGGGGTGTCAGATGGCCAGAAACCGCCGTGCAATGCCCGGATCGGTATCAAGCGATGAAAAAGTTCCACTATAGGCGATGCTGCCGGTTTCCAGAATGACGAGATTCTCGGCGACGGCGCGGGCCAGCTTGCGGTTCTGTTCCGAAATCAGGATCGCAATGCCTTCCGTGCGCAACGTGGAAAACACGCTTCCCAGACGGTTGACGACCACCGGGGCCAGGCCTTCGGACGGTTCATCCAGAAGCAGCAGTTCCGGATTGCCCATCAGCGCACGGCCGATCGCCAGCATCTGCCGTTCCCCCCCGGACAAGGTCCCTGCCGGTGCGGACCGGCGGCGGGCGATTTCCGGGAACAGCTCGAAGACGCGCGCCGTTGTCCAGGGCCGCAGTTCGCCGCTGCCGGATTTCTCTCCCGTCAGCAGATTTTCGACAACGCTGAGGCTTTCAAAAATCCGGCGTTCTTCCGGGACGTAGCCGATCCCGGCATGGGCAATGTGCTCAGGCGGTCTGTCGCCGATCATTTCGCCCTTGAAGCGGATATCACCTTTCCAGGGCGGGATCAGGCCCATGATCGATTTGAGGGTTGTCGATTTTCCGGCCCCGTTCCGCCCGAGCAGCGCCAGCCCGGACGCCGCGTCGAGGCGGAGCGAAATCCCGTCGATGGCGAGCGCCTTGCCGTAACCGCTTTGCAGACCGGTGACTTCAAGCATGCTCGTCCCCCAGATAGACCTGCTGAACACGTGGATCGGCGCGGACCGCATCGGGAGGGCCGTCGGCAATCAGCCGGCCCTGGTCCATGGCCAGGACACGGCCGGCGAAGCCGAACACGGCATCCATATCGTGTTCGGTGAACAGCACGGTAATCCCCCGGGCGGCCACCAGCGTGGTGATCATCTGCATAATGCGCAGACGTTCTTCCGACGCCATGCCCGCCGTCGGCTCGTCCAGGAAAAGAAGGTCCGGCCGGGTGGCCAGCGCCATCACCAGTTCCACCCGCTTCACGTCGCCATAGGCCAACGACGTGATCGGCGCGTCGGCGAGAGCGGCAAGCCCGGCTTCGTCGAGAAGGGCGCGGGCTTCGCCCGTATCAAGCCCTCCGGCCATCAGGGCCGTTTCGATATTTTCAATCGCGTTCATGGAACGGAACGTCGCGGCGATCTGAAAGGTGCGGCCGATACCGGCGCGGGCGCGTTCATGCGGCGGGCGGGCGGTGATGTCCTTACCGTTGAAAACGACCTGACCGCTGTCGCAGCTGAGTGCGCCGCCCAGCAGATTGAAGCACGTTGTCTTGCCCGCACCGTTGGGGCCGATCAGCGCCGTTACTTCGCCTTTGGCAAGGCTGAAGGATACCGCGTCGACGGCTTTCAGGCCGCCGAAATTTCTGGATATGGCGCGGACGTCGAGGACGGCACTCATGAAATATGACCCCGCCGCCTGTTGATCCAGCCGGCAACCAGACCGGCGATGCCGCCGGGTGCGAACAGGGCAATGCCGACCACCGCAGCCCCCAGCATGGCCCGCCAATAGGGCAGGCGGCTCAACACATCCTCCAGCCCCGAGAACACGGCGGCGCCCAGAATGGGTCCGGCCGGTGCATGCAGGCCACCCATCAGAACCATCACCAGTGCATCCACGGATCTCGGGATCGCCAGGGTGTCGGGAAAGACGCTGCCCTTGGAAAAAGCGAATATCCCGCCGGCAAGACCGGCTGCCGTTCCGGCGATCACGATAGCGGCCCAGTTGCGCCGCCGGGTATCGATCCCGAGCGCCTGTGCACGCAACGGCGCATCGCGTCCGGCGCGCAGCAATCGGCCGAAGCGGGCGCCGCCCAGATAAATCAGGGCGGCGATACCGGTCCCTGAAAGCGCCAGGGTCAGATAGTAAAAGGCTGCCGTGTCCTTGGCCCATGCCGCCGGCCAGATGCCGAGAATACCGTCGTCACCGCCGGTGACGTCCTGCCACTGGATGCCGACGGACCAGAAAATCTGCGCCGCCGCCAGTGTCAGCATGGCCAGATAAACGCCGCTGAGACGTACCGCGAACCAGCCGATCAGACCCGCCCCCAGCGCTGCAAGCGCGGGTGCGGCGAGCAATGCCATGGTCATAGTTGCATCAAGATCACGCATGGCGAGCGCCGCGCCGTAAGCCCCAAGGCCGAAGAACGCGGCGTGCCCGAATGATATCAAACCCCCGGTGCCCATCATGAACTGCAAACCGGCGGCGAACAGGGCCAGCACCATGATGTCGCCGACAAGCACGATCAGGAAGTCATCGGCGATCACGGGAAGTATCAATAGAATGATGATCAGGGCGCCGGCGAGGAACCGTCCCGGCGGCCCCAGTGTCTGCGGCGGCTGTATTTCCACCGCATGCGGGGCTGAGGTGACGGGTTTGCCGAGCAGTCCGTAGGGACGGATTGCGAGCACCACGGCCATCGCCGCAAACGCGGCGACCAGGGTGATTTCCGGCAGGATCAGGATGCCAAAGGCATTCAGCTGGGAAATCAGCAGCGCCGCCAGAAACGCGCCTGCGATGCTGCCCATGCCGCCGATGACGACGACGACGAAGGCTTCGGCAATGATGTTCAAGTCCATCAGCAGACTGACCGGCTGGCGCGGCATTTCCAGAGCGCCGCCGAGCCCGGCCAGCGCCGCACCGATAAAGAAGGTGGCCTGAAACAGGCGAGCCGGGCGGACGCCAAGCGCCTGCAGCATTTCCCGGTCTTCGGTCGCGGCACGCACCAGAATACCGAAGCGGGTGCGGGTGAACATCCACCAGATCGCCGCCAGAACTGAAAGACCGACGGCAATCAGAAACAGGTCATACGTCGGGACCGGCTCGCCCATGATGCGGACGATCCCGGTCAGGCCCGGGGCGCGGGGGCCGAGCAGGTCGGTCGGGCCCCAGATCCACTGCGCGATATCCTGAATGATCAGGACCAGACCGAACGTCGCGACCAGCTGAAACAGTTCCGGCGCATCATAAAGACGCCGCAGGATCGTCCGTTCCATGAGCCAGCCGATGGCCCCGGCACCGAGCGCGGCAACGGGTACGGCTAGCCAGAAACCCAGATGCTGTGCGGTGCTGTAGGCGATGAAGGCGCCCAGCATGAACAGAGAGCCGTGCGCGAAATTGACGATCCGGGTCACGCCGAAAATGATCGACAGTCCGGCGGCGACCAGAAACAGCGACGACGCGCTGGCCAGCCCCGTCAGGAATTGCGCGAAATAAAATCCCATGGCCGGGCCATCCTATGGGAGCAGCGGCATGCAATGCCAGTGAAACCCCTCTCCCTAAAACAAAGGAGAGGGGATGATGCTGTTACTGGGCCGGGCGCATGGCTCTGGCTTCGGCGGCGCTCGGCAGGACCTCCGCGCCATCGACATAACGCCAGCCAGTCATCTGGCCCTGGCCGTCAACGACGTCGGTCTTGCCGACCCATGATCCCATGGTCGCCTGATGATCGGCGTCACGGTAGACGATGTCGCCGCCGGGCGTTGCCACCTTGAGGTCCTTCATCGCCGCGAGAAGCGCATCTGTTTCCGTGCTGCCGGCTTTTTCAAGCGCGGCGGCAATTGACAGGATGGTGTTGTAGCCGACCAGCGAACCCATCTTCAGGGTTTCGTTCCAGCGGGTTTCATAGGCCTTGCGGAACGCATTGTGTTCGGGGGTGTCGATCGCATACCAGGGATAGCCGGTGACGATCCAGCCCTTGGGCGCTTCGCCCTTCAGCGGTTCCAAATATTCCGGCTCGCCGGTCAGAAGGCTGACCACGGTGCGGCCGTCGAACAGACCGCGCACGGAACCTTCGCGCACCAGTGCGCCCAGGTCGGGGCCGAAGGTGACGTTATAGATCGCGTCTGGTTTGGCGGCTTCGAGCGCACGGACGGTAACGCCCGCATCGATCTTGAACAGGGCCGGCCATTGTTCATCGACGAATTCGACGGAGGGCTTGAGTTTCATCAGCACCTGCTTGAAGGCCTCGACGGCGTCCTTACCGTAGGAATAGTTCGGCGACACGGTGGCCCATTTGACGGCATCGGTTTTGGCGGCTTCGGCGGCCAGCATCGCTGCCTGCATGTAGGTCGAAGGGCGCAGCCGGAAGGTGTAATCATTGCCCTTGGTCCAGACCAGCGCATCGGTCAGCGGCTCGGAGGCCAGGAACATGATCTTGTTCTGTTTCGCGTAATCGGAAACCGCAAGGCCGATGTGCGAGAAGAACGTCCCCGACAGCATCACCACCTTGTCGCGGGTCACCAGTTCCTCGGCGATCTTCACCGCGTTGCCGGGTTTGCCGGCGTCGTCGCGGCTGATGACCTCAAGCGGCCGGCCGTTGATGCCGCCCTTGGCATTGATCTCTTCAACCGCCAGCTGCCAGCCTTTTCTATAGGGCTCGGTGAATGCGGGCAGGCGCGTATAGCTGTTGATTTCACCGATGCGGATGGGCTCCGCCGCATGGGCAGGCGTTGCGGGGAACTGGATAAAGGATACGGCAAACACCGCCGCGAGGGCGAGCAGACGTGCGGGCATCATTGGATATCTCTCTTTAATCAGCAAGGTCCGTTGGTTCCGGCACCTGCCGCAACCGTTTCCTGTCCACATATGTAGCGACTGTTGTACGCGATTGAAAGTCGGATTGCTTTGATTTTGCATGAAACAGTTGTGAATTTCACGACTTGCGCTCGGCTGCCCGATCAACACAATGATGACTGGTTTGGGAGGACTGAAATTCATGACGGATATGAAAGCCAGCGTCGTCGGTCTCGGCGCCATGGGGATGGGGATCGCCACGTCGGCGCTGAAGGCAGGGCTGGATGTGACCGGTTGCGATGTCAGCGAAAAAGCCCTCGCCGCCTTCGCCGAGGCAGGGGGCAAGACCGCCCTCACACCACGTGAGGCGGCAAACGGTGCGGACTGTCTGGCAGTTGTTGTCGTCAACCAGGATCAGACCGAACAGGTCCTGTTCGGCGATGACGGCGCAGCGGCGGTGCTGCCCAGGGGGTCTGTGATCATGGGCTGCGCGACGGTGCCGCCGGCCTATGCCCGCGAAGTCGCGGCCCGGCTTGAAGCGATGGATATTCTCTATCTGGATGCACCTATTTCCGGCGGCGCAGTGAAGGCGGCAGCGGGGCAGTTGTCGGTCATGGGATCGGGCACGCCCGGGGCCTTTGCCCGTGCCCGGCCGTTTCTGGATGCGGTTGCGGAAAAGGTCTTCGAACTGGGTGACGAAGCCGGGCCCGGTTCGACCATGAAGATGGTCAATCAGCTGCTGGCGGGGGTGCACATCGCAACCGCGATGGAGGCTATGGCGCTGGCGATCCGATCCGGCCTGGATGCGCACACGGTCTTTGACGTCATCACCGCATCTGCGGGAAACTCCTGGATGTTCGAAAACCGGGTCCCGCATGTCCTGGATAACGACTATGCGCCGAAAAGCGCCGTCGATATTTTCGTCAAGGACCTGGGGATCGTTCTGGAGACCGGCAAGCGTGAAGGTTTTCCGCTGCCGGTGTCGGCGGCGGCGCATCAGCAATTCCTCGCCGCCAAGGCCATGGGGCTGGGACGCGAGGACGACGCCGCCGTGATCAAGGTATTTGCACACATGGCAGGAATCGACCTGCCGAACGGAGAAAACGGGAAATAGAGTCATGCCGCATTTTGCCGCCAATCTCAGCCTGATGTTCACCGAAGACGCGTTTCTGGACCGCTTCAAGGCCGCCGCCGATGCCGGGTTCGACGCCGTCGAATTTCTTTTCCCCTACGCGCACCCGGTGTCCGACGTGGCGCAGCGGCTCAAGGATCACGGGCTGCATCAGGCGTTGTTCAATGCACCGCCCGGTGACTGGGACGCGGGAGAGCGGGGCATTTCGGCTTTACCGGACCGCATCAACGAGTTCCGTGAAAGCATCGACAAGGCGCTCGAATACGCCCGCGCGCTGGACTGCCGCACCCTGCATGTGATGGCCGGGCTGGTGCCAGATCCTGCCCGGCGCGACGACATGCTGGCATGCTATATCGAAAATATTCGCTATGCCGCCGACCGCTGCCAGGCCGAAGGGGTGGCGGTGTCGCTGGAGCCGTTAAATTCCCGCGACGTACCGGGCTATCTGATGCCGACCAGCGCCGCCGTGCTGGAAGCCATCGAACAGATCGGACGCCCCAATGTCGGACTGCAGTTCGATTTCTATCATGTGCAGATCATGGAAGGGGATCTGGCGCGGCGTTTCGAGGCGGCGCTCGATGACGTCGTGCATGTGCAGATTTCAGGCGTCCCCGAACGTCACGAGCCCAGCACCGGGGAAGTCAATTACCCGTATCTCTTCAACCTGATGGACCGGCTTGGTTACACCGGCTACGTGGGCTGCGAATATAACCCGCGCGCGGCAACCCTGGACGGTCTCGGCTGGCTGTTCGATTAAAAGGGCTGATTGCCGATCGGGCGTCTATGCCGGATTTGCCGGGGTTCGGGCTGACGCCAGGCTCGCCACGATACGTGAACGGATGAGTGTCATGCGGCCGGCAGCGTGAGTGTCACCCTCGTGCCTTTGCCGAGATCACTCTCGACCGACAGATAGCCATCGTGTAGTTCCGCAAGCCCCTTAACAATCGAAAGCCCAAGTCCCCAGCTTCGGTCTTTATTGTAGGGTGTGGACGTGACTTGTTCAAAAGGCTCCAATACCAGACGGATCATGTCTTCGGGAATACCCGGTCCGTCATCTTCAACTGCCAGCTGAACCGACCCGCTTGGTGAACCGGCGGAAAGAACAATGTTTCCATTCTCCTGGGTGTGCTTCACGGCATTACTCAGGAGATTTATCAACATCTGCCTCAGCATTCTCTGGTCCGCCTGCAATGGCGGCAGAGGACTGGGTATGTTAGACGAAATCCGGATAGACTTCTCTCTGGCATGTTGTTGTACGAATATCAGGCAATCACTGAACAAGCGCTCAAAGTCCGTTTCCTCTTTAGAAACCTTCAATTTCCCGGCTTCAATTGCAGACAAGTCCAGCACGTTATTTACAAGGTCGAGCAGATGCTCACCGCTTTCGTTGATAAGCCGCGCGTACTCGCGGTACTTGCCCGACCCTGGGGGCCCCATCATATGGTTCTCAATAATTTGAGAAAATCCCAGGATCGCATTGAGAGGTGTCCTGAGTTCATGGCTCATGACCGCAAGGAAATTCGACTTGGTCTGGCTCGCTTTTTCGGCCAGCAGCTTTGCCTCTTTAAGCTCGGCGCTGCGCTTGTTGTGCACCGTAATATCTAAAATTATCGCGACAAAGACATATGGCTCTTCCTCCGTTGACAGTTGCAAATGAACTTCAATGGGGTATGTGGTGCCATCTTTTCGTTTGTGGACTGTTTCGAAAACCAGGACTTCGGTCTCTCCGGACCGAAGAGGGGTAATGAGAGCCTTAAACTCGGACTTCGAGAACATGGGTTTGATATCGATCGGCGTCAGTTCTGATAATTCATCCAGAGAATAGCCGAGATTGTCTCGAGCTCCCTCGTTGACGAAAATGAACTTTAGCGTGTCCGCGTCAAATACGTAGACTTCATTGATTGATTTCTCAATGATCTGACCAAGTCGAACAAGCGATAGTCCGCGAGTATGGGGCATGATGTGACCTTCGCGACCCAATTAAGCCATGTCGACGGACATAGGCCGTGCAAATAAAACATTCTTCTGTCGTGTATTGAGGCTTCGTCTAGTCGTTATTAGTCAATAAGCGTATCACGTACAGGCTTCTTAACCAAATACTGCAAGCAGTCGAGCGAGCGCGGGGACTCAACTTCGTTACCGGAAAACGCGATGCGCTGCAGGGCCGGTTGGAAAAAGAAGCGTAAGATGATCGTTATCAGTCCGTTACTTACAAGGATTGCGCCAATACCCGGTTTCGCCTGACGACGGTCCTAGCGGAACCAGAGTGTGGTCATCGGCGTGTAGGATACGATCATCAGCACGATGAACATCACCAGGATGAACCACTTGTTGTAGCGCATGATCTCTTCGAGTTTGACCCCCGTGACCGAACAGACGGTGAGCACGATCGAGGCGACAGGCGGCGTTTGCTGTCCAATGCCGAGGTTCAGGCAGACAATGATCCCGAAATGAACGGGATCGATGCCGAACTGAACGGCCAGCGGCAGCAGGATCGGGACGATGATGATGATCGCCGCCGTCGCGTGCAGAATCATGCCGAGCGCGATGAGCAGCAGATTGATCAGCAGGATCATCAATATCGGGCTGTCGGTCAGCGTGCCGAGACCTTCCGCCAGTTGCTGCGGGATCTGCTCGTTCGCCAGAACCTGGCCCAGGATCGCCGATCCGCCGACCAGCATCATCACCACGGATGCCTGTCTGGCGGTGGTCACGAAGACGTCATAGAGCTTCCGGACCGTCAGATCGCGGCTGATGGCGATGCCGAAAACAAAGGCGATGAAAACGCCGATGCCGGATGCTTCGGTTGGCGTGAAGAAACCGACAACAAGTCCCCCGATCACCAGCACCGGGATCAACAGCGGCACGATGGCGCGCTTGAATGTCTCGCCCAGCCGGCCGACGCTGAATTCGCTGTCCTTGGGGTAATTGCCGCGCCGGGCAAAGATATAGTTGGCGATCATGAAGCCGCCGCCCAGAATCAGTCCCGGGACGATGCCGGCAATGAACAGATCGCGGATAGAGGTGTTCGTCGTCACGCCGTAAAGCACGGCGGGGATCGATGGCGGGATGATAATGCCGAGTGTCGCCGACGATGCCGTGATCGCGGCTGCAAAGGCGCGGGGATAGCCCTGCTTTTCCATCTCCGGCACGAAAATTTTGCTCACCGCCGCCGCATCGGCAACGCCCGAACCGCTCATCTCGGCCATGAACATGCTGGTCAGCACGTTGACCTGGCTCAAGCCGCCGCGAAGCCATCCGACAAGCGCACCGGCAAGCTGGATCAGCCGCTCGGCGATGGATGTCGCCGACATCAGCTCACCCATCAGAATGAACATCGGTATCGCCAGCAGCGGAAAACTGTTCATACCGGAAAACATCTGGACCGGGATGGTCAGCAGCGGGATATCACTTGCCCACATCGATGCGGCAGCCGTGACCATGATCCCGAACCCGACGGGCAGGCCGATCGCCAGCAGCATGAGAAGCAGACCAACAATAAACGTCGTCATGTGCCGGTATCCTCATCGCGTCCGGTCCATCGTTCGTAATTACGGACGACGAGCGCTAGCATGATGGCGGCACCGCATACCGGAATGGCCGCCATGAAAGCCCCCTTGGGGATCGCAATCGTTTCAAGTGAGGTGCCGCCGACGACCGAAATCGCCTGATAGGAAAGCCAGCCCAGTAGACCGAACAGCCCGAACAGAACAATGTCGTTGAACGTCAGGACAATCTTGCGGAAACCAGCCGGGAAGCGGTCAACGAGCAGATCGAACGCGATGTGCCCATTGGCCCGCGTCGCCACATAGGCACCGGCAAAACTCGTCCATACCAACAGGTTGCCGCTGACTTCCTCTGGCCATGGCAAAGACGCGCCGACCACGGAACGGAAGAAAACGGCAAGACAGGTGACGACCGCCGTCACCGCAATCAACAGTGCGGCGGCGGCGGACATCAAACGATCCAGGTAGTGGATAAAACGCACGTGCGTTACTTTCAGCTGAACATCGCGAGCTTATTTCGCCGCCTTGATCATATCCAGCCAGTCATTCCCGAACTTCGAGGTATAGGTGGCGTAAACGGACTTCGCCTTTTCCTGGAACGGGGCGGGATCGACGTCGTTGATCTTGATCTGCGACTTCATCTTCTCGAGATAACCGGCTTCGAGGTCCGCAGCCTGTGCGAAGGCCTCGGCCTGCATATCCTGTGCGACCTGATGGAAGGTGTTCTTCTCGTCGTCGGACAGGGTTGCCCAGAAAGCCTTGGACACTGTCAGGAAGGATGGCGAATAGGTGTGGTTGGTCAGGCTGATGTAATCGTTGATTTCATAGAGCTTGGCACCATAAAAGCCGTAAAGTGCGGCTTCCGCGCCATCGACAACACCCTGCTGGATGGCGGTAAACGTTTCCTGCCATGCGACCGGTACCGGGTCGGCGCCCATCGCGGTGAAACCGTCACGCTTGAATTTGGAACCGGTGACGCGGATCTTCAGGCCGCCCATGTCGGCCGGGGTCAGGACCGGACGCTTGGTGTTGATGACGTGGCGGAAACCGTTCTCGTAGATGCCCAGAACGATAAAGCCCTGCTTGTCTTCGATCTGATTGATGACCTCTTTGCCGAAATCGCTGTTCACGGCATTCACGAGGTGTTCACGGTTATCGAACAGCCAGGGAAGATCAAAGATACCCAGTTTGTCGTCGAGCTTCAGGACACCGGATGCGACAAACGCCATTTCCAGCGAGCCCAGCTTGATATTGTCGATCAGTGCAGGCTCTTTGCCGAGCTGGCCGTTCGGGAAGAATTTGAAATCGAATTTCCCCGGGAACTTGGCGCTCATTTTCTCGACGAACAGCTTGGAATTGGCGAATAGCGGCGACGCTTCGGAGACGTGGCTCGCAATACGGACTTCCTTGGCAGCAGCAACAGCGATGCCCGCATTCGAAAACAGCATGCCTGCGAACAGGACGCCGGTGAGTAACTTGTTCATATCTGAATTTCTCCCATGGATTTTTTGAGGTGAGGACCTCTTTAGAGAAAGGGGAACATGCCCCTCCTGCCATGTGAATTCAATGCCTGCCCGGGTAATAATCCAAAAAAACAACATAATTACAGATACTTAATACATATGTGCACAGGACTTTTGCCGATCAGGAAATAATTAATAACCGTCCGGGAAAGCATGCAGCGCCGGATATCCTGATAACAGCATTGCCGATTGATGCATCGCTCACATCGAATGGCGGCGGTTCAGAAGCCGCCCGGAATTTGGCCTGTTGTGGACATAAGGTTCAGGTTTTTCGATCCCGCCGGGATAAATAGTCATGTAACAGCGGCATGGCTAAAAGCTGGCATTTCAGCGCTCATTCTGTATAACCCCACCTTGATGCTGCAATGCGGCATCGCGAAATCCGGGGCCGGACATTATCCGCTCCGCCGACGATGCCATTTATAAATTTACGAGGATAGCAATGACCGAACGCGTGCAGAACAGTGGCTTGCAGATCGATAGGACGCTTTTTGATTTTGTGAATGATGACGTCCTGCCCGGGATCGGTATCCCGGCCGATGATTTCTGGGGCAAACTGGCGGAGATCGTTCATGACCTGACGCCGGCGAACCGGGCGCTTCTGGAAAAGCGCGACGAGTTACAGCACCGGATTGATGCCTGGCATCGTGACAACAAGGGTGCGCCGTCGGATATGGGCGCCTACAAGGCATTCCTGACCGAGATCGGCTATCTGGTTCCCGAAGGCGATGATTTCTCGATCACGACGTCGAACGTCGACCCGGAAATCTCGACCATAGCCGGGCCGCAGCTTGTGGTGCCGCTGACCAACGCCCGCTATGCCCTGAATGCCGCCAACGCCCGCTGGGGCAGCCTGTATGATGCGCTTTACGGCACCGACGCCATTTCATCGGACGACGGCTGCGAGATTACCAGGGACTTCAACCCGACGCGCGGTGCCAGGGTCATCGCCTGGGTGCGTGATTTCCTCGACCGCAACGCCCCACTGGCCAGCGGCTCACATGCCGACAGTGCCGGTTACCGGATCGATGACGGCTCGCTGGTCGTCACCATGAAGGACGGGACGGAAACCGGCCTCGACGTGCCTGAAGACCTTGCCGGATATATCGGCACCGCGGCCCAGCCGACATCGGTGCTGTTCGTCAACAACGGCCTGCATTTCGAGATCGTCATCGACCGCGAACATTTCATCGGCAAGGACGATGCCGCCGGTATTGCCGACCTGATCATGGAATCCGCGATCACCACGATCATGGACTGCGAGGATTCAGTCGCCGCCGTGGATGGTGAGGAAAAGACACTGGTCTACCGCAACTGGCTCGGCCTGATGAAAGGTGACCTCAAGGCCAGTTTCGAAAAAGGCGGCAAGACCGTTGAACGCGCCCTGAACCCGGACCGGACATACACCACGCCGGGCGGCGGCGATGTTACGCTGTCGGCACGGTCGATGCTGCTGGTCCGCAACGTCGGTCATCTGATGACGACACCGGCGGTGCTGGACGCGGACGGCAACGAAGTCTTCGAAGGTCTGCTGGACTGCATGGTGACGGCAGCCATCGCCAAATTCGATCTCGACGGGATCGGCGAATGCCGCAACTCGCACACCGGGTCCATGTACATCGTGAAACCGAAAATGCACGGGCCGGAAGAAGTGGCCTTTGCCGCGGAAACCTGTGCACGGGTCGAAGCCGCCCTCGGCATCCAGCCGGGTGCACTCAAGCTCGGTATCATGGACGAGGAACGCCGCACCACGGTCAATCTCAAGGAATGCATCCGCGCCGTCAGGGACCGGGTGGTGTTCATCAACACCGGCTTCCTGGACCGTACCGGCGACGAGATCCATACCTCGATGGAAGCGGGACCGATGATCCGCAAGGGCGACATGAAACAGGCCGCATGGATCACTGCCTATGAAGACTGGAACGTCGACATCGGTCTGCTGTGCGGGCTCAAGGGCAAGGCGCAGATCGGCAAAGGGATGTGGGCCATGCCCGACCTGATGCACGACATGCTCGAGATCAAGATCGGTCATCCCAGGGCCGGCGCCAACACGGCGTGGGTGCCGTCACCGACGGCGGCGACCCTGCATGCGACGCACTATCATCAGGTTGTTGTTTCGGAGATTCAGGAGCAGCTCAAATCCCGAACGCGGGCGAGCCTCGACGATATTCTGTCCTATCCGGTGGCCGAACGGCCGAACTGGTCGGCAGAAGATATCCAGGCCGAACTGGACAACAACGCGCAGGGGATTCTGGGCTATGTGGTGCGTTGGATCGATCAGGGTGTCGGCTGTTCCAAAGTGCCCGACATCAACAACGTCGGCCTGATGGAAGACCGCGCGACGCTCCGGATTTCGTCCCAGCACATCGCCAACTGGCTGCATCACGGTATCTGCACCGAAGATCAGGTGATGGAAACCATGAAGCGCATGGCGGCTGTCGTCGACGAACAGAACGCCGGTGATGCGGCATATACGCCGATGGCGCCGGGATTTGACGGTATCGCCTTCAAGGCGGCGTGTGATCTGGTGATCAAGGGCCGCGAACAGCCGAGCGGGTATACCGAACCGATCCTGCACGGCCGTCGCCTTGAGCTGAAGGCGGGCTGAGGCGACAGGCGATGCTCATCCTTCGAGACGCGGCAATATTGCCGCTCCTCAGGATGAGGAAGATGTTTGATATGGGTGCCTTATCCTGAGGAGGCCCGAAAGGGCCGTTTCGAAGGATGCAATGGATTAAGAACGGAACAAGCCGGGCTTACGCCCGGCTTGTTTGTTTGGACCGCCAACCCATGCATGCTGCCGGTCCGCCCATCTGCGTATTTAGTGGATGCACATATATAATTGAAATCGATTGATCGTATTATCATAATAGGTTTTGACGATTTAGGAGTTACCCGCCCGTGAACCTGCGTGATCTGGAATATGTCGTTGCCGTCGCCGAGGAAGGCCATTTCGGCAGAGCGTCCGAACGCTGCCATGTCTCGCAGCCGGCGTTGAGTGGGCAGATCAAGAAACTCGAAGATCAACTGGGTGTGCAGTTGTTCGAGCGGACCAATCGCCGCGTCGCGGTGACACCGATCGGCGCCGAGGTGGTCGAAAAGGCAAAACGCGCCCTGATGATCGCCGGCGAAATCCGCGATGCCGCCGCCGCGTCGGCGGACCCGCTGTCGGGGACGCTCCGCTTCGGGACGATCCCGACCATCGGGCCGTATCTGCTGCCGTCGATTTTACGGCCGCTGAAGGCGGCACTGCCCAACATGCAACTGACCATCAGCGAGGACTTCACGCATAATCTGGAGCACAGGCTGAGCATCGGTGAAATCGATGTCGCGGTGACGGCGACGGACATACGCGAGTCCGGCCTCAGCGAGATTCTTTTATATGACGAGCCCTTCCGCGTGGCCCTGCCTGAAGGCCATCCGCTGGATACGGGAAAAGCCATCGATGTGACATCGCTCGACGGGGCCGAACTGTTGTTGCTCAAGGACGGCCACTGTCTGAGCGATCAGGTGGCGCGGCTGTGTGGGCTGGCCCGCAAAAGCACGGTCAGCGGACTGGATACCCAGGCATCGAGCCTGGAAACGATTGTCGGTCTGGTTGCGGCGGGCGCCGGGATCACGTTCCTGCCGATCTCGATGACCGGGGATCAGGGGACCTTCCGGCCCGGGATATCCATCCGTGAAGCCACCAACAAGGCTGCCCGGCGCACGGTCCGGATGATTTTCCGGGAAACCTTTCCAAAGCGCGCCATGTTGGCGGCGATGTCCGCCGTCATCGGCGAGCATCTGCCGCCCGGCGTGAGCGCGATCTAGTCTCACAAACCATCGTCATCCCCGCGAAGGCTGGGACCCATGATTGCCGCGATGGTGCCGGGTTCCCGCTTGCGCGGGAATGACGATTTAGTCACGACTTCAAGGTATTTGTAACACTTAGCCCGACGCCTTCGATCCCGGCGATGGCGGCCAGTTCGTCATTGCCTGAATTGTCGCCGCTGATACCGACCGCACCGACAATGATGCCGTCGCTGTCGCGGATCAGCACGCCGCCCGGCACCGGCACCATGCGCCCGCCCGATGCGGCTGCGACGGCGCTCAGGAAGACCGGGTTCTTTTCCTTCAGCGCCCGCCCGTCGAGGCCGAAGCCGAGCGCGCCGTAGGCTTTGCCCATGGCGATTTCCGGCCGGAGGATGCCGCTGTTGTCCTCGCGCTTGAACGCCACCAGGTGCCCGCCGGCATCCAGGACGGCGATCGTCAGCGGGTCGAACGCATTGTCGGCGGCGTATACGAGTGCCCCGTCGACGATACGGCTGGCCTGATCGAGTGTCAGCGTCATGTGTGTCTCCTTATTCCTTAAGGGCATCGCCGAGATAAGCGGTGGCGGCGGCGATACCGCCTTTCGATCCGTCATCGGTCAGCCCCAGCACATCGAGGGCGATTTCCAGCGCCCCCAGCGTGCCCAGCATCATCGGCGCATTCACATGCCCCATGTGGGCGACACGGAATGCCTTGCCGGACAACTCGCCGATCCCGAGGCCGAGGGTCACGCCCAGCTTGTCGAAACAGAACGAGCGGATCGGTTCGGGCCTGAGGTCGTCGCGCAGTTTCAGCGTGGTCACCGAATGCGAGCGTTCGGCGGGTTCGGTGATATTGAAATCGAACGCGCCGCCCCGGCGCCAGACTTCGATGGCGGCGTGGGTGGCACCGGCCAGCAGCGCATGGCGGTTGAAGATGTGCTCGAGCCCTTCCTCGAAGATCATGTCCATGGCCTTGCGCAGACCGAACAGCAGATGCACCGGCGGTGTGCCGCAGAACTTGCGGTAGTGCTCTTCCATGTCGCGGGTTTCCCAGTCCCAGTAGGACGAGCGCAATCCGGCGTTTCTGTGGCAGGCCTTGGCTTTCGGGCCGGCGGCGACGAAGCTCAGACCCGGCGGGGTCATCAGACCCTTCTGCGATCCGCCGACGGCGAGGTCGACCTCCCACGTGTCCATCTCGAACGGCATGCAGGCCAGCGAAGCGATGGTATCGACCATCAGCAGGGCATCATGTCCGGCGGCGTCGATGGCTTCGCGGATCGCCTTGATGTCGTTGACGCAACCGCTGGCGGTGTCGATCTGGACGACGAGGACGGCCTTGATCTTGCCGTCAGTGTCGGCACGCAGCGCGGCTTCGACCTTTTCCGGATCGACGGCGCGGCGCCAGTCTCCGGCAAGGCTTTGAATCTCGACACCCATCGAGCGGGCCATTTCACCCCAGCCGACGGCGAAGCGGCCGCTTTCCAGGATCAGCACGGTATCGCCGGCGCTGAGCACGTTTGAAACCGCACCCTCCCATGCGCCATGACCGTTGGCGACATATATATACGTGTCGCCCGTTGTTCTGAAGATGGCCTTCAGGTCCTTGAGGCAGCTTGTCGTGATTTCAAGCAGCTCGCCGCCGCCCTCGCCGCCGTAGATATCAATGGCAGGGCGGTGCATCGCGCTCAGGACTTCATCGGGTACCGTTGTCGGTCCGGGAATGCTGAGAAACAGTCGTCCGTTACGAAGCGTCATGTTGAAACTCTGATGTGTGTGGCCGGGATAACGGGCCTGATCCTTCCCGACGGGCGCGGACTTGTCCAGAACCTAAATCCGTCCGGAGACGCGATCCGCAAGCAGAGATTGCGTCGGCGGGTGCCGGCGTTAAAGTATTCTCCAAAACCGGGAGGACTTCATGGAATTCGATTTCGTTATCGTCGGCGGCGGCTCCGCCGGATGCGTTCTGGCCAACCGTCTGAGCGCGGACCCGCATTTTACGGCCTGCCTTTTGGAAGCCGGCGGCGAGGACCGGAATCCGTTGATCCATATCCCGGCGGGATACGTGAAGACGATGGTCGACCCGGCCATCAACTGGATGTTCGATACAAGCCCGCATGAAAAAACCGGCAACCGCGCGATCCCGGTGCCACGCGGCAAGGTGCTGGGCGGTTCCAGCGCGATCAACGGCATGCTGTATGTCCGGGGTCAGGCCGCCGACTACGACACCTGGGGTCAGATGGGATGCCGGGGCTGGTCCTTTTCCGACGTGCTGCCGTACTTCAAGCGGTCGGAAAACCGCGAACAGGGCGCGGATGATTATCACGGCACCGGGGGACCGCTGAACGTCACCATGCCGACGGAGACCTACGACACGCTCGACAAGCTCATCGCATCCGGGGGTGAACTCGGCTACCCGATGAACGTCGATTACAACGGCGCAGATCAGGAAGGCTTTGCCTATTATCAGGTGACACAACGGCACGGACGGCGCTTCAGCGCCAAGAATGCGTATCTGGATCCGGTCCGGGGCCGGCGCAAGAACCTGCATGTCGAAACCCATGCTTTTGCAGGCCGGGTGCTGATCGAAAACGGCCGGGCCGTCGGCGTGGCGTATATGAAGCACGGCAAGGAACACATCGTCCGCGCCCGCAGGGAAGTGATCCTGGCGGCCGGGGCGGTGCAATCGCCGCAATTGCTGGAACTGTCGGGGATCGGTCAGGGTGAACTGCTGCAGAAGCTCGGTATCGACGTCGTGCACGAACGCGAGGGTGTGGGCGAAAACCTCCAGGATCATTATATTTCCCGCCTGTCATGGCGGCTCAGCGGGCTCGACAGCCTGAACCAGCTGACGCGCGGGCCGCGGCTTCTGATGGAAGCCTTCAGGTTTTTCACGCAGCGCACCGGCGCCCTGACCATGCCCGCCGGTATCATCGCCGGGTTCGTGAAAAGCCGCCCCGAACTCAAGGACCCGGACATCCAGTTCCATATCGCGCATGCGACCTTTGCCAATCCCAACAAACGGGTCTTCGACAGGTTTCCGGGGATGACCATCGGCCCGTGCCAGCTTCGCCCTGAAAGCCGCGGCCATATCCATGCGACGTCACCGGACATGGCCGCGAAGCCGGACATTCAGCCGAATTTCCTGTCCACCCGGACAGATTGCGAGGTCCACGTTGCGGGTTTGAAGATCGGTCGGCAGCTGATGGCGACCAGTATCATGGGGCCGCATGCCGCCGAGGAACTGTCGCCCGGCAAGGGTGTCGTTGATGACGAAGCCCTGCTGGAACACGCCCGTCAGACCGGTGCGACCCTCTATCACCCGGTCGGCACCTGCAAGATGGGCACCGACGCCATGGCCGTGGTCGATCCGGCGCTGAAGGTAATCGGTCTGGACGGGTTACGGATCGCCGATGCCTCGATCATGCCGAACCTGATCAGCGGCAATACCAATGCACCGACAATGATGATTGCCGAAAAAGCTTCGGACATGATTCTCGCCGACGCGCGTTAGACGTGATCCCCCATCCTTCGAGACGCGACCCAGAGCAATCTGGGCCGCTCCTCAGGATGATGATTGCAGAATGACCTCGTCCTGAGGAACCTGCGCAAGCAGGTGTCTCGAAGGATGGGGCTGTCAGAGGCGCTATTTCGTCAGGTCTTCCGGGGTATCGATATCCAGAATGGTGCCGGGGTCATCGACGGCGACGGCGCGGACCCGTTCCGGGTGTGCCTTGAGAATGCCGCGTGCGCCTTCGTCTCCGCTGAGCGCCCGCAGCCGGGTGAAATACCGCGCCGCGAACAGCACCGGATGACCGCGCTTGCCGTCACACACCGGTACGATGATGTCATGGCCGCCGTTGGGATTGAGCGCCCCCAGCAGGGTCAGGATGGTTTCCGGTTTCAGTCCCGGCATATCGCCGAGGATCACGAATATCGCCTGGGCATCGCCCCTGATGGCGTTGGCCCCGGTCGCCAGCGATGTCCCCATGCCGGCCCACGGGGTCGCGTTGCGGGCGCAGCGGACGTCCAGACCCTGCAGGGCGCGTTCGACGTCGTCAGCGTCATGGCCGGTGACGACCACCACGTCGCCAAGGCCCGCCGCCAGCACGTGATTGACGGTGCACCGGATCATCGGCTCGCCCGACAGGTCATGCAGCATCTTGTTTTCGGTGCCGAACCGCTGCGAACTGCCGGCCGCAAGCACGATGGCGGCGGCGTCTGCGGCATTCAAAACCGTGTTCATACCGGGAATCTCTCGCGGTAGGTCATCAACACCTCGGCGACCAGCGAGATGGCTATTTCCGGGGGATTGCGCGAACCCATGGAAATACCGAGCGGCCCCTTGATGCGTTTGACGTCAGCCTCGCTGATGCCGTCTTCGAGGAAGCGGCTGACCCGCTCCGCATGGGTGTTCCGGCTGCCGAGCGCGCCGATGTAAAAGGCATCCGAGCGCATGGCGCCCAGCAGAACAGGTCCCTCAAGCTCGTGCTCATGGAACAGCGTGGCGACGGCGGTCCAGGCATCGATCATCTCAGGTTTCAGGGATTTGGAGGCCGTTGCCCCGGCCGCTTCACACTGGCGGGCGGTGTCGTCCTCGGTGGTGATGACGTGAACCTGAATATCCGACGCCACCGCGATTTCCGCCGTCGCCGCAAGAACCGGGCCTTTGCCGGCAACGATCAGTCTGAGCTGCGGACGGTACAGGCGGTCGAAGCACTGGCCGTCCAGCGTCAGTTGCAGCCGTGAACCGGTTTCCCCGGCGTCCGCCATGCGGCTTTCACCGGTCGTCATGTCGCTCACAAGCGAGACCGCCTTGCGGGCTTGTTCCGCCGTGATCAGGTCGTCCAGCAGGGCGTCCGGGAATCCGGTATCGATATAGACATCGATCGCGCTGCCGCACGGCAATGCTATATCGAAGTAGGGCGAATTGACGCCGTAACGGATGGTGCGGTTTTCACCGGCGTCCATGGCGGCCCTGGTCTCCTCGACCAGCGCCCCTTCGACGCAGCCGCCCGACAGGAAGCCGGTGAAGTCGCCGGCATCCGAGACCGCCATCTGACTGCCCGCGGGCCTGGGTCCTGTCGGCTCGACGTTATACAGCGTCAGCAACGCCGCACGTTTGCCCTCGGACCGCCACCTTCGCAGGTCAGTTAGAACGTATTCCGAAAATCGTCCGTTCATCTTTGTGCCGAACGGATATCAGTTATTGGACTTTGCATCCTGTATGGCACGCCAGACGCGCTCCGGTGTCAACGGCATGTCGATATGATGTACGCCGAATTCCTTCAGGGCGTCACACACGGCGTTGACGACGGCCGGCGGTGCGCCGACGCAACCGGCTTCACCGGCGCCCTTGACGCCGAGCAGATTCTTCTGCGTCGGGGCATCCTCGTAATAGCCGATGACCATGTTCGGAATGTCATCAGCACGCGGCAGGGCATAGTCCATCAGCGATCCCGTCACCAGCTGCCCGCTTTCGTCATAAACGATGTTTTCGAGCAGGGCCTGACCGATGCCCTGGGCAATGCCGCCCATGACCTGGCCGTCGGCGAGCATCTTGTTGACGATGGTGCCGAAGTCGTCGACCACCCAGTATCCGTCGACCTTGATGCTGCCTGTATCGGCATCTACCTCGACCTCGCAGGCGTGACCGCCGTTGGGGATCGAGATGACACCGCGTTCAAAGACGCTGGAGACGTTCATGCAGCCCGGCTCCAGATCGTCCGGCAGGTTTTCCGGATCGTTCTGGGCGTCGATGGCATCGCGGATCGTCATCGTGTGGTTGGTGTCCGGCACGTGAAAACGGCCGTCCTCGAACGCAACCCTGTCGGCATCCACATCGAAGCGGTGCGCGGCGATTTTCTTGCCGACCTCGATGATTTCGCGGGAGGTCTGGGTGACGGCGCTGCCGCCGACTTCAAGCCCGCGCGATCCGCCATGACCGCCGCCGAGCGACGTCGCGTCGGTGTCGGCCTGATGGAAAGAGATATCTTCGATCGGCAGACCGAGATGCCCGGCCAGCAATTGCGCGAACACGGTTTCGTGGCCCATGCCGGTGGACGAACTGCCGACCGACAGGTCGACCTTGCCGTCGTCGCGGAATTTGACCGTGGCTTCTTCCTTCGGCCCACCACCGGTGCATTCCAGATACATGCAGACGCCGAAGCCGCGCTTCAGGCCCTTGGTTTCGGTCGCTTCCTTGCGCTTGGCATAGCCTTCGCGGTCGGAAAGCTGCAGCGTGCGTTCGAAAACTTCAGGGAAGTTGCCGCAGTCGATATCCAGCCCCATCGGCGATTTCATCGGCAGGGCGGATTCCGGGATCAGGTTCTTGCGGCGCAGTTCAATCGGATCCATGCCCAGCTTGGCGGCGGCATAATCGATGATCCGGTCCATTTGATAGGACCCTTCCGGACGTCCGGCGCCACGATAGGGGTCGAGCGGGCAGGTGTTCGTGAACGGTGCGATGGCGGTGTAGTAAATGCCGTCAAACCTGAACGGGCCGCCCTGTGTGCGGCTGGAACCGCCGGTCGGCGTGAACGGGCCGACGGTGCCGCAGAAGGCACCGAGGTTGCCGACTGTTTCGGTCCGAAGACCACGGAACGTGCCGTCGTTATCCAGCGCCAACTGCACTTTCGACACCTGATCACGGCCGTGGGTGTCGGACAGGAAGCTCTCGGCGCGGTCGTTGATCCATTTGACGGGGCGGCCGAGCTGCTTCGTCGCATGCAGGATCAGGATCGGTTCTTGATAGACGCCGTTCTTGGCGCCGAACCCGCCGCCGACATCGGGGGCGATGTGATGCAGGTTGTCCTTGCCGATCTTCAACACCGTATCGGCCATGGTGTCGCGGTTGGCGTGAATGTTCTGGGACGAGTTCCACAGCGTGTACTTGCCCGTCGCGGCGTCATAGTCGGCAAGTGCGCCACGCGGCTCGATCGGGGCTGCGGTCACGCGGTTGTTGACCAGTTCCAGCGTGATCACGTGATCGGCGGCTTCGAAGGCTTTTTTCTGCGCTTCCTCGTCACCGAGTTCGAAATCGAGGCAGATGTTGTTGGGCGCGATGTCCCAGATCTGCGGCGCACCGTCCTTGATCGCAGCGGATTGATGCGAAACGGCCGGCAGGCTGTCGTAATCGACGTCGATCAGTTCCAACGCATCGCGGCAGATATCGAGACTTTCGGCGACGACGAGTGCCACCGGCTGGCCGACATAGCGGACCCGGTCGATGGCGATCGGATGATGCGGCGGTTCCTTGAGGTCGGAGCCGTCCTTGAACTTGCGAACCCCGGATTTGGTCGGGATCGGGTCGTATCCGGCAGCTTTCCAGTCCTCGCCGGTGACGATCAGCAAAACCCCGTCGAGGGCCTGTGCTTCCGACACGTCGATGGATTTGATGTCTGCGTGGGCTTCGGGCGAGCGCAGAACCATGGCATATGTCTGGTTCTCGAGATTGATGTCGTCGATGTACTGGCCGTGTCCGGTCAGAAACCGGAAATCTTCCAGTCTGCGCTGGCTTTCGCCGATACCGTTGCGTGCTACGAAGGTGCTCATGTTCTGTCTCTCCCGCTCAGCCGTTGGCTTCCGCGACCGCACGACGGGCGAGAACGCCGATCAGGTGCGCACGGTAATAGCCGCTTGCGTGAATATCATTGTTGAGGTCGTCATCGGCGACCATGCCGTCCTTGATGCTGTCCGGGCTGAAGCTGGCGGTCAGCGCCTGCTCCATTTCCGGCACGCGAAAGACGCATGGGCCGGCGCCGGTAACGGCAACGCGGACGGTGTTGCCGTTCTTGGCGACCATGACACCGACCAGCGCGTAACGGGTGGCCGGGTTCGGGAACTTGATGTAGGCCGCGACCTCGGGGATCGGGAAGGCGATCTCGGTGATCAGTTCCCCTTCCTTGAGCGAGGTATCGAACATGCCGGTAAAGAAATTGTCGGCGTCGATTTCGCGTTCCGTGGTGATCACGGTGGCACCCAGGCCGAGAACCGCCGCCGGATAATCCGCCGCCGGATCGTTGTTGGCAATGGAGCCGCCGATGGTGCCGCGGTTGCGCACATGCGGATCACCGATCCCGCCCGCCAGCCTAGCCAGCGCCGGGATCGCGGATTTGACGTCGTCATCGGCGGCGACGGCGGCGTGGGTGGTCATTGCCTTGATGGAAATGCCGTCGCCCGAAACCTTGATCCCGCTCAGTTCGCCGACCCGGCTCAGTGAGATCAGGTCGGACGGCATGGCGAGCCGCTGCTTGAGCACGGGGATCAGGGTCTGGCCGCCGGCCAGGAACTGACCGTCCTCGGCCTCGCCGAGTGCGGTTTTGACATCGTCGATGGACGTCGGTGTTTTTATGCCGAATTCATACATGTGCTTATCCCCGCATCGCTTTCGCGCCGGTTTTGACGGCCTCGATAATGTTCTGATAGCCGGTGCAACGGCAGATGTTGCCTTCCAGTCCGTGGCGGATGCCGGCTTCGTCGATGTCCGGGTTGTCCTTCACCATCTGCACGGCGGTCATCACCATGCCGGGGGTACAGAAACCACACTGCAGGCCGTGATGTTCGCGGAAGGCGGCCTGCATCGGATGCAGATCGTCGCCTTCGGAGAGGCCTTCGATGGTGCCGATCTCGGCACCGTCGGCTTCCCAGGCGAACGTGGCGCAGCTTTTCACGGTCATGCCGTTCACTGTCACGACGCAAGCGCCGCACTGGCTGGTGTCACAGCCCACATGGGTGCCGGTCAATTTCAACTGTTCACGGATAAACGTGCTGAGCAATGTACGCGCTTCGACCTCTTTGGTAACTTCAAGACCGTTGACGCGAACCGTAATCGCGGGCATCTGAACCTCCCCCCGGAATATCAATAAAGGGCCTGAACAGGCCCCAGGTGTTCAAAACTGTCGACATACCTGAATTTCGGCGTTTCCGGCGATGCCGGGTAGCGAAGTCCAGATAATCTACTTATATGAAAATTGGGGATGACGGCGGGTGTTGCAAGTCTTTAAACAGAATGCTGCGATACTATCTGCTATTTAGCGCCTGAAATCATGTCCATCAGACAAAACCTGCCGGGTCTGAAGGCCCGGCAAACTGGAGATCCCGAATGAAGTTATCCGACGAGAAGCGCATCGAAGCGCCGAGAGACGCAGTCTGGTCCGGGCTGAACGACCCCGACATTCTGAAACAGTCCATTCCTGGGTGTGAAAGCCTCGAACAGGTCTCCGATACCGAATTCAACGCCGTGGTTCAGGCCAAGGTCGGCCCGGTAAAGGCGAAATTCAAGGGCAGCGTGACGTTGAGTGACCTCAACCCGCCCGAAAGCTACCGGATTTCCGGTGAAGGCAAGGGCGGCGCGGCCGGATTCGCCAAGGGCGGCGCGGTCGTCACCCTGACCGAAGACGGCGATGCGACAATCCTGAAATATGACGTCGATGCCGATGTCGGCGGCAAACTGGCGCAGATCGGCGGACGGCTGCTCGAAGGGACGTCGAAAAAGCTGGCCGGCGAGTTCTTCGACAATTTCGAAGCCGCCCTCAAGGGTGCAGGGGGCGCAGAGGGGGCGGAGACGGAAACAGCCGAGCCCGCCGAAGCTTCTGTTCAGCAACCCGCACCGGCACCGGACGTGAACCCTGCCGATCAGCCGAAGCCCGAACCGCGCACCGCCGGTGCGAAGAACAGCGCCATGTCGAAGATCTGGGTGATCATCGGTGTCGTGTTCGTGGTCGGCGCGCTGGCAATGACGCTTCTGAAATAACCCGTATCGGACCGGGCGCAGGGAATGACGCAGGGAATAACGCAGGGAATGACGGAAAAGACGCTGCTGATTGTCGGTCATGTACCCTCACCGAATACAAAGACTCTGCGTGATGCCGTCTGCGCCGGGGCGTCCAGCGACGGCATCGATGGTGTTCAGGTCCGTGCAATGAGTCCCTTCGACGCCGGTGCGGCGGATGTTCTGGCGGCGGATGCCGTGATCCTCGGGACCACTGAAAATCTTGGTTACATGTCCGGTGCGCTGAAGGATTTTTTCGACCGCACGTACTATGGCGTGCTCGAGGATAAGCAGGGGTTGCCCTATGCGCTCTATGTGCGGGCGGGACTGGACGGCACCGGCACGATCCGTGGCGTGGAAACGATCGTGACGGGTTTGCGCTGGAAGGCGGTTCGGGCGCCGCTGCTATTGCACGGCAACTGGCGGGAAGACTTTGCCGATGAAGCCTTCGAGCTTGGCCAGCTGGTTGCCGCAGGACTTGAAACGGGGGTCTTTTAAGTTCCCGGTGCAAGATACCCAAGGCAGAACTGATCCAATCCTTCATCCCACAGCCACGCCACAGGCCCGACTTCCGCATGGACGATGATCATGACTTCGCCAATACGGTCGACGGCGACCTGAATCAGATCGAGAAAGGAATCCAACTCGCTTCTGGAGAGGCAATGAGGAAGGGCAATTGGGTGTCTCAATTCTTCCATGAGCAAAAGTATACTACATATTGTGTTCCGGCGAAGAATAATGTTGCGATGCAGTATTGATTGTCTGTGTTGAGTTTTAAAAATATTTCTATGCGGCTACCGTCATTCCCGCGAAAGCGGGAACCCAGATATATTTCTAGGGATAGCCATTAATGTCAGATCAAAAGCAAACTCACATTCATACCGTCTGGCCCACTGATATGGATCTGGAATCAGGTTTGTATGCCTATAGAGTAGGTTATCGAAAAGCTGCGGAAGCTTTGGTTTGGCGTGCTGTGAATGAAGAAATGCCGATGGGAGAGGCGAAGGGGATTGTTTACCCAATCATGTTTCTTTACCGGCATGTGGTTGAAATTACGCTTAAAGATATACTTGCTCAGTTTGACTCACATAAATCAAACACTCGTAGTTATAAGTTTGGACATAACCTAGCAGCAATTTGGTCCAATGTTGTTGATGTAGTATTTGAAGTCCAAGAAAAAGATATAGCGCAGGATTTTATAAATTGTTTTGGTCCGCTCATCGAATCTTTGCACGCAATAGACCCCAAAGGAGATGGATTTAGATATTATCTAGACACCACCGGAAAAGTTGCTCGGCCAGAACCGATTAATGTTGATCTCATCAATATAAGAATGTGGATTTAGGCTTTCGAAGCATGATGCCGAATGATTGAAGAAGATATCGCACAGCTCTGATGTATCGATAAGCATCCATCTGGTTATTACATTTCCTGGGTCCCCGCTTTCGCGGGGATGACGAAGGATCGAAGAATTCCGGACAAATTTATTGATGAATGTCGATGGCAGGGCCAAAGTGCCACCGAATTTTCCAATGACGAAATAAAGGAGACCCCGATGAGCCGCATCGTTTATGTGAACGGTGAATATTTGCCTGAAGAAGACGCCAAAATTTCCGTATTCGACCGCGGGTTTCTGTTTGCCGACGGGGTTTATGAAGTTTCTGCGGTGATCAACGGCAAACTGGTCGACAACGATGCCCACATGGCGCGTCTGTCGCGCTCCCTGGGCGAACTCAAGCTGACGCCGCCGGCCAGTACGGATGAGATCGCCGAGATCATGCAGGAAATGGTCAAACGCAACGACATCGACGAAGGCCTTGTCTATCTGCAAGTGACGCGCGGCGCAGCCGACCGTGATTTCGCGTTCCCCAAGGATGCCACGCCGTCGCTGGTGATGTTCACGCAGAAAAAGAAACTGCTCGATACGCCGGCCGCGAAAACCGGGGTGGCGGTGATGACGGTGCCGGATATCCGCTGGAAACGCCGCGACATCAAGACGGTCGGCCTGTTGCCGGCATCGATGGCGAAACAGGCCGCGCTGGATGCCGGGGTCAATGACGCCTGGTTCGTCGAGGACGGCTTCGTCAACGAAGGCACCTCCAACAACGCCTTCATCGTCACCGAAAGTGGCAAGATCATCACCCGTCATCTGGGTAACGAGATCCTGCACGGGATTACCCGCAAGGCCGTCATGGAACTGGTGAAGCGCGAGAACCTCGAGATCGAGGAGCGTCCGTTCACCCCGGAAGAAGCCTATGAAGCCCGCGAAGCGTTCGTGACCTCCGCGTCCGCATTCGTCATGCCCGTCATCAAGATCGACGGCCATGTGCTGGGCAACGGTGTGCCGGGTCCGGTCGTTGAGAAACTGCGTCAGTTGTATATCGAGATGGCAAAGGAAGGCTGAGGCATGCGCCTTCAGAACAAGACCGCCATCGTTGTCGGCGCCGGTCAGCAGCCCGGCGAAACCATGGGAAACGGCCGTGCCACGGCGCTCAGGTTCGCACAGGAAGGCGCCCGCGTCCTGTGCGTCGACATATCGAAGGAACGTGCCCAGGAAACCGTCGACATCATTTCTGCCGAAGGCGGCGAGGCGTCGGCCTATGAAGTCGACGTGACCGATGAGCAGGCCTGCCGGAATGTCGCCGAAGCGGCACAGAAAAAGTTCGGCCGCATCGATATCCTGCACAACAACGTCGGCCGTTCCGAGGGCGACCGCAGTACGGTGGATATGGATTCCGGCATGTGGGACACGCTGATGGCGCTGAACATCAAATCGATGTTCCTGATGTGCAAGCACGTGTTGCCGGTAATGCAGGACCAGGGATCGGGCGCGATCATCAATGTCTCGTCCACCTCGTCAATGGCAGCGCGTCAGACGGTGACCTACAAAACCTCGAAAGGTGCGGTCAACACCTTCACCCAGCATCTGGCATGGGAAAATGCCCGCTTCGGCATCCGTGCCAATGCGATTCTGCCGGGCCTGATGGACACGCCGATGGCGATTGAACGCCGAGCACGGGAACAGGGTGTCGAGCGGAACATGGTGCGCGAAAGCCGGAACAAACTGGTGCCGTTGCAGAACCAGATGGGCACGGCATGGGACGTCGCCAATGCGGCGCTGTTTCTGGCCTCCGACGAAGCACGCTACATCACCGGGGTTCTGATGCCCGTCGACGGCGGGCTGCTCGTCAAGATCGGCTAATCAAATTCAGGCGTTGCCGCTTTCCGGCTCGGCGCGGGTGGCGTCAGAAGCGGCCTTGCTGGTCCGGTCGACGAGCATCCGGGCAAGATTGGCGGTCACATCGGCGGGGGCGTGTATCATCCGTGCCCGCACCGACAGCGCCATGGCCAGGGCCTGCAGCACGTCGCCGTTGGCGGTTTCGCCGCATACCTGAATGTCCTTGTCGATGGTCTCAAGCACGGCGGTCAGGATCTGGTCGACCCTTACCACCGATGCCGTTTCGGCATGCAGGGGGAAGGTGATATCCAGGACGTCACCGGTGGCGGTTTCGACGCGATATGGCAGATGCGGCATCAGACTCTCCGGCAGTTTTGAGTTTCAGCCATAGTCATGACCCGAATGGCGCGGGTCAAGGTGTGGTCCGGATGCGGCATGTGCACACGTTGAATCAGGTGCCGCCGGGCCGTGTCGGGATTTCCGTCGAGCGGTGCTTGTGCTGGAGTGCGATGCCGATGCCCTTGAGCCGCGGCAGCAGCCAAAGGGTCATCAAAAGGCCGATCGGCCCCCACAGAACAAAGTGCACCCAGACCGCGGGCTCGAACCTGAATTCGACCCACAGCGCCAGCCCCACAAGCACGGTACCCAGAATCAGCAGGGCGGGCACGACCGCGCCGTCACCGGCGTCATGTTCACTGAGGATCAGGCCGCACACTGGGCAGGCGTCGACGACATCAAGCCGGGCTTTGAAAATTCGGCCCTGACCGCAGCGCGGACAGCGCCCCCTGAAGCCGAGGCCGATGGTCTCCTTGATGGTGCGTTCGGGGTAGTCATGATTGGCGTCGGTCATCCGGAACTCCCGTGTTGGTCTTTATAACAATATATATTTTGCGAATATGTTTTAAAGACCCGTGTGGAAAAATAAGCAGCCCTTGCCTGTTGGCGATCGGGACCCTAAAACCCGCGCATGGCACCCCCGCTTCTCATATTGAGCGATATCATGCTGACCTTCGGCGGTACACCGCTGCTCGACGGCGCTGAAATGTCCGTCGCACCGGGCGCCAGAATCTGCCTGGTCGGGCGCAACGGGTCGGGGAAGTCGACGTTCCTGAAAATCGCCGCCGGAGAAGTCGAACCCGACAGCGGCGACGTCTATCGTCAGCCGGACGCGACGGTGCGCTATCTGCCGCAGGAACCCGATCTGTCAAGCTACGCCAACGTGCGCGAATACGTCGAAGCCGGTCTCGCACCGGGCGACGAGCCGCATATGGCGCAAATTCTGCTGACCGATCTGGGGCTCAGCGGCGATGAGCTGCCGGCGCATCTGTCCGGGGGCGAAAAGCGCCGTGCCGCGCTGGCCCGGACCCTCGCGCCCAACCCGGATATCCTGTTGCTGGACGAGCCGACCAACCACCTCGACCTGCCGGCCATCGAATGGCTGGAACAGGAACTGAAAGGCCGCCGTACGGCGCTGGTCCTGATCTCACACGACAGGCGGTTTCTGGAAACCCTGTCCGACACCGTGATCTGGCTGGACCGGGGCCGCACGCTGCGGCTCGACAAGGGATTCTCGGCATACGACGAATGGCGGGACGATATTCTTGAACGCGAGCAGACCGAGCGCCACAAGCTCGACCGCAAGCTGGTCGCGGAAACCTCCTGGCTGCACAAGGGCGTGACGGCCAGACGTAAACGCAACATGGGCCGGCTTCGCGCATTGATGGACCTGCGCAAGACCCGGCAGGAACTCCGCCAGACGGCGGGTTCGGTGAAGATCACGACCAGCGAGGCGGAAACATCCGGCAAGCGCGTCATCGAGGCCGAGGGCATTTCAAAAACCTATGACGGCCGCTCCATCGTCGATGATTTTTCAATCCGTATCCTGCGGGGCGACCGGGTCGGTCTGATCGGCCCCAACGGCGCCGGCAAGACGACCCTGCTGAACATGCTGACGGGTGCCCTCAAGCCCGACACGGGGAAGGTCACGCTCGGCACGACCCTGCAGCTGGCGACGCTGGACCAGAGCCGGGAATCCCTGGACCCGACGACGACCACGCGCGATGCGCTGACCGGCGGGAGCGGTGACAGTGTTACCGTCGGTGGTCAGCAACGCCATGTGATCGGCTACATGAAGGATTTTCTGTTCGATCCGGCACAGGCTTCGACACCGGTCGCGGCGCTGTCGGGGGGCGAACGTGGACGGCTGATGCTGGCCCGCGCGATGACGCGGCCATCGAACCTGCTGGTGCTGGATGAACCGACGAACGATCTCGATCTGGAAACCCTCGACCTGTTGCAGGAAATGATCGCCGATTATCCCGGCACGGTGCTGGTGGTCAGTCACGACCGGGACTTTCTCGACCGGGTGGTGACGTCGGTGATCAATTATGAAGGTGACGGCCGCTGGCTCGAATATCCGGGGGGCTACAGTGACATGGCCCGCCAACGGGGCGGCGGTTCGGGCAAGGGCATGAATGCCCGTGCGGGTGAAAAAAATCAGAAAAAGCAGAAGCCGGGCAAGGCCGAAGCGGCAACCGGCAGCCGGACCGCAAAACAGCGCATGACTTTTAAGGACAAGCACGCGCTGGAAACCCTGCCCAAGCGGATCACCGAACTGGAAGCGGAATCCGCGCGGCTGCAGAAAGCGCTGGCCGATCCGAATTACTATGCCCGCGATGCAGCAGGTTTCGATATCGAAAGCCGGAAGCTGGCCGAGATCAGCGCAGAACTGGCGAAAGCCGAGGACGAATGGCTGCGCCTTGAAATGCTGCGCGACGAGATCGAGAACGCCTGATCGGACTCAATCCCGTTCGACCCCTACCGCGTTGCCACCTCGGTATCGACGTTTTCACTGACCTGCAGGGTTTTGGATTCCGGCAGGATATAGAAAATGTGCCGGCCGATTCGGGTGACCTGTTCCTTGGCCCCGGCCCAGTACGGGGTGACGTAATCCGCATGATACCAGAGTGACCCGTGTGTCGGATCCTTGATCACGCCGGCTGAGACCAGACGGGCGAGGACCATGGCCTGGCGCCAGGCCCGGGCGTTTTTCGGCTCGTCGTTCTTGCCGTCGCACCACCACGAAAACTGGCAGCGGTGGCGATTCTCACCGCCCTGACGGACCACATCGCAGACATTGGACGGGAAGCGGTCACTCTGAACCCGGTTCAGGGTCACCGCGGCAACGGCAAGCTGGCCGGGAATCGGTTCCGAGCGTGCTTCCCAATAAATATTCAACGCCAGACATCGGAGCTCTTCCTGACGGGCAACATAATCGTCATGCAACGCATAGTTTGCTGCAGGTGCGAAAAGATGATTGTTCTTTGCGCTCCTGGGCCCTGCTTCGGCGTCATCCTGGGACGTGCCGGATATGAAAAAAGCGCCGACCGCAAGCCCAAAGGCAAGGATCAGCGCGGTATTTAACCGCGACATGTGTCATGTCTCCTTTTTTCAGCTTCTGTCCCAGTTCAGAAGCGAGACAACCATCCAAATCATAATTCGCGGGCTTATATAGGAACTTGATTGTATATTTCAAGCTTTGATTGTGCAGTGCACAATATTGCCATATTTCAGTATCTTGCGGCCATGCGCCCATCATGGCATTACCAAACCGGCCAGCAACGCTTCCCGACGGGGGCATTCCATTGGGGGAAATCGATTGAAGACGACCGTTCGCAAAGCCGTATTGCCCGTGGCCGGTCTTGGCACACGATTCCTGCCGGCGACCAAGTGCATGCCGAAGGAAATGCTGCCGGTCGTCGACAAGCCGCTTATACAGTATGCGATCGAAGAGGCCGAGGCCGCCGGGATCGAGCAGTTCATGCTGATTACCGGGCGCGGCAAGAACCTGATGGAAGATCATTTCGATCACGCCTTCGAGCTGGAACAGATTCTCGAACAGCGCGGCAAGACCAGGGAACTGGACATGGTCCGGCATTTCCCGGAGCCGAGCAAAATCCGCTATACGCGCCAGCAGAAGGCACTGGGTCTCGGGCATGCCATCTGGTGTGCGCAGGATTTCGTGCGGAACGAGCCGTTCGCGGTGCTGTTGCCCGATGACATGGTGCTGGCGAAACGGGGCTGCCTGTCACAGATGATGGACGCCTATGCCGAGGTTGGCGGCAACATCGTCGCCGTCACCGAAGTGCCGCGCGAACAGACCAACCGTTACGGGATACTGGACATCGAGAGCGATGATGGCCGTCTCGCCAAGGCCTGCGGTCTGGTTGAAAAGCCCGATCCGGCGGATGCGCCGTCGACCCTGTCGATCATCGGGCGCTATATTCTGCAGCCGCAGGTCTTTGAGCACCTGGACAAGAAAATCGCCGGCGCCGGTGGTGAAATCCAGCTTACCGACGCCATTGCCGCGACACTTGATCAGGTGCCGTTTCATGGTCTTCGCTATGAGGGGCAGCGCTATGACTGCGGCTCGAAACCCGGCTTCATTGCCGCCAACGTGGCCTATGCGCTGGAACGTGCCGACATGGAAGATGACGTCCGTGCGGCGCTGGCGGAGATTCTGAAGTAGCCCCACCGCCCGGTTGCGGTCGGGGCCTGAGGTTTTCGGGGGGAGATCGGCATGACGGGATATATTCTTGCAATTGATCAGGGCACCACGTCCTCTCGGGCGTTGGTGCTGGACGATGCCTATAACGTGCTGGGCACGGCGCAACAGGAATTCAGGCAGATTTACCCGGCGTCCGGCTGGGTCGAACACGACCCCGAAGACATCTGGCAATCGGTGACCGGCACCTGCAAGGAGGCGATCGCCGCTGCCGGGATCGCGCCCGCCGCGATTGCCGGGATCGGCATCACCAATCAGCGCGAAACCACTGTCGTCTGGGACCGGAAAACCGGCAAACCCCTGCACAACGCCATCGTCTGGCAAGACCGGCGCACGGCTGAGGCCACGAACACCCTGCGCACGGACGGCTTCGAGCCGGCGGTCACCGCCAAGACCGGCTTGTTGCTCGATCCCTATTTTTCAGCAACCAAGATCGCGTGGATTCTGGACAATGTCGCCGGTGCCCGGAAAAAAGCGGAAAAGGGCGATCTCGCCTTCGGCACCGTCGACAGCTATCTGATCTGGCGGCTGACGGGCGGCAAACGGCACGTCACCGATGCCACAAACGCCAGCCGCACACTTATATATGACATCCATGCGGGCGACTGGTCGGATGAACTGCTGTCCTTGTTCCGGGTGCCCCGTGCGATGCTCCCGGAGGTTCTGGATTGCGCCGCTGATTTCGGCGTGACCACAGCGGACATATTCGGTGCCGGTATACCGATCACGGGGGTTGCCGGCGATCAGCAGTCGGCGGCCATCGGACAGGCATGTTTCCAGCCGGGGATGGTGAAGTCCACTTACGGCACCGGCTGCTTCGCGATGCTGAACACCGGCTCAAAACCGGTGAAATCCCAAAATCAGTTGCTGACGACGATTGCCTATCGCCTGAAGGGGGAGGTGACGTATGCCCTCGAAGGCTCGATTTTCGTCGCCGGTGCCGCCGTGCAATGGCTCAGGGACGGCCTTGGTCTGATCGAACGGGCGGATCAGACCGGTCCCATGGCGGCGGCGTCAAAGGATGACGGCGTTTATCTGGTCCCGGCGTTCGTCGGTCTCGGTGCGCCGCATTGGGACCCGGATTGCCGGGGCGCGATCTATGGGCTGACCCGCGACACCGGCCCCGCCGAGCTTGCCCGGGCCGCGCTCGAAAGCGTCTGCTTTCAGACCCTGGACCTGATCGAGGCGATGCACGCCGACTGGACCCCGGATGGCGAGACGGTGCTGCGTGTCGACGGCGGCATGGTGGCGTCGGAATGGATGCTGCAACGTCTGGCCGACATTCTGGCGGCACCCATCGACCGGCCGGAGATGCTGGAGACGACGGCGCTGGGGGCGGCGTATCTGGCCGGGCTGCAGGCCGGGATTTACGGCGCACCGGAAGCCTTCGCCACCGAATGGGCCTGCGCCAGACGCTATGAGCCGGAGATGGATGCTGACGCGCGTGAGCGCAAGATCGACGGCTGGCGCACGGCGGTCCGGCGAACGCTACTGTAGGACTGGCTCAGCTGCGCTGGCCCAGACTGACGGCGATCAATTCCTCATAGAAACCCTGGATGATATGCGCCAGCGGCGAATCGGTGAGTTCCGCGAGACCGATGGTCCGCGTCACCGGCGGGTCGCCGAACGGCAGCTGCTTGAGGGGTAACGGAAACGGTGAAGCAACGCAGTGTTTCGGGATGATGGAAACGCCCAGACCGTTATAGACCATCGTCGCCACCGCTTCGAGGTTGTCGAGCTCCATGGTCATGTTGACCTTCAGGCCGCGCTTCTTCAGGTTCTCGGCAATGATCTTTCCGGTCCACGCGCGGCTGTTGAAACGGATATAGGGGTAATCCTCCAGTACCTGGGTGTCCTGCGTCGCCTTGGTGTCAGCCGGTGCTATGACGACAAACGGTTCGCGGGCAATGGGCCGCCATTTAATGGTGCGTTCGTTTTCCGGCGGCGCACTGGTGATGGCAGCGCCGATCTTGCCTTCATGGAGCCGCGCCACAAGCTCGCCGGAATGATTGTCGATGACGTGGATGACCAGATTGGGGTAGCGGCGCTGACACGCGACCAGGGCTTTCGGGAGTATCCCGGTCAGTGTCGTCGGCATGGCGCCGATGGCGAATTCGCCGGAAATTTCTCTCGACGCCGTCGCACTGGTCAGTTTGTCGTATTGCAGAACGACTTCCTGGACCAGCCCGAGAATGGATCGCCCCCGCTGGTTAAGGACGGGCGGGCGTTTCGTGCGGTCAAACAAATCTGTGCCCAGTGCTTGCTCAACAGTCTTCATCTGCAGGCTGACAGCCGACGGCGTGCGGTTGAGAATCTCGGCCGTGGTGATGAAACTGCCGGTTTCCGCGACCGTCAAAAAAGTCTTCAAGTAACTGATTCGCATGTGAATGTCTCCAGTTTCCGAACGCAACGGGCGACGCCTGTAGCGGCCGAAATGAGGTGTGATCAATTGCTATGCAACGGGATTATAAAATAAAAATAATTTTTGATAACCGTAAATATAACTCGTTTGCTTGATGATGGAGTCCTGACCTAGCCTTTTCTCTGAAATTCGACAAGACGGTCCATATCAAGAAAGCCGCTGTCGACACCGATTTTTTCCTAAATCGGGTAAAACAGAGAGGTATCAAAACCATGTCCATCAAAATAGAAAATGACGAAGCCGAACTTCACAGCCGCCGGGAGTTTCTGCAGGCTGGTGCTAAATACGGGATGACCGCCGCTTTTCTGGCTGCGGCATCAACGGCCGGCGGGGTTTCCATTGCCGAGGCCGCGGAAGCCATCTCAGCCGTGGAAAAAGCCAAAAAAGACGCGGCGGAACATTCCCTGCTGTTCGGGTGCGGCGGGACGCCGAACCGTTGGCCGCAAGGGCAGATTTTCAAACAGAACTTCGATCTGACGGGGCTTCTGCAGCTCAAGGAAGGCATCGAGCGCAATACCGCCGGCAAGGTGCATGTCGATATCAAGTACGGCGGCGCACTTGGCGGTCAGGTCGCCGTCGGCCGCAAGGTCCAGCAGGGCATCGTAGCCGGTTCACAGTCGTCGTCTCAGAACATGGCGGCCCACGCGCCGGTCTGGAACGTCACCGATTTTCCGTACGTGATCGGCTCGGTCGAGAACTACTGGCGCTGCGTCTTCTCGAAGGAGGTCAATGACACGCTGCGCAAGACGTCCATGGAACAGGGGGTAATTCCGCTCTGTATCTTCCCACAGACCCGTTGGCTCGAACTGAAAATGGGTCTGCCCGCCGAGGTGCGCCATCCGCAACAGCTCGACGGGCTTAAAATGCGCGTCACCGGCTCCAAACTTGAGCAGACGGCGTTCAACATCCTGCCGGCCAACCCGACCCCCATCAACTGGGGTGAGGTCTATTCCGCAGTCAAGGAAGGCGCCGTTGACGGAATCCACGTCGGTACCGGTTCGGTTGCCGACGCGGGCATTTATGAAGTCGTCGGTCAGCTTGTCGACACCGAATGGATGTTCAACGCCGACACGCTTTATATGAGCACGAAATGGTTCAGCGGCCTGCCGGCTGCGGTGCAGGGCGGCGTTATGGAAGGCGCTTATGAGGCGCAGGTTTATAACTATGCGATCTATGAGCCGGCGTTCAAGTTCCAGGCCGGTATCCGCAAGGATTCTCCGCCGGATGCGGCGTGGAATACCGTCAAGGCGACGAAGGTCTATCTGACGGAGTCCGAACGTGCGGAATGGGTCGATGCGCTGTCGTACGAGCGCAACAAGGAAATCTACGACCCGCTGATCGAGCGCTTCGGCAAGACCGAGTACGAAACGGTCAAGCGTGTGGCGAGTTCCGGTGATCCCGTGATCCCGCGCCGCTGGTGGATGTAGTATAGACTGTGTGCACGGCCCCCGGGGACGGCGAACCGCCCCGGGGCTGCGTACCGTTCTTTCCCGCACCGGCGCAGTAAGGGAGACCGACTTTCTTGTACAATCAATGGAAAGCCATGTGGTCATGGCTGGATGAAAAGATCGAGTACGTCGTGAATTCGATGTTCTACGGTTATCTGGCCAGTATTGTCGTGATCGAGGTGTTTCGCCGATATGTGCTGAACGATGCGAGTTCCTGGGGCGAGGAAACCGCGATCTATGCCTTTATCTGGATGACCTATATCGGTGCGGCGCGAGGTGTCCGCCAGCGCAAACATCTGACAATCGATATTCTCCGCCGGCATTTCAACAGGGCCGGGCAGTTCTGTCTGCACATGTTGAGCGACGTATGCTTTCTGGTCCTTGCCGTCGTGATCGTGGTGACGTCGATCAAGGCCGTCGACGGTGTCATGCAGTTCGGCCAGACCTTTCAGGGTGCCGATGTGCCGATGTGGCTGGCGATGATCGGTGTGCCGATCGGCTGGACACTGATCGGGGTCCGTGTTCTGCAGCGCTCGGTCCACGCCATCAATGTCTTCCGCCGCGGCGAAGTGGAAGAAGAAGCCAGAGCGATCAGCGAGTAGAATCCATGGATACGAGCATCATCATTTCCCTGACAATTCTCGGCGTCCTGTTGATGCTGGGTGTAGAAATCTTCGTCTGTCTCGGCATCGGCGCGATCCTGCTGATTGTGCTGACCGGCACCTTCACGCTGGACAATGTCGGCATTGCCGCGTTTTCGTCGATCGAGATTTTCCCGCTGCTGGCGATGCCGCTGTATATCCTGACGGGAGACCTGATTTCGGAATCAGGTATCGCGCGGCAGCTGGTCCGTTTTGCCCGCGCCACGGTCGGCTGGATCAGCGGCGGTCTGGCGCTGACGGTTCTGGTTGCATCGGGGCTGTTCGCCGCGATCAGCGGATCAAACTCGGCGACGGTTGCGGCAATGGGCAAGATGCTGGTCCCGGAGATGAAAAAGGACGGCTACCCCGAAGACTTCGCAGGCGCGGTGACGGCTTGCGGCGGCACCGTCGGCATCATCATCCCGCCCAGTATCGTCTTTGTACTTTATGGGGTCGCCGCCGGGGTGCCGGTCGGGGACCTGTTCATCGGCGGCATCATCCCCGGCATTCTGATGATCACCGCGATGTCGGTTGTCGGCTGGTATATGGCAAGGCGTAACGGCTGGGGCACGAAAACCGAGTTCACGTTTCGCAATGTCCTGATCTGTGCCTGGGATGCAAAGCTCGCCTTCGGTGCCAGCTTCATCATTCTTGCGGGTATTTACGGCGGCGTGTTCACGCCGACCGAAGCCGCTGCCGTCGCCGTTGCCTACTGCGTGATCGGCGGGCTGTTCATCACACGCGAGCTCAAGGCCAGGGATCTGCCGGATATCATGAACCGCAGCGCCGACATCAACGGCCTGATCGCACCTGTGATCGCCATGGCGCTGATCCTGTCGCAGATACTGGCCGTGCTCGGGGTGCCGGAACTCGGGGTCAATGCCCTGCTTGGATTTTCCGACGATCCGGTTGTGCTGACACTTTGCATTCTCTGCATCCTGCTCGTCGCCGGCGCGATCATGGAGGCAACGCCGAACATTCTGCTTCTGGTGCCGTTGCTGGTCCCCGTGGCAACCAAGATCGGCATCGATCCGGTGCATTTCGGGGTCATCATGGTGGTCGCGCTGGCGATCGGCTTCGTCACGCCGCCGGTCGGGCTCAATCTTTTCGTGGCATCTTCGATCACCGGCGTGCCGTTTACGCAAATCGCGTGGAAGGCGACGCCGTTTATCCTCGCGTTGCTGATCTCGCTGCTGGTGATCACCTTCGTGCCTGAATTGACGACGATGTTGATCTCGCACTGAGCGATACCGCTTCACCAAGCCATCAAAAAAGAGAGATAAAATACTGGCCTAACAGGTTGCCGCCCCGGCACAATACGAAATACAAAAAAGCTAGACTAAGGAAGGAAACATAAATGTCCGAACAACCGCTCGGCAGTCCCGATGATGCCGCCGGAGCACCGGCAGGGGGCATTGAAAGCACCCCGGTGCGCGCCACGATCCCGGCCCATGAAATCGGCAGCGTGTCGCTGACGCCTTCCGGAAGTTTCGAAGCCGGCAGCTATCAGACCTTCACGCTGGTCTATACGGCGGGCAAGTTCGGTATTGATGATTCCGGGTCGATGCGGATCTGTTTCCGGTTTGCCAGCGATCAGACCCGCCCCCAGTTTGAAAATCCCCAGGGGCCGAATTTTACCACGATCACCGCCTCGAACGGGGCCGTGCTGCAGTATCATTACGATCCCAAGGGCAACGTCCGTCCCTGGGACCGTACGCTTTACATCAAGGTGGTGAAGGGGTTCCTGACCAGGGACGATACCATCACGGTGGTGTTCGGCGACACTTCCCAGGGCTCGCCGGGGATGCGGCTGCAGACGTTCTGTGAAGACACCTTTGAATTTCACACCCTGATCGATCCGATCGCGACGTACTGTTATCAGCCGGTCCCCGAACAGCCGGTGATCCGCATCGTGCCGGGCGTGCCGGAAACCTATGTGATGGTGGCGCCGACGCTGATCGCGGCGGGCGAGACGTTCGCGCTCAAGATGAAGGGCGAGGACAGGTGGGGCAATCCATCGGATCAATGCGATGCGGCGTTCACGCTTCGCGCCACCGGTGATGGCGACATCAAGGGGCTTCCCGGCAGCGTGACGTTCAAGCCCGGCGCCTTCACCAATATCATCGAGGGCCTTTCCTTGGCCGCACCCGGTGAGGCAGTGATCGAGCTTGTCGATGCGGACGGCACCGTGAGGGCGCAAACCAATCCGATTCGCGCCACCAAGGCCCCCGCGCTCAAGCATTACTGGGGTGATTTGCACGGTCAGTCCGAGGAAACCATCGGCACCGGCAGCGCCGATGCCTATTTCAAATACGCCCGCGATCTGGCCTTTGTCGATGCCACCGGTCACCAGGGCAATGATTTCCAGATCACCTCGCCGTTCTGGCTGGAACTTGACGAACTGTGTGAACGATACGACGCCCCGGGCTCGTTCATTGCCATCCCGGGTTATGAGTGGTCCGGCAATACCGGGCTCGGCGGTGACCGCAATATCTATTTCCCGGATGAGGGCCGCACGCTCAGACGTTCGTCGCACGCCCTGGTGCAGGACCACAGCGATATCGACACCGATGCAAACAGTGCGCAGGAACTGTTCGACGCGCTGGCCGCCAACAAGGAATGGGACGTGGTCGGATACGCGCACTGCGGCGGCCGTTATGCGGACGTGAAGCTGGCGCATGACGGACGGTTCGAGAAATCCATGGAAGTGCACAGTTCGTGGGGCACCTTCGAATGGCTGGTGCAGGATGCCTTCGAAATGGGCTACCGGGTCGGCATCGTCGCCAATTCCGACGGCCACAAGGGACGGCCGGGCGCGAGCTATCCCGGCGCGTCGCTGTTCGGCGCCGTCGGCGGGCTGACCTGTTTCCTGGCACCGGACCTGAGCCGGAAATCAATTCTCGATTCCATGCGCAAGCGCCGCCATTACGGGACCACCGGCGGGCACGGCGGACGCATGTTCATCGATGTCAAAGCCGCCTTCGACGGCCCGGCGACGCTGTATCACGACGACCCGCGTCTGGGGCCGAGCGAAGGCCATACGGCAAGCACGGCCCTGATGGGCGATATCGTGCATCTGCCGTCGGGTGGTGCGACGCTCGATGTGGAAATAACCGGCGCCGCCCCGATCGAGCGGGTCGATATCTACAACGGGCTGGAGCATGTCGAGACCATCCGCCCCTACACGACGGAAGACCTCGGCAACCGTATCCGGGTGCTCTGGGAAGGCGCGGAATACCGCGGCCGCTTCCGCCAGGTGATCTGGGACGGCGAGGCGCATCTGTCGGATAACAGAATCATCGACGCCCGGCCGATCAACTTCTTCAACCGTGACAAGACCCTGGACCGGACGTCGGATACTTCGCTCAAGTGGCGCGCCCTGACCACCGGCAACATCGGCGGTTTCGATGTCTGGGTCGAGGATGCCTATGGCGGGACGCTGAAGATCGAGACCCCGCTGGTCAAATGCGGCGTGCCGCTGGAAGAAATCGACATCAATGACGAGGTTTTTGACAAAAGCGACATTCTGCCCCGGTACCTGAAGATTTTCCGGTTGCCGGCGGAAAACCCGCATCGCCATATGTCGTTCACGCGCACGCTCGAACTCAAGGACCACGGTGACAACCCGATCTTTATCCGCGTCACGCAGGAAGACGGCACCCTGGCCTGGACCAGTCCGATATATATCTATCGGTAAGGTCCTGCCGGTATTGTCTTCGATCACGTTTCGTCGCCCTGAACCTGGTTCAGGGTCCATGTCCTTGCGACAGCAATATATCGCGAATGAATATGGATCCCGAATCGAGTTCGGGATGACGGGGTCTGTTTTTGAATGGATGCCCGCCATCTTGCCGAAGGCCCCTCGTCGGAGTAGGTTCGCGCAAATCCGGCGTGGGCCGGGTCCGGATTCGTTTAAAAGGGTACGTTCGCCGCTATGAAAGCATCGCAAATCGGTATTCAGGTTCTTCGTGAAATGCCTTCCGACGCCGACGATCTGGCGGCGGCATGGCTGATCCGGGGCGGCTACATTCACCGCCATGCGTCGGGGATATTCACCTTCGCGCCGTTGATCTATCGGGTCGAGAAAAAAGTCTCCGACATAATCAACGAGGAAATCACCCGTTTCGGCGGCATTCAGGTCCGTTTCCCGCTGCTGCAGAGCGCCGAAATCTGGAAACAGTCCGGGCGCTGGGCGGTCTATGAGCATGCCAACCTGATGTTCCAGTCGGAAGACCGCCGGGGCCGTCTGTTCGGTCTCAGCCCGACCGCCGAGGAGGTCGCGTGCGATCTCGGCAAGCACCTGATCCGCAGTCCCAACCAGCTGCCGCTGAACGTGTTCCAGAACCACATGAAATTCCGCGATGAACTGCGCCCGCGCTCGGGCCTGCTGCGGTCGCGCGAATTCATCATGATGGATGCCTACAGCTTCGACATCAACGAAGACGGTCTCGACCAGTCGTACCGCAAGATGCGTCAGGCGTATCACGCGATCTACAAGAAGATGGGCTTCAACTATATCGTCGTGCAGGCGGATTCCGGCGCTATCGGCGGCTCGGCCTCCGAAGAGTTCATGGCCGTTTCCGAAGCCGGTGAAGATACGCTGCTCTATACCGATGAAGGCTACGCCGCCAATCTGGAGCGCGCCGCCAGCGAAGCGCCGGCACCGGCGCGGGCCGAAGACGGCGACATGGAAATCATCGATACCCCGGAAAGCGAGACCATCAAGAAGGTCGCCGACCTGGTCGGCGTGCATCCGTCCGCCGTGCTCAAGACGCTGGTCTTCGATCTGGTCTATCAGGACCGGGTCGAACAGGTGGTGGTGCTGATCCGGGGCGATTGCGACGTCAACGAGGTCAAGCTCGGCAACCACTTCGGCGCCATCGCCGCGCAGCCGTCTGACGCCGATACGGTGCGCAACGTGACCGGATGCGAGCCGGGCTACGTCGGCCCGGTCGGCATCAGGCCGGGTGCGAAAATGATCGCCGACAAAACCATCGAGGGTCTGACCAGTCTCGTTTCCGGCTGCTGTGAAAAGGACCGCCATGCAGTCAGGGCGCGTCCGGGACGGGATTTCGAGATGCCGGAGGTCGCCGATCTGCGTCTCGCCAATGCCGGTGAAATCGCACCCAACGGCCAGCCTTTGCAGCAGTGCAAGGGGATCGAGATCGGCCACGTCTTCAAGCTCGGCACCAAGTATTCCGAACCGCTGAATGCGGGCGTCATCGATTCCAATCAGGTCTTTCAGAATTTCCACATGGGCTGCTACGGCATCGGCACGACGCGGATTCTGCAGACCATCGTCGATCAGAACTGTGACGCCGAGACGGGGATCAAATGGCCGGTCGTGCTGGCGCCGTTCCATGCGCACCTGATCCCGGTCAAGGCCGATAACCCGGAGATGATGCAGGCCGCCGAAGACATGGGCGCGAAACTCGAGGCGCTCGGCTGTGAATGCATCGTCGACGACCGCAAGGGGTCGCTCGGCTCCAAGCTCAAGGACGCCGACATTCTGGGCATGCCGCTGCGGGTCGTATTCGGGCGCGATCTGGCGGACGGCAAGGTGGAGATTTTCAACCGCCTGACGGATGAGAAGGATATCGTGCCGATCGCGGACGCCATCGAACGGCTCGCCGGCTTCGTCAAAAGCGAACTGGATGCCGCCGATGCCCGCCGTGACGCGGTGGTTGCCGAAGGGGTCTGATCCTTCGAGACGCGGCTGCGCCGCTCCTCAGGATGAGGGGCATGAAGCGAGCCTCAGGATGAGAGCGGCCATGCTGCAAAACGTCATGCTGAGGAGGGTGCATCGCACCCGTCTCGAAGCATGGGTTCTGCGCCCAGCCGTTCTATTCTTCCCACGCCTCGGCCAGCAATCGATACGAATTGCGGCGGTCTTCCTGGGCATGGGTCCAGGTCAGGACCACCGCTTCGTCGATGCCGAGTTTCCCCGCCAGCGTCTTCAGTTGCTGATAAACACTTTCCCCGGTGCCGATGATGGCGCCGGCGCGCAGCTCGGCGATGCGGGCCTTGTCGGCGTTCGTGTATTCATATTCAGCGACGGTTTCCGGCGGCTCGATGGCGCGGAGATCACCTTTCTCGCGCAGCACCTTCCAGTGCGCCCGGGACGTGAACAGGCGTTCCGCGTCGGCCTCGGTTTCCGCCGCCAGCGCCCACACACAGACATTGGCGATGGGTTCGGGATAGTGCTCACTTGGTTGGTAGGTGTCGCGGTAAATCTCAAACGCGCGTTCGACACCGCGTCCGTCGGTGATGAAATGCGCGAAACAGTAGGGAATGCCGAAATGCGCCGCGACCCGGGCGCCGTAGTCCGATGTGCCGAGCATCCAGATTTCCGGTGCTGTCTCACCTTGCGGCTGTGCGACCAGACCGTTGAAGGGATGCCCGGTAATCAGCGGTCCGCCCGATACCCACGCCATCAGATCACGGACGTTGGCGGGGAAATGTTCCGCATCTTCGTTGGCGTTGGGATTGAGCGCAAAGGCGGTTTTGCCGTCGGACCCCGGCGCGCGGCCGAGACCCAGATCGATGCGGCCCGGCGCCAGCGCATCGAGGACGCGAAACTGCTCGGCGACCTTGAGCGGCGCATAGTGCGGCAGCATGATGCCGGCGCTGCCGATGCGGATCGTCGCGGTCGACTGGGCAATCGCCGCCATGACGATTTCCGGCGCAGAGCCGACGATGGTCGGATGGTTGTGATGCTCGGAAACCCAGAACCGTTTGTAGCCGAGTTCTTCGCAATACTGTGCCAGGGCCACGGTATTGCGGATGGCCTGCGCCTGGGGAACCCCTGTTGCGGCGGTTGACTGATCGAGGACGGAAAGCTGCACCATCAGCTTTCGGCGTCCACGTCGGCAAACACCTGTTTGACGTGGCGCATGCTGTCGAGCGCCGCCGGCAGACCGCAGTAGATCGCCGTCTGCAGCACCGCTTCGACGATCTCTTCCCGGCTCAGGCCGTTGTTCAGGGCACCCCTGATGTGGACCGACAATTCGTGCGGCCGGTTCAGGGCCGTCAGCATGCCGATGTTCATGAAGCTGCGGGTGCGGCGGTCGAGACCCGGCCGTGTCCAGCAGGCGCCCCAGCCGTATTCGTTGACCAGATCCTGTAGCGGCTGCGTCAGTTCATCCGTGGCGGCGAGGCTTCTGTCGACGTAGTCGTCACCCAGCACCTCGCGGCGGACTTTCATCCCGGCGTCGTATTGTTCCTTGTTCATGGTGTTTTCCTTCCCTGTTCCGAGCCATGTTGCCGGGCAGCATAGCCGACCCGGACCAAGCGGCAAGGGAGGTTACGAGGGAGAGCTTACGAGGGGGAGCTTACGAGGGGGAGGTCACGCGGGCAGGGATTATCTTTTCGGCGGCGGTGCCGTGGTGCCGCGGATCATGATGTCGGTCGGTAATGCTGCCGGAGCTTCCGGGGCCTCGCCGGCAATGCACTGTAACAGATACTCGGCGGCGCCCTTGCCCATGCGGCGGCTCGGCACATGGATCGTTGTCAGGCCCGGCGACAGGTGTTCGGCCAGCGGCAGATTGTCGAAACCGACGATGGAGACATCATCCGGAACGCTCAGGCCGAGATGGCGGGCTTCGAGAAGGGCCCCGATGGCCAGAACATCGTTGCCGCAGAACAGCGCCGTCGGCCGCTTCGTTTTCGGGCGCTGCATCAACGCCCTGAAGGCATCGCGGCCGTCACCGATCACGTAGGGCTTTTCGATCAGTGATTTAGGGTCGAGCGACAAGCCCCGGGCGCTGAGCGCCGCCGCGACACCCTGCACGCGCTCGCGGGCACGATCGTTACCGTTTTGAATGCCGGCGATCACGCCGATCTTTTTGTGACCAAGATCCAGCAGGTGCTCGGTGATGCGCCGCGCCGCGCCGGGATTGTCGAAACCGACACAGGGATAAGGCGACGGAGCGGCATAGGTCCAGGTGAGAACAAACGGACAGTGATGCTGCGACAGCATGTGCAGGGTTTCCGGATTGTGATCGTGGCCGACGAGAATCATGCCGTCGACACCCCGCTCCAGCAGGGCGCGAACCTGTGTGTATTCATGGTCCAGATCGTAATTGGTAACGGCCAGCAAGAGGGTCTGGCGTGCTTCGGCAAGGCGGTTTTCGACGGCATCAACACCGCTCGCAAAAATCGCGCTTTCCAGTGTCGGGATCACCGCGCCGATCGTATACGAACGTGCGGAAGCGAGGGCGCGGGCGGCGCCGTGACGGACATAGCCCAGCGCCCGGATCTGCTGCTCGACACGTTCGCGGAGTGCCGGACGCACGGCGGCGGGGCTGTTCAGAACACGCGACACCGTCGCCGTCGACACTCCGGCGGCATCGGCAATGTCCTGTAAATTGGGTGTTTCAGACGGCTTCAGCGGCATGCGTGATTATATTCTCTTTTTAGCGGATTGACTCTGATCGCGGATGGTGCGAACGTCACTCAGTTGTAAGCGCTTACATTTTTTCAGCAAGATATATTTTGCGTGGAGAACTGAAGCATGCAATAATGGGATATATAGTCTCATTATTGAGATTTTATAAAAAGAGGCAGCCAATGCCCGACAAAAAATCCCCGGGAACGGGGCGATTTGGGAGGTAAATGTTGGCTTGGGGGTTTCATATCTCTGCCGTCGGGATTTCGGAAAAGCTTCCGAAAGCGTCCTGCCGTGCCTTCATTCAGCATTCGTTTTTCCCTTCCGATCCCTGTTCGTTTGATCTTCCCACAGACCCGTGCGGATTTTTTCTGCGCAATTGATGGTTTCAAAAACGACAGCAACTGGAGGAGACGTTCCATGTTTCGTGTAAGTAAAACCCTTAAAGGACTGTGCGCCGCAGCGATTGCCGCGGCGTTCGTCGTGGCACCGGGTGTGTCCGACGCAAAGACCAAGATCCGTGTCCAGTCGGTGATCCCGGCTAAGGCCGACGAAGTCTTCATGCTTGAAGACTTCGCTAGCGACGTGAAGGCTTTGACCAACGGCTCGGTTGAAATCGAAGTGCTTCCCGCGGGCGCCGTCGTGGGTGTTAAAGAAACCCTCGACGCCGTTGATAGCGGTTTGATCGAAGGCGGGTTCGCCTGGACTCACTATTGGTCCGGTAAGCACCCGGCGGCCATGCTGTTCGGCTCGCCGGTGGCAGGTGCCGGTGTCGGCATCGACAACATCGCCTTCGTTTCCTGGTTCCAGTATGGCGGCGGTAAAGAGCTGTACGACCAGCTCTGGAAGGAAATGGGCGTCAACGTGAAGGGCTTCATGCTGCAGCCCGTTGGTCCCGAAGCGCTGGGCTGGTTCAAAGAGCCGATCAACTCCATGGACGACTTCCGCAAGTACCGCTTCCGCACCCCGCCGGGCATTCCGGGTCAAACCTATAAAGACATCGGTGTTGCCTCCGTCGCCATGGGTGGCGGCGATATTCTGCCGGCGCTTGAAAAAGGCACGATCGACGCAGCCGAGTGGTGCTGCCCGAAACCGGACAGCATATTTGGCTTCCAGAAAGTGCTGAAGCACTACTATCTGCAGGGCCTGCACCAGGTCGTCGTGAACGCCGACATGTACATCAATGGCGACGTTTACAACAAACTCACGGATCACGAAAAGAAAGCCCTCGAAGTTGCAGCCAACGCATCGCTTTCGAAGGCCATGTCTTATCGGATCTATGAGAACGGTAAGGCCCTCAAGGACCTGACCGAAAATCACGGTGTGCAGCTGCACGATACGCCGGCCGACTATTTCCCGGCGTACATGAACGCGGCGAAGGCCGCCCTTGAGAAGAATGCAGCTGAAAATGCGTTCTTCGCCAAGGTTTGGCAAAGCCAGAAGGATTTCGCAGCGATCGCGGTTCCTTTCTGGGCTGGTGCCCAAGCGTCAAATGCGAGCCTGGGTAAAGCGTTCGCCGACAGCGTGAAAAAGTAAGACCAAATTGGGAGGCGGGGCCGTTCAGGTCCCGCCTTTCTTTTAAAACATTTCAAAATGATAACGCCGATTTTATCGGGTGGGGGGCATCATGGCTGACGAAGTCGAGATGGGTAAGCTTGATACGACGGACGAGTTGATTGCCGAAGCACGCTCGGAAGCGCCAGGCGAGACGCCGGAAGACATGACGCCCTGGCAGCGCCCGATCACGGCCTTCATCGATGTTCTCAATCTGTGGGTAGGCCGCATCATCTGCGTTCTGATGATCCCATTGGTTTTGGCCATTGTTTACGAAGTTTTCTCGCGCAACATGTTCGCGGTATTGACAGAAATGGACATGAACGACGTGGCCATTTCGTGGGGATTTGGTCCGACTTTATGGGTTTACGATATCAGTCGAATGCTGGGCGGCGTCATATTTATGGCTGCGGCCGGTTACGCATTGATGCGTGGTGTTCATATTCGTGCCGACTTCCTGTATCGAAACTGGTCCCCCAGGACGCAGGCGACCGTCGACGCCTCGCTTTACCTGGCACTCTATATCCCTGCCATGTTGTTCTTTACCTGGGTCTCGGCGGAGTATTGGTACAAGGCATTTGCCATCGGTGAACAGGCGAGTGACTCGACGTGGGCGCCGATCTTATGGCCTGCCCGTCTTGCGATGCCGGTGGGTGGTTTCCTGCTCCTTTTACAAGGCTTCCCGGAACTGTTTCGCGCGTTCCATCAAATGGGTAAGGAGCGTGAGCGGCTGTTCCTGCGCATTCTCCCTTTTTATGGCGTCGCCATGCTGGTGCTGGTCGGTGCGGTGTTCTTCCCCGACGTTGTGCCGATCACGGACTGGTGGAACGAAACGTTTAACCACGAGGGACAGGTCAGCGTCTCGAAACCGGTCATCGGCCTGATCATGCTCGCGGTGATGCTGTTCTCGATCTTCGTCGGTTTTCCGATTTCCTTCACCCTCATTTTCCTCGGGTTCGTCTTTGGGACCTGGGGTGCCAACTTCAAACTCGCCACATTCCTTATGGCCCTGCAAACCAATTCCGTGATGCTGAGCGACCAGTTGGTTGCGGTCCCGCTCTTCATCTTGATGGGGATCGTGATGGAGAAGGCGGGATTGATGGAACGGCTGTTCCAGGCCGTTCAAATGATGATGAGCCGGACAAGGGGCGCGCTATTCATCGCCATCCTGTTCGTGTCGACCATCTTCGCGGCCGCAACAGGCATCGTCGGCGCATCGGTCACGATCCTCGGGATCATGGCGGCGCGCACGATGAATCGCTCCGGCTACGATGTAAAACTCGCTGCAGGGACGATCACAGCAGGTGGTACGCTCGGTATTCTGATCCCGCCTTCGATCATGCTGATCGTGATGGGGCCGGTTCTCGAAGTGCCCGTGACGGACTTGTTCCGCGCGGCGATCATTCCCGGCATCATGCTCGCGGGGCTTTACATGCTGTATGCCCTCGGACGGTGTTTCATCAATCCAAAACTCGGCCCCATTCTGCCGCCGGAAGAGCAGCCTGAAACGTCCAGCTTCTATCTGCTCGAAGTGGCGATGGTTATGGGTGCGCTCGTCTTTCTGATCTGGCTGATCACATATGGGATAACGGACGGGTTTGGTTTTCCCTTGGGTGGGTTGATTGTTCCGCTCGCCTGGATTGCCGTGATGTGGCGGGTCTATAAGTGGCTCGGCAAAACACGCCCCGGTGGCTTCTATTTCTCGGACCTTTGGTACGAGTTTTTCATGGGACTCGTGCCGCCGACCGTGCTCATCGCATTTGCGCTGGGCTCAATCCTTGCCGGTTGGGCGACGCCTGCCGAAGCCTCTGCCTGCGGTGCATTCGGTGCTGTGCTTCTGTCCATGCTTTATCGCAAGTTTTCTATCGAGGAATTTTATAGCGCTTTGATGAAAACCCTGGAGATCACGGTTCTGATCATGTTCCTGGTGGCGGCGTCGAACTTCTTCGGGGCAGTGTTCTCGAACCTTGGTACGCCAACAATGCTGACAGAGCTGCTGCTGACGCTCGATATGTCACCCGTTTTCATTCTGATCCTGATCATGGCGTTGATCTTCCTGCTCGGATGGCCGCTGGAATGGGTGCCGATCGTTCTTATTATCGTTCCCATCCTGATACCGACGGTAACGTCGCTTGGTCTTGGATTTGAGAACGAGAACGACTTGTTGATCTGGTTCGCGATACTTGTCGCTGTCAATTTGCAAACGGCATGGCTCAGTCCACCTGTTGCGCTATCCGCATACTTCCTGAAGGGCGTTGTCCCGGAGTGGGACCTGCGCGACATCTATTTGGGGATGATGCAGTTCATGGTGATCCAGCTGATTGGGCTAACGCTGATCTTCGTGTTCCCGCAAATTGCCTTGTGGCTTCCCAACTACATTTACGGAAATTAGGGGGCCAGAATGACGTATGCCATTCGATTAGTTGAGATTCTCGTCTGTGGGCACTTACAAGAGGACCAAATAAAATGACCCGCGAGTACCTTAAGAAAGCTACGTTGACATCCCGCTCGGATTCAAGCGAAACGGCAGAAATTGTTGCCAATATCCTTGCCGAGATTGAGGCGGGCGGTGAAGAAAAAGCGCTCGAATATGCCGCGAAGTTCGATAAATACGAGGGCAATATCATCCTGTCGGCAGAAGAGATTGAAGCCGCGGGAGCAAAGCTTCCGCAAAAGCTTAAAGATGATATTCTTTTTGCTTACGACAACGTCCGCCGGTTCGCAGAAGCCCAAAAGAACACGGTTGCGGATTTCGAGTATGAGATAAATGAGGGGCTGATTGCCGGACAAAAAGCGATACCGGTATCCGCCGCCGGCTGTTACGTACCGGCGGGGCGGTACCGCCATATCGCCAGCGCCATCATGACGGTGACGACGGCTGCTGTCGCCGGGTGCAAACATATTTCAGTTTGTTCTGCGCCTCAGCCTGAAACGGGCGTCGATCCGGGGGTCGCTTATGCGGCGCATGTTTGCGGCGCAGATACGATTATGGCCATCGGCGGTGTGCAGGCTGTGGCGTCCATGGCGTTCGGCTTGTTTGGACAGCCCAAGGCGAACATCATTGTCGGTCCGGGCAATCAGTTTGTCGCTGAGGCAAAGCGCATGCTGTATGGCCGTGTTGGCATCGACATGATCGCCGGTCCGACGGACAGCCTGATCCTGGCCGATAAAGACGCCGATGCCCATATCGTTGCCACCGATCTCGTCAGCCAGGCTGAGCACGGTTACAACTCACCTGTTTGGCTGGTGACCAACCATCGGCCGTTGGCTGAAGACGTCATGGCCCGTGTGCCGGACCTTATCGCCGACCTGCCGGAGCTCAACCGCGGGAATGCAGAAGCGGCATGGCGCGATTATGCCGAGGTGATTGTCTGTTCGGACCGAGAGGAAATGGCCAGGACATCAGACGAATATGCGCCGGAGCATCTGACCGTTCAGGCGGATGATCTGGATTGGTGGCTGGGTCGGTTGCAGTGTTATGGATCGCTGTTTCTCGGCGAAGAAACCACTGTCTCTTATGGGGACAAGGCTTCCGGGACCAATCATGTGCTGCCAACCTCGGGTGCAGCCAAGTATACGGGCGGTCTGAGTGTCCACAAGTATATGAAGATTGTGACCTGGCAACGGGCCACCCGCGAAGGCGCCAGGAAAGTTGCCGAAGCGACCGCGCGGATTTCAAGACTCGAAGGGATGGAAGGCCATGCGCGGGCTGCGGATGTCAGGCTTGCCAAGTACTTCCCAGGTGAAAACTTCGACCTTTCAGCCAAAGGATAGTTTGGCGTAGGGCACGGAAAATCAAAGGGAACAGCGATGTATCAAAAGATACTTGTACCCATGGCATTGGACCATGGAATCTCACCTCAGACTTTAGAGATCGCCCGGGCACTTTTGTCGCCGGGAGGGACAATCGTCGCCCTGCATGTATTCGAGGTGCCGAAGGGTTCCGTCTCCGCCTATATTGGTGAAGAAGTCATCCAAAAGGGTTTCGATAAGGCAGCCGGGATATTGCGGGAGAAAGTGTCTCATCTTGATGGAGTCTCCACGGATATCGTTCGCGGTGAAGCCCATCGCAAGATTATCGATTATGCCGTCCAACATGATTTTAACTGTATCGTCATCGGCTCTCATAAACCGGATCTCAGTGACTACTTTATCGGTTCGACCGCCTCGCGCGTGGTGAGGCACGCACCGTGTGCCGTTCATGTGCATCGCGACTCCTGAGGTGTGGTAAGATCAGTGGTTGCACTTGGAGCACTTTCCGGCCGGAAAGTGCTCTAGCTGAAGCGTTGTTTGCTGAAATAGTCTTACGTCATCCTTGAATGGATGGGATTGGGAAAACTACCTATGTCGTCGCAATTTGATCTTACTGGTTCCGTCGCGGTCGTTACGGGTGCCTCTTCCGGGATTGGCCGGCGGATGGCGGGGGCACTCGCCAGGGCCGGGGCGAAACTCGTGCTGGTGGCACGCAGTGCCGATAAGCTCATCGATGCCAAGTCGGAGATCGAAGCCGCCGGCGGCACGGCGGAAACCGTTCCCGCCGACCTGATGGACAGATCGGTCATCGATGATCTTTACGCCCGTGCTTCGGCCCCGTTCGGGGCGCCGACGATCCTCGTCAACGGGGCGGGCATAAATCTGCGTGAGCCGTGGGCCGAAATCACCATGGAAAGCTGGGATATGACCATTCACCTCAATCTAAGCGTGCCGTTTTTTCTGGCCCGCGCCTGCGTGCCGGGGATGGTCGAAAAAGGCTATGGCCGGATCATCAACATCGCCTCGCTGCAAAGCCATCGCGCCTTTGCCAATTCCATGCCCTATGGCGCATCCAAGGGCGGGGTCGTGCAACTGACCCGCGCCATGGCCGAGGCGTGGTCCAAGGACGGTATCAACGCCAACGCCATTGCCCCCGGATTCTTTCCGACCGAGCTGACCACCGCCGTATTCGCCAACAAGGAACTGTCGGCGCATAACGCCAAAATGACGGCCATCGGCAGAAACGGTGAACTGGAAGATCTGGACGGGGTGACGGTTTTTCTGTCCGCCCCCGCATCTGCCTATATTACCGGCGCGACCATTCCGGTCGACGGCGGCTTCACCGCAAAATAGGGGGTTTCGATGCGCGCACTTGTTTATACCGGCCCGAAGCAGATCGTTCTTCAGGATGCGCCCGACCCGATCGCGGCCGGCGGCGATGTGTTGATCGACGTCGGCGCCGTGGGCATCTGCGGCTCGGACATGCATGCCTATCTGGGCCATGACGAACGCCGTCCGGCCCCGCTGATCCTGGGCCACGAAGCCGCCGGTGTGGTGCGTGGCGGGGTCCATGACGGCAAGCGGGTCGTCGTCAATCCGCTGGTGACGTGCGGGACATGCCGCGACTGTCTGTCGGGGCGGGAAAACCTGTGTGCGTCACGTGAAATCATTTCCATGCCGCCGCGTCAGGGTGCGTTCGCGGAAAAGATCGTCGTGCCGGCACGCAACATCATCGAAATCCCGGACGGTCTTGAGATGACCCGGGCCGCGCTTGCCGAACCGCTGGCAACGTCGTGGCACGGCGTCACTTTGGCGGATCGGCATGCCGCCCGGCCGCTGGCCGAGGCTCGCGCCCTTGTGATGGGATCGGGAGCTGTCGGGCTGGGGGCGGCCCTGGCGCTCCGGGCCTTCGGCTGTCCGGACGTGACCGTGGCCGAAACCAACGCGCTGAGACGCAAAACGGCGACGTCGCAGGGCTTTGAGAAGGTTGTCGACCCGACGGTTGACGGCGCCCTCGACGCCGGGTTTGCCGATGTCGTCATCGACGCGGTTGGCAACAAGCACACCCGCGCCGCCGCCGTGCGCTCGGCACGGCCCGGATCGGTCATCGTGCATATCGGCCTGGGGGACGGCGTCGATGGTTTCGACGCCCGGCGCGTGACGCTGCAAGAAATCACCTTCGTCGGTGCCTACACCTATACCATGACGGATTTCCGCGCGACGCTGGCGGCGATGGCCTCGGGCGCACTCGGTAATCTCGACTGGATCGAGGCGCGGACGCTGGAAGACGGCATTCAGGCGTTCGACGACCTGCTCGAAGGGCGGACCGGCGCGGCGAAAATCGTTCTGCATCCTGTTCCCGTTTGAATTCGGCCGGATTTCGTCCCAATCTGTGAGCGTCTCTTGAAACGGGCCGGTTCAGGCCGCACCTGTCAAAAAACACACCACACACCTACTCGGGGAGGAGATCACAATGGAAGTACGCATGGACGGTCGTAATGCGATCATCACCGGCGGCAGTGCCGGTCTCGGCAAGGCCATGGCCAGGGAATTTATCGCCTCGGGAGCCAATGTCGCCATCGTTGCCCGGCGACAGGACGTTCTCGATCAGGCCAAAGCCGAGATCGAAACCGCAGGCAGCGGCAAGGTCATCGCGATTTCCGCAGATATCCGACAGGCCGGTGAATGCAAACGCGCCTATGACGACGCCGTTAAGGGACTGGGTCAGATCGATATCCTGGTCAACAACGCGGGCACGTCCCGGCGCGGGCCGTTTCTCGATATCACCGACGAGGAATGGCAGGACGATTTCGACCTCAAGGTCTTTTCCGCGATCCGCTTTGCCCGTCTGGTCATCCCCGGGATGCGCGACCGGAAATGGGGCCGGATCATCAATGTGCTCAATTCAGGGGCAAAGACGCCGCCCGCCGAAGGTGCCCCGACGTCCGTGACCCGCGCTGCTGGTATGGCGATCATGAAGGTGCTTTCCAACGAGAACGCCAAGCACAACGTTCTGGTCAATTCGCTGCACGTCGGCAAAATCCGCAGCGAGCAGTGGGAAAACCGGCATGCCAAGGATGATCGCGGCCTGACGCTCGAAGATTGGTACGACGAGGAAGGCAAGAGCCAGCCCATGGGCCGTCTCGGCACGCCCGAGGAATTTGCGGCGATTGCCTGCCTGCTGTGTTCCGACCGGGGGTCCTATATTTCTGGCGCCGCGATCAACGTCGACGGGGCGCTCAGCAAGGCGGTCTAGAGATTCAGGTGTCGTGCGCTTGGCGTGCGCTTAAGTTTCATGCGTGATCAGGCCCTCTTCGAGGGCCTTGATCTGCAACGCGAGGAACCGTGAGAAGATCCGGCACTGCGCCAGCGAGCCGGCGGTGAACCACAGCCCCGGCTGCGGTGTGCGGCACCACATGTTGTTGAGTTCGCCCTCGTCGTTGAATCCCCAGACCGGGCCGATGCGCTCGGCGATTTCGTCGCCCATGAACTGGCGCACGGTTTCCTGCTGCATCTTGTAGCCGGTCGCCAGCACGATCAGATCGGCTTCGATGACCGTGCCGTCTTTCAGCCTTGCGCCTTCCGCGCAGAAGCTATCGATGTCGTCATACTGGACGATATCTATCTCACCCGACGCAATCAGTTCCGAACAGCCGACGTCGAAATAGTAACCGCCGCCCCGCTGCAGATAGCTCATCTGGAAACCGCAGTCATCGACACCGTCATTGAGGCGGAAGCCGCGGGCGCTCAACCGGTCCAGCAACGGCTTGTCGATTTCCTTCGACATCGCCGTTGCCCGTTTGTAGGCGACCTTGAGCACCGGAAACGGAAAGGATGTGGCCAGCAGATCGCAATCTTCCATCGGCGGGCCTTCGGCATAGATCGCATAGACGCGCTGCGCCTCGGCGAGGCTGACGATATGTGTCGAACTGCGCTGGATCATCGTGGTTTTAACGCCGCAGGCATGAAGGTCCTGGGCGACATCGTGCGCACTGTTCCCGGTGCCGATGACGATGGCCTTTTTGCCGGCCCATCTGCGGCCTGTCTCATAGGCGCCGGAATGCATCAGATCGCCGTCGAAATCCCTGAGCCCGGGGAGGTCCGGGATGATGGGAATGCCGCTGGCGCCCGTCGCCATGATGACGTGACGGGGGCGGATGGTACGTGTGGTGCCGTCTGATTTCCGAAGCTCGATCACCCAGTTGCCGTTGTTGGCGTCATAGCTGCCGGACACCATCTCGGTCCCGGTCCAGTAATTCAGTTCCAGTGCCTCGACATAGCACTCGAACCAGTTGGCGAGCATGTCTTTGGGGATGTAAACCGGCCACGTCGACGGGAATGGCATGTACGGCATGTGATTGACGAAGACTTCGTTGTGCAGGGTCAGCGAGTGATAGCGCTTGCGCCAGTTGTCACCGATGCGTTCGTGCTTGTCGATGATCAGCGTGTCGACCCCGAGGTGTGTCAGGCGTGCTGCCGCCCCCAGCCCGGCCTGTCCGCCGCCGACCACCAGCACCGCCGGGTCGCGGTCTTCATAGGCACGCTGCCGGTTACGGAAATCGAGCCAGTTTTCGCCGCCCCATTCGCGGCTGAAGGCATCGCCGCCGGCCCGTTGTGCGCTGGTGCGTTCGGGATATCCGTTCAGGGCCTGCAATGTCGTCGACAGGGTCCAGGCGCGCCAGGCATTGTCCGCTGCCGGGTCTTCACACAGCCGGACCACGCCGCTTGCGCTGCCGATGGCAAGGTCGAAATCGAACAGGACCTCGATGGCATCCGATCCGGCCCGCATGACCAAGCGCGGCGGGGTGCGCTCATCGCTGATACGGAAATTCGCAGCCTGCGCGGCGGGCTGGGATCGTTCCAGTTTGCCGGTAATGGCGCCGGGTCCGCTGATCGTCGAAAGCCGCCAGTCAAAGGCCAAAACGTCACGCCAGTGCGCGTCGTCCATGAACAGGGCACGGACCGCGTCCATGTCATGTTCGGAGAGGGCGGCATTGAAACCCGCGAGCCAGGCTTCGGCAATCGCGGTGACGGGAACAGCTGTTTCTGAGTCTTTGGGCATGGGCGTATCCGTTTTAACTTCTTGCCCATGGTACGTCTCACCCTGCAGGGATCAAGGAAAACAGGCTAGAACAGGGCTTTGCACGTCTTTCGGGCGGGGTATACTGACGATAACGGCTTGAATGCCGATCCAGACACCTTACGTGTCCTATCAGATCAAAAACCGACCACAAATCGATTAATCCGGGGGAAAACATGGAATACAAACGGCTCGGCAGGACCGGCATCAAGGTCTCTGAACTCTGTTTCGGCACCATGTCGTTCGGCGGCGATGCGGACGAGAAAGAATCGGCGAAAATGTACGCCGCCACCCGCGACAGGGGCATCAATTTCTTCGACTGTGCGAATGCCTATTCCCGCGGCAAAGCGGAAACCATCCTCGGCAAGCTGATGGCATCCGAACGTGATGATCTGATCATCACGTCCAAATGCTTCAACCCGATGAGCGACGACATCAATTCCCGTGGCGGCAACCGGCGCAATATCCTGAGCGCCGTCGAAGCCAGCCTCAAGCGGCTCAACACCGATCGTCTGGAGGTGCTGTTCATGCACCGCTGGGATGCGGTCGTGCCGCTGGAAGAAACCCTCAGAGCGCTTGAACAGCTGGTGACGGACGGCAAGGTGCTGCATCTCGGGGCGAGCAACTATTCGGCATGGCAGGTCGCCAAGGGGCTGGGCATTTCAGAGCGCATGGGCTGGTCACGGTTCGATGTCATTCAGCCGATGTATTCACTGGTCAAACGTCAGGCGGAATCCGAAATCTTCCCGCTGGCGGAAGCAGAAAATCTCGGCGTCATGACCTACAGCCCGGTCGGTGGCGGTCTGCTCAGCGGCAAGTACGGCCCCGGCCAGCGCCCGGATCAGGGTCGGCTGATGAGCAACAAGGAATATACCGCCCGCTATGGCGAGGACTGGGTGTTCGAGACCGCCGGTCAGTTCACCGAACTGGCGAAATCCAAAGGCGTCCATCCGGTCAGCCTCGCCGTTGCGTGGGCGGCGGCGCATCCGGCGGTGACCTGTCCGATCATCGGTGCGCGCAGTCTTGAGCAACTGCAGCCGTCGCTGGACTCCACGGAAATCGACATGACGCCGGATCTGCACGCCGAAATCGCCGCACTGTCCCGGACGCCGCCGCCGGCGACGGACCGTCTTGAGGAACAGCAACGCTGACAGCCGCCAAGCGGTAACGGGGGGACGTGATGAAATATGTCGGACTGGGCAGCAGTGGGCTGAAGGTTTCGCCGATCTGCCTCGGCGCCATGACCTTCGGCAAGGAAACAAGTGTTCCCGTTGCCCAAAAGATCGTCGGCGCGGCCAGGGATGCCGGGGTCAATTTCATCGACACCGCCGAATCATATGTCATGGGCGAGTCGGAAAAAATCGTCGGCAAGCTGATCAAAAAGGACCGTTCGGACTGGGTCGTTGCCACCAAGCTCGGCAGCAAGGCGATCGGGGACGGGCCGAACCAGAAAGGCCTCAGCCGGGCGTGGATGATTGACGGGCTGAACGGCAGCCTGAAGCGTCTCGGCACGGATTACGTCGACATTTACTATCTGCATCGCGCCGATCCGACGACCCCGTTGCGCGAAACCATTGAAACCATGGGCGAGCTGATCCGTGCGGGCAAGGTCCGCTATTGGGGGTTCAGCAACTTCCGGGCCTGGAAAATCGCCGGGATGGTGGCGATGTGCCGGGAACTGGGCGTGCCGAAACCGGTGATCGCGCAGCCGTTCTACAATGCGATCTATCGCCTGCCGGAAATGGAATATCTGCCGGCCTGTCAGGAATACGGGATCGGCGCCGTCCCCTACAGCCCGCTGGCGCGGGGCGTGCTGACCGGCAAGTACGGCTTGGATGTCGCATCGATCAAGGATACCCGGCGCGGCAGCCGCGAGGTCGGCACCTACGGCGATATGTACACGGCCGATTGCCTGAAAATTGCCGCGAAAATCAAGAAACGGGCGGAAGCCCGGGGCATGACGGCAGGGGATATGGCGATCAACTGGCTGCTCAACAGCCGGATCGTCAGTTCCATCGTTGCCGGGCCGCGCACGCTGGCGCACTGGAACGGCTATCTCGGCGCGCTCGAGCACGGCTTCACGGCCGAAGACGAGGCGTTTATCGATAAACTGGCGCCGAGCTGTTACCCGCTCGAACTCGGCTATACGGAGCTGAAAGACCCGCCCCGGGGCCGCCCGACATTCGTCTGACCACCCCAGGATCGGCAGGCTGTGGTGCAGTGCCACCAGGTTGGCCATGGCACATGTCAATTATGAATAAAAATTAATCACTAAAACAGATATGCACATAAAAAATGCATAATTATGTACATTTTATGGCTGTAAATGCATGAAAACACCGATTTCCCCCATTAAAAAAAAGCGGGATTCATAAACAGATTCATGCGGATAGATACCGTGATGTGGATTTTGCCGCATCGGATGTGATTCTTGGCCCAGAAATTGTAACGCGCTGTTGCAGTGCAACAACAATCCTAGGGGAGTCACTTCATGCAAATGAGATGTAAATCGCTTATCACGGCCGGTGTTCTTGCCGCGTCCATGGCGATCAGCAGCGTCGCATCCGCGGCAGACACAATTAAGGTCGGCATTCTTCACTCGCTTTCCGGCACCATGGCCATCAGCGAAACCACGCTGAAAGACGTCATGCTGATGCTGATCGACGAGCAGAACAAGAAAGGCGGCGTTCTCGGCAAGAAGCTTGAAGCCGTCGTCGTCGATCCGGCCTCCAACTGGCCGCTGTTTGCCGAAAAAGCCCGCGAACTGATCTCCGTCAACAAGGTCGACGTGGTTTTCGGTTGCTGGACCTCGGTGTCACGCAAATCCGTGCTGCCGGTTTTCGAAGAGCTGAACAGCATTCTTTTCTATCCGGTGCAGTACGAAGGTGAAGAAAGCCAGAAGAACGTTTTCTACACCGGTGCCGCGCCGAACCAGCAGGCCATTCCGGCTGTTGATTACCTGATCAACGAAGGCGTGAAGCGTTGGGTTCTTGCTGGGACCGACTATGTGTATCCGCGCACGACCAACAAGATCCTTGAAGCCTACCTCAAGGACAGCGGTGTCGCCGCCGAAGACATCATGATCAACTACACGCCGTTCGGTCATTCCGATTGGCAGACCATCGTCTCCGACATCAAGAAGTTCGGCTCCGCCGGCAAGAAGACCGCCGTGGTGTCGACCATCAACGGTGACGCCAACGTGCCGTTCTACAAGGAACTGGGGAACCAGGGCATCAAGGCCGAAGACATTCCTGTCGTCGCATTCTCGGTCGGTGAAGAAGAACTCGCCGGTCTCGATACCGCGCCGCTGGTCGGCCACCTGGCTGCATGGAACTACTTCATGTCCGCCGATACCCCGGAAAACGCCGCCTTCATCAAGAAGTGGAAAGAATTCACGAAAGATGAAAAGCGTGTTTCCAACGACCCGATGGAAGCTCACTACATCGGCTTCAACATGTGGGTTAAAGCCGTGGAAATCGCCGGAACCACCGACGCTTCGACGGTTATCGACTCTCTCATCGGTGTCGCTGTGCCGAACCTGACCGGCGGTTACTCGGCGATGATGCCGAACCACCACATCACCAAACCGGTTCTGATTGGTGAAATTCAGGCTGACGGCCAGTTCGAAACCGTCTCCGAAACACCGGGTCTGGTGCCGGGCGATGCATGGTCCGACTTCCTGCCGGGGTCAAAAGACCTGATCAGTGATTGGCGTGCGCCCATGTCGTGCGGCAACTTCAATACCAAGACCGGCAAGTGCGGCGGTCAAGGCAGCTGAGCATATGATCGTTCGGGGGTGGCCGCGTGCCACCCCCGGGCATCTGCGCCTTACATCTCCTGGATGCTGGAACTGCCTCTATGATGACGTCCTTCAAGACCCGTATTTCGTTACTTCTTTTCCTGTTTAGTCTTTTTGTTACCGTCCCGGCTGTTCAGGCACATGCCGACGCGCTTGCGGACAAAATCAACGCCCTCGCCGAAGGCGGCTTCAACGATCGCGAAAAAGCAATCAATGCGCTGGCCGAAACCGGTGACACGCGGGTTATTCCCGCCCTCGAAGCGCTGGGCGATGCCAGGCTCTATCAACAAAAACTCGGCGGCAAGGTCGTCATTGTCGAAGAAGCCGGCAGCGAATTCAAACTGATCGATCCCCTGACGCTCGAAGCGGGCGAAACCGTCGCCAAGGGCGCGGTCGACAAGATCAAGGTCAACAACCGCCTGCGCCGTGCCGTTCGCGATGCGCTTGGCGGCTTGCAGCTTCGTTCCAAGAAACCGGCGGATCGTATGGCGGCCGCCGAGGATGTCTTCAAATCGAAGGACCCCGGCGCGATCCCGCTGCTCGACAAGGCCATCGAAAAGGAAACCGATGCCGCCGTCAGGAAAGTCATGCTCGAAGCCCGGGCAACGGCGGTGCTGTCGAGCGATCTCGACGAGGACGCCAAACTCGCCGCCATCAGGATATTGACGGAGCGTTCGGGACGGGATGCCCGCTCCATCCTGCTGGCGTTCGCGAACACCGCCGAAGGCAAACTCAAAACCGCAGCGCAGGATGCTGCCGCCCTGATCGAACGATCGCTTGCCGCATGGGCGACGGCGCAGAACGTCTGGTACGGCCTGTCGCTGGGCTCGGTGCTGTTGCTGGCGGCGATCGGCCTCGCCATCACTTTCGGAGTGATGGGCGTCATCAACATGGCGCACGGTGAAATGGTGATGCTCGGCGCCTATACGACCTTCGTCGTGCAGGACGTGATCCGCACCTCGTATCCGCAGCTGTTCGAAGTGTCGCTGCTGATTTCGATCCCGCTGGCGTTCCTCGTCGCGGGCGGCATCGGGGTTGCCATCGAACGCGGAATCATCCGCTGGCTGTATGGCCGTCCACTGGAAACTCTGCTGGCGACTTGGGGGATTTCGTTGGCGCTGCAGCAGACCGTGCGGTCGATCTTCGGCCCAACCAATCAGGAAGTCGGCACCCCCGACTTCATGTCCGGCGCGTTTGAGATCGGCCAGATGACGATCACCTACAACCGGCTTTATATCCTTGTCTTCGCGCTCGTCGTACTGGCCGTGCTGATGCTGGTCATGAAGCGCACGCCGTATGGCCTGCAGATGCGTGCGGTAACGCAGAACCGCCGCATGGCCGGGGCGATGGGGATCCGGACCGACTGGGTCGATGCGCTGACCTTCGGGCTCGGCTCCGGTATTGCCGGGATCGCCGGTGTGGCGCTCAGCCAGATCGACAACGTCAGCCCCAACCTGGGACAGTCCTACATCATCGACAGCTTCATGGTTGTCGTCTTCGGCGGTGTCGGCAATCTGTGGGGGACACTGGTCGGCGCGATGACGCTGGGCGTGGCCAACAAGTTCCTTGAACCCTACGCCGGTGCCGTTCTCGGCAAGATCGTCGTGCTGGTGTTCATCATCCTGTTCATTCAGAAGAAGCCCCGCGGCATGTTCGCGCTCAAGGGCCGGGCGGTGGAAGCATGATGACCAATTTCATTGCCGGTGCGCTGGGTATCCGGACCTACGTCTTCATCGCGGTCATCGCGGCGTTCATCATCGTCATCGGGTTTCTCAATCTGGCGATGCCGGAAAGCAGCCCGTTCTATATGTCGAGCTACGTGGTGTCGCTGTTCGGCAAATACCTCTGCTATGCCATACTGGCGCTGGCCATCGATCTCGTCTGGGGGTTCTGCGGTGTTCTCTCGCTGGGGCATGGGGCGTTCTTTGCGCTCGGCGGGTATGCCATGGGCATGTACCTGATGCGCCAGATCGGCACCCGGGGCGTCTATGCCGATCCGATCCTACCCGACTTCATGGTGTTCCTGAACTGGCAGGAACTGCCCTGGTACTGGTACGGCTTCGACATGTTCTGGTTCGCTGCCCTGATGGCGGTGCTGGTGCCGGGCGTGCTGGCCTTCGCCTTCGGCTGGTTCGCTTTCCGCTCACGTGTCACCGGGGTGTATCTGTCGATCATCACCCAGGCCATGACCTTTGCGTTGCTGCTGGCGTTCTTCAGGAACGACATGGGTTTCGGCGGCAACAACGGTCTGACCGACTTCAAGGATATCCTCGGCTTTGACGTGCAGGCGGACACCACCCGCGTCGGCCTGTTTGCCGCCAGCGGGATCGCGCTTGTACTCGCCTATCTGCTGGCACAGGCCATCGTCACATCGAAACTCGGCAAGATTCTGATCGGCGTCCGTGATGCGGAATCCCGGACCCGGTTCCTGGGGTACCGGGTCGAGCATTACAAATTGTTCGTGTGGACCCTGTCGGCGATGATCGCCGGTGTCGCAGGCGCACTTTACGTGCCGCAGGTGGGCATCATCAACCCGTCCGAATTCGCCCCCGCCAACTCCATCGAAGCCGTGATCTGGGTCGCCGTCGGCGGCCGGGGCACGCTGGTCGGAGCGGCGCTGGGTGCGGTGCTGGTCAATGGCGCGAAGACCATCTTCACCGGTATCATGCCGGAAGTCTGGCTGTTCGCGCTCGGCGCCCTGTTCATCGCCGTCACGCTGTTCCTGCCCAAGGGCATTCTGGGTCTGACCAACCAGATCATGTCGAAACGCCGGGAACGTCAGGCGACGGGCGCCGGCAGCCAACCGCAGGAGGCCGACTGATGACCGATATGGGCGATACGCTTCTCTATCTCGATAACGTCTCGGTCAGCTTCGACGGGTTCAAGGCGCTGAATGCCCTGTCGCTCTATATCAAGCAGGGCGAGATGCGGGCCATCATCGGCCCCAACGGCGCGGGCAAGACAACGATGATGGACGTCATCACCGGCAAGACCCGCCCCGATACCGGCACCGTCGCGTTCGGCACGTCGGTGGATCTGACCAAGCTCGATGAAGCGGCGATCGCCATGCTCGGGATCGGCCGCAAGTTTCAGAAACCGACGGTGTTCGAGAGCCACACGGTCTATGACAATATCCTCCTCGCGCTGGACCGGCCACGCGGCGTGCTGAGCACGCTGTTCGATAAATCCAACGGTGCCGATCACAAGCGGATCGACGAGATCCTCGAGATCACCCGTCTGGGTGATCAGAAGGACGAACTGGGGGCGAACCTGTCGCATGGCCAGAAACAGTGGCTGGAAATCGGCATGCTTCTCGCCCAGGACCCGATGCTGTTGCTGGTCGATGAGCCGGCCGCCGGGATGACGGATGCGGAAACTGCCGAGACCGCCCGCTTGCTGAAGGAAATCGCCAGGACGCATTCGGTCGTCGTCGTCGAACACGACATGGATTTCGTGCGCGATCTTGGGGTCAAGGTGACGGTCCTGCACGAAGGGTCCGTGCTGGCGGAAGGCTCGCTCGATCAGGTGAGTGCAAATCAGGACGTCATCGACGTCTATCTGGGGCGCTGATTATGCTGAGAGTAGAAAACGTCGATCTGTTCTATGGGGCCGCGCAGGCCCTGAAAACGGTGTCCATGCAGGCCGACATCGGCAAGGTGACCTGCGTCATGGGCCGTAACGGTGTCGGCAAGACGAGCCTGATGCGGGCCGTCGTCGGCCAGCAGCCGGTGACCCGGGGCACCGTCAAATGGGATGATATCGACATATCGAAAATGCCGGTTTTCGAGCGTGCCCGCCAGGGCATCGCCTTCGTGCCGCAGGGCCGGGAAATCTTTCCGCTGCTCAGCGTCGAGGAAAACCTGGAAACCGGTTACGCATGCCTGCCGCGCGGCCAGCGCCGGGTACCTGACGACGTGTTCGATCTGTTTCCGGTTCTGAAAGACATGCTGCGCCGGCGCGGTGGTGACCTGTCCGGCGGCCAGCAGCAGCAGCTCGCCATCGGCCGGGCTTTGGTGACACGTCCGAAACTGCTGATCCTCGACGAGCCGACGGAGGGTATTCAGCCGTCCATCATTCAGGACATCGGCCGCGCGATTTCTTATCTCAGGGACACCGGCGACATGGCGATTGTTCTGGTCGAGCAGTATTTTGAGTTTGCGCGAGACCTTGCGGACCGCTTCACTGTCATGGACAGGGGCGAGGTTGTTCTCGCCGGTGAAAAGGCGGATATGAACGAAGCCGATGTTCGACGACACCTCACCGTTTGATCCTGGTACGGCCGTTGGCGATGTGGTTCTTCAGCGAACCCGGGGGCATGCCGCATGCAGCTTCAAACAGCGTGACGGGAAAACGGTTCTGGACCGGCTGCACCAGTCCGGCTCTTTCAAGGTCAGAATGCCGCGGCTCGATCCCGGCCAGCCCCCCGAAGCGGTCTTGCTGAACACCGCAGGTGGTCTGACGGGCGGCGATGTGCTGTCGTTCGAGGGCGGTGTCGATGCCGGATGCGATGCGGTATTCACCACTCAGGCCAGCGAGCGGGCCTATCGGTCACTCTCGGGCTGGGCGCAGGTATCGACAAAGCTCACAGCCGGTGCCGCAAGCCGGCTTGCGTGGCTGCCGCAGGAAACAATCCTTTTCGAAGGGGCGCGGCTGAAACGCCGCTTTGATGTCGATCTTGACGGCGATGCGGTTTTGATCGCCCACGAATCCGTGATTTTCGGACGCGCCGCCATGGGCGAGGCCATGCAGCACGGCGCTTTTTCCGATATCTGGCGCATCCGCCGGGACGGCCGGCTGATCCATGCGGATGCATTGCGGATCGACGGCGATGTCACGCGGACACTTGCCCATGCTGCCGTGCTGAGCGGCGCCACGGCGATGGCGACGATTCTCTATGCCGCAAACGATGCCGGGGACCGGCTGGACGCCGTCCGCGAGCGGATCAGTTCCCTGTCGCCCGCCAACGGGATCGCCGGGGTCAGCGCCTTGTCCGGCAGACTTGTGATCCGTGTCTGCGCACCCAGCGGGCAGCTTTTGAGAAGAATGGTAGAGCCGGTCATTTCAGAATTGCGCGATGGGCGTCCGCTGCCCCGCGTGTGGTCGACATAAAAGAACGAGGAGAGGGACATGAACCTGACCCCCAGGGAAAAGGACAAACTGCTGATCTCGATGGCGGCGATGGTCGCCCGGCGCCGGCTTGAGCGCGGCGTCAGGCTGAACCACCCGGAAGCCATTGCGCTGATCACGGATTTCGTCATCGAGGGTGCGCGAGACGGACGCTCTGTTGCCGATCTGATGGAAGCGGGGGCCGGCGTGATTACCCGCGATCAGGTCATGGAGGGGATTGCTGAAATGATCCATGACGTTCAGGTCGAAGCGACATTCCCCGACGGCACCAAGCTCGTCACCGTTCATGAACCGATCCGCTGATGTTCATGACCCTTGCCGTTTTCCAGTCGTCATTCCCGCGCAGGCGGGAATCCAAAACAGCCGCTCGTTGGACCCCCGCCTTCGCGGGGGTGACGGGTTGTTCGCAAACCATGGGAGATTTCAAATGATCCCCGGAGAAATCATCACCGCCGACGGCGAGATCGAACTGAACGCCGGTCAGCCGACCGTTACCATCGAAGTTGCCAACACCGGCGACCGCCCGATCCAGGTCGGCAGCCATTATCATTTTTATGAAACCAACGAGGGGCTTGAGTTCGACCGCGAAAAGGTGCGCGGCATGCGGCTCGATATCGCCGCCGGGACCGCGGTTCGGTTCGAGCCGGGGCAGACCCGCGAAGTGACGCTGGTGCCGCTGCTGGGCGGACGGACGGTTTACGGCTTCAATCAGAAAATCATGGGAGGCCTCGATGCCGGCTAGAATTACCCGCGCCGCCTATGCGGACATGTTCGGCCCCACGGTGGGCGACAAGGTGCGGCTCGCCGACACCGAACTGTTTGTCGAGGTTGAACAGGATTACACGACCTACGGCGAGGAAGTGAAGTTCGGCGGCGGCAAGGTCATCCGCGACGGCATGGGCCAGTCACAGGTGCCGCGTTCGCTGGGCACCGCCGATACCGTGATCACCAATGTGCTGATCATCGATTACTGGGGCATCGTCAAAGCCGACGTCGGGCTGCGTGACGGCCGCATCATCGGTATCGGCAAGGCCGGCAACCCGGATACCCAGCCGGATGTCGATATCGTCATCGGCCCGGGCACCGAGGCGATTGCCGGGGAAGGCAAGATCCTGACCGCAGGCGGCTTCGATGCGCATATTCACTTCATCTGCCCGCAGCAGATCGAAGAAGCGCTGATGTCCGGCGTTACCACCATGCTGGGCGGCGGCACCGGCCCCGCGACCGGCACCAATGCGACGACCTGCACGCCGGGCCCGTGGCACATCGGGCGGATGATCCAGGCCGCCGATGCCTTCCCCATGAACCTGGCATTTTCCGGCAAGGGCAACGCCTCGAAACCGGAGGGCATCTATGAACAGGTGCTGGGCGGAGCCTGTGCGCTGAAACTGCATGAAGACTGGGGCACCACGCCCGCCGCCATCGATTGCTGCCTGAGCGTCGCCGACCAGATGGACGTGCAGGTGATGATCCACACGGATACGCTCAACGAGTCCGGCTTTGTCGAAAACACCGTCGCCGCCTTCAAGGGCCGCACCATTCATGCCTTCCACACCGAAGGCGCCGGTGGCGGTCACGCGCCGGATATCATCAAGGTCTGCGGCGAGGCCAACGTGATCCCGTCGTCGACCAACCCGACGCGGCCCTACACGGTCAACACGCTGGAAGAGCATCTGGACATGCTGATGGTCTGTCACCATCTGGATAGCCGGATTCCCGAAGACGTGGCGTTCGCCGAAAGCCGTATCAGGCGCGAGACCATTGCCGCCGAGGATATCCTGCATGATATCGGGGCGTTCTCGATCATCGCATCGGACAGCCAGGCCATGGGGCGGGTCGGCGAAGTGCTGATCCGCACCTGGCAGACCGCCGACAAGATGAAGCGCCAGCGTGGGCCGCTTGCCGAAGAGACCGGCGACAACGACAACTTCAGGGTCAAACGCTACATCGCGAAATATACCATCAACCCGGCCATCGCGCAGGGGATGGCGGCGCACATCGGCTCCATCGAACTGGGCAAGCGGGCCGATCTGGTGCTGTGGTCGCCGGCGTTCTTTGGTGTGAAACCGGACATGGTGCTGATCGGCGGGTCGATCGCGGCGGCGCAGATGGGCGATCCCAATGCCTCGATCCCGACCCCGCAGCCGGTGCACTACCGCCCGATGTTCGGGGCCTTCGGCAAGAACCTCACTGCCAGCGGCGTGACCTTCGTGTCGCAGGCCGCCCTGGAACAGGGACTGCAGCAGATTCTCGGGACATCCAAGGAGATGCTTGCGGTGGCCAACACACGAAGCGGGATTTCCAAGAAAGCCATGGTCCTCAACGATGCGCTGCCGCAAATCGACGTCGATCCGGAAACCTATGAAGTCCGGGCCGATGGTGAACTGCTGACCTGCGAACCGGCGGACGTGCTGCCGATGGCGCAGCGTTACTTTTTGTACTGATTGTACTGAGGTTTGGAATGGCGATATTGCACGGAAATGTCCATCCTTCGAGACGCGGCTTCGCCGCTCCTCAGGATGAGGGCATTGTTTTTCGACCTCATACGCCGGAGCCCGGCTTCGCCGCTCCTCAGGATGAGGGCATTTTTTTTCGACCTCATACGCCGGAACCCGGCTTCGCCGCTCCTCAGGATGAGGGCATTGTTTTTCGACCTCATACGCCGGAACCCGGCTGCGCTGGACCTCGGGATAAAGGCTCATTTCGGAAACCTCATGCTGAGGAGACGCCTTTGGCGTCGTCTCGAAGCATGAAGCCGGTGTGAAGAACATGCTGCGCGCCACCGACATCAAACGCAAAGGAACCTGGGACGGCATCGCCGTCGATACCGTGGTGCTGGTCTATGATGATCGCTATCGCCGCCGGATGGCGATGACCGGTGAAGGCGGGCTGGAATTCGTGCTCGATGTGGCGAAAGCGTCGGTGCTGGCCGACGGCGATGCGCTAGAGTTGACGGACGGGCGTCTGGTCGCGGTCAAGGCCGCTGCCGAGCCGCTGCTGGAGATCACCTGTGCCGATCCGGTGCATCTGGCCAGGGTCGCCTGGCATCTGGGGAACCGGCATCTGCCGACGCAGATTGAAGGTGCCCGTATCCTGATCCGCGAGGATCATGTGATTGCCGGCATGGTGCGGGGTCTGGGCGCGGACGTGAAGCATGTCGATGCGCCCTTTACCCCCGAAGGCGGCGCCTATTCGGGTGGCGGACATCACCACCACCATGATCATGACGTCGATGATCATGCGCATCACGCGGGACATCACCATGGCTGATCCATTGAGCAATGCCGGGTTGTACCGGCTGACGGCGTGGCTGTCGCCGAGCTATCCGGTTGGCGCCTTTGCCTATTCACACGGGATCGAATGGGCGGTCGAGGATGGGAAAATCCGCGACGAGGCAACGCTTGCTGACTGGATTGCCGTCGTCGTACGTCACGGCGCCGGGTGGTCGGACGCGGTGCTGTTTTCGCAGACCCATGCCTGTGACGGTGATGCGGCGGCTCTCGCCGAACTGAACGCCTTCGCCGTGGCGCTGGCACCTTCCAGCGAACGGCATCTTGAAACGACGGCACAGGGGACGGCCTTCATCAAGGCGACTCGGGATGCCTGGCCGTGGGCGGGGGTGGACGATTTCAGCCACGCCTGCGGCGCAGAGATCGCCTATCCGGTGGCTGTCGCGGCGGCGGCCCAGGGTCATGGCATCGCCCTGGAACAGGCGTTGCATGCGTATCTGCACGGGTTCGCCGCCAATCTGGTGTCGGCGGGGGTGCGCCTGATCCCGCTCGGGCAAAGTGCCGGACAGCGGGTTCTGGCCGGGCTGGAGGGTGCCATCTCGGAAACCGCATCACAGGCGATGGCGGCAGCCCTGGACGACGTCGGCGGTATCGCCGTGCTGTCGGATATCGCCGCGATGCAACACGAAACACAATATACGAGGTTATTCAGATCATGAGTTCTTCGCTTAACGGCCCGCTTCGGGTCGGTATCGGTGGCCCTGTCGGGTCGGGTAAGACGGCCCTGATGGAACGGCTTTGCCAGACATTCCGCGATGTCTATGACATCTGCGCGATCACCAATGATATCTATACAAAAGAGGACGCGCTGATCCTCAACCGCGCCGGGGCGCTCCCGGAAGAGCGCATCATGGGGGTCGAAACCGGCGGTTGTCCGCATACCGCGATCCGCGAGGATGCCTCGATCAACCTCGCCGCAATCGACACCATGAACGGGAAGTTTCCGAACCTCGATCTGATCCTGATCGAAAGCGGCGGCGATAATCTGGCGGCGACCTTCAGTCCCGAACTGGCGGACATCACGATCTATGTCATCGATGTTTCGGCGGGGGAGAAGATTCCCCGAAAGGGCGGGCCGGGCATCACGCGCTCGGATCTGCTGGTGATCAACAAGATCGATCTGGCGCCGCTGGTCGGGGCATCACTGGACGTCATGGACAGCGACACCAAACGGATGCGCGGTGACAGGCCGTACGTGTTCACCAATATGAAAACCCGCGAAGGCCTTGAAACCATCGCGGCGTTCATCGTCAGCGCCGGCGGGCTGGCGCCCATGGCCGAGGGACAGCCGGCGTCGCAATCCTCCTGAACGGGATCAGATCGACGACCAGACCTGCTTTTCGAACTCGATTTCCTTTTCGAAGGTCGAAAGCTCGCTGAGTGCGAAATCCCGGATCGAAACGATGCCGTACCGGCCATCATCAAGGCCCTGGACGACCACATGGCGGATCGACAGTTCGATCATCAGGGCCACCGCTTCGAAGCCCAGATTATCGGCTTCCAGCGTTACCACGGAACCGCTCATGACATCGCGGATCAGGGTGTCCGCCGGGATCAGCCCGGCCGCGACGACGCGGCGCAACAGATCCCGTTCCGTGAAGATGCCCTTCAATTCATTGTCGTCGATAATCAAAACGGCGGCGACGTTCCGTTCCGCCATCAGTTTGGCGACCATATCGATGTACATGGTGCCTTCAACGTGCAGAAGATCCTGATCCGCGACGATTTCTCTTAATTTTCTGTGATGCATGGTTTCCTCCCCATTCGCATCCGACTGTGCATCCAATGTTTGGCGCAAGTATCCGTGCCGAGGGATATTGGATATAGTATAGCGTAAAATTGTTAATCGGGGGAGATGCAATAAATGGTCGCTATCCGCCACTTCCGGTTTACAAATCAGATGATTTAGAAAGTAGATCGTCAGAATGACTTAAGCTAATGAGCATATGAAACCGTGCGCCCAGAGATATTTTCTTTGCCTTTTCATAACAACGCCCTGAAAACTTGATCGATGCACATGCCCGGGTTTATCAGTTCCATGGAGACGACAAATCCTCTGGGGTCGATTCTCACGGGGCTGAAGTCGCCGATTGCGCGGCGTGTCACCTTCAGCATCTTCTGCGCCATCATCTTCATCGAAATTGTTATCCTGGTGCCGTCCTATCTGAACCGGGAAAACCAGTTGATCGACGATGTGGTTGAACTGACCGAGCAGCTAGTTCTGATCGAGTTTCACAAAAGCGACCACGCGACGGCGCCAGGCAACATTGCGGACTTACAGGAAAAGGCCGAGGAAGTGCTGAACGGGCGGTACATGCTTGGCGCCATCGTGCTGGAGAACGGGGTCGCCGTTGCCAGTGCCGGCGATACCGATATTTCCTGGCAGCCGGATGGCGAGAATTCGAAGCTGCAGAGCCATGCCAATCCGATCCGCCGCCTGGATCAGGACCGTCTGGCGATCTATCTGGCGCGCGCGCAGATTCCGATAACACATGACGTGATCATCGTGTCGGATGTCGGTCATATCCCGGTTGAACTGAAAAAGTTCGTCACGCGGGTCAGCGGTCTGGTGCTGATCATTTCACTGTTTGTGACGGCGGTGACGATGATCGTGCTATGGAAGATATTGTTGAAGCCGATTGTCGAACTCAGGAACCGGATGGAGGAATCCGGCCGATCCTTCGACGTCAAGCCTGCGCTGCCAGAGGACTGGATGGACGCCCAAACCGAAGTCGGCGATCTGTACCGATCTTTCGACAAGATGCTGGAGACCATTCAGGCGACCATGCGGGCGACCGAGGATCTGGCGCGGTTCCCGGCAGAAAACCCGAGCCCGATCATCCGCTGTGCCCCGAGCGGCGCGGTGATGTATGCCAACGATTCCGCGAAAAGGAACAGCGACCTGTTTGACCTGGGCTTCATGACCCAGGTGTCGGATGCGTTGATGGGTCATGTCAGCAGGACCTTTGCGGAGGGGAAAATCCATGAGTTCGAGCTGAACTGTGCCGCGCGGGTTTTCTCGTTCATGGCGGTGCCGATCGTTGAGCAGTCGTACGTGAATCTCTACGCCCTTGATGTCACCGAGCTGAAAAAAGTCGAACGCGAACTGATGCGCAAAAGCGCGGATGTGGAGGAAACCAACCAGAAGCTCAAGGAAACGCTGGCCGGGCTGGAAATCGAGGTTGCCAATCGTACCACCGACCTGACCCGGGCCAACCGCGAACTGAAGCGGCAGATGGAAATCATCGCCGAAGCCGAAACCCGGTTCCGCGCCTTTGCCGCGAGCGCGGCTGATTATTACTGGGAAATGGGGCCGGACCTCACGTTTTCCTATTTCTCCGACGAGTTTGAAGCCGTCACAGGCGTTCCGCCTTCGGCACTTCTTGGGAAAACGCGCGAGGAAACAGGCATACCGGGTATCGACAAGGAAAGCTGGATAAAGCACCTGGATGATATCCGGCATTTCCGGCCGTTCCGGAACTTCGTGCATCCCAGGGACCGCGAAGACGGCACGACGATCTATCTGTCGATCAACGGCATTCCGGTATTCAATGCCGACGGCATTTTTCAGGGCTACCGGGGTACCGGGACGGACGTCACCATGCTCCGCAAGGCCCAGGAAGAGTTGCGCATCGCCAAGGAAATCGCTGAAAACGCGGCGCGCGCCAAGGCCGACTTCCTGGCAACCATGAGCCATGAAATCCGCACCCCGATGAACGGGATCATCGGCATGAGCGAACTGCTTTTGGAAACCGATCTGAGTGAGGAGCAGCTCGCCTTCACCCAGACGGTTTCGTCTTCGGCCAGAAGCCTGCTGCAGATTCTCAACGACGTTCTGGACCTGGCAAAATTCGAGGCCGGGAATTTCGATCTCGACCGGATCGCATTTTCCGTCAGCGAGCTTATGGAATCCGTGGTCGAACCGCTGTCGTACATGGCCGAGCAGAAGGGGCTCGAACTCGGGGTGATCGTTGATCCCGAACTGCCGGGCCGCCTGTTCGGAGATCAGGCCCGGCTCCGGCAAATTCTCACCAACCTCGTCGGGAATGCGCTGAAGTTCACGGACAAGGGCGCTGTGACCATCGAGGTCATTGAACAGACGCGCAACGACAAGGACGTCACGGTTCTCTTTGAAGTCCGCGATACCGGCATCGGGATCTCCAATGAAAGTCAGGAACGGCTGTTCAAGGATTTCTCGCAGGTGGATTCCTCCATCACCCGGAAACATTCAGGCACCGGCCTGGGTCTTAGCATCTCAAAGCGGCTCGTGGAATTGATGGGGGGCAGCATCGGCGTCGAAAGCGAACTGGGTGCCGGCAGCATCTTCCGGTTCGCCGTGACATTCGACATCGCCGAACGCCGCCGGGTGGATCGTGACAGTACGTATCTCAAGGACAAATCGGTTCTCATCATTGATGACAGTGAAACAAATATCCGTGTGCTGTCGGGGTACATGCGGAGCTTAGGCGCCCGCTTTGATACGGCCCTTTCCGCAGAAGATGGCCTGCGCCTATTGACGTCAACCGCACAAAAGAACGATCCGTATGACCTTGTCCTGGTGGATTACAGCATGCCGGAAAAGGATGGTGTCACCTTTGCCCGGGAAATTCGCCAGAACCACCCGGAACTCGTAGGCACGAAACTGGTTCTTGTGTCATCCATCAAAAGCGCCATCGGAGTAAATGCCGTTGAGACGGATCTGTTCGATGCGCGGTTGATGAAACCGATTACCCGCAAAGCGGTGATGTCGGTGCTGCGTGCGGTAAACGACAGTGCGCTTGGCTACGAGCCGGGTGAAGGGATTACGGAACAGGCCGCCGTTTCACTTGATTTGCGGGTTCTCGCCGCCGAAGACAATCCCGTCAACCGGCGCATTGCACTGAACATGCTGGAAGGCATGGGATGTACGGTCGACCTCGCCGAGGATGGGGAAGAGGCGGTCGAAGCGGCTGCCCTGATGCCATATGACGTTATTCTCATGGACATTCATATGCCCAGAAAGGATGGCGCAGAGGCCGCGACGGCGATTCGTGCATCCGGCGGCATGAATGCCGACACACCGATCATCGCGGTGACGGCGGACGTCATGCTGAACATCGCCAGCGCTCCCTATGCCGGCCTTTTTGCGGGTGTTGTCACCAAGCCTTATACGTCGTCGACTTTGCGGCAGGGGCTGCTGGCGCTTAACCCGGGTCACGGCAGCCCGGCCGATGGTGCTGTTTCCGAAGAGAATCCGGAGGCTCAGGTATCTCAACCCATCGTCGATGATCTGATCCGCCAATTGGGCCGTAATGAGACGTGTGAAATCCTGGTCGATATCAATGACGAGCTTGGGGATTTACAGAGTTCACTTGAACAATCGAAGAATGATACGGCGTTGCTGGCGAAGACGGCACACAAGGCAGCCGGATCCATGGGGGCGGCTGGTCTGGTTGCAATTACGGGACTACTCCGTAAGATCGAGAAGTGTGCGAAAGCCGGTGACAATGACGTCACGGAAGAGCTGCTCTCCACAGTCGGCGACCTGGCAGGGCCGGCGCAGCTTGAACTCATAAAACTGATCGAAGATATACGCGCCCATGAGTAGCAAAGCTTCAAAAGGACTGATCATTTTCGTCGAGGACGATCCTGTGATCCGCCGCATCTATTCTGCCAGCCTCAAACAGCACGGCTTTACCGTGCTTGCCGCGGAGAGCGGTGAGGAAGGCCTGGCTTTGCTGAGCCAGCATCAGGCCAGACTCGTCATTCTGGATATCGATCTGCCGGGCATCAGCGGGATAGAGGTCTGCAGGCGTGCGCGCCCCCTGGCGACGTCCAAGGCACCGGTGATCTTCATTACATCCAATGACACCGTCGATGTGCTGCAGCAGTGCATCGAAGCGGGCGGAGATGATTTTATCGTCAAGGGCGGTCCGACATCTGCCGTGATGGAACGTGTCAACTACTGGGCGCGTGGCTCCAGCCGCCGGGTCAACGAGCGCCAGCGCCAGCACATTCTCGAAAAGACCTCGGCTCTCATTGAGGCACTTGAAAATGATGCAGCGGAAAGTGCGCCGATGGTTGAAACGGTAAGTGATGCAAGCACACTGCTGTCGCATCCGGATATTCAGAAAGTCAGCGAAGCCTTCGAAACGCTGAAGGAAAAATGGCCGGACCTGTCCGATCGTTCCGTGAAATCGCGTATCCGCCGTTTCGGCTATCTCACGGGGCTCGTCAACGCGGCGGCTAAAAGCAGCCTCGAAATGAAGGTCCGGTTCATGGACTTTCTGCGGGCGTCCATGCTGGCCTGCGGCGTCGCCAAGAAGAATGAACTCGATAGCCTGTTCGAAAACTGGCACCAGCTTTATGCCAACCCGAATTTTTCAGACGCCTGCTCAGCGGGTGAAAAAGATTTCAACGAGCTGCACCCTGAATAGCGTGCCTGCGTCCAGCAAAATGGTGCCGAAAACATGAGTGATCTGACGACGAGAGAAGCCGAAAAGGTAAGGCTGACCTTTTCCAGGGTGGTTGCGGACCGGGACGCATTTTCAAAAAGTTTCTACGACAGGCTGTTTACGGTCGCACCTTCCGTCCGCCTGCTGTTTTCAACCAATATGGACATGCAGCGCGAGAAGCTGGTTGCGACGCTGGCCCTGGTGGTCAGAAGCGTGAACAATCTCGATGCCCTCCGGCATGACATTCGTGAACTCGGCCGCCGCCATGTCGAGTATGGTGCCATGCCGGTGCATTACGATGTTCTGAGAGATGTCTTTCTCGACACGATGGACGAGTACATCGGTGAGGAATTTGACGCCGAGACGAGAAATGCCTGGGCAAAGCTGTACGATATTGTTGCCGGAGAAATGATCAGTTCCAATTACTGATCAGGGACGTTCCCGGTTATTCCCTGATTTGCCGAGCCGCGCGGATCGTGAAATGATGCCGGCAATCATTTGCGACGTCGTGCGCAAATTCCATCGTATGCCAGGGTCAGGACATTATGAGCAAAGTTAAATTCGGCATTCGCCTTGCGGTTCAGGGTGAAATGGGTGCGACGTCATCAGGTTTCGACTACGCCCTCGAAATGGCGCAGATCGCCGAAGATCTGGGGTTCGATTCCGTATGGATACCGGATCACGTCGAAAACGCCCATCTGGACCGGTCAAAACCGATCCTTGAATACTGGACCGCGATGACGGCGATCGGGGCACTGACGAAACGTGTCCGGCTTGGCGGTCATTCGATAAACAATACGTTCCGACATCCGGGGCTGACGGCGAAAATCGCCTGCACGCTGGACCAGATCACCGGCGGACGGGTGATTCTGGCGCCGGGTTCCGGATGGTTCGGAACCGAAGCCAAATCCTATGGTTTTACCGAATGGTCCGATGACGGTTTGACCCGGATTGCGCGGCTGGATGAATGCCTGTCGATCATCCGTGGTCTGATCGCGAACGAAGACCCCGCCGGGTTCAGTTTCGACGGCGATTTCTACACTCTGAAGGATGCGTTCTGTAATCCCAAGCCGCCGCAAAAACCGTACCCGCCGATCTGGATCGCCGGGGATTCGCCGCCGACGCAGGAACTGATGAAGAAGCACGGCGATGTCTGGTTCATGTACTCGAAGTCTCCTTCCGTGGTCGCCGAACTGATTAACGGTATGAAGCCGCAACTGACCGACCGCCCCTGGGAAACCGCGATCTCGACCGTCGGCCTGACCGGCACCGGTGAAGCGGAAACCATGAAGTGGGCGGAAATGTACGCCGAAGAGCGCAAGCACCGCTTCCCCATCCCGCCGACCGTGGACGACATTCTGGAATCCAACCTGTACGGCGATGTCGAACAGGTCTGCCAGCGGATTGATGAATGGGTCGACGCCGGTGTCACCAACATCGTCATACAACCGATGCCGCCGATGGACGGCATGCGGTTCTTCGGCGAAAAGATTATCCACCGCTACAGCTGATGCCGCCGGCTGATTTGTCGGTCCTGTGTCTCCAGGGATAGACCATGACGTTGAAACTGTTTGTTGAAGGACCGATCCATTATTTCGGCCAAGCCATGCTTGAGGCGCGGGATGATGTATCATTCACGATCCATGAAAATTTTTCCGCCGATGAGATGAAGGCCGCGGTTGCGGACGTCGATGGCATCGTTCTGCGGCTGACCCCGTTGACGGCGGATATCATTGCCGCGGCGCCGAAGCTCAGGATCGTTTCCAGGTACGGTGTCGGTTTCGATCATATTGATGTGGATGCCCTGACCCGGCGCGGCATCCCGCTGGCCATCTGCGGGGATGCGCTTTCCGTGTCCGTTGCGGAACATGCCGTCATGATGATGCTCGGCCTGTCTCGCCGGATCGCCGTCATGGACCGCAATACGCGGACCGGCAATTTCGCAGCACGGTATACAACCCCGGGTCACGAAGTGCTCGACAAGACGGTTCTGCTGATCGGCCTCGGCAAGATCGGCCTGGAAACCGCCAAGCGCTGTGCGGCATTCGGCATGAGGATCATCGTCGCCGGCCGTGAAGGCTCGCGCGCCCGCGCAGCTGAACACGGGTACGATTTTGTTGATGATTTCAGAACCGCGCTGGGTGATGCGGATTTCGTCAGTCTGCACATGCCGGGGCAGGCGGAAGGTGGGGTGCTGCTGGGGGCGGATGAATTCGCCGCCATGAAACCCGGGGCCTATGTCATCAACACGGCCCGCGGTTCGCTGATCGATGAAGCGGCGCTGTATCAGGCTCTCACCGACGGCACTCTCGGCGGGGCCGGGCTCGACGTCTTTGCGCAGGAACCCCCGGCAGCGGATAATCCGCTTCTGGGTCTCGACAACGTGCTGTTCACACCGCACAACTCGGCCCTGACCGAAGAAACCGGACGCCGTGTCAGCGAGGTCTGCATGCGGAATGTTCTGGATGGTCTGGACGGCCGGGTTGATGAAAACTGTATCGTCAATCGGGACGTCTTATGATGAACAGGTCATGACCGGGCCTGAAACCGAACAGAGATTGTAACCTGCATGATTGCGTTTGACGGTGTCGTATTCAGCCGGGAAGGCCGGGAACTTCTGAGGATTCCGGCGCTGGAACTGACGGAACGCCGGATCGGCCTGATCGGCGCCAACGGGGCCGGGAAAAGCACGTTCTCGCGGCTGCTCAACGGGTTGCTTGTGCCGAGCGAAGGCGAGGTCACGATTGATGGCCTGTCGACCCGCAGCGACGGCAAGAAAGTCAGGCGCAAGGTTGGCTTCGTTTTCCAGAACCCGGATAACCAGATCGTCATGCCGACCGTTGGTGAAGACCTGGCCTTCGGGCTCAAGAACCTGGGCTTTGAAAAGCAGGAACTGGCGCGGAAAATTGACGCGGCGCTTGCGCATTATGGTCTGTCCGATCTGCGTGACCGGCTGACGCATCAGCTCAGTGCCGGCGAGAAGCAGCTTGTCGCGATTGCCGGTGTCACCGTCATGGATCCGGCGTACATCATATTCGATGAACCGACGACCCTGCTGGATCTCGGCAACAAGAAGAAAGTCATGGCGACCATCGACGGACTGTCGCAGAACGTCATTCTGGTGTCGCACGATCTCGATCTTCTGGGATCGTTCGACCGCGTGATCTGCCTGCACGACGGCAAGGTGCATGCCGATGGCAGGCCGGATGACGTGATCGCCGCCTACAAGGCACTGTTCCCATGATCGGCTCGTTCTATCATGAACGCGACACGCTGCTGCATCGTTTGCCGGCGGGCCCCAAGCTGCTGTTCGTGATGGTCCTCGGCACGATGGTCTTCCTGTTCAACGATATACGCGTTGCCGCTGCGGTGTGCGGCGGTGTCGTCCTGCTGTACGCCGTTGCCCGGGTGCCGGTGGCCGTCGCCTGGCAGCAGATGCGGTTTGCCGTGCCGCTGCTGGTAATTATTTTTGCCGCGCAATGGTTTATCGCAGACTGGCGGATCGGTGCTATCGTCGTGCTGCGTTTCGCGGCGCTGATCCTCGCCGCCTCGCTGGTCACGCTGACCACGCGGACAACGGCGATGATCGATGCCTTCGAGCGGTTTCTGAAACCGGCGGCGAGGATCGGGGTCAACGTCAGGATGGTGAGCATGAGCCTGTCGCTGGCATTGCGCTTTATCCCTGTCGTCGGGCGCGTCACGCAACAGGTCCGCGAAGCCCAGCGGGCACGGGGTCTCGAGAACAGTATCCTCGCCGTGGCTTTGCCGGTGATCATCCGCATGTTGAAAATGTCGGACGATATTGCGGATGCCATCGAAGCGCGGTCTTTCTCATCAGAAGACGTTCATGCTGAGGACGGACAGGCAAGGGTATGAGCGGATGACCCTCAAGCTGAGACCACATCATGTGCTGTGCATGCTGGGTTATGCCGGCCGGGGGTATAATGACGCATTCACGCACTGCTTTGACGGGATCGTCGCACGGGTTCGTAACGGTGAAACGATTGAGCTGACCGACGGAACGGATGCGCTCTGCGCCACCCTTGCGTGCGACGCTTCACGGCACTGCGATCGCGCCGTCACCCATCGGCGGGATGCGCGGGCATGGCGGGACATTGCGGCGCTGCTCGGTCTGGATCAGGACGGGCCGCGCCGTCTCGTTCTCACGGATGATAAACTGGCGCTGCTGCGTGCCCGCTTCGCCGACGGCCGTTTGCGGTCGGCGTGCGCCGCCTGTCCGTGGCATGACGCTTGTTCGGCGGAAGCCGATAGCGGCTTTTCAAAAGCTGTGCTGAAACCGGTCACGAAAGATATGCCCCGGGACTTGGCTGGGAGGGTTTTTCATTTTGGACGAGACCGTGACGGCGTGGCCCTTACCGTCGGCGAGACGGATTTGACATGGCCCCAACTGGCTGAGGATATCCGGTGCAAGTCGGCGCTTCTCGGTGATGTGCCCGCCGGGGGGCGGCTGGCGGTCCGGCTCGAAAATGCCGCGGCACTTGTGACGTGGTTTCTCGCCGGTGTCTCGCATCGCCTGAACGTGCAGGTGCTGGACCCGGAATGGCCGGCGGATACCGTCGGCAACGTGCTGCGAGTTCTCAAACCCGATGCGCTTGTTGCGGATGATCGCGCTATCGCCAAGCCGGCCGGCATCCCGGTCCTCGGTCCAGATCAGATGGCGGAACAGGTGCCGCCGGAAGTTTCTGATGACGTGTCTGTTCAGGACCGGTTGGGCGATCTGTTCTATACCGGCTTTACCTCGGGCTCGACCGGTTTTCCGCGCGGGTTTGAGCGGCACCAGGCCTCGTGGGTGGCAAGTTTTGAAAGCGATCAGCGGGCTTTCGGGTTCGCAACTGATGACGTCTTTATTGCTTTGGGCAACCTCGCGCATTCGCTGTTTCTTTATGCGGTGATGCGGGGGCTGTATGCCGGGGCACGGACCGTGATGTTCCCGCAATTCCGACCGAACCGTATTCTCGACAGTATCGCCAAGAATAAGGGAACGGTTGTTTACGGCACGCCGACCCAATTCGATGCGCTGGCGCTGGCGGCGGAGCAGGGGGGGATTGCGCTGCCTTCGGTGCGGCTTGTGCTGTCATCGGGGGCGAAGATGCCGCAAGCCCTGAAGCACAGGTTGCGGGTGATCTGTCCAAGTGCGGAAATCTGCGAATTCTATGGCTCGTCTGAACTCAGCTACATCAGCTACGCCCGCGATGGCGCGGCCCCTGATCCGTCGGTCGGCCAGCCGTTCCCGGAAGTGACGGTGCGGATACTGGATAATGATTTTCATGACCTGAAGGCGGGTGAGACGGGCCGGGTTTTCGTGGAAAGCCCGTTCCGGTTTTCAGGCTATGCCCTGTCGGATGAACGGCCGCTTTTACAATCTGGCGCGGCGCTGGCCACGGGGGACGTTGGGTATCTGGACAGCAGCGGGTATCTTTACCTCGTCGGCCGGGCCGACCGGATGCTGATCTGTTCGGCCAAGAACGTCTATCCGGAAGAAGTCGAAAGCGTACTGGCCCGCCATCCGTCGGTTCGGCGTGCGGCGGTGTTCGGGGTGGCGGATGCGCGGCGCGGGACACGGCTTGTCGCCGTGATCGATCCGGCAGACGGCCACGCGACCTCGCAAAAAGACCTGATCGCGTGGTGCCGGACGTTCCTGCCCCGCTATAAGGTGCCGATGCGCTTTGTCGAAATGGATGCGTGGCCGTTGACGGCCTCTCACAAGCCGAACCTGCCGGTGATGCAGACATGGGTCGAGCGGATGGAAACAGGAGCCCGGCCATGAGCGGGGCGTATATCATCGCCGCCAAAAGAACCCCGGTGGCGCCACGGGGCGGGGGGCTCGCCCGTGTCGAGGCATGGCAGCTGGGCGCAGAAACGATCCGCGCCGTTCTTGATGATGCCGGGATGCAGGGGAACGCCGTGGATACCGTCATCATGGGGAATGCGCTTTACGGGGGCGGCAATCCGGCCCGGATGGCGGCGCTTGAAGCGGGTCTGCCCGAGACCGTGCCGGCCCTGAGCGTGGACACGCAATGCTGCAGCGGACTGGATGCCATTGCCCTTGCGGCGTCACGGATTTCAGCGGGAGATGCGGATGTCATCCTCGCCGGCGGACTTGAGAGTTACAGCCGCGCGCCGATCCGTCAGCGCCGGCCGCTGGATGACGGTGATACGCCCGAAACCTATGAACGCCCGCCGTTTTCTCCCTGGCCGTCGCGTGATCCGGACATGCTGGCGTCCGCCGCCGCTCTGGCAGCGGCACGGGGGATCAGCCGATCCGATCAGGAAGCTTACGCCGTTGAAAGCCATCGCCGCGCCGCCGCCGATGATCACGCGGCGGCCGAACTGGTAAGCGTTGCCGGGGTGGATCGCGATGCTTTCACCCGGGCCATGACGCTGAAAACCTGTGCCCGGCTTCCCGTTTTGGCCGGGTCCGCCACGTGCGGACTGACCGCGGCGACGACGGCGGTCGAAGCTGATGCCGCCGCCGTGGTGCTTGTCGTCAGCGAAAGGGTACGGGCAACCCTGACAGATACCGGTCGGGCGGTTGCGATTTCAGGATCAGCCTCGGTCGGTGGCAATCCGGAAACACCCGCGCTGGCACCGATCACCGCGATTGAGAAGGTGTGCCGTGATGGCGGATGGGCAGTCGATGATTTTACCTGTGTTGAGATGATGGAAGCCTTTGCCGTGCAGGCCATGACATGCATCGACAGGGCCGGGCTTGATCCGTCGCGGGTGAATTTGTGCGGCGGGGCGCTGGCGCGCGGGCATCCGATTGGTGCGTCCGGGGCCATTCTGGCGGTGCGGCTGTGGCATGATCTGGTTCGCCGGGACGAACCCGGCCTCGGGCTTGCCGCCATTGCCGCCGCCGGGGGGCTGGGCAGTGCCATGGTCCTGAGCCGGGAGCACGCCTGATGATCATTGTCGAGCAGGCCGCTGATTTATCTGCGTATCTGGACACGGTGCTGGAAAGCCCCCTCGTGACGATCAGCGATGACATGATCACGCGGTTCGTGGCGCTGAGCGGGGACCGGCAGTGGATTCACACGGCCACGGCGGACGCGCGGATCGTTCCCGGGAACCTGCTGATCTCCCTGATCCCGCAACTGATGCAGGGCACCTTTGCGGTCAGCAACATGCAGCGTGCCCTGACAGTGAAATATGACGATGTGCGGTTTCTGTCGCCGCTTCATGCCGGTGCCGGTGTGCAGGCCCGGATCACGATCACGGACGTCCGCAAGCGTGACGGCGGGACTTTCGTCAGCGTATCGGTCGTTCTCATTGATGCATCAGACCGGCGCGAAATCCTGCGCTGCCGCCTTGTCGATAAATACGAAGGCTGAACAGTCGGTCAGTCCCGGACCGTTTCCATCACCATGAAGGTACTGGTGTGGGCGACAAAGGGCAGGGCGGATATTTTTTCACCGAGGACCTTGCGGAAGCTTTCGATGTCGCGGGTCCGGACCTTGATCAGGTAATCGAAGCCGCCGGCAATCATGTGGCACTGCTCGATTTCGGATATCCCGGCGACGGCGTTTCTGAAATCCTGCAAGGACGTTTCACGGGTATCGGAAAGATTGACCTGAACGAAGGCGATCTGCGCCAGCCCCATGCGCGGCAGATCAAGCACCGCACGGTAACCGAGGATATAGCCGTCCTTTTCCAGCCGGCGGACGCGCTGCTGGCACGGCGTTGTCGACAGCCCGACCCGCGCCGCCAGGTCGGTCAGGGTGATGCGTCCGTCCGTGCCGAGAATCCTGAGGATATTGCGGTCGAAGCTATCGATATCTCTATTTTTTGCAGCCATTGCAGAAAATATCCATGATTTATTGCCTATAAATATAGTTATTTCCCAAAATTCCTCTGAATACAAGAAAACACACTACTCAGGAATTGATAGGGTGAGAGGTGCTTTAATGGAGGATCTGATGAACCTGCACCGCCCCGACCTTTCGACCCTGCGCCGTAAAATCCGCGACAACTATCTCAGCGATGAGGCAGCGGTCGTGCGCCAGGCGGTGGAAACGGCGAAACTGTCGTCTGATGACTGTTCGGCGATCAGCGGACAGGCGCAGCAACTGGTCGATCAGGTCCGCAAGTCGTCACATCCGCATTTCACCGAGCAGTTTCTGACCGACTTCGGGCTTTCGACGGACGAAGGCCTGGCGCTGATGTGTCTGGCGGAAGCGCTGTTGCGGGTGCCGGACGCGGAAACCGTCGATCTGCTGATCGCCGACAAGATTTCGACCCGCGACTGGGACCGTCTTTCCGGAACCTCGGACTCTGCCGTCGTGAATGCGTCCACCTGGGCGCTGGCGCTGACCGGCAAGCTGTTGGGGCCGGACAGTGACGGCACCACGGGCACGCTGAAGAAACTGACCCAGCGCATCGGTGAGCCCGCGGTGCGTGTCGCCGTCCTCGCCGCGATGCGCGAGCTTGGCCGTCAGTTCGTGCATGGCCGCGATATTGACGAGGCGCTGAAGCGTTCCCAGAAACTGGTCCGTGAAGGCTATACCTATTCCTATGACATGCTGGGCGAAGCGGCACGCACCGACAAGGACGCGCGGCGCTACCTGGATGCCTACAGCCACGCGATCCGGACCATCGCCGCCGCCGCCGAGGGCACGGACGTGCGCCGCAATCCGGGCATTTCCGTCAAGCTGTCGGCACTACATCCGCGTTATGAAACGACCCAGAAATCGCAGATGCTGCCGACGCTGATCGAACGGCTGCGCAGTCTTGCGCTGATTGCCCATGAGGCGGGAATCGGCCTCAACATCGACGCCGAGGAAGCCGAGCGGCTGGACGTGTCGCTGGACGTGATCGAGGCCCTGGTCTCCGATCCGACGTTTTCCGCGTGGGAGGGGATCGGGATCGTCGTGCAGGCCTATGGCAAGCGGGCTGCCCTCGTTCTCGACTGGCTCTATGCCCTGGCGAATATGCACGACCGCCGGATCATGGTGCGTCTGGTCAAAGGGGCCTATTGGGATACGGAAATCAAGCGCTCACAGGTGCTGGGGATCGAGGATTTTCCGGTCTTCACCCGCAAGGTGCATTCCGACATTTCCTATATCGCCTGCGCCCGCAAGCTGGTGGCCATGGCCGACCGCATCTATCCGCAGTTCGCCACGCATAACGCGCATTCGGCGACGGCGATCCTGCATCTCGCCAACGAGGCCGGTCTGAATACGGACGATTACGAATTCCAGCGCCTGCACGGCATGGGCGAAGCGCTGCATGAAACCGTGAAAAAGAAGAACGGCACGCGGTGCCGGATCTATGCCCCGGTCGGGGCGCATCGCGATCTGCTGGCCTATCTGGTGCGCAGACTGCTCGAGAACGGGGCCAATTCCTCGTTCGTCAACCAGATGGCCGATTACGATGTGCCGAGCTCTGAAATCGCCGCCGATCCGTTTGCGGCAGCGGCGGAGAAGTCCTACGCGTCGAATACGAAAATTCCGAAACCGGCGCATATCTATCCGTCCGGGCGGATCAATTCGCGGGGCTACGATTTCCTCGATCCCCGGACGCTCGACACCCTGTTGCAACAGCGCGGCGCTTTCATGGACAAGACATGGCAGGCCCGCCCGATGATCGACGGCAAATTTAAAGGCTCTGAAAAGCGTTCGGTCAGCATGCCCCACGATCCGGATCATGTGATCGGTGAGGTGATCGAAAGCGCCCCGGCGGATATCGAGACCGCCCTGAAAAGCGCACGCCGCGGCCAAGAAGCCTGGTCGGCGGAAGACGTCACTGCCCGGGCGAACGTGCTCCGGAAGGTTGCCGATCTGTATGAAACCCATACACCGGAATTCTGTGCGCTTTTGGCGCTCGAAGCCGGCAAGACGCTCCCGGACTGCATTGCCGAAATCCGCGAGGCGGTCGACTTCCTGCGTTATTACGCGATGCAGGCGGAGGCGGCACCGGCGTTGAAAGCACGGGGCGTGTTTACGTGTATCTCGCCCTGGAACTTTCCGCTGGCGATCTTCACCGGCCAGATCGCCGCGGCGCTGGCGCTCGGTAATGCGGTTCTCGCCAAACCGGCGGAAACCACCACCCTGATCGCGGCCCGGGCCGTCGAGTTGTTCCATGAAGCGGGACTGCCGGCGGCGGCCCTGCAATTGCTGCCGGGCCAGGGCAGTGTCGTCGGCACGGCCCTGACGTCAGACCCCGGCATCGACGGGGTCTGCTTTACCGGCTCGACGGCGACCGCACAGCGGATCAACAGGGCCATGGCCGAACATATGGCGCCGGGCGCGCCGCTGATCGCCGAGACCGGCGGTCTGAACGCGATGATCGTCGACTCCACGGCGCTGCCGGAACAGGTGGTGCGGGACGTGATCGCGTCGTCGTTCCAGAGCGCGGGCCAGCGCTGTTCGGCGCTCAGGCTTCTGTATGTCCAGGAAGATGTCTCCGAGACCGTGAAGACCATGCTGTTCGGGGCCATGGATGAATTGCATGTCGGCGATCCGGCCGATTTCTCGACCGATATCGGGCCGCTGATCAACGCCGATGCGCAGGACAGGATCGGTGCGTATGTCACGGCAGCGGAAAACGACGGGCGCTTGTTGAAGCGCTGCGACGTGCCATCGGACGGGTATTTCATGGCGCCGTCCGTGATCGCCGTCGACGGCATGGCGGACATGACGGAAGAAATCTTCGGCCCCATTCTGCACATCGCGACCTTCAAGGGCGATGACATCAACAAGGTGATCGATGCCGTGAACGGTTCGGGCTATGGGCTGACCTTCGGTCTGCAGACCCGGATCGACCGGCGCGTGTCGGACGTCACCCGACGCATCCATGCCGGCAACGTCTATATCAACCGCAACCAGATCGGCGCGATTGTCGAATCCCAGCCGTTCGGCGGCGAAGGATTGTCCGGCACCGGCCCCAAGGCCGGCGGCCCGAATTATCTGAAACGCTTCGCAGCGACGGAAGAGACCGAAGCGGCAATGCCGTCCGGCGCGGAGCTATCGGCGGCGGCATTGAAGACGGCGCTCGGTGGCCTTGCGGTCCCCAACCGCACGCCGATCGAACAGGCGCTTATCCTGCCCGGGCCGACCGGTGAGGAAAACCGGCTGATCACGCACCCGCGCGGTGTCGTGCTGTGCCTGGGGCCCGGCAACGATGCCGCCACGGCACAAGCTAAAGCGGCTCTGGAATACGGATGCAGCGTGCTGATCGCGACACCGGATGCGGCGGCCCTTGAAAGCGGGTTCGCCGAATACGGGGCGCGGGTCAAATGCCTCGATGGGGTCGTTGCCGCGTCGTGCCTGGCTGGCATGGACGGCATTGACGCGGTGGCGTTGTGGGCAGAAGCCGACGTGGCCCGCAGTTATCGCAAGGTACTGGCGGCGCGGGACGGCGTGCTGATCCCGTTGGTGACGTCACCGGGGCCGTCATGCGCCTATTTCCAGGAGCAGAGCATCTGCATCGACACCACGGCGGCGGGCGGCAACGCCGCGCTGCTGGGTGAGGTCAGCGGCTGACTTACTTGGCGGCGTCGATGATGTCGGCGATCCGTGCCGCGCTTCCGGCGGATAATGTCCAGCCCAGATGGCCGTGCCCGGTGTTGTAGAACACGTTCTGAAGCTTGCCCCGGCCGATCTTTGGGACCATGCGCGGCATCATCGGGCGCAGACCGGCCCAGTATTCGATATTGCTTTGATCCAGCCGGGGAAAATGTTCCCGGCACCAGCGCGACAGGATGGCCGCCCTCTGTGGATCGATGCTTTTGTCTTCGCCGCTGAATTCAGCCAGACCGGCGATACGCAGGCGGTTGCCGAGACGGCTGGTGACGATCTTCGCCTCTTCATCAAGCAAACAGACCGTGGGGGCGGCGGACGGCGGCTGATCAGGGGTGATGTCGACGGTCAGGGAATAGCCTTTGACCGGATAGACATTGACGCGGTCGCCCGCCAGTTGCGCGAGGCGGCGCGAGCCGACACCGGCACAGATCACGATCCGCTCAAACTCATCAAGCCGCGTTTCTTCAGGGGTTTCGACAGGGTTGTGCCGGATGCGGATTTTTCCGTTGTCGACCTCAAGACCCGTCACGCTATGGCCCAGGTGAAACGTCACGCCGCGTGATCGGCAGATATCGGCAAGCCCGCGGGTGAAGGCATGGATATCCCCGGCAAAATCATCCGGTGTAAACAATCCGGCGGCATAGTCACCGGCGAGTGCGGGTTCGATCCTGTTGATATCATCGGCGCTGACGGCATGGCGTTCCAGCCCGGCCCGGTTCAGGAGCTGGTTTGCCCGGCACGCGATGTCGAACTGTTGCGGCGTCCGATAGACATGCAAAAGCCCGCAGTCGTTCATGTCGAAACGGATGTCTTCACGCCGGGCGATGTCGCGCAGCGCGGCGCGGCTCTGAATCGCCATATTCGCAAGCTCGAGCGTGTTGCGCCGGTGGTTGAGCCCGGCACGGAAGAACCCGGCAAACCAGCTGATCTTGTGTCCGTCGGGGTGTGGGCTGATCCGCAGCGGCGCGTCTTTCCGGAGCAACGTGCCGAGTGCATTCCTGATCGTCGGCCAGGTGTTCCAGACTTCGGCGTTCGATGCGGAAATCTGCCCACCGTTGGCAAACGACGTTTCCATGGCCGCGCCTTCACGGGCATCGAAAATGCAGACCTCGTGGTTACGCCGGGCCAGTTCGTATGCGGTCGTGACGCCGGTAACACCGGCACCGATCACGGCAATTCTGGACATGGTTCCTTACACAGCGTCTTGCCGGAAGCCTAAAAGGCGGGCGGCTGAAATGGGTCCGGGGCAGCCCCCGGCGTTGCAATTCGATAGGCGATATGGTCCGGGAGTGCAACCGGCGATGCGCGGATATTTTCCGGAGGACCGGGACAGGGGGCGGGCGCAAGGACGCCGGCAGGTTCCGCAACAGCGTCCTGCAGACCCCGGAAATCCTTGTATCCTCGCACCTGCAATAATTTTGCCTTGAAAGGGATTGCAATGCATTCCCATTTGTATAACAGTTTGCATGCAAACTTTATCGGGTCGAATGCTGATCAAAAAAGCACACGATCCAAAGGCCTGAATGCAAGATCGTCCGAGTGCATGGCCTTTCAGATTTTCAAAGGGACAGAGAGGATTACTTATTATGGGACTTAAACAGAACCTCAAAGCGGCCTTGATGGGCGCTGCGGTACTGGTGGCCGGCACGATGACAGTGTCCGCTGCCGATTTTCCGTCGAAGGACATCAACCACATCATGCCGTGGAGTGCCGGTGGCGGTACGGATACGGTGATGCGGACCTTCCTGCATTATGCCGAAGAACCCCTTGGTGTTGCCGTACGCACGCAGAACGTCACGGGCGCCCAGAGCGGCGTCGGCACGATGAAGCTGATGCGTTCGCGCCCGGACGGTTACACGATCGGTACGCTGACCTGGGACAGCATGATCACGGTACCCTACAAGAAAATCGTGCCCGGTTATGACATGAGCGCGCTGAGCTATCTCGCCACCGTGACGCTGTATCCAACGGTTCTGGCCGTGAACGCCAAAATGCCGTGGAAGACCCTCGATGATTTCATCAAGGATGCCAAGGCGAACCCGGGCAAATACAAGGTCTCCAACTCCGGGACCGGCGGTATCTGGCACCTGCATGCGCTCGACATGACCGAGTCCATGGGGATTGAAGTCAACCACATCCCGTTCCCGAACGGTTCCGCGCCGCAGCGTGAAGCTCTGCTCTCCGGCGAAAACGAACTGGCCAGCGTCAGCTACGCCACCGTTTCCTCGGCTGTCGATGCCGGTCAGGTCCGTGTCCTTGCCGTGACGTCCGAAGAACGCGACCCGAGCATTCCCGACGTCCCGACGTTCAAGGAACTCGGCTATGACGTGATCTGGGGCGGTATGCGCGTTGTTGCCGTGCCTGCAGAAACGCCGAAGGATATTCAGGCTAAACTGACGGCCGGTCTGAAAGCCGCGTTTGATAATGCCGAGTTTCAGGCCAAGGCCAAGAAAACCGGCATGAATGCTTTCTGGTTGGATGCCACCGAAACCGAAGCCTATGTGAAGCGCACCCGTGAACGGGCGACCAAGATGCTGGATAAACTGGCGAGCCAGGGTCTGCTTGCGAAGTAAGTGCAGGACGGACTTAAGCTCGGATTGATATAGTGGAGACACCAGGCCGGATAGCCCCGGCCTGGTGTTCTCTTACAAGGGTGGTATTTTTACAGCCATGATTTCAAAGATGAACCGCCAAGCGCTGTTCGCTCTGTTGTTGATAATTCTGGATGTCGGGTATTTTGCCCAGGCGTTGACCCTTCCGCGCCCCTTTCAACTCGGCGAACCCGGTCCCGCATTTCTGCCCATTCTTCTTTCACTGATCCTTTTTATCTCCTGTGTTTGCATTCTGTGGCAGGAACTTGCCGGAACCGTTTCCGACGTAGACAAGAATGAAGTGGACCATAGCGTCAGGATTGCGCCGCGCAGCATTGTGCTGATTGTCGCAACAGCCCTTTTTGTCTGGGCCTTTGAGCCGTTGGGCTACTGGATCGCGACATTTCTTTACACCATTACGGTTGCCTGGCTTTTTGAACGGGAACGGGAAATTTCACTGCCGTTTTCCGTGCTGACGTCGGGGGCCATTGCCGCCGGTGTCACCACTGCCGGCTGGCTTTTCTTTATGACCTTATTCGGGCTTTCACTGCCCTTGGGTATTATCGAGGGTATCACTGAGGGGATTTTCTGATATGAGTTTGGATGTCCTCTCCGGCTTTGTCGCACTCACCAATCCCGTGACATTTCTGTGCCTGGTCGCGGGCTTCCTGATGGGATTGCTGTTCGGTGCAATTCCCGGACTGACCGCAACCCTGGCCGTCGCCCTGCTGCTGCCCTTTACGTTCGCCATGCAGTTGACGGACGCGCTGGTGATGGTCATGGGAATTTTCATGGCCGGCATCTACGCCGGCAGCGTCACCGGGATCATCGTCAACATCCCTGGTGCGCCCTCGGGCGCCATCACGACGATGGAAGGCCACCCGCTGATGAAACGCGGGCACGGTGCGAAAGCGCTCGGTCTGGATGCGTTTGCGTCGAGCATCGGCGGCATGCTGGGGGCCATCGTCCTGATGTTCGTCGCCGTACCGATGAGCCAGTTCGCCCTGCTGTTCCAGACCCCGGACAAATTTGCCCTGGTGTTCATGGCCGTGGTCAGTGTGGTGATCGTCGCCAAGGGCTCGATCTGGAGGGGGCTGACGTCGGTGACCCTCGGCATCATGATTTCGACGGTCGGGTTCGACAACATGGTGGCGATGGGCCGGTTCGATTTCGGCAGCTATCACCTGATCGAAGGGGTGCAGTTGCTGCCGGCCGTGATCGGCCTGTTTGCCGTCTGTGAGCTTCTGGTTCAGGGCGGACCCGTCCTGAAGGGGATGGTGATCGCCAAGGATTTCAAGCCCAAACACCGGGATTTCATTCCCTCGCTGAAGGAAATCCGTGAGGTCGGCATCATTACCTATATCAAGAGTTCGGTGATCGGCGTGCTGGTCGGGATGCTGCCGGGTGGCGGCGCATCGATGGCCTCGTTCATTGCCTACGCCGAAGCCAAGCGCGTCACCAAGGAACCCGAAAAGTACGGCAACGGCTCACACGAAGGGCTGGCCGCGTCGGAAGCCGCGAACAACGCCATGTGCGGGGGCGCCGTGGTGCCGCTGCTGACGCTCGGCATTCCGGGGGACTCGGTGACGGCGATCATCTTCGGCGTGTTGCTGATACACGGTCTTGTCCCGGGGCCGGGACTGCTGACGACGGAGCTTCATACGATTGCGCCGATGTTCGCGGCACTGTTCGTTGCGGCCAGCTTCGTGTTTATCTCGGTGATCCTGTTCGGCCCGTATTATATGCGGATTGCGCAATTGAACCGGGGCCTGCTGTATGCCTTCATCGCCATGATATCCATGGTCGGCACGTTTGCGTCTTCGTATTCCGTGGTGCAGATGTGGATGGCGCTCGCAATCGGCGTGTTCGCCTATCTGCTGCGGGTGATGTCCTATCCGCTGGTCCCGATGCTGATGGGGATCATCCTCGGTCCCTATCTCGAGGAATACATGCGCCGGGCGCTGATCACCAGTGAACTGGACCCGCTGGTCTTCGTCTCCAGCCCGATCAGCATCGGTCTGCTGGTGTTGACGGGGGTCTTCGTCTACTTCCTGAGAATACGGCCCAACCTCGCACGCGAGTAATGACGCTGCGGCGGCATGATTTCGTAACGGGATAAGAGCGGTCAGGAAAACCGGTTCGGATCAAACGGCGCGGGATCGACGTTGCCGGGTTCGCCGGAAATCATCCGTGCGATCATGCGGCCGCTTTTCGGACCACCGGTCAGGCCGATGTGGTGATGACCGAACGCCGTGTAGATCCCCGTCTTGCGGACTTCACCGATCAGCGGCAGGCTGTCTGACGGCGCCGGACGGTGGCCGAGCCAAGTATCCTCCTCGGATGCCGTCAGCGTCGGGAAAGCCTCCATGACCTTCTTGCGCAGCAGTTTGAGCGGGGCGTCCGACTTGTCGTCATCAAGACCGCCGAATTCCAGCACACCGGCACATCTGAGACCCGCCGCCATCGGGGTGGCGACGAATTTTCCGGCGGCGATCATGGTCGGGGTCCGGGGTTTGACCGACGGATTGCGGAAGACGATGTGATAACCGCGTTCGGTTTCCAGCGGCACGTTGAGTCCGAGTTTCTTCATCAGCGGTTTTGACCACACGCCCGTGGTCAGCACGGCATGGTCGCACTCGAAACGTCCGGCCGTGCTGAGAACCGCCGTAATCCTGCCGTCCGTGAGGTCGAAATCCTCAACCGAGGCCAGCACGACTCGGCCGCCTTCATTTTCGAATACCTTGGCGAGATCCGCGACATAGTTGCCGGGATCGCTGATAAAGCCGTGGTTTTTCATCATCGCGATACACTGGATCGACGGCCCCAGTGCCGGGTCCAGTTCGCGGATCGCCTCGCCCTCGATGATTTCGGGCTCGAAACCGGCTTCGCGGCGCAGGGCCCAGGTAAAGGCTTCGGCCTCGAACGCGGCGCGGCTCTTGTAGGCGAATTTGTAATCGCAGTCGTGAATCCATTTTTCGGCGGGGGTGCCGCCGGCAAGGGCTTTGTGCTGCTCGATGGTGTCGGTGACGATGTGTGCCAGGTTACGGGCGATTCGCCGGGTGTCGGCTTCGTTCGCATGCGACAGGTAGCGCATCAGCCACGGCATCAGGCGGGGCAGGTGCGCCCAGCGCATGAATAAGGGAAACTCCGGATTGAACAGCATGCCGGGAATCTTGCCGATCAGCCCGGGTGACGTTACCGGCGCCACCGAGCTTGAGGCCAGAAGTCCCGCGTTGCCGTAGGACGTGCCCTGACCGGGGGCGGCACGGTCGATCAGTGTCACCTCGTGGCCGGACCGTTTCAGCCAAATTGCCGTTGAAACGCCGACGATACCGGCGCCGATGACCACGATCTGCATTGCGCGGTTCCCCTGTTTGCGTGACCGGTTGCCCGGTCCCCGAGTTATGCGGTCAGCCCATCCAGCGACGGACAGGTGCGTTGGCTTCCTCCAGCGGCTGGGTCATTACGTCGACCAGCGTCGGGCCGTCATGCTCAACGGCTTCCTTGAGCACGCGCTCAAGATCGCCCGGGTTTTCGACCTTCCAGGATTTGACGCCGTAGGCGGCTGCGACGGCAGCCTGGTCGGTGCGGTTGAAGTCGACGTTATAGTAACGCGATCCCTTGTCGGCCATCTGGCTGGCCTTGATCCACCCGAAGTTGGAGTTGGAGAAGACGACATACGTGATCGGCGCGTTGGAGCGGCAAACGGTCTCCAGTTCACCGCAGGTGAAGCCGAACGAACCGTCACCCATCAGCGCAACGATCTTGCTGTCGCTGCGGCCGTACCAGGCGCCGAGCGCTGCCGAGAGCGAATACCCCAGCGCGCCATGGGCGCGGTTGGTGATGAAATAACGACCGGCCAGCGACTGGCTGTAATAGGCCGAATAATACGGGCAAGACGTGCCTGGGTCGGAAATGACCGTGGCGTCTGCGGGCAGCACGTTCATCAGCGCCGCGATGACACGTTCCGGGCGGATCGGCATCTCGTCGCCGTTGGCGATGGCGTCGAAGATTTCAAACTTGCGGCGTTTGATGTCGGCCACGGCCGCCGCGCCGCCGAAGGTGGCGTCGCCCTGTTTGCGGCGGTCCAACTCGGCATTCACCATGCGCAGGGCATTGCGCAGATCGCCCACCACGCCGACTTCCGTCGGGTAATTGGCGCCGATGACCATGGGATCGGAATCGAAGTGGACGATCCGCGTGCCGGGGCTTGGCGCTTCCCAGCGTGCGGTCGTGGTCGACCCGGCACGGCAGCCCATGAAAATGACGAGATCGGCCGCTAGCATCATTTCCCATGTCTGGTCGGTGCCGCCGTTGGAGCCGACGACGCCGAGCGCGTTCGGGTGGGTGTCGGCCAGCGACCCCTGTCCGGAAATCGATGTTGCCACGGCAATGTCGAGACGTGTCGCAAGACGGTCGAGCTCGGACATGGCATCGGAAATGACGATGCCGCCGCCGCAGACGATGAGCGGTTTCTTCGCTGACAGGATCGCGTCGACGGCAGCCTCGATGGCGTCCTGTTCGGGCGACGTGCGATACGCGGGATAGGTGTGAAGGTTGCTGTCGGCCCAGACATCCGTCGGGTCGACCGGATCATATTGAACATCGTAGGGCAGGCCGATGTGCGCCGCCCCGGAGCGGCCGGTGGTCATCGCCCGGAATGCCGCCCGCACCATGCGCGGAATATGATCGGCGCGGCGGATCACGGTGTTCCACTTGGTCAGGGGGCGCATCATGGCTTCCTGATCGACCTCGGTCAGTGGGTATTTGCCATACGACGCGACGGAGATGTCGGTGGTGATGCCAAGCATCGCGTAGGAGCTTTCCGAGGCTTCGATCAGACCCGGCAGAATATAGGTGGCGCCACCGCCGGACGGGCCTTCGCAGACGCCGGGCCGGCCGGTCACGCGGGAATAGGCGTCCGCCATGTATCCGGCGGACCGTTCATCGCGGGTCAGGACGTGTGTGATGTCGTGATTGAGGAGATGCATCGCATCGTAGAAGGGCAATGTCGTATCGCCACACAACCCGAAGATATGGCGTACGCCATGTGCTTCGAGCATCCGCACCATTGTTTCCGCACCGTTCAGCTTGTTTTCCAAGGGTCACCTTTTATTCCGGCATGTAAGCAGTTTCCGGCACGTTTGGGGGCGCCGGTAAGATTGTATGCAAAGAATTATGCATAAATGTCGACATCAAACAAGCCCCAGAAAACCCTTTTGGAGAGACAATTGCCGGGCCATTACAGGGTCAGCCCGCCGTTGACATGAATGCTCTGGCCGGTGATGTAGCTGGCCTGTTCGCTCAGCAGAAAACCGGCCACCGCAGCGATCTCGTCGCGACGGCCGATCCGGTTCATGGGGATGCCTGCGCTGACTTTTTCCCATTCGGCGGGGGTCAGCGACGACGGCGTCCCCGGCTCCTTTTCGACGAACCCGGGCACGACCGCGTTCACGGTAATCCCGCGCGGTGCCAGGTTGGCGGCATAGACCCGCACCTGGGCTTCCAGGCCCGCTTTTGCCGGGGCCGTCGCGGCATAGCTGTACGACTTTGAACGATGTGCCCCGAAGGCACTGATGCATACGATCCGCCCCCGGGACGGCGTCAGCTTGGGCACCAGCATCCTGGCCAGTCTGTGGAAGGCGATGGGCATGGCGTGAAGCGCTTCTTCAAGAACCTCGACCGGGGTTTCATCGATGATGCCGATCCTGGCGTAGCCGGCGGCGAAGACGAAACCGGTGAGCATGCCGTCGGGGACGTTTTCGGCCCACGCAGCCACGGACCCAAAAAGCTGTTCTTCCTCGGTCAGACCGAGGCATGTCGAGACATCGGCGCCGCTGTCGCGGCAATCGGCAACGACGCGATCGAGGCGTTCCTGATTCTGCCCCGTGTGCAGGAGAAGTTGTGTCTCAGGGCCGGCCAGTGAGCGGGCAATCGCGGCACCGATCCCGGAGCCGGATCCGATGATCACATAGCGTTCCATGCATCCCCCTGATTATCTTTGAATGTTCTCGGGAACGACGGGGCTGTCACGCCGACAGGGTATAGACATGCCCATAGGCGGCCTTGATGGCAGCCATGATATCTTCGTTCCGGTGAATGATGTGTTTGCGGATCGCGGCGACGGCGCCATCGGAATCGCGGGCCATGATGCGGTCCAGAATCTCGCGATGCTCGCCCTGGGTGCGGTCGCGCCGGCCTTCCATGGCGATCCAGCGCACCAGATGAATGCGGTCATTCAGATTGGCCAGGGTCCGCTGCAGAATCCGGTTGCCGGAAAGTTTGGCAAGTGTGCTGTGAAAATGAATATCAAGCTCGATCAGACGGTCGGTTGAAGCCTCGGGCGATTCGGCGGCGCTTTCGGCGACAAAGGCTGAGATGACTTCCAGGTCGTCGTCCGACGCGCGTTCGCAGGCCAGCCGGACGATGCTGCACTCGATTTCGACACGGGCCTCGAACAGTTCACAGACAAGGTCCGGTTCCAGGTCCGGCACCGACAGGCCGCGTTCGCGATTGACCAGCAAACCTTCAGCCACCAGGCGGTTCAGCGCTTCGCGCAGCGGGGTGCGGCTGACGTTCAGTTCCGCCGCCAGCGTGACTTCATTTATTTTCTGGTTAGGGAGTATAGAAAACCGTAGCAGACGGTCGCGGAGCATTTCGTATGCGCGGTGTGAAGAGGACACCTTGGCTTCGGTATCAGCCGTATCTCGAGCGGCCATGTAAGTGCCTCCTGATCTGTATCGCGTTTGTATTCTAAATTGTATGCATTGGGGCCGTGGTGCGTCAACCTCGCCGTGGCCCTGTTAAAACCGGCGCGGCCTTATCCCCGCATGCAGCCAGGTGGTCAGTGAATATATATCGAAAACCGCAAGTCCCGTCGCTTCCGAGACATCGCGGGCATAGGGCGCCATGTTGGTGCATTCGAGAACGATTGCGCCGACCTCGGGGTGTCTTTCCGTCAGCCGGCGGGCGGCATTGATCACATCCGTGCGGGCCAGCGCAACATCGAGGTCGGGCTTTTCCGCGCGAACGATGACGCGGAAAAACTCGCCGTCTTCGTCGGTGCCTTCAAGCGGGGTGTCGCGTGGCACATTGATCGCATCCAGATGCGCATCGGTGACGGTGGCGCTGCTGATGCTGACGATCCCCGGCCGTTTGCCCGACGGCAGCAGTGTCTGTACCCACGGGACCTGCATCATCGACGAGGTGGCGACCGGCACGCCGACGGCGGCGGAAATCTGGTTCTGGAATATCGACAGGAAGCCACAGTTGGTGGTCAGGGCTTCGGCGCCCAGATCAACCAGGTCTTTGGCACCGTCGATAAAGGCATCCAGCAGACCCTCGGCACCGTTGCGCACCACGCGCTCGGGATCGGCCCCGCGTATCACGCGATACAGAACGGGGAACGGCCAGGTTTCCGCATTGCCCATGTCGCCGGGGATGCGGGCAAACCGCGCTTCGAGCATCAGAATGCCGAGCGGTGCGCCGTAAAGCACCTTGCCGCCCCTGGCGATGTGGGGTGATTGACCTGACGGCGTGGACGGCGTGTTCATGTATCCGATACCTTTATTTATCGATCAGACCGGCGCGTTCGGCGGCGACGAAAGCTGTGCCGCAAGGGCATCGACGCTTTGTTCTTCGCCAAGTCCCTTGATGGCGCTGATCAGGGCCGTGGTGCGGGCATCATCGGCGACGCAGCCGGCAAGATCGGCGAACTTGGCGTCCAGATCATCTTGGGACAGAGGCTGCTCGGGATAGCCGCGGGCGATTTCGGACGTTTCGGAAACAACCTTGCCGTCGGCAAGGGTCAGGATCACCTCGCCGACATAGAAATCCGGGAAGCGGGCGTCGAATTCACCCTGATCGCGAATGACGCCGGCACTGGCGGCAAGGCGTGCAACTTCGGGGTCGGTGTCGCGGCGGTCGATGAACAGGTCGAGATACGACAGCCGGCCCATCGCAGCACGTACGGGCAGAATGTACTGGGCGCTGTGACCCTTCAGCGGGTTGTCGTCGACGCAATGCGCCCCGGCTTCGGCAAAGCGCAGTTCAATCTTCGCGATGTCCTGTGATGTGAGTTGATGCGTGTTCAGCAGGTTGGTGAGCGCATCAAGGGCCGGGTGCAGAAAGGACACGCACGGATACGGCTTGATCGCCAGCTCCATGACGCCGTCCCAGACCGTGCCGAGCCCATTGGTCAGCGGTGCGGTGGTGGCGACGCCGCTGAAGGCATCGAGCACGTTGTGCCCGCCGTCGAAAATCCGGTCCGGGGCGCCGAAGCCGTTCCGCGCCAGCATTGCCGACATGACGCCGTTTCGGGCCGCGAGACCCATCTGGAAGGGACGCGCGTCTTCGCGCGGATCGTCCTGCCAGGCCAGAAGCCCGGACGTTTGCAGCGCGGCAAGCCCGAGGGCGGCCACGACCTGTTCCCTGTTCAGGCCGAACAGGAAAGAGGCGGCGGCTGCGGCGCCGAAGCTGCCGGTCACGGCGGATGGGTGAAAGCCGCGGGCATAAAGTTCGCGCGGGTTCATCGCCATCGAAACCCGGTATTCGATTTCGCAGCCAAGCGCGATGGCGGCCAGAAAATCACTGCCGCTGCGGCCTTCGGTTTCCGATACCGCAAGGGCAGTCGGAATCATGACGGCGATGGGATGTAAAATCGCTTCGGGGTGATGCGGTTCGAAATCGGCGGCGTACCCGAGGGTGCCGTTGGCCAGCGCTGCGCTGACCGGGTCGACTTTCCTGCCGCGCCCGATCAGTGTGGCGTTGCCGGTGCCGGCGATGGATTCCACGAAATCACCGATGCCCTGGCTGGCCGTGACGCTGGGATGAATGGCGGAGAACAGGGCACCAATTCCATCTGAAGCCAGCTTGCGGGTGTAGTCCATGACCGGGGCGGGCAGGCTGCCGGGGGTAAAGCCGGCGATAAAAGCCGCCAATTGTGTTGTGATCGGGGCCCTGTCCGGCATGCGGGAGAATCCTTTGTGGTCTTTGGGTTACGACTTGCAGCAAAATTTTGTATACAGTATAGAATACAAAATCAATCCATTTCTCAACGGCAAGAAGCAGGAAAAATGAGATCCAAAACACGTATCGTCATCGGTGGTTTCGGCAATGTGGGCGAGCAGATTGTCCGCAAGGTTCAGGAAGATAAAAGCGGCACGATCGAGATCGTTGCGATCGCTGCACGCGACAAGGCGAAAGCCAGATCGAAGGCTGAAACCTTCGGTCTGGATGTGCCGATCATCTCTGCCGACGAAGCGCCCGAATACGATGCCGTTCTTGTCGAATGTGCCACGTATGAAGGCTTTCGCGATGTGGTCGAGCCGACGATCCGGGCCGGCGGCATGGTCATCGCGATCAGCGTCGGCGCACTGGCCGCCAACATGGACCTGATCGATCTGACCCATGAGACCGGGGCCACGCTGCAGATCGCCGGCGGCACCCTGCCGGGTCTGGATATCCTTCGGGCCGCACGCGAAGGCAGCATCAGCTCCGTGGTGCTGACGTCGCATATCCATCCGGCGTCGCTGGTCCACGAACCCTACATCGCCGAACACGGAATCGATCTGGGCCCGGCGGAAACCGGCCCAGTGCCGGTTCTGGACGGCACCGCGCGCGAAGCGGCGGAAAATTTCCCGCGCCATTTCAACGTCGCGGTGACGCTGGGGCTGGCCGGGATCGGTCTCGACAAGACCCAGGTCCGGATCAGGGCCGACGGCACGTTGCCCGGAGCGCGGCATACGCTGACGGTGATTTCCGACGAGGTGGAACTGGAAATGGTCTCGCAGAATTTCCCGTCGCCGCTGAACAACCGGACCAGCCGGATTGTCTCGTTGAGCATTATGGCCGCCCTGCGCCGTCTCAACGGCGGCCTGTTGATCGGAAGCTGATACATGCGCCTGTCCGATTACGACAAATCCCTGATTAACGGTGACGAGGGCGATACCGCGCGTCAGGCCATGGAAGCGCTGGTGCAACTGGGCGAAGCTTTTGATGCGCCGGACATGGTCGAGGTCGGATACGCCCACGTGCATGCCGGGATGGCAATGTATCTGGATGATGTCGGCCTGATCGAGGATCTGGCGGTTCGGGGCGCGAAAATGAAAGTGCCGGTTTCCACCAACATCGCCAATGCGGACATGGGCAACTGGCAGGAAACCGGGGCGCCTGAATCGCTCGCCAAACTGCAGTCACGCGCCGAAGCCGCGCACCGCGCCATGGGCAGCGCGACGTCATTTACGTGTACACCCTATTGGGCCGGACACTGGCCGACCTTCAACATGCACATTGCATCTATCGAAAGCGGCGTGACGGTGTTCTCAAATTCCGTGCTGGGCGCACGCGCCAACCGGGACGGGTTCTTTGCCGTCTATGCCGGGCTGACCGGACGCTATCCGCGATTCGGTCTGCATCTGAACGAAAACCGCCGCCCCACCCATCATGTCCGGGTCCGCGCACGGGCCAGGGGCACCGCCGACTTTACCGCACTGGGCTATGCCATCGGCCGCAAGGTCCAGAACGGGATCCCGGTGTTGAGCGGTCTGTCGCGCAGACCCGATCTTGACGAGCTGGATGCGCTGGGGGTCGGCATGGCGACGTCGGGGGGCGTGGCGATGTTCATCCTGCCCGGGGTCACCCCGCCGTGGGACGAGGATACGGATATTGCATCCCTGAAACTGCCGGACGTCGATATCGACGAAGACGACATCGACGGGGTGTATGCCGAATTCTGCAACGGACTGGAAACCGGGTTCGAGTTCGTCCACCTTGGCTGTCCGCATGCGTCCTTCGAGGAACTCAAATACTATGCGGAACTGCTGAAGGGACGCCGTATCGCCGACGGGGTGCAGTGCTGGATCACTACCAATCGCACGGTCCGCCAGATGGCCCGCGATCAGGGACTGCTGGTGCCGATCATCGCCGCGGGCGCGAAGGTCATTTCCGATACCTGCCCGATTTCATGCCATTTTGCCCGGACCTGTTCGCCCGATCCGTCTTTGGGTGTCGAGCCGCCCCCGATCAGGACCATCCTTGTCGATTCCGCCAAACAGGCCCATTACGTCCGCGACATGATTCAGTGCCCGACATTGTTCACGACCGGTGAACGGGCGGTGGAATCCGCCGTGACCGGGCGCTTCCAGCCACGGCTGCGGCCCAATGACTGAGACAAAAGTGACATGGCAGGGACGCGGCGTCGTCAAGGGGCAGGCGGGCGGCCCGGCGATGGTTTCCGGGAGTGCGCTGTCGTTTCTGGGGGACGTCGATATCCGGACCGGCAACGTGGTCGGGCAGTCCAATGATCTGCGCGGCCGGTCTCTGGCCGGTGTTGCGCTGGTTTTACCGGCGACACGGGGCTCGGCCGGGGCGTGGCGGTTTCTCTATCAGCTCAAGGTGCACGGCACCCATCCGTGTGCGCTGGTGATGCGCGAACTGCCGGATGCCTCGGTGGTGCAGGGCGCGTTTTTGGCCGAGGTGCCGATAGTCGTGATTACGGATGAGACTTTCTGGTCGTCCGTCAAAGACGGCGAAGCGCTCGACGTCGACGGCACGGCAGGCAGCGTCACGCGGAGCTAGGTTCCGGTCCCGTATTTGCATTATGAACGATCTTGCCGCCGACGATGGTCGTCTCGGCGGTTGTTGAAGCAATGTCCGAAACATCGTCTTTTCTGATCGACCTGTCGAGAATGACCACATCGGCATCCATGCCGGGGCGCAGCATGCCGCGGCGGTCTTCGGCGAAACACAGATAAGCCCCATTGCGGCAGGAACTCTGTAGCGCTTCTTCGAGGCTCAGCGCCTGTTCCGGCGCGACCGGGCTGCCGTTGCGGCCAAGGCGGTTGACGGCCTGACTGATCGGGTGAAACAGCGACGGCGGCACGTTGTCCGTTGCCAGACAGACCGGCACCCCGGCATCGCGAAGACGCCGGAGCGGCACAAGCTCGTTCGGATCGCGGTCCGGCGACTGCGCCAGCAGCATCGGACCCTCTTTCCACAAATAGCGGTTGGTGTGGGTTGTCATGACAACGCCGAGGTCACGGGCGATATCGATCTCTTCCGGGCTGACCCACGATATGTGCTCGACGACCCAGCGGGCCTCGGCAATGGAAGCGCGGCGGTGCGCTTTGACATATCCATCAAGCATGCCGAGGCCGATCCCCGAAACCCGGATCCCGGCCATGGCGGATTCTTCCATCAGCACGCCCAGCGCTTCGGGGGGCAGACCCGCGTCGTAATAGAATCCAGCCCAGCCGGTGTAGCTGCCGCCCTCGGTGGCGCGGAGGCTGTTCTCGGCGGTGATGCCGGGTTCGGTATAAAGGCCCTGGACCCGCAGATAGTCATCGCCCAGACCGCGGCGGCGCAGCCAGGACATCCACTCGCCCAGACATTCTCGAACCGTGTCCGCTGTTGCGCCGCCCCAGCGCGGGCTGAGGGTCAGGTGTGAGCGGACAGGGAGGGGACCCGTTTCGCGCAGACCCTGATACGCCGCCAGTACCTCGTCGGCGACGCCGTGCCCTTCATAGACCGCCGTGGTGCCGAAGCCGTTGTAGATGGCCATGGACCGGCTGAGACCGGCCAGCCGTTGTGCCGCGGAAAACCGCGGGGCGCATTTCATCAGGGTGAATTCGACCAGCGGCATGTAGTTGTTTTCGATAAAGACGCCTGTCGGGTCGCCGCTTGCGCTGTCGTGTTCTATCTCGATGCCGGGAAACGGGGCGGGGGTGTTGCGATCGATCCCGGCGATTTCAAGCGCTCTGGAATTGGCGATCGACACCAGCGGCAGGGTGTGCCGCCAGTAGCCCCAGATGGCGCGGATGTAGACCGGGTTGTCGGGCGCGACTTCGTCCAGATCATGGCGGGTCGGCCAGCGCCCTTCACCGAGCGCATCCGGCATGCCGCTGAAATCCGGTGGCGCGCCCAGGGGCATGGTCACGATCCATTCGCCGGGCTCGGACGTCTGAACGAGGGCGCGGATTTTTTCCTTCATATCGCTTATGGACCGGCAGCCGGCCAGCGACGGGATTTCACCCTTCAGGCCTTCACGGTCCATATGCGCATGGCCGTCCACCAGTCCCGGGATGACGGAATGTCCCCCGGCATCGATCACGGTTGTTTCCGTGCCGGTCAAGGCGTCACAGTGCTCACGGGTGCCGACGGCGGCGATCCTGCCGTCCCGGATCGTGATGGCATCGCCGCAAGCGGGCGTGTCGTCCAGGGACCAGACATCGGCGTTGACGATCAGCAGGGACTCTGTTGCGGGGGGCGTGGCGGTCATCGGTTGATACGGTCAGTCTTTTAGAGAGTGGCAGCGGAAAGATATCCCGGCATAACCCGGTTGCCTGGCTTCGGCAAGAAATCCCGGGATCTGGTTCTGCCACGCCGTCCGGACGCTGGCCTCAGACGGCAACCGTATAGCCCAGGTCCTGATCATCCCCCAGACGGCCCAGCAGTCCCCACCGGGTTTTCGGGATTTCATGGATCGTGATGTCGATCATCTCGCGCGGAATGCCGGTCGCCGCGGGGACGCGTTCATAAAGCATATTGATCAGTCCTTTGATGGTTTCGGTGCTGCGCCCTTCGAACATCGCGATTTCGATGACGGTGTACTTGCTTGTGCGGCCTTCGCCGTACCGGAAATCCTTTTCATCAAGCAGGATGAAACGTTGCAGCCGCTTTTCCCGGGGGAACTGCAGTGCTTCCGACACGCAATCATGAATGGCGTCGGACATGTTATCCTGAACCGGCTCGATCTCGCTTCGCAGACCGTAAATCTTCGCTGTCGGCATTTCATCTCTCTTTCATGGGCAGGTTTTATCCAGAGATATTTATAACCGCTTCATACACTAAGTGCATCCTGCGGCGGAGCAAGCATCCGCGTTCACCCTGCATTATCCTGTTTTAAACTGCATGTGTTCCGGAACAGCCGGCCTGAAGCGTGATTTGTTAACGATTTCAAGCCCGTTTAAGCCGATTTAAGGGTATATTCGGAGAAGAATAGCTGAATATTCAGACAGCTTATAAAATTTAATTTTTTCAATCGGGGTCCCAGCAGGGTTTTACGAAATTCATCCGCAACTGGTACAAGAAAAAAAAGACATTTTAGGTTTCAAAGCAAAAATCACGATGCCATTCCAGAAACCTTGGATGTGGCCGGTCAGAAATGCGATCCGGCACAATAGCTTTATTGCTTCTGTTAATGAAAGCCTTCACGCCATCGATATCGTTAACGTGCCGCGAAATAAGAATCTCGAATTCGTTTGTTAGACTGATTAAGCCACGATCAAACATCCAGTGTGCGGTGCCTGACAATGCTATTCCATTCTGAATGACATCTGGTCCGTTCTTTTGCACAGGTCGAATATGTGCAGCATCAACTTCAGCACGCCCACCGCCATTGATGAACTTTAGACCCGATATCGCACAACGTTCATCATATGCTCGAAGTACAATCCGCCTGAATACTCTGTCGCGGACGACCCTGTTTGTCAGTTGGTGGACACGTTGCCGATCAGTCTCAAATATAAACGGGGTTTGCTCTTCACTAAGTCCAGGTAATTCAAGCTCGTCAAATCGGGGCAACACGCTGCTACTTTCATCAAGCCCGTGCTCTAATATTTTTAGAAAATCATTTGCTGAAATTGGTCTGACTGCTGCCTGTGCACGACCTGATAAGCGGCCTTGTTCGTTCAGCAATCCTTTTTCAATTGGTCCATCCTGATCGCTGAATGGAACTGGCTTTGCAAATTCCAAATAACTTCCCGGCACAATGATAGCGAGATGCATGTCAGGTGATGCTGGATCCTCAATTATTTCCTGCACACAAGCTATGGCAAAATAACCGCGGGAATTGCGGACTTTCGTTGGTTCCAGATATACGATCCAGTCACCAACGACCCCTTGAGTGCGTCCAATATACTGTTTTGGGAATTGGTAGCGCTCGGTTGGATAGTCATCGTAAATGGAATCTGGTCGCACCATGAAAACGCAATAGCTCATGAATTGACCCTAGCTGAGGTTTGTAATTTTACCAATTACTTCAAATGACAATTTGTTCTCAAAATATACCGCGTTATGCGGTCATTTAGGAATTAAATTGACGTGAGGGGCGTTGACTAAGGCTACGATTAGAGCAGCCAAAAAATATCAAGCGACGTGATGCTTTGTCGCATCAATCGCCGAACCAGCTCAGCTTTTTGCGTCGCTGGGGGTCAGGCCGAACAGCTTTTTGAACGCCGTGGAAAAGTTCGCGGGATTTGAATACCCGGCGCGGTAGGCGGCTTCGCTTATGCTGATGCCTTCGGTGACCAGCGCCTGGCGCGCCTGATGCAATCTGTATTCGCGGATGAAGTCGACGACGGTGCCGCCGTAGGCGAGTTTGAAGGCCCGCTGCATGGACTCGACGCTCATCCCGATGTCCTGCGCGATCTGTCGCAGCGACAGATCCTCGGCGATATGTTCGAGCACATAACTGCGCACCGCCTGGGCGCGATTGATCGAGCGCACCGAGGCGGCATCGTAACTGACCGGCGCAGTCTCACCGGCAAGCACGGACAGGCATTCTGAAAAAATCTCGATGGCCTTGCTTTCGATGTTCATGCGCTGGATCAGATGCGGAGCCTGCGGCGGGTTCAATATCTGCTCGCACAGCGCAAGCACACGCTTCGACGGCTGCCAGCGGGCGGTATTGCGATGCGTCTGCATGAAATCCCGGACATGGCCGTCATCGTCGACGATGTCGCTGAGGTACTGGGTGATCCATCCGTGCGGCGCGGAAATCAGTACCTTGCGGATACGCGTGCCCTTTTTGGAGATGCGCCGGCTCGGACAGCGCCGGCTGACCGACCAGGCATGGCCTGTCGGTGAAAGTTCATCGCCGAGATCGACATGTTTGCCGTCGAGATCCATCTCGACGCGCCCTTCCAGAAACACGGCGATGGTCAGTTCCGGGTCGATCATGGTCTGGGTTTTGAGGTCGTGCGCTTCGAGGGTGTCGGTGGCATGAACCCGCAGCCCGCCATGGCAGGTGTAGTTGTTGAGGCTGCCCCGGATGACGACGTCGTTTTCGTCCAGATGCGGCGCAGCGATCAGATAACCCTCCCCGGCAGGGCGGGAAATCTGCCGCAACATACGTCCGGTCACAATCGCATCCGGCACCGCCGGACGTTTGTGACGCTGTTTCACGTCATCGCTTTTCCGGCGCCGATGGTTCATTTCGTATCCATTTCAAAACATGCCCGTCCAAGTCCGCGAGTCTCTGTGCGCCCGGTTCTGCGCATACGAGTTTGATGATTTCGCAGAAGCCATGGTGCTGGTGAAGCACAAGCGAGGTTGATAGTAATAATCATTCTCAATAAAGCAAGAACTACATTTATGAGGGGTGAGATGAGAAACCAGCGCAACCCGCACATGATGCGGGAATTTTTGATGTCCAGTCATTCACAGGCACGGCTTCAGGCTCGTTCGGAACGGCCGGAAGCCGGCGGTGTAACCGGCTGGCAGTTCGCCCTGATGGCTGGCACGGTTCTCTCTCTGGCATCGGGCAGCGCCCTTGCCCAGGATGACCTGCCGTTGCATCCGGTAGTGCCTTATGAGGGTGCCCATGAGGTTGCCCATGAAATTGCCCAGACGGCGGCGGACAAGGACGAGAAAAACGAAAACGCGATCGTGCTCGAGCCGATCTCTGTCGATGCCAAGGCCGACGTCATCACCGGCGGCGTGCAGCTGGAATCAGAGGATTTCGAGCGCATCAATCCGCAGACCCTGAAGGACGTGTTTCGTCAAGAGCCGGGGGTGACGGTCGGCTCGCCGATCGCGATTTCGCAGAAGGTCTATGTCAACGGGATCGAAGACACCAACCTTGCCGTCGACATCGACGGTGCCCGGCAGGCCAACAAGACCTATCACCACCAGGGCACGACGATTGTCGATCCGGGGCTGCTGAAAGCGGTGAAGATCGAATCCGGGGTCGCTCCGGCCGATGCCGGCCCGGCAGCGCTGGGCGGGTCGATTTCACTGGAAACCAAGGACGGCCGCGATCTGGTCCGGCCCGGCAACCTGATCGGCGGTTTCGGTAAGTTGAGCTTCAACGATAACGGCGACGCCTTCACCGAGGAACTGGCGCTCGGCACCTCGCACATGGGTTTTGACATCCTCGCCTACGGCACGAAAACCCTTGGTGACGACTACAAGGACGGTGGCGGCAACCTGGTTCAGGGCACCGGTCCGGATTCCACCAATTTCATCGGCAAGATCGCCTATACGGCGCCGAACGGCTACCGCTTCAAACTGGCCGCGACGCGTTTTGACGACGTCGGTCTTCGCGATGCCAGAACCAACTTCGCACTGCCGGCGAACTTCGGGACGGCGTGGCACGACTACAGCCGTCAGTCGACGACGTTCTCGTTCGGGGATGAAACGCCGAGTGACATGTGGGACCCCAGGTTCAGCATCAGCCGGACATACACCCACCTGGACACGGAACAGCACGCCAACAACCGCAACATCATCGCGCGCGTTGAATCCTATAACGGCAAGCTGCAGAACACCTTCACCACCGACCTCGGCAAGATCACCACGGGCGGGGACTTCTTCCGCGACGAAGGCTCGGGGGGCGTGACCTCGACCAGTCATACCGACCGCACGGAAACCCTGACCAACTACGGTCTGTTCACGCAGGCAAGATCATCGTGGACGGATGACTTCAGAACCTCGGTGGGGGGGCGTGTCGACCACAACAAGCTTGAGGGCAACGACGGCTCCAAGCACAACAACACGGGGCTCAGCGGCAACGTCAACGGCGAATACGACGTGACCCGCAACATCATGGGGTACGGCGGTTTCGGCACGGTGTTCGGCGGGATCCCGCTGACCGAAGTGGGCATTCAGCAACAGACCTATAATTATGACGGCGTTGAGCCGTCCCGGTCCTACAACGGGAAAATCGGCGCCAACATCGCCATCAGCGATTTCACCTTCGATGCGAATGTGTTCCGGACGCGGATCAAGGATGCCCACGATCTCGACGGCTCGACGCGGGCAACGAACTACGACCTGACGACGAAGGGATTCAACGTCTCGCTTCGCTATGACTACGAGCAGGGGTTCGTGAAAGGCACGTTCAGCCGGGCGACGGTCAGGATCGATTCCGACATTCCGTCCAGCGGTGCGTCGGAATATTACCTGGGCACGCTGATGGGCGACATGCTGACCCTCGAAGCGGCGCACAGCTTCGCGCAAACGGGCGTACGCATCGGGACCACAAACGAACTGGTACTCGAAAACGATGACACGCTTGCTTCGCAGGGGTTCGCGCTGAACAGCTACTTCGTCTCCAACATCTATGCGGAATGGGAACCCGACCAGCTTCAGGGCCTGAAACTGCGCGCAGATGTGCGGAACCTGCTGGACCGTGAATATGCGGATCGCGCCAACACCGGGTCGTACAGCGCCAACGCCAACGTCTCGGCGTTCAATGATCCCGGCAGAAGCGTCATCGTATCGGCCAAGTACACGTTCTAAGCCAAGACCGTTCGGGGGCGCATCCCTGATGCGGGACGGGTGATTTGTCCGGGTCTGATCGCGGCATATCCGCGGCTCAGGCCCGGACGCTATTTTGCCCGGACGATATTTTGAATGCCATGCTGCGAAGTGAAGGGGTGAGTTTGTTCACGAAAGGCATAACACAGGCGTTGGTGTTGCTGTTGCTGGTGCTGTTCCTGCCGGACGCTGCCAAGGCCGGCCCGGTACGGGTGGAAGGCTCCAGCGAGCATGTGCTGCACATCCCGGCGAGCGGAGAGAAAATCCGCATACTCGTCTGGCAGCCATCGCTAGCACCGCCCGCGGAAGGGTTCCCGGTGGTGTATGCCTTCGACGGCGACAGGAATTTCGGCCTGTTCAGCGACAATGCCCGGGCGCTGGAATTCCGCGCCAAACGCACCGGGCGTTATCCTGCCGTGGTCGTCGGCATCGGCTATCCGGCCGGGGAATATTCCCTGAAGCGCCGCAATTACGATCTGACGCCGCCGGCAGCCGAATACGAGATGCCACCCAGACCCAACGGCCTGCCCTGGCCGGAAATGGGCGGCGGCGATGATTTTCTGGATGCGGTCGAGCAGGTTATCAAGCCTTTCGTGCGGGCGCACTATCCGGTGAACGCCGGCCGTGAAGCACTGTTCGGACACTCGTTCGGCGGCATGATGGTGCTGCATGCGCTGTTCAACCGTTCAGACAGTTATGACACCTACATCGCCGCCAGCCCGTCGATCTGGTTCAACGGCAAGGCAATCCTTGGTGACGCCCGGACGTTTCTGGAGCGGCCGGGATCGGCGGATCAGAAGCCGTTGAACCTGCTGATGATGGTCGGCGGCAATGAGCAGACCATCGCCGCGTGGGAAAAGGCGGACGGCAAACAACTGGAACAGCGCGAGAAATGGCTCGCCTATAACCGAATGGTCGACAACGCCCGCGATCTGGCGGCCCTGATCCGGCGCAAGGAAAACAGCGGTATCGATCTCGAATTTGAAATCGTCGGCGGAGAGGGGCATGGGTCCGTGGTGCCCATCGCTGTCTACCGCGGGCTCTGGTATGCGATCCGTCATTGAAACCGGCAGCCACCGGGCGCCAAGACGTGACGATTGAGCAAAGCATTTTGATGATTTGACAAAGGTGACGTGCCTAGAGGCGGGGGGTGTAGAAATGATACTAATTCTCACTCGCAGAATGGTGTGAAGTCAACCATCCATTGCCGGGATGTGTTGCACCGCGTTTTTTCGGAAGTGTCCGAATTATCCCCAGGGGCCGGGTTTCATTGCCAGGCGGAGAAATAGAGATGTGCAGACGAATTCAGGTGCTGGCGGTTGTCCTGTGCACCCTGCTGATGATGCAGGCAGCGATTGCCGAACCCGTCCAGGTCACGGATGTGTCGGGCCGTCAGGTCACCGTCAACGTACCGGTAAAATCGTTGATTCTGGGTGAAGGCCGGTTTCTGCCGACGCTGGGGATTCTCGAGCGGGAAAATCCGGTCCGCCTCGTGGCCGCGATGATGGCCGATTTCCGGCGCTTCGACCCGGCGACCTATGCCGCCTATAGGGAAAAATTCCCGGAAATAGACGGCATCCCCGAAGTCGGCGCCAGCGGGGCGCTGTCGTTCAGTTCCGAACAGGCGATCGGCCTCAGGCCCGACGTCGCGATCTTCGGCCTCAGCAGCGGTCACGGGCCGGGCGCGCGCAGCAAGGAAGTCATCGCTCAGCTGGAAGCCGCCGGTATTCCGGTCGTGATCGTCGACTTCCGGATGGAACCGCTGGAAAACACACCCAAAAGCATGCGGCTGCTGGGGCGGTTGCTGGGACGCGACAAGGAAGCGGCGGCCTTCATGGCATTCTATGAACGCCAGATGTCGCTGGTCCATGACCGGCTGGAAGGCGTGAGCGAAAAGCCCAGCGTGTTCATGGAGCTAAGGGTCGGGTTGCGGGATCTGTGCTGCGAGACGACGGGCAACCAGATGATGGGCCGCTTTATCGGCTGGGCCGGCGGCAGAAACATCGTCGCCGACAAAATTCCGGGCACCCACGGCGTCGTCAACGCGGAATACCTGATCGCCGAACAGCCGGATATCTATATCGCCACCGCGATCGGCAACTACCCGCCGTCGTCGACTGAGAGGGGGCGTGTCGTCCTCGGTGCCGGCACGCCGCCGGACGTTGCCGCCAAATCCCTCAACGATGCCCTGCAAAGGCCGGTTGTCTCGGACCTGACGGCGGTGACGTCCGGCAGCGCCTATGCCGTCTGGCACCATTTCTACAATACCCCGATGCATGTCGCGGCGGTGCAGGCGATGGCGAAGTGGTTCCATCCGACGCTGTTTCAGCACCTTCATCCCGAACGCACGCTTGAAGAATATTTCGAGCGCTTTCAGCCGGTCGCATTGAACGGCGTCTACTGGACCGGGGTCAAAACTGCCGGGGTCAAAACTGAATGACCGGGGCCGTGCTGCACGACAAGGGCCATACAAGCAAGGGCCATGCAAGGATGCCGACACTGGCGCAGACTTACCGCGCCATTTTTCTGCGCCGGATGTTCTGGATTTCCGTTCTGGCGGCGGCGGTCGTGGTCAGCCTTGTACTCAACATCGGCACCGGCCCGTCGGGGATGAGCATCGAACGGATCGTCGCCGGTCTGTTCTTTCCGGGCAGTCTGGACCCGTCGCAACGGGTCATCCTCTGGGATGTGCGGATGCCTTTTGCGGCACTGGCAATCGTGGTCGGTGCGTGTCTCGGGCTGGCCGGGGCGGAAATGCAGACGGTCCTTAACAACCCGCTCGCCAGCCCGTCGACGCTGGGGGTCATGCACGCGGCCACGGTCGGCGCCTCGCTGGCCATCGTGTTTCATCTGGACACGTTCGGGATTTCCGAAAATTATGTCATTCCGGTATTCGCCTTTGCCGGGGCCATGGCCTCGATCTTCATGATCCACTTCCTGTCCAGAACATTCGGCGCCACGGTCGATACCGTCATCCTGTTCGGGATCGCCACCGTGTTCGCGATGGACGCCACGGTGTCGCTGATCCAGTTCATGGCCAACGACGACAGCCTGCAACAGATCGTGTTCTGGACGATGGGCTCCGTGGCCCGCGCGACGTGGGAGAAAGTCGCCATGGTCAGCGCCGTATTCGCTGTCTGTCTGCCGTTCTCGCTCAGGCATATGTGGCAGATGACCGCACTGCGCGGTGGCGAGGATCAGGCGCGGAGCTTCGGTGTCGGTGTCGACCGGTTGCGGACGCTGGTGCTGATCCGCGTCAGTCTGCTCACCGCCATCGCCATTTCGTTTACCGGGGTGATCGGCTTCGTCGGGCTGGTCGGGCCGCATATCGCCCGACTTGCGTTCGGCGAGGATCACCGGTTCTACCTGCCGGGCAGTGCCCTCGCCGGCGCATTCATCCTGTCCGGGGCGTCGCTGATCGCCAAGACCCTGGTCCCCGGCATCCTGATTCCCGACGGCATCGTCACCGCGCTGATCGGCATTCCGCTGTTCCTGGCGCTGGTCATCACCCAGAAACGGCGGGCGTGATGCCCAGTCTGTCCCTGGATCAGGTGTCGGTCGGCTATGGCGCCCGTGATGTGCTGAAAGACATCACGTTGCCGGTGCTGGAAGACGGTATCGTGCTTGGTATTCTCGGGCCGAACGGGGTCGGCAAGTCGACGCTGCTGCGGGCCCTCGCCGGATTGCAGGGGCACCGGGGGCGCGTGCACCTGAATGGCGAGCCGCTCACCGGCATGCCGCACCTCAAGCGTGCCGCCGAGATCGGCTATCTGCCCCAGGCCCTGCCGCAGGCGACGACGCTGATCGCCTATGAGGCCGTGGTCAGCGCACTCAGGGCCGTGCGCCCGGATTTGCGCGGTGCCGATGTGGACGGCGCCGTCGAGAAGGTCTTCGACCAGCTCGGCATCCGCCATCTGGCCTTTCAGGCGCTCGGCAAACTGTCCGGCGGGCAGCGGCAGATGGTCGGTCTGGCGCAGGTTCTGGTGCGCGAGCCCAAGGTTCTGTTGCTGGACGAGCCGACCAGTGCGCTCGATCTGCGCTGGCAGCTGAACGTGATCGGCGTGATCAGCGAGATCGTCCTGTCCAGGGGCGGGATCTGCCTGATGGCGATGCACGACATCAATCTGGCGATGCGCCATTGCAACCGGCTTTTGGTGCTTAGCCGGTCGCGGGTGCTGGCCTACGGCACACCGGCGGAGGCGATGACCGTCGAGACACTTGCCGACGCCTACGGGGTGACGGGACGGATCGAGACCTGCTCGCAGGGGCGCCCGTATCTCGTTACCGACAAGCTGAGCAGTTAATCAAAATAAACGGGGATGCGCGATGACGGCTTTTTCGACGACCATAAAAACACAGCATGCGCAGAAATATCTGCAGCAGCTGTGCAAGCATTTCGCCCACAAGGTGACGGTTGAATATTCGCCCGAGGAAGGCCGCGTCGCCTTTCCGCCGGGACGCTGCCTGATGAATGCGGATACCGGGGCGCTGAAATTCTATTGTCTGGCCCGCGAGGACCGCGCGATCCCGGTGATCCAGAGCATCATCGACAGGCATCTGGTGAAATTCGCCTGGCGTGAGGAACTGCACTATGAGTGGAAATCCGGCATGCCCGACAGCGCCGCCGCGAAGCTGGCGCGCGATGATTTTCTGGGGACCCATGCTTCACAGGACAACTGATTGCGTCCGGCGGGTGAAAATCCGTCCGCCACGGACGTCTGTATATATGAGGGAGCGGTTCGGGTGCGCGGCAGCAATGCCCGTGCACCGTTCGTGATGACGACATGAAAGAAGACGAACGGGGTATCATGATATTTTCCTTACCGGCTATCAGAGCCTTTCTGGCGGTTCTCGTCCTGCTCGCGGCCAGTACCGCCGCGCGTGCCGACGGAGCGATCAATCTGGAACTGAACAAGGTGGAACCGGCCGGGCAGGGGTGCCGGATCTACATGGTGTTCAACAATCAGACCGCCACCGCGATCGGCAGCTTCAAGCCCGATCTGGTGTTCTTCGACAAGGACGGGGTGATCGCCGAGCGGCTCGTCGTCGAGGGCGGCCCGCTTGCCGCCGGCAAGACGCGGGTCAAGCTGTTCGATGTCGCGAACCTGGCCTGCGGCGAAATCGCGCGGGTTCTGCTCAACGATATCCGCGCCTGTGAAGGCCGGGATACGGCCGAGTGCCTGTCGCTGACGAACACGGCGAGCCGCGCCAGCGTCGAATTCATCAAGTAATCCTGAGGAGACCAACATGCAGGAAACCCCGAATGCCAGCCCTGATGCCGTGACCCAGGACATGGCCCCGCCCGAGGGCGCGATGGCCCTGCTCCACGAAGCCTGGGAGATGCTGGTGCTGGGCGGGCCCGTGGTCATGGTGCTGGTCGTCATGTCGGTGCTGATGGTGGCGATTGCGCTGTTGAAGTTCTGGCAGTTTCACGCCATGCGGGCTTCGCGCCTCGTCAACGTCAACCGCGCCGTGCGGCTGAAGCGGCTCGACAAGTCCCGCGAGGCGCTGGCCTGCGTGCAGGGCGACCGCAATCCGGTGGCGCAGACCCTGGCCGTGGCCTTGCGTGGTCATATCCGCGGCGATGTCGATGACAAAGAAATCCGTGCCGAGGCGGAACGCTTCGGCACACGCCGGATCGAAGACATGCGGGCCTATCTGCGCCCGCTCGAGGTGATCGCCTCGCTGGCGCCGTTGCTGGGCCTGTTCGGCACGGTGCTGGGCATGATCACGGCGTTCCAGCAGATGGAGGCGGCGGGCAACCAGGTCAATCCGTCGGTGCTGTCCGGCGGGATCTGGGAAGCGCTGCTGACGACCGCGGTCGGGCTTGCCGTCGCGATCCCGGCGGTGGCGATCCTCAACTGGCTGGAGCGCATCTGCGAGCGCACGGAAGCCGCCATGGCCGACGCCGTCGCCCAGGTCTTTGCCCGCGATCTGTCGCGGCTGCCGGCGCAGGTCTACGGAGACAGCGGGCGCGACGCGGAACGGCTCGGTGCCGACTGAGCCATGCGCCGCCGTGCCATCATATCCATGACGCCCCTGATCGACGTGGTGTTCATTCTGCTGGTGTTCTTCATGCTGGCCTCGTCGTTCATGGACTGGCGCACCATCGAGCTCGGCGTCGCCAGGGCGGGCGGCAGCGGCGCCATGAAAGGCGCGATGCTGGTGGAACTCAGGGGTGACGAACTGCGGCTTTCCGGGCGGACGGTGAGCGAGACCGATCTGATGCGGACCCTGTCCGCGCGCTTCGAAAAGGACCCGGCACAGAAAGTTCTGCTCAAGCCGGAAGCGGGTGTGCCCCTGCAGCGCGCCATTGATCTGATCGACAGGCTTGCCGCCGCCGGGGGCCGCGACGTGTCGTTCGTATCGGCACCGGAGGCACGCTGATGGCCTTCGGAAAGCCCGTCCGCCGCCGCCCCGACGAGGATCAGCGCATCATGCCGCTGATCAACGTGGTGTTTCTGTTGCTGATTTTCTTCATGGTCGCGGGACAGCTCTCAAAGACCGATCCGGTGAAGATCGAACCGCCCCTGTCCGAGAGCGAAAAGGAACCGGGGGCGCGTGAAATTCAGGTGCTGATCGCGCCGGACGGGCGTCTTTTGCTGGGCGGCGAGGAAATCGGCGCCGGCGATCTGAGCGCCCGGCTTGCCGGCATCCTTGAGGGTCAAAAGCACAAGACCGTGCATGTGAAGGCCGACGGCAGCGCCGATGCGCTGGACGTGATCGCGGTTCTGGACCGGATCAAGGCGGCCGGGGTCGAGAAGGTCAGGCTGCTGACGTCGGCCAGGGGTGCGCCATGACCATCACCCGCAGGCACTGGCTGACGGCGCTGGTGGCAGCGCTGGTGGCGCACGGATCGCTGATCGGGCTGCTCTGGGAACCGGCCGAAAGCGGTGCGGCGAATCTCGGGATCGGCGGCATGGAGGTTTCCTTCGGGATGGCCGGCGGCGCACCGGGGGCATCGGAGGTGTCGGCACCGGAAACCGAGACCCTGGACGCGCCGGAAACCGAAACGGTGGAACCGGTCGAAACGCCGCCGGTGGAGACCTTGGAAACCGCCGAGGTGACGGAACCCGTGGAAGCGGCAACGCCCGCCGAGCCGCTTGAGATCGAAGCGGTCGAACCACCAAGTGCGGAAACCGTGCCGGTGGCCGAAGTCAAACCGAAAACGGAACAGGCTAAAGTGCCGAAAAAGCCGGAACCGCCCAGGGAGGTAAAGACCGTCGAACCCGAGCCGGCACCGAACCCGGCACCGAAGGAAGTCGCCGCGACACCGCCGCCGCGCGCGCAACCGCCGGCCCAGGCACCTTCCGTCGCCGGGTCGGCGGGAAAGTCCGGCACCCAGAAATCCAGCAATACCGGCAGCGGCGAGAACACCTCGTCGGGGGGGCGGCCGGGATCGGCGACAAGTTATTTCGCGGCGTTGCAGGCTTGGCTCGAACAGCACAAGGAATATCCGGTCGCGGCCCGGCGCCGGCGCAGCGAAGGCACGGCGTTGCTGAATTTCACCATGCAGCGGGACGGCCGGGTGGTGCAGGCGAAAATTCTTCGGGGCACCGGGTCCGGCGTTCTGGATGAGGAAGTCATGCGGATGATCCGCCGTGCCTCGCCGCTGCCGCCGTTTCCGGACGACTTCCCGCAGTCCGAACTGACCCTGTCGGTGCCGGTGCTGTTTCAACTGCATTGAAGCAAAGCGGTTGCTCAATTCCCGTTCAGGAAATCGGCGTTATCCTGAATCAGATTTTTCAGGAATTTCATCACCTGCTTGACCCGCGCGATGTGTTCCAGATCGTGATGGACGCTCAGCCAGAAATCCCGCTGTACCTTGATCCGGTTCGGCAGGATCCGGACCAGTCTGGGATCGTTCCCGGCGACGAACGTCGGCAGCATGGCGATCCCCAGTCCGGACGCCGTCGCATGGTATTGGGCAACCAGACTGGTTGAACGGTATTGCGCATCCTGGTTTCTGAGAACATCGGATAGCCAGCGCACGGCGGAAATCATGATCAGTTCGTCAATATAGCCGACAAAGCGATGATGCTTCAGATCGTCAATCGATTTCGGCGTGCCGTACCGATCCAGATAATCGCGCGATGCATAAAGAAAAAGCGCGAACTCGCCGATCTTTTCCGAATCAATCCGGTGCCCGATGGGTTTCGGGAAACTGATCAGCACGTCCGCTTCGCGTTTCGACAGATTGATCCAGTGTGCCGCCGTGACCAGCTCCACATTGATCGACGGCACCTCTTCATACAGGTCGATGAAGCGCGGCGACAGGAACAGGCTGCCCAGCGCCTCCATGGTGGCGACGCGCACGGTGCCGGAAATCCGTGATGCCTCGCCGGAAAACTGGAGCGCGATGTTGCTGATGTGGGCTTCCACACCTTCGGCGTCCTTGAACAGCAACTCGCCCGCGTCCGTCAGCAGAAAACCGTGGCGCGTCCGCTCGAACAGTTTTGTTTCAAGCGCGCTTTCGAGTTCGCGGACCCGCCGGCCGATGGTGGAATGATTGACTTTGAGCGCACGGGCTGCGCCGCTGAGGGATTTGTGTCGCGCCAGCGCCAGGAACACGGCGATATCGCCCCAGTCAAAGCGCGAAAGATCCGGGCCGACCGTATTCTTGAGCGTGTTCAACTCGTCCGCCATGGACCCTCTGCATGGTAGTGCCGGTTATGCGTCCGGTGATCCTACCATGCGCTCCAGTTCGCTGAAATTCAAACTGCGCGGATCGGTGTCTTCGTCGTTGAATGTCGCCGCGGTCATCCGGCGGCGGTTGACGGTCAGCTCGAAGACATCAAAGCGGTTGTAGTAGCCGACGACGTCGTGGAACTGTTTCGGCACGATGCATTGGGCGAGATCAATCTGCTCCGTCAGAATGGTGTCCTCGCTCGCCGACGTCTCGGCGATGGGCAGGCCGTTGGGGCCGACGATCATCGAAACCCCCTGCGGGGAATCCGTGATCACGCGCAATTGCGCTTCACCCAGTGATGAAAGCTTGTCGAGGGTCCGTGCATCGACGCGCGACGCGGCGACGACATTGAAGACCTTGGCCTCGAAGGAATGCGCCCCGGCACGGATGCGGATCGATGACGGCAGATCATAGCGTTCGTTGCGGGACGGCTCATGGGTCGGCCAGGTCGGGGGATAGCTGGAAATATGAATCTGCTCGCCCTGCGCCATCAGGGAAAAACGGGCCAGCGGATTGGTGTTTTCACCGCAGATCAGCGCACCGATCTTGCCGATCGGGGTCTCGCTGACGCGGAGTCCGCAGGCGTCGCCGTTGGCCCAGACCAGTTTCTCATAGAATGTCGGCACCAGTTTACGGTGATGATTGAGGATCGAACCGTCGGCGCCGATCAGCAGGTTGGAGTTCCACAGGCAGCCGACACTTTGCGGCGCGGATTCACTGATGCCAATCGACACGATCACATTGGCGTCCCGTGCCGCGGTGCAGATGCTCATGATTTCCGGCCCCGGCACGCGCACGGACTGCTGCGCGAATTCGGTAAAGAAGTCATGATTCTGAATGGGTGCAGAAATCGCCGCCCACAACGGAAATCCCGGTATGAACGATTCCGGGAACACCAGAAGATCGACGCCGTCCTTGCCGGCATCATCGATGATCGCACACACTTTCTGGGCGGTTGCCCGGGCATCCAGAAAGACCGGCGCGACGTGTGCTGCGGCGACTTTGATGAGCTGCACCATATTGAATTCCTAAATAGTCCCCCTGGCACGATGGCCAGGGGGGAGTGGGGGGTGTTGGCTTATAAGGCTTCCTTGCGGAAATCGTAGCGCGGCGGAAGCTTGGCGATCATTTCATCGCGCGGAATTTTCTTCTTCACGACGAACTTGGAGTCTTCGACCTTGCTGATGAAGCAATCCACCATGCCGCTGTGATCTTCGGCGCGGAGCAGCTTCGTTCCCTGCGGGTGTGCAAGCGAGTTCTCCATTTCCAGACCTTCGAGCGCTTCGATGACACCCGGCGTATCCTTGTCGCGCTGCCAGCCGGATTTCTCGATGGCCGCCTTGAGGGCAAAGAAGTTTTCGTAGCTTTGCCATGCATGGCTTTTCGCCATGATCCGGTCGGAACCGATCTCTTCGGCATGAACCGGATCGATGTTCATCATCTCGATGAACTGCTTGTGGTATTCGTCATTCTTGTACTCAAGCGGACGCGGGAAGTTCTCGAGGAAGTAGACCCCTTCGGCGGCGCCGCCGATATCACGCGGATCAATGGCCTCGATCGTGCCGCTGACCGAATACATCTTCATTTTCTCATCCAGCCGCATGGACTTGGACTGGGAATAGAAGGCAACGGAAAGGGCGCCGAAGAAGACCGAGAACAGGACTTCGGTCTGCTCGGGGATCTTGGCCAGATACGGGACCAGGTCCTTGGTGCCGAGCGGCACGGCGATCGGTTCGTTGACGGTCCCGCCCATGGCTTCGATCAGCTTCGTGTGTTCCTGGTGATGGCTGTGACCCCAGGCGTAGTCGGGGAAGATCATGGTCCAGTTCTTGCCGAGGTTCTCGAACGCCCACGGGGCGCCGGCGGCGGCAAGGGCATAGGTGTCGGTCCCGGTGCGGAAGCTGTAGCGCGAGCCCTTGGAGCCGGTGGCTTCGGTGGCTTCACCGGACGAGAAATAGGGTGTTTTCAGCTCGGTGGCGACCGGGATCGAGGCCAGCATGATGCCCGAGTGCACGGAGCCGACGACGAAGGACGCCTTGCGGCGCTGGATCAGGGCCCGCAGCTTGCGCGCACCGATGGCCGGGTTGGATTCCGTATCCTCGGTGGCCAGTTCCAGCTTGCGCCCGGCGATGCCGCCGCCTTCGTTGATTACCTTGACCGCGGCGTGGGCACATTTGTCATGCCAGTAGCCCCACGACGAAAAGCCGCCGGTCAGTTCGGCATGATGGCCGATGACGATGGGACCGGTTTCCTTGGCGAAGACATCGCGCGTCAGACCGAGATAGGCGGTCGTGGCGAGGGCGCCGCCGGCCATCGCGGTTTGCAGGAACGACCGGCGGGTTGTGCCATTGCCGGTGCCTTGGTGTAATTCTATCGTGTCGTCTTTCTTTGAAGATTTCATCGTCATTCTCCTTTGTGAAGCATCCATATGAACGGCGTCTTCTGCGCCTAAACGTCGACCCCCAGATAGCGGTGCAGGGTTTCTTTATCGTTCCTCAGGTCCTCGGCGGCCGCTTCGTGCACGATCTGGCCCTTTTCCATCAGGTACACGCGGGTACACAGCCGAAGTGCCGTCTTGATGTTCTGTTCGACCAGCAGGATCGAGACACCGGTCTCGCGCACGGCTTCGATCTCGCGGCGGATTTCCTTGACGAGGATCGGCATGATCCCCTCGGTCGGCTCGTCGAGAATGATCAGCTTGGGCTGCATCACCAGACACCTGGCGATTGCCAGCATCTGCTGCTCACCCCCGGACAGGGTGCCGCCCGGCTGTTTCAGGCGTTCCTTGAGGCGCGGGAAGCGGTCGAAGACATAATCGATCACCGCTTGCGGCGGGCGCCGGGTGACGCCGACGAAAAGATTTTCCTCGACGCTCAGGATCGGGAAGATGCCGCGCCCCTGCGGGACATAGCCGATCCCGGCACCGGGAATTTTGTGCGGCGGCAGGCTGGAGATGGCCTGGCCGTCGAAGGTCACCGTGCCGCCGGTGGCCGGGACAAGCCCCATGATCGTTTTCAGCGTCGTCGTCTTGCCGACCCCGTTACGTCCGAGCAGCGCCACCGCTTCGCCCGGCTGGACATTCAGATCGACGCCCTGAAGAACGTGAACCTTGCCGTAATGTGCGTTCAGGCCCTGAAGTTCAAACATCGTCGTCATCCCCCAGATAGGCGGTGCGTACGGCGGGGTTCTGGGCGATTTCCCTGGCGTTGCCCTGGGCCAGGACCTTGCCGTTGGCCATTACGGTGACGATGTCGGCGATCTTGAAGACGACTTCGATATCGTGCTCGATGATGATGATGTCGATGTGTTTGGAAATTTCCTGGATCGTGGCGACGGTCTGTTCGGTCTCGGCCGGGCCCATGCCGCAGATCGGCTCGTCCAGCAAAAGAAGTTTCGGCTCGGTCGCCAGTGCAAGGCCGATCTCCAGCAGCGCGACATCGCCGTACGACAGGTTCGCCGCCGTCTGATCGGCAAGGTCCTGCAACCCCAGCTGCTCGCAGATGCTGTCGGCCTTTTCGTTGGCGCGTTTGCAGGTCCGCCAGTTGCGGAACATGGAGAACACGCCGTCGCGGGACTGCGCGGCGATCCACAGGTTTTCGCGCACCGTCATGTTGCCGAACACGCTCTTGATCTGCAGCGTCCGGGCAAGGCCGCTGCGGCTGATCTGATGCGCCGCCTTGTCGGTGATGTCGTCGCCGAGAAAGCGTATCCGTCCGCCGCTGACCGGCAGGGTGCCGGTAATGACATTGAAGAACGTGGTCTTGCCGGCGCCGTTGGGACCGATGATCGCGTGCAGCTTGCCCTGTTCGAGCGACAGCTCGACCCCGTCGAGGGCATTCAGGCCGCCGAAGCGTTTGCTAACGTCCGTGGCCTGGAGGAGCGGGATCCCGGTCATGACGGGTCCCCCTGTTTGCCGGAAGTTGCCCGGCTGATTTTCCGGACGAGGGTGTTATAGACGCCGCCCAGACCCCGCGGCGCGAAGATCACCGTGATGATCACGGCGACACCGACCAAAAGCAGGTAATGATCCCACACCGAGGACAGTTCCTCGCGCAGCACGATCAGCAGCCCGGTGCCGACGATGGGACCGAACAGGGTGCCGACGCCGCCGATGATGGCCCAGACGACGGCCTCGCCGGAGACGTGATAGAACATGTAGCTGGCCGACGCGTAGCGTCCGAAGAACGCGAACAGGGCACCGGCGACACCGGCGACAAACCCGGCCAGAACGAAGGCGCTGAGCCGGATCAGGTAGACGTTGAGGCCGATCAGCGCGGCGCGGGTGTCGTTCTCGCGGACGGTGATCAGGGCGCGCCCGAACGGGCTGTTGATGACCCGGTGCATGAGCCAGTAACACGCACCGACGACCAGCACGATGAAGAAGTACTGATTGTCCGGGTTGGTGATGGTCAGCTCGAAATCGCCGATGGAAACAAGTGCCGGGACGGTGAAGGGCAGGCCGTCATCGCCGCCGGTCACCGGCTTCCACGAAAGCGCGGTGAAGTAAAAGATCAGCGAAAACACGACGGTGATGATGGCGAAGTAATGCCACGTCAGGCGCACGGCGAGCGCACCGGCGATGACCGCCATCCCCGTCGCCAGCCCGACCCCGAAGCCGAACGCCGGCCAGAAGCTGAGATCGAACCGGGCGATGCCGACGGCGACGCCGTACATGCCGAGACCGAAGAACAGGGCCTGGCCGAACGACAGCAGGCCGACATAGCCGAACAGCAGATTGACGCTCGCCGCCAGCAACGACCAGATCAGGATTTCGGAATAGATGTCGACCCAGAAGGAATCGACCAGAAGCGGCAGCACCCAGGGTGCGCTCAGCGTGAACAGGACCAGCAGCAGGGTGCCGGCGCGGTTGATGGCCGTCACGCTCATCGCGTGGCTCCGGCAAAGATGCCGTGCGGGCGGAACATCAGCACCGCGCTCATCAGGCACAGCGAGCCGATGCGGGCCAGTGTCGGATCGGCGAAGCTGGTGATGATGCCTTCGACGAAGGCCAGCAGCACGGCGGCGGCAACGGTGCCTTCCAGATTGCCGAGGCCGCCGATGATGACGGCCATGAAGCAGAACGGCAGGATGTCGATCCCGGCCTGGAAGTCGACGGTGGTGATCGGCGCGGCGACGACACCGCCCAGTGCGGCCATGGCGAAGCCGATGGCGAACGTCACCATGTAAATGCGGCGCGCGGGAATGCCCATGGCGGTCGCGGTTTCGGGATCAAACCGTACCGCCCGCATCCAGACGCCCATCTTGGTCTTGTGCAGATAGGCGAAGAACAGACCGATCGCGAGGATCGAGACGGCGGCGGCGAAGATCCGGTAAATCTCGTATTGGATGTTGAACATCAGGAAGGTGCCCTCGATCGGGGCGACCATGCGGTTGGGGGCGGCGCCGTAGGTGGCGCGGACGCTTTCCTGGAGGATGATCGAGAGGCCGAAGGTGGCGACAATCGACAGCGCGGCGGCGTTCTTGATCGGCTGGATGACGCTGTACTCGATCAGGGCGCCGAGGCCGAAGCCGATCACCGGGACCAGGAAAAACGCCAGCCAGTAGTTGCCGGTGGATTCGAAAACCACCCAGGCCATCACGGTGCCGACCATGAAGAAATCGCCGTGTGCGATGTTGATGATGTCGAGAAGGCCGAAAATGATCGAAAGGCCGAGCGCGATCAGCGCAATGATAAGCCCCCAGACGATGCCGTTCAGCCCCAGGGCAATGATTAAGTCCATGGTCTCAATATTCCCGCGTAAGCTCCCGAAGTCCTATTTGCCGTGTGATCCGGCAATTGATGATGTGATGATGCGTGTTGTGTAAATAAGCGGCAATTAGCAAATTTTGCACATAACTGTGCGTTTTTGCACAATCAGCATATGACCCGGACGTTTCCCGCCTGCGGTGTTGCTAGTCGCCGGCCGGTTTTCTGTTTTGCAGCACATCGGCCAGCACATCTGCGAGGGCAACGGAAATCGACCGTGCGATATCGATATGCTGCTTCGAGTAATGCCCCGCCTTGTCCAGCAGGTTCATCGTGCCCAGGGTTTTACCGTCGGCCTTGATTGGCATGTTGAGGACGGATTCCAGTCCGAGGTCCTGGATCACCGCATGATCGTTGAAATTGGCACGGATATCGTCGGCATTGTAGCCGATGAAGGGTTCCCCCTGCGTCAGCACATGATCGCCCCATGCGGTATCGCGTTTCTGCTTGCGCCCGCCCGCCGGGTATTTTTCCGGATTGCTCGAATAGCAGCGTTCCACTTCCATGCTGTCGCGGTGGAACGCCATGACCGTAAACAGCCGGTGGCCGATCAGTTCCGCCGCCGTTCTTTCGGCAATGCGAAACGCGGTGTCGGCATCGGGGGCTGCGGCGATGGTCTGCGTATAGGCGTTCAGGGCCTGGTGCACGGCGTCATTATCGGGGGCGGCACTGGTCATCGTTCAGACCCCGTCCGCAGCGCCGGCGCGGCGGGGATCGGCACCCGCCGTCAGTGCACCGGTTTCAGGATCGCGCACCACCGCCAGCACGCCGCCGGCTTTCCAGGTGCCATCCTGCCAGCGCTCGACCTTGTGGCCGCGCGCCGAAAGGTCTGTGGCGACGTCGTCGGAAATGCTCTGCTCAAGCATCAGCAGTCCCGGGAAATAGGCATTCGGCGCGAATGAGGAGGGGAAACTGTAGGTCGCAAAGCGCGGCGCTTCGACGGCTTTCTGGATGTCCATGCCGAAATGAAACCGGTTCAGATAGACCTGGATCATCGCCTGTATCTGCACATCGCCGCCCGGCGTGCCGAACACCATCAGCGGCTTGCCGTCCCTGATCGCCAAGGCCGGATTGGGGGTCAGGCGGGGCCGCTTGCCCGGTGCGACGGCGTTGATCGAGGCACTGATCCCGCGCGACTGCGAGCCCCTGGACGACGGGCACAGCCCGGTTCCGGGAATGACTTCGGTATCGGCGGAGGTATCGCTTGGGGTTGCCGAGAACATGTTCCCGGCGGCGTCGATTACCGACACATAAGACGTGTCGGCGGACGCCGGGTCGGCCATCTTATGTTTATCGACGGGACGGGTGTCATGCGGATCATCTGCCGGTCCGTCCGCCGCAACCGGTGCGGTCCCGCTCGCTTCTTCCAGCACGGCCAGCCTGTTGACCGGGTCGCCCGCAGGCGGCATGGCGTCGAACGCAGTGCCCGGATCGATCAGCCCGGCCCGCAACGCCAGATATTCTTCGTCCAGCATCTCCGTGACCGGCACATCGACGAAGGCCGGGTCGGCGACATAGGCCTCGCGATCCGCGAACACCAGTTTGAAGACTTCGGTCAGGGTATGGATATAGTCGGCGGAATTGTGTTCGAGGCCGGACAGATCGATGCCGTCCAGCATCCTGAAGGCCTGCGCCAGCGAAATCCCCTGACACCACGCACCGCAGGTATGGATTTCCGCATCGCCGGATTTGACCTTGAGCGGCGCTTCGAAACGGACCTGGAAATCGGCCAGATCGTCGGCCCCGAGAAAGCCGCCGTTGGCTGAATGGTAATCGACGATCTTGCGGGCGATGTCGCCGGTATAAAAGGCATCGCGCGCCGCCTTGAGTCCCTTGAGGCGGTCGCCGCCCGCAGCCTGTTCCTGATCGATCATGTACTGGATCGTCGCCGCTAGGTCGGTCTGGACGAATGTCTCGCCGACTTTCGGCGGGCGGCCGTTCGGCAGATAAATTTCCTGCAACGCCGGGGTCCGGCGATACGCGGCTTCATTGGTGGCGATGAAATCGGCGAAAACCGGATACACGGGAAATCCGTCGCGGGCATAGCGGACGGCGTACTGCGCGACATCGCCAAAGCGCATGGTGCCGAACTTTTCCAGCGCGGCAATCCAGGACGCCGGGGCCGCGGGCACCACGGTGCGCATCAGTCCCTGCGGCATGGCGCCTGCGTGTTCGCGTTCGAAGTAATCGACTGACGCCCGTTTCGGCCAGACGCCGAGGCCGTCGATGGTGATCGTCTCGTCGCTGTCCGCCATGCGGATGATGATCGGTGCGACCCCTGCGAAATTGACCAGGTCCGAGTGCAGGACGCCGATCGCCAGTCCCGCCGCGACCCCGGCGTCGACCGCATTGCCGCCGGCTTTGAGGATTTCCATCCCGGCCCGGGTGGCAAGCGCGTGCCCCGCCGAGACGGCATATTTTTGGGCATGAACGACGGGGCGGGCTTTGATCATCTTGTTAATCCAGTTCAGTCGACCCGGTGGGGCAGTTCAACATTCAATGACAGTTTCATCAGATCACGGCCGATGATGATATTCCCGGAAAAGACGGTTTTCATTTCCGTCACCATTTGTTCAAGGACGCCCGGACTGTCGAGCAGATGGATGAAGTGCGTGAGCACGACCGTTTTAACATTGGCACGTTTCGCCACTTCCGCAATATCCATGTGATTGCCGCTGGCCAGCCGGTAGGCCTCGGTCGGTTCCATCCCGGAGGCGAAATGGCACATGTGGATCAGCATGTCACCATCGCGGGCAAGTTCAACCATGCTGTCCGGCACGCCGCCGCTGTCGCCCGAATAGACCAGCGTGCCTTCGTCGGTTTCGAGGCGGAAGCCGAGGCAATCCATGATCGGCTGAAAATGCGCGGCCTCGCCGACGACGATCCGCCAGCCGTCCCCCTGTACAACATCGCCGGGGGCGACCTCGTTGATTTCCGGTGCCGGCTTGGCCCGGGGCAGGACCCCGCCGCGCGACACATAGACGTCCTTGCTGGCCTGATGCGAAACACGGGATTCGATATCCAGTCCGAACGCGCCGTCTTCGCCGATCAGGCGCTCGGTGATCCGCGCTAGCGGCTGCGGGCCGTAGACCTTCAGCTCAGGAATCTTGCCGGCGCCCATGTCCCAGCGCTGCAGAACCAGACGCGGATAGTCCATGATGTGGTCGTAATGCATGTGGCTGAGGAAGGCGTGCGTGACTTTGGTCGGGTGGCAACCGGCCTCAAGCAGGCGGTGCGCCGCACCGGGGCCGTGGTCCATGACGATGACGTCGTTGCCGATTTCGATCAGGTAGCCGGAGCTTTGGCGTGTCAGGGAAGGCGCGGGGGTCCCGGTCCCCAATAGGGTGATTTTCAAAAGTCGCCTCCTCGTTGCGGTTGGTGAAACAGCATGTTGACGGTGATCCGTTTTTATATACTATATAGTATATCAATTAAAACTATTAAGTATATGGAGCTGCATGTCGACCCAGGAAATTGCCATCGATGCGTTATTGCAATCCGTCGGTGACGGCATGCCGGCCAACGGCATGCCGAAATACCAGCGGCTGGTGGAAGCGTTTTCCGAGTGTGTGATATCCGGCTGCTTCAAGCCCGGCGAACGGGTGCCGACGGAAACGTCGCTTGCGGAAAAACTCCCGGTCAGCGTCGGGACCGTGCAGAAGGCGCTGGCGCAACTGGTCAGCAACGGCCTTGTCGTCCGCCATCGCCGCACCGGCACCTTCATCGCTGATCGCAGTTCGCTGGTCAGTGAAGTCTTCGTTTACCGCTACAGGGATCCCGATACCGGCAAATACATGATGCCCTTTGTGCGCACCCTTGCCGTGAATGTGGATACCAGCCCCGGACCGTGGCAGGACGCACTGCGGGTCAAACGCTGTGTGCGTGTCGACCGGCTGGTGTGGTTCGATCAGCAGCCGCCGGCGTATTCGAGCGTCTATTTCACCTATGAGCATGGGCAGGTTTATCTCGACCGGGCGATCGAGGATCTCAACGGCTCGTCCCTGCACCGCATGCTGATCGACCGTTTCAATCTGCCGACGGTGCGGATGGAACACGCCATCAGCTGCCGCACGCTGGACGAACAGGCGTGTCAGCATCTGCTGCTGGCGCACGGCACCACAGGCACCGTCTGGGACATCAAGGATTTCACCATTCACGATGCCCCGATCCTGTTCCAGCGCTATCAGCTGCCGCCCGGTCACAGACCGGTCGAAATTACCGAGTCCTACGGGACGTGATCGGCACAAATAAAAAAAGACGGAAGAAACTTGAGAACGCAACCATACATGAGCGACACTTCAAACCAGAGGAGAGCACGTCAATGAAACGCTTATTACCCTTAATCGCAGCGCTTGCGCTGTTTGCCGGTCCGGCACACGCCGAATGGGCACCCAAAGGACCGATCAAGTTCTGGATCGGCTTCGGCGCCGGCGGCGGCACCGACACCCAGGCCCGCGCCCTTGCCGAAGAACTGGAAGCCCTCAAGGGCTGGCGCATCATCCCGGAAAACAAGGCCGGTGGCGGTGGTGCAGTGATGGCGGCGCAGTTGAAGAATGAACCCGCCGACGGTCAGACGGTCGGCCTCGCGATCAACACCACCTTCGACTTTGCGACCATCGGCAACGAGAACATCTCGATTGATGACTTCACCTACATCACGATGACGGCGGGCTCGCAAATGGCCGTGCTGGCGCGTGCCGACAGCGGCTGGAAGTCGCTCGACGACATGGTCAAGGCCGCCAAGAGCGGCACCAACATCGTCTGGGCCAACTGGGGCAACCAGGTTCAGGCCGGTGCTGAAATGGTGGCGCGTCATTATGGCATCACCGTCAACCACCTGCGCGGCAAGGGCGGCAAGTCCGCGATCAACGCGCTGGTCGCCAAGGACGCCAATGTCGGTTGGGGCGGTGGTGTTCAGGGACCGCTGGTCGCCGCGGGCGAACTGGTGATCCTGGCTTCCGCGGAACCCAAGCCGCTGGTACAGGCACCCGATCAGCCGACGCTGATCGATCTCGGTGTGATGGAAACCGGTCTTGGCTTCCAGTTCCTGCTGGCCGGTCCCAAGGGCATGAGCGACGATGCGCGTGACACCTTCGCCGCTGCGATTCACGAAGTTCTGAACAATCCGGAATCGAAAACCGCCAAGTTCATCACCAAGCAGTACCCCCCGGGTCCGCTGATGACGTCCGGCGCGGCGCTGGAAGCTCAGCTCAAGAAGAACCTCGAAGCCAACAAAGAACTGGTCAAACTGGTCAAGTGAGCGTGAACGCTTCCGACAACCAGAAACATGCGGCGCCGGACCCCTGGGATATCGGGTTCGGCGCCGTTATTTTCGTCGCCTCGCTGGCGGCGATTTTCGTGTGGTTTCCGAACGACATGCGCGGCGGTTTCTTTTTCGTCAATCCGATCGGCAAGACCGAACCCGGCGACGCCTTTTTTCCGACCCTGCTGGCGGCGACGCTCGCCCTGCTGAGCGGGTTGCAGCTTTTTCTGTCCCTCACGCGCGGATCGCCGCCGGTCAGCCCAGGTGCGCAGGGACATCTGACCAAGGACAACATCCGCTTCCTGATCCTGTTCACGGCGATCTGTGTGGGCGGACTTCTTATCATGTATTTACTGGGGCCGGCCGCGGCGTGGGTGATGCGCAGCTTCGGCGTGATCGACGTTGAGTACCGTTATCTGACGGATACCGCGCCCTACAAATATCTCGGATACGTCACCGGCGGGTTTCTGATGACGGTCAGTCTGATCGGCTGGACCGAAGGCCGCCTGCGGCGCGTCAGCATCATCTCGGTACTGACCGTGATCGTGGTCTCGATCATCATTTTCGATCAGCTGCTGACCAACGTCCTGCTGCCCCCCAACGCTGATTACTAGCCGGGAAAACTGATGGAACTGGTTCTTGAATACGTCATGCGCGGCATCGCCGATGTCTTCACGGCGTCGGACGGCAGTCTGGACTGGATGCCGCTGATCATGGTGTTCGCCGGGCTGATCGTCGGCATCATCGTCGGCGCGACCCCCGGCCTCAACGGTCCCTTCGCCATGGCACTGTCGTTGCCGGTGCTGATCTGGGTGTTCGGGGTCAGCGATGATGCCTTGCTGCCGATCCTCGGATTCCTGATCGGTTTGATGAAGGGGGCGACCGTCGGCGGTGCGGTCCCGGCCATTCTGTTCAATACGCCCGGCACGCCCGATGCCTATCTGACGACTCTCGACGGCCATCCGATGGCGCTCAACGGCCAGGGGCCGAAGGCGCTGAAGGTGTCTCATTTCAGTTCCGTCTGCGGCGATACCTTCAGTGACATGGCGCTGTTCCTGACCGCACCGGTGCTGGCGGTGCTGATCGAAAGCGTTCTCGACCTGCCCGAAAAAGCGGCGCTGATCATCCTGTCGCTGTCCTTCATGGCGGCCGTCGCCGGCAGTGCGCCGCTCAAGGGCCTGATGATCGGCGTGCTCGGCATGCTGCTGGCGCTGATGGGCTCCACCCTGTCGGGGAACGGCCCCCGGATGACTTTCGGGATTCCGGAACTGGGCAACGGCTTGCCGCTGTCGTCGGCCATTCTCGGCGTGCTGATCGTCGGCGAGGTCTTCATCGGCATCGAGGATGCGGCACGCCATCGGCTGGCCAAATTGAAACCCGTTCAGAACAAGGCCTACGGCGACAACCGCTTTCGATGGGCCGATATCAAAACCATCATGCCGGTGATCTGTTCGTCGTCGCTGATCGGCACGGTGATCGGTGCCCTGCCGGGGATCGGCACGACGCTGGCGGCGACCCTCGGCTACGACTTCGCCAAGCGGTTCTCGAAGAAACCGGAAAGATACGGCACCGGCATTCCCGAAGGCGTGGCGGCGACGGAAGCGGCCAACTCGTCGGTGTCCGGGGCCAATCTGATCCCGGTCATGAGCCTGGGAATTCCCGGCAACTTCGCCGCCGTGTTCATCATCCTCGCCGTTGAATCGGTCGGCGACTTCACCCTCGGCCCGCAGGTCTTCCGGTTCACCGAGATCAAGGAGATCGAAGGCTACGGCACCATCATCAACAAGGATCTGGTGATCGCCTTCGCCATGTTCACGCTGATGGTGATCGCCAACGCCTTCAACTGGACCGTCGGCGGCGTTCTCATGCGCTCGCTGGGGGTGCTGGCGCGGATACCGAAATCGATCATGCTGCCGGTCGTTTTGCTGATCACCCTGACCGCTGTCTATGCCCAGGACGGCGGGTTCGTCGCGATCTGGGTGGTGATGGTGTTCGGCCTGATCGGCTATGTGCTCAGGCGGCTGGATATTTCGATCCTGCCCTTCGTCATCGGGTTTCTGCTGTCACCCCGGCTCGAAGAGCTGATCCGGGGCGGCTATTCGGCGTCCGGGGGCGACCCGCTGTTCCTGGTGAAATCGCCGATCGCGCTGGCGTTTCTGGTGATGGCGGTCCTGATCCTGTTCTTTGCCAACCCGGCCAGACGGAAAGCCTGAGCGGGGATGCCCGTGATGTGCCGTCCGGCTGGACCGGCCGCATCTGTATCACGTCCAAATTGAGACCGGGATGACACCTAATACACAAAGATTCATGTGCGCCCTTGTAAGGATGGATGTACATTAGATAACAGGCATGTGCCTACGTTGCGGTAAATTTCGTGGGGCCAATGTCTTATATTCAAAATCATCAGGTTTATTCGTCCAAGGACCTGCACGAAATGCAGGATTTGCTGACGAAGCTGACAAACACCGACAAAGTCGATGTCATTGGCAAGGGTAACGATGTGGACGCGTCGTTGTGCATGGTGCCTTTCGGCGGCATGAACCTTTTCCATGTCACATATGGGGACGTACAGACCCGCATTCACACCTATGCACACGATGAGGATACGCTTCTGCTGTTCGCCATGACCGGCGGCATGGCGAGGGTCAATCATGGGGGCAGGGAGTTTGATATCAATCCCGAGGTGGGCTTGATGAGGAACATCCGCGAGCCGTTGACGGCGTTGCAGAACGCGTTCGAGAGTTTTGCGGTGCCATTGCCTGTTGCGCTTCTGAAACGGCACGCGCGGACGTTGCTTGGCGAAAATGCGCCGCTGGGGAAGGTCGCGTTCGAGACCCGGCTTGATATGAGCACGCCGGGCGGGCGGCATCTACGCAGTACGATCCATTACATTGCCGCGGCGTTGAACGACCCGTTGAGTGGCAGGGAGAACGCTGTCGTTGCCGGCGGTTTGCGGGACCTGCTGCTGACGACCGTGCTTGCCTCGCTACCCAACGCCTATACCGATCTGTTGCGGAACGGTGCCAAGACAGGCGTTGCCGTTCCCTATTACGTCAAGCGCGCCCGCGATTATATCCATGAGCATGCCGGCAGCGCCATTTCGTTAGAGCAACTGGCGCACCATGCCGGATGTGGCTACCGAACCCTGCAGATCGGATTCAATGACGTCTACGGGATGTCACCCATGGCGTATTCGCGGCATGTACGCTTGCAACTGGCGCGCGTGGATTTGCTGGCTGCCTGCGGCAACGCGAGCGTCCGCGAGGTGGCGTCCAGGTGGGGGTTCTCACACTTGGGCGCATTCACGCGTGCCTATCACAAGCAATTCGGCGTCTTGCCGTCCAGGACACTGCGTGCCAGCGATTGAAGCGCCCCATAAAAAGCGCTCCAAAGCGCAGTGAAAGTCGTTGGAGCGCAGGAAACTGCCCGTCCTGACGGCTAGTCTTTGTTTCCCGGACCTCCTTCCCCTAATTAAGCCGATACGCGACCCTGATCCGGGGATGCGTGTTATGTGAAAAGGGGTGGCCATGGAATCGATTTTTGCCGGACTGAAGCCGAAACGACTGGCGTTTATGGTTCTATGCGCGGTGTTTCTTTCCTGTATCGGCAGTGCCGCCGAGGCCAGCCCGGCGTGGCGGGACATCAAGGGTTATTCAGAATGCGGCGGTATCGACAAGAACGGTGAACTGCAGGAAGCATGCGGATTCACGCGGGCGAAAAAGATCGGTAAGGCCGTCGGGTCGTGCCCGAAGGGGTCCTTTTTCGATATCGGAACATGGGCCTGCTATTCCTGTCCGCCAAGCTATAACCGCAATGCCCGGTCTGTCGTCCACGAAAAGGCCTGCGACAAGAACGTGACGAACCGGCGGTCGCCGGCCAGGTTGGTCGGAAAAGCGACGTGCCCATCGGGGTCTGTCTATGATCCGCGCAACGGCGGAGAATGCTGGTCATGTCCGTCGGGGTATGGCCGCACCGCAGCAGCGGTCGATAAATGGAACGCCTGCGGCATGATCGGCAGGAAAGCCGTGAGTGCGCAATTCAAGGGTAAAATCTGTCCCGACGGGGCATTTCTGGATAAACGCCAGGGCGGCGAATGCTGGTCCTGCCCGGAAGATTATAACCGTACGGCGAATGCCGTGACGTCGGCGAACGCCTGCATCATCACGCTGGACTTCAAACCCGCGATCAAGGAATCGGCGCTGACCTGCGAGCCGGGCGAAATCTTCGATTTTGTCGATGGCGGCACATGCTGGAAGTGCGCAGAGGGCGAAACCCGCACGATGAACGGCGTCAAGGGCGCCAAGGCATGCCGGAACAAAACCATGAAGTGGGTGGTGCCGACGCGAACGATGTACGGGCTTTTCGGGCTCGGCAAGGGTGCCGACGACATTCTGGCGCAGATCATCGCCGAGCGGACCGACGTCGATGCCATCGTCAGGTCGGTTGCCGAAGGAACCGGTGAAAATGCAGCAAGCGCCCTGAAGCTTGCCTGGGAAACCATCGATACAAAGCCATGGGAAAGCCCTTATCTGCCCACCATCCTGCAAGGCAAGCTGATGGCGGCGCTGGACAAGCCGGCACCACAACGATCCGATTCCGAAAAGGGTCTGATCAGGGCGGTATCCGATCTGGTTCAATGGAACCGTCAGTTCATTGCCTATCAGAACAAGCAGGCGTTTGATGCCTGGGCCGCCACATCCAAGAAATTCTATGAAGAGAAAGCGAAACAGATGGGTGCGGCCGTCATTTATGCCGACAACATGATGACGCCGCCGGATTATAACGAATTGATTGTTGCTTCGATCCAGGCGGGGACCTTCATGGCGGCACCGGTCGGCGCGTTGTCCATTCCCTTGTTTGTGAAGCCTGTCGGTTATGCATTGCTTCCGTTCAGAAAGGCGGCGCAGAAAGCCGCCATTCAAGGGCTCAAGGTGATGACCTCGAGCGGCGGCATCCCGTCGAGCAGCGCGATGGCGGCGGCATCCGGGCCGCTTGTTATCGCTGCCGCTGCGGCAGTCATCTTGACTTTGGAAATGGATAAACTTCTGAAGATGGAGGAATACGAAGGCAAGATTCGCCAGGCCATCGATATTTCCAACCGTCCGGTCGATCTGAAGCTTCTTTTCCAGCAGGAAAACGGCATGCAGGATTTTACTTTCCATTGGGCATCGGTGCTTTCCGCCAACACGCAGCCGAGCAGCTTTTTCAAGCAGCGTCTTGCTGCGTACAAGAACGGCACGGCGGACAAACAGATAACGTTCCCGACCATCAACATGAATTCCGCCACCATTGCCGCCGACACACCTGATTCGGTGACCGCCGATACCGTCAGGATCGAGACGATTCCGACGACGTCCGTTGTCGTCGGCGCGAATTCAAACACGAACCCGAATGCGGCCAGGCCTTTCGTGCCGACGGCAACGAAACCGATGCTCGCCGCGATCAAGCGCCAGACCACCCAGCCGGCGGGCGCCATGCGCTTCGAACTGACGAACGCACCGGGCCTTTGCCTGAGCAAAGGTGCGGGGACAACGACGGCCATGGTGCTCGGGGACTGCAATGCGATGGATACCTTGTGGTTCAAGTTCGACAGGGACAAAGGCAACGTGGTGTTTGCGGATAAATACTGTCTGCGGCTGGCGAGCGAGCAGCCCAAGAGCGACACGGCGGTCTATCTGAACGACTGTGGGGATACGAACGTTGACGGGTTCGAATTGACCAAGCGCGGACTTATCAAGAGCGCCAATTCCAACAACTGCGTTGGCGTTGATCGCCGCCAGTCCAGAGGGTCGGCGGTTGTGTCGTTGAACTGCAGTTCCTTCTCGCCGCGTCAGATCTGGCGTCCCTGGGCGGTGAACTGACGTTCCCGGCCTGTATCACGGACAAGGTATGAACTTTATGGGGATGAACATGCGGGTACGCAGCATTGGCCGCTCTGCCGGCAAGGGGGTAATTGTCGGTCTGGCCGTACTGGCCGTGGCGGGGTGTCAGACCATTGGTCAGGACAGTGCCTCTCACAGCCGAATGAATGGGCACCCTGCGGTGCAGACCAGCCCGATCGCCCAGAACAATGCGATCAGGCAACTGGTGCGTGCGAGTACGGATGCGCTAAAGGCTCAGAACCTTGATGACGCATCGAGCCTGATCAACCAGGCGCTCAAGTTGGACATAACGAGTGCTGACCTGCAGTTCCTGAACGGGCTGACCTATCATCTGATGGGCACGGCGGGCGATGCCGGCAAGTTCGTGTTGGCCGAACAGGGCTACAAACAGGCATTGAAGTTCGATCCCGGCAATCTGGCGGCGCAATATCAGCTTGGTCTGCTTTATATGGACCAGCGCCGGCATGGGCTGGCGCAGGGGTATTTTGCGGCGGTTGCCTTGCATCGCGGCGACGATCCATCGGTCCTCTATCATCTGGCGGCCGCCTCTTATTATGCCCGTGATCCGAAAACCTCGGAAGCGGCTCTCAAACGGCTCATGCAGATCGATCCCGATGCGTATAACAAGCCGGAAATCCTGCGGGCCGTCACGCTGTCACTGGCGGCAATGGACGACCGCGACGGCGCCGCCGAATACCTATCGGCCTATCGTGAGACGGTGACGGATGCCCGTGCCGGGAACTATCTGGAACGCCGCGTCGGCAGTTGGCGTTCGTTTTACGACAACGATGCCAAGACGCTGCTCGCCCAGTTCAGCGACGGTGTCCCTTATACAGCGCCGGGCAATGCCTTTGGCGTCGATCAGGCGCCCGGAAATGTTGATACCGATTACGGCGTTCCGGCAGCCGCGCCTCTGGGCAATACGCCCGGAAGCGATGAATTTATCGAGTCCGACATGGTGGTGGTCGATGTCGTGCTGATCGGGACACAGGAAGACGTTCGCGATTCCCGCGGCATCAACCTGTTGAACGGGCTGCAGCTTCAATTCGGCGATCCGCTGACCGGTGCGGCGGGGTTCGGTTTTTCCAGCACCGCGACGAAAGACAATCTCAACAGCGGGCTCGCGCAGAACACGCAGAGCATCACGCGGATGATCTCCATCCCCGCCGTTACCTACTCGCTTAACATTGCCAACTCTGCGGACGCCAACAACCACGTGCTTGCCAAACCAAGTCTGGTTGCGCAAAGCGGCCAGACGTCGGAATTCTTCTCGGGCACGGAAATTCTCGCTGCCGCCGTTTCCGGCGGGAGTGGCGACAGTGTCTCGGTGCAAAAGGAAGTCGGGGTAAAACTGGCAGTAACGCCTGAGATATTGCCGAACGACCGGCTGCGTCTCCACGTCGTGGCGGAACGGACCTTCCTCACGGACCCGTCCAATTCGGTGGTGTTTGAATTCCGGCTCGACACCACCAAGACCAACGTCAATTCCACCGTCACGATGAAGTTCGATGAAACCCTGATCCTCGGCGGCCTGAGCGAGCGGGAAACGTCCCGGTCCTCCGACGGTGTGCCGGGGCTCATGGATATCCCGGGCGTCGACCTGCTTTTCTCTCAGCGGGTCAAACGTGAATTCGAACGATCCGTGCTGATCCTGATTACGCCGCGCCGGCCGCAATACACCCGCCAGGCCGCGTCCGACCGGGACGAAACCACAGGCCGGTTGTCGGATCTGGAGCGGGATATCGAGCGTTTGCAGCAGCGCAACAAGGATTGGTACACGCCGCGGCCGACTTTCAATGAGATTCTCGGCAAGTTGCAGGGCCGAGAATTCTTCGAGGAATTCCGCACCGGCGACGTCCGGGTTCTGCCGTGGCAGAACGACGCCAGCGGTCATCAGCATATCGAGATGGTTCAGAACAGGTTCATCAGCGAATAAATCCAGCCGGGGGAGGGGAGTGCCATGAAGCTGACCTTTTCGATGGTCCGCGTGGTGTTGGCCGCAAGTCTCATTCTGTTGGTGCCGGTTGCGGCACCGGGCGCCGCCGAGCCCCTGAACTGGTCGCGCCTGCAACAGGGCACCGCCCAGGACATTTCGATCAACGCAGACGGTCAGGCTTATGCGATTGGCCTAGACGGCACGCCATGGCGCTGGGACAGGGTGGAGCAGCGCTGGCGGCGCATGTCCGGATCGTTCCGGCGCGTCTCGGCCGCCGAAGGGAACCGGCCATGGGCGGTCGATGCCGAAGGCGCCGTGCGGCGCTACAACGGCCTGTGGTGGGAAACCAAGGACAGCGATGTCGCCGATGTCGCGGCGGACGCTGCCGGCAATGTCTTTATCGCAAAGACCGATGGTTCGATACGAAAATGGAACCCGCTGCGCAGTGAATGGCTGCCCGTTAATGGGAACGCACGCAGGATTGCCCTGGACGGCAAGGGGCTGCCGTGGGTCGTGACGACGGCCGGGATCATCCAGGCATTCGACGGCAGGGAATGGACGACCCTGCCGGGACGCGCCATCGACATCGCCCTGGGTCGCGGGAATACCGCCGTCATCGCCGATGCCGATGGACGGGTGCGGATGTTCAACAGGAACGGACCCCGTTGGGAAGTGGTCCCCGGCGTCAACGGCGTCATCGCGGTTGCGGTCACACCGGACGGCGGTCCGTGGGCACTGACCGCAGACGGGGCTATCATGATCACCAGGCCGCTCGTCAGCGATGCGGATCAGACGGAAGATCAGGGCGCCAAGGACATCAAGGCACCAGTGGCGACGGCCCAGACCGTGACGGCGCCGGCAAGCGCGGCCTCAGCAATCGCCGCGCCGGTCATCACGCCGCCGCCCGTTTCGGCAACGCCGGTGGTTGCGTCACCGCCCGTGATGCCAAAGCCGCAGCAGAACACAACGCGGCCGGAGACTATTGATGCCGCCGCGATCTCGACGACGGAAACGATAACGTTTACCGATACACGCAAATCGGCCGCATCCATCGCAATCGGTAAAGACGGCAGCGTGTTCGGTCTCGACGTGGGGGGCAAGGTGCTGCGCTGGTCGAACGCGCGTCAGACGTTCGACAGCTTTCCCGGATCCCTCGTGCGCATCGCCGTTGACGCAGAAGGGAAGCCTTGGGGGATCTCGGCGCTCGGGCGGATATTCAGACACGATGGCGCGTCGTGGCGGCAGATCATCGGTGCCGTGGGCGCGGATATCTCCATAGGTGCCGCTGGAACCGTCATGATCACCGACGCGAGCGGCGCGCTTTATCGCCTGAATGATGCAGGCACGGCGTTCGCGCGTGTTTCCGGGAACGGCGTATTCATCGCCGTTGGCCCTGATGACGTGCCGTGGACAATCCGCGACGACAAACTGGTACAACGCTGCGACACCAGCCCGTGCACGGTGCTGCCCCAGAAGGCGCACAGTATCGATATCGGCCCCGACGGCAGCGTCTGGATTGTTTCGGACCGCAATCTTCTGATGCGTCTCAAGGATGACGGCAAGAACTTCGAGACCATTCCAACCAGGGGTCACACGCCGTCAAAGGTGGCGGCCGGGCCGAACGGCTATCCGTGGGTGGTGACGAATGCGGGTCGGGTCCTGTCGTCGCGATACTTCGAACGCGACGAGACCGGCGATCTGAAATTAGCGGCCGGCACCACCGGCGGGACGGTGGGCTCGGGGTTGACGGCGGCGGTGGCCGGAAGCCAGACATCGGGCGTTACTTTCTCGAAGAACATGCGTTTCGAAACGGTGACCAGCGACGTGTTCTCGTCAGGCGGCGGGGTCGATATGATCTCCGGCCGGGACGGAAATATCTGGGCAGAGGTGAGCAATACGCTTGCTTACTACAACAAGGCGACACGCAGGTTCGTTGCTGCGGAGTCCGCCATCCTGTCTGCCGGCGACAGTTTTTACAACTTTGCGGTGTCCAGGGAAGGCGATGTCTGGGCTTACGTCAGTACGTATACGCAAACGGTGGCGCTGTATCGCGAACGCAACGGCCAGATCAAGGAATACACGGTCAGCGGATATACCCCCGGCGGGGTCGCGGTGGCGCCGGACGATACGGTCTACGCGATTTTCTATACGGGCGGGAATTATTATATCTACAGGAAGCCCGAAGCATCCGAGACGTTCACCCGTCTCGGCAACGACGGCAATCCACGCGAGGTCGCGGTCGGCCCGGGTAACGATGTGTGGATCGTTTCCGGCGACACCAACGTCTATCAGTGGACAGGGACCAGCTTCGCGAAACGTCCGTTCAAGGGGCAGACGGCGTCATCGATCGATGTCGGCATGGACGGCACCGTTTATATTCAGGGTACGAATAACAAACTCTACAAATGGAACACCGCGAACGGGAGCTTCGATGTCGTCAACAACATCACGGTCAACGATATCGCCGTTGATGAAGACGGGCGTCCCTGGATCGCCGTCGACAATACCCCGACGATCAAACGCGTCCGCGATTGACGCGGCGGCATTGGGGCCCTTAGGCCATCGGCGATGTCAGGTTCGATGCTTTTTGTACAAATCACGCTAGAGCAGATCGGCCTTTACACAGGCTCGATATAGATTGGGCTGGTCCAGCCCCGGTGAAAATCGGTCTGCACGACACGCACCCAATACGCCTGTTCCTGCGCTTCGGGGCTTTCGTCGACCCAGTCGAACGATACATCACGGACATCTCCCTCGACATGCAGCGTGCCGGCGACGAGTTTCTGTTCAAGGCCACCGAAGTCCCAGGTCCGGTTCCGGTTGCGTATCTCGCCGAGGGTGATTTCTATTTCGGCCGGCCCCGCCTTGAAGGTGATGACCGCATCGTCAGGGGCATCAACGTCGAGCAGCAAGCCCTCTTCCTGACCTGACGTGACGGAACGCCAGCGCACGGATGTTTCCGTCCGTTCGTCGATCCCGTACTTCGCGGTAAATATATTGAGCGGTGCGGCGTTGATGATTTTCCCCTTATCGAGGGACAACGTGCCGTCCCAGCGCATGAACCGGCCCCGGTCCTGGTGGGTTGCGCCGGACCAGACAAGCCGGATTTTATTTGGATCGCGCACTTCCGAATTGGGGTGAAGCCGGGTGATCTCGACGCTGCGGTTAAAGAGCGCGATGTACTCGATCGGCGCCGTGCCATTGACGGTGCCGTTGATCTGGACCGCGCCGCCGGCTTTTCCGGCTTCGCCCATGCGGTAGCCGGCCGCCGTCAGATCGATATGCATGCGCGCGCCCGTGGTGCCGTAGCAATGCCGCGCCATGAGACCGTCATAGATTCCTTCGCGGTCAAGCTTCCGGCAGTAAACAGCCCCCAGGCCGCCGAGAATGGTCATTTCCGGTGTCGATGGATAGGCGAGGCCGGGACGGCAGGTGTGATCATCACTGGCGCCGACGACACCGACGCGCACCCCGGCGGCAAGGAATTCGTGCAATCGCCATTCGAATACGCCGTGGTTCGAGCAGATTTCGAATACCGGCTCAAGCGTCGGGTCCTGTGCCTCGAAATCGGAGCGCCGCCCGCCGATGTGCGGCACCATGATGACCTTCTTCCCTGTCCGGGCGACATAGGCATGCATCTTTTCCTGGAGGTCCCGGGCGTGTACCGCTTCCTGGGCGCGGGTCCGTTCGTCGATTTCATCGTCTCTGAGCTGCCAGTGGCTGGATCGGAAAATCGGCCCCTCGTCATCCAGGAACAGCACGTTCCGGTCACCCCCGGTGCCGGTCGGCCCCGACCATTCCCAACCGAAGAAGGCAGCGAAACGTCCGGGCTCGTTATACTTGATCGCGGCCTGGCGGACTTCTTCCAGATCAGCATCTGACAGAATGAAGTCGTTGCCCTGGTGGGTGGTAAAATCGATTGCCGCCAGATCACGGGCATAGGCGAAATACTCGTCTGGCGTCCCGACGCCGACGGTCGATGCGGTCTGCGCCTGGGTGTCCCCCCAGCAGATGATGTCATCGGATTCCTTGCCGACAATGATCGGATTGGACACGGCGAGCACGTCCTTGCCCTGGCGAAGCGTGAGCCGCTTAACCCCTTCACTGTTCAGCACGACGTTATCGACCCAGATTGCCCGGCCATTCGTGGTGGTGAGCGACAGATCGACCGCAGGATCAGCGTCCAGAGACAGCCCCGCGAAATCGGCGAGGGTCGGATTGCCGAAACGGTCGTTTCCGCGCACCTGCACGCGAAAGGGCGTGCCGGCCTGTACACGTGTCGGCGCCACCACCGTGACGTATTCACAAGGTCCCGGCAGAATCCGGAAATTAGGCGAAGTGCAGTAAACCCGTTTGTACTCGCCGGAACTGAGCGGATCGAGAAATACCGCGAAATCACTGGCGCTTTCGGGAAAGCTCTGCACGGCGAGACCGCGTGAGCCGCCGGATGTATCGCCGAGCACGACGGTTATCGTGTCACCCGGATACAGCGGGCCGCCGGCGAGCCGGATCACGGCAACGGCATTGAATGGCCGCTTGTGGCCGCGGGGATCGAAACAGGTCTCGAAATGCGCGCCCGGCCGGGAGCAACGGACAGTCGCATAGTTGTCGGCGGCGGGGTCTTCGAACTGCGGATGCCCGAAATCGGCTTGCCGGCGCGTCCCTATTTTCAGGCCGCCGCCGACATCCATCGCGTAAGCACCGACCGTAAAGGTAATCGTCCAGGTCGAAAATGTACCCACCACGACGTCGCTCGACGGATCGATACTGACGGACCCCCAGGTGTCGATGGTTGAACTGTCCGCATTACGTTCTGTGATTTTGGCCATCGTCCTGTGGTGCTCCGAACTGATAACCGGCACGCCGCTCCTCTGACCGACCGTCAGGCCGGCCGGAGGAGTACGCGCACCGTTCGTGTTGGTCTGTTACTTGACGAGAATGTCGAGTTTCTCGGCCATTTTTCTGAACCGTTTGTAGTCCTTGTCGATATGCGCCGCGAATTCTTCCGGACCCATGTAGTTCGGGACATCCCCGACGGCGTTGACCATCTTCTTCCAGCCGGACCGGTTCATCGTTTCCTCAACGGCTTTTGCCCATTTCTGTACGATGTCGGCCGGCAGGTCTTTCGGGCCGATCACGCCACGCCAGCCAAAAAGATCGACATCCGGATAGCCGAGTTCCGCGTACGTCGGTACATCCGGGAACTCTTCCAGACGTTGCTTGGTCGTCACGGCCAATGCCCGCACTTTGCCGGCCTTGATATAGTCGATGGCGGACACAAGGTTGGTCTGGTGGAAATCGGCTTCACCCCGCAGCAATCCGGCCATGGCATTCTTTCCGCCCTTGTAGGGAATGCCGATCGCGTCGGTCTTGTCGAGTCCCGTAACTTCCATCATCAGGTGTGCGCCGAAGAAGTGAATGCTGCCGGCACCGACGTGGGAAAACTTCAGAGCGCCGGGCTTCGCCTTGATCGCGTCGATCAGATCTTTCAGGGATTTGTAGGGAGACTCCGCATTGACCACGAGGACGTTCGGGTTCATCTGCGTCATCGCAATCGGTGTGTAGTCTTCCGGGCTGTAACCCGCGGAAAGATTGGTTGCCGGGTACAGAACATGCCCGCCGATCATGCCCGTCATGAGCATATATCCGTCCGGCTTTGCCTTGAGCCCGAAGTTGATGCCGATGCTGCCCGATGCGCCCTTCTTGTTGACGACGACCACCGGCTGGCCGATGTGCTCGGGGATGTTGATGGCGAGAATTCGCGCGGCCGTATCCGTGGAGCCGCCGGCCCCGGAGGGAACAATCAGTGTCACCGGCTTGTCCGGATACCCTTCCGCACCGGCTTCGGGTATTGAAATTGCAGTCGCGGCGAGGAATGCCGCGCTGAGTAAACCTGCTTTGATCCTGTGGTCCATTTTAACCTCCATTCTGTTTGTTCATTTCTTGTCGTTGTTGAGATGGATGTTTCTCCTGACATCTTTGTTGATTTTTTAGTCACGTATCATTCGTGCGGCCGCCGTGCCTTCCAGGCGACGATGCAGGAATACCGTCAGCCCGGCGCTGAGTGCCGCGAGAATCAGGAAGGTGATCGAAATCGGGCTGTGAACGAAAATATCGAGAGAGCCGCCCGATATGATCAGCGACTTGCGCATTTCGTTTTCAAACAGCGGGCCCAGAATGAAGGCGATGGCGAAGGGCGCTGCCGGTATTTTCTGTGTGCGCATGAAAAATCCCAGAACGCCGACACCGACCATGGAAATGACATCGACCATGGTGCCGCGCACCGCATATGTCCCGTATGTGGCAAGGATAAAGACCACCGGGAACAGGATTTTCGTCGGCATCCGGACAACCCATTTCGCGACGCGGATCACGCCGAGGCCAACAGCCCACAGGAAAATCAGGCTCACGAATAAAAGCAGGAACACGCTGTAGACAAAATCCGGTGCAGATTCAAAAAGCAGCGGGCCGGGGCTCAGGCCGTGAATGACAAGCGCCCCCATCAGGACGGCGGTCGTCGTATCGCCGGGAATGCCCAAACTCATCATCGGCACCAGAGCCGGGCCGCAGACGGCGTTATTGCCGGCCTCTGCGCCGGCGACGCCATCGAGCGAGCCTTTGCCGAATTCTTCGGGTTTCCTGGAAAACCGTTTCGCCATGAAATAGCCGAGAAAGGCCGCCGGGCTGCCGCCGAGCCCCGGCAGCGCCCCCAGCAGCGACCCGCCGGCTGTCGAGCGCAGATAGGTCGGCCAGTAGCGGAGATATTCCCGGAATGTCAGGCCGGGGCCCATTTCGCCGACGGTGATTTTCTCTTCGGACCGGAACGCTTCGACGGCACGGGCGATGATCTCGGGGATCGTGAACAGCCCGACCAGCAGGGTCAGGATATGGACGCCCGCCTGAAAATCCGGAATCCCGAACGTGAACCGGCTCGAGCCGTGTATCGGGTCCTGCCCGACCATCGCGACCAGGAACCCGAGGCACGCCGCAATCATCCCCTTGAGCAGGGAATCACCCGATACACCGGCTATGATGGTGATCGAAAACACGATCACCGCAAAGACCTCGGGTGCGCCGAAATCAAGAGCGACGGCGGCAACCACGGGGAAAATGCTCATTGCCACGATGGTCGACAGAATCCCCGAGGTCAGCGAAGCATAGAGCGCCATTTCCAGGGCCTGGCGGGTCCGGCCCTTGCGTGCCAGCGGATAACCGTCGAGCAGGGTTGCTGCCGCGTTCGGCGTGCCTGGCGTATTGATCATGATCGCGGTGACCGACCCGCCGTATATGGCCGTCACGTAAATGCCGAGCAACAGGGCGATAGAGGATGTCGCCTCCATGAAAAACGTCAGCGGCAGGGCGATGACAACAGCCATGATGCCGGTCAGGCCCGGCGTCACGCCGACAAACATGCCCCAGATCACGCCCGCCAGACACGACAACAGGACTTCCCAGCTGAGGATTTGTGATATGCTTAGGGACAGGACTGAAAAATCGATCATGACAATCCTGCCATCTGGCCTGCTATCTGGCCTGCCGCCTGCATGACGCTGACGATTGCTGCCATGCCGATGCCGGGGGCACTGCCGTCGCCGAGGATTTCAAGTCCGGGTTCAGGCAGCAGGATATTTGCGACTTTGACAAAGAAATACCAAAGCAAGGCCGGCAAAATGAGGGCGATCGCGGCGATCAGGACGTAGCGCCTTTCACCGAAAAAGTAGATTGTCCCGGCGACGCATGCCGCCGATGCGAGGGGCAGACCGAGGGCAAGGATGCCGCCGACATAAGCCAGGCATATCGCGACCATGCCGCCTGCGATGGCCCAGTCGGACATGCGGGCATGTCCCTGCGTGGCTTCCCGGCGAATGGCGATGATACTGTTGAGCAGATATACAGCGCTGAGGACAGCGAGCAGGATGCATATCAGCTTCGGCAGAAAGGCCGGCGAGTTGGCCGTGCCGACGAATGCCCGCGGCACATAGACCTGTGCCGGAATGACCAGGAAATAGACGATCAATGCAAAACCGAGGCAAAGCGCCGCAGCGATGACATCGCCACGGTAAGTCGGTGTGTCGATATCTATGGGCGGCTGGCCGGGTTCGGGTTTTCCCGGTAAAGCTGTCCCTGAGACAGGGGCTTCAGTTCCTGCAGAACGGTTATCAGACACTGATAAACCTCCGGTTTCCCTGCGTACCCGCCCTGCCGTTGGCCGGCCCGGCTTTTTCGGCACTCAAGATTTATTGGTATCAGTGTCCGCTAATTACTATTATAGGAAAAATATTTTTTATCTATCATATCGGTCGGATTTTCCTATGAAGTACACCCAGCTCCGTTCTTTCCACCATGTGGCGCACGCCGGCAGTTTCACGGCGGCGGCAAAGGCGCTCAACGTTTCGCAACCAACCGTGACCGAGCAGGTCCGTGAACTGGAAGCCACCTATAAGATCGAGCTCTTTATCCGCTACAAACGCAAGGTGCATCTGACGTCGGTCGGACGCTCACTCTATGAGATCACGCAGCGGCTCTTCGGCATCGTCGGCGAGACGGAGGCTTTTCTGAAGGCCGCACATGATCATGGCGCGGGGCATTTGAGGATATCTTCGGTGATGCCGTTCTTCATTCTCGAAGCGCTGAATGTATTCCGCCAGCAGCTCCCGCAAGTCAAGATATCCGTCTCGGCAGGGAACTCGGCCGATATCCTCAAAAGCCTGCTGAATTACGATGCTGACGTCGGTGTGCTTTCGGATCACGATCCCGATCCCCGGCTATACACAAAAGTTCATAACAGCCATTCGATCGTCGGAATCGTCAGTGCGGATCATCCGTGGGCGGCACGCAAAAGCATAAAAACGACGGACCTCGAAGATCAGCCAATGGTGCTGCGCGAGGTCGGCTCCAACACGCGGCGCATCATCGAGGCAACGCTGGCAAAAGACGGCGTGACGCCAAAAGTCGTCATGGAGATCGAGGGGGGCGGTGCGGTCCTTGAAGCCGTTGCCGCCGGTCACGGCATCGGCGTGTACGGATTTTTATCGCTCCCGGCGGATCACCGGCTGAAGGTGCTGCCCTTTACGAATTCGGATATGCGGATCAACAGATATCTCGCCTGCCTGCGCGAACGGCGCGAAGAATCACTTGTGAAGGCATTCTTCGATACGGCGATGCTGGACGCCGGCACAAAGCCGGGGACACCGTAAAATGCATAGGTACTTTCTATGCTTTTTATAGAGAATATATATTTTCTCTATATGAAGGGGGCCGCGATACTGTCGCGATGGAAAGTAAACTCGGCGCCCATTTATTTGATTTTGCTGTCGTCACAGACACACATGTGAATTTCGCGGAACATGAGTGTAATTCTGAATTTGACGTCAACAAGGGGGCCAACGGCCGCCTGCGACATGTCATCCGTGATCTCAACAGGCGTGAACTGGCATTTGTCATACATCTGGGCGACATCGTGCATCCGGTGCCGGCCCTGCCGGATCTTTATGCCCGGGCCGCAGATGCCTTCAAGTCAATCGCCGGTGCGCTGCGCCACCCCCTGCACCTGGTCCCCGGGAATCACGACATCGGCGACAAGCCGATCGCATGGGGCCCCGCCGGTGTAGTCTGTGATGATTTCATTTCGCTTTGGAAGAATACATTCGGCCCCAATCATCTGTCGTTCGATGTCGGGCCATGCCGCTTCATCCTGATCGATGCCCAGATCATCAACTCGGGGCTGCCCGGCGAGACCGAACAGCGTGCGTGGCTGGAAGCGGAACTGAAGGACGCATCCGCGCTGTCAAAGCGGGTGTTCCTCAATCTGCATTACCCGCCATTTCTCTGTGAGCCGGACGAAAAGGAACACTTCGACAATATTGCCGAACCGGGCCGGTCCTGGCTGCTCGGTCTGGTCGAACGGCACGCTGTCGAAGCCGTGTTCTCCGGTCATGTCCATAACTTCTGGTACAACCGCCACGCCGGAACGGATTTCTACGCCCTGCCGTCAACCGCGTTCGTGCGTCAGGATTATACCGAGATATACCGGGCGACACCGCCGCCGGAAACCCATGGCGGGCGCGCCGATCTGGAAAAGCTGGGTTACTTCCTGATCCACGTTTACGAGCATGCACACTTTTTTGAACTGGTACGGACCAATGGCGAGATCATGGCCGCGGACGATACCTGCGACGGGTCTGACTTTCCCCCCGGCATCGTTCATCCGCACCTGACGCCGAACCACCGCTTCGGGATCGACATGCGGCAGAACTGGCTGGAGGCTGTCGAGGTTCCGCCGTCCGGGTCCCTGGACGAATTCGACCGGAAGAAGGTTCGTAATGACTACGCCCTGCTGGCGCTTCTGGAAATGGGTGTGGCGCGTGTGCGCATTCCGGCATTCGACCTGCTGGACCCGGATCATCGTCGCCGGCTGGATGCCTGCCGGTATCTGGGACTGCATTTCACGCTGTTCTCGTTCGGTCTGCCGGATGCGCAGTTACTGGACGCGGTCAGGAACGCCGCCGGACTTGTCGATATCTGGGAAATCGCCGACACGGTCGCTGCTCTGCCCGAAACCGTTCGCCGGGCGGCGCCATTGGCGGAAGATGCCGGCATCAAGCTTTTCGTTTCCAAGATACGTTCAAAGGAAGATGTCGAGAGCAGTGGCGGCAACTACCATCACATGATCGTGCACGGCTTCAAGCCCGAAGATGCGGCGCACATATCGATGATTGGCGCGTTGCCGGGGGTTCACGGCCTGGTGTTCCGGGTCGAGGGAGACACCGCACCGGACCTGGCCGCAACGCAGGCACTCGAAGTGTGCCGTCCGTTGAAAATGGCGGCGTCTCTGCATATTCGCATGATGACCGGCAAGCCCGGCGATACCCAGGACGACGAAGCATGGACGGCGTCACGCGCCGGTGAAAGCGTCACCCTATCGACGGTGCATGAGGACGTTCAAATCTATCTGGATACATTTGCCGACGTTGATCGCGGTTATTACCGGCGTCTGGGTGTTGTGGACCGGTTTTATAATCCGCGTGCCGCTTTCCATGTGATCAGGGAATTAAACCTGATGCCGGTGACGGTTAGTAAGGGAAGCTGATGGACAGGAAACAGCCCAACATATTGTTCGTCTTTGCCGATCAGCTGCGCGGTTCATCCGTCGGGTATGCGGGCCAGGAAGCCGTGCTGACGCCGAACATCGATGCGTTTGCGAAAAGCGCGGCCGTCTACAGGAATGCCGTTTCCATGCTTCCCGTTTGCGGGCCTTTTCGCGGCTCATTGATTACCGGCCGGACACCGACGTCGACGGGGCTCGTCATCAACGATATCCCGCTCCGGACCGACGAGGTCAGCATCGCGCACTGCTTCAAGGATGCCGGCTACGATACCGCCTACATCGGCAAATGGCATCTGGACGGCCCGAACCGGCCGGCCCCCGTGCCGCCGGGACCGCGCCGCCAGGGGTTCGATTACTGGATGGGCGCCAACTTCGAGCATAACTATGACCGCTCCTGTTATACGGACAACAAGGGCGACATGCAGATGTGGGAAGGCTGGGACGCGGAAGCGCAGACCAGTCACACGATCGACTTTCTGAAGAACCGCGAGAGCGAAAATCCGTTCTGCCTGTTTCTGTCGTGGGGGCCGCCGCACCATCCCTATCGTCTGGTGCCGCAGAGATATCTGGATATGTATGATCCTGCCGCGATCCAGGGCCGCCCCAACTGCCCCGACGTGCCGCGAGAGGACCTGTGGGGGTATTATGCCCAGACGACCTTCCTCGACGATCAGTTCCAGCGTCTGCTCGATGCCGTCGATGAGATGGGGATCGCCGACGATACGATTGTCGTGTTCTCGTCGGATCACGGTGACATGCATGGCTCACACGGGGTCTACAAGAAACAGTGGCCGTGGAACGAAGCCATCAAGATTCCGTTCGTTATCCGCTATCCGGGACACATCGAACCCGGCCGGCAGATCGACGCACCGATCAACGTCATCGACGTCATGCCGACCCTTCTGGGGCTTGCCGGACTGCCGGTGCCGGACGTTGTCGAAGGCGTCGACCTGTCGCCCTATCTGCTCGGGCGCCGCAACGATCCGCCTGAATCCGTCTTGATCATGAACCCGTGTCCGTTCTCCATCGGCGATAGCCGCGGCCACGATCAGTACCCAGACTACAAGGGCCGGCGACTGGAATACCGGGGCGTGATAACGGACCGGTATACCTATGTACGAACCATCGACCAGCCCTGGTTGCTTTATGACAATCTGGTCGACCCGTATCAGACGAACAACCTCATTGACGACTCAGGTCACGAAAGCATCCGCGCACATCTGGAAACGCTTATGCAGGCGCATATGGCCGCCATCGGTGATGAAATGATGCCGCGCGAGGATTACTACGAGCGTTTCAATGTAACCTTCGATCACCGGGGCAAGGTCGTTGACCTGGTCGAAAACATGTATGACCGGAAAGGCTAGAGCCCGGAGTCCAATTAAAATTCCCGCTCAGTTTCGACCCGCATCCGGCTGGACAGCCCGGCAGGAATGGTGCGCCGGCTGATCATAACCGGTGCGCGGGGCGTGGTTGAGCGTCTCGCCGCTTTGTCTGAGAATGCCAGTTGGGCTGATGTTGGCATTGCCGCAACCCGGCGGACCGCATCATACCTGTATTCGTACGTGATCTTGATAGGGAAACCCTGAACGCGATATGGCGCATTGCAGGTTTCCCTATCTCCCAGGTTCTCAGATATACCCACCGGATGACTTTTCAGCCTCTGCAGGTTTGCCGCCGTTACGCATTTCCTTGACCACCTGCTGTGCGCCGACGGCAAGCAGCCGTGCATCGGTCGCAATCGTGACAAACTGGAAACCCTTCTCTGCCCGCATCAATGCAGATTGCGTCGTGCCGTTATGAATGCCGGCAACCTTCCCATGCTCTTTTGTTTTGGCAAGGATATAGTCGATGGCGTCAGAAACCGGTTTCTCGACATCGTCCAGAACAGGTTTGCACCCCAGAGACAGAGACAAGTCGGACGGTCCGATGTAGACGGCATCAATTCCCGGGACGGCAAGAATGCCTTCAAGGTTATCGACGGCCTGTTTCGTTTCGATCATCGCAAACACGACAATGGAATCGTTCGCCTTTTCAGCATAGTCCCCGCCCGCGTACAGAGAAGCGCGCAACGGGCCGAAGCTGCGTGCGCCTTGCGGTGCGTAATGTGTAAATCGTGCGAGGTTTTCCGCATCCTCGACGGTATTGATCATCGGGCAGATGATGCCGTACGCCCCGGCATCAAGCAGTTTCATCAGTATGCCCGGCTCAAGCCAGGGTGCGCGGGCCATGGGTACCGCGTCGGTGGTGGAAATACCAATCAGCATCTCAAGCGCTCTACTGAAATCGATCATGCCGTGTTGCGTATCGATGGTCACTGAATCCCAGCCCTGATTGGCCATGATCTCAGCGGAAAACGCATTGGGAATCGAGAGCCAGCCGTTGATGACGGTGCCGCCGTCGGCCCAGATTTCACGAAGTTTGTTTGGTCGCATGGATGTATCCCTTCCTAAGATTGTTCATTGGTGACGCCGGCCGGCCCATGGCCCCGTGGGCGGTGCCGCCGTTGCCTGGTAATGAATGAGCCGATACGGATTCCCAATACCCTGATTTCAGTCAGTTACCTGATTCCGCTAACTCAAATGACGTGGTTGCGTGCCTTCCTTGCTCGGGATGAGCTGGAAATGACGTTTTCATGATAATTAATCTAGATATATATAAAGCTATATGACAAGATGTTTCTATCGCGTGATGAAGATTTGGAGCTTTCGGTAAAGAAACCGCCCGCAACTGAACCTGATTCACCATCCTGGCCAGCATCGCGTTTCGGCGCCTGACCAGTCCAAAAACAAAAGAATCTCCAGACATGGAGGTAAAGCGGCAGGGAAACATCGCCCATCGAAGACATACCAACAAAGTAAGGGGCCAACAAAAGTAAGGGGCCAACAAAGTAAGGGGCCAACAAAAATATGGGCGCTGTCTGCGCAGTTGGCTGCAAGACCTGCCGGCCAGCCCCGTCTCAACAGGGCGCGTCTGTAAAGACAGAGCAACGACAAACCAATGGAGCAAACAAAATGAAACATCCAATCAAAACATTATTGGCAGCCGCGCTTGTCGCCGCTGTATCCGGTATCGGTAGTGCCGACGCCGCCACAACCTTGCGTTTCGGTCACTCCAACTCGCCGGATTCACCGAAAGGCAAAGCCGCGGAATTATTCGCGGAGCTGGTCACGAAGTACACCAACGGTAACGTCGTGGTTAAGGTCTTCCCGTCCAGCCAACTCGGCAATAACCGGAAACTTTTTACCGCCGTCAAAACCAGCGGCATTGAAATGGCGATCACCCCGTTTCCGCTGCTGGCCGACATCGTGCCGCAATATACGACTTACACGGCCGGATACTTTTATGAGAACTGGGATCAGTTGAAGAAAATTATCGACAACCCGGATCTCGGCGGCAAGTGGGCGAAACAGCTTGAAGAGAAAAGCGGCCTGCATGTCCTCGGCACCTATTATTACGGTGCGCGCAACCTGACGACCACAAAAACCAAGGTAACCAAGCCAGCGGACCTCAAGGGACACAAAATTCGCGCCGTGCCGAATGAAATGTCGCTTGCTGTCGTCACCGGTCTGGGCGGCGCGCCGACACCGGTTGCACTTTCGGAAGCCTTTCAGGCGATGCGTCAAGGCGTGGTAGACGGTCAGGAAAACCCGCTGCCGACCATCTGGTCGCAGAAGTTCTATGAAGTGCAGAACTTCCTGATGCTGACCCGCCATCAGATGATTCCCGAGCCTTATCTGATCAATGACAAAGCCTGGAAGAAGCTGAGTGCCGAAGATCAGGCCGGCGTCATGAAGGCCGCCAAGGAAGCGACCGAATTCAACACCGCGGAAACCATCAAGTTTGAAGCTTCGTTGATCGGTGATCTCAAGGCCAAAGGCATGACGGTGGTTGGTCCTGAAGAAATTGACCTCGATGCTTTCCGTGCTGCGGTTCGTGCCGAAGTCGAAAAGCGTTTCGACGGCCCGATCTGGCCGAAGGGAACCACGCAACAGGTGTTTGACGCCCTCAAGTAATAACTCGGTTCACCGTTTATGGGGAAGCCGGTCCATCTCGGGGCGCGGCTTCCTCGTGCCCGGTTTACGTTCACGTATTGCAAGCGAGGCAACAAATGAGCGCATCAAGCCCCGTCAACAAGCCTGACGAACTGCGTATCGACCTGGACAATGTCCACGTCGCCAAGCCCGAACCCAAAGGCCACTGGCCGGAAATCATTGCGGCCATGATCATCCTTGTCAGTTTTCTGGCACTGTCTTCCTTACAGGTTATCAGCCGCTACGTATTTGATGCGCCAATGGTCTGGACTGAAGAACTGAGCGCCAACCTGCTGATTTGGATGACCTTCTTCGGCGCCACGGCGATCATGCGAAGCGACACGCATATTCGTGTCGAGTTTGTCGAGGAACTGGCCGGGCCTCGCGTGGCAGCCTGTCTCTTTGCCGTATTCGACGTCGTCATCATCATCTTTCTATGCGGACTTGTTTATGGCGGCTGGGAACTCATGAGCCAGCTCGAATTTGAACGTACGCCGGCATTGCGCATACCGATTGCGTGGATCGTCGCCATCGTGCCGATTTCGTCGTTCGTCATGATCGGGTATGCAATCGCCAACGCGGTACGCCGTATGCGTGTGCTTTTCGGGAAACAAAACAATGCACATTGAAGCTGCTCTCATCGGGCTGGTCGTGGTCAGCCTCGTTCTGATTATCTTCGGCTTTCCCGTCGCATTCGCACTCGGGGTCACTGCTGCCGTGTATCTGGTCGCCAACGATTTCCCGCTGACTCTCGCGGTTCAGGAAGCGGCACTTTCACTCAACAGTTTCACCATGCTCGCCATTCCATTGTTCATGCTGGCCGGCATGGTGATGAATGCCGGCAAGATTACGGATCGGATATTTGATTTCGCCAACATGGCGGTAGGCCGGATTCCCGGCGGTCTCGGACACGTCAACGTGTTGGCGAGCCTGATTTTTGCCGGTATGTCGGGATCGGTTCTGGCCGATGTTGCAGGTCTTGGCCGCATGGAAATCAAGGCGATGCGGGACAAAGGTTACGACACCAAGTTCGCCGTCGGCGTGACGCTCGGCTCATCGGCGATCGGCCCGATCCTGCCGCCAAGCGTGCCCATGGTCATGTTCGGCGTCATCGCAGAAGTCTCGATTACCGGCTTGTTCCTGGGCGGGGTGTTGCCCGGGTTACTGATCGCACTGACGCTCATGATTTATGTTTATTGGGTCGGCAAGAAGCGGGAGTATTACATCACGGAACGCCATGCGTGGCCTGAAATCCTGCGTGCCTTCATCGTCGCCTTCCCGCCCTTGCTGACGCCGTTCATCATTGTCGGCGGCATGACGCTTGGCATCTTCAGCCCGACCGAAGCCGCGACCGTGGCGGTTCTCTATGCCCTGTTGCTGGCGGTTGTGGTCTATCGCGATATGGCGTGGAAAGAGCTTTTTGACGTCTTTCGCGAGGTGGTTGTCGCAACATCCAAACTGCTGTTCATCATTACAATGGCACTGTTGTTCGGCTGGGTCCTCACGGTCGGCCAGATGCCGCAGCAGTTGGCCCAATTCCTGGGCAGTCTGTTCGCCGACAAGTGGATGTTCCTGCTGGTCATCAACATCGTGCTGCTTGTGCTGGGCGCTGTCATCGAGAACGCGGTACTGCTTTTGATCCTGGCGCCGATGCTGGTGCCGATTGCTCAAAGCACGTATGGCATCGACCCGATCCACATGGGGGTGGTCATGGTGTTCAATATCATGATCGGGCAATACACGCCGCCGATGGGATTATCATTGTTCATCATGCGTGACATTACAGGGTTGTCGTTGAAGGACATATCGCTTGCTGTTGCCCCGTTCCTGCTGCCGCTGATCATCAGTCTGTTCATCATGACGTATGTGCCGGAGGTTGTTTTATGGCTGCCGCGCACGCTCGGGTTTTGATGCAATGGGATAATAGCCCCCGGTGCCGGGCAAATGGTTGCATTTGCAACGGTACCGGCCAAGGATGGTGCTTGTGCCTGAACAAAATGAGAAATTGCGGAGAAATATTTTATCAATCTGCGTGAGAATCTCTTCCAAATAAACATCTCCGAAAAAATTGCGGAGCAAAATCAGAAACGCACGACGGAAACGGGGTTACGAATGGCAAGACCGACGAGGATGACTATTCCTCGATATACGCAAATTGCGGGCTATCTGAGAGCCAAGCTCGAAGCCGGCGATTGGGGCCTCGGCGAACGTTTGCCGCCGATTGACAAGCTGGCCGAACAATTCGGGGTTGCGCCGCTGACCATGCGTGAATCCCTCGCCGTGCTGGAGGAAGAAGGTTTAATCATCCGCAAGCGCGGTGTCGGTACGTTCGTATGCGGCACGCCTCGCGAACAACGCTGGCTATCCATTCCAACCGACTGGGCGTCTTTCGTAAGTGCGCTCGACCAGCTTGAAGTGAATCGCACGATCCTGGAGCATTCTGATCAGACGCCGCCGCTGTTGCCGGAGGACGGTATCCCATGTCCGTCATATACGTTCATGAAGCGGATACATGCACGCCACGGCAAGCCTTTCTGTGTCTTGAATGTCTACCTCTCCTCGGAGGTATTCATGCGGGCACCTAAAAGGTTTCGGGAAAATGTCATCCTGCCGGAGATGAACAGCCTGCCGGGCCTGAATATTGCCAAAGCCAGGCAAAGTCTCCGAGTCGATGTGGCCGACGTCGAACTGGCCGAACTACTGGACATTCCGCTGGCGGGGCCGATTGTCAAAGTCCGCCGTGTCGTCACCGATGACGGCGGTGCCGTGATCTATTTCGCCGATGTTGCTTACCGCAGTGACGTCGTATCACTGGAAATGGACCTGTCGCCCCGTTAGCCGTGCATGACGGACAGCATCGTCTCTATTACTCATTCAAATACAGAAAACAAAGAACGATGAAAATAACCAAGATCGCAGCATTCGTTTATCGGGCGCCTGTTTCGGTTCCGGTACAAACTTCTTTCGGGATCATGTACGACCGCCCGATGGTGCTGGTTCGCCTTGAAGACGAACGCGGGACCGTCGGTTGGGGCGAAGTATGGTGCAATTTTCCGTCCATAGGTGCGGAACACCGCGCCCGCATTGTCGATGTGTTATTGGCACCGCTGATTGTCGAGCAGGAATTTGACGGACCCGAAGCACTGTTCAATTTCCTGACGTCGAAAATGCATGTACTGATCCTGCAGACGGGCGAGCCGGGCCCGTTCGCACAAGCGATTGCCGGGATCGACATCGCTGCGTGGGACCTTTGGGCGCGCCGGCAGGGCAAGCCGCTGTGGTCGGTACTGGGCGGCAGCACGGACCGCATTCCGGTATACGCGAGTGGCCTTAACCCGATTGATCCGGAACGTGTCGTCGATCAGCGCTACCGGGAAGGCTATCGCGACTTCAAGCTTAAGGTCGGTTTCGGCTCCGAGGTCGATGTGACAAACCTGAAGCGCATACGCGGTGTTGCGGATGATCTCAACGTCATGGCCGACGCCAATCAGGCCTGGGAACTGGAAACAGCGCTTGTGGAAGCGGGCGCACTCGCAGAGCACGGATTGGGCTGGCTCGAGGAACCCCTGCGTGCGGACCGTCCATGGCAGGAATGGTCCGATCTGGCGCAGGCATGCGGCGTGCCGCTGGCGGCAGGAGAGAATGTTGCCGGCCGGGATGACTTTGCCGGGTTGATCGCATCGAAGGCCGTCGCCGTGGTGCAACCCGACCTCGCGAAATGGGGTGGTATTACCGAATGCACACCTGTGGCCCGGGAAGTTCTCACCGCGGGACGACGATATTGTCCGCATTATCTGGGCGGCGGCATCGGGCTGCTCGCTTCAGGTCATGTTCTCGCCGCCGTCGGGGGTGACGGTATGCTCGAGATAGATTCCAACGCCAATCCGTTACGGACGCTGCTGTGCGGTTCGCTGAATGATGTCAGCGAGGGAGGCGCGGGTCTCGGGGATGCGCCAGGCCTGGGGGTTGTGCCCGATCTGGAGAAGTTGAGCACCTATCTGCGCCCGCATTGAGGGAGCGTGTTGCGATCAATTGATTTCAAGAAGACAGGAAGAATGAACAACCGAAACCCCACCCTGTTTCCCGGCCCTGAGCCGGGACCCAGTGTAGAGGAAGAGCGTCGCCGTCCCCGTGAAGTACGGAATCCTGTTCTGCAACGGGTCCCGGACCGGGCCTCGGCCTGCCCGGGAAAACCGGAGATGGAACCGATTAAACGCATCGTGCTTTATTAGTTCACTCAGCGAGCAACGAATTCATTCTATCGGTGCCGGGATAAGAAGCTTCCCGGCCGTATGGACGGGAAGCTTCTTTGCAACGGCGTTAACTCAGCTTGAGAATTTTACGTGCTTCCGTGGGTGTCGCGATCTCGCCACCCAGGCTCTCAACGATGCCGACCGCTTTTTCGACCAGTTGGGCATTGTCGCGGCATAGTTCGCCTTTGCGGATGTGCACCACGTCTTCCATCCCGATACGGACGTGGCCACCAAGAAGATACGCCATCGCAAGTGTCTTGAATGCAAACCGCCCGACGCCGAAGGCCGCCCATTCGCAGTCGGCCGGCAGGCGTTTGACCAAATAGGCGAGAGTGTCGAAGTCGGGCGCCGCCCCCCAGCGAATGCCAAGGACGAGCTGGAACATCGCCGGTGATTTCAGGATGCCGCGTTTGATGAAGTCGTTGGCCATATTCAGATCGCCGGAATCGAAAATCTCCAGTTCCGGTTTGGTGCCGGCTTCATTTATGGTGTTGGCCATGATTTCAAGGTTCGGGGGCGTGTTGATGACGACCCTGTTACCATTGACCATGGTGTTGAAGTCGAGGGTGCAGATTTCCGGCTTCAGCTGTTTGACATGCTGGACACGCAATTCAGGACGGCAGAGCGTGGTGCCGGGGCCGGCGACGCGCGGCTCGTCGTCACTCGGGATGAAGCGTCCGCCTTCACCCGTGGTGAGGTTGATGATGACGTCGGAACCGGCGTCGCGAATCCGGTCAATGACTTCCTTGTAGAGGTTGATATCCATGCTGCCGAGATGCGTTTCCGGGTCGCGGACGTGACAATGCACGATCCCGGCGCCTTCCTTCCAGGCGCCGACGGCGGCATTGGCAATTTCCTCGGGCGTGACCGGCAGGTTCGGATGCTGGTCACGGGTCGTAATATTGCCGGTAACGGCGCAGGAGACGATGGTCTTTTTTTCCATGGTTGGTAGCCTCGGTTTGATTGGGGAATCGGGATCAATTGCTTTTGGCGCGGTCACGGCTTTGACGGAATTCCGTGTAGCCGGACCAGACAAGAATGAAGAAAGTGATGAGCATCAGCACAATCGCGACTGGATGCTCCAACGTGAAGAACGCCAGGAAGTCATTGTTCGTCAGAATAAGACCCTGGCGGAGCGTTTCCTCTAGAATAGGACCAAGCACCAGTCCGATGATAACGGGTGCCGTCGGCACATTGCAGAGTCGAAGGAAATAGCCGAGAACACCGGCCAGCAACGTAACCAGGACGTCGAACATTTTCCCGCTGACGCCATATGAGCCGACCAGGGAGAGGATCATCACCATCGCCAGCAGAACCTGCTCGGGCATTTTCAATACCTTGGTGATATATCGTGCACCGAAGGCACCAACGACCAGCATGACGAGGTTGCAGATGATCAGGGCCATGAAAGCGGCATTCATTTCGTTCGGGTTGTTCTGGAACAGGCGCACTCCCGGTTCGATGCCTTGAATGATGAGTGCGGTCATTAGAACGGCGGTCACCGGGTCGCCGGGAATGCCGAGCGCAAGTGTCGGCACCAGCGCACCGCCCGTCACCGCATTATTGGAGGTTTCGGATGCTATGAGCCCTTCGGGTTCACCCTTGCCGAAATTCTCCTTGAAGCGGCCGGTTCGCTTGGCTTCCGAATAGGCGATAAAGGAAGCCGTCGCCGCGCCGGTTCCCGGCAGAATGCCGATGAACGTGCCGATTACGGCGCTCCGGATAATGGTTTTCCACCGCAGCAGCCATTCGCGCAACGGGGGAACTTTGAATCCCGAAGCTGTGGTGACGAAGTCGATTTTTCCGGCATTCGGATCGGCAAGGCGGGAGAACACCTCGGTTAACGCGAACAACCCGACCAGTACGGGAATCAGGCCGAGCCCGGCGCTGAGTTGGAAAATATCGAAGTCAAAACGCACGGTCCCCGTCATCGGGTCTGTGCCGATGGTTGCCAGGAACAAGCCGATTGTGCCTGCCAGTAAGCCTTTCAACATGCTGCCGCGTGACACCCCGGCGATGCAGGTGAGCGCCATGCAGATCAGCGCAAAGGTTTCAATGGGGCCGAATTCCAGGGCGAATTGCGCCAGTTGTGGTGCGGCAAAGATCAGCACGACGGCTGAAAACAGTCCGCCGATGGTCGATGCAATCGTCGACCAGCCGATGGCCAGGTCGGCCTTGCCTTGCTGCGTCATCGGGAAGCCGTCAAGCATAGTAGCTGCCGACTGCGGTGTGCCGGGGGTGTTGATTAGGATCGCCGACAGTGACCCGCCGTAGACCGACGAACAGTAGATCGCCAGCACCAGCGCGATGGACGGCATCAGGTCCATACTGAACGTGAAGGGCAGGGCAATCGTGATTGCCAGGACCGAACCGAGGCCGGGTAGCGCCCCCAGAATCAGGCCGAATATGACACCGGCGATGATGGCGATGAAGACGGCCGGTGATGCAAGAAGCTCGAACGCGGGATAGAGGAATTCCATCTATTTGTTCCTAGAATCTCGTAAACCAGGGCGAGATCGGCAGATAAATTTTCAGAATCTCGGTGAAAATCCACCATGTCGCGATCGGGAAAATGACGGTGACCGCCGCGATCACAATCGGTTTGCGATATCCGAACAGCAGCATGAATGCGCCTGCGAACGGAATGGAGGCCAGGAGAAAACCGATCTGGCCGACGAGCAGCACGTAGACACCCGTCAGGATGAATGCGCTCAACAGTCGGCCCCAGAGCGGAGCAGGTTGTTTCGTATCTTCAATGAGTAAGGCGCGCACGATCAACACGACACAGATCACGGCCCAGATGGAAAGCAGAATCTGGGGGAAGAAATTCGGGCTGAATCCGTAGTCCTGCGCCTGGATATCAGCATACTCGGGCTTAAGGCTTTGACGCCAGAGCAGCAGGTTGACGCCCAGCATGAACGACGAGAAGAGAATATCGCGAAGACGGCTGCTCACTTGAAATCCCCCGTGCTGACGGTTGATAGCGGACGTGCGGGAAATGGATTGAAGCGATCCACCGGCGGGCACGTCGAGATGTGACCCGCCGGGAACCGTTTCAAAGCGTGATTACTTGGCAATCAGGCCGGCTTTTTCCAGCAATTTGCCGTTCTGCGTATAAACCGTGGACGCGAACTTGCCGAAGTCATCCTGGCCCTGCCATGCGGGTGCCAGTTTGAGGTTGGCGAGGTTCTTGATCACGGTCGCATCCTCAATCGTAGCCTTGAGCGCCGCCGTCAGCTTGTCTTTGACACCCTGCGGCGTGCCTTTCGGCGTGAACATGCCGACCCAGTTGCCCATGACGACGTCATAGCCAAGCTCTTTCATTGTCGGCACGTTGGGGTACTCCTGCAACCGTTCTGCCGACCATGCGGCGAGAGGCGGCAGTTCGTACTTGGGGGATAATTGCGCCTGATCGCTGAATATCTCAACGACACCGCCAAGCAGCGCCTTCACGGCATTCGCCGAGCCTTTGAAAGGGACATGCTTCGATTTGATGCCCGCCAGGTCGTCGAACGCGAGGATCGAAATGTGCGGCAGGGTGCCGGCGCCGGTCGAAGCGAAGCGAAGTTCGCCAGGTGTCGCCTTGGCGGCGGCGATCACGTCCGCAACGGATTTAAGCTTGGATCCCGGCGCCGTCATCATCAGCATCGGTGAAATCGTAATGCGCCCTATCGGCTCGAACGATTGCATGTTGTAGGGAATTTTCCTGAGGTGCGGTTGCGTCGTCATCGGACCCGCCGGGGTGATCAGGACATTGTAACCGTCCGGACGGGCACCGGCGACTTCAGCGGTGCCGATGGTGCCGGCAGCGCCACTCACGTTCTTGACGACGATGTCGGTGCCGAGTTCGCGGGCAAACGTGTCCTGCAGGGCGCGGGTAACGGAATCGGTCGCGCCGCCAGCGGACCACGCCACCATAATCGTAACGGGTTTTTCCGGGAAATCGGCGCTTGCCGGTGATGCCGCTGTCAGTGCCAGAGCACCGAAGCCGAATATGGCAGCCTTCAGCGCTTTGTGCATAGGGGTGGTGTTGCTTCGTAACATGGGGGTCTCCTCCTTGCTTTTATCAGACTGATCAAGAGCGATAAGCCCAAAAACGCACTGATTTCCGTGCGGCTTCAGTCTGCGATTATCATCGTTTTCAGGTGAACATTGGCAAAAACGAAATTGTATTGCAATTAAATAATTGCATGAAAACAATATACTACTTGCCAGAATAATTGATATGAGGCTTAAAATCAGGCAAATATGTGAAAACGTTTACAAAATTATTATTTTCATGTCTGATGGTTGCCCCGTTGTCGAATTTGTGGCGGCTTGTCGCTGATAAGGAATTGAACAGGAATGCCTTCCCGCGCTCAGTCTTCTGGCCCCAAATCCCGTCGCCGCTCCGGACGGTCCCGTGTTCGGATGTCCGAGGTGGCCCAGCTCGCAGGGGTTTCTCTGGCGACCGTTTCGCGGGTCATTAACTCGCCGGGGTCGGTGTCTGCGTCACTGCGTAGCAAGGTCGAGGAGGTTTCGGAGCGGCTGGGCTATTCCCCGAACCCGATTGCCGGCAGCCTTTCGGGGGCGCATTCGCCGCTGATCGGGGTCATCGTGCCGACCATGACCAACGCCTTCTTCTCGACGACGCTGGAATCCCTGTCCGGGGTGTTGGAGCCCGCCGGCTATCAGTTGATGGTCGGGTTTCACGAATACGACGAGGACCGTGAGGAAGCCATCGTGGCGGCGTATGCAGCCTGGCGCCCTGCGGCACTTGTGGTTACCGGCGTCAATCATTCGCGCAATACCGTCTCAATGTTGTCATCGCTGGACTGTCCCGTCGTCGAGATGTGGGACATTGACGGCCGGCCGCTCGATACGCTGATCGGATATTCAAATTTCGACGCCGGTAAAGTCGCCGCTGCGCACTTGACGAAGGCCGGTCGCCGCAACCTCGTTTGCGTCAATGTGGGCCCGATTCGTGATCCACGGGCACAAGCCCGTTCCGATGGTTTCTGTTCGGAGGCATTGAGTGTTGCCGGCACGACGGTCAAAAAATTTTATGCCGCCAACCGGGGTGTGGGCGACGGCACGGCTGTGATGAGGACAATCATCACCGACTTTCCGGAAGTCGATGCTGTCTTCTGCATCGGGGACCCGCTTGCCATGGGGGTGATCTTCGAAGCGCAACGTCAGGGTATCGGAGTGCCGGATGATCTAGCTGTTGTCGGATTTGGCGACCTTGAAGCCTCTGCCCATGTGACGCCCGCGTTGACGACCGTGCGGCCGCCGCATGATCAGATCGGAAAGACGGTTGCTGAACATCTGCTTAGCCGGTTTGACGATCCGGACCGCGAAGGTGAAGTCGTCAATCTGGGTTTCCGAATGGTGATCCGGGAAAGTGCCTGACAATGCAGCCGGTATAACGGGTGCGAAAAGAAAACGGGAGGAAGCTGATGAAGAAGGTCGCCGTCATAGGTGCCGGTACAATGGGGCATGGCCTTGCCCTCGTTCACGCGATTGGCGGATGTGAGGTCAATCTATTTGATATTGATTCAGATGTTCTCAATCGCGCCCGGCAACTGATCGCCGCGGCTTGTGCGACACTGGTGCGCGCCGGCGTGCATCAGCAACATGAACTTGATGCGGCACAGGCCCGCATCACGCTATGCAGTGAACTGGCGGGTGCTGTTGCCGATGCCGACCTGATCGTCGAGGCCGTGGTCGAGAAGGCCGACGTCAAGCGAACGGTTTTCAGCGACATCGCCGCGGTGGCCCCCGCCAAGAGCATCATCGCCAGCAACACGTCTTATCTGGACGTGTTCCCGCTGCTGCCGGACGGGCTTGGCGTGCGGACTCTCATCGCGCACTGGTACACACCACCCTACATCATCGATCTGGTCGACATCGCGCCCGGCCCGGAGACGGACCCGAAGCATATCCAGGCAATTCGCACGCTTTACGAAGATTTCGGCAAGGCGCCTCTGGTGTTCGAGAAACTGATCCAGGGATATATCGCCAATCGCCTGCAGAGTGCGCTCAATCTCGAGTGCCTGCGGATGATCGACGAAGGGTGGGCCGGTGCCGGGGACATCGATTTTTCGATCCGCCATGGTCTGGTGGAACGTCTCGCCGTTCTCGGGCACATGCGGAAGATGGACTACACCGGCATCGAGATGGCGCGAAACGCGCTGGCCAGCCGCGTCTATACACCGCCGACGCCAACAGGCCGCAGTGCGACGCTGGATCGTCTTGTCGAATCCGGACGCACCGGCGTCATGAGTGGCGCCGGTCACTACGACTACGGCGATGTGCCGGCGGAGAAACTTCTCGAAGCCAGGGACGTGAAGCTCCTGGAAATGAAAAAGGCAATTCAGGACATAGAGGGGAAACAACGATGATTACTGCAGATTTGAGTGGACGCCGGGTGATCGTCACCGGCGGCGCATCGGGGATCGGCCTTGCGGCTGTGAAGATGATGGCGGAAATGGGCGCGAAAGTTGCGTTGAACCATCTGCCTGACGATGAGGCAGGGGCGGCGCGGGTCGCGGAATTGACGGCCGCGGGTCTCGACGTGATTGCCGCGCCCGGCAATGTCGGTGTGGCGGGTGAAGCCGAGGATATGATCAGCGATGCGATCAACAGGCTCGGCGGTCTCGATTATCTGATCAACAATGCGGGAACGCCGGGAACGCCGGAGCCGGTGCCGCCGTCCGATCTCGACGCCATGACCGAGGACTTCTGGCAGTTGTTGCTGAACGTCAATCTGATCGGACCGTTCCGCTGTGCCCATGCAGCTGCTGATGCCCTGAAAGAGAGCGAGGGCGCCATCGTCAATACGGCGTCGGTTGCGGGCGTCGGAAAACAGGGCAGCAGTCTTGTTTATTCGGCAACGAAGACCGGGTTGGTCAGCCTGACCCGCAGTCTGGCGCGCGGGCTTGCCCCGAAAGTGCGGGTGAACGCCGTTGCGCCGGGGCAAGTGAAGACGCCGTGGACCGAAAACTGGCCCGAAGAACGCAAGCAGTTCGCGCGCGATCAGTCGGTGCTGAATCGCCGTTCCTCTCCCGAGGAAATTGCCCAGGGCATGCTTTATCTGTGCGCCGGTACGACGATGGTAACAGGGCACGTCCTGGTCATCGATGGCGGCCAAACGCTCTAGATCGGTACGCGAAGCTGGCAATCGTTGTGTTGGGAGGGCTGAATTAAATGTCCCGTAAGAAAGTCGAAGATCTGCGGAGCGCGCGGTGGTTCATGTCGTCCGACATTCGCGGGTTTGCACACCGCCAGCGCACCCAGCAGATGGGCATGCGCCGCGAGGAGTTCATGGGCAAGCCGGTGATCGGCATCATCAATACCTGGAGCGACATCAGTCCCTGCCACGCGCATCTCCGCGATCGTGCCGAGGCCGTCAAGCGGGGCGTGTGGCAGGCCGGCGGATATCCTGTTGAACTCCCCGCGTTATCCGTCGGTGAGGTCATGGTGAAGCCGACGACGATGTTGTATCGAAATTTTCTCGCCATGGAAGTCGAGGAACTTCTGCGGTCACATCCAATCGACGGGTGTGTGTTGCTGGGCGGATGCGACAAGTCGACGCCGGGCATGCTGATGGGGGCGTTTTCGATGGACCTGCCGGCGATCTTCTGTCCGGCCGGACCCATGTCCAACGGCAGTTGGCGCGGCGAAAAAACTGGCGCCGGGACGCATACCAAGAAGTACTTCGACAAACTGCGAACCGGTGAAATTTCCGAAGCAGACTGGATCGATCTCGAAGCGCGCATGACCCGGACCAACGGGACATGCAACACCATGGGAACCGCGTCGACGATGACGTCGATCGTGGATGCCATGGGCCTGACATTTACCGGTGCGTCGTCGATCCCGGCATCGGATTCCGGTCATCCCCGGCTGGCATCCGCATGCGGGGTGCGTTGCGTCGAGATGGTGTTCGAGGATCTGCGGCCGTCTACGTTCATCAACCGCGCCAGCTTCATGAATGGGCTCGTCGCATACATGGCGCTCGGCGGGTCGACGAATGCCGCGATTCATCTGATCGCCATGGCGGGGCGGGCCGGCGTCGAGATAACGCTCGATGACATGGCGGCGGTTTCCGCCAAGGTGCCGGTGCTCGCCAATCTGATGCCGTCCGGGTCTTATCTGATGGAGGATTTCTACTTTGCCGGCGGGTTGCAGGCGCTTTTGAATAATCTTCGCGACCACCTGGACCTTGGCTGCATGACCGTCAGCGGCGATACGCTGGGGGACGCGATTGCCGATGCTGAATGCTGGGACAGCGACGTGATCCGCATGCCCGATAACCCCGTGGTTGCCCCTGAGAACGGGCGCACCCTTGCCGTCCTGCGCGGAAACCTTGCCCCGGATGGCGCAATCATCAAGACCTCGGCGGCCGATCCGGCGCATCTCGTCCATACCGGCCCGGCCCTGGTTTACGACGACCCGGCGGAAATGATGGCGGCGTCAAACGACCCCAATCTCGATGTCGGCCCGGACACGGTTTTAGTCCTCCGCAACGCAGGCCCGGTCGGCGCGCCGGGGATGCCCGAATGGGGAAATATTCCGATCCCGAAAGTACTGTTGCAGAAAGGGGTCAAGGATATGGTGCGCATCAGCGACGGGCGGATGAGCGGCACCCATTACGGCACCTGCGTCCTGCATGTGACGCCGGAAGCGGCCATCGGCGGCCCGCTGGCACTCCTGCAGACCGGGGACATGGTCACGCTGAACGTGCCCGAAGGCCGGCTCGACATGAACGTCGACGATGCCGAGATCGACAAGCGGCGGCAGGCATGGGTGCCACCCGCCCCCTTGTACCAACGCTCTTACGCCGCTCTTTTTCAGCGCCACGTCAGCCAGGCCGACAAAGGATGTGACTTCGACTTCCTGTCGTCCCCAGGCGAGGTGCCCGAACCCCCCATCTTTTGAATTCACAACGACCTGAGGAAACATGACAATGGACATCACAAACAATCTGAAAAAGATGCTTCTGGATACGTCCGGCAAACCGACGATCGGTTCCTGGTTCATGAGCGGCTCTGCCCATCTGGCGGAAGCCTATGGACTTTGTGGTTTTGATTTCCTCGTCGTCGACATGGAGCACGCGCCGATCGACATTCCACAGGCGGCCAACATCCTCCGGGCCATCGATACGACGCCGAGCGAGGCGGCGCTGCGGGTGCCCTGGAACGACAAGGTCTACATAAAACGTGCTCTGGACGCCGGGGCACAGACCCTTGTCGTGCCGTTTGTTGAATCCGTGGCTGAAGCCAAAGCGGCGGTCGCTGCGTCGCGCTACCCCAGCGCCGGTGTTCGGGGTGTCGCCGCGGTTCACCGGGCGTCCCGGTTTGGGACGGTGCCGGATTATTTTAAAAAGGCCAATGATCAGATCTGCATGATCTTGCAACTGGAGACGCCGGAAGCCGTCGATCAACTCGAAGATATTGCCGCCATCGACGGTGTCGATGTTATATTCATCGGCCCGGCGGATCTTGCCGCGAACATGGGCTACCTGGGGGAGGTCGGCAATCCGGCGGTTCAGGCGAAGCTCAAGGAAGCCGCCGCGCGGGCGAAAGCCGTCGGCATCCCGGCAGGTGCCCTGGCCCCGACCCCTGAAATGTCGAAACAGTTCCTCGACTACGGGTTTACTTATATGGCGATGGGCACTGATCTCGGCAATGCGATGGCAAGCGCACGTTCGATGATTGCGAAACTCGACGAACTTGGGTGAATGACACGTTAACGGCTGCAGAAGAGGGAATAGCCATGGATACGCACGACATCTCCGGCCGGGGAAGCCCGGTCATCCGTCTTCACAAGGACGACAATGTCGTCGTGGCACGGCGTGATGTGGAAATCGGTGAGAGCATTCCGGGCGAGGATGTGACGACCCGCGCACAGGTGCCGGCCGGCAACAAGCTTGCGGCAGTCCCCATTGCAGAGGGTGAGCCGGTCCGAAAGTACAACGTGGTGATCGGTTTCGCGACCGAGGACATATTACCGGGCGCGTTGGTGCATACCCACAATATCACCTTTCGGGATTATGACCGCGATTACGCACACGCCAGCGAATATAAACCCGTCGACGTTCTGCCAATTGAACAGCGTGCAACCTTCCAGGGAATTGTACGCGATGATGGGCGGGTCGGGACGCGCAACTATATCGGCATCTGCTCGACCGTGAACTGTTCGGCTACCGTGGTGCGGATGATCGCCGACTGGTTCACACCGGAACGGCTTGCCGAATATCCGAACATCGACGGTGTCGTCGCTTTTTCCCATAGCCTCGGTTGCGGGATGGAGATGAGCGGCGAACCCATGGACCTGTTACGCCGGACCATCGCCGGATATGCCAGGCACGCGAACGTTGCCGCAACGCTGATCGTCGGATTGGGCTGTGAGCGCAATCAGCTTGACGGCCTGATGGAAAGCGAGAACCTCGGATCGGGTCCGAAGTTACATGCTTTTACCATGCAGGATACGGGAGGGACCCGAAAAACCATCGAAGCCGGTATCGCGGCAGTCAAATCGATGTTGCCGGAAGCCAATGACGTCAAACGCCAGACCGTCGACGCCAGTCACCTGACCGTCGGGCTGCAATGCGGCGGGTCGGACGGATTTTCGTCGATCACCGCCAATCCGGCGCTCGGTGCGGCAGTCGATATTCTGGCCCGCCACGGTGGCACGGGCATTCTTTCGGAAACCCCCGAGATTTATGGTGTCGAACATACGCTGACACGGCGGGCTGCGTCGGTAGAGGTCGGTGAAAAACTGATCGAGCGGATTCGATGGTGGAAAGATGAATATTCGGTCGGCCGGGATGTACAGATTAACGGCCGCGTCTCGCCGGGGAATTCCAAGGGCGGTCTTGCCAATATCATCGAAAAATCGCTTGGTTCGTCGATGAAGGGTGGTACCGGCCCGCTGATGGGGGTTTTCAAATACGCGGAACCGGTCACCCAGAAAGGCTTCGTCTTCATGGATACGCCGGGTTATGACCCGGTCTCGGCGACAGGTCAGGTCGCGGGGGGCGCCAACTTGCTGGCGTTCACGACGGGCCGCGGTTCCATGTTCGGCGCCAAGCCGGTGCCGTGCCTGAAACTCGCGACCAACACGCCGATGTTCCAGCACCTTGAAGAAGACATGGACATCAACTGTGGCGAGATCGTGGATGGAACCAAGACCATGGACGAGATGGGACAGGCGATCTTCGAGCTGATGCTGGCGACGGCATCGGGGCAACCGTCGAAGAGCGAGACACTTGGTCTTGGCGACAACGAGTTCGTGCCCTGGGCCATCGGCATCATGAGCTGACCGGCAGGTTCAAGCCTTGCCGGCAAGAGACCGGTAATGCGCGATGGTGCGGCGTGTTCCTTCCCTGAGAGAGACCCTGGGCCAGTCGCCGATGACATCTGCCAGCACTGAATTGTCGAGCCCGATTTCAGGCGCGACGCGGACCGTGTCTGCGGCGGTGATCCGGGCGTCCGGCACACATGCGTGAATGGCTTCCAATACATCTTCGATGGAACTGGTCTGTGTCGTCAGGTCCGAGACCAGGGCGCCTTCCCAGGTTGCTTCAGCGGTGCGGCTGAAGATGTCCGCGACCTCGCTTGCGTATTCCATGCAGCCACGGGTGCGGAAGGGAATCTGGTAACGCTCGCCCAGTGCTGCCGCACGCATCGCCCTGGTGATGGCCGACGTTTCGCCGTCGTCGCGGCCGACCCCATAGACGATGTAAGGGCGGAGACCCAGACTGGATATGCCGTGCTCTTCCCAGAAAATGCGGGCGATCTCCTCGTCTGTTTTCTTGAACACGCCGTATAGATTGGCCGGCGCGTTCGCCGGTCCGCGCGGCTTGGCGGCAGCGGAACTGGTATAGACGATCTTTTCGACGCCGGCCTGGCGTGCGGCTTCAAAGATATTTACCTGACCGACAACGTTAACCTGTGCGCAAAGCACCGGGTTGGCCCGGCATGCGGGGATTTGCAAGGCGGCAAGATGGATGACCGCGCCGGGGGCGGTCTCGGTGACGAGGCGGTGAACGGCGGCGGTATCGGAGACGTCACATGATACCCGGCGGATATTTTGCTGATCTTTTGGTGGCAGCACCTGATCGAGACGCGTGCTGGCGGTATGCAGGTCGGCAGCCACAACCGCGCGGCCGGCACGGACCAGCGCGGCGACGATCCACGATCCGATAAAACCGGTGGCGCCGGTTACCAGGACCGGCCGGGATTCTTCAGCCATGCATTCGTCCTCCGTTAGGTTGCTGGCGCGTTGTGCGCCATTTTCCTGTGAGTAGCAATTTCACCGGGACCTGACTATAAAAAAATTGAAATTGAATTTCAAAAAAATTAATATGCTCCCTGGCGGTTGCCGCGCCCTAAGAAAATATGGCTGCGACGCATCCTCGAACATTCAAGACAACAACCAAACAATAACCTTTTGGGAGAAAACGATGCCTAAAACCATAGACCTCGTCATCGATACGTTGATTGATGCCGGTGTGAACCGCGGCTTCACGCTGCCCGGCCTCGGGATTACCTGGGCGCTGCCGTCCTTTTACGACCGTAAAAAGGACTTCGACGTCGTCCTGACCCGGAACGAGTGGATTGCATCGGTGATGGCGCAGGTGACCGGACGTTTGACCGGCAAGCCGGCCGTGCTGATGGGGCAGGGGCCGTGGATCAGCACCATTGGCGGCATCGGTATCCTTGAGGCCCATTTCTCCGGCTCACCGATGGTTGTCCTGACCGAAACGTCGGATTACGACGGTTACGGCCAGCAGGGCGTCTACCAGACCATGACCGGTGATTATGGCGGAGCCGACATCATGGCTTCGCTTAAACCGATCACCAAGTACGCGACCTATGCGACCACGCCCGAGGAGGCGGTCTACGGCACGCAGATGGCGGTAAAGCACGCATCTCTGCCGCGGACCGGACCGGCGGCGATTTGCATGAAGACGTCAATCATTCGCCAGGAAATCGAGGGGACGCTGAAGCCTCAGCTTTACGACACCGCCGGGTACCTGAAGTACACGCCGGCCCGTCCCGACCGTGCCGCACTCGAAGACCTGGTGAAGGCCTTGAACGGTGCCAAACGTCCGGTGATCATCGCCGGTAACGGTGTGCTTGCCGCTGAAATGGGACCGGCGCTTCAGGCTCTGGCCGAAAAGGCCGGTGTTGCGGTCGCCACAAGCTATAACGGCAAGGGCGTGATTGCGGAAACGTCGGACATCGCGGTCGGGATGCTTGGCACCTGGGGTATGCCGACGGCGAACCGTGCCGTCGCCGAAGCCGACGTAGTCGTCATGCTTGGCGCCAGCATGGGGCCTGACTACACGCGCTTCCGGGACCCGACAATGATCCGTCCCGGCGATCAGACCCTGATTCAGGTCGATGTCGATCCGCGCAATGCGGGCTGGGTTTATCCGGTCGATCAGGCGATTACGGCAGATATCCGCGACGTCGTGCCGATGCTGAGCGAGATCGGCCTTTCCGCCGAAAACCGTGAGGCACGTATTTCGGCGATCCGTGAACTCAAGGTCCGCACCAAGTATGACGAACTGCCGGATCTGCCGGCAGCGCAGGGCACCGTCCATCACACCGACCTGGTCCGCGCCACGCAGTCGATTCTGGGGGCCGATGACCTGCTGGTGCTCGACGCCGGGGCCAACCGCATCTGGTCGACGTTCGGGCTCCGGATGCCGCACCCGCAACAACTGCTGGTGCCGGGCGGTACCGGTGTCATGGGCTGGGGCGGTCCCGCGGCGGCGGCGGCGAAGATGGTGCATCCGGAGAAACGCGTCACGTCGCTGATTGGTGACGGCGGCTTCATGATGACGCTGCAGATTCTCAGCACCTGTGTCGAGCGGGACATCTCGGCTGTGTATCTGGTTGCCAACAACGCCGGTCTCGGCATGGTGCGCGATAATCTGGGTGAGAAACGCATCGCCGTCGACTTCCCCGATATCGACTTTGCCAAAGTGGCCGAAGGGATGGGCGCCAGGGGGATGACGGTCTATCACAAGGACGAAATCCGCGATGCGATCGAAGAAGGCCACCGCCTGGGCGGACCGGTCGTGATCGACGCCAAGGTCGATCCCAGCGCCAGCCATCATCAGGCCGTCGACAATGCGCCGCTTTGAAGATCAGGCCGTCCTGATCACGGCGGCGGCCAGCGGTCTCGGCCTCGGGGTGGCGCTGCGCCTCGCGGCCGAGGGGGGTGACGTCAGCATATGGGACCGGGATCAAAACGCGATCTCAAAGGCCGTTGAAGAAGCCCGGGAAAACAACCTCGTCCTGCATCCCCGTGCCATCGATATGACAGACGGTGACGCCATTGCCGGGGCGGTGGCCGAGCTTTTCGAGCGCACGGGACGAATCGACGTGCTGGTCAACAACATCGGTGGATCGCTGCATACACCTTTTCGTTTTCTCGAACAGAGTGACGAAGACTGGCAGCGGGTGATGGATGTCAACGTAACTGCATGCGTCAGGGTTACGCGTTGCGTCCTGCCGTACATGGTGGACGCCGGATACGGCCGCATCATCAACATGGGCTCGAAGGCCGGCCGATACGGAAGCCTGTTCGCCGGCGCCAACTATGGCGCGTCCAAGGGCGCCATGCAGGCGCTGACATTGCAGTTGGCGCAGGAATTCGGCCCCGCCGGCATTACCTGTAATACGGTGTGCCCGGGGGCCACCCTGACGCCCCGCGTAAAGGGGCTGCTGGCAGAACGTCAGTCGGAAGCGGAACGCGCTGCGGTGCTGCAGTCCATTCCCGTCCGCCGCCATGGCGAGGTTGAGGATGTGGCCGCAGCGATTGCCTATCTGGCGTCACCTGAAGCGGGGTTCGTGACAGGTGCCTCACTTGACGTCAACGGCGGACAGGGCATGGCGATCTGACACGCTCGGGGGTTAAAGCTCGGGGGTTAAAGGATGGCGCGTGCGCCGTGCTCGATCTGCCGTGCGACACCAAGCACCCGGGGGCCAAGGTCCTTCTCCAGCCGTTCCTCGGTAATGATCGAGCGAAGGCCGCCGACATTTACCGCGAATGCCGGATGGCCGTCGGCGCGCCGGATGACGGCGGCAGCGGAATTGGCCTCCGATATCCATTCCCCGACCGTCATGGCGTAGCTTCGTTCCTGTGCCTGTTTGACGGCCTTCAAGGTGGCTTTTTTCATTGCCGGCCATTCATCGCCGTGTTTTTCGGCCAACCTGGCCATTAACTCTTCCCTTGCGGCTTCGGGGAGGGCCGCGAGGTATGCCCGGCCCATGCTGGTGGTGGGGATCGGGATGCGGGAACCGATTCCGAGACGGATTACCATCGACGCCTGCGTCCGGCAGGCTTCGATATAAACGAACTCAAGGCCGTCGGGGATGCCCAAGTAGATGGATGCGTTGGCGTACTCGGCGAGTTCCTGCATGAATGGCCGGGCGATATCGCGGATTTCCATTTGCGCCATGACATCATAGCCGAGGTTCAGGACGCCGATGCCGAGTTGATAACGCCCCGTTTCCTCCACGTATTTGAGGTAACCGAGTTCCGTCAGCGTGAAGGTGATTCTTGACACCGTCGGCTTGGCCAGGCCGACGCGTTCTGCAATATCGGCATTGCCGAGTGGCTCGTTTCCGGGACCGAAGGCCCGCAGAACCGACAGTCCGCGGGAAAGTGCCGTCATGAAACGATAATCCTTTGTCGTTTCCGTGCTCTTCGGGGTCTTCCTGCGTGACAAGATAACTGTCCATTGTTGCGTTTGATCGACTAACGTAAGTCGGCATCCTTCCGATGCGCAAGACGGTAGTGGCCGAGCGGCGGCATTGTCACGATAAAGGCCGGACCTGCGGTTCGCAGGACCGGACAGGGGAAGGAATGGCGGTGGGTGCAGTCTGGTGCGAACCCGCCTCCGGCATTTCCCTGATATTCAGGGAACATACAGGGAAACTCACTGCTTTCTGTCCGGTGATGATCGAGAAATGCAGAAAGACCTCCGGGTTCACGGGCGGCGGCTAATGATTTCCCTAAAATCGGAACAGGGAATTTAAGGGTGGTGTCAGACAAATGCGAACTGGTCTCTGTTCGGCTTAAATTGACCGAGATTATGCAGCACAAAGCTGTTGCCATTCGACAAGCGCAGCATTGCGTTGACCTTTGAATTTGTCTCTTGAGATAAGATGTCTTTGAAAGTTGAAGTAGTTGCAAACGGAAGAATGAACGGCTGTGAATTTC